>JAKOVB010000019.1 GCA_029782295.1 Pseudomonadota bacterium
CCCGACATCCCCGTGGAGCCGGACGCCGATATGCTGTGGCTGTGCGAACCACCCGATGTCGTGCTCCCGTAAGCCGAGACGGAGTGGCTATGCCCCAGCGTCTCTCCTGTATCTCCGTCGACGGAAACTTCGTGCCCATGCTCACCGCCATCGGTAGTGTACCCTGTCACCTCGACGTCGCTGTGCCAATGTTGCCCCGCACCCTCGGTATCGCCCGAATACGATACTGCATGGCTATGACCGCCGTCCGGGGCCGTAGTGCCCGATACACTGATATTGTGCGTATGCGTGCCACCTTGCGCAGTACCACTTATCTCTATGGAGTGGGAGTGTGGTTGTACATTGACGTTTAGGTCTGCAAACCCCATGATTGTCGTGCTCGGGGCTTGATATATTGACAATATATGATAATGGTCCCCCGTCTCCGTCGTCGTGGTGTACATCCCGCCGCCACCAGCCGTGCCCTTGCTATATGCTCGGAACGGCAACGCCTGGGCCACTAGGTAGGCCGCTACAATGTTCGTGGTCTCCGACGGGATGTAAATTGCCATCTCCATCGGGTGGTCAGCGTCAAGGGAGTCCGTTTTGCTGTAGACCAGGTTGTTGCGGAGATCCTCATAATGCTCGGCCTTAATTGACTTCGCTGCCAAATGTTCGGCCTCGATGGCTCCTGCATCAATATGCTCGGACCTTATCGCCCTTGCTGCCAGCTGGTCCGCTTCGATCGTCCCGGGCGCAATAACCCGGCTCGCGTCCAGAAGGATGAAGCTTTGCCCCTGCTGTACTGTGACGTAAATTTGCGCCTGCACGGGATTCCCGGTTTCCTGGTCGATCGCCTGCACTCTAATGGACACCTGGTCAGCGAGCTGCTGGATTGCACTTTGACTCCCGGTACCTTCCGGGAAGATCTCGCTTACTGCGCTGCTAATTTCCTGCGGCGTAATGTTGAGTGCGGCGATGTACGCCGCCGCTTCGGATGCCTCTGCAGCCGTTAGCGAGATCGTGCTGGAGGTTTGGTCAAAGGCGGTGCCTACCTCGAGTGCCGCCGTGCCTACCGAAAACGTGTCCCCCGGGTTTGGTCGAAAAGGACCTGTCGGCCATTCCTTGTCGATCGTCAGC
The DNA here is from genome assembly GCA_029782295.1 of Pseudomonadota bacterium. Lineage (GTDB taxonomy): Bacteria > Pseudomonadota > Gammaproteobacteria > Burkholderiales > Methylophilaceae > CAIJXJ01. The sequence continues at coordinate 1,120 of JAKOVB010000019.1, forward strand.
GTGTTGGCCGTGTTTGATCTAATACCTCGCAGCACGTAATAGGTGACGCCGTCAACAACGCGCGTCACCCTCACCACCAGTGTGCTCAGGTCGCGGTCGTCAAACGGTGACCCGCTGGCCGTCAGGGTCGTGTCCGACACCGACGCAATCGTGCCTGTGATTTCGTCCTGGAAATTGATCTTTGCTACGGTCTGGTTCCATTCGTCCCGCTCATTTCGAATGACATCTCCCAGATGCCGGGGGTCAATGATACCGTCGTCCAGGTAGTCGCCAGCGAGCTTGCCGACGACGTCCTCGGCTAAGCTGGCCTTGCCCGGCTCGCCCGCCGCGACTGGATCGCTCCAGTCGCTCGCGAGGCCAGCTCGGCTCACGACGCGTACCCGGTAGCGGTATTCCAGCGTGTAGTCGAGGCCAACGTGCATGAAAAAGGCGTTGCGTACCTCGTCAGATGCAGTTCGCCAGTTGCCCTCCCAGGTGCCGCTCTGCGCCGGACGCGTATCATATTGGAGTTCGTATCGGTCCAATGGCGGTGGCGGTTGGTGGCGGTCCCACACGAGTAAGAAGCCACGCAGGACGGGGATGGCCAAAAGGCCCGTCGGTTTAGCCGGTGGCGTTAAGTCTGGCGTCTCCTCTACCTTCCCCGTCTCGCCCTGCGCCTCATCACTGTACGGGCCGCGCCTGCCATCCGCATCGACATACGCGGCGCGGACGTACACTGTGATGCCACCCGCCATACCGCCTAGGCTAAACGTTGTGTTGCGCCCAGAGGAGACAAGCGTTGATGGGCCGGGAGTAAAGCCTGGGTTTTCACTTAAGTATATCTCTGTGTGGGACCACCGCCATGAGTGTGTAGGCGGAGGCGGTACATTGATTTCCAATCCGCCCATGACCGACCTTACGTTCACGTTTTTAGGTGCTGGGAGCGCAATACCGCCGCCGCCAATATCCTCTGGCTTTGTTGGTTCATGTAGCCCAGGACGGGTTTGCATACGCCTCCATTTTTCCCGACCGCCCACAACCTTGCCGCTACCTACAAACTCGGTCGTGAATTTCTGTGAAACGAAGTCCAAAGTATGTCGAACGGTATCGACACCGAAGAACAAGTCCTCCGAAGCTACGCGAGGATTGCTGATTACCACGCCGTGAAATGTGTCGAGCTGGGGGAAAAGCGGCATGGTCACCCGACTTAGCGTAGTGTCGTCACTCAAGTCATGGAGCGCAGCGTTTGCGAAGCGAATCGCTTCTGTTTCCGTTCGAATTAGTTCCGTCTTACCAAGACCGAACTTGGCGGCACGCCGCACCATGCCTGGCTCAAGTTCCTGTGACACCTCAACGGTGTTCACTCTCTCCAGTTCTTCATCCCAATACTCAACAATGATGGCGTTGCGATAGTGCCGATCCGTGTGGTCAAGCTCTTGGATATAGAAATCACTCGTCCAGCTAAAGCGGAAATCCGCTGTAGAGGCATTCTTGTCGATGGGGGGTTCCATAAAAGTGAGCCGGTGCTGCTTTGTTTGGGGGTCCCAGCGGTCGCCCAAAAACCAGCCCA
>JAKOVB010000005.1 GCA_029782295.1 Pseudomonadota bacterium
ACTGCACGACGTACTGCGTCTCCTGGTCAAATAGGGACACATCCTCGTACACGACAGGTTTGGCCCCGGGGTATCCTGGGTTAACCCTCACCAGTTGCCCGTTTTGAATGATTCCGTAAGTCTTTATCATGACACGCCCCTCCTCTGCTTGTCAATCGGTCAGGGGTAGCTCACGTCCGCGCTTAGTACACGCTTTAGTCATCATAATGGTTTCTTCACCAGCCGCCCGCCCAAGAACACGGCCGCGGCCGACGACGAGGTGTTCAGGCCCCATAACGACGGCCCGCCGATCGAGCCGTTGAGCCAGGAACCGCCGACGGGAGCGATGCGTTGCCCTGTGTTTTGGTAGTAGTGATCACTATAGTACGTTGTGGCGCTACCACCAACTGCCACAGGAAACTCCGCGTACGGATGCGCTGGGTCCCAGCCCATCTCTGTCGCGTAACCGCCTGTATCGCTGTTGGTGTAGCCTAATGGCTCGTACGGGGCCGCAAACAGATTGCTGGCATAGTCGGCCGGGTTCGTAGCTACCCAAGCGTGCCAGTCGTTAACGTTGATCCCGTCGACAAACTGATAGATGTCGCCATAGGGCGATTCAATGCCCCGATACATGCATGGGTATCGCCCGCTCGACAGACTCACGATACCGCCTGACGACGCCGCGATGCGACTCGACCATCCTGTCTTATAGGCGCGGTTGGCAACGACGTGGCCTTCTTCCGTATCAACTGGGTCACCGTCGAACACAATCGCTGTGTTCTCCGCATCGTACGGCTCAATGGCGAGGATCTCCCGCGCCGTACCTGACACGCTGTTGTTACTGTGCGATGTCCCGATTGCGATGGATTGTCCCACCTCATAGCCTGATGCGGTCGCGTTCGACACTATCGCACGGTTCGTGTTCGTTTCTCCCACGGTGATCACATCATCCGAGCTATACCGGCCGTCTGCAAACCCTCTCATGATCGACTGCATGTTGAGTGTCGCAAACTCGATAATTTGCAGAGTCCGAATCACATCGTAGGTGTGTATATCTAGCTGTTGGTACCCGCGCTGGCCGTCCACGTTGTTGTTGCGTGCATAGTTGCGCATGTTGACGATGTTGACGGAGACCAACGGCATTTCACCAGGCACGGACTGTAGGCGGTTGCCGTCACCGAGGGATGCCAAATACTTGCCCACATCTACGTAGGGCAGTTCCCGCTTGCGCTCGTGGTCCCAAAAACACCAGGGCAAATAGAAGCCTGGGTGCTTATGCTTGCTCACGGCCCAGGTCTTGTAGCCGGGACCGTCCGTCTTGCGGATATAGACTTTGGGGATGCGAATGAACACATTGCCGTACTCGTCCGTCACCGGACCCATCTCGCCAAAAATCTCGGCTCGGTCAAAGTCATTGTGTACCCACTGCCCATCGACACCTACTGCCGCCTCCATACCCACAGCGTCATGGGTGCGAATGAGGGTCGGGTCCGGCCCCTTGTCCCAATACACTCCATAGATCGGCGCACCTGGCAAGCGCGTTTCCAGCTCATCAATGCGCTGTTGCAACCGCTTAATGCCCACAAGCGTTAGCTGACTCACAGTACCACCTCCACCCACTCGGCCCCGTTGTTCTGACGCACGTCAAACGTGCCGATTAACTGAGCAGTGGCACCTTTTGGGGTCTCCGTTGGGTCCGGTAGCTCAGACCAATCGTTGACGA
>JAKOVB010000040.1 GCA_029782295.1 Pseudomonadota bacterium
ACTGAGGTAGAGGACTGGCGGGCCGGGATGGTGGCCGCCACTATTGCTAACGTCAACCGAGACACCAAACGGCAACGCAAACCTTTCCAGCCAAGCGACTTTATGCCCCAGAGAGAACCGCAGCGGGCGGAAGAACAAGGCTGGGAGGAACAAGCGAGAATCTTGGAGCTTTGGCAGAACGTTATGGAGGCAACACACGGCGATCCGAAATAGGGGTCGCCGCTTCCGTCTATTAGGTGCGTGAGGGGGTGACAACGTGGCGACAGTAGGCACTTTGACGGTTGTCTTGCGGGCCAGCACAACTGACTTTGAACGGTCACTGGGGCGTGCTGCAAGGGCCGTAAAATCTACCGAGAGGGAATTTATGCAGGCCTCCCGCCGTATGGAGAGCATTGGGCGCAAGTGGGCGCTCGGTGTCACCGCTCCTATTGTGGCCGGGTTAACCGCTGTAAGCAATGCGGCGGTTGACTGGGAAGATGCTTTCGCCGGGGTCAGAAAGACAGTTGAGGCGACAGAACAACAGTTCTCCGAATTGAACCAATCGCTTCGCCAAATTGCCGAAAGGCTCCCTCTAACGCACAAAGAACTGGCGGGTATCGCCGAGGCCGCCGGACAACTTGGAATCCAAGTAGAGAATATCGAGAGTTTTACCGAGACGATGGCCATGTTGGGCACAGCCACCAACATGGCAAGCGAGGAAGCGGCCGTGGCCCTGGCGCAAATGGCGAACGTTATGCAGAGTGGGCAGAGGGTTTTTGACCGCTACGGTGCGACGGTTGTAGCCTTGGGTAATAACCTAGCCACCACCGAACGCCATATCGTAGAATTTGGACAGCGGATCGCTGGTGCTGGTCGGATTGCAGGTTTAACTGAATCCCAGGTGTTGGCTATTGGGGGCGCTTTTGCTTCTGTCGGTGTTGGTGCCGAAGCTGGCGGTACTGCTGTCAGCAAGGTCCTGCAGTCTATGACGGAGGCCGTGGCCACCGGGAATAAGAACATGCAGGTATTTGCGGCGGTGGCCGGAATGTCTGCGGCAGAATTTGCAACGGCCTGGCGGGAGGATGCCGGAGAAGCATTTACCCGCTTTGTTGAGGGACTGGGCGCAAGTGGGGATAAAGCCTTTGCTGTTTTGCGCACCTTGGGCCTGACAGATCAGAGACTTATGCGGGCCTTCCTGTCGGTGGCCGGGGCCGGGGATTTATTGCGTCGATCTATTGATATGGGTACAAAGGCATGGGAAGAAAACGTAGCACTTATAAACGAAGCTAACGAACGGTACAAGACAGCCGCCAGCCGGTTGCAGATGATCCGGAACCGGGCCTACAATGCGGCCATTAGCTTCGGCGGGGCTTTTGCTCCTTTGTTGGAGATGGCATTGGAAAAGGCCGAAGCATTGACCCGGGGCCTGCAAAGGCTGGCCGAAGGTTTTGAGCGCCTGCCCAGACCTGTACGGGTGGTAACGGGCAATATGTTGTTGCTTCTTGCCACAGTGGGGCCGGCCACTTTGGCTTTTGCCTTATTGAATAGAACTATCGCTGGTGGTTTAGGCTTTATCGCTACTTTGCAATCCTTAGCGGCCAATGCGGCTTTTGCGTTTACGTCCTGGCGCATGGGCGCTGCTACGCTGGGCGAATCCCTGACATATCTCGCAGGAGGGCCCGTCAAGCTAGCGATCCTGGGCATTGGCGCTGCTGTAGTCGCGACTATCCTGTTGGCTGCCAACTGGGACAAGTTCTCCGCGTTCGCAACTCGTGTCTGGTCTGGTGTTAGCGCAGCGGTGCTCTACGCATCCAGCATCATAGTGCGTGGCGTAGGCATGATGATTACTGCCATATCGTGGATTGTGCCGGGATTGAGTGGCGCAGCGCAAGCCGTGATGGGACTGGCTGACGGACTCAAAAGCTCCGCTGCTCAGGCGCTGCAGTCGGCTCAGACCACCGCGCAGATAGCGGAGCAGGCTGACAAGGCTGCGTCTGCTGCAGATGGAGCGGCCAAGGCCCAAGAGGGGCTTGCCGGTGCGTTAGAAATGGCTGAAGAGGCTGCATCTAGCGGTTTGCAGTCGTTTGACGAGGTGCACCAAGTCCAAGATCAGATGAGCGCAGCCGATATGTTCGGCGACATGGACTTTCCAGGGCTCGACATCCCGGAAATACCGACCATCGGCGATACATTTGCAGAGGGTATCGCGAAAATAGGCGAGGTTGTCACTAACGTAACCGACACAGCTGTATCAGCATGGGAGAGGCTCAAGACATCCATAGAGCCGGTGAACACTGCGGTTGAGTGGATGCGTGACAACTGGCCGACCATCAGGCCGATTGTAGAGGACATTGCGAGCGGACTGTCGGTGCTCCTGATACCGGCACTTATCAATACCGGGGTGCAGGCATCCATTGCCTTCGGCAAGATGGCTGCCGGGTGGATAGCGTCCGGGGCAGAAGCCGCCGTTTCGGCAGGCGCGCAAGTCGCTCACTTCGCCACCCTGGTGGGCAAGTGGATCCTGCTTGGCCTTGAGGCCTCCGCGGCGGCTGCCAAGGCAGTGGCTGCCTGGGTT
>JAKOVB010000041.1 GCA_029782295.1 Pseudomonadota bacterium
CGGCCTTTCTCTATGAGAGCTTTCAGGTTTTGAAGGCGAATGGCGTCACCAGAAGTCGTGGGGGCACTCATGTTGAAAGTCATTGCTTATGCAACCTCCTTCAGGAGAGATGGGTCGATTTTCGAACCGCATACTGGGCAAGTACCGAGGGATATGAGCATGTCGCGGTATTGCACTTGAGCGTCGGTCAGAGCTTTTGCATGACGGTCAAACTCGGCTTCGGCTACCACCTGGGCCTGACGAACCTTCATGAGAGCGTCAGACAATCGGGTCAGAGCGAGGAACCGTTCGCTTGCACCAGACGCCGCGGACAGGGCGTTGCTTGCTTCGTCGAGCCCGGCCCAACGGTTGCGTGTCTTCGAAATTTGGGCGATCTGGGCGCTCAGGTCTGTCAACTTGAGACTCAGCCGCTCCAGGTTGTCGGCCCTGGTGCTTACGACGAAGCACTGGGCAACCAGGTCCTCAGTCTCTTCGAGGTGAGCCCACCGGCCAATGGCAGCTTGCGCTTTCACCTGGCCGGCACGGGTCGCTGCCAATGCCTCCTTGAGGCCTGTGAGCGATGCGGCCCGCGAGTAGGCGGCATCGGCTTCGAGCGCCAGGCTTCTGGCTTCGGGCAGGTTGGTCCAGCGGGCCAGGTATTTAGACCACTGCTCGCGCTGGGTCGAGATGGACGCGAGGCTGACTCGGTGCTTTGCGAGCTCTTGGGCCTTGCTGTGATCGGCTTCGGCTGATTCCAGGTGCGAGGCAGCTTCGCGGAGGCCTCTCCACTTGACCAAAACCGTTAGGGCCTGGGCCCTCTGAGATTGGATGGCGGTAAGTTTCTGCTGTGCGACCTCGAGCGTCCCGAGGCGCTGTTGTGCGTCGCGGACAGCGGTCAACAGCCCTTCCAGGGCCGCGATCTTCTCTGCCAGCGCCGGCAAGTAGTCGTACTCGCGGATTTTCGCGTCCAAGGCTTCAATCTCGGAAAGAAGCCGTTTTTCCTCTTGACTAGCTCTGAAGAGGTCCGTCCCGAGTTGTCGTTGAGCCTCGTCGAC
>JAKOVB010000063.1 GCA_029782295.1 Pseudomonadota bacterium
TCGTCACCTCGGCAAGGATGGCCAAGCCACAAAGGTGGACTCCTTGAATTTCAAAACGCGTCTGGCGTTCGTGGAAAACTATGTGATGACGGCACCCGAGGTCGCGCCGAGGGCAGTTCCGGAAATGAAGGCCTGGATCTCGAAGGCCCATGCGGCACGATTACAGAGGAACCAACTCGTTCATGGTAGATGGAGCGCCGAGCCGCATAGGCAGACGGCACTCGTTATCGTGGGCCTTCCGAGTTCTGACGTGCAACAGACCATCGAGTACACCATTGACGAGCTCGAGGGAATCAGTGAAGAGTTTCGGCGGCTCAACTCCACCCTATCGGAGGTGCGGTCGCGTTGGCACCTTCCGTGATGCGGCCTAACCGGTCCATCGAGCGAACGGCCAGCGGTCGGCTTCGCCGCCCGCTGACCGCCGCTCATGTCCAACGTTAGCCGCCTTGGCACGCTCACCGCACTGCGTCGGCCTTGACAATATGCATAGCATATGCATACTTGTCCCGTGGACATCGAGTTCGATCCGGTCAAAGCCCGGGCAAACCTGGCCAAGCACAGGGTCAGTTTCGCGCACGCCGAACAAGCACTTCGTGATCCCTTCGCGGTAACCATCGAGGATCCCGACTCGGAGGGGGAGGCGCGATACGTGACGCTCGGCATGGACGCTCTCGGCCGGATCCTTGTCGTTGTCCATACGACGCGCGGCAACCGCATTCGGTTGATCTCCGCGCGCAGGTGCAGCAGACGTGAAGCGGAGCAATACCATGCGTAAGGAGTACGACTTCTCGAAGGGGAAGCGAGGTTCCGTTCTTGCCTCAAGGGGCAAGACGAGGATCACCATCATGCTCGACGACGATGTCATCGAGTACTTCCGTGCCAGGGCAGAGGCGCAAGGAACGGGATACCAGACGATGATCAACTCGGCGCTTCGAGCTGCAATCGAAACGTCCAAACGAAAGCCAGCTGACGAGCGGCCGCTGACAGTGGGAGCCCTCAGGAATGTACTGCGCGAGGAACTGGCTCCCTACAGGGCCAAGACGGCTAACCCTTCGCCCAAGCGGACAGCCACCGGCAAGCCGGTGTCTGCCGCTTAGCTCGAACGTTAGGAAAGGAGTACCAGATGAAACTGAAACCAACCGTAGTCGTACTTACAGCTTCACTTCTCGCAGCTTCAAGCGTCTTCGCCCAAGGATATTTGCAGCGGATGCCCGATGGCAGCATTTCCAGTTCGGATGGAACCTACTATCAGAGAATGCCAGACGGCAGCTACTCAGACTCAAGGGGCGGCTACAGCCAGCGCATGCCTGACGGCAGCTATTCCAATTCTGACGGTACCTACCAACAGAGAATGCCCGACGGAAGTTACTCCGGTTCGGACGGTTCGTACTATCAGCGAATGCCTGATGGTAGTTACTCAGGGTCGGATGGTTCTTACTACCAGAGAATGCCTGACGGCAGCTACTCACGGTAGCGTTTGTCTGAAAGTCGGCGCTGGCAAGACGGCGGTTCGCTTGCCGCCTTTCCTAACACTGCTCTCCAGCGGACGCTGGACGTTAGCAACTGTGTTGCATGTCAAGCCCAGGCGTCCAAGGCGAGTGATGTTTGAGCATGGCATTCATGATGGTGAGCAGCTTTCGCATGCACGCGGTGATGGCCACCTTGGCGGGCTTGCCTTGGCCGCGCAGGTGGTCGTAGAAGCCACGAACGACGGGGTTGCAGCGCAGTCCGGCGACCACCGCCATGTACAACGTGCGCCGCACCTGCGCGCGTCCGCCCCAGATCACCCGCCCGCCCTGGTGCTGGCCGCTGTCGCGGTTGAACGGTGCCACACCCACCAGCGCCGCGATCTGCCTGCGGCTCAGCGACCCGAGCTCGGGCAGCAGCGCCAGCATCGTTGCGCGCGTGAGCGAGCCCACGCCCGGGATCGCCTTGAGCAGATCGTCCTTGTCACGCCACGCTGGCGAGCTGCGCAGTGCGTGCGTCAGGTCGATGTCCAGCCGGCCGATGCGCTCGTCCAGCCACTCGATGTGCTCGCGCAGGCTGGCCGGCTGCACCGACGAGGCCTGCTGAAGGCGCAGCTTCTCTTGGACGCGCATTTCCACCAGCTGACGCCGGCGCGCCAGCAGATCGCCAAGTGCCCGCGTGTGTTGGTCGGGCAGCGCGCGCACTTGCGGGCGGATCGCGCAAGCGAAGGCGGCCCGTACCTGCGCGTCAATGCGGTCCGTCTTGGCCAGGCGGCCGCAGGCCTTGGCGTAGTCACGCACCTGGCGCGGGTTCACCACGGCCACCGGCATACCGGCGGCGGCCAGCGCACTGGCCAGTTCGGTCTCCAGGCCGCCGGTGGCCTCCATCACCACCAACACCGGCGGCTGCGCGCGCAGCTGCTCGAGCAAGCCGGCGATGGCCTCGGGCGTGTGGTCCAAGCGAAGCGTCTGGCCACCCAGCCAGGCCACATCCATCCAGGCCTTGGCCACGTCCACGCCGACGAAGGAGTCTGGGTTGCTCATTCCGATACCCTGCCTTGCAAGAATCCGGGCTCGCGAGGGCCCGATCAACCGTTCGGGTTACGAGAACGCGCGACCCGACGCCCCACGCTAACGTGTGGGCTCGCAAGCCCAAGGCTTCAACGGGCTGTCGGGTCGGCAACCGCAGGCGCCGCCGGCTCCTGCGCAACTACCGATTCTTCTGCGGAATCGGTGGGCTGAACATACAAGGCCCCAAAGCACAGCCACCGGACCTTGCACCCATGCACTCCTCACGACTCAGCAAGCTCAAGTCACAGCATGGAGCGTGGACGAAAGATGACGCTTCTGGCCTGCACGTCTTTGATGTATTCAATCAGCATGTCTTCGTGCAGGCTTCCGGTTATCTGAAGCACGTGCTTGGGAAAAGCCGAACTTGCGGAGTCTTCTTTCGCGGCCAGCCGAAGCTGCACAGGACGCTCGAGCCCAGTCTGTATCGTGGCGCCTCAACGCAGAAGCATAAGTCC
>JAKOVB010000091.1 GCA_029782295.1 Pseudomonadota bacterium
TGTGTTCGATTATAAGAAAGGGGCGCGACCCGGCGAGTTTTGACGGTCGAAAAGGGGCGCGGAGACGACCTCATCCGCTACCATGGAGGGAGCATTTTTCATGGGAGGCGGAACCAGGAGATGATCACTGTGAAGGACCGAGAACGCATTCGGATCGCCTATTTCAAGGAGCAGAAGTCCATCCGGCAGATTGCCCGGGAGTTACAGCATTCGCCGAAGACAATCAAGAAAGCGTTGGCTTCAGCGGCGGCTGAGGCGTACACATTGCAGCAGGCGCGGGCGGCGCCGATGTTGGGGGAGTACAAGGAGACGATTGCCGAGCTGCTGGCAGGGAACGAGAAGGCGCCACGGAAGCAGCGGTACACGAGCCATCAGATCTATGAGACGATTCGGGCGATGGGATATCAAGGCAGCGAATCGACGGTACGAGGCTATGTGGCGCAACAGCGGAAGGACAAGCGGCGGCCCCAAGTGTATGTGCCGCTGGAGTTCGACCCTGGCGGTGATGCCCAGATGGATTGGGGCGAAGCTTGGGTTGAGCTGGCGGGGCAGCGGGTCAAGGTGCAGCTGTTCGTGATGCGTCTGAACTACTCGCGGCGGGTCTTTGTGAAGGCTTACCCGACGCAGAACCAGGTGGCCTTTTTCGATGGTCACGTGAGTGCATTCGCGTACTTTCAAGGGGTGCCGCGGCGAATCACCTACGACAACGCGAAAGTGGCGGTGGCAAAAATCCTGGGCGGAGGCAATCGCCAGGAGCAAGAGCACTTTGTTGCGTTCCGGAGCCACTACCTGTTTGAGAGTCACTTCTGCACGCCTGGCCAGGCGCACGAGAAGGGTGGGGTAGAACAGGAAGTGGGTTTCGTGCGGCGCAATTTCCTGGTGCCGATCCCCAAGATCGCCTCGTGGGAGGCGCTGAATGAGCATCTTCTGGCCGCTTGTCTGGCCGACGATCGCCGGCAGGTGTCAGGGCAGGCATTGACGATCGGGGCGGCCTGGGAACAGGAGCGGTCGTGGCTGCGGCCCTTGCCGGCGGAGCCCTTTCCCTGCTACACAACCACACCGGTGGCGCTGAAGCCGTACAGCCAAGTGATCTTCGACCACAATCACTATTCGGTGCCGAGTCGTCGGGTACAGGCGAAACTGGTGGTCAAGGGTTATGCGACGCACATCGAGATTCTCGATGACACAGGCGTGATCGCCCGCCATCCCCGCTGTTATGAAAAGGGACGGGAGATTCTCAACCCTTTGCACTACCTTCCCCTGTTGACGCAACGCCCGGGAGCCTTCGTCCATGCCAAACCGATCCGGCGTTGGCGCAGCCAGTGGCCGCCAGTCTATGAACAACTCCTGGCGCACCTGCAGGCTGTGGAGGAAAACGGCGCTGCCGTCCGTCACTTCATCCAAATACTCGAACTCCATGAACACTTCCCGGCCGAGCAGATCGAACAGGCTGTTCAACAGGCACTCACCTACGGCTGTGCACATGTGGATGGGGTGAAGCTGTGTCTGCACCAGTTGCGCCATCCCGCCGTCAGTCCGCCACCGCTCGACTTACATGACCACCCGCACCTGGCTCACATCGCCGCTCAACCCGTGGACTTGCATCGCTACGAGCAACTGCTGCAGGTGCGCCCATGACCGAGAACCTGCTGCTGAACACCTATCTCAAGCAACTGCGGCTGCCCACCTTCATCCAGAACTATCCCAAGTTCGCTGAGGACGCCGCCCGGGCCAATCTCACCTACGACCGTTTCCTGCTCTCCCTGGCCGAACAGGAGGTGCACCAGCGCGAGCTCAACCGTGAAGTCCGGCGCATCAAAGCAGCTCGCTTCCCCTTCCTCAAGGAACTGGCGAACTTCGACTTCTCCTGTGTCCCCAGCCTCAGCAAAGCGCAGGTGCTCGATCTGGCCCGCGGCGCCTATCTGCAAAGAGCAGAGAACATCATCCTGGTGGGCAATCCGGGCCTGGGCAAAACCCACGTTTCGCTCGGATTGGCGCTGGCAGCGTGCCGGCAAGGGCACAATGTCCGCTTCTACAACGCTGCGGGTTTGGTCAATGATTTGACCCTGGCCCAGGAAAAGCAACAACTGACTCGCCTCCTGACAGCCGCCCTCAAGTACAACCTCATCGTCATCGACGAACTTGGCTTCATCCCGCTTTCGCCTGAGGGCGCCCATCTGGTCTTCCAGTTCTGCTCCACCCTCTACGAACGCGTTTCCTTGCTCATCACCTCCAACCTCCGCTTCGCCGACTGGACCCAGGTCTTCCACAATGAACAGCTCACCGCCGCACTCCTCGACCGCTTGACCCATCGTGCCGTGATCCTCGAATTCGTGGGAGAGTCCTTCCGCTTCCGCGAACGCATGCTGCGCCAGCCTCCCGCCTGACAGCCTGCTCTTCCCTTCGGGTACCGGCTTCCTCCAACCACCCTATGAGTTTATCGCTTTCAGAGACCATCGACAGGGCCAAACAGTCGAGAGCAGAGAGCGGCGAACTCAGTTCACCCTCTCTGCCCTGTCGACGGTCGTTCGCCGCGGCGCTCGAGTTGCACTCCTGCAGTTGCTCTATCCTCCGCACGAACGACCTTATTGTACCACCTTCCCACACCACCCAACGCGCCCCTTTTCGATCGTCAAACGCGCCCCGTTTCAGCCAACACTTTTCTCTGCCAGCTGCCAAGTCGCGCCCCTTTCTGACCGTCAAACGCGCCCCGTTTCGTTTGACAGAAACATCCGCCCGATCGTCGCCTTCCACTGAGCAGCTGCCCAACTCCCCCCTCAAACAGACTACGCCGTCAACAGCGCTTGCGTTCTGAAGTAGTCCTTGATGATGCCCCCCAGCACCGGCCGGTAGGCGACGGGACCGGCGGTCAGCGGCAGCGTGCGCGTGACCGGAGACTGCTGATTCAGGCTCTGGTGTGGGCGGCGGGTGTTGTAGTAGGCGACGAATTCGGTCAGAACGCGGCGCAGATGGGCATCGCTGAGAATCAGGATGTGATCCAGGCACTCTTCCCGGGAGGTGCGGACCCACCTTTCCGCAAAGGCATTGGCATTTGGCGCCTGGTAGGGTGTGGCGATAATCCCCATGCCTTCGGACAGGAAGACCGCATCAAAACAAGGCGTGTACTTCTTGTCATGATCACGGATGAGACAGCGTAGTTCGGTTTGTGTCTCCTCGCGCAGCCAGACGAAGTTGCGCACCTGCTGGGCCCGTCCTGGCTCTTTCGCACATCCGTTCGGCTGCTTCTGACACAGGAATCTGAGGACGTTCAACTTGAGTTCCGGACCTTTGACTTGAACGTCATGGAGTGCGCCGCCAAGCCTCAAGAGTCGAGACGGCAGTCTTCTGGAACTCCCGATCATATATAGTGGAAGAACCAGGAACGAGATCCCTGCTTGACAATTCATCGCCTTTAGGCGACACTGCTCCTATGCAACCGAGCGAACGCGACATACGGATCCTGGTGCTTGGCAATGGCAAAGCACCGTTCAAGGACTGGCTGCGGTCGCTTCGGGACAAGCAGACCAAAGCGCGTATCCAGAGCCGCATCGACCGTCTGCGGCTGGGCGGCTTCGGAGACTACCAGAGCGTTGGCGATGGCGTTTTCGAGCTGCGCATCCATTTCGGGCCGGGCTATCGTGTCTATTTCGGCCTATTTGGCGCACAGGTGGTTCTTCTCTTGTGCGGCGGCGACAAGAGCACGCAGGCGCGTGATATCGCGGATGCGCAGCGTTATTGGAAGGAGTTTCTGAGCGATGAGAACTGAGAGTTACGACGCATTCCTCCAGGAGGAGCTGCGCGATCCGGATCTGGCCGCTGAATACCTCAATGCGGCTATCGAAGAGGGCTCGAACGAGCTTTTTCTGATCGCATTGCGCAACGTCGCTGAAGCGCATGGTGGTATTGCCGCGATTGCCGAAGCGACGCACCTCAATCGACAGACCATGTACCGCACGCTGTCAAGCGAAGGGAATCCAACGCTTGAGACGCTGTTGTCTATCTTGCACGCAGTCGGTTTGAACCTGTCCATCACCCCCGCGACCCCGGCATAGCTCCGTCTCACTTGCTCAAATAGGCCATACAACTGTCCGACCATCTGACGAGTAGGCAATTGGTCGCCCTGATAAGCTGGTCATGTTGCCGTAAGATGTCTTTTGACAGGCCAATAGCGCCGTTGTAACATCCTACCCAGTTAACAACAGTCAGGCTCTTGAGTTCTTCTCAATCCTGTCACCCCAAAATTACTTGGATAGGGGCCGACGCCCGTCGCTCCCGCCAAACATAAAGTCCGCCAATTGGCGGACTTTATGGCTTGTTTTGGCCTGAAACCCGGCTATTTGGATCGCGGGTTCGATGCACCATCGAACCCGCGATCTTGACGATGACAGGACAGGGAGCCAGAAGTAGTTCCCAGCGAGAGGACCGATACGCCTTTTGAACGCTCCAACTGGAATCGGCGAGAGGGGTGGCCAGACGGGGATACCAGTCGGCGCTGCTGGAGTCACCCTTTCACGGAGTTCGAATCAGAAGGGATGTGTCAAGCCAGCACGACCACGCGACGCTCGCTAGCCGGCGCCCGCTTCGGCCACCTGGTCTTGTGGGGAGCCGGCAGCGGCGGCGACGGGACTGGGTGTGCCCATGTCCATCAGCGCCGCAAGCCAGCGCGTCTCTTCCGTGGAGCCCAGCACCACGTCTTTGATGACCAGGGTGTAGGGATAGGAGAGGATGCCGCCGATGGGACCGAGCAGCCAGGCGAACAGGAAGAAGGTGAGGATGCCGACCGTCATCGAGACGTCGACCTCCTGTCCCATGACCCTGGGCATGACAATGTAGCTGATGACATTGTCAACCACTTCGTACAGGACAAAGACGGCCAGGGCGCCCAAGGGGCCGTACTGGCTCCAGGCAATGAGCACCGGCGGGATCAGGGCGATGAAGATGCCGATATAGGGGACAAAGCTCATGAAGAAATAGAGCACACCCCAGATCAGGGCGTAATCGATCCCGAGCAGGACCAGAATCACGGCCATCGTGCCGCCCTTTAGAACTCCCAGGAGGGTAGTGACCCAAATGTACATGCGCGTGTGATAGGCAAAGCGATGTACGCTATCCAAAGCCAGCGGATTCGCCGCCAGACGACCCTCAATTCGGGCCTGGAACCCCGGACTCTCCAGGAGCATAAACAGGGTGACAAGAGGGGTGAAGATGATGACGAAGAGCATCGGTTCGATGGCGGCGAGGCCCTTCGAGATGGCAGAAAACAAGCCGTTGGAGATCTTCTGCATTGCCGAAGTGATGGCGCCGGACGAAACATGGTGCTGCGTCAACCACTGGTCGAGCTTGCCGATCTGCGCCTGGGCGTTGCCCTGGTAGTGGGACAGATTCTGCAGCAATATGTCGGCCGAGTAGAGTACAAACAACCCGACCACCAGAATCAGGATCACGAGGGCCGGTACTGGCACTATCGACGGTTGGGAATTCCGAGGGGTGGCGAAGCGGCAGCAGGGGAGGATCAGCAAGGTGGACGGGCGGTCGGATGGGGATTATCCTTGCGGGATCGGCTTGATTCGAGCCGGTGATTAGGAGATTCCCCCATGGATCGCAACGACTGTCTGGTGTTTGTGACCAGCTTCTTGATGCTGGTATGGTTGTATCAGTTCTGGGAGCTATGGCAGAGCAAGGGAGGGAAGATTGAGCCAGCCAAGAAGCTGCGACAGATGCGGGCGCGGACGCCGCATGACTGCCCGTACTGTCGCCAGAAGCACACCAGCCGGTGTGAGCGGGTGGTGCGAGAACGTGAGCTGCCGCGGCCGTGGTCAGAGGTGAAGAATCAACGGGGACGGAAGAAGCAGATCGTCAGCGAGGGGCATGCGTGTCGGAATCGGGACTGCGCCTACCGCGGGATTCGGAATGAGAATCTGCATGCGCTGATCGGGTACGGCAGCCACGGGAAGTGTGAGCGGATACAGGATTTCTACTGCCAGGCGTGCGGGAAGAAGGTGACGTCACGCTGGGAGACACCCATGTACCAGTTGAAGACGGCGAGCAAGCATGTAGCGCAGGTGCTGACGGCATTGGCGGAGGGAGTGGACCTGTCGGCAGGGGTGCGTGTGTTCGGTCACGGTGAAGGGACGATGCGCTGCTGGCTGGCGCGGGCCGGAGAACACGGTGAGCGTCTGCACGAGCGTTACTTTCGCGATTTGTGGCTTGGACACGTGCAATTGGACGAGTTGGTGGTGCAGATACGGGGGAAAGGTCGGGACCTGTGGCTATGGGTGGCACTGGAAGCGGAGAGCAAGCTGATGCCAGTGTTGCAGTTGGGCCCTCGGACACAGGAGGCTGCGCACGGGGTAGTCCACTCATTGGCGGCGATGCTGGCGCCTGGTTGTGTGCCGGCTTTCACGAGCGACGGGTTGAACCACTACTTCTACAGTCTGACGGCGCACTTTGGTGAGTGGCAGGAAACGGAGGAAGGTAAGATGCGCTGGTTGGTGTCGCCGCAGCTGGTTTATGCGCAGCTAAAGAAGATCAGGGTATGGCGCCGTTTGGTCGGCACGGAGCAGCGTGTGCTCTGCGGCACCAAGGAAATGTTGAGAGAACGGCTGCACGGCTGTGGTCTGCGAGCGACGATCCAGACGGCGTTTGTGGAGCGCGTCAATCTGACGCTTCGTCAGAGCGTAGCCGGGCTTGCGCGGCGGACATGGTCCACGGCGGCGGCGCCTGTCGAACTAGAGGTGCACCTGATGTGGTACCGGGCGTACTATCATTTCTCTCGTCCGCACGAGAGTTTGCGATTGGCGTACACGAACACCAACGCAAAAGGCGAGGAAGTCGTGCGTTATCGGAACCGAACTCCGGCGATGGCAGCCGGTCTGACCCGACGCCGGTTCACAGTCAAGGAACTGCTGCTACTTCCCCTGCCGGCAGCGGCTTGACGCGCTCCGAAGCCAAAAAGCAACGGAGAGGGGATGGCACAACCCTTTTCCCCTGCCTGACAGCCGGCCAAAGGCCATCACTAAGTCGTGCACAGGGTCAAAGGACCCCTGCAAGGCCTGAAGAAATTGCCAACCGTGTCTATTGGGAGGACCCACCACCTTCAGATTGGCGGCTTCGGTAAACTGCGAGCCGCCGTGTCCTGCGCCCTGCAGCAACGTGTAGGTCACTTGGTCCGCGCCGATCAACGGCTTGAGTGCATCGTACAGCAGCTGTCCTTGCTGCGGCGGCACGTTGCAGTCGACCGTGCCGTGCTGGATCAGGAAGGGCGGCGCCTTGGCAGAGACATAAGTGATTGGGTTGGCGGCCTTGGTCTTGTCGGGCACGGTCTGGATCGCGGCGCCGATGACCTGCGATTCCGGTGAGTTGGCCGCGTCGTGGTTCACCGGGCAGGATGTGCCCGTGAACTGCTGGTCCATCAGAAGGAAGTCGGTGGGGCCGAACCAATCCACCACAGCCTGAACACAAGACGACTGATCCGCGTTTCCCAGCTCCGTGCCCTCCAGCGCGGCGACGCCGCACGAAGTCCCCAACGTCGCGGCCAGGTTCCCGCCGGCCGATTGGCCGAACGCCGCAAACCGTTTCGGATCGAGATTGTATTGGGCAGCGTTTGCGCGCAAGAAGCGCACTGCGGCCTTGGCATCCCAGATCTGCGCCGGGTATTTGGCTTCACCAGCCAGGCGGTAGTTAATACTGGCGACTGCATACCCCGCGTCCAGCAGCTCATCGCCGAGGGCAGGATTGGCCTTGTCACCCACCATGAAGCCACCGCCGTGGATGTTGATTACGACGGGGAATGGTCCGCTACCAGTCGGCAGGTAGATGTCGAGCTTCTGGGCGGCCGAAGATGAGGCGTAGGCGACATCCTGATGGATCGGCGTGGCTTTGATTGCGGTCTGGTCACCGCCGGGGCCACGGCCGGCGGGCAGGAGCGACTGAGTCGGCGCCGCCTGCCCTTCCGCCCCGGCAGTCGGGGTAGCCTGTGCGACGGAAGAAGCCACGACAGTCTCAGCAACCGGCGCGCCCGTGGCGATTGGCGCGCCAGCCGGCGCCGCCGCGCACCCGGCAATGACGGCGCCGACGGCAACAGCCGTCAGCAGGGTCACTGCGCCGGCTCGCAACTGGTGCAGCACTGCGCGACGGAGTGTCGAACCCTTGGTCTCAAAACACTTCTTCATGTTGACGAACTCCTTCGTAGTGTAGGGCCGCACATCCTTTGCACGCCCTGGTATGGGAAACAAATCACAAGGCAATATCAGGAAAGCTTGTACAGATTCGGGGGCTGTGGGTTTCCCAGCGACGACAGAAAGGGCGTTCACCGCCAATCGTCAAGCAGGACCTCCAGGTACGGCAGTCGTTCCTGGGGTGTCACTGTCAAGTGTTCGACGATGCCTCCCTTTAGTCGGCATTCGACGACGGTGTTCTGCGGCGCCCAGAGCCGGAACCACACGTCGATCTTTTTATCCCAGCAGGGGAACAGGTAGATCCTGTCGCCCTCGGCTTGCAGCAACATCTCCTGGAGTTGGATCATGCCCGAGCCACCCCAGTTGTGGTCGGGTGTCCAGTCATGGCCCGGCCCCCAGAAAACCGGGGTCCGTAGCTCAGCGTTACTGAGCTTGCGAAGCAGGAATTCCATGGCCTCAGGCAGCATGCCGAGGCGGGCGTACTGGATACCCTGCTGATGCCAACTGATGTGCGCTAACTGATCATCACTTTCGGGTGCGAGCCGGGCCGTGTCGATCGCGATTTGCAGGTCGGGCTTGCTGAGCCCAAACTGGCCGAACGGGAAGACGGTGTAGAGCTCGGGCACTTCGCAGTTGTGGAGGGGAGACGCGGTCTCGGCATAGGCGATGATCTTGCGCCCATCCTTCTCCCGGAAGGAGAGGGCCGGAACTCGTCCCAGGATGCGAAGCCAGTTCCGCCTCTGCTCGGGCGAGGCGTACACTGCCGGTAGCCGGAGCAGGCGGCGTAGGACGCAGTCGAGGCCAGCCACGGCGTCTACCGGATTCCTGACGGGGTGGAAGGTTTCGAGCGCATTTCCCGGTTCAATGACCATCCTGCCCTGATCGTCGTCTCGGGCGTAGAACCCGTCGTAGAACTTCACCGCGCTGTCCATGAATTCGACGTATTGCGACACATCCTCGCCCGTGTACTCGAAGTAGTCGAGAATCATCAGGGCGACTTCGAGCTGGGTCGAGAAGTGATAGCGGATCTGAGGGACGGGCAGGCCCGTTTCGTTGCCCCAGCCGTGGTCGCAGGTCGGGCACAAACCATAGATGCCGACCTGCTCGGGATAGACCGCACCGTCTACGCCGAAGAACACCATGGCGCGCATCTGGGCCGTAGCGAGCGAGCGATTGTAGAAATCGAAATGCTGCCGCATCGGGGCGAAGTCGCCGCTCTTAAGCATCGGCCAATACAGCAAGCGCTGGTTCTGCGCCGTGTGGGAGCCGCCACCCCAGAGACGGAAGTCGGGCGTATAGTGCAGCTCGATGTCTGACCAGGGGCTCCTACCCGCGAGGATTGGGTCAAACGTGAATAGCCCGCCGTTGAATTTGGTCGGCCAAACACCCGCGTAGTTGCAGCCCAACAGATAGCGAAATAGTTGGTAGTTGCGCCCGATTTGCCAGAACGGGTCGTCAGCGTCGGCATGGTCGGGCCAGATGTGGATGAAGCTCTTCGCCCAATAGGCCCGCCACCATGCGCGCGTGTTGTCGAACGCGACCTGTCCGCTCGCCTCGCTGGTGTCCACGAGCGTGGCCAGGTCCTTGCGCCACTGTGCGAGCGAACTGACCTGCTCGGTCAACAGGTAGATCACAATGCTCTGCTGCGAAGACGGCGCGACTGACTCAAACCCGTACGCGAGATAGCCGGTGTCGGCGTAGACACCCCGCGTCGTGCCGGTGAAGCGCATGCCGGGGGCCTGCAACAAGCCACCCGTGGTCCGGCCTCGCTGTGGATTGTATAGGGTTATCTTGTGTTCGCGGAGGCCCTGGGTGTCCATCTCCCGGTCGAAAGACAGGTCGTCATCCAGATTCCGATGGTAGAAGAGGAGCTCGTCGGCTCCAGTCACCTCCACCTGGTCCCTGTGGAAGATCACCGGCTTGTCCGGATCCCCCCACACCTCTTTGCACTGGAACAGCTCATACGACTGGTTGTCGACGCGACGATCCTCGTCGCGCCATGTCTCGTATTGCAGCCGCAGGGCAAGGCTGTATTCCGCGGACAAGTCGAGGTGAATCACAGGCAAGAGCGCGTCGACCCAAAGCAAGATGCGCGCGCTCCCCTGGTCGCTGCGGCCTTCAACGACAATGCAGCCGTCTTCCAGAACGAGTTCCTGCAGGAAGCCGTCTTGGAAAGGGTCTGGTTCGACCGCGATGCGGAGCCGGCCACCCTTGAGCATGGAACCGTTCTCGTCAAAGCAGCCCGATTGCTGGAAGTATAACAGGAGCTCGCTGTGCTCCACCCACACGTTGCAGCCGATGTTGTGGCCGCCCAGGGGCATGGACTCTGCGGAATGCATGCTCTGCGTATGCCACTTGAGATGATAGTCTTGCATTGGCTACAGTCTCATCCATTCGCGCTTTGCGATACAGGTGGTCTGATCAGTAACAACGTTGAGACCCTCTGGCGCCAAGAGCGCGAGTCCGCTGGTGTCAGACCTGAGTTGAATGTCGCCAGGGGGTACCTTGATGCGGCAGTGCATGGTCATGCCTTGTGGCAATCGAGGCGACAACCCAATCCTGCTCCAACCCGGCTCCAATGGCCGTATGCCACAAAGGGACTCCACAATAAGTGAGTTCACACACGAGCCCCAGCCGTGGGCTGTGTTGTGGTCGGTCGGCACGAAATCCTCACCCCAGGTTGCGGCGTTCATTTCGAGGAATCGCCCATAATAGCGACGCAAGATGTGCATTCCCTGCTCAACAAAGCCCTGTTCGAAAAGAGGCTCCAGAACGAGCTGCGACCAGCCGATGCCAAAGGGTTGATCGGCGATGGACGTCACGGTATGCTTTGCTCCTTCCAGGAGCTGTAGCATTTTGGCAGCAGCCCCCGCTCGCTGCTGCGCGGTGCCGAGCTTCGTCAGGCAGGCCAGCGCATTACTGTGCAGATCAAATGCCACCGGTGTCGAATGGTTGATGCTGCTGACGGGACGAACCGTGTCCGCCGGCACATGAGAACGAAAGCAGTTCTCCTCCTGGTCATAGAAGGACATAAGCGCCAGGCCAAGTTGGGCGACCAGTTCATCGCTCAGCGCCCGCACTGACCCAAAACCGCTAGACGAGTGTTGTGTCATCGCCTGGACAGCCTGGGCCGCCAGGAGGAGGAGCCCATTGATGGGCATGGAATAGGGCTCCTTGTTCAGGGCGGCCCAATCCACCCAGTGCCATGCGTAGCCGGGCGGGATGAACAGGCCGTCATGGGTCAAGTGTCTCCTGCAGAAGCTCAGCAGGCGTCCAGCTGCCGGCAACTGCCTCGCCAGGAACGCATCGTCGCCCGTTGCCCAGTAGTATTCTCGACAGGAATGCGCCCAGAAGAGGGCCTGGTCGATCAGCACCATGAAGCTGTAACCCGAAGGGACAACGGCGTTGGGAATGCCGTCCTCGTCGATACCCTGACCGATAAGCTCAAGACAATGCCGCCACATGGCTGTGTCGCCGAAGGTGTAGAAGGCAGCTTTGCCACCGACGCAGCCGTCGAAGGTCCAGAGGACGTTCTCGCGGACCGGTTCCCCGATGACATCCGTGGTAGCGGATCGCAGCGTTTCGGCAGAGGTGTCCCAGACGCGCTGCAGAAACGCATCGCTGCAAGCAAACTGATTGTCCTGGGCATAGGGATAGTCAACGGTCGTCGTGCGCAGCCTGAAGCGGCAGTCGCCGGCTCCTGCGATCTTTACCGTCAGAAAACGACATCCGCGCGGTGTCAGCCCCATCCAGGAGGTGCTTCTGGCGCTGGGCGCAAAGCTGTCGCAGAAACCCTCCGAATCGTGACCAAAGCCCATCATCGTGTGGGGACGTTCCTGCAGCGAGAGATCGTAGTAGAACTCCAGTCTGACATCGCCGGACTGGCTGACTATTTCGACTCCGGGACGGACATAGCGCGTCTTGTCGAAGTCAAACACGTACACATTGTCCTCGGTCGAGTCAAGGCTGTCACTCAGTTCCTCTCGAGTGCAGCGCGCGCCGATCACAGGCTGTGCTTCAAAGGTCTGCGCGAGGTTGGTATAGCGGACATCCGGCATCTCCCGCCCCGTCTTGCCCCGCCAGCAGGGCTGAGGCGTACACGGCGTTTCCAGACTTCTCTGCGTCCTGCCCGGTTCGAGAAGTTTCCACGGCGGCGTTCCTGCGCCGCCCAAACAGAACGCAGCAGCCCATCCACCGAGTGGCTCAGCCGTTTTCCATTCGTCCGGCTCGTCTGCACCGCGCACATGCTCCTGAAAGCCTAAGGGAGTTGAGCAAGTATAGGGTGTCCCAGTATACCAGGCAGCATTACGTACCTTCCAGGAGCTGTCCGTGCCTATGGGTGTCGACCCCTCAGCACAGACGATTTCACCATGTGCTAGAAGGCCCATACGGTTTATCAGGGAGTAGCCGGTGATGCCAGAAGGCTTCTGCACGACCACGGCGAACGCGTTGCTGCCGGCTACAAGCGTCGATGTGATGTCCACGACATCATAGCACTGGCGCTGTGGATAGCAGCGCGCTGGCCCACTCGCAACGAACGTTCCGTTGATCCACAAGAAATACCTGATGGACGCCGTGATAGCTATTCGTGCGGACAGCGGCCTAGAGCGAATGTCATAGTCCCGCCGAAACGCCAGATGTTCACCTAGCAGAGGATAGGCATCTCTCTGCCACGATTCGGTGATCCACATGGCGGTCCAATTCTCAGGGTAGGCTTCCATCTACTGATCACCCCGTTCATCAAGTCGAGCCGGAAAGCTCACATCCTGCCAGCGTTCAGGCGGGTCGACTGCCAGTCTCTCGATTCTGCCCTGTCGATACACACATTCCACCGTGGTGTTATGCGGAGCATGAAGCTTGAACGACACATCCCAGGTTGCTGGCCAAGCCGGGAGAACTCGGATCTGGCTGCCTTCAGCCTGAAGGGTCATCAATTGCAGGGTTGTCAGGATGTTCGCCCCGTGATCGATGTCGGGAACGGCATCGTAGATCGGCCCCCACATGGCCGGGAAGCGATACCCCGGATTCGTCAGCGCACAGTTGTGCTCAAGAATGCTTCGCGCGTCCTCACTGAGTCCAAGCAAGGCGGCGACCATGCCATGTTGCTGCCAGCCCGAATAGCTTGGATATTCAGGCGATTGGCCCAGCTTGAAGGGCTGAAAGCTGCCGGCGATATCGGAAGCATGACGGAAGGAGTCGATCGCCAGTTCGAGATCTGGTCTGCCAAGTCCATAGAGGCGGAATGGGAAGATGGCATAGAAGGCCGGGGATTCGCTGTTGTGTCGAACGGACTCATACGAAGCCGCCGGCGCCAAGATGTGTTTGTCCTTGGCAAATTCGACAGGAATCTCGGGAATGATCTGCCGGAACCGCAGAAAGAACGCGCGATTGGGGACCCTGTCCGGCGGCAGGGCGAGGATGCGCTCCACCACGGCGTGCAAACCCGATACCACCGGCAGGCTATTGGTGGTGTCCCAGTAGGTTTCCACCGACTGAATCGGTTGAATGACGATCTTGCCGTGCTGGCGCACAGGGAAGCGTGTTGCGATGAAGTCCAACAGGTCATGGGCATACGGCAAGAGTTCAGTCCCAAGAAAGGCCTGATCGTCTCGGTACTCGTGGAGGTCAAGCATTAGCTGGAGCAACTCGAGCCCTGGGGAGAGGTCTACCGCACCCCCCCATCGGTTCTCGGAATAGCCATCAGGCTTTCCGCGCCGGTCCAAGCCGTAGACGTGCGCTGGTTGGAGCCCGAAGGTGTGTACGATTTCCGTGTTGTACTGTCCGTTGGCGCCGTAGTAGAGTTGTGCCCGGCCTCGATCCAACTCCCAGAACCTTCGATAGAAATCGAAGAGCACCTGCAGCCAATCGGCCTCGCCGCGGGCAAGCATGGAGGCGTATGGCAGGCGCGTGTTCTGCCAAAGATAGAAATGCCCCCACCCCCGTTCGTCGGGATTGAACTCAAGCGTAGGCTCACCGTCCGGTTGGGCAGTGAACGCCTCGCTGAAGGTCAGAACCTCAAGATGCTCCGAGCGTCCTGGCATCAGGTTGAACAACCCACCGCTGTACAGGATCGGAAACGCACCGTGACCCATGCAGGCAAACATCCAGCGTGTCAGTATGTAGGCACGGGTCACAGCAGATTGCCCTGGCGCCAGTTGTGTTGGCGCAGCGGGCTCAAGAGCCACATTGCTCAGCCCCGGCATCGTCAACGCCTGCACCGGACGGTCACCCTCGACGAATATCCAGCTCGTCTGCCAGTAATCCTGCCACCATCGGGCCGTGCGTGTAAAGGCTTCGGTGACTCCAGGCGCCTCCTCACGCTGCAAGCGCATCTCATGGTGCCAGTCCTTCACACTTGCCGTCTGAGCGCTGTGCGTTGTGACGTGCACCACAAACGAGCGCAGGGGCTGTGGGGTAATCAGTCCACCCGAGCCGGTTGGTACGGCGCCCTCCAGGGTCATCAGGCCACCGAATACACGGTGGGTCAGACAGTCCGGAATGCTTTCGCTGATGGAATTGACAGCCTCTAGCCCGGCCAGGAATGGGATGATGGTGGGCCCGTTCTGATGGTAGAACAGAATTCCCTCTTCCACTTGCCGAACTACATCTGCCGCTTCAACTGCACCTGTTAGCGTCGCCGTCTCAACTGAATTGGCAGGTGCATCCTGACGGGGATTCGTCCGCCAGTTCTGATAGACCGCTTCAACGGTGACAGGGACCGTGAAGGTGCCGGCGATATATACGGTTGGCTGGCCCGAATCAACGATGACCTGGACTTGGCCATGGTTCTCGCCATCTCCACCCAGATCGATGTCGATTCGACCATCACTCAGGACAAGCGTCTGCCGAAACGCCAGTCCAATCAGGTCCACGTCAGACAAGATCTTGATCCGCACCTTGCCGAGTTTTACGCAGCGGTCACACTCTGTCCGTGCATCGGTGCGGGCAATGTAGAAATGTAGCTCTCCATCCGCCTGCACCCACAGGCTGATGCCAACTTCACCATTGCCCAGCGGCATGGCGCTGCGGTCCGTGCACCCTGGCGTTGTCCATGTGACGTTGTACGGGGCCAGCTCCCCGAGCACCCAGTCTGTGTTCATTCCTGAATCGCTTCCTTGATCACTGCCGGGGTTAGCTGAGAACTGCCACTGGCTGCCGAGCTCTGCTTTGACTGCCATGGTCCAGGACGGAACTCACAACCGGGCTACCAGCACAGACGCACCTGGTCCCAGCCAAATGGCGTGAGTATGTAGTCATCGGTCCAGCGAACCTTGTCTCGAAAGTCCTCCGGGTTCGTGCGCCTGGGGTCACCCCCGGCGTAGTGGTGCGGACCGAGCAGATTCCGCAAGGTACCAACCAGTTCGATTTCAATCATATTGGCGCCGACTTGGGTGTAATCCGATATCTTGACTCTATGGGGTGGCCAGGCGGCTGTACCCGCGTGCCTGCCGTTCACCCTCACATGAACAAGGGCAGCGTTGAGTTGATCGATCTCCAGATGGACATCAGAAGCGATGGACGGAAGCTCAACCTGTTGCGCCAACGTCATCCGCCCGGCGAAAAATGGAAAGCCGCTGGAGGTGAGATCGATTTGGGGAAAACGGGCGCCGTCACCTGAGACTGAGTGGGGCAGGGACCGGAGACCATACTCTGGAGCATAGCGATCGAAGATCTGGCCGGTCAGGCGGTTCTCCTGGCGCACCAAGCGGGAGGTGACGCCGAACTCCCCTGTGATGTAGACGCTCTCGAACTCGGTAGACCTGTTGAACTTCCCCATTACGTGCACTTCATTCCGGCCAATCTGAACGAACCGGGTGATTTCCGTTTGTCTAAACGCCGGATCGATCCACCATCCTCGATCCGGGCAGGTGTCCAGCTCCTGCCCATTGACAGAGATTGCGAACTGCTGAGGGGTTTCCATCACAAGACATACCGCACCTGTGAGGGCCTCCTCTGTGTCAAACCAGTATCGCAGTTGATAGCAGCTTCCCGTGCCGGCGCGTGCCGCGACCTGCTGGGCATCGAGCACATGCATGGGGGAGGACCAGTCCATACCCTCGATCTGGATCTGGACCGTGTCCAGTATGAGTGCGTTGGGTTCGTTCAGGCCAATGCGCCAGTGGTTGGCCAGCACTTTTCCCGCCTGGACCGCTTGCGGACGGTCCGTCTCCTGCCGGGGCGCCTGGGTTGAGTCGATCACAAACAAGTGAGAACCCGCTGGAGCGAAGTCCAGGTCGATTTCGGTCAAGTCGTCATGCGTCCGGGCCCGCAGGTCACAAACAGCCCCGGTTGCTGCGTCCCAGGCTTGAACCCGTCCCCGACAGCGCACCTGGACCGTAGCTTGACAATGGCGATCAGGGTCGATGTTCGCCAAGAAGTAGATGTGCTGACCGCCCGCTTCGCGGTGATGCGCCCAGATTTGGGGATGCCCGGCGATCCGCACATCAAAGGGGAGATGTTGATCCAGGGCGTCAGAGAGGTTCCCATTCGAGGTGACAATGGCATTGTCCGGCAGCACAGGTGCAACCGGCTCGCGACCATCAATCAGTGTCGGCAGCGGCTCCTGCACCAGGACCTTGCCGCCTGCGGCAGCAAACTCGGCCAATAGCCGGCTGGTGTTCTGTGACAGGGTGATAGACGGCGGTACGATGATAAGTCGATAGGCCATTCGGCCAACTACAAACCTGGGGCCATTTTCGTCGATCGTCACATGGGCTTCGCAGGGTTCGCCTCTTTCCATGAGCTGCTCATCGCCCAAGTGGAAATCACGCTGCAATTGCATCAGCTGCAGCAGCAGGCCATTCAGGGCCTGGTCCAGGCGGATGACGGGAGCTGCGGCGCCTGGTCGGTATGCCGCCCAGGCGCTGCTGATGGGGTGGATGACGAGAATGTCGACTCTTCGATCTCCCATGCTCAGCAAGTAGCTGAGGCGGGCGAAATAGTCGGAAATGAGTCGGTTCTCTGGCCACCAGGGCTGCTGGAAGAACAGGTTAGGCGGGCAATCCCGCTTGCGCTCTCCCGCCATGCTGTATAGGGCCATGTGCGGATTGTTCAGGTTGACGCCGAGAACGTACGCCCAGTCACCGATCCATTTCCGACCGGCGTGGCTGAAGTTCTGACCCGAACAGCCGTAGTTCTCGCACAGGGCGCGCCGCTTCCCCGTCTGGCAGGCGATGCTGTCCAATTGCTTGAGGGTGAGCACCATACCAGCGTCGAAGTCGTTGACACTACGGCCCAGCTTATCGATGCCGGGGATGTTCATCAAGGCGAGGTGGGGCATGACGGCCCCGACCCATGGGATCTGCCAGAGCAGCGTGTCCTCGCCCATGAAGTGGCCGGTGAACTGTAGCCCGTGCTGCTTGCACCATCGGTACACCTGCTTCGTGAACCGCTCGACGAACATGCGCGTGACCGTGCGATAGAAGTCGTAGCGCACCTTGTGGTAGTCGCCTGCGTCGAAAAACAAGCACGGCACGTGTGGCAGCAGGTCATAGCCGTTCGCAGCCCGAAAGAACTCGGGGAGATCCCCTGTCCAGGGCACGGCCAGGTCGTCCGCCTGGTAGCCGAATTCACCGTAGATGTAGCGGTGGAACTGGAAGCAGGGCTCGTCGGTGAAGATGCCCGGAACGACCCGGCCGAACTCGGCGCCGATCTCCCCCGCGTAGACGGCATGAGTCGAATTGAGGAAGGCGGCGACCGCATCAGCGTTTAGCAAGTCGACGTAGGTATAGTCATTGAAGATCTCGTTCCCCAACGCCATCACGGAAGGATAGAATTGAATGAGCCTGTCATCTTCGCGCGCGAGACGCGGCGCCGGGTCGGGGCAAATATCCTGCAGGACCCCGTCTATCTCCCGAGCCCGAAATGTGGCGATGCGCTCCGCGAGGAGATTGGGCCGGGCGTCAATCTTACAGACCAGGCGCTTCGCGCGGTACTCCGGGTTGCCGGTGACGCTGGCGCCGCCCGCGTAGCCGCTCGGCCACTTGTCTTCGTCGTAGAGCCAGGCTTGTAGCCCGTACGACCGGGCCTCATCAACGGCCGCTCGCACACAGGCCAGCCAGTCAGGCCCCATGTAGGGCGTGCGAAGGCCCGCGCGCGAATGTATGAAGAAGCCCCCCCAGCCGCCCTCCCGCATCAACCTGATCTGTCGACGGAGCTCGTCCGGGTCAAGCAGGTCATTCCACGACC
Source organism: Pseudomonadota bacterium (assembly GCA_029782295.1). GTDB lineage: Bacteria > Pseudomonadota > Gammaproteobacteria > Burkholderiales > Methylophilaceae > CAIJXJ01. The sequence goes on from JAKOVB010000091.1 coordinate 18,366, forward strand.
AGAAAGGGATCTCCCGGTACTCTTGCGCCGGGTTGCGAAACTCCTCGTTATCCATGCTACTCCCCGAGGTCATCGAGTTGAGTGAGAAGTACCGCGAGGAGTTCGCTCGGGTGAGATGCCGAGGACAGGATCTGTCGCAAGGGCACGAAGCCGCGTGTCCGCTGCGTCGTGACGACCTGTCCCATGAGGCCCGGAGCATAGGTAAGCAACCAGGACAGCACGGCGTTCCATGCTGGGGGGTCGGTACAGAGGTCGTCGAGCGTACTGTCGAGCGAAGGCGCGGGTCGCCTGTCAGACCGGCGGTAGGGGTAATGCCAATAGTGAGCGCCGGAGCCGACCTCCAGCGGATCCGAGTCGCTTCCGGGCAGGTTCACCGTAGCCGTCGTATTTGGAGGAATCAGGATCTCGACTTCGATGCACTCGCCCTCGATCTGCCACCTGCACGCAGCCATCCCGTAGGGCGTGCGGTGCCGAACCTGGGCATGGGTCAGGTTTCCACCGGGCCGTGGCTGGATCGCAAGGCGACGGTAGCCGGGCTCCGCGGGGGCAAGGCCACCGACGGTGCGATAAAGCCAGTCAGCGACCGAGCCCAGCGCGTAGTGGTTGAAGGAAGTCATGGCACCGGGATTAATCGCGCCGTCGGGACGCACGCTGTCCCATCGCTCCCAGATGGTTGTGGCGCCCATCGTCACCGGGTATAGCCACGAGGGACACCGCCGTTCGTTGAACAGCCGGAACGCCGTCTCATACTGTCCGGCGCGGCAGAGCGCATCGCAGATCACGGGCGTGCCCAGGAGCCCGGTGCTGATCCGATAGCGGCTCGCACGGACCAAGGCAGCTAGCCGCAAGCCGGCCTGCCTGCGCTGCTCAGCGTCGGACAGCAGGTCGAACTGGAGGGCGAGTGCGTAGGCCGTGGGTGTGTCGCTCAGAAGCCGGCCAGCAGGCGTGATGAACTGGCGGGCAAAAGCATCCCGTACCTTTGCGGCAAGCGTCTGGTAATGGGTCGAGTCCTTGTCTCGGCCTAGCACGAGCGCGGCGCGGGCGACCAGCCCGACCGAGCGGGCAAAGTAAGCCGTGGCGACCAGGTACGGATCGGTGCGCGCGGCCGCGGGATCGTCGGGCGGGGCGGCCGGGTCGAGCCAGTCACCAAACTGGAAGCCGCTGTCCAATAGCAGAGCATCGCCGCTCAGCCGCGCCAAGTGGTCTACCCACGCCCGCATGCTGTCGAACTGACCAGCAAGGATCCCAGTGTCGCCATATCGCTGATACAAGATCCAGGGGATGACCACGGCCGCTTCTCCCCAGCCGGCAGCACCGACCGGCGGCACCATCAGGATATTGGGGACGACGAAGGGAACTGCGCCGTCCGCGCCCTGATCTGCAGCCAGGTCGCTCAGCCAGGATGACAGAAAGCCTGCGCTGTTGTAGAGGAAACACGCAGTGGGGGAGAACAGTTGGATATCACCGGTCCAGCCGAGGCGCTCGTCCCGCTGGGGGCAGTCCGTGGGCACGTCCAGAAAATTTCCCCGCATGCTCCAGACCGTGTTCTCGTGGAACCGGTTGAGCAGCGGGTCCGAGCTCTCGAACCACCCGGTTCGCTCCAGGTCCGAATGACACACGATTGCGCTGATGTCCTCGGCTGCAAGCGTTCCCGGCCAGCCGTCGATCTGGACGTAGCGGAAGCCGTGGAAGGTGAAGCGCGGCTCCCAGGTCTCCTGTCCGGTCCCCTTCAAGATATAGCGGTCGGTGGCCTTCGCCGTCCGCAGCGGCCGCATGCACAGCTCACCATCCTCAAGCACTTCGGCGTGACGGAGCGTGATGGTCTGCCCCTCCTCGCCCGAAACCGTGAACCGGACACGCCCGACCACGTTCTGGCCGAAGTCAATGATCGTACTGCCCGACGGAGAGGTGGTCACGCTGGCCGGTCGCAGCGTCTCGATACGGCGCACGGGCGGCGTGTCGGGCGCGACCAACGTCGCCAGGTCCCCTGGCACAACGAGCACCGGTGCCCATGATGCGTCGTCGCTGCCCGCCGTCGACCACCCGGGCTGTTCGAGGCGGGCATCGTAGGTTTCGCCGTCGTAGATGTCGCTGGCCAGGATGGGGCCTCGTACGGCCCGCCAGCTCTCGTCCGTTACAACGCGCTGCGCCGTGCCATCCGCATACGCGATCTCAATCTGGGCCAGCAGCGCGAGCCTATCGCCGTAACAGTTGCGACGTCCGCCATCCCAGCCCAGCCGGCCGCGATACCAGCCATCGCCCAACATGGCGCCGAAGACGTTGCATCCTTCATGTAGGAGGCTCGTCACGTCGAAGGTTTGGTAGCGAAGGCGGTGAGCGTAGCTGGTCCAGCCCGGATCCATGACATGGTCGCCCACGGCCTCGCCGTTTAGTTGGGTTTCGAAGACCCCTAGCGCTGTCACATAGAGCCGAGCGTGTGTCATCCCTGGCCTGACAGAGAATTCCTTGCGCAGCAAAGGTCCCGGCTGCGACCGGCTCGTGTCCTCATCCCAGCACGGCGTGATGAAGCAGGCACTCCAGTCACCGGCGGTGAGCAAGCCCGCCTCGAGCCGGTATGGCTCGGACCAGTCGGACGCCGGGCCCTCGATGCCCCAGGTGCGGACGCACACATCGACTAGCTGGCGCGATCTGAGCGGTTCGAACGGCCAGGGGACCAATACCGACTCGCCGGATTTGACCGGACCGGTCTCTGCCAGCAGTTGGCAGTCGGGACCCCGGGCTTGAATCTCGTAGCCTGCCTGACGCCAGTCAGGCAGGCCAACCTCAACGGTCCAGGAAATCCGCGGCCGATCGACGCCCAGGCCGAGTGCCCCCCGGCGGTGCTCGAACCTCACATCGGCAACACGAGGCTTCGGGCTGTCAGGGCTTCTCATACTGGGTTCGCCGCGGCACTGATCAGAAAGCAGGCAACCTTGTGACCCGGCGAGGCTTCCACGAGGGCCGGTTGTGCTTCGCCACATCTAGGCATGACCCGCGGGCAACGGGTCGAGAAGTAGCAGCCGCGCGGGGGGTTGATCGGGCTGGGAACGTCGCCTGAGAGCGCTGGCGCCTCGATCTCAACGCCGCTCCAACTCGGCTTTGGCACCGAGCCAAGCAGCGCCTGCGTGTATGGGTGTAGCGGGTTGGCGAAGAGCTCGTCGGTCGACGCCATCTCTGCCACCTTACCGAGGTACATCACCGCGACCTGGTCGCTCAGGTAACGCACAGCACGCAGATCGTGCGAGATGAAGAGCATGGTCAAGTTCAGCTTGTCGCGGAGCGTACGCAGCAGATTGATGATCTGGGCCTGGATCGAGACATCCAGCGCAGAGATGGGCTCGTCGCCCACGATAAAGGTTGGGCTGGTCGCCAGGGCGCGGGCAATGCCGACCCTCTGGCGTTGGCCGCCGCTGAACTCGTGCGGGTACCGGTTCTCAAAGGCGGGGTTGAGGCCGACGGTCACCATCAGGTCGGCCACCCGGTCGCGCAGTTCGGCCGGCGGGACGAGCTTGTGGATGAGCAGGCCTTCGCTGATCGTAAAGCCGATGGTGCAGCGCGAGTCCAGCGACGCGTAGGGATCCTGGAAGATGATCTGCATCCGCCTGCGGAGGGGATGGAGCTCGGCATCCTTGAGCTTGCATAGATCCTGTCCCTCGAAGAAAACCTCACCGGCCGTGGGACGCACGAGCTGGAGCAGCGAGCGCCCCACCGTCGTCTTGCCGCAGCCGGACTCGCCCACGAGTCCCAGCGTCTGGCCACGGCGGATGTCCAGGCTCACGTCGTCGACCGCTTTGACCGTCAGCCGGCCAGACCACGGCCATGCGCCCTTGTGCGGGCCAGGGTAGTACGTCTTCAAGCCTCGCGCGCGGATGACGAGACTGTCGTCCAGCGCGGTACCGTCTCGAACCTGGATCATGCGTCCCCCTCCACGCACTCGAACATGGCGATGGCATTCTCGAGCCGCACCGCGTCGTGCAACTCGGTCGAGGAACCGAGGAAATAGCCGCCGCCGCCCGCCTCGGCGATGGCCTGACGGCAGGCCCCGCGTACCTCGTCGGGTGTACCGAATGCCAAAAGCTGGCTCACGTCGATGCCGCCCGTGAGGAACAGCTTCGGATAGCGCCGCCGCACCTCACCCACGGTCATCCCTGCCATCACCTCCAGCGGGTTCAGCCCATCGATCCCGGCAGCCACCAGGTCATCGAGGATGCGCCATAGGCGCCCGTCGGAGTGGAACAGGCAGTACGTGTCGCGCTGGTGCCACGCGTCGACGAGCCGGGCGAGCCGCGGGACCCAGTACTCCCGGAGCCATGCGGGTGAAAAGAGCGTCCCGTTCTTGTACGCAATATCGTCGTAGGTCAGCACGACCGGGAGCAGCCGCGGGTTGGCAATGGCCGCGACGCGGCGCAGCTCCGCATGGTTGCGCGCGTCGAGCCATGCCTCGACAAGCGCCGGCTGGTCGACCATCAGGTACGCGAAATCCTCCATACCCGCGTACCAGTACATCTCGGACAGGCCGGCGCCGCTCTCCAGCACGAGGACCGTTGGATCGTTTCGGCCCGTCGGATCGCCGGCGGCGAAGTACGCCTGCCGCCGGCGAATTCTCGCGTGCACCGGTTCGGCGTACGCCCGATTGTATACCTGAGCGTTTGCCCGCAGGATGTCACGCTGGATCCACTCAATGAGTCCGGCCGTGTCCTGCCAGGGCCGGACTGTGATCCAGCTCGTCCACCGCTCGACCTGGAGCTCGATACCGTTCTCCTGGCGCTCGCGCCGCGGTCGGGCCGGCCCGTTGGGCATACGGGTCATATCGAGAACGCAGCCGATCGCCCTGCCCTTCACTCGGTGGCCGTTGGCGACCGTGAGGCGCTCGCCGGCGTAGTGCTCGACGATCGCGTCGTTCATGATCAGGTCATAGAGCGGAACGCGGTCGGTCTCCTCAAAACGCACCGTGCGCAGCACCCGCTCTTTCTTGGTCAGGCAGGCCATGCGCTCAATCTCCTTTCCAGCGCCAGCAGGCGACGCTTTGCTGGGGGCCGGATGGCTCCAGGATGGGAGCAGCATTCCAGCACTCAGGATCGGCACGCGGGCAGCGGGGCGCGAACGCGCAGCCGGCGGGCAGATCAATCAGTTCGGGCGGAAGCCCTGGGATCGCGTACAGCGGCAGGCTACGGTCGCCGGTGAGTTCGAGCGTCGAGCTGAGCAAGCCCGCAGTGTAGGGATGCGTCGGATGGGTGAAGACCGCCTGGGTCGGCCCCGCCTCAACGGCCCGACCCGCATACATGACAATCACCCGTGTGCACAACTCCGCGACCACCCCGACATCGTGGGTGATGAAGACAACTCCGGCGTTCAACGTGTCCCGCAGTTGGCGGATGAGGCGCAGGATCTGACGCTGCACCGTCACATCCAGCGCCGTCGTCGGCTCGTCGGCGAGGAGGAGTCGGGGGCCGCATGACAGTGCCACCGCAATCATCACCCGCTGGCGCATGCCGCCGGAAAACTGGTGCGAATACTGGCCAAACCGTCGTTCGGGATCGGGGATGCCGACCTGACCGAACAACTCGATCGCCCGGGCACGGGCTGCCGCTGCTGCCAGTCCTTTGTGGAGCTGGAGTGGCTCCGCGATCTGCTTGCCAACGGGCATCGTAGGATCGAGCGCCGTCAACGCATCCTGGAAAATCATGGCAACACTGGGGCCGCGCAGGGCTCGCATTTCCCTGTCACTCAGTTTCAGGATATCCTGTCCATCCAGGACGATCTCACCGGCCGTGATGCGGCCGGGCTGTGGGATCAGGCGCATGAAGGAGAGCGCGGCGGTTGATTTGCCGCAGCCTGATTCACCGACGAGGCCGACGATTTCGCCCGGCATCACCTGCATCGACAATCCGTCGAGCGCGGTGACGACGCCGTCCCGCGTCGGGAAGCGCACCTGCAGATTCCTCACGTCGATGACCGGGAGCAGCCGGGCGCTGCACTCTTCACCAGACGGCGCTCGGCGCGGCAGAAGTTCCATCATCCCGCGTTTCCTATTTACTCCGGCTCTTGGGGTTGAGGGCATCGTTCAGCGCGTCGCCCATGAACTGAAGCGCCAGGACCACAACGGCGAGCGTAATGCCGGGCGCTAGCACCAAGTAGGGATGTGTCCGGACCTTCGACATGCCCTGAAAGATCATCGCGCCCCAACTTGCCCCCGGCGGTCGGATGCCAATGCCCAGGTAGCTCAGCGATGCTTCGAACAGCATGGCGTTGCCAAAGCTGAGAGTCACCAGCACGATCATCGACCCGAGCACATTCGGCACCAGGTGCTTCATGGTGATCCATCGTACCGAAGCGCCAAGCGCCCGGGTTGCCTCGATAAACTCCCGTTCTCGCAGAGACAGCACCTGGCTGCGGACGAGTCGGGCTGGCCATGTCCAGTTGATCATGCCGATGGCGAACACGACCACGGCATAGCTGATCATGACTTCGTTTTTGAGGAATGCCCAATGCGTCACGCTGTAGAGCGACGCGGCCAAGTTTTTGAGGGCCGGCGCGGTCGAGACGCTGACAAATGCAGCAAGCCAGATGGTTGGGAACGTCATTAGGCCATCAATGATCCAGACGACGACCGCATCCACCTTGCCGCCAGCAAACGCGCTGAAGGCGCCCACGAGCAGGCCGACGATCGCGCCGATGAGGCTGATGAATGTGGCAACCATAAGGGCCGTGCGGCCACCCATGAGCACCCTGCTGAAGACATCCCTGCCAAGATCGTCGGTGCCCATGATGTGGGTGGCAGAAGGCGGCTTCAGGATCGCTGTCCAGTCCTGGTCAAGATAGCCGTACGGGGCGATCTGTTTGGCGAAGATAGCGACCAGACAGAGCAGGACGAATATAGCAAGGCCGGCCATGCCCGCCCAGTTATGGCGGAACCTGTACCACGCGTCGTCCCAAAAGCTGCGAGGCTTTGTGGCTCGGAGCACACCCGCGCCAGCCGGCGGGCCGCCACGCCCGTTGCCCTGGATGATGCTCGTTGGGGCTAGACTCGGGCTATCCACAGTGTCACCTTGTCAACCGGACGCGCGGGTCGATGATACCGTACAGCAAGTCAACCAGCAGGCTGAAAAGCATCACGATGACAGTGGATACCAGCACGGCGCCAGTCACCGTCATGACATCGCCGCGCTGCAGGCCCTTACTCACCATCATGCCGAAGCCCTGGATGTTGAAAATCTGCTCGATGAACACCGTCGCGCCGAGGAGTCCGGCTCCCGTCATGCCGATTACCGTTACAACGGGCAGTGCCGCGTTGCGGACGACATGCTTGATGATCACCAGGCGCTCCGATAGGCCGCGCGCGCGAGCCGCACGGACGTATTCCTGCGAGAGCACCTCGAGGATCGCGACGCGCGTCGTGCGGACGACGTTGAGCAGACCGACCATCGCCAGGCAGAATGCGGGCAGGATGGTTTCCTTGGCGAACAGACCGTGCCAGCCGACGCCGACCGAGGGCAACAGGTGGAGCCTTACCACCACGATGATGATCGCGACTGGCGCGAGGACGAAAGACGGAATAGAGGATAAGACCGACGAGCCGCTAACGAACACCCGGTCCAGCACGCCGTTGCTGAAAACCGCGGCGACAATGCCTAACGGCACCCCGATAATCGTGACAATGAAGAGCGCTGCGAGGCACAACTGGAGCGACTGCGGGACCGCGTTCTTGATCAGGTAAGCGACAGGCGGGTCGCCCATCATCACATAAGACTTCCCAAGGTCCCCGTGCAGGGCGTTCCACAGCCAATGGCCGTAACGAACATATATCGGGTCGTCCATGCCCAGCTCCTGGCGGAACTGCTGGTACAGCTCAGTGTCGAACCCCTTGGAGGGATCGCCGCGCGTCCCGGTCAGATACGCCGCCAGGTCGCCCGCGCCGTACTGGCCCACGATGAAGGTGAAAGCAGTGACGACGATGAGCAATGGAATCATACTGAGGATTCGCCGGACGAGATAGCGGAGCATGGCGCTCTTCTCCTGGAGAACGCCAGCTTGTAGTGCAAGTTGGCAACCTGCACTACAAGCTGGCGCTGGGACTGGTTAGTGCTTCAGGATGACGGTCTCAGCGATGTCCTGCCCTTCCATCTGGCTAACGGACGGGCGGGCCGGACCGTAGAGGTTCAGGTTCTTCACCCACGGCGCTTCGAGCCGGTAGGTCGTGCCGACGAACAGGTCGAGCGAGAAGACGTTATCGACCCACAACTGCTGCGCCTCGGCGAGCTTCTCGCACAGCATCGCCTGGTCAGTCTGCTCCCCAGCTTCCTTCATCTTCGCCACCAGCTCGGGCACGTAGGGCAGGTTGAGCATGGTCATCTGCTTCTCGTCCGCGGGCAGCGGTTTGGAGAGCGGGACCAGGTTGTTCATGTACGTGTACACGTCCATGGTGTGCTCGCCCTGCGAATTCGGCCACATATGCGTCGGGTAGGTGGGCTTGGTGTAGTCGGCCATCGGCTCCTGGTGGATGGTCAAGTTGATGCCAAGGTTGTCCTTCAGCATCTTCTGGATGGCCTGCATCTCGACGAGGTTCATCGAGACCGGCTCGCCCCACATGCCGAGTGTCGTGTTCAGCTCCATGTCCTTGATCGTCTCCGCATAAGGCGACTTTGCAAGCTCAGCCTTGGCCGCCTCCGGATCGTATTTGAGCGGGACGACCTTGGCGAACTGGTCGTTGCAGGTCGGCACTGAGAACGGAATGTGATGGTAATCCAACTTGGTGTAGCCGGTCTGGCCCTGACCGCCGCCCAGTACGTCGACCAGCGCCTGCTTGTCGATTGCCATCGCGATTGCGCGACGGACGTTGACATCCTCCATGGGCTTGAACGCTGTTATCAAGAGATGTTCAAGGTCGTAGCCCGTCGCGGGCTTCATGCTGGCCTTCAGGAACTCCGAGCTTTCGGCCGCCTTGGCGTCCTCCGGCCCCAGCGCCATCATCACCGCGTCGGCTTCTTTGTTCTCAAACGCGGAGAGTGCGGTGGAGTAGTCCGACATGAGCGTGACGAGGATCTTGCTCAGCACCGGCTTCTTGCCAGCCCAATTGGGGTTCGGGACCATGGTAAAGCCGTTACCAGAGGAAAAGGATTCCAACATGAAGGGGCCTGAACTCGCGACGTTCTTTTCGGTCGTCCAGTACGCGTCCGGGCCGTAGTTCTTGTCCTTGCCGGCCATGACCGATTCGGGCTTCATGATCGGCCAGAACTGCAGCGGCTCGACGGTCAGCGTCATGACAGGCTGTGTGAAGTCAAGCTGAATGGTATAGTCATCGATGACTTTGATGCCTTCCACCATCGCTGCGCCGAACTCGTCGGCCTTGATCTTGCCGTCGAACACATCCTGGGCGCCCTTGAGCGCCGGAAAGTAGCGCGTGGCCTGCGAACCGGAGAACTTGGTCTTCAGGTCGGGATGGCCGGTCATGATCAGGTAGCCCAACGACCAGGCCGCCTCCTTGGCCGTGATCGGCGAGCCGTCTGAGAACTTCAGGCCCTCCTTCAGCTTGATGGTAATGGACGTCCGGTCCGGGTTGAAGTCCCACGACTTGGCCAGGGCCATCGGCGTGTCCACGGCTTCGAACTTGTCATTCATGCCGGCCATACGCATCCACATCAGCCCTGCCGCGCCGCCCGAACCGAACTGGAGCGGGTTGATGCGGAACGCGCTGTTCCAGTCCGCCATCTCGATGACGCGCAGCTCTTGCACGTCGGATTTCTCCTCGACGGGGGCGGCCGGCGTGGCGGTGACAACCACTGTCTCCTTTGTTGTCTTCTCGACAACGCTGGTTTCTTTGACCACCACGGTTTCCTTGACCGGCACAGTCTCCTTAACCACCACGGTCTCTTTGACGACCTGTGGCTCAGCAGGAGCCGTAGCACAGGCGGCCAAGAGCGCCACTGCCGTCAGCAAAGCGAACACAACGAAGAACTTCCGGGACATAGTATCCTCCTTTTGAGGTTAGTTGAGGTTGCGACAAAAACGGGCGATGGAATCATCGAGCGAAATCGATCTGCTACACCTCCTTGGGGTTTGGTTGCCCTCATCTGAACAGCCGCTTGATCTCACGCATCACCCGAAGATCGGGTTCGTAGGCGGTTCCATCCTGGTAGCACAGCAGGTTGAACGCGACCGCGCCGCCGTGATCCTGGAAGCGCTGCAAATAGGCCGCGACGCTGCACGTACAGGGCGCGGGCCACTCCTCATCACGCGACGCAAGGTCCATGCCCCAGGTGCCGGCAGCCTGGTAGCGCATGTCCGGGTGCCACGATGTAAACGAATACCAGGGCAGCCCGCCGGGTGTGAGCGGGCCGCGGGGCAAATAGTTGAGCCGGCAAATCTCGCCCGCCCAATAGTCCTGGTACGGCGTGACCAGGTCCGTCTTCTCGACGGCGGGGTTGTAACAGACGAGCCGGTCAGGATTCCCGGCCTTGGCCGCGGACGTGACCGCTGCAAATGGCGTCTCGGCGAACGCTTCGAGTCCCACGTCGAACCAGAATGCGGCCGCCTTCTCTCCGTAGTGCTCGCCCATCCATCTGAGGATGTTCTGACAATTGGCAAAGAAGGCCGTCTTGTCGTCGCGCAAGAGCCCACTCGCCTCGCTCCAGGCCTGGTCCCCCGAATAGACTCCGAAGTTGTAATAGAGAACCAGCAGGATACCTTCCGCTAGAAGGCCGTCCGCGATCTCCATGATCAGGTCACGCCTGCAGGTCCTGCTGGGGATCAGGGCGTCGACGACGGGGTTTGGGACCGGCAAATGGTGCATCGCGTGCGTCGTGGTAAACACGACGTGCCCCGCACCGGCCTCAACGGCCTGGCGGACGAATGCACTCACATCGAAGGTATCAACGGCGTCCTCGAAGGGTGCGGGCTTCCCAGTCCTGGGTGCCGTCCAGGTGGTCCAATGAAAGCCAATGCCGTATTTCGTTTCGCGGAGCTTGCTGAAATCAGCGCGTCTGTACGCCTGGTCAACCATGTTTCCGTCTACGAGGAGGGATGGCACAACGTGAGAACAATCGATGCTTCCTGTACCTGTTGGGCCCAATAGGGCTCCAAGCGGTCGTCGCTGAAGATATGCGTCACCTGGCCAGCCCTGGCAAAGGGCGCCTGGTAGACCCGGCCGAATTTACTGCAGTCGATCAGCGCAACGGTGGATTGGGCCAGGCCTACCAACTGGCTCTTCATTGCCGCTTCGTTGGCGTCCGCCTCTGTCAGCCCGGCGGCGAGCGAAAAACCCTTGCAAGAGAGAAAGGCGGCTGTGATATGACGGTTGCGCACGACAGGCTCATACAGCGGGCCGAACACTGAGTACCCGTCTGGTCGTACGACACCCCCAATCAGCAGAACCGTGTTTGATGTGTTCGCAGCCAGGCAACGACCCGTTTCAAGCCCGTTGGTGAGAATTACTAGGTTACGGCGTTCCGCCAGAAAAGGGACCATGTGGTAGACGGTCGTGCTGGCATCCATGAAGATCGTGTCGCCATCGTTGACCAGGTCAGCGGCCCAGCGCGCGATGGATCGCTTCGCATTTCCATTGACTTGCGAGTGGAGAAAGAACGAGCCTTCGTCATGGTTTGTACTGGGCCTATCAAAGTAGATTGCGTCGCCATCAATGCGAAGGGATGGGTTGTCGAGAGTCAGTGCGTTGAGATCGCGACGCAAGGTACGCTGTGATATCGCCAGAATTGCCGCCATCTCAGCGATGCTGAGGTGGGGTTGCTTATCCAGCAAGAGTGACAGCCGGCGGCGTCTTTCCATCGTCATTCGCAGTTTCCAGCACTCCGGTACTCCGAGAATCCTCGGTGCCGCTCAACAAGCCTTTCGATTGCATTGTAGGACAGATCACGGCAAGAGGACAGGAGAAAAGCGTCCAACGACTTGGACAAATACGTCCTCTTCGGGCGGGGTTTATTTGTCCTGCCCGTGCAAGCCCGATTGCGAGTCCATGGCGGCGCCTGGTGGCAATTGTCTGGTTTTGCAGAGCCTCGCGCCTGGCGGTGGCCGCGCTGGTTCGCGCCCAACACCCCCAGAATCACCCCTCGTCGAATTCGCGCACAAGCCCGACCCTTTGGCGCAGTAGCGACACTCTTTGTCTGGCTGCGGCCCAGCAACCGAACACTACGATTCCGTCAGGGGGTGCGATACGCGCGCGGGGAACACCCCTCAATGCTTCGAAATACCCTGCTGAAATATGCCGGGTCTTCGAAACCGACCTGAGCAGCAATCCAGGTGATGGATCTGTCTGACTCACGCAAAAGGCGTTTGGCTTGCTGCACACGGTAACGATTCAGATACACCCAAGGCGAAAGTCCCGTTTCGTTGGTGAAGATGCGACTAAGATAGTCCTCGCTCACACCAACGGCGGCAGCGATTTCCGGTCGTGAGAGGGTGCGGGCGTAGTTGTGCTGCACATAGGCCAGCGCCTTCTTCACCAGGTGACTGGTCGGTTGAGGCATCATCCCTGTGCCGGCGAAGGCCCGCTGCAGATTGGCTACGGTCTCTTCGTCCGACATGACCTGCTTGAATTGGAGGATGACCTGGCTGTAGTCAAGACGTTGGACGTCCTCATAGCTCAGCAGCCGCCCCGTGAGCACAAACACCGGGACCGCGCGAGTGCGTGGGTTTGCCCGTAGATGTTCCAGGACCGCGAAGCCATCGACCATTGGCATGGACAGGTCCAGGAGCACTAGGCCCGGTGTTTCCCGCTCTAGCCAGTCAAGGGCGATACTGCCATCTTCAACTATTGCCACAGGGAAACCCGGGAACCTTTCGGAAATGAAGCGGAAATACACCTCTCGTGCCTGGGGATCATCATCGACGATAAGAATAGTTCCGCCGATCGAAGTAGGCTGAAGTGACTCGATGAGGTCGGTCAGCGTCTGGGAACTCATGGGCTTGAGGAGAAGGCTCGTCATTGTGGTGGTCGACGTCGTTTTCTCCACTGTGCTCTCACGAAACAGCATGAATGGGATTTGGCACAAATGCGGATGGCTCCGGATCTGCTGGATGATCGCCCAATCTCCGGGTCGGGCGTGTGTCAGGTCCCAGGCCAGGGCAGCCGGGTGAGCCTCTGTGAGCGCGGCACGTAGATCTGATAGCGAGGAGACCCTTCGCACCTCCCAGTTCGCGCGCTTCGTCAGAACCGCCACTTCATCAGATGGCGCGTCCATTGAGGAAATGAATAGGAGTATTGGTCGGCGATGGCCAGTCTCAGACAAGGGTAACGGAAGCATGCGGCCACTCAGATTGGGCAGTGGCAGGTAGACGTGAAACGTACTCCCCTGGTCCGGTTGGCTTTCCAGTGAGAGCGACCCGCCATGCAAGGCAACCAGTTGCCGGGTGATGGTCAGCCCCAAACCGATTCCATTGGGGCGCTGGTTACTGTAGCCCTCGGTGAAGAAAGGTTCGAAGATGTGTTCCTGGCGGTCGACTGGTATGCCATAGCCCGTATCTCTGACCCACAAGTGGAGGTGTGGGGGTGTGACTTCAGCCCCAAGAACGATTTCGCCCGCCTCGGTGAACTTGGAGGCATTGCTGAGAAGATTCAGGACGATTTGTCGCAAACGAGTAGGGTCACCCTGAATAGTCGGCAGCCGTTGAGGTAAGTCCAGTCGCCACTGCAGCGCGGGAGTGGCGCCGACGCTGTCCGCTATGGCGTGAAAAGCCTGTTCAAGCAACGCGCGCGGGGCCACGGGCTCGGGAAAGAGATCTAGCTCACCGATTTCGGCGCGTGAGAGATCCAGTAGATCGTTGATCAGGCGCGACAGATGTTGGGCAGAGCTTTGGATGTGCCCAAGATCGTTGCGTAGGCTAGCAGGCAGGTCCACATGATACGGGTTCGGGTCAAGGAGAGTCATGTGGCTATAGCCCGAAATGACGTTCAGGGGAGTGCGCAGTTCATGGGTCACGTTGGCGAGCAGTCGGGTCTTGATCTTGTCAGCACGTTCAGCCAGCGCTTTCGCCTGCAACGCCGTCTGTTTTGCCTGTAGTGCTTCATCGACCAGGAGTGCGCCTTTGAGGGCGCTACTCAACTGAAGACTCAGAGTTTCGTAGATAACCCCGTTACGCGGACCTACCTCGTACACGACCAAACCCAGGCGTTCCTCATGGAAGCTCAGCGGAAAGACGACATGGCTGTGCCTTCGGCCTTTGGGGAGGACTTCGGCCGGCAGGATCTCCCGTGTATGGAACAGAAGACCTTCTGGCTCGATCGGCAAGCGTCCATTCTCATTGTAGGCAAGAACTAGACGCGAGTAACCTGATATCGGCTCGTTGTCTTCGTAAAGGGCAATATAGACGGCTGGGATGTGCAGGCGAGGAAGTTCTCGCACGACGCTGGCCATCAGGCCGGTGACATCAAACGTAGTAATGAGGCTTTCTCCCACTGACTGCAGTGTTGCATCCAGTTGATTTCTCAGAACCTGTTGCTGCGCTTCGAGGTTAAGAGCTGCTTCGGCAAGGAGCACCCTCCCGCGCTGCCAGAGATTCTCCGCCCGAAGGGCGATCGCAGAGTCGCCCAGAAGAGGGCGCACATGGCGGCGGTGGGCGGACAGCACGCCCTGCCAGCATGATGGTTCAATCCCGGCAGCGAATGGCAGGTGAATCAGTCTTTCCAGGGTGGGACAGAATCCTCCTTCGCCATCCTCCCGCAGATCGTGGACGAATGCCTCCCACAGGTCGTCGAGCACGCTCGGATCATCCCATACGGTGGATGGACCAGAAGCAGTGACCATCGCTTCCAGGATTCGCGGCCGCTGCTCCGCCAGAATCGAGAGCCAGTCCGATGCCTTTCCTACGAGTGTCGGTGGCATCTCTTGGCCTCCTGAAGGCGCCTCTGCCATCACCATGGCTGCGGATTGGCATCCGCATGATTGGCGAACGATCACCTCAGCATGGATATCAGTCCGAGCAGGTACCTCTTCGCCACGGAGCGACGCCAGCACTATTTCCGTCGCCAGACGAACTACTTGGTGCGCAGGAAGTTCTACTGTCGTCAATGGGGGAATTATCGAGCGAGCTATCTCGAGATTGTCGAAGCCGGTGACAGCCACCTCGTCGGGCACGCGAATCCCGCGTGCTTGCAGCGCCTGCAAGGCGTCGATCGCCATCTCGTCGTTCGCCGCGACGAGGGCATCAAATGGCACCTTGCGCTCATCCACCAGCAGGCGAACGGCATCGGCGCCAGAGGGTGCGAAGAAGGTGCCTTGGGCAACCAGGTCGAAATCGACCGGCAATCCCCACCGCGCGAGACTGTCCAGATAGGCCCTATAGCGGTCTTCGCCTGTCTTGGAGTCAGATGGACCGCGGATGAAGGCGATCCGTCGACGGCCGTGGTTCTTCACCAGGTGTTGCATTAGCGCACAGATTCCGGAGTAGAAATCCGTGATGATACTTGGGATGCCATTCAGCAGCACTTCCAGACTGACTTGGGGCAGGGAGTTGAAACACTGACAGAAACGTTGCAGCTCCTCTTCGTCAACGTAGTGGCCTATGCCCCCGGTCACGACCAGCCCGTCAACATTCGACGGATTGACAAGGTCGTACAGAATGTTGGCTTGCGCTTCATATCCGATTGGGGATTTCAGCATTCGCCCCACTACCGTGAGCAGGTTGATGTCCTTCTCTTCAGCGAGTTCGGTCATGAATTCCCAGGATAACGAAGAGCGCTGCGCCTCCACCAGGGATTTTGTGAGCCAGCCAATCGTCTGGCGCTTGTTCACTTCGGATTCGGACATGCCGGCGTCCCGTCCTTAGGAAGGAGCTACTTATCCGCAATTTCCCTCTGGGCACGTCACCCAGCTTGCTTCTAGATACGCTGTGATTGTACGTCTCCGACCGGGTCTACGCAAGCAACCCTTCTGTGTGGCAGGGCCTTTCGAAAGTTTTCAGTAGGCAAGTCCGTGATTTTGAGCAGGGCTACTCGGCGCACGGGCACTGCCACGAAGTCCAGTGGTTCCAGAGACGCAAGGTGCTGGCACTACTGGCATTAGGCAATTTTGACGACGGGCGGATTGCCAACCGCGGAGAAGCGCGAGAGTGGCCTGAGCACGGTATTCGCGAGCAGCATCTTGGCGCTGGTGCGGTTGTGTCAGTACTGGAAGCTATGGCGGACCAAAGGATAGAAGGGTGAACCGGCCCAGAAGGTTCGGTAGTTGCGGGAGCGGACGCTCTCCGAAGGCTGCCCCTACTGTCGGCAGCCGCACACCAGTCGGTGTGAGCGGGTGGTGCGGAAGTGGGAGTTGCCACGTCTGTGGTTAAAGGTGAAAGGCAAACGGGGACGCAAGGAGTAGTTCGTGGCGGAAGCGCAGGCCTGTTGGAATCCGGAATGCATCCACCGTGGGATGCGGAAACAGGATCTCCATGCGTAAATCAGGTACGGCAGCTGTGGCGAGTGTGAGCAGAAACAGGATTTCTACCTCTTTCATTCGCACAAGAATTTGCGATTGGCGTACATGAACACCAACGTCAAGGGCGAGAAAGTCAACGCTACCGGAACTGGAGACAGGCAATGGTGGCCGGTTTGACCCACCGCCGATCCACCGTACTGCAGGGAAGACGGCATTACTGCGTAGCAAACGGGGCTGAGGAACCCCTGCAAATCCAGGGGGCGTTGCCAACCGTGTCCGTTGGGAGGCCCCTGCATGATATAAATGCGACCGTCCAGCCGATCAGTCAAACCCAGAGTAGCATAACCGCGGTCGAGGTGCTGATCGCCACTTCACGTCGCAAGTCGAAACCCATGAAAGGCCAAATCGCAGCCAACAACACACGCACAGTTGCCGGACCGATAGCGCAGGCGGTGGTGTCAACGATTCAACCAGCGCCGGAAATCGGCTTCCAGTTGTGGAAGTGTCACAAGCTGAGCCTTCAGTTCTCCGGCATAGCGCTCTGCTTCCGGTGTGAATTGTTGGCGAGTGAAGAAGGCGTAGCCACGGCGCCAGTCGCTGTCGCCCGGCAGCACCTTCGACGCCTTTGCAGTGAGCCTATTCAGTACATCTACGTCCACAGGGCGGGGACTCCACTTGCACTCGCCCAGCAAGAGGTCATGAGTCCGCCAGTTCACCGCCACCACATCGACTTGGGCTGACTGCGACCAGAAGCTGCCGATGCGTTCCGGCAGGAAGAACAGCTCGCCCATCTCTGCTTTGATCCCCACCCACTCCCGGCACAACTCTTCCCACGTGTGGGTGCCAATGAAGTCAAGAAGGTGATCGTGCAGGAGGGACAGAGCTTGACGGGTGCGGCCGCTCTCGATGGCGTCGAGGTTCGGCGCCAGAAAGCGGTAGTAGAAGCGGAGATAGGAGTCGGCAATCACATAGCGCCCTTGTTTGCTCTGGTCGGGGTCGCGCACGGTGGCCGGCACATGACGCTCGACATAGCCCAGCTCACGCAGAACGGACAGGTACTTGCTCAGGTTGGTGCGTTCGATGCCGGCCATGAGGGCAATGTCGCTGAGTTTGTGATAGCCGGCGGCAATGGCCTCAATGACCGCCATGTAGTTGCGCGGCTCGTCCAATTGCTCTTGCAGCAGGAAGGCGGCATCGCTGAGCATCACGTTGGCCGGGGTCACGATGCGCTCCTGGAGGTTGGCCAGGAGGGTCAGATGGTCGTCGAAGAGGTTGGCATAGGCGGGGATGCCGCCAGTAATGGCATAGACGGCCACCCGCTGTTCTGCCGAGAAAGAAGGCAGCATCTCGCTGAGAGCGCCGAAGGATAGCGGCTGCAGCTTGAGGCGGGCGGTGGCGCGACCATAGAGAGGAGACTGGTAGTCCAACATGGCCCGCTGGATGATGCCGGCTTGTGAGCCGGTCACGATCAGGAACAGGTTGGAGTTGCTCAGAAAGTGGTCCCAGGCTTTCTGGATCAGGCTGGGGACTTCCGGATCCGCCTGCATGGCGTAGGTGAACTCGTCCAGCACCAATACCAGGCGCTGCGTCTGGCCAGCGCGAGCCACCTCGGCAAAAGCGGCTTCCCAGGAGGCATAGGAGAAGGTGGGGTCGAGATGGACGCCGGGATGGAGGAAGCCAAAGAGCGCCTGGGAGAACTTGCGGAGCTGGTTGGTGGCAGTGGTCTGAGTCGCCATCCAGTACAGATGGGGCCCTTGCAGGCGGGAGAGCCAATGCGTGATCAGGCGTGTTTTGCCCACGCGACGGCGTCCGTAGAGCACCAGGAACTGGGCGCCGGAGCGGTTGTAGAGACTGTCGAGGAGGGCAAGCTCCTGCTTACGGCCAACGAAATCCATAGGGAACGCTCCTGGATAGAGTAACATTAGTATTATACTTTAGTTACTTCATCTTGGGTGCATGACATGGTCCATGTGGTGAAGTGGCCGCAGTCGGCCAAGCCTCTGCCACGGCAGGTCCTACTGCGGCGGAGCTATCCGCAGATAAGGCTGCCGCCATCGCCACTGGTCACCTTCCCGATAGGCCTCGCCCAGCAGCGGTGTGAACGGCGGCCGGCTGAAGTCGGGTGTGCGGGCGGCATAGCCGTCGACCAACATGTTCTGGGCCGTGATCGTGGCGGCCACCACGGCATCAGTCACGTGCGGCCCGTCGGCGGTGATCGTGACGAAACACTCCTGCGGGTCATACATGTGGTCGGTGTCCACGGCGCAGCCGGCATACATCATCGCTTCCTCGCCGTCGCCGAAGCCTTCCAGCAGGCAGCGACTTCCGGCGACGAGAGGGACGGGCGCCACGGGGCTGGGGCAGCCGTCTTCCCAGACGGGGTCGATGAGGGTCAGGCGGATGCCGTGCGGGTGACGGTCGTAGAGCCTGGCGCCCCAGAAGGCATGGGCCACCTGGCCGTAGACGTCCCGATGCAGCACCCAGTCGTAGCCCTGGCTGGCATCGACGAACTCGTAGCCCCAGCCGATGACGTGGGTCGCCCGCACCGGCCAGGTGGTATCGGTCCCGAGCACGACGGTATCCAGCCTTTGGGGCGCGGGCGTCGGTGTGGGGATCGGGACATGCGCTGTGGTGGCAACCTGTGCGGGAACACTTATTGCCGAAAGCGGTTTGACATAGCGCGCCGCCACCCAGCCGGAGCGGGAGCCGGTCTGGATCGCCAGCCAGGCGCCGTCCTGGCTACGATCGGTGACCTCAAGCCGGGTGTTGCGGGTGAGGCTGGTTAGGATCGGGTGCTCTATACCGGGTCCGGCGCGCAGGTTGAGGACGTCTACCGACACGAGCACGGTCGCCGGAGTCGGCGTGGCGACAGCGCTGACCAGTGCGGACATCGGCGTTTGACCGGCAGCGATCGCTGGGTGGGCGCCGGCGCTTAAGACCAGGAACGAGAAGGCAATGTACAGGAGGGTCTTCATGATGGGCTCCATTGGGTTGAAGTTGGGCGGATGGTGGGACCGGTAAAGGTCACGGTGAGGGGATGGTCAATGATGCGGGCGAGTGCTTCGGTCACGGGGCGCTGCAGGCGCAGCCGCCACCACTCTGCCGTGGCGTCGCTGGGCAGCTCGACCAGGAGGGCGCTGTCGCTGAGCGAAATGGGCCTGGCCCGGTGCAGGTCGGCCTGGATGGCCGGCGTCGGCAGACGCAGGGTCAGCTCGTCCCGGATGCGGTCCCAGAGCAACCGGGCCTGCGGGTCTATCTCCATTCTCGGCGCCTTGCCTGGCAGACAGCCCCGTACATCCTCCTGCCAGGCTTCCTCCTGTTCATGACGGCGGCGCTGGTCCTGAATCCAGGGCAGAGCGCCGGCCAAGTCTTCAAGAACCTGGACCAGGTGGGGGTAGCCGGCGTTGGGTTTCTTGCTGCCGATGGGGTGGGCCTGCCGCCAGTAGTCAGCGAAGTCCCGCACGTCCTCGGCGGTAAAATCACGCTCCCGCAGACGGTCGGCGGCCTGGGTGTACTCCCGGCGTTTGGCTTCCCGCAGCAGGGCGGCGTCCTTACCGGTGACGTGACAGAGGGCGGCCATCATGGCGGCCTCGTCGGTACCGGTCAGCTCGGCGGCCGTGAAGTGTGCGGACGTCTTGTCCTGAGTGGGTGTGATGCCGCCAACCGCTGACGAAGTGATGGAAGGGTCCGTCTCGATGCCGGCATCTTCCATCGGCAACGCGCCATTCTTCTTCTCCTTCACCTGGGTTTCCTTCTCTTGTGTTTCCGTCAGTGTGTTTCCTTCGGGTGCAAGTGCTGCACCACCCTGGTGATCGTGCTGCACCATTCCTGGTGAAACTGCTGCACCATCCTGGTGAACGTGCTGCACTGGTGCAACTGCTGCACCGTTCTGACTGCCGTTGGCGGGTGCAAACGGTGAGCCTGTTGCACCACCCTGGTGATCGTGCTGCACCGGTGCAACTGCTGCACCATTCTGGCGGCCATTGGCGGACGCAGATGGTGAATCTGCTGCACCACCCTGGTGATCGTGCTGCAATGGTGAAACTGCTGCACCATTCTGGCGGAGGTCGGCGGGCACAAACGGTGATCCTGCTGCACCACCCTGGTGTTCGTGCTGCATCGGTGCAACTGCTGCACCATTCGGACGGCCATTGGCGGACGCAGACGGTGATCCTGCTGCACCACCCTGGTGATCGTGCTGCACGGGTGAAACTGTTGCACCATTCGGACGGCTGTTGGCGGACGCAAACGGTGATCCTGCTGCACCACCCCGGTGATCGTGCTGAGCTGGTGCAACTGCTGCACCATTTTCGGCTGGCGACATACTGACCAGACGGTAGGCATTGGCACGGCGTCCCTTGGGAGCGCCACGGGTGGCGGCAACCAGGAGACCGTGCTGTTCCAGGAGGCGGACGTAGGTGATCACGGTGCGGCGGCTGAGGTTGAGCTGTTGGGCGACGGTCTGGTAGGAGGGGAAGCACACGCCCTGCCTGTCGGCGCGGCGGGCGAGGTAGGCATAGACGGCGACGCCGATGGCGCCGATGTGGGGGCCGTAGCGGTCGATGACGGCGTCCTCGATCCAGAAGCGGCCCTGGATGCGGGCATCGGCGCACGGGTGCGGCTGGGAGGGCATTGACATGGCAGCGTTCTTTGCGGGAGCGGTGGGCCGCCTCGGTTCGGAGGCAGCAGAGGTCTGGTTCACCTTGTGGGCGAATTGACAGGTCCGCTGCGGTGCGCTACCATCTCACTCAAGTTACTTAGGTGGGTGGTAGCGCTGCCGTGGCGGCGAACACCCCGGGCGAACCGCTGTTGGCGCAGCGGTTTTGCTTTTTCTGGGGGCGGTGGAGGTGAGAGGGGCGAAGTGACTACGGCGGCTTCCAGATACGGCGCAGCGTCGGGGTGCGGCTGCCGAAGTTCAGGATGAGGCCCACCGGGAGGCTGCGGCGGCGCAGAAGGGAGGTCATCGCATCCTCGTGAGCGGGCGTGATCCAGCGCTCTTTCAGTACCCGCACCGGCACGACCTCGGCCACCAGCAGGTCGGCGTTGGCGAAGGGGGCCTTTTGGACCGTGAGGCTGCGGGCTTCCAGGTCGGCAGCCAGCGCCAGGACGAAGTCGCCGGGGCGCAGGAGGCTCTGCAGGCTGCGCCGGAAGTACTGACGGTAGTAGATGGCGAGCACGGTGCCGGTGAGCTGGTGCAGGTAGGGATCGGACTGAGATTCAGGCCCGGGGTCGGGCGTGGGGGTGCTCATAGGGTCAGGTCCTTGCCAAGGGCATCGAGCAGGACATCGGTCTCCGAAGTTGGCGTCATCGGTGTTGTGGCGTACTTCACAACCTGCGCATCGGCCAGGGCAGAGGTGACAGCCGCCTCCACCACGGTCCGCAACTGGGCCAGCAGCTCAGCCGCTGCAGCAGGCTGCGATTCCTCTTCCATGTTGATGCCCCGGCGCAGGGCGACCTTGACTGCTTCGCCCTTGTTGCCGAAGGGAAGGCCGGCAAGCGTTTCCAGCCAGGCAATCAGGTCGGCGTCGCGGTCGGGATGGAGCCGCAGACAGAGCTTCGTGGTGGAGCTGGCAGAGGGGAGCTGCAAGAGTCGCCTTCCTTTATATGGGTGCAGTCCATGCAGGGGAGGAGGGTGCCATCAACTGCTGCCAGTTGACGGCAAGTGCCGGCAGTTGCCAGCACCTGCCGTCAGTCGGCGTCATCCGACAGAACCGGAGAAGGCGCGACGCGCATAGCGGGCCAGACCGAGAGCGTTGGCGGTCACCGGATCGGGGAGCACAAGGCCGTGCGGGTAGAGCCAGGTCAACTGCGGGCGCAGGGCCTCGGCGCCGCCGCCGGTGAAGAGCAGGTAGGCGAACTGGCGGCCCTGGCCCCAACGGCTCTCGACGAAGCCGAAGATCTCCCCGGCCGTAGCGTCCAGCGCCTGGCCGGCAGGAGCCTCCAGGCTCACTGTGCCCGATGGCGTGTGCAGCTGCGGGCGGCGGTCGCCGAGCAGGGCATCCGCCTCGTGCAGGGAGAGCGAGACGCCGAAGTCCTTGCGGACCCGTCCGGTCAGCAGCTCCGCCGCCCGGCGCAGGCCGAGGGTATCGCCACCGGTGAAGCGGGCCACGACCTGACCGCCTTCGACGGCGAAGAGGTCCAGGGTGTTGAAGCCGATGTCGCAGATACCGACCGGAGCCTTGAGGTCGCTCGCCGGGCGGACCCAATGACCGCCATCATCCAGCCCCCAGGCGAAGAAGGCGCCGGCAGGCTGGGCCATCGCTTTCACGGCAGCAACGGTCAGGGACATGGCATCGGCACCCACTGTGAAGCGGTGCTCCCCCTGCAGCCAATCCCGCAGACCTTTCAGGGTCGCAACTGCTCGCTCGCGATCGGCCATGACCTCGACGGGCAGGCCGAGCATCAGGCACACAGCATGCTCGCCCGGCCCGAGCAGCGAGCCGAGGCCGGCGTAGGTCAGCGCTCGCAGTTCCGGTCCGTCGCTGAGACGCAGAAAGTCCATGCGCTCGATGGGGCGGGCGTAAGCGGCGACACGGTGTCCGACCAGGTAGCGGGCGCCGTTCCAGGACACGGCCAGGGGCTCAGTACCGGTTTTGCGTCCGCCGAGCGATCCCAGGGAGAGCAGTCCTGTGTCGGTGTTACCGACACCAACGACGGAGGGAAGGTGGACGGAACGATGTCCTTCGCCCGTGGCCTCGACGACCTTGAAGCCGCCGAAGCCGGGGTCGAGACCGAGGAAGTGGGTGGTCATGAGAAGCACCTCCTGATTGGGGAAGCATTGACAGGGCCTGGGGTCGGGGGTAGCATGAGGCCAACCCCAGGAAGGGTGAACGTTGATATGGAGAGAGAGCAGACTTCAAGGCAAACCGCATTCGCACGGGTGCTAAAGAACGGGCGGATCACCATCCCGGCCTCGGTTCGCCGGCGACTCGGTATCAAACCCGGCGATCTCGTCGTTTTCCAGAAAACCGAAGACGGC
The DNA here is from genome assembly GCA_029782295.1 of Pseudomonadota bacterium. Classification (GTDB taxonomy): domain Bacteria; phylum Pseudomonadota; class Gammaproteobacteria; order Burkholderiales; family Methylophilaceae; genus CAIJXJ01. The sequence continues at coordinate 41,715 of JAKOVB010000091.1, forward strand.
ATCCTTATCTCGTCGCCGCACGATGTGGCAGCGGATGCGTTCGACCGGATCGGCCTCGCTTTGCAGGATGGCGGCATCAGTCTCGATGAGATGGTCGTATCCGGCCGTGAGATCAGGGCCGAGATCGTGCGCGAGCGATATGGGCTCAGCCTCGAGGAGAAAGTGTCATGAGCCGGCTCACCGTGCGCCTTCCCGACTGCCTGCACCAGCAACTTATCGCCATGGCCGAGCAGGAGAAGATCTCCCTCAACCAGTTCATCGTCTTCGCCCTCACGCAGTATGTAATGCAGCCTTCGGGGTGGATTGGCCTTCGCCGTGACGATGCCAGACAGCAGACCGCCTTCGCAGCACTGCGCCGGCAACTCCGGCAGGGGACCCCGGCGGACATCCTGGAAGCGCTGGCCGCCCGCGAGCCCGGCGAACCTGACCCAGATCTGCTCACACCATCGGGTATCCAGTTGCGAGCTCTGCTCGATCAGGCTCTGAGCGAAAGGCTGGCGGGGCAGAGCGCTGAGCAGCCTAATGCCGCTTGATGCTTCATAGGGTGTTTCCTGGCTCCGACCGGTCTTGGCTGAGTCGCTCATCCGCTCCATCCTGTGAGGCGCAGGGTCGTGAAGCGGCGGTGAGCTAGTGTGTCTCTCTTGCCAACTGGTCGCAGAAGGGATCGACTGCCGAAGGTGCTGGCGTTTTTGGTGCTTATTGCGCTTTTTGTGTACCATAGTGGTATGGAGGTACGTGATCATGTCTATGAGTCCTGAGATACTCGATCGTGGGCGTGACCTGGCCCGAGAGCTGCGCACGGAAGGGCGCAAGGCCGATGCCCAGGTCGTGGATGCGCTGCTGAAGGCGGCGGAGGTGGCAGAAGGCAAGACCCCCTATCTGACCACCGGTCAGGTGGCCCGGCGCCTCGGTGTCAGCCGCCAGACCGTGGTGAACTGGGTCAGCCAGGGAATTCTTCCGGGAGTGCGGCTGGGCGGCCGGACGATGATTCCGGTGGCGGTGTTCGAGCGCTTCGCTCGCCTGGAAGGCATCCTGGATGAGATGGATGCCGAGCGTGCTCCCGGCGAACCGGAAGAAGTCGCTGAAGTTGTGCATCGCGGTCGTGAGGGATGGACGTGGCCGGATCGCGACAACTGAGGGCGGTGCTCGACACCAGTGTGCTCCTGAGCGCCGATCGCAGACCGCTGTTGTTTCTCGCTGCCAATCACGCCTACACCATCGTCACCAGCGACTACATCGCCGAGGAGGTCACGCGCAAGCTGGTGGAAATGGGCTGGAGTGCGCCCAAGGCGGAAGCATTGCTGGCGGCGATGGATGAACTGGCGGAGGTCGTTGACTACCGTCAGGTCACGGGTGGAAGCTACGACCTGTGGCTGAAGGACCCGGACGATCACCCGATCATGGCCACCGCCTTGGTCGGCAGGGCGGACTATGTCGTGACGTGGAACGTGAAGGACTTCCCGCCCAAGCAGCGCTTCGCAGGCGTCACCATCATCACTCCCGATGGGTTTCTGCGCCTGCTCGGAGCGGGTTAGACAGGTACTGCCGGCAGGCAGCTTGTGCGACACCGTGCGAAACCTACCGTACCTGGCTGCCTGGCAGCGTCCGGCAACGGTTACAGCGAAGCAGACAGGCGATTGCGCCGAGCGATGGATGCAGGCAACCGAACCATGAGATGCACAGCCACCTGATCCCTGAACTTGATGCCAAGGAGCCAGACCGATGAACGACGCCATGTTTGCCGAACTTCTCGAGAGTGTTCGTGAAGGTATGGCCATCCTGCGTGGGGAGGCGGAACCCTCGCGCGCCACGACCATCACGTTGGAGCAGGCGCTGGCGCATGAACCTGTGAAACCCAGGCGCGTGGCCACCACCATCCGCCTTCCCGACCTCGTGCACCACATGCTGCGGCAGCAGGCCGAACGCGAAGGCGCCTCCCTGAACGCGCTCATCGTTCGCGTGTTGACCGGGTACATCGAGCAGATGCTGGCTGCCGCCGGGCAGAAGCTCCTCGACCACATTGCAGTGGATGAGAAAGTCATGGTCGGCCAGCCTGTGATCCGGGGCACGCGCTTGACGGTCAAGTACATCCTCAATCTCCTTAGCCACGGTGCGACGATCGCTGCGATTCTGGGTGAGTACGACGGGCTGACCAACGACGACATCCAGGCCTGCATCCTGTTTGCACAGTTGGCTGAGCAGCAGAGCGCTGACGGCGGTTCACTCGACGATGTCATTGAGGACCTCGCCCTCAGACGGGCGATGGACGAAGGACTGGACTCGGGCATGGCGACGCGCGACAAAGTCTTTCGGCTGCTGAGGGATGGAGAGGAGTAGGAGAGTTCAGCCATGCTTGTTCAACTCGACCGCAGCGCGATGCCGGGCGAGGAAGCGTTCGAACTCGGCGAGCTCGATCCGGGTCACGCTGCCGACGCGATAGGCGGCGAGATCGCCGCGTTCGATCCAGCGCAGCACGGTACGCTTGGACACGCCCATACGTTCGGCGACATCGTCGGGTTTGAGCATCGTTGTCGTGGAAGTGAGAGCAGTAGTAGACATAAGAGACCTCCGAATGACCAGAATGGGGCGAAAACGCCCGTTTGGGTGACATAAAAAGACCGGAGCACGCTGGTTTGGCGTGTTCCGGTCTCCAAAGGAGTGGCATTCAGGCTATCAGTTTTTTACACTTGGTGGGTGTCGACGCCCGTCGCTCCCGTTCCAAGTAATTTTGGGGTGACAGAACACTCGAAAGCCTGATGACAAAATCGTCGGGCTTTCTTTTTTGGTTCGGCCATTTCACCGAAGAATCTTCGGCAAAATGGCCGAATCGCAGAATCACCCGTCTTGGCTACTATGAACATCCGTTCGCTTTCTTGGGGTCGAGGGCTTCGTGAAGACCTTCTGATCGGGTTTTGAGCGCTGGATTCGATCGGCCCAGAGGGCCCGGTCAGGCCTGAAGATGACGGCCTGCGACGAAACATGGTCGCTGAAAAGTGTCGAACAAGCCCCGAATTGGAGCACAGAAGCGCCAAATGGGCG
>JAKOVB010000094.1 GCA_029782295.1 Pseudomonadota bacterium
TCCTCCGCCACGGAACCAGCTCCAGGCTCTGGCGCCGTCGTAATCTCTAGGACCCAGGCGTCAGCGGCCTTGCGTTTGGGCAGGTTCGCCATCATCGTGGTATGGGCTTGGCGGAGCCGGGGCGTCGTCCACCAATGCGTGTTATGCGTCGGGAACATGCCGTCGCCAGCAAGGAAAAGGTGGTCCTCGCTGTCAACCGCAATGCACCGCACTGGAACCGACGGCACAGGCTCGACCGAGACCGCCGCCAAATCACGGTCCAACACTCGCCTCTGGATTCGCTCGCGCTTGCGAGAGAGTCTGAATGGCGGCATACTCGGATCCGCTTGGAAATGGACCACGTACGTTACTTTCGGCTCCCCCCATCTGTGGTCGACCTTCTTAACCTTTGGCCGAGGTCGATACCCGAGGGTTCGGAGCAACTCAATAACGTCGTCCACCAGTCGCTCGTTTGAGTTGACAAAGGCACATCTGCCCTTGGGGTCAATGTACCCATCACTGTCCATCAAGCCCTGAAGGAGAGCCAACCGTTGCGCCGTACCGGCTCTCAGATACAAATTGGGGATATGTTTGTTCCCAAGGAGCCCGAGCTTCCGCAGTTCGCCAACCACCGAGTAGTTGTCCGGCTCACCTCTCGTTGCGCCGAAACCGCTGAATCGGCTGTTCTGGAAAGTGACATAAAGGAGCGGTGTACGGCCCTTCGTGTCACATTCCGTAACCTTCAAGCCGGCTTCCTCAATGAGCCGCTTAATCTCCGGCAAGTCGTCCTTACCCGCGGCAACTGTTGCGTTTCGAGAGTCTCCATCGCCCAGCCAGAGCCCAAGGAAATATGGATCAACGGGCAACGGCACGTTGGGCAACTGCAACGGCCCCGGTCGTACCACCTTGAACCGCGCAGCATGGTGCCACGTGAATTTCGCCATTTCCTCTGTGGTGATGACCCGCTCGCAACGGTAATTCGGAGAACGGTCATACACTTTCCACCGGTGCCTGGCATCAGCGACGATTGAAGTTCCATCGCCAAATGTCACTCGATAACATGGACGACCGGTATGGATCTCGCTTACACCGAGAACTCGTACTGGCCTCCCATCCCGCCCGAAAACAACGTCCCCTGGTTTGATCTCGCCTATCGTAGTCCATCCAGTCGGCGTCGGCACTTTGGTATCGAGCGCCAAAGGCTCGTCGCATACTTGGAACGTCGTCCGCGCACCGTCCCTAGCACTTGGTGCCGACGCAAGCGATACCGCCTTGCCGTCGCCGCGGCGGCGCATAATGCGCTCAAGGCCGATGTCGAAGTCATCCCGTAGCGGCGACTCTTCCAAGATGGTCTTCAGCGCACCGTAGGCCAACTCGTCGCTCTGCTCCTCCGTGTAGGCTACCATCGGAATG
>JAKOVB010000103.1 GCA_029782295.1 Pseudomonadota bacterium
GCAACCGGTAGAGCGGCTTGCCCTCGATCTTCGCGACCGCATCCCAGACCGCCATGTCGATCGTGCCCACCGCGACCGAACGCTCGCCGTGGCCGCCGGGCTTCTCGTTGGTCATCATCGCGGCCCAGATCCGGTGCGGGCACAGCAGGCCACGCTCGTCGAGCAGGCTTTCGGGCGCGGCGCCGAGCACCCGCGGGATGACGCGCTCGCGCATCAGCGCGCCCTGCCCGGAGCGGCCGTTCGAGTTGAAGCCGTAGCCGATCACGGGCCGGCCGTCGCGCACCTGGTCGGTGACCACGGCCACCAGGCTCAGCGTCATCTTCGAGAAGTCGATGTACGCGTTGCGGATGTTCGACGCGATCGGGCGCGTCGATTCGCGGATTTCGAGGATTCTCACCGCATCACTTCCGATGAAGAACCTAACGAACCGGCGCAACGCCACGCCGTGTCTTAGTTTGTGAAATTAACGCGTTCATCATGGGAACAAATATGGGAACACTTTTTCACTTCTATCGGCCTACAAGCCGATCTGAGCGATGCGCTCTCGCTCAGCCGCCCAAGTTATGCCCTGCTCATTTAGCCAACCCTCAAACCACGTCATCGGCTGCGCAACCTCAGTTTGCCCGAAGTACTCTTCAATGTCGCCTGAGTATTTAGGCCCATCAAATTCGATCAGGGTTGCGCTCAATAGGGTAATGTCTGCCTCGACCTCATGCCAAGTGGGCGACGGACTGCCCCAAGGGTCGGCATAGCCGGGCTCGAGCCAACCGAAACCATTGGTGCGCTTGAAAACGAAGGCGGCGGGGCGAATTATCGCGAAGCCGTCACACTTATCCCGAAGTGTCACCACCGCCCCGGCCCGTTTTTCGACAATTGATTCCATCCTGCCCCCCCTATTGCATGAATGTAGATTGAAGCCACTTTCCCGTACCTTCACGAGTCGGCAGCGGCCAACCTTATCGGGTTTGCAGAGGCTCTTGCCGTGTAAACAAGCAACCCCAACCTAGCAGACTACGTCCGATGAGAACAAGCGTCTTTAGATCGTATCGACCGAATAGCGGTCTATAAGGCTGGCTGGTCGAACCTAACGCCTGGTATTCGGCCATTGCCGACGTTCACTTACGGGTGCCAATCTGTCGGCAGTGCATCGATTACCTGACGTTCAATAGTCTTGCCTCGAAGCCCTCTTTGCCTGCCAAAGCCTCAGCGTTCCGTCATCGAGCCTTAGTCCAACAAGAACGGATTCCACTCCGCTTGAAGGGTCGTAGTCACGCGACGATCGGTACTTCCGAAGCGTCACCGTGAAAACAAGTCGCCGGTTGAGGGTGGACAATGCCGCAGCAAGCCAGTCGGGCGAAGCCCACAAAATCTCACCATCCTCATGTTGGCGAGATCGGCCATGATCGGGGTCCGGCTTCCAACTCCCCCAGACCTGGCTTCTCAGAGCGAGACTTCCATCAGCCGTACGCCAATCACTGCTTCTTAGCTCATTCGCCAACTCTAGGCTCTTCGTAAGGTCAACGCCAAGACGCGGTCTTCCGCCCGGCCCTAATGCGGCGATCTCGTCGCCCTCATCGATTCCGAGTTTGTGGGTCTCGGGTGCCCACACCAACGGAGCGAAAGGACTCTCTTGACGATAGTGATGGTCGTAATACCCCTCATCCCAAAACTCCGGCAGCCAAAAATCATGGCTGGGTTGCTTAGCGAATGCCATGCAGCGACCTATAGCGCCCTTTCGCTCCGTCAGCGCCGACGTTATCCTTACTGACACGCCGTCAGGCGATGACCAGCGCCCATATAGTGGAAGCAGTGCGTCGGCAGCCGTGTCCAAGAAGCCCAATTTCCGCAGCACTGTTTCCTGATCCTGCAGCGTTTCCTGCTGCCCGATCCTTTTACCTAACAGGTCTTCTTTCGCCTGCTGAGGAACAGGATCCTTCCAGTCCGACAACCACGAGCCGTCATCGAATGTGATGTCGTAGCGATCGCGCCACTCCAGCCAAGGTGAGCGGCTCCCGGTTTCATAGCTGCGAATGACAACCGGCAGCGCCTTTGAAAGGCTGGTGGCCGCATTAAGCAATGCGTGTCTCTGAATGTGCTCCCGGTACGACTCATATCGATCCCCGCGGTCCCACTGGTACCGCTCGCGTCCGGGGAAATAATCCAACGAGGTGGCTTCCGGCCATCGGCGAGTAATCTCAGCCGCGACTGCATCTTCGACCGTTGCCTGCGCGATATTGAACAGATGGGCTAAGGTACTGACCTCGGTCTTTGTAAACTCATAGTCAAAGCGAAAACCTGATGTCGATTTCGCAGCACTCGGGTAGGCGTCGCTGCTGACAATGCCGCGCGGGGGCTGATTGATCTCATTTAGCAACGCCTCCAACTCCGCGTCGCGCTCTCCCCCGCTACTGATGTGCCCCAGACACCTGGCGATGTGGACTTTGTCAATGACGTGCAGGTCACTTCGTTGGGCGAGAGCCAGCAGCTTGGACCGAAACGCCCCCATGGCTTGTCCGTGGCGCAAGGCAGCCCGCGCCAGGCCCATGAGTAACCACTGTTGGGAGTTTTGGAACGAAAGCTTCCGATCCGCCGAGGCTAGGGCTGCGACTTCTCTTTGGTCAAAGCGGTCGAGCAACAGGCCGAGGTCGTCGGTGAGTCCTAACTCGACAAGTGTGTTCAGCCCCCTCGCAACTGTCCAGCGTCCATAGCCATCGTCCTGGCCGAGGAGGTGCCATATGACATCGGCGATGAACTCTGGCTCGTCCCCCCCTATTGCCTGCTCAGGGCGGAATGGTCCCTCTCCGATTTCGTCGGCGATGCGAGACGCCGGCCCTGACAGCAGTAACTCAAGCGCGTCGAGACCGGCTTGGTCCGATGTTGCGTCACATAGCGCAGTGGCCAGCTGCAGCCACTCATCACCGTCGAGATCGATCTCATCCGCTGCGACCTTGCGGAGGACGAGCTGCAACACAAAGCGCTTGTCACTGCAGAGATCAGACAGCTGGCCGATGCAGCGCCCGATGTTGGAGAACTGACCTTCGAAAAGTTCGGCGCTTTTGCACTCGAGCAGTCGCTCAACCAGCGCTTTTGCATTGGAAACAAGGTGTATGGATGAGCCGCCCCAAGCGGAAAAACACTCCGCGAGTATGTCGAGCGACCGAGTAAGATTCAGCTCGGCCGCATCGCAGATAGCGAACATAAAGTCCAAACGCTTAGGGTAGAGGCATTCGGCACGCAAACCAGAGATGAAGCGCTGCCGGGCACCGTAGGGAAGCTTGTCGTCTGCATCGATGCTCTTCAGAGCTTTGTCGATCGAACTTGCCGACGACGGATCGCAGTCCAAGACGAGCGTCGCGATGCGGCTGTTAGTTTCTTCCTCGGTTGGCATTGGGGTTTGAACGGTCAAGAAATCCGGTGGCGAGTTATTGCGACTATTGAACTCATCCTGCTTGCGCTTAGCGTCGGTCCTAAGCCGTTCGATCGCCTCTCGCTCTTCGGTGGTGATTGCATCTGGGTACTTGTTTCCCGTCTCCAGGAGACCTTCCCACAGCGAGGGCCAAGCACCGAACGGGTGCTCAGCGCGAAGCTTTTCGACGATCGCCAGAAATATCCGCCTCTGATCCGCAGGTCCGGACGGTTTCAGTAGGTCGGCGACCCCGTCTCCGGAACGCCAGTCCCACCAGCCGTGATCGTCACAGATCGTGAGGACAAAGGCAGCACGGCGTGGATCGAGCTTTCCGTTCTTGGCTAGAAAGCACGCAAGCTGCGGCAATCCGTAAGACAGGTTCGCCACGTCCTGGTCGTTCCAGCGCACGAGCTTCGCTATCGCCGGAAAGCCTATGGACTTCGCTGCGGCACGCCCGAACAATGTCCAGCCGAACTTGCGTGGCTCACTCCGCACAATGGTCTGGCAGAGGTTCATTAGGCGCTGGGCCAGTGCGGGCTTTAGGAAGCCGCCTTCCTGGGCGCTCGCAAAATGCAGCAGTGAGTAGATCTGCTCGTAGCTCTCTCCACCCAACTGATCCAGCTGGGCCAGACCTTGCCGGTAGTATTCGCGCGCCTCGTCAACGCCCATGGGCACAAGAGAAGCAGCGAGTTCCACGTAGGAATCGCCGCGCTGACCAATGTTGTCATCCTGGCGGATTTGTTCCGCGACGTGCTGCGCAAATTCACCTGCGAGCTCATGGAGGGCCGGGCGCTGAGCGAGCTGAGCCAACACGTCAATCTTCTGCTGTACGGAGAACTGGCCGGAGGAAATCAGACTGATCAATGTCGCGCCCTGGTCGGCCGATATCTTGGGCGCATGGTTTAGCAAGATATGGACACAGCCTGGACTGCCCCTAGTCAGGTAGACGACCTGTCCCTATCCTTTGAGCATAGGAGGCAGTCAGTGGGCACACCAAGGTTTACCCCGGAATTCAAGGAAGAAGCTGTCAAACAGGTGACCGAGCGAGGGTACTCGGTCTCGGAGGTTGCCGCCCGAATCGGGGTGTCGGCGCATAGTCTTTACAAGTGGGTCAAGTCCGTAT
>JAKOVB010000036.1 GCA_029782295.1 Pseudomonadota bacterium
CCGTCCTTGTACACCTTGCGCTCTATCTGGCGTTGTACGGCGGAGCTAATCACTCCGTACTGCGCCCCGATTCTGCCCGTAGCCCCGCCTCCTATGCTGCCAGAGGCCAACACATTGAGCAGCGCGTCCAGACTACGCCGGTCCGACGCTGCCAGCGCCGGGGCAAGGTCCACAGTCTGAGCGCCACGCATGGCAGCGTTGCGGATTACCTCTCTGATCACCTGACGCTCCTCTTTTGCAAAGACCTCGCGTAACCAGCGAGTGGCATCCCGCTCCAACTCCCGCTCCAGGCGTTCAGCTCGATCCATATCGCCGGAGACCATGGCGTTGATGAAGCGGCGACGTAGCGGAGCTGTCTCCTGCGTAAAATCGTTGATCACACGGGCCAATCGAAACAGAGCCCGCTCGGTTTCGAGCTGTGCCCGAAGTTCGAGTTGCCGCTGCAGGTTGGCCAGACGCTCGGCATCGTCACGGCTCAGGGCCATTACTCATCACCCTCGCCGTCGTCATTGCCCTCAGAAGCGCCCGTCTCCGTGTTCTGTCTCTCGCGCTCCATCTCATCGAGGAGCCTGCCGATGCCGTAGCTGTCGGCGGCCCGATCGTCGTCGACCTCTTGGAGCAACTGGTCAATCTCCTTCTCGCCAAGACCACGCTCACGCAGGATCTGGCGGCGACTGGTGAGTCCCTTGTCCAGATCGGCGTGCTCGATGCGCTGCTTCTGCTCGGGATCCTCCGGCAGCACTGGATCGTAGACGATTCGGTTGGAAAACTCCTCAAGGGGCGCCGAACTCCTGCGTATCGCCCGCAGGGCCAGACTGTTGGCCCACTCAATCCCGTTCGACATATTGCCGCGGAACTCGTTGATCTTGGCGATCAGCTCCGCCGCCTGGAGCGACACCGAGTAACCACTGAGACCCGACTGCTCCCGGATCTGGGAGAGTGTGAGTTCGGGCAGCTGATCCTTGATGTTCTTCTCGACGTCCCGGATCATCTCCAGGATGTCGGAGAGCACCGATCCGTTGAACTCCAGGTACCCGAGCTTAGCCTCAGGGTTGGCCAGGTACATGATGTTGTGATCCTTGATGCCTCGGCGGATGCTAGCGTCTTCGTTGGGCTGTACACCACTGGCCACAGTCA
>JAKOVB010000037.1 GCA_029782295.1 Pseudomonadota bacterium
ATGGCACTGCCGGGGACAGCCCGGCATTGGCTCATTGTAGCACGAGGTTCGCTGGGGTCCTCCAGTTCAACGCCGTGGGCAAATCCTCGTGGTTTAGCAGGAGCAGGTCTTTCTACGGTTCGCTGGTCGGCGAGCGACGGCAAGAGGTTTCGAACCCGCACTTGGCGAGCTAGCGTGTCCTTGCTGACCTGGCACGTTCCCCCACCCGACCGAATACCCGCCACCTGAGCAAAGATAGTACTTTTGTGTCATGACAACCGCCGCCTTATGCGCTACTATCGTCATTGACACAAGACAAAACATGGCAATCGGCCACCACAAAACAAAACCCGGCGAGCAAAGCTCATCGGGCTAGATCTGTTGGGCCAATCTTACTTGGAACGGGAGCGACGGGCGTCGGCCCCTATCCAAGTAATTTTGGGGCGACAGGATTGACAAGAACTCAATAGCCTGACCGTTGTTGTCTGGGAAGGATGTTACAGCAGAGCAGATTACCTGTCAAAATACCCCACACAGCAGAGATTCCTCAGCTCGGGGCTGGGCGAATCGCATACCGTTAGTAGTGTAAGGTTTGAACTTGCACGATCGCGCTCCTGAATATATGATTAGCCTAATCGGAATTAGACTAATCATGATTAGACTGGTGAGATGCTTGTGTTTGTCGATCGCGAGTCCGAGCTAGCGTTTCTAGAGACCACTTGGCGTTCCGAGCGCGCCGAGTTCATCGTCGTCTATGGTCGGCGGCGCGTCGGCAAGACCGCCCTGCTGCGTGCCTTCTGTGAGAACCGACCCGGCGTCTTCTGGGTCGCCAGCCTCAGTTCAGAGGCGCTCTTGCGGCGCAGTTTTACCGACGCTGTCTGGCAGACCGACCATCCTGGCGCCGGAACGGCCGGCTACAGTTATGAAAGCTGGGAGCGGGCCTTCCTGGCACTGGGCGAGCTGGCAGTTGACCGCCGGATGGTCGTCGTCATCGATGAGTTCCCCTACCTGGCCAACGCTGACCCCAGCATCCCCTCGATCCTGCAGAAAGTATGGGACGAGCACTTGCAGCACACCCGGCTGATGCTGATTCTCTGCGGCTCGCATATTGGAATGATGGAGCGCGAACTGCTCGAGTATCGGGCGCCGCTGTACGGCCGACGCACCGGGCAGATCCACTTGCGGCCCCTGCCGCTGCGGGCGACCACAGCTCTCTTTCCCAACTACGATGCCGTGCAGCAGATCGAGACCTACGCAGTGCTGGGTGGCATCCCCGCCTATCTCACTCAATGGGACCACCGCCAACCGCTGCTGGTCAATATCGAGCAGCGCATTCTCAACCCGGCGAGCTATCTCTACCTGGAGCCACAGTTCCTGCTGCGTGAGGAACTCCACGAACCCCGCAACTACTTCGCACTGCTGCAGGCTATTGCACAAGGCAAGGCGCGACTTAACGAGATCAGTCTGGCTACGGGGATGCAGAGCGGCCCGGCCTCGCGCTACCTGGCCATCCTTCAGGATCTCCATCTGGTCGAGCGCCGGGTGCCGGTCACCGAGCGGCAGCCTGACAAAAGTCGGCGCGGCATCTATCGCCTGCGTGACCCCTTCCTGGCGTTCTGGTTTCGCTTTGTTGCGCCGCACTTCTCGACCTTGGAAGGCGGGCACACAGCTCCCATCGCCCGACTCGTTGCCGACGAACTAAGCCAGTTCACCGGTCCAGTGTTCGAGGACTTGTGCCGCGAGTGGATGACCGAGCAGGCTGCGCTCCAACGCCTGCCCTTCGTGCCGCAGCGGATCGGCGCCTGGTGGACCAACGAGGAAGAGATTGACCTGGTAGCAGTCGGTGAGGAAGCGATATTGGTTGGTGAGTGCAAATGGACTGGCCGACCGGTCGGTACGAATCTCCTGGACGATCTCAAGCGCAAAGCCCATGTCCTGGCGATTGCCGAGAAATCCACCAGAATGGTCGCACCAAAGTTGCACTATGCTCTCTTCGCTCGGTCAGGGTTCACGCCCGGACTGGAGGCTACTGCTCGGGATGAAGGGATCCTGCTCGTTGACCCAAACGACCTGCTAGCGGAACCCGACCACTTCCCGCATCCTGATCATAGTACGGCGAAATGACGCACAGCTTGTGCAGCGGTTTGGTCCCAGGCAGGTGATGCGACCTGTAGGGGACAAAAACTGCATCCGCCTCGGCAACCCTCAAGCAGCCTGGCGATAGTAGCTGTGGACGATACCCGTGGTGGCTACTTCGCTCATCCGTTCTAGTCTGGGCACTTTGAAGGGTTGTTTCCGACGTCTGCGGCTGGTGGTACTCCCTGCGTACGTGGTTGGCAATTCTGGAAAGCTGCGCTCCGGCCCTTGAGTCTTCGGGCGCACCGTAGGGGTGCTTGATTTCGAGTTTGGGGGCCGGAAACGGAGCCAACTGGCCCCTTCCCCTGGCCTTTTTCGCGTCCCGGGCGCGTCAACAGCCTGCCGGCAACCGGTGGAGCAGGAACTCCCGCACCGTCCAGCGATGCCTTGTCAGCCCCGCCGCCATCATCGGCGTCCGATAGCGATAGCGAACGACTTCTTCACCTCGGGTGTTCAAGTACCGATACTCCTGCCGCAGTGATTCATGGGGCCGGCAGAAGTGGTAGTACGCCTGGAACCCGTACCGTGTAAATACTCCATCTGAAGCCATTCGAGCCTGCAGAAGTGACGCTCTGACCTCGTCGCGGCTACAATCGAGCCCACGTCGTCGGCACACATGCCGCCTGGTCACGAGATTAACTCCATGATCTGGTCTATCCCGCCTGGCAACCTCACTCTGGTAAAGTCCTGTGCTTCCTGCAACTTCACTACCTCAACCTCCCAAGCAACTGCCCTTCCGAAAAGCCGTGTTGATGGAACTGTGAACAGTTACGTGATTAGCGCCATTTCTGGCATGATGAGGACATGGGCAAATACACATCCACCAGGTCCAAACACAAAAGGAGAGTCCCGTCCGGCATTCTCGCGCGCTTCAGCGGGATCGCCGCAAACGGCCACTGGCGGCGGCGGCGCCGGACGCCGAGATCGCAGCCCGGCTGCGCCCCCTGGTGATGCCAGCCATTGCCACCCAAGACCCGGCCACATCATCGATTGGAGATTGAAAAGGTGTATCGCATGCAAACCAACACTCAGGGATTTATGTCACACCTAGCTCGCCAGCGGAACGACCGGCGGCCTGGGCGATCTTTGTCAATCGTGCTGGCGCTCGTGTTGCTTTGGGGAAGTCTACAGCTAACCAGCGCAGCGCCCACAAGCAGCGTTGTGTACCAGGCGACCAACAACAATTGCACAACGAATGTGGCGGAGGCCGCCCAGTACACGCTGGTCTATCAACTAGATATCAATGTCAATAGCAACTACGGCAACGGCCAGGTTCCCTATGCGGTAGACAACTCGGTCACGATCGGCGGTTATAGCCGCGTGGCCTATTGTCTCGAACTCGATGGGCAGTGGGTATGGGTTTCGATGGATGACTTCACCAACGACGTCGTCGCCCACACCGGCGTCCCGGTGGTGAGTGTCAACCCCAATGGATTCCAGCAGACCGTCGCCAACATGAACGTCTACAGCAACCAAACCAACATCGTTAGCGGCTATCACATCACCACCGGCAACATTGAGTTCTGGGCGAATTGTTACGACCCGCCATCGCAACCGCCGGTTCCCGGCGCATCTGACACAACGTATGACTTTGGCGACGCGAAAAGAGCGTTGAGCCCTTCCTGCCCCGGCCACGGCTCCATGCAGGTTCATAACTACGGCGCCAGACAAACGGTGCTTGCGTACAATGCCTGGAATAGCGTAGCCGTGGATGATACTGGCATGGGCAACCGGGGTTCCGCCCATCCCGACTGGACCTTCTCGCAGAGCGCCAGTGTTTATACGACGCGACGGCTGTGGGTGTATGTGGCGCAAGACATTATCACCACCGTGGCGGGCAATGGCACGGCGGGTTTCAGCGGCGACAGCGGGCCGGCCACCAGCGCCAGCTTGGACGAGCCCCTCGGTGTAGCTGTGGATGGCGCCGGCAACCTCTTCATCGCTGATCGAGGCAACCATCGCATCCGCAAGGTGAGCACGAACGGCACCATCACGACGGTGGCGGGCAACGGCACGGCGGATTTCAGCGGCGACAGCGGGCCGGCCACCAGCGCCAGCTTGGACCGGCCCTATGGTGTAGCAGTGGATGGCGCCGGCAACCTCTTCATTGCTGATCGATGGAACGAGCGTATCCGCAAGGTGGGCGCCAACGGCACCATCACGACGGTGGCGGGCAACGGCACGTTTGGTTTCAGCGGCGACAGCGGGCCGGCCACCAGCGCCACCTTGAACGGGCCCCGTGGTGTAGCAGTGGATGACGCCGGCAACCTCTTCATTGCTGACTACGACAACCATCGCATCCGCAAGGTGAGCGCCAACGGCATCATCACCACCGTGGCGGGCAACGGCACGCGGGGTTTCAGCGGCGACGACGGGCCGGCCACCAGCGCCAGCTTGTTCTTTCCCACTGGTGTAGCAGTGGATGGTGCCGGCAACCTCTTCATTGCTGACTTCGGCAACCAACGCATCCGCAAGGTGAGCGCCAACGGCACCATCACGACGGTGGCGGGCAATGGCACGGAGGATTTCAGCGGCGACAGCGGGCCGGCCACCAGCGCCAGCTTGGCCTTGCCCCATAGTGTAGCAGTGGATGGCGCCGGCAACCTCTTCATCGCTGACTCCGACAACCATCGCATCCGCAAGGTGGGGCCCCTCCCCACGCCGCCGCTCAAGGTTTACCTGCCGATGGTGACGCGGTGAACGCGGGTGGGGCGTACCGTGTAAATACCTCATCCCGGGCTATCTGGGGTCTCAGAAGACGTGGCGCCCTGACCCGGCTGCGGATACAATCGTGCTTCATTCCCATCCGCACCGAAGAATCATGGCATGATCTGGTACATCCTGGCGCAGCTACTCACCACGCTCATCGACCTGCTCCGTATCACCCGGCTATCCACAGACGAAAAGGATATCGAGATAGCCATCCTGCGCCAACAACTCGATGTGATGGCGCGCCACCATGATAGGGTGGTGAGACCCGAGCGCGCTGAGAAATGGACGATCGCCGTGCTGGCGGCGGCGTTGAAGAAGCGAGGCCGTTTGACGACCACACAGCTGGGTGGCGTGATCCGCATCTTCAGGCCGGAGACCGTGATCGCCTGGCATCGCACGCTCGTCCGCCGCAAATGGACGCATAGGTCCGACAGTCGGGGCGGCAGGCCCGTGCTGGCTACTTAGCTCATCCGTTCTAATCGGAGTGCTTTGCAGGGTTGATTCCAACGTCTGTGGCTGGTATCCTCCCGATCTCGCCGCCAGATTCCGGGAGCTATCAACGCCGTGCCCAATATCCTCAGTCGCCTCCGAACTCACATTCTCAACGCCGTCCGCCACGTGGGTGAGCGCGTCCAAAAGATGCTCAAGC
>JAKOVB010000111.1 GCA_029782295.1 Pseudomonadota bacterium
GTGCAAGGCGTGGAGCGGCGGCGTGATGCTGGGCGCGGAGCAGGTGGACACCGACGCCTACAACCGGGCGCTGGCGCTGCTGGCCGAAGGGGAGTGGGACGAGGCCGCCCTGCCGCCCAACGTGCAGAAGCTGCTGGCGAAGGGCCGCGACGCGCGCGTGCTGACCTACCCGCTGGCGTTCCCGGAAGTGTTCTTCCCCGAAGGCGACCCGGCGCAGATGCACGGCTTCGATGCGGTGTTGGGCAATCCGCCGTGGGATACACTTAAGCCCAAAGCGAAAGAGTTCTTTGCTGGCTATGATATTCGCATCCTGGATGCCCCGACTAAACGCGAACGCATGTCCATTGAACAGCGATTGCTGGCTGATCCCCAAATCGCCCAGCACTATCAAGCCTATCTGTCTGAATTCGATGATCAGCGCCGAGTACACAACACACTGTTCGATTACCAAGTCGCGGAAGTATATGGCAAAAAGACGGGCGGCGACCCTGACTTGGCCATGTTATTCCTTGAACGATTTCCACAAGTCATGTGCCTAAACGGGCGAGTAGGAGTCGTTGTACCTTCAGGGTTTCACGCTAATCAAGGCGCGACGGGTATACGCCGCCTCTACCTGTATCACATGGCGCTCGCGTGCTGCTATTCATTTGAGAACCGCCGCAAGTTGTTTGAAATTGACTCACGCTTCAAATTCGCCAACGTTGTAGCCCGGAAATCCGAAGCTGGGACGCAAGCGTTTCGGTGCAGGTTTTATCTGCACGATGATGAGTGGCTGTTCCAGCAGGTGGGCGCGTTCACCTACACGCGGGAGTTTGTGGAGAAGACCGGTGGAGCGTACTTGAGCTTCATTGAACTTCGATCTCCAGAAGATTTGGCTATCGCCGAGACATGCTTTTCCAATACGGTCCCTTTCGGCGAATACTGCAACCAGCATGGCATCCAGTTCGGGCGGCAGTTGGACATGACCAATGACGCCTGGCGCTTTACCCCTGTGCGCGACGTGCTGCCGAACGGCGAAGACCCGCGTGACCCTAAAGTGACCCGCTGGCTCTTGGAACAAGGATACCTGGTGTTGCATGAGGGCAAGACGTTCTGGCACTATACGGACTTATGGGCAGACGTACCCAACTACCTGGCTGAGATCCGCAAACTATCCGACAAACCCGATTGGCTTGATGAGGCCCGATATTTCCACTTCGCCTATCGAGCGATTGCATCATCAACTAATGAGAGAACGATAGTCTTCCACATTCTGCCTCCGGGCGTTGTGGCAGGCAACAGTGCACCCATAGAGCGATTGTCAAAGCAGCGGCCAAACTGCCTTTCGCTGATTGTTGTGGCGATTGCCAATACGTTTGCTTTTGATTGGTCCGCCAGGGTACGTGTCAGCGCAAACATAAATCAGTTCATCTTGAACGCAACCCCCGTCCCAACTGTGGACAAGGTAGGTGGATTCCTGGCTCACTGCGCCCTGCGCCTGACTTGCAACCATGCCGGATACGCCCCGCTATGGCAGGAGCAACTTGGCGACGCCTGGCGCGAGCCGAAGCCCAAACACACCTGGCCTGTCCTGGCAACCGAAGCCGAGCGCTGGGACGTGCGCGCCGCCATTGATGCCGTCGTGGCGCAGGCCTACGGGCTGAACCGCGAGCAGTACGAGCACGTGCTGCGCTCCTTCGACCGCGCCAGCGGCCCCAATCCCTACACAGGCCTCTGCCTGGAGAAGTGGGACGAACTGCACCGCATCGGCCTGGACGCTTTCACGCGCAAATACGACCCCTACCACGACATCCCGTTGGTCGAGACACTGCCCAGGCCCGTCATCGACCTCAAGCTGCCCGGCGAGCAGGATGTAGCAGAGCCGGGCGCGGACGTCCCGCGCGATCTCTTCGGCGACCCGCTGCCCACCAACTTATTCGGCGAAGTGATTCATCCCGATACGAAGAAGAAAAGACGTTAGGAGTACGCCCGATGCTGCACCCGATCAAAGCGCTCGATCACGTGATCGACTCGTACCGCGACTATCTGCGCACCGAGTTCCGCGCCCGCGATGAGCGGCTCCAGGCGGCGCTGCTCGACGCTCTGGATCGTCCGTTGTTCCTCGCCCAGGAGCCATTTTTCAGCGCGCATACACCCTTCGAATCCGGTGCGCCGTGGGAAGCGTTCGGCCTCGATAATCGGCTGGCGGCGGCGCTCCGTAAGCGCGCGGGCGGCAATGATTCCTACCTGCACCAGTCGCGCGCCATCCAGCACTTGATGGATGGGTCGGGGCCGCTGGTGATCAGTACCGGCACCGGTTCCGGCAAGACAGAAGCCTTCCTCGCGCCCGTGCTTCACGCGGCCATTGAAGATGCTATTGCGACCGGGAATCGCCCCGGCATGGTAGCTATTCTGCTCTATCCGATGAACGCGCTGGCAAACGATCAGCTTGAGCGCATCACCTGGTATCTGCGCGAGTCGGGTTGGGATGGCACGGTCCGCGTGGCACAGTATAACCGGGGCACCACGCAGGAAGAACGGGAGCATCTCCGCCAGGAGCCGCCGCACATCCTGCTGACGAACTACCAGATGCTCGAATATCTGCTGGTACGCCCGGCAGATCGTGATGCGCTGTTCAAGGGTCACCGGATGCGCTACGTGGTGCTGGATGAGGTCCACACCTACGGCGGCACGCTGGGCACGCACGTGGCGCTACTTGTCCGCCGCCTGAAAGCACATCTGCGGCGCTCCAATCCGCAGCACGTCCCCGTCTTTGTCGGCGCGTCGGCGACGATCGCCGAGGACGCGGGTTCCGATGGATCGCAGCGCGATGCGGCGATCCAGCACTTCTTCGGGCGGCTGGTGGGCGAAGATCCGGCCAGCGTCACCGTCGTCAGCGAGGCGAAGGTGCGGGTGGATGTGCCGCCGGAAGCGCAGTACGCGCGCACGGTGCACCTCGCGCGAGATGTGCACGCCTACGATCTCGACGATCCTGAGGACTTGCGCCAGGTGATCGTCGCGCTGGCGGGCTTGCCCGCAGATGTGTCGTTGGACGAGGCGATCTACTACTGCCGCCTGTTGTGGGACCTGAACCGCTGGCTGGCCCAGGGCGCGCAGCCAATCTCGCGGCTGGTTGAGTTGGTCCGCGCGGAAGTGCCGGAGCGTGCAGATTGGTCCGATAAGGACATTGCCACCGAAGTAGAACTTGGCCTCCGAGTCGGCGCGGCAGTCGCGGGGTTAGGAGAGCAGTACCCGAATGCGCTACGCATCCGGGCACACCGGTTCGTGCGCGGCGGCTGGCAGTTTTATCGCTGTCTGAATCCTGACTGTGGCGCGCTCTATCCTCGTGGCGAAAACGAGTGTTCGCGGTGTGGTTCAGCGACTGCGCCGCTGTATCTGTGCCGCATCTGCGGGGCGGATTTTCTGCGCCTCTCCGGCCCCGCCGATGGTGCGGGGCAGCTAGTTCCCTATCCCGAAACCTATCATGCCTCTGACGATGAGTCCCAGCCCAACGAGTGGCTGCTGTACCACGATCGCGATTGGGGGCCCATCGAATTGCAGGAAGAGGACCTCGAAACTGCCGATGTCGACGAAGGGGAACGTGCGGCTCCTGGCAAATACCAGCCGATCAGGGGGCATTGGGATGTAGCCAACATGACCTTCATCCCACACGACGGCGGCAAGTCTCACATCTTCCCGACCCGACGGCGCTGCCCGCACTGCGGCAGCCGAGGCTGGCCGCGCTACGTGCTGACGCCGGTCACGCTGGGAACGTCTGCT
>JAKOVB010000119.1 GCA_029782295.1 Pseudomonadota bacterium
ACCTCCAAAAACCTCGGAACGATCGCGCACATGAGGGGGGTATTTTCGGACACAAAACCGGTGAAAAATGACCGGAAAAACAGGTGGGAAATATGAGGCTTTATACTGAGGAAGAAAAACAAAAACAAATCAAGAAAGAGATAACGAAACTTCGTCGGCTTTTCAAGAACTTGCCGAAAGATAAACAGAAGGCTGCCGAAGGATTGCTCCAAGAGGCCGCATTCATGAAGGTCACCCTGGAAGAGGCACGGCACATCATAGACCAGCAGGGCATCATCGAGGTCTTTGAGCAGGGCTCTCAACGTTTTTTACGGGAGCATCCAGCCACCAAGGTCTACAACACGATGATTAACCGTTATGCTGCAGTGTGCAAGCAGCTCTTCGACATGGTACCGGACCCCGACGTGGGTAAGCAGGCCGAAGATGAACTCATGGCCTTCGTCAAGCGGGGAAGGCGATAGGTGTGGCTGAAAACTACATCAAGCTCTACTGGGAGAGGATTCAGGCCGGCGAGATCGTAGCCTGCAAACGTCTGAAGCAGCAGTATGCAAAACTCATCGACGAACTGGACCACCCTCGTGATCCCTGGGTGTTCGACATCGAGCGGGCCATCCGGCCCATCGAGTTTATCGAGCGGTTCTGCCGCCACAGCAAGGGCAAGTGGATCGGCCAGCCCGTGAGGTTGGAGCTCTGGCAGAAGGCCATGCTCCAGTTGGTGTTCGGGTTCGTCCACAAGGAGACTGGCTATCGGCGGTGCCGGGAGTTTGTCCTGCTGGTCGGTCGGAAGAACGGCAAGTCGGTGCTCCTGGCCGGCATCGGGTTGTACATGCTGGTCGGCGACGGCGAAGGTGGGGCGGAGACGTACTGCGTGGCGCCTCTGGCCTTGGATACACCGATCCTGACCACCCGCGGCTGGACCACGATGGGCGAATTGCGGGTGGGCGACCAGGTGTTCTCCGAAGATGGTCGGCCAACGACGGTCACGTACCTGTCGCCCGTTGTGCTCAGGAAGACTTATCGGGTTCGCTTTGACGATGGCAGCGAACTGATCGCCACCGATAACCACCTGTGGACCGTCGAAAAGCGGTATACGCCTTGCAAGGGCGCGTCGCAGAAATACAAGACTGTTACGGTCAGCACGGAGGAAATCGCCAGGGGTATAACCTATGGTGGCAGGCCGCGTTACCGGATCAAGGTGGCTGCCTCTCTGCGGTTTGACCAGAAGCCCTTGCCCATCGACCCATACGTTCTGGGCGTTTGGCTGGGCGATGGCCGCAATAACAGAGGGGCCATCGTCATCGACGAAGGCGATCTAGAGATCGTCCGCGAGATCGAGAGGAGGGGGTACAAGTTTTCCCCTCACTACTCGTACAAGCGTAACCTCGTATACGGGACCATTCTTGGCATTCGCACAACCCTGCGGCAAATGGGGCTGCTTGAGAACAAGCACATCCCGGACGTTTACAAGATGGCCAGCGTTGAGCAGCGCATGGACCTGCTCCGCGGGCTGATGGATACAGATGGGACCATCTCAAAGCGTGGCGAGTGCAGGTTCGTGTCAGTATCTGAGCGCCTGGCCAGGGATGTGCACGAGCTTGTCCTTGGACTGGGTTTCAAAGCGCACATTCATTCGGTGCCGACTAACGGGCGTAACAACGCATGGATTGTTTCGTTCAAGGCATACGACGACACGCCGGTATTCAATCTGTCCCGCAAGCGGGAGAGGCAGATCCGGCGCAACGGGTCGAGTACAAAGGCTCGGTATCGCTGGATCGTGGCAGTCGAGGAGATTGAACCGAGGCCGGCGCGGTGCATCGCGGTGGATAGTCCGTCTCACCTGTTCCTGGCTGGCGACAGGCTTATAGCGACGCACAACACCAAGCGCGACCAGGCCCGCATCGTGTTCACCGAGGCGGTCAACATGGTCAGCCAGTCGCCGGCGTTGAGGAAGCATCTCAAGAAGCGCAAGACGGATCTGTACTTTCCGGTGGCTTTCGGGAAGTTCGAGCCGCTGGCCAGCGAGTCTAACAGCCTGGATGGCTTGAACAGCCACTGCGTGATCATCGACGAGCTCCATGCGATCAAGGATCGCAAACTTTACGACGTGATGAAGCAGTCGATGGCGGCCCGGGAGCAGCCCCTGCTCGCGATGATCACCACGGCCGGCTTCGTCCGGGAGTGTATCTACGATGACATCTATGACTACGCTTGCCGGGTGCTGGACGGTGTGGTCGAGGACGAGCGGTTCCTAGCCTTCCTGTATGAGCTGGACGATCGCTCCGAGTGGACCGACTTTCGGATGTGGGAGAAAGCGAACCCGGGGCTGGGAACAATCAAGAATTATGACGACCTGGCGGCCAACGTCGAGCGGGCGAAGAACGATAGTAACTTTTTGCCGACCGTGCTCACTAAGGACTTCAACGTCCGCGAGACCAGCGCCGGGACCTGGCTCACGTTCGAGCAGATCAACAATGAAGAGACTTTCACGATGGATGACATCCGCAATACCTACGCCGTTGGTGGGGCTGACCTTTCCAGCACAACGGACCTAACATGTGCGACGTTGCTTATCATGAAGCCAGGCAGCGAAAAGATATATTGCTTGCAGCAATATTTTCTGCCAGAGGATTTGGTGGAGCAGCGTGTCAAGGAAGACAAAATTCCGTATGACAAATGGGCCGAACGAGGGCTTCTGACGTTGTGCGAA
>JAKOVB010000045.1 GCA_029782295.1 Pseudomonadota bacterium
TTCATTTGGCAGGGCTAACCGCCCATCAAAATAATGAATAAATTTTCTGATTTTGTTTCGACATTGAAGGAGTTTTCTTCCAAGCTGGCGCTGTATCATGTTGATAGACCTACAACTGTTATGGATCGACGATGGAGAGGCATTCATTAGCTGTTACCGATATTGTGCTGGGTGAAAGCCTGAGATGGGATGTCTACGACGCTCATAATATTCTTCTGATGCGCAAAGGCTACGTTGTAACCAACCAGCGCCAATTGGATAGCTTGCTGGATCGTGGCCTTTTCGTCGAAGCGAATGAATACAAAAAATCCCAGGAAACTGACGGGCCCTTGGCCGACAATCATGACGAGAATCGATCCGCAGTTCGTTTAATCAATCAGGCCCGTGCACACATGGTGCAACTTATGGCTGAATTACCCGACATGGATGGCCAAAGTGGTTTTGTTGGAAGAGTGCAGTCAATAATCAAGCTGATTGAGGAGGCAATTGCAGTCTCTCAGGACGTTACGCTGGCCTGTATATTATTCGGACGAAAGGCTGAGGAATATGCAATCCGGCACAGTATAGATGCTGCCATCATTTCAATCATGCTTGCCCGTAGTCTGGGTAAAAATGATTCCGAGGCCGTGACGATTGCCTGCGCTGGACTGACGATGAATGTCAGCATGCTGACTCTGCAAGATGCACTCCAATCCAGAGAAAGCGGACCGACGTCAGAAGAAATCGGTTTGATCAGGCAGCATCCCGAGATGTCGGCAGAATTGCTGCAACGGGTCGGTGTAGATGACAGGGAGTGGTTATCGATCGTGCTACATCATCATGAGAATGTCGATGGCACAGGTTATCCCTTCGGAAAGGTGGATTCAGACATTCCGGAAAATGCCAAGTTGCTTTCCTTGGCGGATCGCTACACCGCCCTGCTTTCCCCAAGGGCTTATCGCAAGGCAATCTTGCCAAGCGAGGCATTAGGTAAACTGCTGATCGATCCTGGCAAGGGCGTAGATGCAACCTTCGCAGCACATTTCATCCGAACGCTAGGCATTTATCCGCCAGGAGCATTCGTCAAACTGCAAAGCGGTGAAATCGCCGTGGTGAGCCACAGAGGCAAGGTGCAGGGTGATGGTCCGATAGCACACGCATTGATTGGACCGTTTGGTGCTCCTTTGCCCTTTCCTCACAAGCGTGAAACAAGTAATGATCGTTACGAGATTCGAACGGCTGTTCACGTCAATGAAGCGGATATTCCCTTCAACATGTTCCAGATTTGGGGCGTCGAAGCAGCAACATAGTACGAAAGTGAGATTGATCTGTTGCTGATCAATCCCAAACAAGTAAAGGGCTCATTTATTTGTTGGTGGGAAATAAAAATTGAAAATTTGGCCGGTTGTCAGCCCCACCCTGGTCTTGGTCAGCAGTAAAGATCTCCTGAACATGGCTGGGACTGTTTATAGCCATCACTCAACATTTCAGCAGATGCTGGTTCTTCGTCAGACTGGGGTGGGATTTATTCTCCAGCACTCAGAACGATGTGGTGAGGAAGGGCAATATCAAAACGGTTTTGGGCTCATGAATGATTGCACCATCAGGGAAGTTTGTCCCCGTGGTAGTTGAAAAACTTTCTGGTCGAGTCCGGTCATGATGAGTAGGCCCGTAAGTAGCAATATCCCACCAAATAATTTGATTTCCCCCAGTTTTCCTGCGGGGATCTTGTTACGCCAACGTTGAATAAGCGGCTTGAGCCCCGTTCCAAGAACAGCGAGCGGGATCATTGCGCCGAGGCTGAACATCACGGCAATAGGCGTCATCCCGGATGTGTCCATTGCATTATGAGAGATGACAATGTCGTATAACTCTGGTGCCAGGCAAGCGATCCAGGCTGAGCCAAGCAGCAGCCCAAGAATAAATTTCACTTTCAGCTTTTCCAAGCCAATACGATGGATGAGCTCAAGATCTTCACTCACGGAAACAAAGAGGATGGCGATTCCGGCCATCGACATGACAGTTGAGCATGTCATTCTGAAATTGACCAGATTGACATAGTTGTAGGTTCCGATCGTGACGGCGAACACGCCAACGGACGCTGCCGACAGAATGAAACCGATGCTCAGGATGGCTTGCCCGGTGCCGTCTCTGGCTCTGGAAGACTCCGCCATGATGGGGAGTAGCAGCAATGTATAAGGAAAGAACAGTGAGCTCATTCCTGACAGGAGGAGAGGTAACAAGTTGATGTAGTCGAGTGCCATACCCCCACCCTTGGAAGTGACTAAATTGCATATCCTGAAAAAAGGAGGGTGTAGATACACACCCTCCAGAGGGGAGCCGGGTTGACTATATCGGACGAAATTCGAATTTCACGGCTCGCCAGGGGGGGTTACTTTTCGCCCTGGTACACAATATCGGTGCGGCGGTTCTCGGCCCAGGAGGACTCGTCATGTCCGAGTGCTTTGGGCTTTTCTTCGCCGAAACTGACGGTTTCAATTTGTCTGTTGGGGACCCCCATGACGCTCAGGACTTTTTTCACGCTTGATGCACGTTTCTGACCCAATGCCAGATTGTATTCACGACTCCCCCGCTCATCGGCATTGCCCTGAAGCGTAATGTTGGCCTGCTGATGTTCAACCAGATATTTTGCATGTGCTTCCAGCAGGGGGCGGTACTCGGACTTGACCTCGTAATTATCGAAATCGAAGTAAACGCTGCGCTTTGACAAGATGTTGTTCGGGTCGGTGAGGGGATTAACCTCAACTTTCTTCTCTGCCACAGGTTGAGGCTTGGCCGGTTGGGGCGTTTGTGGTGCAGGCATTTCCGCCACCGGGGCTGGAGCAGGGGCTGGCTTGGGTTCTTCCTTTATTTTGTTTGCAGAACAGGCGCTTACCAGGATCATTGCTATTACGGGAGCGATCAGTTTTTTCATGGCATTTCCTTTATTTGTCGTCAGTTAAGGGGGTTCGATTCCAAATGAATAGGCAAGAAACAGATATTCAACCAACACATTTTGCACAAATATAATTTGACATGAATACATTACATGAACCTTACAGGAATCAAATTTGATCCGCAAAATGTAAGTCCCTGAGGAACTCGGATGAAGAACTGTTATTTGTTTGGAGAGCGGAGTAAAGCGACGGACGTATTGATTATTGCGATCTAAGGCGCAAAATGGAGATGCAAGTCCGGTATGATTGTTTTTCGGTCATCTCAAGTGGTCGGTTGAATCCCGGGGGGGCGAGGAGCAATGAAAACCATCGATATTTTTCCATGGAATGAGAACTTCAATACAGGCATTCCAAAGATTGATGAGCAGCACAAGGTACTGGTCCGTCTGCTGAATCAACTGGCGAATCATATTGCATTCAAGTCTGATCTTCCCGCATTGACTCTCATTTTTGACGAGTTGGCTAATTACGCGGTTTACCATTTCCAGACTGAAGAAGACATCTGGCATGAATATCTGCCGGAAGATCCCATGGAGTCCTCGCATAAGGCGGTTCACGACAGTTTTATCTCCAGCGTGGTTGGGCTCAGGGAGAAGGAGAATTCATGTTCTGAATCAGAAATGATTGAAGAGGTGCTGGGTTTTCTGACGCGCTGGCTTGCATCTCATATTCTCGAGAACGATCGATATCTGGCCAAAGTGGTCCTGGCCATGCAATCTAACATGTCGCTGGAAACCGCCAAGAACTATGCCAATGAGGAAATGCGCGGTTCGACGAGGGTGCTGATCGACATCATTCTGTCCATTTACGAAAGTCTCTCGGCAAATACGCTGCAACTGATGCGGGAGCTTGCAGAGCATAGGGGTCGGGATGCCAGCTTGCGGCACGCGCATCAATTATTGCAGTCGATCCTGGAAGCAAGCCCGATTGCCGTGCGTATTGCAACAGAGGACGGGCGTCGGGTGCAGTTCGCCAACCAGCGCTATGCCAAACTGATCAATTGCAGTCTTGAGGAAATGGTCGGCGCGGATCCGCAGCAGTATTACAACGATCCAGGGGATTACGAAGACACTCGCGAGCAGCTTGAGCGCGGCGTCCCGGTGGTGGACAAACTGGTGGAGCTCTCCATTCCCGGCGCGGGAAAAGTATGGGCGCTGGCGACCTATTCAAAAACCGAATATGAAGGGTTGCCTGCCATCCTGGGGTGGTTTTATGACGTGACCGATTTTCGTGATGCCGAAGCGCAACTTCACTTGCTGGCCGATAACGTCAGCGATGTGATTTCCCGTCATGATCCGGATGGCAATTATCTGTTCGTCACGGCAGCCTGCAAAACTTTGCTGGGATATGCTCCGGAGGAGTTGCTGGGCCGTTCCTGCTATGAATTTTTCCACCCTGATGATCTCCCGGCCATTCGCGCCACGCATCACCAGATTCTCGAGAAAACCGGGACCTCAACCGTGAATTACCGTCTCAGGCGGAAGGATGGCGAATATGTCTGGGTGGAGTCTCGTGTCAGTACGACACGTGATGGTAATAACAAGGTCATCGATATCGTATCGACAACACGGGATATTTCAGAACGCAAGAATGCAGAACAACTTCTGCTCGACAGTGAGGCGTTCAACCAGAGCGTATTCGATTCCCGGATCGAGAATGTGGCGGTGCTGGACGCTCAGGGGAACATCGTTGCAACCAATGCAGCATGGAAGAAATTTGCGCTCGAAAACGGTGCGTGTGATGCCGATGATGTAGGCAAGAACTATCTTGAGGTATGTAGCAACCAGCCAACCCATATGCGGGACGAATATGTGCTTGGCGCAGTCGAAGGGATTCGGCAGGTCATCAAAGGAAATCTCGCCGAATTCACGCTGGAATACCCATGCCATTCTCCGGACAGGCAACGTTGGTTCCACATGCGCGTGACCCCTTTGAAAGGGTCCAAGGGGGGCGTTGTCGTCGCACATGAAGATATCAGCGCCCGGAAGCTCGCGGAGGAAAAGCTGCGGGCCAGTTCCCTCTACGCCAGGTCGCTGATCGAAGCGAGCCTGGATCCGCTGGTGACCATCAGCATCGAAGGCAAAATCATGGATGTGAACCGGGCGACGGAGGATGTCACCGGCGTCAGTCGGGCCGAGATGATCGGGAGTGATTTCTCCAATTATTTTACTGATCCCCAGCAAGCACGCGCAGGGTATCAGGAGGTGTTCAACCACGGACGGGTCACGGATTATCCGTTGTCGATTCAGCACAGGTCGGGCAGGATCGTCGAGGTGCTTTATAACGCCAGTGTCTACCATGACGAGCAAGGCAATGTCGCGGGTGTGTTTGCGGCGGCCCGTGATGTGACCGAGCAGAAGCGCATCGAGGCGGAATTGAGCAGAAGCGAAAGCAATTACCGTAACCTGTTCGCGCACATGCAGGCTGGGTTTGCCGTACATGAGGTGGTGAGGAATGCTCAAGGGGAGGTCGTCGACTACGTCTTTCTGAGCGCCAATCAGGCCTATGGCGAAGTGACCGGATTTTCCCCTGAAGAAATCATCGGCAGGAAAGTCACGGAGATCCTGCCCGGTATCCAGCATGAACCCGCGAATTGGATCGGCAGGTTCGGTGAAGTGGCGACCCAAGGTGTCCCGATTCAGTTTGATCAGTATTCTGAAGCGCTGGGAAGATGGTTTTCAGTGATTGCTTACAGGCCGTCGGCTGAACAGTTTGCCGTGCTCGTCAATGACATTACGGAACGCAAGAATGCCGAAGTGGAATTGCGCGTCGCCGCGACGGCGTTTGAGTCCCAGGAGGGCATGATCATTACCGATGCCCGCAGCGTGATACTGAAAATCAACCGTGCCTTCACTGAAATGACGGGCTACTCTGCAGAAGAGGCGGTGGGCCGGAAGATGAATCTGCTGAAATCCGGTGTCCATGATGACGGGTTCTACAAAGCCATGTGGACGAGCATCAATACTTCAGGGGCATGGCGGGGAGAAGTATGGAATCGGCGCAAGAATGGTGAAGTTTATCCGGAGTGGCTGACGATTACGGCTGTGCGGGGGGAGGATGGGCTGATCTCGCATTATGTGGGCACCATGATCGATATCACGGCCCGCAAGGCGGATGAATTACGCATCGCGCATCTTGCCCATCACGATATGCTCACGGATCTGCCGAATCGAACGACCCTGATCGACCGCTTGCATCAGGCGCTGGCCCAGGCGCGAAGAGATCATGGCATGCTGGCGCTGATGTTTGTTGACCTGGACAAGTTCAAGTCGGTCAATGACACCCTGGGGCATGACGTGGGGGATCTGTTGCTGAAAAAGGTGGCGATCCGGTTGCAGACCTGCGTTCAGCGTGAATCGGATACGGTTTCGCGCGTGGGCGGTGATGAGTTCATCGTCATGCTGCCGAGCATCAAGCAGGAGCAGGATGCAATGGTTGTCGCCGAGAAAATCCTGCAAGCGATGGCCAGGGAATTCACCGTCGGTAAACACACCATACAAATCGGTTCGAGTATTGGCATCGCGCTATATCCGAATGATGCGACCAATGTGGAAGTGCTGATGAAGAATTCTGATACCGCGATGTACCAGGCGAAACAGGATGGGCGAAACTGTTACAGGTTTTACAAGCCTGGGGAGGGCGGATATAGCGAAGCCTGAGGGCTATGCGGGCGTGTGGGATGAAGGTGGCGCTGTCATGAAGAAGATTGGGATCAGGCGCCACTCCGACGTCTCGTCGCCCCGAGGGATGGATTTTCTGACCGCGGTGAAGTCGTTGGGCGTCAGGGGATCAACCCGAGATCAGGACATCCAGCCCATCGCTCAATTCGTCCAGGCTGGGCATTTCATCGTTGATGTCTTCAAAAGTGAGGCCGATGAGCGCCCCGGCTTCTGCAGGAAACTGGCTACTCATTTCCTCGACGGTGAGCCCGTTCTTTTGTGCGCGGGCAAACCAGGCGCCCAGATGAACGATGGCGCACATTGTGCTGTTGCCGGACTGGGGCAAGGGCGCAGGAAAGCCTAGCAGGACTTCTGAGAATTCTGCAGGGAAATTCCATCGCTTCGCCAGTTCTGCACCGACCTTGGCGTAATTGAAACCGAAAGCCGAGTCTTCCGCCTCCAGCCTGCGGGCATCGAAGAAATCCGTCGTGTTGTCCAGCGCTGCACATTGTTGCGGCATCCCGATATGCATGACCAGTTCACCAATGGCGTGCATCAATCCGGTCATGAATGCCAGGTCGAGATTTGCATGCGTTCTTCTGGCCAGCCACTTGGCGACGACGGCGGCGTGCAGGCTGTACCGCCAGAAATATTCCTGATTGAACCCGGGAATGGGTTTGAAATTGCCCGTGAGACTGCTGCTGATGACCAGTGTGCGGACGGTGATGAACCCCAGCATGGTCACGGCCTGGTCTACCGTGCTGATGGTCCGGCTGGCATGGTAGTGCGCAGAATTGGCCAGACGGAGCAGCTTGGCCGTCAATGACACGTCGGCTGCAATCTTTTTCGAAATCTCCTGGAATGAAACATCCTCGTCCTCGAAACTGCTGATCAATTCACGTACGATGCCTGAGGCGGCCGGGAGGGCCTGGTGATGTTCGAAGAGTTCGTCGATAGTCATAAGTTGTCTGGTCGCGTTCAGTTCATTGGGATACCCAATAGTATTGCTTCAAGCCGGCAGACATGCAAAGAAATTTGGAGCTAATGCCAGTCCGGAAATCAAAAAGCCCGGAGGGTGTCCGGGCTTGATAACCGGGCCTGCGAGCAGCATGTCATAGGTTTCCGGTTCGGGAACGGGGCAGAAAACGCGAGGGTAGGAAAACATATGGGTCTCGGGAAAGAGGTTGCCAGGATTTTTCTTTGCAGAGCATGTGCGGCATCACACATCCAAACGGATTAGAATGAAGCAGGAAACCGGAAGCCTATTCAATGTCACCGTCTGCAACACTATCTCATATCCGTCAGCTCAACCGTAGCGTACTTGTCGGGGTGCTCGTCTGGACGGTGGTCATTACCGCCTCGCTGGTCTGGAACCTGCATCAGCAGAGCCATACCACCCGGGCGGAACTCCGCGCGCAGGTCGAGGCCATCCATGCCATGAACATGGAATACCGGAACTGGATCATCCATTACGGCGGTGTCTATGTGCCGGTCACTGAAAAAACCCCACCCAGCCCCTGGCTGAGCCATGTCCCCGAGCGGGATATTACTACCCCTTCCGGCAGGCAGCTGACTCTGCTGAATTCTTCCTACGCCTTGCGGCTGGTGCAGGAAATGATGGCGGGCACCGACTCCAAGGTGCGCATGCACATTTCCAGCCTCAAGCCGATCAATCCCGCCAATGCCGCAGATCCTTGGGAGCGTCAGGCCCTGCAAGGATTTGCACAGGGGAAAAAGGAAATGGCCTCGATTGACGTCATGGAGGACGGTAAGACCTATTTCCGCTTCATGAAGCCGATGGTGACCGAGCAGTATTGCCTGAAATGCCATGCCCGCTACGGCGACAAGCTGGGCGATATTCGAGGCGGTGTCAGCGTGTCGTTGCCGATCGATCACGTGCTGGTGGCTGAAAGCCGGGAGAGACGCGCACTCACTTGGGGGCACGGGTTGATCTGGGGGATGGGCGTGGTCGGGTTGCTGGTCGGTGGCTGGCGACAGAAGCAGTCTGCGCTGGCTGTGGAGAAGAGCGAAGCGCAGGTCACCTTGCTGACCAACTCCATCGCACATGCGATTTATGGCGTTGATCTTGAGGGGCGATGTACGTTCGCCAATGACGCCTGTCTGGATATGCTGGGCTATACGGACCAGTCCGAGATTCTGGGCAAGGAAATGCATGCCCTGATTCACCATTCCGATGCAGAAGGTCAGCCATGCCCAAGGGCATCCTGCCCGATTGTGCAGGCGCTGGAGCATGGCAAATCTTCTTCGGGTGAAGACACGGTTTTCTGGCGCAAGGACGGCAGTTCCTTCCCGGTGTCCTACTGGTCCTATCCGGTGGTGCTTGAGGGCCGGATCGAAGGGGCTGTGGTGACATTCCTCGATATCACCGAGCAGTTGGAGGTCAAGGACGAATTGAAACGTTCGCGGGCCCTGCTGGATTCGATGATCGAGAATATTCCCGCAATGGTGTTCCTCAAGCGGGCAGAGGATCTGCGCTTCGAACTGTTCAATCTGGCCGGCGAGAAACTGCTGGGCTATTCGCGCAAGGACTTGATCGGCAAGAACGACTATGACCTGTTCCCCAAAGCGCAGGCGGATTTCTTTATCGACAAGGACCGATCCGTTCTGGAAAGCCGTCGCCTGGTGGAAATCCCCGAGGAGCCTGTAGTGACTGCTGATGGCCAGGAGAAATGGCTGCACACCTACAAGATTGGCCTGTACGACGAGCATAATCGCCCTTCCCACCTGCTGGGGGTGTCGCTGGATATCTCGGATCGCAAGCGTGCCGAAGACAAGTTGCGTGAAAGCGAGGCCATGCTGGCAGAGGCCCAGCGTATGGCACATCTGGGGCATTGGGATCATGACCTGGCGACCGGCCGGGTGAGCTGGTCTGATGAGGTATACCGGATTTTCGAGCTGGGACGCGAACAGTTCCCAGGGACTTTTCAAGCCTTTCTGGAGGCAATTCACCCTGAAGATCGTGCCATGGTCGAAAGAGCCTACTGGGATGCCCTGGCGCGGCATGAGGCTTATCAGATCGAGCATCGATTACTGATGCCGGACGGGCGCGTCAAGTATGTGCTGGAAAAATGCGAGACGGCCTTCGACCTCGACGGCAAGCCCTTGCGTTCCATGGCGACGGTGCAGGATGTGACGACACTCAAGCAGGCCGAGCGGACCCTGCGCGAGCACCATAAACAGCTGGAAATGACGCTGGAAGGCACGATTCATACGGTGACCATGGCCGTGGAGATTCGGGATCCTTATACGGCCGGCCATCAGCGCCGTGTGGCCGATCTTGCCTGCCTGATCGCGACCGAAATGGGGTTGGAGGATGATCGTATCCATGGTGTCCGCCTCGGCGCGATGATCCATGACATTGGCAAGATCGGCATTCCGGCAGAAATTCTGAGTAAGCCTACCCGCTTGACACAGGTGGAGATGCAGATCGTCAAGGAACACGCTGAGATGGGGTACAACATTCTCAAGGACGTGAAATTTCCATGGCCGGTGGCCCAGATCGCCCATCAGCATCACGAACGTATGGATGGATCCGGCTACCCGCAAGGGTTGAAAGGGGAGGCAATCCTGCTGGAAGCGCGCATCGTTGCAGTGGCGGATGTGGTGGAATCCATGGCTTCTCACCGTCCCTATCGGCCGGCGCTGGGGATGGAGGCGGCGTTGAACGAGATTGTCCTTCAACAGGGCATTTTGTACGATGCGGCGGTAGTGGATGCCTGCCTGAAAGTAGTGAAAGCCGGATTCAGCTTCAAGTGATCTGACGGGTTCGATGCTACCCTGTCTTAATCAATTCTGACTACAGGGGACTGTTTTGCCATGAGACGCAAGCTGGTCGTTGCCAATCGCAAGATGTACGGATCTATTCCCTCCAACCAGTCCTTTTTCGAAGGCGTTCTGACCGGGACGGCCGGCATGAAGGACGCTGGCTGCGCGATCTGCGTTCCACATCCCTATCTCTTCCAGGCGCAATCGATTCTGTCAGGCACTCCGATTTCATGGGGTGGCCAGAACATGAGTCGGCACGACTGCGGTGCCTATACTGGCTCCGTATCCCCGGTCATGCTGCGCGAGTTCGGTTGCGAGTACGTCATCATCGGCCACTCGGAACGGCGCGCGCGTGGGCATGAAACTGACCAAAGCTGCGGCGAACGCTTCGATGCAGCGATCAAGGCAGGGCTTAAGCCGATTCTTTGTATCGGCGAGACACTTGAGGAGTATCAGGAGGGCATCACGGATCTCGTTACGGTCAGGCAACTGAATGCGGTGATCGAGCAGGTCGGGATCGAGCGTCTGTCTTTGGGGGTGCTGGCCTATGAGCCGGTCTGGGCCATCGGCACCGGCAAGGCTGCGACCCCCGCACATGTGGCGGCGATCCTGGATTTCCTGCGTGGGCATGTGGCACTTCTGAACGAGCAGGTGGCCAACGATATCCAGATTCTTTACGGCGGAAGCGTCAAGCCGGACAACATAGCGCAACTGCTGAAGGTTCCGGATCTGGATGGGGGGTTGATTGGAGGCGCTTCGCTGGTGACAGAGGATTTTGTTCGCATCTGCGAGGCGGCGAACGAAGCAGGTTGAGCGTATGCCTGATCAGGGGCGCGTCTGGTGCTCCAGTCGGGTGAGCCAGAGCAGCGCCTGGTCACGATGGTTCCCGCACATGTCCTGCGAAGGTTGCAGGCCGCTACAGCAGGCAGGGCGATCCGGCTGGCCGAAGATGGCGCAACGCAGGTCCGGCAATAACTGTACGCACGGAATTCCCGCGGGTTTTCCGTCCGGCATGCCGGGGATAGGGCTGGAAATCGAAGGGGCGATGCAACACGCACCGCACCCTTCACGGCATTCCACCGTCAAGCCTTCTGGTAGACTTCGGCACCTTTCTTGACGAACTCCACGGCCTTTTCTTCCATGCCTTTCTTCAGGGCTTCCTGTTCGGAAATGCCCTGCGTCGCGGCATAGTCGCGCACGTCCTGGGTAATCTTCATGGAGCAGAAGTGCGGGCCGCACATGGAGCAGAAGTGGGCCTGCTTGGCACCTTCCTGCGGCAGGGTTTCGTCGTGGAATTCCTTGGCCTTGTCCGGGTCCAGACCCAGGTTGAACTGGTCGTCCCAACGGAACTCGAAACGCGCCTTGGACAGCGCATTGTCGCGAATCTGCGCGCCCGGGTGGCCCTTGGCCAAGTCGGCGGCGTGGGCAGCGATCTTGTAGGTGACGATGCCGACGCGTACGTCTTCCTTGTCCGGCAGGCCCAGGTGTTCCTTGGGCGTGACGTAGCACAGCATGGCGCAGCCGTACCAGCCGATCATGGCGGCACCGATGCCGGAGGTGATGTGGTCGTAGCCCGGGGCGATGTCGGTAGTCAGCGGGCCGAGGGTGTAGAACGGCGCTTCGTCGCAGTGCTTCAGCTGCATGTCCATGTTTTCCTTGATCATGTGCATCGGCACGTGACCCGGGCCTTCGATCATCACCTGCACGTCGTGCTTCCAGGCGATCTGGGTCAGTTCACCCAGCGTGATCAGTTCGGCAAACTGTGCTTCGTCGTTGGCGTCGTAGATCGAACCGGGACGCAGGCCATCGCCTAGCGAGAAGCTGACGTCGTAGGCCTTCATGATTTCGCAGATTTCTTCGAAATGCGTGTAGAGGAAGCTTTCCTTGTGGTGCGCCAGGCACCACTTGGCCATGATGGAGCCGCCGCGGGACACGATCCCGGTCATGCGCTTGGCGGTCATCGGGATATGCTGCAGGCGCACACCGGCGTGGATGGTGAAATAGTCCACGCCCTGCTCGGCCTGTTCGATCAGGGTGTCGCGGAAAATTTCCCAGGTCAGGTCTTCGGCCTTGCCGTCCACCTTTTCAAGCGCCTGGTAAATCGGCACGGTACCAATCGGTACCGGGCTGTTGCGGATGATCCACTCGCGGGTTTCGTGAATGTTCTTGCCAGTGGAAAGATCCATCACGGTATCGCCGCCCCAGCGGATCGACCACACCATCTTCTCGACTTCTTCGCTGATGGAAGATGCCAGCGCGGAGTTGCCGATGTTGGAATTGATCTTCACCAGGAAGTTGCGGCCGATGATCATCGGTTCCAGTTCCGGGTGGTTGATGTTGGCAGGGATGATCGCGCGGCCACGGGCCACTTCGTCACGCACGAATTCGGGCGTGATCAGCTTGGGGATGGAGGCACCGAAATCCTGCCCCGGATGCTGCTTCAGGATCATTTCGGAAAGCGCTTCACGGCGCTGGTTTTCGCGGATCGCGATGTATTCCATTTCCGGGGTGATGATGCCCTGGCGGGCGTAGTGCATCTGTGACACGTTCTTGCCGGCCTTCGCGCGGCGCGGCTTGCGGGTCAGGTTGAAACGCAGTTCGGCCAGTGCCGGGTCTGACTTGCGCTGGTTGCCATAGCTGGAAGTCAGGCCATCCAGCACTTCAGTATCGTTGCGTTCTTCGATCCACTTGGCGCGCAGTGCCGGCAGGCCGTTACGGATGTCGATCTTCGCATCCGGATCGGTGTAGGGGCCGGAGGTGTCGTACACCACGACTGGCGGGTTCTTTTCTGCCCCGAAGGCAGAGGGGGTGTCGGACAGGCTGATTTCGCGGAACGGCACGCGGATGTCCGGGCGGCTGCCCTCGACATAGATCTTGCGGGATTTCGGAAATGCCTTGGTGGCCGATTCATCGAGTTCGGCGGCACTGTTCAGGAATTTTGGATTGGCGTTCATGGGTGCTCCAGAAAGAAAATACGCAAGGAGCAGAACCACCTGCTTCCCTACGGCGGCATGACCCGCATCAGGTTCGAAGGGTGTTTCTCACTGCGCTGTCACATATGGACATGCAGACCCCCAGCAATGCCTGCGAAAGTACTTGATTTGTGGAATAATTGCAAGATTAACCGGTGTAGGGATATTGTAGACATGAACCTCGAGCAGGCACGATACAACATGATCGAACAGCAGATTCGTCCTTGGGAAGTGCTGGACGCGACGGTGCTGGATCTGCTCAAGCAAGTCCCGCGCGAGGCTTTCGTCCCGGAACAATACGCCGGGCTGGCGTTTGCCGATCTGGAACTCCCCATCGGGCACGGCCAGAGCATGTTGTCTCCCAAGCTGGAGGCGCGCATCATCCAGTCTCTGATGCTGAAGAAAACCGACAAGGTCCTCGAAGTCGGGACCGGTAGCGGCTATATGACGGCC
The DNA here is from genome assembly GCA_029782295.1 of Pseudomonadota bacterium. Taxonomy (GTDB): domain Bacteria; phylum Pseudomonadota; class Gammaproteobacteria; order Burkholderiales; family Methylophilaceae; genus CAIJXJ01. The sequence continues at coordinate 13,807 of JAKOVB010000045.1, forward strand.
TTGCTGGCCAGGCTGGCCGGCGAAGTGGTGACGGTCGACTGCATCGCGGAGATGACCGCTTCTGCGCGTGCCAGGTTGCATGCGCTGGGTCTCGATAACGTAAGTTATGCCACAGGCGATGCCGCCCAGGGGTGGCAGGCGAGTGCCCCTTACGATGCGATCGTGCTGACCGGTTCCGTGCCGGTGCTGGCCAATACGTTCAAGCAGCAACTCAAGCCGGGCGGGCGCCTGTTTGCGATCGTCGGTGAGGCGCCGGTGATGGAGGCTACCCTGGTGACCTGTCTTTCCCCCGATGTTTTCCGCAAGGAAAAGCTGTTCGAGATCTGTGCCCCTGCACTCGAACATGCCCCCCAACCATCGCGCTTCGCTTTCTAGGGGGGGCGCTAGCCTTCTATTCCCAGTTCCTGGATCTTGCGGGTAAGGGTGTTCCGCCCCATGCCCAGCAAGGTTGCGGCTTCGATGCGCCGGCCGCCGGTGAATTCCAGGGCGCGCAGGATCATGACCCGTTCGAATTGCTGGGTCAGGTTTTCAAGAATGTTCTGTTCCCCGCGGTTGAGAAGGTTGCTCGCCTCTGCTCCCAGGCTTTCCTGCCAGGACGTTCCGGAGGCGTGCGTGGCATGATCTTCGCGCAGTTCCGGGGGCAGGTCCGCGATGTCGATGTTCTGACCGGGGGCCATGACCGTCAGCCAGTGGCAGACATTCTCCAGTTGGCGCACGTTGCCGCTCCATCCCAGCGTGGCCAGGTAGCGGAGTGCGGCCGGTGACAGGTGCTTCGCCTCGACACCCAGTTCCGCAGCGCTGTGCTGCAGGAAATGTTTGGCCAGCAGGGGAATATCCTCGCGCCGTTCGCGCAAAGGGGGGAGGCGCAGCCGGATTACGTTCAGGCGATGGAACAGGTCTTCCCGGAATAGTCCCTGCTTGACACGCTCTTCGAGATCCTGATGGGTGGCGGCGATAATGCGCACATTGACTTTGACAGGCTGGTGCCCCCCGACGCGGTAGAACTGGCCATCGCTCAGCACGCGCAGCAAGCGGGTTTGCAGGTCGGCGGGCATGTCACCGATTTCATCCAGGAACAGGGTGCCGCCGTCGGCCTGTTCGAAACGACCGCGACGTGCGGCCTGGGCACCGGTAAAGGCGCCACGCTCGTGGCCGAACAGTTCCGATTCCAGCAGGTCCTTGGGAATGGCTGCGGTATTGATCGCCACAAACGGCTTGTCGGCACGCAGGCTGTGGCGATGCAGCGCCAGGGCGACCAATTCCTTGCCGGTCCCGGATTCGCCGTTGATCATGACCGTGGAATGTGAGCGCGACAACCGGCCGATGGCACGAAAAACTTCCTGCATGGCCGGGGCCTGACCGATGATTTCCGGGGTTTCCTGCAGTTCTTCGCTTTCGGCGGCCTGGCGCGTGCTCTCCTCGACGGCACGACGGATGATTTCCACTGCCTGGTCGACGTCGAAAGGTTTGGCCAGATATTCGAAGGCACCCCCCTGGAAAGCTGCTACGGCACTTTCCAGGTCGGAATAGGCCGTCATGATGATGACCGGGATGTCAGGCAGGCGCTTCTTGATTTCCTGCAGGAAATCAAGGCCTGAGCCGTTAGGCATGCGGATGTCGCTGACTACGACCTGAGGTTGCTCGTCCTGCAGTGCAGCCAGGGCATCAGGCACGGATGCAAAGGTGCGGAAGTCCATGTCGCTGCGCGCCAGTGCCTTTTCGAACACCCAGCGGATGGAGCGGTCGTCGTCGATGATCCAGATCGGTTTCATGTCGGTTCTCTAACTATTTCGGTTTGTAAGCGGTCGATTCCAGCGGTAGCAGGATGGTGAAGCAGGTATGCCCTGGCTGGCTTTCGCATTCGATCATGCCGTGGTGTTGGGTGATGAAGGTTTGGGCCAGCGTGAGACCCAGTCCGGATCCTTCAGCGCGCCCGGAAACCAGCGGATAGAAGATGCGGTCGCGAATGTCTTCGGGGATGCCTGGGCCGTTGTCGATGATCTGCAGTTTGATGGCAACACGATAACGTTTGCGGGCCAGCGTCACCTGGCGTTCTGCGCGTGTACGGAAGATGATCTCGCCTTGTCCCTTCATGGCCTGCACGGCATTGCGTGCGATGTTGAGCACGACCTGGATCAGTTTCTCCCTGTCGCCGATTAGGTCCGGCAGGCTGGTGTCGTAATCTCGGCGAATGGCGATTCCTTGCGGCGATTCAGCCAGCAGGAGGCTGCGCACACGCTCCAGTACCTCATGGATGTTGGTCGGTTCGTACTTGGGGACCCGGTGGGGCACCAGCAGGCGATCCATCAGCAGTTGGAGGCGGTCGGCCTCCTTGATGATGACTTGGGTATATTCGCGTAGCGATGGCTGCGGCAGTTCGTGCTCCAGCAATTGTGCCGCACCACGCAGGCCGCCGAGCGGGTTGCGGATCTCATGGGCCAGATTGCGCAGCAATTCGGCGTTGGCCTGTTGCTGGATCAGCATGCGCTCCTCACGTGCGATGCGCAGTTGCTGGTCCATCTGCTGGAATTCCAGCAGCAACCGGGCGGGGGGCAATTCCACTGGTGTGGCCGTGCACGTGACCGACAGGGAATGTTGCCGTAGCGTGGTGATCGGGAATTCGTGCTCGCGAAACGGGCTGTTGCCAGACAGGGCGCTTTCTACTGCTGCCAGCAGGACTTCAGCCCCTGGAAAGACCTGGGACAACGGCTGGCCGATCATCTGGTGAGCGCTAACCGCGAACAGCACCTCCGCGGCCGGATTGACGTAAATGACATGGCATTCCGCATCCAGCAGGAGGACTGCCGTGGCGAGGTGTTCCAGGCCGGCGAAGGCGTTTGGGATAATAGGATTCATTGCTTTCTGGTTAAGCAAGAGCCGGGCCAGAAAACCGGGCGCTACTTGCTGTTACCCAGTTCCTTCTCCAGAAGTTCGATGTTCTTCTGGTGCAGATTCACATCTTCCTGCAGTTTCTGGATTTTTTCGTCGTACTTGGCGACATTCCGGAAGGTTCGGCCGTCTTTGGTGCGGTATACCTCAGGATTTTCCTGGCCTTCTGTCAGGTTCTTTTTGGCTTCATCCAAGGCTTTGCGTTCGTTGGCCAACTCCGTTGCAAGGATATCCTGCCGCTTGTCGTCCCGCTGCTTCTGCGTCTCCTGATCGACCTTGGGGAAGCCTGCGGGTGTTGGTACGCTTGCGCTACGGGGACGGCTGCCGCTGCTGCTGGACTTTCCTCCGGGCGAGCCTGGCTCCAGGTTTAGCCGGGTGGCACCTTTCATCGGGACATTGGAATAGGTGACATGTCCTTCAGCATCGACATGCTTGTAGATCTCGGCTTGGGCCGGAAGGCTGAGGAGTGCGGCACACATGGCGAACAGGGCTTTTTTCATAGCATCAGAGTGTAGATCAGAAAAGATATGCAATCAACGCTGCACCATGATGGTGCGTTGACGGACAACAAAAAAGGCGGGTTTCCCCGCCTTTTTTGTCGAACACGTCTGGATTAGACGCTGTAGTACATCTGGAACTCGATCGGATGAGTGGTCATCCGGACGTTGTTCACTTCTTCCATCTTCAGGGCGATGTAGGCATCGATCCAGTCGTTGGAGAACACGCCGCCACGGGTCAGGAACTCACGGTCCTTGTCCAGTGCTTCCAGTGCTTCGTCCAGGCTTGCGCAGACGGTCGGGATCAGTGCGTCCTCTTCCGGCGGCAGGTCATACAGGTTCTTGTCAGCCGGATCGCCAGGATGAATCTTGTTCTGGACGCCGTCCAGACCAGCCATCATCAGGGCGGAGAAAGCCAGGTACGGGTTTGCGATCGGATCCGGGAAGCGGGTCTCGATACGGCGAGCCTTGTCGGACTGCACGTGCGGCACGCGGATGGAAGCGGAACGGTTCTTGGCGGAGTAGGCCACCTTGACCGGCGCTTCGTAGTGCGGAACCAGACGCTTGTAGGAGTTGGTGCCCGGGTTGGTGATCGCGTTCAGTGCCTTGACGTGTTTGATGATACCGCCGATGTAGTACAGAGCGAACTCGGACAGGCCGGCGTAGCCGTTGCCTGCGAACAGGTTCTTGCCATCCTTCCAGATGGACTGGTGCACGTGCATGCCGGAACCGTTGTCGCCAACGATGGGCTTCGGCATGAAGGTGGCGGTCTTACCGTACTGGTGAGCCACGTTGTGAACCACGTACTTCAGGATCTGGGTCCAGTCAGCACGCTTCACCAGGGTGTTGAACACGGTACCGATTTCGCACTGGCCGGCAGTCGCCACTTCGTGGTGGTGCACTTCGACCGGCACGCCCAGTTCTTCCAGGGCGATGACCATGGCGGAGCGGATGTCGTGCAGGCTGTCGACCGGGGGAACCGGGAAGTAGCCGCCCTTGATGCCCGGGCGGTGGCCGATGTTGCCGCCATCCAGATGCTCGCCGGAAGCCCATGCGGCTTCTTCGGAGTTGATCTTGACGTGGCAGCCGGACATGTCGACATGCCAGTTGACGGAGTCGAAAATGAAGAATTCGGGTTCCGGGCCGAAGTAGGCGGTGTCGCCAATGCCGGTGGATTTCAGGTAGGCTTCAGCGCGCTTGGCGATGGAGCGTGGGTCGCGATCGTAACCGCGGCCGTCGGTCGGGTCGACCACGTCGCAGGTCAGCACCAGGGTCGGCTCGTCGAAGAACGGGTCGATGTAAGCGGTGTCCGGGTCCGGCATCAGCAGCATGTCAGATGCCTGAATGCCCTTCCAGCCTGCGATGGAGGAGCCGTCGAAGGCGTGGCCTTCGGTGAACTTGTCTTCGCTGAAAGCGGAAACAGGCACGGTCACGTGCTGTTCCTTGCCGCGGGTGTCGGTGAAGCGGAAGTCAACGAAACGGATTTCGTTGTCCTTGACCATCTTGATTACGTCGGCGACTGCCATTTCAATCTCCTAAAACGATTAAACAAAAACTGACACGTTGCAAAAGCATGAAACATGCCATGCTAAAAATCTAATTTATCATTGTCACACAGAAGGTTATAAAAGCAAATGAAAAGTGACTGCACCGGAAAGGTGCAACTCGAGATTTGATTGCACCAAAATAGTGCGAGCCGTGCCTGCTCAAAAAGGATTTATAATCCCAGGTAACCAAAGCAGGAGTGTATCTTATGGGAACTTTAAGCGAAATTCTTGAACGTGCAAAAACCAGGGCTCTTGAGAAGGGTGTGCCCTATGCAGGATGCCTGACCCCGACCGAGGCGCAACAGGTGCTCACGCTGGCGCCCGCTGCCAGGCTGGTGGATGTTCGCACGCGCGCAGAGTGTGATCTGGTGGGGCACGTTCCGGGCGCCACGCATGTCGAGTGGGCCTTCTACCCCGGCATGACGCCCAATCCGGACTTCCTCACGCAATTGAACATGCAGGTCGACAAGGAATCCCTCGTCATGTTCCTGTGCCGCACCGGGGCGCGATCCCATCATGCGGCAGCGCTGGCGGCCAAAGAGGGCTACGCGGAAAGCTACAACATCCTCGAGGGGTTCGAGGGGGAAACGGATCACATTGCCAACCAGCGTGGCAACATCAATGGCTGGCGCAAGGCCGGGCTGCCGTGGACCAACATCGGTTGATGATCGGGTACTGAGTTCATGGATCGTTATGCCGTCATCGGCAATCCCGTTGAGCATAGCAAGTCACCGCTCATCCACATGGAATTCGCCCGCCAGACCGGGCAGGATATCGATTACGGCCGAATTCTGGCTCCGATCGGCGGTTTTCTCGACAGCGTGGAACACTTCCGCGCGGAGGGCGGGCGTGGACTGAACGTCACTGTCCCGTTCAAGGAGGATGCCTGGCAGTTCGCGACCCGCAGAACCGCGCGCGCCGAGCTGGCGCGCGCCGTGAACACGCTGCACTTTCTTGCCGAGGGCGAAGTGCTTGGGGATACCACGGATGGTGTCGGGCTGGTCCGCGATATCGAACATAATCTTGGTATCCTGGTAAAGAACCGGCGCGTCCTGCTGATGGGGGCCGGCGGCGCCGCTCGCGGCGTGATCCAGCCCCTGCTGGATGCTGGGCCTGACGCTCTGTATGTGGTGAACCGTACCGCCGGAAGGGCGTTGGCATTGCGTGACGTTTTTCCGGAGATCGAGGCCGGTGGCTATGATGACCTTGGTGGCCGGGCCTTTGATATCGTGATCAATGCCACGGCCAGCAGTCTCCACAATGATCTTCCGCCCTTGGGCCGGCATGTGTTCGCGGAGGGCGCGCTGGCCTACGACATGATGTATGGCCGTGATACGCTGTTTATGCAGTTTGCCCGGGAGCATGGTGCAATGCACGTTGCGGACGGGTTGGGCATGCTGATCGAGCAGGCAGCGGAATCCTTCTTCATCTGGCGGGGCATTCGCCCGGAAACGGCGCCGGTACTGGCAAGATTCCGCGCCGCATGAAACGTTTTTTCGGGCGCGCGCTGCTTGCGCTGCTGTTGTTCGTCCTGCTCTACCAGCTCTGGATCCTGGCGCATATTCTCTGGTGGGTAAACCATAATCCGGATTCCAGTGCCTTCATGGAAGACCGTCTGGAAATCATGCAGGAGAAGAACCCGGAAGCGGAGTTGCGGTACCAGTGGGTGCCGTATCAACGCATCTCCAATCATCTCAAGCGAGCCGTGATCGCGGCTGAGGATGCCAGGTTCGTCGACCATGAGGGATTCGACTGGGAAGGGATCCAGAAAGCCTATGAAAAGAATCTGAAGAAGGGCAAGATCGTCGCCGGGGGATCCACCATCAGCCAGCAACTCGCGAAGAATCTGTTTCTCTCCACCAAGCGCACGCCCTGGCGCAAGCTCGAAGAGGCGTTGATTACGTTGATGCTCGAGAACCTGATGAACAAGCGGCGTATCCTCGAGATCTATCTGAACGTGATCGAATGGGGTAACGGCGTGTTTGGGGCGGAAGCGGCCGCAAGGCACTACTACAAAACCAGTGCGGCTGCGCTGGGGCCTGAGCAGGCCGCCAAACTGGCGGCCATGGTGCCCAACCCCCGTTATTACGATACTCACCGCGCAGCGCGCGGGCTGGCTCGCAAGACCGGGATCATCCTCGCCCGCATGAATTCGGCGGAAGTGCCTTAGCCGTACCCGCCACAGTCATGGCCCGCTACAGCATGGGCTTCAGGTACTTTCCGGTATGGCTGGCCGCATTGGCGGACACGTCTTCAGGTGAACCTTCCGCAATGATCGTGCCGCCGCCATCCCCGCCTTCCGGCCCGAGATCGATAATCCAGTCCGCCGTCTTGATGACATCGAGGTTGTGTTCGATGATGGCCACTGTATTGCCGTGGTCTCTCAGGCGGTGCACGACGTCCAGCAGCAGCTGGATGTCTGCGAAGTGCAACCCGGTGGTCGGTTCGTCGAGGATGTAGAGGGTGCGACCGGTGTCGCGCTTGGAGAGTTCCAGCGCCAGTTTCACGCGTTGAGCCTCGCCGCCTGAAAGGGTGGTCGCCGACTGCCCCAGGGTGATGTAGCCGAGGCCGACGTCCAGCAGGGTCTGCAGCTTGCGCGCCACGACCGGGACGGCATTGAAGAAGGCGTGGGCCTGTTCCACGGTCATTTCCAGGACTTCGTGGATGTTGCGTCCCTTGTACTGGATTTCCAGCGTTTCCCGGTTGTAGCGATGCCCCTTGCAGACGTCGCAGGGGACATAGATATCGGGCAGGAAGTGCATCTCCACGCGGATGACGCCATCGCCCTGGCAGGCTTCACAGCGGCCACCCTTGACGTTGAAGGAGTAGCGGCCGGGTCCGTAGCCGCGGGCGCGGGATTCCGGTACGCCGGCAAACAGTTCGCGAATCGGCGTGAACAATCCGGTATAGGTGGCCGGGTTGGATCGGGGCGTACGGCCGATGGGGCTCTGGTCGACGTCGACGACCTTGTCGAAGAACTCCAAACCCTCGATGGTTTCGTACGGTGCCGGTTCTGTGCTGCTGCCGTACAGGTGGCGGGCGACGCTGCGATACAGCGTATCGTTGACCAGCGTGGATTTCCCGGAACCGGAGACGCCGGTGATGCAGGTCAGCAGGCCGACCGGCAGGTTGAGCGTGACGTTTTTCAGGTTGTTGCCGCTGGCGTTGGAAATGGTCAGCCAGCGCTTGGGGTCGGGGTCGTGACGTTTTTTCGGGACCTCGATGCGCTTCTTGCCGGACAGGTATTGTCCGGTCAGTGACGCCGGGTCGGCCATGACCTCTTTCGGTGTCCCTTGTGCCACGATGTTGCCGCCGTGTTCGCCTGCGCCGGGGCCGATGTCGACGACGTAATCGGCGGAGAGTATGGCGTCCTGGTCATGTTCCACCACGATGACGCTGTTGCCGATGTCGCGCAGGCGGTGGAGGGTTTCCAGCAGGCGGTCGTTGTCGCGCTGGTGCAGCCCGATGGAAGGTTCGTCCAGTACGTACATGACGCCGGTCAGGCCGGAGCCGATCTGGGACGCCAGACGGATGCGCTGGGCTTCGCCGCCTGACAGTGTTTCCGCAGAGCGTGACAGGGAGAGGTAATCCAGACCGACGTTGGTCAGGAATCGCAACCGACTGACGATCTCCTGCACGATCTTGTCGGCGATGGCCAGTTTCTGGCCGGTGAGTTGCAGGCCGTCGAAAAAGATGAGCGTCTGTTTCAGGGGCATTTCGCAGACGTGGTGGATGTTGCTGCCGCCGACCCGCACGTGGCGGGCCTCCTTGCGCAGGCGTGTGCCGCCACAGTCCGGGCATGGCTTGGAGTTCAGATATTTGGCCAGTTCCTCGCGCACCATGACGGAGTCGGTTTCGTGGTAACGGCGCTCCAGGTTGTGCAGGATGCCTTCGAAGGGGTGGCTTTTCTGGTAGAGGCTGCCGCGCTCATTCATGTACTTGAACGCGATGCTTTCCTTGCCGCTACCGTTGAGGACCACGTCCTGCACTTCCTCGGTGAGGTTCTCGAAGGTCGTGTCCAGGTCAAAGCCGTAGTGCTCGCTCAGGCCTTGCAACATCTGGAAATAGAACTGGTTGCGCCGGTCCCAGCCCTTGATGGCGCCGGCCGCCAGGGAGAGGTGCGGAAAGGCGACGACGCGCTTGGGGTCGAAGAAGCTGATCTGGCCCAGGCCGTCGCATTTGGGGCAGGCGCCCATCGGGTTATTGAACGAGAACAGGCGAGGCTCGAGTTCCTGCAGCGAGTAATTGCAGAGCGGGCAGGCAAACTTGGCGCTGAACAGGTGCTCCTTGCCGGAATCCATCTCGACGGCCAGCGCGCGCCCGTCGGCGAGGCGCAGGGCCGTCTCGAAAGATTCCGCCAGACGTTGCTTCACGTCCTCGCGGATCTTGAGCCGGTCGACGACGACATCGACGTCGTGCTTGGTGGTCTTGGCCAGTTTTGGCGGGTTGTCCAGTTCGTAGGTGGTGCCGTCCACGCGGACCCGGACGAACCCCTGGGCGCGGAGTTCCTCGAACAGATCGATCTGTTCGCCTTTCCGGTTGGAGACGACCGGGGCCAGGATCATCAGTTTGGTGTCTTCCGGCAATGCCATGACGGCGTCCACCATCTGCGACACGCTTTGCGCAGCCAGCGTGATGCCGTGCTCCGGGCACTCAGGATCTCCCGCGCGGGCGAACAGCAGGCGCAGGTAATCATGGATTTCGGTGACGGTGCCCACCGTCGAGCGCGGATTATGGGAGGTGGATTTCTGTTCGATGGAAATCGCCGGGGACAACCCTTCGATCAGGTCGACGTCGGGTTTCTCCATGCGCGCCAGAAACTGGCGTGCGTAGGCAGATAACGATTCGACGTAACGGCGCTGACCCTCGGCGTACAAGGTGTCGAACGCAAGTGAGGACTTACCTGACCCGGAAAGACCGGTGATGACAATCATCTGGTTGCGGGGCAGGTCCAGCGAAACGTTCTTCAAGTTGTGCGTACGTGCACCGCGGATACGGATGGAATCCATGACACTCAATTTCAGGCAAAAAAGCTAACCTGTTAATATACGCAATTTGCTGCAAAAAACCCAAGTAAATTCGAGATGTCGCTACCTGAACGCATGACCCCCCGCGAACTACGCGCTAGCCTGAGCCTGGCCTCGATCTATGGCCTCCGCATGCTCGGCATGTTCCTGATCCTGCCGATCTTTGCCATTTACGCCGAAACCCTGCCCGGCGGGGCCAGCCACCTGATGATCGGACTGGCGCTCGGTGCCTATGGCCTGACCCAGGCCATTTTCCAGTTGCCGTTCGGCATGGCGTCCGACCGCTATGGGCGCAAGAAAGTGATTTATTTCGGACTGCTGCTGTTCGCCATCGGGAGCATCGTTGCCGCGCTGGCTCAGGATATTTCCATGATCATTCTGGGACGGGCGATCCAGGGGGCTGGTGCCGTGTCGGCAGCCGTCACCGCTCTGGTGGCCGACCTCACCAGCGAGCAACACCGTACCAAGGCCATGGCCATGATCGGCGGCACGATCGGGATCACGTTCGCCTTTTCCCTGGTCGCAGGTCCCGCCCTGAATCAGTGGATCGGTATTCCCGGAATATTTGCCCTGACCGGGGTGCTTTCCGTGCTGGCCATGCTGGTCGTGCGTTTCGTCGTGCCCGATCCGCGTGTCAGTCGCTTTCACTCCGACGCCGAGGCGACGCCCGCCAAACTGGGCGAAGTGCTGCGCAACCGCGAGCTGCTCCGCCTGAACTTCGGTATTTTCTCGCTGCATGCGGCGCAGATGGCGATGTTCGTGGTGGTGCCGTTCGCCCTCAAGAAATCGGGTGGGCTGGACGAGAACCATCACTGGCAGGTTTATCTGCCGATCATGGTCAGCGCCTTCGTGCTGATGGTGCCGGCGATTATCTACGGGGAAAAGAAAGCGCAACTCAAGCGCGTGTTCGTGTCCTCGATCGCCCTGATGCTGGGTGCGCAGATGCTGTTCGCGTTCTCCATCGACTTCTTCTGGGGCATCGTGGCGTCGCTGACGGCGTACTTTATCGCGTTTAACATCCTGGAAGCCAGCCTGCCTTCCATCATCTCCAAAATCGCCCCGGCTGCCTCCAAGGGGACTGCCATCGGTGTGTATAATACTTCGCAGTCACTGGGGGTGTTCCTGGGCGGCACGCTAGGCGGCTGGTTGTCGCATGCCTACGGATACTCGGCCGTATTCGCGTTCTGCAGCGTACTGATGGCGATGTGGCTGCTGTTCGCGGTCAGCATGAAGGCACCTCCGGCAGTGAAGAGCCGCATGTTCCATCTCGAGGAAATGTCGGCGCAACAAGGGGTTGAACTGGCGCGCAGGCTATCCGGGCTGCGCGGCGTTCGCGAGGCGGTGGTGCTGGCGGACGAAGGCGTGGCTCTGCTGAAGGTGGACATGCACGACTGGGATGAGCAGGCCGCAGTAAAAATAATCGAAAAGGGAGAATGACATGGCGTCAGTAAACAAATGCATTTTTATCGGCAATCTCGGACGTGACCCGGAGATCCGTTATATGCCGAGCGGCGACGCAATGGCGAACTTCTCCATCGCATGTACGGATACTTTCAAGGGCAAGGACGGCTCCCGCCAGGAACGCACCGAGTGGGTACGCATTGTCATGTTCGGCAAGCAGGCCGAGATTGCAGGCGAATACCTGAAGAAAGGTTCGCCGGTTTATATCGAGGGCCGCCTGCAGACCCGCAAGTGGCAGAACAAGGAAGGTCAGGACCAGTACACCACTGAAATCGTGGCGGATCGCATGCAAATGCTGGGCGGCCGTTCCGGCGGCGGCAATGCTTTCGAAGTGATGGATGGCGGTGACGAGGCGCCGCGTCAATCCGCCCCGCGCCAGCAGGCCTCTGCAGCCAGCAAACCCGCTGCAGGCGGCGGTTCCGGCTTCGACGATTTCGAGGACGATATTCCGTTCTGATCGTCAGGAGACTTCAGCAGTCCACCAACCCCGAATGATCGTCAGGATCATCGGGGTTTTTTATCGGGCGAGATATTGGCGCCATCCGCCGTAGGCCGTGATGTCCTGTGCTTTTTCGATCGCGTAATGTTCGCACAGGAACCCTTGCACCCAATGGCCATCCGCCAACTCCACCCGGCCGATCCCGAGCGGGGCTGGGATCAGGTCGACGAACGCGCCATACCGGGAAATCGGTAGCGCCCAGACTTCGAGCGCGATCATGCCGCCCTGCTGGTTGACCCTGAGCATGCCGGGGCGCGGGGGGTGGAAGTCTGCCAGATGGTAGAGCCTGTAATTCGCCGAAGTCGTCGTTTTCTCGATCAGCCTGCCCCCCAGTTTCACCAACTGTTCGTTCAGGGGGAGTCCGCTCATGTGAGCACCACAGACGGCAATATGCACGAAGTCGATCAATTTTTTTCTCCTGATAGGGGTGTCCAGTCATTCCTGTCCGCAAGCAGGCATCCCTCCCGCCAGGGCAGGGTGGAATGCAGGATGCGCATGGCATGGCCATCGCACTGACCAAATGAAATTTCGAAATCGGCCAGGTGCTGCATTTCGTCGTGGCTCGCATCCCCGGCAGCGACCCTGGCCCACAGGTAGCCGGCACGGGCCGGGGCGATGGAGCGCGGCCGACCAAACATGAAAAATTCCCCTGCCCGTAGCAGCCATTGCCGCGATGCTCCATTCAATCTGGAGGCGGCGGAGAACTGACCGTTGGCCAGGGACACTCTTTGCCATCGTTCGATGTAGCGTTGTGTGACGCCCGACTCGAGCAGAGCGTCCTGGTCAAAGTGCATTCGGCCGATATCGCGGCTGCCGCTGGGCCGATAATCCACGATGCGGTGCCACTCGCATTGCGCCCCATCCACTTCGGTGATCCCGATGAAGCCCTCCTGTTGCAACAACCATTGCAGCTGCCGGGTTGAGCATTGCGCCAGGCTGTGGATATCCGAGAAGTCCGGGCGGTTGGCCGGGATGCGCAGGTCGGCATGCCAGTGTCCGGTCTGTAGCCAGAACACCAGCGTATCGACATCGTGTGTTTCGTCAGACTCCAATAACGTGCGGCGCCATAATCCCCGGTAGCGGGTCGGTACCTCGTTCCACGATGCTGGATCAGTGGGGGGCGTTGTCGAGGGTTTCATGCAATCGCCCCCCCAGTTGTAGCAGCGCCGCGTCGCAGAATGCCGGCGCGGCCAGGGTGACACCGAATGGCAAGCCGTCGCGCTGGAAACCGGCGGGTACGGCAATCGCGGAAAGATCCAGCAGGTTCATGAAGTTGGTGTAATAGCCGAGGTTGCTGTTGGTCCGGACCGGGTCGGCTTCAACTTCCGCAATCGTATAAATGGTGCCTGCGGTCGGCGTGAGCAGGACATCGATCTCGTTCCAAACGGGTTCGTTCACGCGCTGCAGGGCTTTCAGTCGGTAAAGCGCCGAGAAGGTGTCGGCCGCGGTGAAACGACTGGCCCCGGCAATAATCTGGCGCGTGACCGGAAACAGCGATTCCGACCTGGTTTCGATGAAGTCGCGGATGGCGGCGTAGCGTTCGGCGACCCAGGGGCCCTCGTACAGCAGGCGTGCGGTTTCGAGGAACGGGGCGAAATCGATCTCGACAGGCTGGCCTCCCAGTCCTTCCATGCGATGGATGGCATCCCGGAACAATTGAGGGGTTTCCGTATTGCCGAAAAACGCGAGTTGATCCTCCCTCGGGACGCCGAACCTGAAACCGGACGGCATGCTTCTGCCGCTGCCGGCCTGACGCGAATAGGGGTCATCGGCATCGAATCCCTGGGCGACGTCGAGCACTGCGCCGGCATCTGCGGCATTCCTGGCGAAGATGGATACGCAATCCAGGGTACGACAGGCCGGGACAACGCCTGAGGTGCTGATCAAACCGCAACTGGGCTTGTGCCCGACCAGATTGTTGAATGCCGCAGGGACGCGACCGGAACCCGCCGTGTCCGTCCCCAGGCTGAAACTGGCGAATCCCAGTGCCACTGCTACCGCAGAGCCGGCGCTGGATCCGCCCGAAATATAGTCCGGGTCGATGCTGTTTCGACCTGGGCCATAGGGCGAGCGGGCTCCTACCAGACCGGTGGCGAACTGGTCGAGGTTGGTCTTGCCGACCGGGATCGCGCCTGCTTCGATCAGCTTCCGGACGACCGTGGCGCTCTTCTCCGGTGTGTAGGCAAAGTCAGGGCATGCCGCCGTGGTGGGGATTCCCGCCAGGTCGATATTGTCCTTGATGGCAAACGGGATGCCGTACAAAGGCAGGGCGCCCGGATCGAGCGTCTGCAGCCTGGCGGCATACCCCATCATTTCATCCCGCGAGAGACGCCGGATCCAGACGTGATGGCGATCTTCGCCGGACAGCAGGTCGTCCAGGTATTCGACCATTTTGGTCGGGGTGAGGTCGCCGGCAAGATAGGCCAGGCGCAATGCACTGATACGCATATCCATGATGAATTCAACTTTCCGTTTGAATGACGAACAGGTCCTGGCCGGCGGTCACCTGACCACCTTCGTGACAGAACACATGGGTGACTTCTCCATCTGCCGGCGCCGTGACGCTGATTTCCATTTTCATGGATTCCACGATCACGACCGTGTCGCCCTGTCTGACACGATCCCCGGGCTTGACCTTGACCTGCCAGAGGTTGCCTGCAACGTGGGAGGCCACGGCACGGCTGTTGGCAGGCAGGTCAAGCTCGCTGTCCGGGCCGGCGCCTGCCACGTCATGGTCGCTGGAGTAGTGCGCCTGCCCCGTGGCGATCCAGCGTTCGCGCTCGGCATCGAATGCGGCTTGCTGGGCAGTCTTGAACGCGCTGATGGCGCCGGCGTTCTCGTCCAGGAAACGGTTGTATTCGCGCAGGCTGAAGGTTTGCTCCTCGATCCTGAGCTTGAATTTACCGCGCGGGAAGTCTTCCCGGATCTGCAGCAGTTCTTCGGCCGTGACCGGATAGAAGCGGATCTGGTCGAAGAAGCGTAGCAGCCAGGGCTTGCCCTCCGTGAAGTCGGCGGTCTGGTGCCAGCGGTTCCACATTTGCAGGGTGCGGCCAACGAACTGGTAGCCGCCGGGCCCTTCCATGCCGTAGACACACATGTAGGCCCCGCCGATACCGACGGCGTTTTCCGGCGTCCAGGTGCGTGCCGGGTTGTACTTGGTCGTGACCAGGCGATGGCGCGGATCCACCGGCGTCGCGACGGGCGCTCCCAGGTAAACGTCGCCCAGCCCGAGCGTCAGGTAACTGGCACCGAAGACGATCTGTTTGACGTCCTCGATGCTGCCCAGTCCGTTGATGCGACGGATGAATTCGATATTGCTCGGACACCATGGCGCATCCTTGCGTACCGATTGCATGTACTTTTCGATGGCCAGCTGGGTCGCCTGGTCATCCCAGGAGAGCGGCAAGTGCACGATGCGGGTCGGTACCTGCATGTCTTCGATCGCGGGCAGTTCACGCTCGGCGTGCGCCAGGATATCCATCAGGCGATCCAGCGGGAGCTGGCGCCCGTCGTAGTGCACCTGCAAAGAACGTATGCCAGGCGTCAGGTCCAGGATGCCCGGAATGGCCTGTTTCTCCAGCCAGGTCATGAGGGCGTGGACACGGAAGCGCAAGTTGAGATCCAGCACCAGCGGTCCATATTCGACCAGCAGGTTGCGGTCGCCCGCCTGACGGTAGGTCACGGCAATCTGCCCTGGTGTTTCCGGGATCTGATCCAGCAAAGGGGTATGGGGCGTGGTGGTGGAAGGCACTTGCTGCACCGGCAATGCACGCAGCGTCTCCACTTGTGCGTCCTGTTGCCGTTCCATCCTGACCGCTTCCGCTTGCGTCAGACGCTTGAACCTGACGGTATCGCCCGGCTTGAGCTGGCCCATTTTCCAGAGTTCTGCCTGCACGATGGTGGCCGGACACACGAAGCCGCCCAGGCTGGGTCCGTCCGGTCCCAGGATGACCGGCATGTCGCCCGTGAAGTCCACGGTGCCAATAGCGTAGGCATTGTCGTGGATGTTGGAGGGGTGCAACCCGGCTTCCCCGCCGTCCTGGCGCGCCCATTGCGGCTTGGGGCCGATCAGGCGGACGCCGGTCCGGTTGGAGTTGTAGTGCACTTCCCAATCGGTACTGAAAAACATGTCGATGTCGGATTCGGTAAAGAAATCCGGCGCACCGTGCGGGCCGTAAAGCACGCCGATTTCCCAGGCATGGCCATAATCGGGCAATAGATCGGATGGTATCGATTGCGGTTGCCCCACCATCGGTTCGTGACGGCCGAGATGCAGCACGTCCCCGACGCGCAGGGTGCGGCCGCCATGCCCCCCGAACTGACCGAGCGTAAACGTGGATTTGCTACCCAGGTAATCGGGCACGTCGAAACCGCCCTGTACGGCCAGATAGGTACGGCAACCGCCGCCGGCGATACTGCCGAGCTTGAGGATGCTGCCTGCCTTGACGTGGCACGATTGCCAGCGGTTCAGCGGTACCCCATCCAGTTCGGCCTGCATCGGCGCACCGGCCAGTGCGATCACGGCGTCGCAGTTGAATTTCAGCGTCGGCCCGATCAGGGTCAGTTCCAGCGCTGCGACCCCTTCGTCATTGCCGGCCAGTCGGTTGGCGTATCTGAAGGCGAGATGATCCATGGGGCCGGATGGTGGCACGCCCACGGCCCAGTACCCCAGGCGTCCTGGGTAGTCCTGAACGGTGCTCTGCACACCGGGTTCCAGCACGTCGATGGTGGCCGGGCGGTAATGGAAAGCGTTGAGGTAGCGGGTGACCTGCCGTCCAGCTGGGAATACCGCGTCGTTCAGCACCTGACGCAGGTATTCCAGATTGGTTTCGATGCCATCCAGCCGCGTTTCGGCCAGTACGCCCCGCAACTTGCCGATCGCAGCATCGCGGTCTTCTGCATGGACGAGCACCTTGGCGACCAGCGGATCGTAGAAGGGGGAGACCTCGCTGCCCTTTTCCACCCAGGTGTCGATGCGTGCGCCATCCGGGAACGAGACCTCGGTCAGTATGCCGCTGCAGGGCTGGAAGTTCTTGTTCGGATCTTCCGCGTAGACGCGTACCTGGATGGCGTGGCCATGGGGACGGTGCTGATAATCCGCCAGGGGCAGCGGCTCATCGGCCGCGACGCGAATCATCCACTCCACCAGATCCAGACCGCTGACCAGTTCGGTGACCCCATGCTCGACCTGAAGGCGAGTGTTCACTTCCAGGAAATAGAATTCGCCGGTGTCGTTGTCATACACGAACTCCACCGTTCCCGCGGAACGGTAGCCGATCGCCTGTCCCAGCTTGCGTGCGGTTTGCCACAGGCGTTGGCGCACGTCTTCCGCGATGTTCGGCGCAGGCGTTTCTTCGATGACTTTCTGGTTGCGTCGTTGCACCGAGCAGTCACGTTCGCCCAGAGCGATGACCTGTCCTTTGCCGTCCCCGAAAATCTGGACTTCGATGTGCCGTGCCGCCTGAACGTATTTCTCGAGGTAAAGGCCGCTTTCCTTGAAGTTGGCGCGCGACAGGCGCTGTACGGATTCGAACGCCTCGGTCAGCTGGTCGGCGCTCCAGATCAGCTGCATGCCGATGCCGCCGCCACCGGCGGTACTCTTGAGCATGACCGGGTAACCGATCCGGGCGGCTTCGGCCATGGCCTCGGTGGCGTCGGACAACAGGCCGGTCCCGGGCAGCAGGGGCACCTGATTGGCCGCGGCCAGTTCACGGGCAGTGTGCTTGAGCCCGAAATCGCGCATTTGCTGCGGGGTCGGGCCGATGAAAGCGATGCCTGCAGCCTCGCAGGCCTCGGCAAAGCCGGGGTTCTCGGACAGGAAGCCGTAGCCGGGATGGATCGCCTGTGCGCCTGTCGAACGGGCGGCGGCCAGGATGTTGTCGACGTTGAGATAACTTTCGCCGGCAGGTGCCGGTCCGACGCAGATCGCCTCGTCAGCTTCCAGGACGTGGCGCGCCTGGGCATCCGCCTCGGAATACACGGCGACGGAAGCCACCCCCATGCGCTTTAACGTACGCATGATGCGGCAGGCGATTTCGCCACGATTGGCGATCAAAACCTTTTTAAACATGATAACGGGCTCTCCCGGGATTACGGGCGGGTCGTCCCGCCTCATTCTGGTTCATGCGCCGGGTCGTCCCGGCGGGATTACCCTTGCAAATCCCATACCAGCATGCGAACCGGCGTCGGGTTGTAGGCATTGCAGGGATTGTTGAGTTGCGGGCAGTTGGACACCAGCACCACGACATCCATCTCCGCACGCATCTCGACGTACTTGCCGGGCGCCGAAATGCCGTCTGCGAATGTCAGTCCGCCGTCCGGCGTGACCGGCACGTTCATGAAGAAATTGATGTTGGCCGTGATGTCGCGTTTGGTCATGTTCCGGTGCAATGCACAATTACAGTGCGCAAGTGCATGCATGAAATTGTCGCGGCAGCTGTGCATGGGGCGTTTGTCCAGGGCGTAGCGCACGGTATTGCTTTCCGCCGCACAGGCGCCGCCCAGCGTGTCGTGACGACCACAGGTGTCGGCGACGATGGTGAGCAGCGGGTTCCCCTCGGTGCTGTAGAGCACCGAGCCGGTCGTGAGATACAGTCGACCCTGGCGCTGGATGGTGTCGACCGCGCTGTAGCGCTCTTCCGGATCGTCGGCGTTGTAGAACAGGGTGTCGACGGCCTGATTGCCTTCGAGATCGAGAATACGGAACACCTGGCCCTTTTTGACTACGCCCATCCAGGGCTCCCCTGCCGGGCAGGTTTCATCCAGTATGGCGTGTTCGGGCAGTAAATTGCTTGTCGTCAACATGATCAGCTCGCGTAGTAACGTTCGGTATTGATGAAGCCGCGCTGGTTCTGCGGGCAGGCGTTCCGGCAGAGGTCATCTGGGGCTGCCAGTCCCGCGTGCAATGCAGTCAGCATGACGGCCGCCGGCTTGTACTGCGGACCGGGATCGAGCGGGTGCGGTGCAGTAGACAGAACGACCAGCACATCCATGTCGAAGCGCAGTTCCACCGTGGAGCCGGCCTCGCTGTTCCCGGCATGGAACTGCAGGCAGCCGTCGTCGTCGGCTGTCACCTTGCTGAAGAAGTTGACGTTGGCCACCAGGTCGCGCTTGCCCATGCCCCACTTGCCGAGTTCGATCAACAGGCCGTCCTTGCCGCTGCGAACCATCTCGTTGCGATGACTCTGGAAATTCGCCTTGCCGTATTTCTGCTCCACCAGAGCGGCATCGGATACCCCGCAGATGGTGTCATGCCAGCCAACGCTGTCATGGATGACGGAACACAATACGCGCCCCATATCCGAGTAACAGACGTTGCCGGCAGTGAGGAAGGCGGTGTGCTGGGCCTTGAGCGTATCCGGCATGTTGTAGCGCTCCAGTTTTTCCTCGCGGTTGAAAAAGAGTGCGGAGACGTTGGCCCCGCCTTCCAGGTCGGTCAGTCGCAACGCGCTGCCGCGGCGCATGATGCCCGACCAATGGTTGCCACCGGGGATGCGTTCTTCCCAAAGGATGTCGTTCATTGCATATTTCCTTGTGATGTCTGTTCTGTCATCGGGTGTAACGGCGGGATGACGGCCGCCATGAGCTGCAACTTGCCGGTAATGACTCCCCGCAGCGTCACGAACCTGTCGGCGATGGCCTGTACCTTCTGGGCGGGCCCCTGCACCAGGATGACCTCCAGCGTCTGGTTGTTCATCAGCGGCACATGCAAGGAGCTGATGACCTCGTCCAGATACTGGTACTGCAGGTCGGCCAGGGTGCTCTGCAGGCCGCGCGTCGTGTTGTGGTAGAGCAGGGTGATGGTGCCGGCCATGACCTCGTTGCCGGAGACGCGCTGATGTTCGAGCACGTGCTGGCGCAGCATGACGTTGATCGCCTGCGAGCGGCTGCCGAATCCGCGGCTGGCCACCATGGCATCGACATCTGCCTGCAGGTCGTCCGGCAGCGAAATGCTGATGCGGCTGACCGGGCGGGTTTTCTGCTTGAGGTTCATGGCTTCGTCATGGGTCAGAACATGTAGCTGTAGCGTTCGGTTTCCCACTGGCTGACCGTCAGGTGGTAGGTCTCCCATTCATCCGTCTTGTAGGCGATGAACTCGTCACGCAATTCCTGCCCCAGGGTTTTGGTCACCAGCGGGTCGGCGGCAAAGGCGCGCACCGCCTCCTGCAGGGTTTGCGGCAGGAAGTCGATGCCACGTGCGAGACGTTCCGCCTCGGGGATGGCGTACAGGTTGTCCTCGTTGGGGGCGCCAGGGTCCAGGCCTTCCCGGATGCCTTCCAGCCCGGCGGCCAGGGCCAGCGTCGCAGCGAGGTAAGGATTGACCGCTCCGTCGGCATTGCGCGACTCGCAGCGTCCGCCGCCCGCAGGGACGCGCACCGAATTGGTGCGGTTGTTGGAACCGTAGGAATTGAACACCGGCGCCCAGCTGAAGTAGCTCATGCGCCCCTGGCGAACCAGCCGCTTGTAACTGTTGACCGTAGGTGCGAACACGGCGCACAGCGCTGGGCCGTGCTTGAGGATTCCCGCGATGAACTGATACCCGAGCTTGGTCAGGCCGAGCCCGCGCGGATCATCCTTGGGGTCGCAGGCGAACAGGTTCTTGCCGGTCCCGAGGTCATACAGCGACATGTTGAAATGGGCGCCGGTACCGGTCTTGTCGGCGAAGGGCTTGGGCATCATGGTGGCGAGCAACCCGTCTTCCTTGGCGTAATGCTTGGCCATGTAGCGGAAAAAGGTCAGGCGGTCGCACATGGTCAGCGCGTCGCTGTAATTGAAATCGAATTCGAACTGGCTGTTGCCGTCTTCATGGTCGAAGGAGTACAGGTCCCAGCCAAGGTCGTTGATGGCCGTCGCCATCTTGTCCAGCCAGCCGAAGTTATCCATGAATCCGCGCACGTCGTAGCAAGGCTTGGTGAGCTTGTCGTCCGGATTCGGTACGACCAGCGTGCCGTCTGCCTCCTGCTTCAGCAGGTAAATCTCGCACTCGATGCCGAGGTTGAAGCCGAAGCCCATCTCCGCAGCCTGTGCCAGCGCGTTCTTCAGTGCCACCCGGGTGTTCAGGGGATACGGCTTGCCCTGGAAGCCATTGTCTGCCGGCATCCATGCCACCTTCGGCTCCCATGGCAGGGGGATGATGTGGTCGAGGTCGGGGATGGAATTCAGTTCATCGTCGCTCGGCGCCTGGCCCAGCCCGTCCAGCGCGTAACCGGTATATCGTTCCGACCCCGCGGCCATCTGCGGCAGATGGTCGATCGGAACGACCTTGGCCTTGGGGATGCCGTGGATGTCGACGTAGGCGCCGATGCAATATTTCACGCCCTTGGCCTTGAGATCTGCCTGGATGCTTGCGATTTCTGCTGCTGACTTCGACATGGCTTTACCTTTCAAAAACATCGATCAAATGGAAACTGCCTCAGCCGTGTACATGGCTGAAATAGGAATACGAGAGGGGCGGCGTCTCCTGCATGCCCTTGCGGACCAGTGCACTCAGGTCCTCCACCATCCAGTCGAACCAGACGGAACCTTTTTCGGCGGATGATTTGCTGGGCTGGCCGGTCACGCCGTTCAGGCTGGTGCGGTTGACCGGATGGGCAAACACGAGGCCATCGGTACGGTCAGGATCATCGGCCGCGGCAAGCTTGCTTTCACGGACCATGTCCGGTGCCTTGGCCAGCATCAGCGAAGTCTCCGCGTCGTTGGCGTGCCAGTCGTCGCCATCGGCGAAATGGAATTCGCGGACCCTGGGGCTGATGGTGGCCGAGTTGAAAACGGCCACCATCATGTCGTCATGGGCGCTACGCAGCATCTCCAGCGCACATCGGAGCGGCGCGGCATTGGTGACGTGGGTGTTGACGATGAACAGGCGGCGTACCCCGCTGGCGTAAGCCCAGTCCCCGATTTCCTTGATCAGGTTGATCAACGTGATCGGCGTCACGGCGATGGTGCCGGGCCAACGCTGGCTATGTCCGACCGAGCAGCCGTAGGGCATGGTCGGTAGCATGGGTACCCGAACCTGTTCGGCGACGGCGCGGCAAAGGATGTCCGCCAGGATGTAGTCCATGCCACAGCCCATGTGCGGGCCGTGCTGCTCGGTTGCGCCGATGGGCAGGATGGCGCTCTGGTTTGCCACGGCGAGTTTGGACGGCATTTCATCCCAGGTGGTGTGTGACCATTGCATCGTCATGATCACTCCACGTTGTCCGCTACGTTGACGAAACGGATCATGTGCGGCTTCACCTCGGCATCCGGGTCCGGTTCCGGTTCGGGCGGGTGGATCAGCGCTTCCAGCCTGGCCTTGGTCGCCAGGAATTCCGGACTGGTGGACTGGTTGGCATGGCGCGGGCGCGGTACGGGGACCTCGATCAGTTCCTGCACTTCGCCCGGATGGGCCTTGAGCACGAGGATGCGATCAGCCAGGAATATCGCCTCATCCAGATCGTGTGTGATGAACAGGATGGTGATGTCGATGTTGCGCCAGATTTCCAGCAGATGCGCCTGCATGCGGGCACGTGATTGTGCATCCAGGGCGCCGAACGGCTCGTCCATGAGCAGGATGCGGGGCTGGTTGACCAGCGCCCGTGCGATGGCGACACGCTGCTTCATGCCACCGGAAAGTTCATGCGGGTAAGCGTTGGCGAACCTTTCCAGCCCGACCAGTTCCAGCCACAATTCCGCCTCGCGGCCTGCCTCGAACGCGCTGGTGCCGTTCATCTCCAGCCCGAACATGACGTTCTTCTTCACCGTCAGCCACGGGAACAGGGTGTAGCCCTGGAAGACCATGCCGCGATCGCGGCCGGGCCCGGTCACCGGTTTGCCGTCCAGCAGCACATCGCCGGAGGTATGCGACTCCAGTCCGGCCAGGATGCGAATCAGGGTCGACTTGCCGCAACCGGAAGGACCCAGCACGCAGACGAATTCGCGGCGATGGGTCTTGAAGTTGATCCCCTTGAGCGCGGTCACATCGCCTTTGGTCGATTTGTAGACCTTGCCGAGGTCTTTCACTTCCAGAACCACATCACGCTGCTTTAGCCGTGCGAAGCGATCCCTGACTGTTTCGGACTGATCAAGATAGCTGGGTAACTGTGGATGCTTCATGTTCATTCCTTATTCGCCGGGCGATCCCATGGGAAAAGCTTCTTGCCTAGCCTGGCCAGCAACTGGTCGCTGCCGAGGCCGAGCAGGCCGATCATGAAGATCGCGGCATAGACATTGTCGAAATGCTGGTAGCGCGCCTGTTGCGTGATAAACCAGGTAATCCCCGAGGAGGTACCGATCAGTTCTGCCACGATCAGGTAGGTCCAGGCCCATCCCAGCAGGATGCGCTGGTCACGGTAGAGTTCTGGCAGGATGCCGGGCAGGATGACGTGGAACAGCAGGCGGATCCGATTGGTGCCCAGCGTCATCGCGGCTTCGAGCAGGGCGTAGTCCAGCTTGCGTGTGGTATTGGCGATGATGAGGACTTGCTGGAACAGCGTGCCGATGACGATGATGCTGATCTTGGGCCCGTCGTAGATCCCCAGGATGGCCACCGCCAGAGCCCCGAAGGCCGGTGCCGGCAGGTAGCGGAAAAATTCGATGAAAGGCTCGTTCAGGCGTGAGACGGCGCTGTAGGTGCCGCACAGGATGCCCAAGGGGACCCCGATCAGGGAAGAGATCAGAAACCCCCAGAAGATGATCTGCACGCTATGCCAGAGGCTTTCGTGCAGCCACTGCCCGTCATGCTGCTCGGGCGGTGTGATGAATGCAGTGTAGAACGCCTTGGCCACCTCGTGAGGTGCCGGCAGATAGATGGGGTTGGCGGGATTTCCTTCAGGCAATATCTTGCCCAGGGATTGCATGGTGGAAGACTCTTCGGCAAAAACCCCCTTGTCGACCAGCATGCCGACCTGGAAGTAATCCACGTCGCCGGGGTTGTTGACCAGCACCATCGGATGCCAGACAAAGGGCACGTAGCTGACGATGCACCAGACCAGCAAAGGCAGCAGAAATGAACCGGCGCCAAGCATGGTTCTCTTGCGCGGAGACAGTTCCCTGCGGACCGCAAACCAGGATGAGAGATTCATTTCCGTGCCTTTCCCTGTTCGTTACTTCGTTGCCAGCGTCGGGTCGATGGCCTTGGTCAGGTCCTGCGGTTGCTTGTAGACGCCATTGGCCACGTTAAAGGTGTCTGCGATCTTGCTGGAGCCGTACAGGGACTTGAATCCGTCAGCCTTCACGAAAACCTTCTTGCCCTCCTCCAGGCTCAGCAGCTTGGTGCCCTTGAGCAGTGGCAGATAAGCCTCGGGCTTCAAACCGACGCGGGCGGACATGATCTTGACGGCGTCCGGCTGGGTCTTCGGATCGTTGATGTAGGTCACCACCTTGTCCCAGACCTTGATCACCTTCTGCCATTCAGCGCGGTGAGCGGAAAGGCTGGCCGGATTGACGGTCACGACGTCGTAGATCAGCCCGGGCTCGTTGGCCGAGGTGTAGATCGGCTTGGCACCGGGGACGCGCTTCATGGCCTCGCCCGAGTTGGGCTGCCAGGCACCGATGGCGGCAAGATCCCCTGAAGCCAGGGCTTGCGGGGTTTCATTGGTCTTGGTGTTGACGATGGTGACGTCGGATTCCTTCATCCCGGCCTTTTCGAGGCCGTTGAGCAGTAGCAGGTGCTCGACCAGGCCGGTTTCCAGGCCGATCTTCTTGCCCTTGAGGTCCTTGAGGCTCTTGATGCCGGGTTTGGCCACGATCATGTCGTTGCCGTTGGAGTAATCCGTCAGCATGATCATCACGTTCTTGGCCCCGCCGGAAGCCATGACCAGAGCATCGCCGTTGGTCACGGTCACTGCGTCGATCTTGCCGGCAGCGAAGGCGTCCATCGAGGCGGAATAGTCGAACCAGTCGAAACGGACATCGACCCCGGCTTCTTTCAGCCATCCCTTTTCGATTGCGACCTGCCACGCGACCCATCCCGGCCAGTCGCTGTAACCGATCTTGAGAGGCTCTGCCCAGGTGGCTCCGGATGAGAGCATGACCACGGGCATGGAGAGCCCGAGAATGACCTGCTTCAATAAGCTGCTTTTGGATCTGGCTTGCTTTGACATGACGATCTCCTAAAGTTGAGTATTACTGGAACGAATGACAGTAATACTCATAGCAAGCGCCGTGCCATGGAAATTAGTCGATGATAATCAATCAGATAATGCGTTTTCGTATCATTGTCGGCTATTGGGCTGGAGGGAGTTTAGGCACCAGTTCGGGTCATCGTGCGCAGAGATGGTGCAGAACAGTTATGGTGACTTGCCGTGCCGGGCAGTGCTCGGAATGGTGGTGGCAAGAAGAATCAGCAGAAGTGCGATTCAGTTGTGGTGGTCCCATGACTTTCATGGGGCGCTCGATGAATCGAGCGGTTACGGGTGGGGCGATGTCAGCTCAGGTCGTCGTCCCGGCCCAGGCCCAACTTGGCCAGCCGGTAACGCAGGGCGCGGAAACTGACGCCGAGCAGTTTCGCTGCTGCCGTCTTGTTCTGGCCGGATTTTTCCAATGCATCCAGAATCGCCTGTTTTTCGATATGTTCGAGAAACTCCGGCAAAGGGATATCGCCCGGTGCCGCAAGTCCGCTCCCGCTGCCGGTGACCTGCGGGCTGTCGAGCAACAGATCCCCGGCCTCGATCCTGACCCCATCGCACAAGGCCAGGGCGCGTTCCAGAATGTTTTCCAGTTCGCGCACATTGCCGGGAAAGTGATGCCTGCGAAGCAAGTCGATCGCCTCGCTGGAAAGCTCAGGGTGCCGGACGCCGCTGGTGTCGCACAATCTGGCCAGCAGGGTGGCGGCCAGCAGGGGAATGTCTTCCGGCATTTCGCGCAGCGCCGGCATTTTCAGTTCAATGACGTTGAGGCGGTAATAGAGGTCCTGGCGGAATAGCCCGGCTTCCATCATTTCGGCGAGGTTGCGATGGGTGGCGCTGAGGATGCGCACGTCGACGGCATCCTCGGCCGTGCTGCCCACCATGCGCACTTTTTTCTCCTGAATGGCGCGCAACAGCTTCACTTGCATCTGCAGTGGCAGGTCCGCCACTTCATCCAGGAACAGCGTGCCGCCGCTCGCAGCCTGGAAAAAGCCGATCTTGTCCTGCTGCGCACCGGTGAAGGCGCCTTTGCGGTAGCCGAAGAATTCGCTCTCCATCAGGTTTTCCGGGATGGCCCCGCAGTTGACCGGCACGAACGGACCATCGCTGCGCGAACTGTGGACGTGGATGAGGCGGGCCGCCAGTTCCTTGCCGCTACCGGATTCGCCGCTGATGTAGACCGGGGCCTGGCTGCGTGCCAGTTTCTGGATCATGGCGCGGACCTGCTCGATTCGCGGCGAACGCCCGGTCAGGGCCAGGCCGTGCTCGGCATCTCCGTGCCGCTCGGAAAGCTTGAGGGCGGACTGGATGAGCGGGCGCAACTGCTTGAGAGAAATGGGTTTGGCCAGGTAATCGAACGCACCGGCCTTGAGGGCGGCGACCGCATTGTCGGTACTGCCGAATGCGGTGATGACGGCGACCGGGAGGCCGGGATGCTGCTGGTTGATGTGGCGCAGCAGTTCCAGCCCGTCGCCGTCCGGCAGGCGCATATCGGTCAGGCACAGCGCGTAATGTTGCTGTTCCAGCAATTGCCGGGCCTCGGTCAGGTTGCCGGCAGCATGCACGCGTAAATCCATGCGCTCCAGTGTCATCACCAGCAGTTCGCGGATATCGGCTTCGTCGTCGACGACCAGACACAACGGAGGAGTGGAGGACTTAGGCATGATGGATCTTCAGGTAGATACGGAATTGTGTACCGACAGGCGTTTCAATATAGCGCAGACCGGCGCCGTTGGCTTCACAGAGTTCCCGGGCGATATAGAGGCCGAGGCCGGTCCCGGATTTTTCGGTGGTGAAGAACGGCTCGAACAGGCGTGTCCGGATTTCCGACGGGACGCCCGGACCGTCGTCCGTGATTTCCAGCATCACCTCCCCCTTGCGGACGCCTCGCCCCAGGTGAATTTTCAGACTGCCGGGCTGTTTCCGTCCATGACGCCAGCCGTTGCGGCAAAGGTTCCACAACACGCGTTGCAGTTGTTGCCGGTCGAACATGGTCATGGTCTCCGGCAGGTCGACTTCCAGATTCACCCCTGAAGAATTGATTTCCTCAGAAATGCAGAACTGCTCGCGAAACTCCCGGATGAAGTCCTGCAGATGAATGACTTCCTGCTGGATCCGGTCGCGCTGGTTGATCTGCATGACATCCTGCACGATGCGGTCGAGACGGAGCGTGTTGTCATCGATGATATGCAGCAGGCGCCTGTAATCGGGGCCGGGCGTATCCTCTTCCTGCAGCAGTTGGCTGGCATGGCTGATTGCGCTCAGCGGATTGCGGATTTCGTGGGCGATGTTGGCCGTCAATCCGCCCAGTGCGGCGAGTTTCATCTGCCTTGCCTGGGCCTGCACCCGGCTCCAGTCCTCGATGAAAATGACGGCACCACGGCGGCGCTCCGGGCTGACGGGCTGGAAGCGCAGGCGCAGTTCCTTGCCATGGGACACCATGCGGGCGATGCCGGAACGGTTCTCCGCTTCCCGTTCGATCCAGTTGCGCATCAGCATGGCGACTTCTGGCGCACATTTCTCCAGCGTGGTGTCGGTGCAGGTGCTTGGATCTACTCCCAGCAACTCCTCTGCGCGCCCGTTGTGGTGGCGCAGGATAAACTGTTCGTCGACGACCAGCACCCCGTCCTGCATGTCCTGGATGATCAACTGGTTGACCTGGCTCAGGTTCTCCAGATCGATCCCGCGCTGCGAGGCAAGCGCTTCGCTTTGCCGCATGCGCTTTGCGAGCGTGTAGGCCAGCCATGCGGTGGCGAAGCAGCTGAGGCTGAGCATGACGGACTGGGAATAATCATCGTAACGGTCGTTGCCGGAAAGCACTTGCGTCGATTGTTCCAGCAATAGGGCGATACTGGCGATCGAGGCATAGAACAAGGCCAGCCTGCCCTGGCTGACCAGCGCCGCACCGACGATGGCGATGACCAGCAGCAGGCCGAGGCCGCTTTTGGCACCGCCAGCGGCATGCATCAGCATGACGATCAGCAGGATGTCGCCGATGGCCTGCAGGGACACCTGACGGTCAAAGCGGGTGTGCTGGAATTCCGACATCAGCGTCGTGCCCAAGGTGAATGCCAGATAGATCAGCGAGAGGCGGAAATACGGGGTGGTGCCATACAACTGCCACCAATCCTGGTCGCGGACGATGAAGTGCGCGGCCACCAGGCAGCAGGCGATGAACAGGCGATAAAGGTTGAAATAGCGCATGGGGCGCCAGTAGGCGTCCGTTTGCGGCGTGGTATCGGCGGCGACGGCAGCGTCGAGGTTCATTGCGGGGGGTGCTGGCTGTGCTCGATGCAGCAATACGTCCTGCCGTCGCGCTCTATGCTTTCCGACTTGGGGATGTGCACGCCGCAATGCGCGCAACGCACCATGTCCTGGCTTTGCGTACCCTGGGGCGGGTGTTCATCCACGCTGCGCCGGTATTGCCTGAGCATGGTCAGTACCAGCCAGATTGCCAGTCCGAGCAGCAGAATTTTTCCCAACATGATGACGTACTCCTGATAGATGGATCGATTGTAGCGAAAAGCCGGGTCCGGAACAAAAAGCGACCTGATATACTCACTACACGGAGAACTGATGCACGATGGCATCACGGCACATGAATGGCTAAACCGCAGGAACTATCTGATTTTCTCGCCCAGGTCGAACGGCGTGCCTTCAAGCAGGCCGCATATGCCGTGCGCGACGACCACGCAGCACTCGACATCGTGCAGGATGCGATGCTCAAGCTATCCGAGAAGTACAGTGACCGGCCTGCAGAAGAGTTTCCCATGCTGTTTCAGCGCATTCTGCAGAATGCTACCCATGATTATTTCCGTCGGCAGAAGGTGCGCAACCTCTGGACCACCCTGTTTTCCTCGTTTTCATCCGGGCAGGAGGATGACGATGAGCATGATGTACTGGAAACCCTGTCACCGCACGGCGATGAAGGCCGCAACGATCCCAGCATGGAGGTGGAGCGCAGCGAAACCCTGAAGCAGATCGAGGCGGCCCTGCAAAAATTGCCGCAACGTCAACGGGAAGCGTTTGTCCTGCGTTACTGGGAAGATATGGATGTGGCAGAAACGGCTGCCGTGATGGGGTGTTCGGAAGGCAGCGTCAAGACGCATTGCTCCCGGGCGGTCCACACGTTGGCGGCCGTGCTCGGCAAGAAAGGAATCGGGCTATGACACAAGAACGAGATACCGCAAAGCAAATCATCGAATATCTGGAGTATGGCGCGGCCGGTCTGGATGACCAGACCGTGGCCAGGCTTGCGGCTGCCCGCCAGCGTGCACTGGCAGCGATGCCTGCGCCTGCGCCGGTAGCCCATTCGCAACTGGCGCACGCTGGTCTGGGTGCGTTTGTGAGTCGCCAGTTGCATCATCGCCAGGCGTGGATGACCATGCTGGCGGCGCTGGCCATTGTATTGATGGTGGCGGCGCTGATTGAAAAGAACGCGACGGTCGAGCCGGTCGAGGCTGATGCGTTGCTGCTGGCCTCCGACTTACCGCCGGAAGCCTATGTTGATAAAGGATTTGACGCATGGTTGGAAGACTCTTCGCAACAGCCCTGATGCTGATGGGCCTGCTATCGTCCCCGATGCAGGCCGGGGCTGCCGGTGATCAGAACCAGGTCAAGTGGGCTCAGTTGAGTGCCGACCAGAAGCAGGTGCTGGCGCCGCTGGCGGGCGAGTGGGATGCGTTGCGTCCCTGGCAACGTGAAAAGATGCTGGATATCGCCCGCGACTATCCGCGAATGACGGCACAGCAGAAGGAGCGGGTTGTCCATCGACTTGACCGCTGGAGTCGCATGACCCCCTACGAGCGTGAAAATGCCCGTAAGAAATATCAACAGTTCAACACGCTGCCGCCGGCAAAACAGGAAGAGCTCCGTGCCAAGTGGCTGGAGTATCAGCGCCTGTCCGAGCAGGACCGCGAAAAGCTGCGTGGCAACACGCCCGAACCGACGCCCGAAGACGCGCTGGGCAACTGATTGACGTGGATACCCCGAGCCTGCTGCGTCGCTTGGGCGCATTGCTGTATGACACCCTGACCTTGATCGTGCTCTGGCTGGTGGCCTCGGCGCTGTTCACCAGTCTTTACGGGTTGGCCGAGCATGGCGCGCCACGCATCTTGTTGCAGGCGTTCTGCCTGATTTTCATTTCCGCTTATTTTATCTGGTGCTGGACCCATGGCGGACAAACGCTGGCCATGAAAACCTGGCGCATCCGGGTGGTGCATGCCGATGGTTCCCCGCTCACTTTGCTGGGAGGGATATTGCGATGCCTGTTGGCCGGAGTCTGCCTGGGTGCGGCGGGGCTCGGTATCTGGTGGGCTTTGCTTGACCGGGAAGGCCAGTTCCTGCATGACCGCCTGGCCAAGACCCGTCTGGTCGTCGCCTAGCGGCGCTCCATCCAGACCAGCATCACCAGGCCGGTCGCCAGAAACATCAGTGTCGGCAATGTCGCACTCACCGGCGGAGCCCAGTCGTTGAGCAACCCGATGTGCACGAACAGCCGGTTCAGGACCTGGTAGCTGATTCCCAGCATGATGCCGGCGAACAGCTTGGCACTGACGCCGCCAGCCCGTTGCTGCAGGAAACCGAAAGGCAGGGCGAGGATCACCATGACGATGCACGCCACCGGGTAGACCATCTTGGACCACAGCGCGATCTGGTGTCGTGTGGTCTTCTGGTGGTTTTCTCCCAGATGTCGGATATAGAAATACAGGTTCCACGCCGACATTTTTTCCGGCACGACCAGCAGCACGTTCAGCAACTCCGGCCGGATGACCGACTGCCAGCTACCCTGCGGGAAGTGCTGGGAGCGGATTTTGTCATCGCTGAAACTGGTTTGCGTGACATCTTTCAGATCCCACCGGCCACCTTCAAACGTCCCGCTATGGGCATTGCTGATCATGCGTAGCCGGAAATCCGGATCGAATTCATAGATGTGAATGTTTAGCAGGCCAGCGTCAGGCAGCACGTCTTCGATGTTGACGAAGCTGTTGCCGTCCTTGACCCACAGCCCCGATCTGAAGTCCTGGGCCACGACTGTGTCCGTGGCCTTGATGCGCATGCGCTGCGCGGTCTTCTCGCTCAGTGGCGTGATCAGTTCCCCGATCAGGAAGGTCAGGATGGCGAACACGACGCCTACTCTGAGGAGAAGCACGCCCAGGCGAGTCATGGAAACGCCACTGACACGCAACACTACCAGTTCGGAATTGCGGCCGAACTGCGCCAGTGCGTAAAGCGTGCCGATCAGCACGGCCACCGGAACGACCTCATAGACATGGCCGGGTGCGCTGAGGAGCACGAACAGCAATGCGGTCCCCATGCCATAACTGCCTTTGCCGATACTGTCCAGTTCCTGAATGAGGTCGAAGAACGAAAACATGCTGATCAGGGCCAGCATGATGATGAGGATGTGGCTGATGATTTCCTGCTGAAGATAGCGGCTGACGATCTTCATGGGGCACGCTTCAGTTTCGGCAGGAGGGGGAGCAGGAACAGGCGGCGATAGAACAGATAGGCAGCCAGCGCCAGTACGAAGGCATGGGTCGGCCACAGACCAATCAACGGGCTCAGTTTGCCCTGCGCGATCCATGCCTGCATGATGCTCAGCAGGTTGTTGTAAATGATATAGATGAGCAACGCCATGATGAGGTTGGCCGAGCGCCCGGCGCGCGGATCGACGAAGCTCAGCGGGATCGCTAGCAGCACCAGCACGAAGGCCGAGATCGGCATGGCCAGGCGCCATTGCAGTTCCGCGTTGTTTTCACGGTTGCGTGTGGACAGCAGTTCCTCGCTGGTGCGCGATTTTGCAGTCGGTGGCTCATGCTTGACCTCGTTGGGCTCGATGCGGATCGCATAGCGTTCGAACTGGGTGACGGCAAATTCCGGCGAGTTGCGCTCACCTTCATAGCGGCGGCCATTGTCGAGGATCAGGAAAGTGTCGCCGTTGCTTTCGATGGTCCGATGCCCGGACTGTGCGACCATGATGCCGAGCTTCTGATGTTGAAAGGACTGGACGAAAATGTTCTTGACCGTGCTGCCGAGCTCGTTGAGGCTTTCGACGAAATAGACACGGTCGGCGTTACGCGATTCCTTGAACACGCCCGGTGAAAGTGCCGCCATTTCGTCCCGGCTGGCCAGCTGGTCACGGAACTCCATGCCCTTTTCCGTGGCCCAAGGGGCAACAAACAGACTGAGCAGCGCAATCACGGCGATCAGCGGCAGGGCGAAAGTCATCACTGGCCGAACCCAGGAGGCGAGTCCCAGTCCGGAACTGAACCACACGACCATTTCGCTGTCCCGGTGCCAGCGTGACAGGGTCAGCAGCACGGACAGGAAAATCGTCAGAGACAGCAGCATGGGCAGGAATTTCAGCATGCTGAAGCCGAGCAGGGCGTTGATGGCGTCGCTGGCCAGGCTGCCGCGGGCGGCGAACCCAAGATAGTAGGCAATGCGCTGTGCGATCACGATGCCGACCAGCACCAGGAACGTGCCCAGGGCGGTCGCATAAAGTTCCTGCAGCAGGGATCGCTTGAAAAGCATTCTGAGTTTGAATTCGTGTGAAAACGTTGGATAATCGAAATAGTTTATGGAAAGGGCTTTCCCAATGGAATTTAGCATAAAAAACGGCAATCCGGAAAAACAGCGCAACGCCTGCGTGATCGTGGGTGTGTTCGAATCACGCAAGCTTTCGTCTGCGGCCACGGCCATCGACCGGGCTTCCGACGGATATCTGAGCAGCATCCTGCGCCGTGGTGACATGGAGGGCAAAGCGGGCACGACCCTGCTGCTGCACAATGTGCCCGGCACCCTTTGCGATCGCGTACTGCTGGTGGGTCTGGGCAAGGAACGCGAGTTCCGCGAGCGCGAGTACCGTCAGGCGGTCCAGGCTTCCATCAAGGCGCTGGATGGGCGTGGCGCCGGGGATGTGGCCAGTTTTCTCGCCGAATTGCCGGTCAAGAAGCGCGACCTTGCCTGGCGTATCGAGCAGATGGTTGAGCTCACCATGGCCAGCATCTACCGATTCTCCCATCCGAATTGCAAAAAGACCGACGAACGTCGCGGCGTCAGCAAGCTGGTGATCAATGTTCCGCAACGTAACGAACTCAAGCTTGGCGATGCGGCACTCAAGCGCGGCCTGGCAATTGCCAAGGGCGTGCGTCTGGCGCGTGACCTGGGCAATCTGCCCGGCAACATCTGCACACCGACCTATCTGGCGGAGCAGGCCCAGGGGCTGGCCAAGGAGTACGGCCTGAAGGTGGAAGTGCTGGAACGTTCCGAAATGGAAAAACTGGGCATGGGTTCGTTGCTGAGCGTGTCCCGTGGCAGCCGTCAGCCGCCTAAGTTCATCGTCCTGCAATACCTGCGTGGCAAGGCTGCGCAAAAGCCGCTGGTGCTGATCGGCAAGGGCATTACCTTCGATGCCGGCGGCATCTCGCTAAAGCCGGCTGCGGAAATGGACGAGATGAAGTACGACATGTGTGGTGCCGCCAGTGTCCTGGGGACGCTCAAGGCCGCAGCCGAGATGGATCTCGCGCTCAATCTCGTCGTGATCATCCCCACCTGCGAGAACCTGCCGGACGGAGACGCCAACAAGCCCGGCGACATCGTCACCAGCATGTCCGGCCAGACGATCGAGGTGCTCAATACCGATGCCGAAGGCCGACTCATCCTGTGTGATGCCATGACCTACGCCGAACGGTTCGAGCCCGAAGCCGTGGTCGACGTGGCGACCCTGACCGGTGCCTGTGTGATCGCATTGGGCCATCACGCCAGCGGCCTGTTCGGGAACGATGACGGCCTGGTCAAGGAGTTGGCCAATGCCGGCGACGAAGCCTTCGATCGCGCGTGGCCGATGCCGCTCTGGGACGATTACCAGGAGCAGCTCAAGAGCAACTTCGCCGACATCGCCAATATCGGTGGTCGCGCTGCGGGGAGCGTGACGGCTGCGTGTTTTCTGTCGCGCTTTGCCAAGAAGTACGATTGGGCGCATCTGGATATTGCCGGTACGGCCTGGGTCTCCGGCAAGGAGAAGGGGGCGACCGGTCGCCCGGTGCCGTTGCTGTCCCACTTCCTGCTGCAGCGTGGCAAGAAGTAAGCGGGCACGATGACGCGCGTCGATTTCTATTTCAACGTCGAGGACAAGTATCGCCACTTGGCGCGGCTTGCTGGAAAGGCGCTGGAAAGGCAACGGCGTCTCTTCGTGTTCGTCCGCGACGAGGAAGAGGCCGAGCAGGTTGGGCATGTCCTCTGGACGCACCAGCCGACAGGGTTTCTGCCGCATTGCCGAAGCGACGATGCACTGGCCGCTGAAACGCCGATCGTTATCGACTGGCAAGGCGAAAACCTGTTGCACGACGATGTGCTGATCAATCTGCGTCCGGATCACCCGCCGTTTTTCAGCCGCTTCAAAGGTCTGATCGAGATTGTCAGCCGCAATGAAATCGACCGCGCCGATGCCCGTGTCCGCTACCGCTTTTACCGCGACCGCGGGTACGAACTCCATTCGCATGACATTGCAGGAGCCGCGCATGAGTGAGGAATCCGTGGACGACGACGGTCAATTCGAGCAGGTGCTGAGTCGTCTCGATGCGCTGATGAAGCGGAGCCATGAGCCTGTCGTCCAGCCCCCTATCCCGCCATCTCCGGTGGATGACATGCCTTTTCAGATTGTCTCCGGTGGAGATGACCCCGGGGATGCGTCAGGCGATATTCCGATTCTGACCGAAGTGTATCAGGGGGCGGCGCTGATTCCGGTGCTGGTGGATGCTGCCGAAGAGGTGCCGGTCCTGACCGAAGCCCTGCCCGTGCCTTCTGCGGGCCAGGACGAACGGGTGCAGGAAGTGGACTTGATGCAGCGAGCTGACCCCGAGCCGCCTGAAGTATCGCTGGAAGCGCAGGTGGATGCGGTGATGATCGAACTGATGCCCTTGGTGCGCGCCATGATGGCCCGGGTGGTGCAGGAAGAAGTGATGCAGATGCAGCAGGTGCTGCAGGCCCGGCTGGTTGGCGAGGCGGAGCAGGTGCTCCGCCAGCGCCTGATGGAAGGGGTTAAACCGAAATAAAGCGTGCCGCGGTCATGGCGGCATCGTAATCCGGCTCTTTGCCGATATCCTGCACCAGTTCGGAGTGCAGGACCTTGTCGTTTTCATCCAGAACGATCACCGCGCGGGCAGTCAGTCCGGCCAGCGGGTAATCCGTGATCATCACGCCGTAGTCCTTGTGGAAATCCCGGCCACGCATGGTGGAGAGGGTGACGACGTTCTGCAGGTTCTCGACTGCACAGAAACGGCTTTGGGCGAAGGGCAGGTCCGCCGAAATGACGATGACGACAGTATTGGGCAGTGCACTGGCCGCCTCGTTGAACTTGCGTGCGGAAATGGCACAGACCGCCGTGTCCAGGCTGGGCACGATATTGAGAATCTTGCGGCGACCCGAGAACTGGCTGAGCGATACGTCATTCAGATTCTTGTCCACCAGCATGAAGCTGCGTGCGGATTCTCCAATGCGGGGGAAGGTGCCGCCGACATTGAGTGGTTCGCCCTTGAAAGTTACAGTTGCCACGACGAATTCTCCTCATTCCATAACCATGCGATAGCGCCAAGTATGCCTTGCCGGTCGGTGCGATGCAACCGGCATCCTTGGCTATCAGGGTGGTTGTTGGCTTCGGTTCGAAAGGTCTCAAGGGAGGGGGCCGTTCTGCCGATAACGAAAGAAAGCATGGAGGTCGGTCGGGTTGCCCGGCAATTGAGGAGCTACCTAAACATTAGGTGCTATCTTGATGACAAGTCATGACAATTTGGCTAACATGACTCTATCAACAGCTTGGGGGTGTGCATTGTGCGCAGATTATTAGTTCTTGGGTGCCTGCTGGCGACCATCTTCCCTTCTATGGCTACAGAAGCGGCGACGCGTAAGCCTGTAGCCAAACACCAGAAGGCCCATGCGGCCAAGCACGTCGCAACCCGGTCTGCGGTGACAGGTCACCGGATTATCCATACTCTGCGGACGAACAAGAAATACGGCATGCAACCTGCGAGCTATCGCCGGTCCAGCAGCGTATTCAAGGACGAGGGCAGCACTGGTGGTGGACTGCGGCTGGCTTCCACCAAGGCCTTGATCGTCAACCAGAATACCGGCGAGGTTCTTTACGCCAAGAGCACTGATATGCCAACCCCCATTGCCTCGGTCACCAAGTTGATGACTGCGATGGTGGTACTGGATGCCCATCAGCCGCTGGATGAAAAAATCACGATTACCGAAGCCGAGGTCGATACCCTGAAGGGTACCAGTTCCCGTTTGCGGGTTGGTACGTCCCTGACACGCGGTGAATTGTTGCAATTGGCCCTGATGGCTTCCGAGAATCGCGCGGCGGCTGCACTTGGAAACAACTACCCTGGCGGTTTCACACCGTTCGTTGCGGCCATGAATGCCAAGGCGGCTGCACTTGGCATGGCGAGATCCCGATTCGTCGATGGCACAGGCCTGAATAGTGAAAACGTGTCGACCGCCGAGGATCTGGCCAAGATGGTCAAGGCTGCATACCAGTACCAGGAGATCCGTCAGGTGACGACGACTCCGTCGTATGAAGTGGCGGTGCATGGCGTTGCCCGGCCGGTGGAATTCCTGAACACCAATATCCTGGTGCGTAATAGTGACTGGGAGATCGGGTTGTCCAAGACCGGGTACATCAGTGAGGCCGGACGCTGCCTGGTGATGCAGGCCAAGATCGCTGACCAGCCCATGATCATTGTTCTGCTGGATTCCTGGGGTAAATACACCCGGATCGGTGATGCGCAGCGGATTCGCAAGTGGATCGAGAGTAGCAACGGATCTCACAAGGTCGGTTGATTCAGGTCGACGAGCAACAAAAAAGCCGGGATTTCCCGGCTTTTTTGTTGCTCAATTTAGCTCAATGCTACTCCGGAGCCTTGGTGGTTTTCTTCCTGGCAGTGGTCGTTTTCTTGGTGGTGGCTGCTTTCTTGGCAGCCGGCTTTTTCGTGGCAGGGGCTTTGCGAGTTGCCGTCTTCTTGGCAGGCGTCCCCTTTGCGGCCTTGGCAGCCAGCAGTTCGAGCGCCTGCTCCAGGGTTACGGCCTCCAGTTCCATGTCCTTGGGTAACGTGGCGTTGATCTTGCCATGTTGCACGTACGGGCCGTAGCGACCGGAGAAAATCGCAATGGCGCCACCCTCGGAGGGGTGTTCCCCCAGTTCGCGTAATGGAGCTGCCTTGGCCTTGGCCTGTGCCAGCAATTCGACCGCGCGTGGCAGGTCAATGTCGAACAGGCTGTCGGATTTCGGGATGGATTTGAAAGTGCCGTCATGGTTGAGGTAAGGGCCGAAGCGACCGAGGCCGGCGGTAATCTTTTTGCCGGTGTCCGGGTGCAGGCCGATCTCGCGAGGTAAGGCAATCAACTTCAGCGCGATGTCCAGATTGACGTTCGTCAGCGGGATTTCGCGTGGAATGCTGACGCGCTTCGGCTTCTTCTTCGGGTCATCCGCGGTCTGGCCGACCTGCAGGTAAGGGCCGTAGGGACCGTTCAGCAGGAGGATGTCCTTGCCGCTGGCGGGATCCTGGCCGACGTTGATCGGTTCGTTGCTGGCGGGTGCGTCACCGTCCAGGTTGCGGGTGTAATCGCATTCCGGGTAGCCGGTGCAGCCGATGAAGCTTCCACGCTTGCCCAGGCGTTTCGATAAAGGCTTGCCACATTTGGGGCAGGCTTCTTCCAGGATTTCCGTGCCCGGACGTTCCACATCGCTCTTGTCCGTGATCTGGCGGTTGAACCCTTGCCAGAACTCGTTCATGACCGGGATCCAGTCTCGTTCGCCGTCGGCGATGTCGTCCAGCTCGTTTTCCAGGTTGGCGGTAAAGCCGTAATCGACGTACTGGGTAAAGTGCTCGGTCAGGAACTTGTTGACGATACGGCCGACGTCAGTAGGCTTGAAGCGCTTGTTGTCGAGCAGGACATATTCCCGATCCTGCAGGGTCGAGATGATGCTGGCGTAAGTGGATGGACGTCCGATGCCGAATTCCTCGAGCGCCTTGACCAGGCTGGCTTCCGAATAGCGCGGCGGCGGTTCTGTGAAATGCTGGTCGCCCCAGATCTTGGAGACATCGAGCACTTCGCCGACTTCCAGCGCCGGCAGCTTGCTTTCCCCTTCTTCCTCGGTGTCGTCCTGACCTTCCATGTACACGGCGATGAAGCCTGGGAAAATCATGGTCTGGCCAGTGGCCCGGAACAGGTTGGCTTCGCTGCCGACGGCGAGGTCGACGCTCACGGCGTCGAACCTGGCAGGAGCCATCTGGCAGGCCAGCGCGCGTTTCCAGATCATGTCATAGAGGCGGAACTGTTCCGGCGTCAGGTGATTGCGCAGACTGTCGGGCGAGCGGCGGATGTCCGTGGGCCGGATGGCCTCGTGGGCTTCCTGCGCATTCTTTGCCTTGGTCTTGTACATGATGGGTGACTTGGGCAGGTATTCCGCCTCGAAGTTGCCCCTGATGTAGTCGCGGATCTGCATCACCGCTTCGGTCGCAAGGCTGAAGGAGTCAGTACGCATGTAGGTAATCAGGCCGACGGTGCCTTCGGAGCCGATGCTGATGCCTTCGTACAATTGTTGCGCGATGCGCATGGCGCGACTGGTGGTAAAGCCCAGCTTTCGAACGGCTTCCTGTTGCAGGGTGGACGTCGTAAATGGTGCGGCCGGACTGCGGTTGCGCTGCTTCTTTTCTACCCTTGAAACTGTCGTCTTGCCTGCGCTGGCGGCCAGCAGCCTGCCGACGATCTCGGCTTGCTGGTCCTGGCTCGTCACAGTGAATTGCTCGACCTTGTCGCCGGCCAGCTGGATCAGCTTGGCATCGAAGCTTTGCTTCTGCTTCTTGCTTTGCAGGTGGATGGTCCAGTATTCGCGGCTCTGGAAGGCTTCGATCTCCAGTTCACGCTCGACGATCAGGCGCAGCGCCGGGCTTTGCACGCGACCGGCAGAGAGGCCGCGACGGATTTTCTTCCACAGCAGCGGCGACAGGTTGAAGCCGACCAGGTAATCCAGCGCGCGGCGCGCCTGCTGGGCGTTGACCAGCGGCATCGAGATGTCGCGGGGTTCGTCGATGGCGTGCTGGACGGCGTTCTTGGTGATCTCGTGGAACACCACGCGCTTCATCAGCTTGTCCTTGAGCAGTTTCTTGCTCTTGAGGATTTCGGCGATATGCCAGGAAATGGCCTCCCCTTCGCGGTCCGGGTCGGTGGCCAGGTAGATGGCATCGGCCGCCTTGACCGCCTTGGCAATCGCATCGACGTGCTTGGCGTTGCGATCGATGATCTCGTACTTCATGGCGAAATCATGCTCGGTGTCGACCGCGCCCGATTTTGGGATCAGGTCGCGCACATGGCCGTACGAGGCCAGCACTTCGAAATCCTTTCCCAGGTATTTCTTCAGTGTTTTGGCCTTGGAAGGCGATTCGACGATCAGCAGTTTCGACATTTAATCAGTAATAAAAAGGGGTGATGAGCGGCAGATAATAAGAGTAAACCGCTGCAAAGGGCAAGAAAGCGTTCAGCGAACGCTTTCTTTCTCTAAGCTTTTTTGACGAATTCCGATTTCAATTGCATGGCGCCGAAGCCGTCGATCTTGCAGTCGATGTCGTGGTCGCCTTCGATGATGCGGATGTTCTTGACCTTGGTTCCGACCTTGACCACCGAGGAGGAGCCCTTGACCTTAAGGTCCTTGATGACGGTGACGGTGTCGCCGTCGTTCAGCACGTTGCCGTTGGCGTCACGCACGACGCGTGCCTGCTCGCCACTTTCGGCGCTGGCATTCTTGTCCCATTCGTGGGCACATTCCGGGCAGATATATAAATTGCCGTCTTCATAGGTGTAGACGGACCCGCATTGCGGGCAGGGAGGCAGCTGGCTCATTATGATTCCTTTGGAGTGATGATGGTCAGGCGGTTTTACGCACGAACTCGATGCGGTTGCCTTCGGTGCCGGCGAAACTGAGCGCGGCATCCTGGTCCATGTCGCCGAACAACGGGTCTTCTTCGCCGGTCTGGCTGGAGAGCGACTTGAAATCGAACAGCCGGGTATCTGCCAGATGTGAGGGTGCAACATTAGTCAGCGCGCGGAAGATCTTTTCGGTGCGGCCGGGATATTCCAACTCCCAGGCGTTCAGCATTTTCTTGATGTTCTGACGTTGCAGGTTTTCCTGCGAGCCGCACAGGTCACAGGGGATGATGGGGAATTCCATGCCGCGGGCGTAGGCCGCGATATCTTTCTCCGCGCAGTATGCCAGCGGGCGGATGACGATGAACTCGCCCTGGTCGGTGGCCAGCTTGGGCGGCATGGCCTTGAGCTTGGCCCCGAAGAACATGTTGAGGAACAGGGTCTGCACGATGTCGTCGCGGTGATGGCCCAATGCGATCTTGTTGCATCCCAGTTCCTGCGCGGTGCGGTAAATGATGCCGCGCCGCAGGCGTGAGCACAGGGAACAGGTCGTCTTGCCTTCCGGCACCTTTTCCTTGACGATGGAGTAGGTGTCGGCTTCGACGATGCGGTAATCCACGCCCAGCTTTTCCAGGTATTCCGGCAGGATGTGCTCTGGGAATCCCGGCTGCTTCTGGTCAAGGTTCATCGCGATCAGCTTGAAGTCCACCGGGGCGCGTTCCTGAAGTGCCAGCAGGATCATCAGCAGCGCGTGCGAGTCCTTGCCGCCGCTCATGCAGACGAGGATGGTGTCGCCGTCCTCGATCATGTTGTAATCGCCGATGGCTTTGCCGACCGAACTGATCAGCCTGTTGCGCAACTTGAGAAAGTTGCCGGAGACGTTGTCTGGATAATGTTGCATTGAAATGATGGCTAAAGGTTGAGTGAACGGCCACCATCGACTGCGATGACCTGGCCGGTGATGAACGGTGCGTCTTCGATCAGGAAGCGCACCGCCTTGGCGATGTCCTCCGGCTCGCCGACGCGCTTCAGCAGTGTCTGTGAGATCACGCGCTGGCGGTAGACTTCGTCGAACTGCGGGTTGTTTTCCGGCCATAGCACCGGCCCTGGTGCGACCGCGTTGACGCGCACCTCCGGTCCCAGTTCATGGGCCAGGGAGCGGGTCAGCGTGGCCAGGCCGGCCTTGGCCACGCTGTACACGACATAGCCTTTCTTGGGGCGTTCCACGTGCATGTCGGTGATGTTGACGATGCAGCCCTGGCGTTTCTTCAGCTCGCTGGCTGCGGCCTGAGACAGGAACAGCGGTGCCTTCAGGTTGGAGCCGACCAGATCCTCCCATTCCCGTTCGCCGATTTCACCGATTTCCGTCGGATAATAGCTGGAAGCGTTGTTGATCAGCACGTCCAGCCGGCCGAAATGATGAATGGTTTCATGTACCAGTCCTGAAAGCATGGACAGGTTGTGCAGGTCGGCCTGGATGATGGCGACAGATTGCGGGCGCATCAGATTCAGTTCGGATTGCAACGCGCGGGCTTCGTTGTGCGAGCTGCGGTAATGGATCATCAGTTTGGCACCGTGCGCGTGCAACAGACGGCAGATTGCCGCGCCGACGCGCCTTGCGCCGCCGGTGATGAGCACGACTTTGTCTTGCATGGGGTGGGTCATGATGCAGGGTCAAATCCAATGAGGCGTATAATTTACCATAACAGTCGGATATTCCCGTGATGACATCGCTCCCTCCCCTGACAGAAGACCAGCGTTCGGCCACTGATCGGTTGGCTGCCGCCGTGATGGCCGAGATCGCCGCAGAAGGCGGCTGGATCAGCTTTGCGCGCTATATGGAACTCGCGCTTTATGCGCCGGGGATGGGTTATTACAGCGGAGGATCAACCAAATTCGGTGCAGGAGGAGATTTCGTCACGGCGCCGGAGATTTCCTGGTTGTTTGCCGGGACGATGGCCCGGCAGGCCGCGCAGGTGTTGCGGGAGGTGGGCGGGGATGTCCTCGAGCTCGGTGCCGGGACGGGCAGGCTGGCTGCCGGCATGTTGCAAGAGTTGCAACGCCTGGAAATGCTGCCGGAACGCTACCTGATCCTGGAAGTGAGTGCTTCCTTGC
This sequence comes from Pseudomonadota bacterium, assembly GCA_029782295.1. GTDB lineage: Bacteria > Pseudomonadota > Gammaproteobacteria > Burkholderiales > Methylophilaceae > CAIJXJ01. The sequence continues at coordinate 55,876 of JAKOVB010000045.1, forward strand.
GAGAAGTCCAGCGCGAGACGCTGTCGGCCATGTTGCCGGAGGCGTTGTTTCGCCGGGTCGTGTGGCTGGAGGGGCTGCCGGCTTCGATGACCGGATTCCTGTTCGGCAACGAAGTCCTGGACGCCCTGCCTGTGCATCTCGTCTCCGGCCACGACTCGGGACTGCACGAGCGCGGGGTGGGTCGGGAAGGTGAGAGGATGGTCTGGCGCGATGTGCCACTGACTCAGCCTCAATTGCAAACCATGGCCCTCGGCGTGAGTCTGCCAGCCGGCTATGTCAGCGAATTCTGTCCTGCTGCCATGGCGCTGGTCGCCAGTCTTGCGGAAGTGCTCGAACGGGGTGCCATGCTGTTCGTGGATTACGGGTTCCCTCGCCACGAGTATTACCATCCGCAACGCGCGGCGGGGACGCTGATGTGTCATTATCGCCAGCACGCCCACGATGACCCTTTCCTCTATCCGGGCCTGCAGGACATTACCGCACACGTCGATTTCACGGCCATCGCCGAGGCCGGCGTGGGGTGCGGGCTGGATTTCCATGGCTACACCACGCAGGCGCAGTTCCTGATTAACTGTGGCATCACCGATTTGCTGTCCCGTGTCTCGCCCTCGGACATGGCGGCTTACCTGCCACTGGCGACGCAGGCCCAGAAGCTTATGTCGCCGGCTGAGATGGGAGAGTTGTTCAAGGTGATCGCGTTTGGCCGCGGGGTGGGGCCCATGCAGGGGTTCGTGCGGGGCGACAAGCGGCATACGTTATAATGCGCGCCAATTTATTCGGGTAGATTCAACATGGAACAGCAACGCCCCATCCGGAGCTTCGTTTTGCGTCAGGGCCGCCTGACCGCCGCGCAGGAACGTGCCGTGGACACCCTGCTGCCGCAATTCGGGATTGACTATGCGCCGCAGCCGCTGGACCTGAACGCAGCCTTCGGTCGTTCAGCGCCCAAGATCCTGGAAATCGGATTCGGGATGGGTGGGGCGACGGCACAGATCGCCGCCGCCAATCCGGGGCAGGATTATCTCGGCATCGAGGTGCATACGCCCGGCGTGGGTAATCTGCTCAAGCTGATGCAGGAGCAGGGGCTGACGAATCTGCGCGTGATCCAGCATGATGCCGTGGAAGTCCTGCAGCACATGATTGCGGATGGCGCACTCGACGGCGTACACATTTTCTTCCCGGATCCCTGGCCGAAGAAGCGTCACCACAAGCGGCGGCTGTTGCAGGCGGGATTCGTGGCGCTGCTATGTCGTAAGCTGAAGCCAGGTGGCTACCTGCATTTCGCGACAGACTGGGAGGAATATGCCCAGTGGACGCTGGAGGTGCTGCAGGCGGAGTCGCATCTGAAGAATACGGCGGCTGATTACGCACCGCGTCCGGAATATCGCCCGCTGACCAAGTTCGAGCAGCGCGGCCTAAACCTCGGCCACGGGGTCTGGGACCTCATCTTCCGGCGGGTTTAGCCAGGCGCCGATCACCTTCTCGGCCTCCTCCACGCCCTGTTTCTTCAGGCTGGAGAAGAGCTGCACGGTGCAGTTGCCCCAGGTTTCGTTCAATTCCTTGCGCACGGCGCCAAGGGTTTTCATCGCTTCGGAGCGCGAAAGCTTGTCCGACTTGGTCAGCAGGACATGGATGGGCTTGCCGGTCGGCCCGAACCAATCCAGCATCTGGCGATCCAGCGGGGTCAGCGGGTGACGCGAATCCATGACCAGTACCAGCCCGAACAGGCTGCTACGCTGGGACAGGTAGGCTGCCAACACCAGTTGCCAATGCTTGCGCATTGCTTCCGGCACCTTGGCATAGCCATATCCGGGCAGGTCGACCAGATAACGGTCCCCGCCGAGGCTGAAAAAGTTGATGAGTTGCGTGCGCCCCGGTTGTTTACTGACATAGGCCAGCCGGTTATGGTTGGCGAGCGTGTTGATGGCGCTCGATTTCCCTGCGTTGGAACGCCCGGCGAAGGCGATCTCGATCCCGGTGGGTGGCGGCAGATCACGCATCTGGTGTGCGGAGATAAAGAATTCAGCGTTCTGGAACAGCGGCATAGGGTTGGTCTTCGAGTCTTGCTTGCGGGGGCGAAATGCTACCACGATACCCCGAACTTGGATAAAATGACACGCTTTCGAGTCTGATGACTCCAATCGACAAACTGTTTTAAGGGGTTGGCTATGAATTTCCGTTTGATTGCAGTGTTTGCGGCCGGGTTGCTGGGCGTTTCTGGTGCGCATGCGGCAGGCGATGCTGCCAAGGGTGCGACCATTGCCACTACCGTCTGCGTAGCCTGCCATGCTGCTGACGGCAATAGCGTGATGGCAGCCAATCCCAAGCTGGCTGGCCAGCATCCTGAGTACATCATGAAGCAGCTGAAGGAATTCAAGGCCGGCAAGCGTGCGAACCCGGTGATGGGCCCGATGGCTTCCACCCTGTCCGATGAGGATGTTGCCAACCTGGCGGCTTACTTCGGTGCGCAAGCCCCCAAGGGTGGATCTGCCAAGACCAACGGTCCCGGCTCGCTGGGTGAGAAGGTCTACAAGGGTGGTGTCGCTGGCAAGGGTGTTCCGGCCTGCGCGGCTTGCCACGGTGCCAACGGTGCCGGTATCCCGGTTCAGTTCCCGCGCGTCGCTGGTCAGCATGCCGAGTACGTGACCAACCAGCTCAAGGCTTTCCGCTCTGGTGAACGTGCTAACGGTCCGATGATGAACACGATCGCTGGCAAGATGAGTGATCAGGAAATCGCCGCCGTCGCTGATTACATACAAGGCCTGAAGTAATCCGACTTCCTACTTGATCCGTTACAGGGGTGGTGCATACCACCCCTTAATTATTTCTGAATCTTGAAAAACCCTAATTCGACATCGACCCGCGCGGTCTACGAACTTCTCAGTTCGATGCGCTTTGCCGTCAGCCTGCTGACCGTGCTCGGCATCGCTTCCATTATCGGTACCGTGCTCAAGCAGAACGAGGCCTACGCCAACTACGTGGTGGAGTTCGGCCAGTTCTGGTTCGGATTCTTCGACCTGCTGGGCTTGTACGATGTCTATCACAGTGTCTGGTTCCTGGCGATCCTGGTCTTCCTGGTGCTGTCGACCAGCCTCTGCATTTATCGCAACACGCCCCACATGTTGCTGGAATTGCGCGCCTGGCGGGAGCATGCCACGGAAAAGTCCCTGCGTGCATTCAGTCATCAGGCCGAATTCAGCCTTTCCGGCAATCCTCAGGATGTGGTCGGTCGGCTGGGGGCTTTCCTGAGCGGCCGCGGTTTTCGTTTCAAGTCTGTCCAGCAGGACAACGGCGATTTGCTGATCGCCGCCAAGGCGGGCAGCTACCAGCGCCTGGGGTATATCTTTACGCACGCGGCCATCGTCGTGATCTGCATCGGCGGTCTGATGGACGGCAACGTGCCGTTCAAGGTGCAGGAACTGCTGGGCTGGAAAGTCGTGGAGACCCGCGACGTGCCGGAAACCCAGGTGCCCGCGAAGAGCCGGCTGTCGGTAGCCAATCTGTCCTTCCGGGCCAACATGACCTTGCCGGAGGGTGCGCAGGGCAACGTTGCCTTCATGCGCATGCGCGATGGCTATCTGGTGCAGGAGCTGCCCTTCAGCGTGGCGCTGGAAAAGTTCCGCATCGAGCACTACGCCACCGGCCAGCCCAAGTCTTTCGAAAGTGACCTGGTGATCATCGACAAGGATCTCAAGGAGCCGTTGCGGGCGACCATCAAGGTCAACCATCCTCTGATCTACAAGGGGATCGCCATTTACCAGTCAGATTTCCAGGACGGCGGATCCAAGCTGCAGTTCGACGCCTGGCCGCTGCTTTCTGCCAAGGCGGATCCACGTCCCGTGCTGGGCAAGGTGTTCGACCACGTCAAGACCGGGGAGGGTGAGCAGGCGCTGACCCTGGAGTTTGATGATTTCCGCATGTTCAACATTCTCAACCTGAGCGAGGATGAGCACGCCAAGCCGCATAACGTCGGCCCGAGTGTGACCTACAAGGTGCGTGACAGCCAGGGCCAGGCGCGAGAATACCTGACTTACATGCAACCGCTGATGCTGGAAGGCCGTCCCTGGTTTGTGTCCGGCATGCGTACCCTGCAGAGCGAAAACTACCGTTATCTGCGCATTCCGGCCGATGGCGACCAGTCGCTGGGCGATTTCATGCGCCTGCGCGCGACCATGTTCGATGCGGCCCGGGGGCCGGAAATTGCCCGCCGCCTCTCTGCCAAGTTCCTCCCGGCCGATGCGCCCGCTGATACCCGGGCCAAGTTCCAGGCCAGCGTGGAGAAGCTGTTGGCGGCCTTTGCCCAGGGGGGATACAACCGTATTGCCGAAGTCATCGAGAAGTCGGTCCCGGAAGCCGAGCGTGAGAAGGCGGCCGAGACTTACATCAAGATTGTCGGGAACGCTGCCTTCGAGGCGTTCTCCATCAGCCGCGAACAAGCCGGGAAGGCCGTCGCCCAGCCCGATGAGCCGACGCTGCGCTTCATCCATGAAAGCCTGAACTCGATGAGCGACCTGTTCTTCTACGGCACCCCTTTCTACCTGCAGTTGACCAGTTTTGAGCAGCGCCAGGCCAGCGGCCTGCAGCTGACACGCTCGCCTGGCAAGAATCTGGTCTATGCCGGGTCGCTGCTGCTCGTCATCGGGATTTTTGCGATGATCTACCTGCGTGAACGCCGTATCTGGTTGCTGGTCAAACCCGCAGCCGGTCAGGTGCTGTTCGCGATGTCCGCCAATCGCAAGAACCGTGACCTCGATATCGAATTCGAACGCTATCGCGAACAACTGCAATCGCTGATGCAAGGAGCATGAACGTGGAATCGACGCTTAATCTGACGGAACAGCCTTCCTTTCTGCAACGCCTGACCCGGGCAGACTGGGGTTATGCCTTGCTGCTGCTGGCGGGAGCGTTGTTCGCGTTCAACCAGTATGGCGCCTACATGGATGCCTATGAAAAAAGCTTCCTGTTCGGCGCGGTTCTCGGGTTCAGCTGGCTAGGGTGGTTCTTCAAGCCGGTGCGTGCGCTGGTGGTGGGGATCGGCGTGCTCAGTCTGTTCGCCATCAGTCAGTACCATGCGGACCTGGCGCGTGCCGGGCAGGCGTTCTTCCTGAAATTTCTGTTCTCCAGCCAGTCCGCCATCATGTGGATGAACGTCCTCTTCGTGCTGGCCATGGGGACATACTGGTTCGCGATGTACAAGCGATCCGATTTCTCCGGCAAGGTGGCCTCCGCCCTGACCTGGTCGGCTGTGCTGATGGGCTTTGTCGGCCTGATGGTGCGCTGGTACGAGTCCTACCTGATCGCCCCGGATGTCGGGCATATTCCGGTGAGCAATCTTTACGAAGTGTTCATCCTGTTCAGTCTGATCACCGCGTTGATCTACCTTTACTACGAAAAGCGCTACGAAACCCGGCAGCTTGGCGGGTTCGTGCTGCTGGTGATCAGTGCGGCGGTCGGTTTCATCCTCTGGTATACCTTTGACCGTCAGGCCGATGGCATCCAGCCGCTGGTGCCGGCATTGCAGAGCTACTGGATGAAAATCCATGTTCCGGCCAATTTCATCGGTTACGGGGCATTCTCCCTGGCCGCCGCCGTGGGCGGCGCCTACGTGCTCGCCGCACGTGGTGTGCTGGCTTCCCGCCTGCCGCCGCTGGAGGTGCTGGACGACCTGATGTACAAGGCCATTGCCGTGGGGTTTGCCTTTTTTACCATCGCGACCATTCTTGGCGCGATGTGGGCGGCAGAGGCCTGGGGGGGCTACTGGTCTTGGGATCCGAAGGAAACCTGGGCGTTGATCGTCTGGCTGAATTACGCGGCCTGGCTTCACCTGCGCCTGGTCAAGGGGTTGCGCGGCACCTTGCCGGCCTGGTGGGCGCTGATCGGTCTGCTGGTGACGACCTTCGCTTTCCTCGGCGTCAACATGTTCCTTTCCGGCCTGCACTCCTACGGCAAGCTCTGATCTCCCGTTCTTTCCAGCCTGAAGCACACGTCTCCAGGCTGGTTCCGGCTCAGCGTCAACCTGTAGCCGATCCGCTGGGCCAGGCGCGCGGCGTGAAACAGCCCGATCCCCAGGCCGTTTTCAGAGCGGATGTGAGATTTGAAAAGTTGTTCGGCAATGTCATGCGGCATGGCACTGCCGTTGTCAGAGACTTCCAGCCAGGGTTCCGGGCTGGCGCTCAGCAGCACGCGGACGTCCATTCCGGGCTCCGAGCGCGCTTTTTCCAGCGCATTCTGTAGCAGGTTGTCAGCCACATTGTCGAAGATTTCCGCGTAAACGTTGCTGGTCGGGGCTACATTGCGACTGGTGAACTGGATGCTGGTGCCAGAATAACGCTGCTTCAGGTTGCGCCACCAGGTGTTGGCGCGGATGTGCCTGGGCTGTTCGGCCTGCGGGGCTTGCAGTTTCTCCAGGGTCAGCGCGAGCCGGCTGTTCAGAAGTGGGAGCTGGCGCTGGATCAGCGCCACCAGTTGTTCGCTATCCTGCTTGTCCGCCCTTTCCGCCGCTGCGCAAAGCGTGCTTAGCGACTGCACCAGATTCTTGATGTCGTGGGTCAGGCGCGAGCCGGTTTCGTAGACGGCGCGCATGTAGCTTTGCTCCCGTAGCAACTCCTCCCGTTTCTTGGCCTCGTAGAACTCCCCCAGCAACTGTGTCAGCAATTTGATGTGCAGCATCAGCACTGGCGTCAACGGATGGCGTGCATAGAGCGTCCAGCCGAATGCATGGTAATCGAAGCGGGCGGCATAGGGCGCCTTGGTGCCGAAGCTGCCGCTGGATTCATCCGTGTGCCATTCACCGCCGCTCACCCATGGCAATGACGCCACTTCGGCAGTCGCTGAAGAGATGAACTGGGTCGGGGTGGATTCGATTTCGGCAAGGCGGGTGATGCGATTGAGCCACTGCTCGAAAGGCATGCCGATGGACAGGAGGTATCGGGAGAGCAGCTGGCCGATCCCGGAAAAGCCGGCGCGCGGATTCCAAAGCCAGCTCATGATCAGCAGGACCCCGGCAATCGCAAATAGCATACGCATCAGGGCATTCGGGTAAATGGCGTGACTGGTGGCCTCGATGGCAAAGCTACCGAGTACCAGAATGACTGCCAGCAGGAACAGGATCAGAGAATAGAAAAAGTCCAGGGGGGGAGCCTCGGTGCGCTGCTGGTTTTCTCCGCGCAGAAAGATGATCGCGACCGGCAGGGTGGGCATGATGTAGGTGACGATCCAGCGGGTAGCGGTTTCGTCACTCGTTTCAGGAATCGGGAATAACAGCTTCGGCCCCACCCACATGATCAACATGGCCAGCAAATAGGCTGCAGCCAGCAGATAGCCTGTGCGTGCCCCTTTTTCCTGAGTGGAGAATACGCGCCCTCCCAGCAGGCCGAAGAGTGCCGCTTGCCAGAAGGCAAGCACCCACCAGCTGATAGATAACAACAGCAAGGCGCCGCCGGCCAGGAACATCACGGCGGCTCCCGGCGTCAGGGGTTGTTCTCCCCGCCAGATCGGTTGCCAGAGCAGGAATAGGCCGTAGTGCATGACCAGCAGGGCCTGGTTGAGAGGGGAGTCGAACCCCCACAGCATGACCCCGTGCAAGGTAAGCAACAGCAGTGCGAGCGCCCAGCGCTGAGAGACCGATGGTTTCACGAAGAGATCACCATCGCTTCCATGGGGGTGACGTAAACGTGACAGCCCTGTCGAAATATTGACATTTCCGGGTGTTTTTCAATGGAGGGTCTTTGTGTAACCTGTTGAATTATTTTACATTTAAGTATTGGCATGTTGATTGCTCCATGTGTAATGTATTGCAAACAACATGTTTGAAAAGGATAACATAATGAAAAAGCAGTCGGGTTTTACCTTGATCGAACTCGCTATCGTACTGGTGATTATTGGCCTCCTTCTCGGTGGTGTGTTGAAGGGGCAGGAGTTGATCAATAGCGCCAAGGTCAAGAACATGGCCAATGATTTCAAGAATGTCCCAGTCTACATCTATGGGTATCAGGACAAGTTCCGTGCGCTCCCGGGCGACGATAGGGCTGCAAGTGCGCACGTGGGTGTTACTGCCACCACGCAGGAAGGTAACGGCGACGGCACCATTGGCGGTGCATGGAACAGCACGACGGCGAGTGACGAGTCTTCCCTGTTCTGGTTGCATGTGCGCAAATCCGGTCTGGCCCCCGGCTCGACCGATCCGACGGCCGCTGACTTCTACCCGACCAACTCCGATGGCGGGCGTATTGGTGTAAGCAGTACGCAGCCCATTGCAAACCTGAATGGCACTTATTTCATGTGTTCACAGGGTGTGATCGGCAAGTTTGCGAAGCAGTTGGATACCACGATGGACAACGGTGCACCGGATACCGGCTCCATGATGGCCTATGTAACGTCTGGTGCAAGCGGTACGCCGCCGGCTGCAGCCACGACTTGGAGCGACAACGCCTCCTATACTGTCTGCATGGGTTTCTGATTGTATACCGTATGTTAAAGCCCGCTTCGGCGGGCTTTTTGTTTCGCGATTCGCATCCTGCCTCGAATTGAATTAAAATCCATGCCCTATGAACGACAACCTCGTCGAAATCAACGACCTTTCCTTTGCCTATAACAGCCGCTTGCTGCACAAAGGCATCAATATGCGCTTTCCGCGAGGCAAGGTCGTGGCCATCATGGGCGGCTCCGGTTCAGGCAAGACGACTCTGCTGCGACTGATCGGTGGCCAGCTCACCCCTTCCAGCGGGCACGTCAAGGTGGACGGACGCATCGTGCACGAACAGAGCCGGGAAGAGATCTATCGCATGCGCCGCAAGATGGGCATGCTGTTTCAGTTCGGCGCCTTGTTTACCGATCTTTCTGTCTATGACAATGTCGCGTTCCCGATGCGCGAGCATACCAACCTGCCGGAATCCATCATCCGTGACCTCGTGCTGCTCAAACTGAATGCGGTGGGTCTGCGGGGGGCGCGCGACCTGATGCCGTCCGAGCTATCGGGTGGCATGGCCCGTCGTGTGGCGCTGGCCCGGGCAGTCGCGCTCGATCCGGCGATCATCATGTATGACGAACCGTTCGCCGGTCTGGATCCGATTTCCATGGGGGTGATCGTCAACCTCATCCGCAGTTTGAACGATGCCCTAGGTGCGACCTCCATCGTGGTGACGCACGACGTGCATGAAACCTTTTCGTTCGTCGACTATGTGTATTTCGTTTCCGCCGGTGTGGTGGTGGCCGAGGGAACACCGGAAGATCTGCGCGCTTCGCAGATGCCCTTCGTGCACCAGTTCGTACATGGTGAGGCGGATGGGCCCGTTCCGTTCCATTACACCGCGCCGGATTATCGTCAGGATATGCTGAGGGGCGCCAATGGTTGATCGTATCGTCAAAGGGTTGCGCCTCATCGGGCATCGCGTCATCGATCGCATTTGGCGGCTGGGTTCCGCAGCCCGTTTCTTCTTATACGCACTGGTGTTGTCAGGTGAAAGTCTGCGTCGTTTCCATCTGACCATCCGTGAAATCTATTTTACCGGCGTCCTGTCGCTGATCATTATCCTGGTGTCGGCTTTGTTCGTCGGCATGGTGCTGGGATTGCAGGGATACAACACCCTGCAGAAATATGGCTCCTCCGAAGCGATCGGCGTGCTGGTGGCCTTGTCGCTGGTGCGTGAACTGGGACCGGTGGTGACAGCGTTGTTGTTTGCCGGTCGCGCCGGTACGGCGATTACGGCCGAAATCGGCTTGATGAAGGCGACCGAGCAGCTTTCCGCCATGGAAATGATGGCCGTGAACCCAATTGCGCGTGTGGTCGCGCCGCGATTCTGGGCAGGGGTGATCTCCATGCCATTGCTGGCTTCGCTGTTTTCCATGATGGGTGTATTTGGCGGGTATCTGGTCGCGGTGCCCTTGCTGGGGATCGACGACGGTGCGTTCTGGTCGCAGATGCAGGCCAGCGTGGATTTTCGTGAAGATGTCGTGAACGGCGTCATCAAAAGTTGTGTGTTCGGCGTTGCTTGTACCATCATCGCTTTGTTCGAAGGGTACGATGCGCCGCCGACGGCAGAAGGGGTCAGTCGTGCGACGACCCGTACGGTGGTGAATTCCTCACTGGCCGTGTTGGGGCTCGATTTCGTGCTGACATCCTTCATGATCTCGGTTTGAGGAGAAAGTAAATAATGGATCGGACAACACTGGATTTGTGGGTGGGAATATTTGTGGCAGCCGGCGTGGCCGCGATGATCGGCTTGGCGATGAAGGTCGGTAACCTGACTTCCTCCAACCTCGGTGTCACCTATGCGCTGCAGGCCAGTTACGAAAACATCGGCGGCCTCAAGGTGCGGGCGCCGGTCAAGAGTGCCGGAGTGGTGGTCGGGCGTGTTGCCGATATCCATTTCGACGATACGTCGAAGGCGGCGGTGGTCACCCTGAATATCGATACCCGTTACCACTTCGACAAGGACACCATGGCGCCGATCTATACCTCCGGCCTGCTGGGGGAGCAATACATCAGCCTGTTGCCGGGCGGTAGCCCGGATAACCTGAAGAATGGTGATAAAATCAGCAACATCCAGAATGCATTGGTGCTTGAAGACCTGATTGGCAAATTCCTGACCAACAAGGCGTCCGAGAGCAATGACAAGGACAAGAAGGCGGATTGAGCATGAAGAAAATGGTTGGGCTGCTGGTCTCGGCAGCTTTTGTTTTTAGTTCTGTGGCGATGGCGGAGTCCATGGCCCCGGACGTGATGGTCAAGACCACCGCGACCGAAGTGCTGGATATCCTCAAGAAAGACAAGGATATCCAGAACGGCGACATGAAGAAAATCGGTCAACTGACCGAAGAGAAAATTCTTCCGCACTTCAACTTCGAGCGCATGTCCCAGCTCGTGCTGGGTCGTAACTGGCCGAAGGCGAGTAAGGAGCAGCAGGAGAAGTTCGTTTCCGAATTTCGTAGCCTGCTGGTGCGTACCTACTCGTCCGCACTGGCCAAGTACCGCAACCAGACCATCGATTACAAGCCATTGCGTTCCCAGCCCGGTGATTCCAGGGTCGTGGTCAAGACGCTGATCATGCAGGCCGGTGGCCAGCCGGTGAAAGTTGATTACACCCTGGAGAAATACTCCGAAGAGTGGAAGGTGATTGACGTCACTATCGAAGATGTGAGCATCGTGACCAGCTATCGCAGCCAGTTCGATGAGACCGTCAAGAAGGATGGGATGGACAATCTGATCCAGAAGCTGGCGGACAAGAACCGTCAGGGGGCAACCGGCTCTTCGGATAAGAAGCAGGGCTGATTGACCGACATGGCGCTGATTGAACAACAAGGCAACCAGCTGGTCGTGCGTGGCCCGATGACCGTCGATACGGTCAGTGCGTTGCTTGCCGAGGGTGTCGCGTTGCTGAAAGGGGACGTCGACATTGACTTGCGTGACGTGGAGGAGGTCGACTCCTCCGCGATCAGCCTGTTGTTCGAGTGGCTGCGTCAGGCTATCGAGCTGAAAGCCAGCGTGACCTTTGTCAACCTGCCGCCGACGCTGGTCAGTCTTGCAACGCTGTATGGGGTGCTGGACCTGATTCCGCAGCGCGTCGTCGCTACCCATTGATACTGCAGCCGGGCTTTTGTCCCGGCTGATTTCCTATGTCACCCGCGATACACATTGAACAGGTATACAAGTCTTTCGGTCCCTTGCAGGCGCTGAAAGGCATCAACCTGACCATCGAGCAGGGAGAGTTCTTCGCCCTGCTCGGTCCCAACGGTGCGGGCAAGTCCACCCTGATCAATCTTTTGGCCGGCCTGCTGCGACCAACCAGCGGTCGCCTTTCCGTGATGGGGCATGACGTGGTGACGGAGTATCGTCAGGCGCGTCAGTTGTTGGGCGTGGTCCCTCAGGAACTGGTATTCGACCCGTTCTTCAATGTCCGTGAAATGCTTCGCTTCCAGGCCGGGTATTTTGGTCTCGGTCGCGAGAACGATGCGTGGATCGACGAGGTGATTGAAAGCCTGGGGTTGGCGGACAAAGCCCATACCAATATGCGTCGCCTGTCGGGCGGGATGAAGCGGCGTGCGTTGATCGCTCAGGCGCTGGCGCATCGTCCGCCGGTGCTGGTCCTGGATGAGCCGACCGCCGGGGTGGATGTGGAGTTGCGCCAGATGCTGTGGGCGTTCATCAAGCGCCTGAACCGGGAAGGTCACACCATTATCCTGACGACCCATTACCTGGAAGAAGCGGAAACCCTCTGTTCGCGCGTGGCCATGCTGAAGCAGGGGGAGATCGTGGCGCTCGACAGCACCGAGAACCTCCTCAATCGGGTCCCGGGCAAAAACCTGCGATTACGGCTCGCTCCGTCACACTTGCCTTCCACACTTCACCCCATGCTGCGTGCGAACGAGGGCGATATCTGGACGCTTGCGCTGAGCGAGGCCGCCCAGATCGAATTCGTACTGGCCGAGTTGCGTGCGGCTGATGTCCGCATCGAGGACATGCAGCTGATCGAGGCTGATCTTGAAGATGTATTCATGGAGATCGTACGCGCATGATCGGAATGTGGACACTTTTCAAAAAGGAAATCCTGCGCTTCTGGAAAGTGAGTTTCCAGACCGTGGCGGCCCCTGTCATCACGGCGCTGCTGTATTTGCTGATTTTCTCCCATGTGTTGGAATCGCATGTGCAGGTCTATCCCGGCATCAGCTATACGGCATTCCTGATCCCCGGGCTGATGATGATGTCGTTGCTGCAGAACAGCTTCGCCAACAGCTCCTCCAGCCTGATCCAGGCCAAGGTTATGGGTAACATCGTGTTCCTGCTGCTGACGCCGCTGGCTTATTGGGAGGTGTTCCTGGCGTTCCTCGCTGCCGCGATCATCCGTGGGATAGTGGTTGGCGGCTGCGTGTGGCTCGTGTCGCTCTTCTACATTGATCTCCCGGTTGCCCATCCGTTCCTGATCCTGGCCTTTGCCGTACTGGGCGGTGGCATGCTGGGCGCGCTCGGCATTATTGCCGGCATCTGGGCCGAAAAGTTTGACCAGATGGCGGCATTCCAGAATTTCATCATCATGCCGCTGTCATTCCTGTCCGGCGTGTTCTATTCCATCCATTCCCTGCCGCCATTCTGGCAGAAGGTGTCGCACCTGAACCCGTTCTTCTACATGATTGACGGTTTCCGGTACGGGTTTTTCGGGACTGGGGATATCGATCCGACGGTCAGCCTGGCGATGGTGGCGGTGAGCTTCCTGGCACTGTCGGTGCTCACCCTGCAAATGCTGAAAAGCGGTTACAAATTAAGAGGGTAAAATGCTGACTGCGGCGCAGGTGGAAAGTTATATCGCAGAGGGGTTGCCCTGTGATCTCGTGAAGGTGCAGGGCAACGACGGCCAGCATTTTGAAGCGATCGTCGTCAGTCCGCAGTTTACGGGCAAGTCGATGGTGCAGCAGCATCAGTTGGTTTATAAAGCGCTGGGCGAGCGGATGCGGAGCGAGATTCACGCCCTCTCCATGCGTACTTTTACGCCCGAGGCCTGGGCGGTAACAAACAAGCAGGAGTAAGACCATGAGTGTGCAAGACAGAATCCGCAATCAGGTGACCGCCAACCCGGTGGTGCTGTATATGAAAGGGACGCCACAGTTTCCGCAATGTGGGTTTTCCGGGGTGGCTGCCCAGATCCTGAAGGCGTGTGGAGTGAAGGATTATGTGGCGGTGGATGTGCTGGCCGACCCGGAAATTCGTGAAGGCATCAAGGTCTATGCCAACTGGCCGACCATTCCGCAGCTTTATATCAAAGGCGAGTTTGTCGGCGGCGCGGATATCATGCGCGAGATGTACCAGAACGGCGAGTTGCAGAAGCTGCTGGAAGCCTGAAGCGCATCGTTGCGCACGCGGCGAGATTTGATAAGGTCCGGCTGTGGCCGACCAACAACGAGATTGATGTGACAGGGGTTACATGGACAAGTTAGTGATACAGGGCGGCCAGACGCTCAATGGCGAAATCCGGATTTCCGGAGCCAAGAATGCGGCGCTGCCGATCTTGTGTGCGGCGCTGCTAAGCAGTGAGCCGCTGACGTTGACCAACGTGCCCGCCTTGCACGATATCCAGACCATGCTCAGGCTTCTGGAGCAGATGGGCGTCAAGGTTGTGCAGGAGGGCGACACCGTGACCCTGGATGCCGGCGGCCTGAACAACCCCGTGGCGCCTTACGAGATGGTCAAGACCATGCGCGCTTCCGTGCTGGTGCTGGGGCCGCTGGTAGCTCGCTGCGGCGAGGCGCGTGTCAGTCTGCCCGGCGGTTGCGCGATCGGCGCCCGCCCGGTGGACCAGCATATCAAGGGGCTGCAATCCATGGGGGCCGAGGTCAAGGTCGAGCATGGTTACGTCCATGCCAAAGTGGGTAAGTTGAAAGGGGCGCGCCTGTTTACTGACATGGTGACCGTGACTGGCACCGAGAATCTGATGATGGCAGCCTGTCTTGCCGAAGGCGAAACCGTGATCGAGAATGCGGCGCGCGAGCCGGAAGTGGTCGATCTGGCGCAGTGCCTGGTGGCCATGGGTGCCCAGATCAGCGGGGCGGGGACTGATGTGATCCGCATCCGCGGCGTGGAGCGCCTGCATGGCGCGACGCATGCGATCATGCCTGATCGCATCGAAACCGGCACCTACCTCTGCGCGGCCGCTGTGACCGGCGGCACGGTGCGCCTCACCGGGACTTCCATGGGGTATCTGGATGCGGTGGTGGACAAACTGATGGATGCCGGCTGCGAGGTGACCGGCGAGAAGTCGCCGCAATTCGAGGCGATCACCCTGCGTGCGCCGAAGAAGCTGAATGCGGTTTCGATCCGCACGGCACCCTATCCGGCCTTTCCCACCGACATGCAGGCGCAGTTCATGGCGATCAATACCGTGGCGCAGGGCACTGCCATCATTCGCGAAACGATCTTCGAGAACCGTTTCATGCATGCGGTGGAATTGCAGCGTCTGGGGGCAGACATCCGCATTGATGGCAATACCGCTTTCGTCAACGGGGTGTCTCATCTCGAGGGAGCCACGGTGATGGCGACCGATCTGCGTGCTTCCGCTGGATTGGTGCTGGCCGCACTGGTCGCCGAAGGGGAGACGACGATCGAACGGATTTACCATCTGGACCGGGGTTATGAGCGTCTTGAGGAAAAATTGATGCAACTGGGTGCTAACATCAGGCGGGCCAAATGAGCCAGATTACAATTGCCCTGTCGAAGGGCCGAATTTTCGAAGAAACCAAGCCGTTGCTGGCGGCTGCCGGCATTATCCCGGCCGAGGATCCGGAGTCCTCCCGCAAGCTGATCATTGGGACCAATCGGGAGGACGTGCGGTTGCTGATCGTGCGTGCCACCGATGTGCCGACCTATGTGCAGAATGGCGGCGCCGACCTCGGGATCGCCGGCAAGGATGTGCTCTATGAGCACGGCGGAGAAGGTCTCTACCAGCCACTGGACCTGCAGATTGCCAAGTGCAGGATGATGGTCGCGGTTCACAAGGATGTCGATTACGCCGCTTCCGTGCGTCGTGGGGCTCGCCTCAAGGTGGCCACCAAGTACGTCAAGATCGCACGCGAACATTTTGCCGAGAAGGGCATGCACGTCGACCTGATCAAGCTTTACGGGTCGATGGAACTGGCCCCGCTGGTGGGCCTGGCAGACGCCATTGTTGACCTCGTCAGCACCGGCGGCACCTTGCGTGCCAACAACCTGGTCGCGGTGGAAGACATCATGCCGATCAGTTCGCGTCTGGTAGTGAACCAGGCTTCGCTCAAGCTCAAACGGGCGCAGATTCAACCCATTATCGATGCCTTTGCCGCTGTCGTTTCAAAAGGGAATTAACCATGCTAAAAATTCGACGTTACAACACCACTGAAGCCACTTTCGAAGCTTCCCTGCATCAATTGCTGGCTTTCGAGGGCGCGCAGGACGACAAGATTGACGCGGTGGTGGCCGACATTCTGGCGGACGTGAGAAAGCGCGGCGATGCCGCAGTGCTGGAGTATACCCAGCGTTTCGACCGTGTCAGTGCCGACAGTATGGCCGACCTCGAATTGCCGCAGGCGCGCCTGACCGAGGCGCTCGGTAGCCTGCCCGCAGAGCAGCGTGAAGCCCTCAAGCAGGCTGCCGACCGTGTGCGTGCCTATCACGAGAAGCAACTGATGAGCTCCTGGACCTATACCGAAGCGGACGGCACCATGCTCGGCCAGCAGGTGACCGCGCTCGACCGCGTAGGGCTCTACGTCCCGGGCGGCAAGGCGGCGTATCCGTCTTCCGTGCTGATGAACGCCATCCCGGCCAAGGTGGCCGGCGTGCAGGAACTGATCATGGTGGTGCCGACGCCGGGGGGTGAACGTAATCCGCTGGTATTGGCCGCTGCGGCGGTGTGCGGTGTGGACCGCGTGTTCTGCGTCGGGGGCGCGCAAGCCGTCGGCGCCCTGGCCTACGGGACTCAAACCGTGCCGCAGGTAGACAAGATCGTCGGCCCCGGAAATGCGTATGTGGCTGCCGCCAAACGCCGCGTGTTCGGTGTGGTCGGCATCGACATGGTGGCCGGACCTTCCGAAATCCTCGTGATCTGTGATGGCAAGACCAACCCTGACTGGATCGCCATGGACCTGTTCTCCCAGGCGGAGCATGACGAGCTCGCGCAGGCCATCCTGTTGTCGCCGGATGCCGCCTTCCTCGATCAGGTGCAGGCTTCCATCAACCGCCTAGTACAGGAGATGCCGCGGAAGGACATCATCACGGCCTCGCTGGAAGGACGTGGCGCACTGATTCAGGTACGCGATCTCGACGAGGCGGCTGAGATTGCCAATTACATTTCTCCTGAACACCTGGAGTTGTCTGTCGAAGACCCGGTGGCACTGACCAGGAAGATCAAGCACGCAGGTGCCATTTTCATGGGTCGCCAGACCTGTGAGTCGCTGGGTGACTACTGCGCTGGTCCCAACCACGTGCTGCCGACTTCCCGTACCGCACGCTTTTCCTCGCCGCTGGGCGTTTACGATTTCCAGAAGCGTTCCAGCCTCATCATGGTGTCCGAGAGCGGCTCGCAGGTGCTGGGCAAGGTGGCGGCGACGCTGGCATATGGCGAAGGTCTGCAGGCTCATGCCCGCTCCGCCGAGTATCGTCTGAAATAACGGGGATCGCATGAGCAGATTCTGGAGTCCGGTCGTTCACAAGCTGACCCCGTACGTGCCGGGGGAGCAGCCCAAGCTGGCCAATCTGGTCAAGTTGAACACCAACGAGAACCCCTACGGCCCCAGCCCCAGGGTGCTGGAAGCGCTGCGGGCGGAGGTGGGGGATACCCTGCGCCTTTACCCGGATCCCACGGGTGATCGCCTGAAGCGGGCCGTAGCGGACCGCTTTGGTGTGCGGCACGACCAGGTGTTCGTCGGCAACGGTTCCGACGAAGTGCTGGCGCATGTATTCCAGGCCCTGCTCAAGCACGATGCGCCCATCCTGTTTCCTGATATTACCTACAGCTTCTATCCGGTTTACTGCGGGTTGTACGACATTGCATTCCAGACGGTGCCGTTGAACGAGCAATTCGAGATCCAGGTCGAGGATTACCTGCGTCCGAACGGCGGCATCATCTTCCCCAATCCCAATGCACCGACCGGGTGCCCGTTGGCGCTGGACGACATCGAGCGCCTGTTGCAGGGCAATCCCGATTCGGTGGTGGTGATTGACGAGGCCTACATCGATTTCGGCGGGGAATCGGCGGTGACGCTGGTCGACCGCTATCCGCAGTTGCTGGTCACGCACACCCTGTCCAAGTCCCGCTCCCTGGCTGGTTTGCGAGTGGGGTATGCCATCGGCCATCCGGACCTGATCGAGGCGTTGACCCGGGTCAAGGACAGCTTCAACTCCTATCCGCTCGATCGCTTCGCGCTGTCCGGTGGTGTGGCGGCCATGGAGGATCAGGCCTATTTCGAGGAAACCCGACGCAAGGTCATCGCTTCGCGCGAACGTCTGGTCGCCGATCTGAAGTCCATGGATTTCGAGGTCCTGCCATCAGCGGCCAATTTCATCTTCGCCCGGCACGCGGTCCGTGAAGGCGCGGACTTGACGGCACGATTGCGGGAACGCAGCATCATCGTACGCCACTTCCGGAACCCGGCCCGCATCGCGCCGTTCATGCGCATCACCGTTGGAACCGATGACGAGTGTGCCGCGCTGGTGAACGCCCTGCGGGAAATTTTAGCTATTTCCATTTCTTAGACAGTCATTTATCATAGCGCGTCGAGGCATCTGCCCGCTTAATAAATAATTGGAGGAGAAGACATGGCAAAGCCATTGATTCAAGTAGCACTGGATTCCCTGGATTACGATCAGACTCTGGCGCTGGCGCGTCAAGCAGCACCGTACGTCGACATCATCGAAATCGGTACCCCTTGCCTCAAGGTGAATGGTCTGGCGCTGGTCAAGGCCATGAAGGCTCAACACCCGGACAAGCTGCTGTTCGTTGACCTGAAGACCATGGACGCCGGCTACTATGAAGCCGAGCCGTTCTTCAAGGCTGGCGCAGACATCACCACCGTGCTCGGCACCGCCGACATGGGCACCATCAAGGGTGTGGTCGACGTAGCCAAGGCTTATGGCAAGCAAGCTCAGGTTGATCTGATCAACGTTGAAGACAAGGCTGCCGTGGCTGCCGAAGCTGCCAAGATCGGCGCTCACATCATCGGCATCCACACTGGTATCGACCAGCAATTGGCTGGCCAGACCCCGTTCGCCGACCTGGGCGCTCTGGTTGCCCAAGGCCTGCCGGTCAAGGTCTCCGTGGCTGGTGGCATCAAGCAATCCACCGTCCAGCAAGTCGTCAAGGCTGGCCCGAGCATCATCGTTGTGGGTGGCGCCATCACCGGCTCCAAGTCCCCGGCAACCGCAGCTCGCGAAATTCGCGAACTGGTTGATGCTGCTGCTGGCGAATCCGGCGGTGGCCTGTTCGGCTGGGTGAAGAAGCTGTTCGGCGGTTAATTCCGACGGCATCGCAAGAACCCCGAAGCGCAGGCTTCGGGGTTTTTTTATTTGTGGCGCCCCTCAAAAGATTTTGGGTTAAAATAAACCAACTTTTCAGTGACTCAACTCATGCGCAACGCCCAAGTGACCCGCAATACCCTGGAAACCCAGATTTCCGCATCGATCAACCTGGATGGCACCGGCAAGGCCGACCTTGCCAGCGGCATCGGTTTTCTCGATCACATGCTGGACCAGATCGCCCGGCACGGCATGATGGATATTGCCGTCCATGCCAAAGGTGACCTGCATATCGATGCGCATCATACCGTCGAGGATATCGGGATTGCGCTTGGCCAGGCTTTCGCCAAGGCTATCGGCGACAAGAAGGGGATTGTCCGCTACGGCCATTCCTATGTGCCGCTGGATGAGGCGTTGTCGCGCGTAGCGCTGGATATTTCCGGCCGGCCGGGCCTGGAATTCGGCGTCGAATTCAGTCGTGCCCGCATCGGCGATTTTGATGTCGACCTGATTCATGAGTTCTTCCAGGGGTTTGTCAACCATGCATTGGTGACGCTGCATATCGACAACCTGCGAGGCAATAATGCCCATCACCAGGCGGAAACCATATTCAAGGCATTCGGCCGCGCATTGCGCATGGCCGTCGCTGATGATCCGCGCATGGCGGGCATCATGCCTTCGACCAAGGGTGCCTTGTGATCAACTCATCCGTTGGCAGCGTTCAGCTGCCAACTATTTTCGTTAACAACTAATGTGACCGTCGGAAGCTGATCGCTGAAAGCTGACAGCTCAATTTATGGCAGATATAGCAGTCATTGACTACGGTATGGGTAACCTGCGTTCCGTTGAGCAGGCGTTGCGGCACGTGGCTGGCGAGCAAACAGTGATCGTGACCAGCGACCCTGCCGAAGTCCGCGCGGCATCTCGCGTGGTCTTTCCCGGACAGGGTGCGATGCCTGACTGTATTCGTGAACTGGACGCGAGAGGGTTGCGCCAACCGGTGCTGGACGCAGCTTCCAGCAAGCCTTTCCTCGGGATCTGCATTGGCTTGCAGATGCTGTTCGAACACAGCGAGGAAGGTAACGTCGCTGGCCTGGGGGTTCTGCCCGGACGGGTGAAGCGTTTCCCTTCCGGGATGACCAACGCTGCCGGTGAGAAGCTCAAGGTGCCGCACATGGGCTGGAATGAAGTCCGTCAGACCCGGGCGCATCCTTTGTGGTCGGGGATTGCCGCCGATGCGCGTTATTACTTTGTGCACAGCTATTACGTCGAACCGACCGATACGGCCATCGAGACTGCCTATACCGAGTATCCCTTCCGCTTTACCAGTGCGGTTGGTCGCGATAACATTTTTGCAGTTCAGTTTCACCCGGAAAAGAGCCAGCAGGCTGGCTTGTCATTATTGTTCAACTTTGTAAACTGGGACGGCCGTCCCTGATTGATGACCTACTATCATGTTGATGATTCCCGCGATTGATTTGAAAGATGGCCACTGCGTGCGCCTCCGACAGGGCCTCATGGAAGATGCCACCGTATTCTCCGAAGACCCGGGTGCCATGGCGCGCCATTGGGTGGAAAAGGGCGGTCGCCGCCTGCATCTGGTCGACCTGAACGGTGCCTTTGCCGGCAAGCCGGTCAATGAAGGTGCAATCAAGTCCATCGTGGCAGCAGTCGGCAACGAGATTCCCATCCAGTTGGGCGGGGGCATCCGAGACCTCGATACCATCGAGCGCTATCTGGACGACGGGATCAGCTACGTCATTATCGGTACTGCTGCAGTCAAGAATCCGGGCTTCCTGCACGAGGCCTGCGATGCTTTCCCTGGGCATATCATGGTCGGGCTGGATGCGAAGGACGGCAAGGTGGCCGTGGATGGCTGGTCCAAACTCACTGGCCACGACGTGGTCGACCTCGCCAGGCGTTTCGAAGGGTACGGCGTCGAGGCGGTCGTGTATACCGATATCGGGCGTGACGGCATGCTTTCCGGCGTAAATATCGAAGCCACCGTAGCGCTTGCGCAGGCGCTGAAGATTCCCGTCATCGCCAGTGGTGGCGTGACCAATCTTGAAGATGTCAAACGTCTGTGTGCTGTGGAGCATGAAGGCATCATGGGCGCCATTACCGGGCGCGCGATTTACGAAGGCACGCTGGACTTCGCGGCAGCACAGGCGCTGGCCGATGAGTTGAACGGCTGATGGGGCTGGCCAAACGGATCATTCCCTGTCTGGACGTGACTAACGGTCGCGTGGTCAAGGGTGTCAATTTTGTCGAGCTGCGCGATGCCGGGGATCCGGTCGAAATCGCCCGCCGTTACGACGAGCAGGGTGCGGATGAGCTGACCTTCCTGGATATTACGGCCAGTTCTGATAACCGCGGCCTGATTTTTCATATCATCGAAGAAGTGGCTTCGCAGGTCTTTATTCCACTGACGGTCGGTGGTGGTGTACGTGCGGTCGAGGATGTGCGCAATCTGCTCAATGCAGGTGCAGACAAGGTCAGCATCAATACCTCTGCGGTGACTAACCCCCAGTTGGTGGCGGATGCCGCCGGCCGCTTCGGCTCGCAATGCATTGTCGTGGCCATCGATGCCAAGCGCGTCGGTGATCACTGGGAAGTATTTACCCACGGAGGGCGCAAGCCGACTGGTCTGGATGCGGTGGAATGGGCGCGCAAGATGGTCGGTCTGGGCGCTGGAGAATTGCTGTTGACCAGCATGGACCGTGACGGGACCAAGAGCGGTTTCGATCTGGAACTCACGCGCGCGATCAGCGATGCGGTGGAAGTCCCCATTATCGCTTCTGGCGGTGTCGGTAACCTCGACCATCTGGTCGATGGCGTGAAGAAGGGCGGCGCCGATGCAGTCCTCGCCGCCAGCATTTTTCATTTCGGTGAATATTCCGTGCATCAGGCCAAGCAGTACATGGCTAATCACGGCATCGAGGTACGACTCTGATGGCGGCTGCCTGGCTGGAAAAGGTTCGTTGGACCGCGGATGGTCTTGTGCCGGTGATCGCCCAGGAAGCAGGGACTGGCGATGTGCTCATGTTCGCATGGATGGATCGCGAAGCGTTGCGCCTCACGGCGGAAACCGGACAGGCCGTATACTGGTCCCGTTCCCGCAACAAGCTCTGGCGCAAGGGCGAGGAATCAGGCCATGTGCAGAAGGTCAAGGCTATTCGCCTGGATTGCGACGAGGATGTCGTGCTGCTGACCGTCGAACAACTGGGCGGGATTGCTTGTCATACCGGTCGCCATAGCTGTTTTTTCCAGAAACTGGACAACGGCGATTGGGTGAGCGATCAGCCCGTAATCAAGAACCCGGACGAGATCTACCGCCATGAGTGATATCCTTGATCGGCTGGCTGAAACGCTGGAGGCCCGCAAAACTGCGGATCCGCAATCTTCCTATGTCGCCAAACTCTACGCCAAGGGGCTGGACAGCATCCTGAAGAAAGTGGGCGAGGAAGCGGCCGAAACCATCATTGCTGCCAAGGATGGCGACCGTGAACAGATCATTTACGAAACTGCCGACCTCTGGTTTCATACTTTGGTGATGCTGGCGCAAGCCGGGCTTCATCCGAATGACGTGCTGAACGAACTGGCCCGCCGTGAAGGACTTTCCGGTATCGAGGAAAAGGCATCAAGACCGCAGGAGTGATGGCTTTCGGAGAAGGCTGGCCTTCTGGTTGTGCCGGAACGCAAGAGTATCAGGTTTGAAGGGCTGGTTTTCACGGAGCGTCGGATGAGTTCACCCGAGTGCGGTGGCGATCCAAGAGGAGTTGTGACATGACAGACTGTATTTTCTGCAAAATCGCCTCCGGTGCGATTCCGAGCAAGAAAATCTACGAAGACGATGAGGTCATCGCCTTCCATGATATTCATCCGATTGCACCGGTTCATTTCCTCATTGTGCCGAAGCTGCATGTTGCCGGGTTGAGCGACTGCGCTCCGGAGCATGGGCAGCTGCTTGGCAAGTTGTTGTTGCTGGCGCCAAGACTGGCAGCCGAGCAGGGGCTGGATGGTTTCCGCACCATGATCAATACCGGCAGGAGTGGCGGACAGGAAGTGTTCCACCTGCATATCCACGTGTTTGGCGGCGGTGTATCGCTGCCCAAGGTTTAAGGAGTAGCAAATGGGTTCCTTTAGTATCTGGCATTGGCTGATCGTCCTGGTGATCGTGCTGGTCGTGTTCGGCACCAAAAAGCTGCGTAACGTCGGAAGTGACCTTGGGGGAGCGGTGAAGGGCTTCAAGGATGCGATGCGTGAAGAGCAGGCGAATCCCAAGCTCGACGATGCCACCGGCGGCCGCACCGTCGAAGGCGAAGTGACTGAAAAAACCAAGCACTGATCGTGTTCGACGTCTCGTTTGGCGAAATGCTGGTCATCGCCATCGTGGCGCTGGTGGTGATCGGTCCCGAAAAGCTGCCCAAGGTTGCGCGTACGCTGGGCGCCCTCATGGGGCGTGTGCAGCGCTACGTGGGTTCGGTCAAGGCCGATGTCGAGCGAGAACTGCAAGCGCAGGACCTGAATCGCATCCACGGCGATGTGCAACAGGCGGTCGATACGTTCAAATCCGAAGTCACGAAAGAGGCAGGTCAGATCGAGGCGCCGCTCGCCGAGGCCGTGCGTAGCGTCGAAGAGCCGGTCAGGCAGGAGCCTCCGGCAGGAAACGCATGAACCAGTCCGATACCTTCATATCCCACCTGATCGAGTTGCGCGACCGGCTGCTGCGTATCGTGATCGGTGTGGTCGTCACGTTCATTGCCCTCTTTCCGTTTGCCAACAAGATCTACACCTTGCTGGCCCACCCGCTGCTGGCCAAGTTGCCCAAGGGCGGGCAGATGATTGCCACATCGGTGACTACGCCTTTTTTCGTGCCGATGAAAGTAGCCATGCTCGCGGCAATCGTGATTTCCCTGCCTTACACGCTTTATCAGATCTGGGCGTTCATCGCTCCCGGGCTCTATCAGCATGAAAAGCGATTTGCTGCGCCGTTGGTGATCCTCAGTACGATGCTGTTTCTCGTGGGGATGGCGTTTGCCTATTTCCTGGTTTTCCCCGTGGTGTTCGGCTTTATCACCAGCACGGCGCCGGAAGGCGTGGCCGTCATGACGGACATCGGCAATTACCTCGATTTCGTGATGACCCTGTTCCTGGCTTTTGGCATCGCCTTCGAGGTCCCGGTGGCAGTGGTGCTGCTGGTGAAGCTGGGGATGGTCAGGGTGGAAACGCTGAAGGAAATCCGTTCCTACGTGATTGTCGGGGCGTTCGTGATCGGGGCTATTTTTACCCCGCCCGACGTCGTTTCGCAGATCATGCTGGCGGTGCCCTTGTGGCTGCTGTATGAAGCCGGCATTCTTGCCGCCCGTTTCGTTTCCCCGCGTCCCTCCTAATCCCTGCGTGGCTCCGGTTTGGGACGTTTGCCGATGACGATGGTCAGTGTCTGTTCCGCCTGGTTGCGCACGATCTTGACATTGGCCTGATGGCCCGGCTTCAATGCTGCGATCACGTTCAGCATGCTGGAACTGTCGATGACGAGCTGATTGTTGATGCCCATCAGGATATCCCCGGGTTTGACGCCCGCCCGGTCAGCCGGGCCGCCGCGCATGACGCCTGCAATCAGTGCGCCGCGCGCCTCCTTGAGCTTGAACGATTCGGCCAGTTCCGGCGTGATGTCCTGTGCTTCGATACCGATCCAGCCGCGTGTCACGCTGCCCTGGCGGACGATCTGATCCATGATCTGTTTTGCAAGACTGACCGGGATGGCAAAACCGATTCCCATGGAGCCCCCGCTTCTGGAATAGATGGCGCTGTTGATCCCGACCAGGTTGCCCTCGGCGTCGATCAGGGCGCCGCCCGAGTTGCCGGGATTGATCGGGGCATCGGTCTGGATAAAGTTTTCGAAGGTGTTGATGCCTAGGTGGTTACGACCAAGCGCGCTGACGATGCCCTGGGTGACAGTCTGGCCAACTCCGAAGGGATTCCCGATGGCAAGCACAACGTCACCGACGCTGAGTTGTTCAGAACGGCCGAAGGTAATGGAGGGAAGGTTGCGCATGTCGACCTTCACGACCGCCAGATCGGTTTCCGGATCGCTACCGACGATTTTTGCAGGCACGGTGCGGCCATCGGCAAGGGCGACCTCGATTTCATCGGCAGACTCGATCACATGGTGGTTTGTCAGAATCAGGCCATCCGGGCTGACGATCACGCCGGAACCCAGGCTGTTCTCGCGTTGTGGCTGGTCGTCGAACTGGTCGCCGAAAAACTGGCGGAAGGCAGGATCGTCCATGAATGGGTGGGTGTTTTCAGCAGCCTCCTTGCTGGTGAAAATGTTGACTACGGCAGGCATGGCCTTGTGTGCGGCGAGGCTGTATGAATTCACGCTATGCGCGGTCGCGGTCGGTTCGGCCTGATGAACCGTCAGGGTTTTGGGGCCTGCGCCAAGCAGGTCCGGTTTGAACGTCTGGATCACGAGCAGCAGTGCAAGACTGATGGTGACGGTTTGTGTGAAAATGAGCCAGAGTTTGCGCATAACAGAATGACCGGAGCCCTAACACCATGAAGATAAATGAACTCTTGGATTATACCGGACAACTCCTGCAGGTTGATCGCTATCGGGATTACTGCCCTAACGGACTGCAGGTGGCAGGAAGAGCGGAAGTGCGCACCATCGTGACCGGGGTCACCGCCAGCCTGGACCTGCTGGAGGCTGCCGCCGGGCTTGACGCTGATCTTGTGCTGGTGCACCACGGGTATTTCTGGAAGAACGAGAATCCCTGTGTGACGGGTATCAAGCATGCCCGTCTGAAGTTTCTGCTGGCGCATGACATGAACCTGGTTGCCTACCACCTGCCTCTGGATGCCCATCCTGAACTGGGCAACAACGTCCAGCTGGCACAAGTGCTGGGCCTGCAGCTGGATGGCTGGGGTGGAGAGCAGAATCTGGTGGCAATGGGGTTCCCAATCTCTCCGCAGCCGCTTCAGGAATTCGGTATGCATATTGGGCGAAAACTGGGGCGGGAGCCCATGATCATCGGACGTCCGGGGCAGGAGATTCATCGGGTCGCGTGGTGTACGGGCGCAGCGCAGGATGCGTTGGATCAGGCGATTGCCTGGGGTGTGGATGCATTTATCAGCGGTGAAATTTCCGAACGTACCGTGCATCTTGCCAGGGAAAGCGGGGTCGCCTATATCGCGGCAGGCCACCATGCAACGGAACGCTACGGTGTACAGGCTCTGGGGCGTCATCTCGCCGAACGTTACGGCCTGAATCATCATTACGTCGAACTCGATAACCCTGTGTAGTGCTTCGCGCATCATTTATCGGGTAAATCGCCACGCCTTTCTTTAAGTTTCCTGCGGAAATCGGTACAATTCCAACCCTTTAGGTCACAGTCAGCAAGGGATCGTGATGGCAAATCAAGAAGTAGATCAAAGCAAGCGGCGGTTCCTGATCGCCGCAACGACCGCTGTGGGCGGCGTGGCGACGGTTGCCGTGGCCACGCCGTTCGTCATGAGCATGCTGCCGAGCGAGCGAGCAAAGGCAGCCGGGGCTCCGGTTGAGGTGGATATCGGCAAGGTGGAGCCTGGTTCGATGATTACCGTCGAATGGCGGGGCAAGCCGGTCTGGATTATCAACCGCACCCAGGAGATGCTGGACCAGCTGAGCAAGATCGAGGACAAATTGTCCGATCCCAAGCTGGAAGTCCCGCAGCAGCCGGATTATGCCAAGAACGCCACACGCTCCCTGAAGCCCAACCTGATGGTGCTGGTCGGGATCTGTACCCACCTTGGTTGTTCCCCGTCCTCCAAGCTCAAGGCGGGTGAGGAAGGGATGGGCAGCGATTGGCCGGGCGGTTTCTTCTGCCCTTGCCACGGTTCCAAGTTCGACCTGGCTGGTCGTGTCTTCAAGGGTTCGCCTGCGCCGATCAACCTGCAAGTGCCGCCCCACAAGTATCTGAGTGACACCCGGTTGCTGATCGGTGTCGGTGAAGACGGTAAGGAAGCTTAATCATGCAAAAATACCTGACCTGCGCGTTGAACTGGGTGGACGAGCGTTTCCCCCTGACCGCGAACTGGAAAGCGCACCTTTCCGAGTACTACGCTCCCAAGAACTTCAACTTCTGGTATTACTTCGGCTCCCTGGCGATTCTGGTGCTGGTGATCCAGATCGTGTCCGGGATTTTCCTGACCATGAACTACAAGCCGGATGCCGATCTCGCATTTGCCTCCGTCGAGTACATCATGCGTGACGTCTCCTGGGGCTGGCTGATTCGCTATATGCACTCTACCGGGGCCTCGATGTTCTTCGTCGTGGTCTACCTGCACATGTTCCGCGGTCTTCTCTACGGCTCCTACCGCAACCCGCGCGAACTGATCTGGCTTTTCGGCGTCGGTATTTTCCTGGCGCTGATGGGCGAAGCCTTCTTCGGCTACCTGCTGCCGTGGGGTCAGATGTCCTACTGGGGTGCACAGGTGATCATCAATCTGTTCACCTCCATTCCGTTCATCGGGCCGGATATTTCCCTGTGGCTGCGTGGCGACTACATGGTGTCTGATGCCACGTTGAACCGCTTCTTCGCCTTCCACGTGATTGCGTTGCCGCTGGTGTTGCTGGGCCTGATCGCAGCACACATCATTGCACTGCATGAAGTGGGTTCCAATAATCCTGATGGCATCGAGATCAAGAAGCTGAAGGATCCGGTGACCCATATTCCGCTGGATGGCATCCCGTTCCACCCGTACTACACGGTGAAGGATATCATGGGGGTGGCCGTTTTCCTGATGGTGTTCTCGGTGATCGTGTTCTTCACGCCGGAAATGGGTGGCTACTTCCTTGAAGCCAACAACTTCATTCCGGCAGATCCGCTGAAGACGCCTCCGCATATTGCACCGGTCTGGTATTTCACTCCGTACTACTCGATTCTGCGTGCCGTGCCTCCTCTGTTTAATTCCCAGTTCCCGGGAGTTGTCGCCATGGGGTTGTCTGTCGTGGCGTTTGCCTTCCTGCCATGGCTGGACAGAAGCCCGGTCAAGTCGATCCGATATCGCGGCTCCAAGTACAAGGCATGGCTGACTGCTTTTGTCATCAGCTTCCTGATCCTGGGGTATCTGGGAACCGAGCCTTCCAATGTCTGGGGTCAATTTGACGCAGGCATGCCGGTGCTGGGCGGTGCAGACCGCGCGACCGTGGCTGCGCGGGTGCTGACGGTGGTGTATTTCCTGTTCTTCGTGCTGATGCCGTGGTACACCAAGAATGACAAGACCAAACCCGTTCCGGAAAGGGTGACAGGATAATGAAAAAGCTGATTCTGATTCTGAGCATGTTGCTGCCCCTGGCGGCAACGGCCAACGAGGGCATGGCGCTCGACAAGGCGCCGATCAATGCTGCTAACCAGGCTTCTCTGCAGCGCGGCGCCAAGTACTTCGTCAACTATTGCCTCAATTGCCACAGTGCCTCTTCGATGCGCTACAACCGGTTGCGCGATATCGGTCTGACCGATGACCAGATCAAGGCGAATCTTCTGTTTGCTGCCGAAAAGGTCGGTGAGCCGATGTCCGTGGCCATGAACAAGAAGGAAGCCAAGGCCTGGTTTGGGGCGACACCTCCCGATCTGTCGGTGATCGCGCGTTCCCGTGGTGCGGACTGGTTGTATACCTACCTGCGGGGCTTCTATCGTGACGATACTCGTCCGACCGGTTGGAACAACGTCGCTTTTGACAAGGTGGGCATGCCGCATGTGCTTTGGCAGCTTCAGGGTGAGCAGCATCTGAAAGTCGAGGAGACGACGGATGCGCATGGAAACAAAGTGGAATCCCACACGCTGGTGCTGGCCAAGCCGGGCAAGCTGTCACCTGGTGAATATGACATCATGGTGGCTGACCTTGTGAACTATCTGACATTCATGGCTGAGCCGGCCAAGTTGCAACGCATGCAACTTGGCTTGATTGTGCTGCTGTTCCTTGCGATCTTCTTCGTAATCGCGCGCGCGCTCAAGCAAGAATACTGGAAAGACGTACATTGAAATAACACGTTGCGGGAGGCTCCGGCTAGCCGGAGCCTCCCGCATTATTTTGGGGATCCAGAATCATGATGACACTATACTCCGGCACCACGTGCCCCTTCAGTCAACGTTGCCGTATCGTGCTGTTTGAAAAAGGCATGGACTTCCAGGTGATCGACGTCGATCTGACCAACAAGCCAGAGGATCTGGCTGTGATCAATCCATACAATCGCGTACCTGTTCTGGTTGAGCGCGATCTGGTGCTTTACGAGGCCAACATCATCAATGAATATATCGATGAGCGCTTCCCGCATCCGCAACTGATGCCGGCCGATCCGGTCATGCGTGCACGCGCAAGACTGTTCCTGCACAACTTCGAGGATCAGTTGTTCGATCATATTGCCGATATTGAATCTGGTAATACCAAGGTGGCGGAAAAGGCTCGCGCGGTCGTCCGCGACAACCTCACCCAGATTGCTCCGATATTCAACAAGCAGGAATACATGCTGGGTGACGAGTTCTCTATGCTGGACGTGGCCATCGCTCCTTTGCTGTGGCGTCTGGAGCATTACGGCATCGAGCTGCCGAAACAGGCGGCCCCGTTGCTGAAGTACGCGGAACGCATTTTTTCCCGCCCGGCCTACATCGAAGCGATGACGCCTTCCGAAAAGGCCATGCGTCGCTAATGAGCGGTTCGACTTCCACCAAGCCCTACATGGTCCGCGCACTGCATGAGTGGTGCGTGGATAATGGATTTACGCCGTATCTGGCGGTTGCGGTGGACAAGAATACCCGTGTGCCGATGGCCTATGTCAAGAACGGCGAGATCGTTCTGAATATCAATGACAGCGCGACCAAGGGCTTGATGATCACGAACGATGCCGTGACCTTCTCGGCGCGTTTCAACGGCGTTTCGATGGACCTGTACGTTCCGATGTCGGCGGTCCGTGGCATCTTTGCGCGTGAAAACGGCCAGGGGATATTCTTTGAGCCTGGTGATGCCAGCGAGATGTCCGAAGAAGTCTACGAGCCGGAAGATCATGACCCGGAACCGACGCCGCCAAAAAAACCATCGTTGCGCATCGTCAAGTAAAAAAACTCCCCTTGACCCTGTTTTCTTCTCCAAAGTTATAGGTATAATCCCGCCTTCGCCGGATTAGCTCAGTTGGTAGAGCAGCGCACTTGTAATGCGAAGGTCAACAGTTCGATTCCGTTATCCGGCACCAGTTTGTGTAGTTTCTGCGTTTGCTGATTGACAAGCGGCGCAAAACCCAAGATAATTTTGGGTTCAGTGTGGAGGGGTGGCCGAGTGGTTAATGGCAGCAGACTGTAAATCTGCCCTCTTATGAGTACGATGGTTCGAATCCGTCCCCCTCCACCAAAAGAATGTCGTATGGAAATGGTTGACGGCGTTTCGCGGGTGTAGCTCAGTTGGTAGAGCACTTGCCTTCCAAGCAAGATGTCGCGAGTTCGAACCTCGTCGCCCGCTCCAGAAATTAGAGATTAAAGAGCGCCCATGTGGCTCAGTGGTAGAGCACTCCCTTGGTAAGGGAGAGGTCGCGGGTCCGATTCCCGCCATGGGCACCATTTTTTTAACTTGATGGGTTAAAGGGATCGGTAAATGGCAAAAGGCAAATTTGAGCGTACCAAGCCGCACGTAAACGTTGGTACGATTGGTCACGTTGACCACGGTAAGACGACGCTGACGGCGGCGATCACCACCATTCTGTCGAAGAAGTTCGGTGGCGAAGCGAAGGCATACGATCAGATTGACGCGGCACCGGAAGAAAAGGCACGCGGCATTACCATCAACACTGCACAC
>JAKOVB010000174.1 GCA_029782295.1 Pseudomonadota bacterium
ATGCCACGGTTACTGCCGTATCTGCGCGCTGCGCTTGTATTAACCGCAGCGCTTCACGGATTAACACGGGCGGCGTCAGGATTAACGCCAAAACAAAACTGAATGTCTCGGCACAAGATTTTGTCACTCCGACAAGGATGCCCGTGGAGATGGTCGCCCCGGAACGTGAAAACCCACGAAATGGCAAACAGAACGCCTGAACCGCTCCGATGAGTGCGGCCTGTGTCGCGCTCAGGTTAGTCCGCCCGGCCGCCGTTTGCGAACCCCGACGATGCTCGAAAAACCCAGCCAGCAGAATCAGAATTCCGGCTGCGGCCAACGCCGGTGCCACCAGATCGAGACGGTTGAACAGCTGCTCGATGTCTGCGTGTGGCATATCGCGAAACGCGGTTCTCTCAATAATCCTGATCAGGGATACGCCAATGATGCCTGTCAGCGCCGTGGCCACCGTCGCCAGCCACGCAAATCGTTTGAAGGTCTGTTTGCTGTGAAAGTAGCTCTCACGCCATTGCCGCCAAAAATAGACCATCACAGCGAACATGGTGCCCGTATGGAGCATGACGAGCAGCAGTGTCATGCGGGGCGCCGACGGATCAAGGCCCATCAATTTCTCGGCGACGACAACGTGTGCCGAGCTCGAAATTGGCAGCAATTCTGCAAGCCCCTGGATAACGGCGAGGATGATGAGCTGCAAGAGCGATATGGGGGATGGATTCACGTAGGCCGCTGTGATCATGAGCATCCGTATCGACTGTTGGCCGTGCGTTCCTCGAGCTGCCCGAGTTTCGCTGCGGTCTTGACGTTCAATTTGCGCCGCGCGGTCATTCAACGTGCTGTCGGGGCGGGGGGACAAAACTCAGCAATTTGTTGCTTGGCTTCAGCGCGTTTCTGATCGATCTCCGTCGCCGAGTAGTACACCCGGTTGCCCTGCGAATCGAGGCGAAACTTGCGCCTGCCGAATTCAAACTCGGTCTGTTGAAATCGTGCGGCGTTGCAGCGCTTCGCTTGCTCGTCGCGCTTCGCAGCCTGTTCTCCCGCCTTCGCGCCCTCGCGTTCGGCGCGCTCAGCATCCGCCCGCTGCCATGCAGCCCGCTCCGCTTCCAGACTTGCGCGGGCTTGCTCGCTATTGCGCGGCCGCGTTTCAATCGGAACGCGCTGCGCCGGGCCAGAGGGCGCTCGGTCGGAATACACTAGATTGCCTCGCGCATCCGTCGATTTGTAAATGTCGGCCGCCGCCGGCACGAGAACGACAAACGCCACTATCAGCCATGCACCACTGATCAACAGGCGCCCGATACAGTTCGGGCGTCCATGGGATGGCTCGTGCATGCCATAGTTCGCCGGGCCCTCGGGCTGCAGGGGGATCGAAATTCGGGTCATAGTACTGAACTCCTTAACGGACGTTGCGCTACAACGGCCCTATGAAATTCAACGGCCCGATTGAGACGTGCTGCGGTCAGGGGATGTGGTCCGCAGTGCCCATCGCGCCGCATGTCCGAGATTTGCTTGCGAATCGCGCTGACCTCGCTTTGCAAATGCGTGTCCTGGGATAATCTGGTGCGCCAGAGGGCATCCTCCTGTAACGCGCGAGTGCCCGATTCCATGAGCCCCGCTGCACCGCAGAGCGTCGCGCGTTCATTCCCGGTGATCGCAGCCGACCGCTCGATTTCGGCGAGGCCCAACGCCGTGGCGAAGGGCGGAACCGGGAACATCCCAGAGGCTGCCATCAAGCGCGCGGCCGCATCCCCATGGTGCGTTATCGACGAGCGCGGCATTCCGGCAAGTTCCGGATCGGCTCTCGCGAGCCAATCCGCGATCGCCCAGCCCAGAGAACTGGCCTGGACTCGTTCTCGCGAGTGCTTCCACTGTGGCTCCGTAAAGATCGCTTGCGCAGACTTCGGGTCAAGCTTGATGAATTCGGCAAAAGTCATCGCGTGCTGTCGCGCCTCGCCGCAAACTTCACGGCGCTCATTTTCACGCGCCAGCCGCAGTTGATAGATGAGATAGTGGCGTAGCTCACGGGGCCGATGAAGCACGGCGGCGAGGGCCGCGGCATCGAGTGCGGCATCGTGCATCATCGTGTAGCCGATGCTCAGGCTCACAATCGGCGATCCGCTGGAGTCTAGATGTGCGCCAACCGCATAAGGCGAGCGATCGTCCGTCACGTTGACCGTAAGATGAGGAGGTCTTGAGTTTGCGATGCTCAAGATGCCATGTTCCAGACTGGGCACGATTTGAGTCGCGATCAGTGTCCGAAGATTCGTGGCATATCGGAGCGCCGCGGCTTGTTCCTCCGCCGCATCGTTGCTTTTGGGTTCAGTCTCCTCATGTTGAGCGAGCGCTGCACCCGTCGTTGGGCCAAACAGCACGATTAGCGATGCAGTGGCTGCAATGAAACCGTCACTCATGATGGATTTTCTTGAGCAGCAGCAGTGGGTGTCGGCGCGGAGTCGGATTCGGCCTCGGCATCCGGGCGATAGGCCAGTCGATACAGCGCCGGCAACACCAGCAGCGTAAGCAGCGTGGCACTGATGATTCCGCCAATGACCACGGTCGCGAGCGGCCGCTGCACCTCAGCACCGGTGCCGGTATTGAGTGCCATCGGCAAGAATCCCAGCGATGCCACCAAGCCAATCATCAAAATCGGCCGCAGGCGCAGCAACGCGCCGCGAATAATGGCCTCCTCCAGTGGCACACCGTCGCGCCGCAGGTCGCGGATTGCCGACATCATGACCACGCCCGTGAGCACCGCGACACCGCAGAGCGTGATGAAGCCAACGCCCGCCGTAATAGAGAGTGGAATGCTTCGGATCAGGAGTGCCAGGATGCCGCCCGTGAGCGCCAACGGAACGCCTGAAAACACCAATGCGGCATCTTTGATCGAGCCGAAGGTCATGAACAACAGACCGAAGATCAGCAACAGCGCAATGGGAACCAGCAAGGTGAGCCGCTGGGACGCTGCCGCCAGTTGCTCGAACGTGCCGCCGTACTGCACGAAATAGCCGGGTGGAAGCTCGACAGACGCCCCGATCTTGTCGCGGATCTCGGCGACAAAGCTTGCAAGGTCACG
The DNA here is from genome assembly GCA_029782295.1 of Pseudomonadota bacterium. GTDB lineage: Bacteria > Pseudomonadota > Gammaproteobacteria > Burkholderiales > Methylophilaceae > CAIJXJ01. The sequence continues at coordinate 3,071 of JAKOVB010000174.1, forward strand.
ATTACGCACGTTGCTCATGACCACGACGCGACGCTTGCCGTTTTCGCGCGAGATCTGGTTAGGACCTTCGGTGATCGCGATCCTGGCCACTTCGCCCAATGGCACATAGCCCGCGTTGGAGCGCGCCAAGGGCAAGCGTGCCAGTGCCTCCGGATCCACGCGCAGATGCTCAGGCAAGCGCACTTCCAGCGGGTAGCGCGCGTCGCCTTCGTAGATTAGGCCGGTCTCTTTGCCCGCCAGCGCGGCCGACACCGCGTTCTGCACTTCAGTCACCGTCAAACCGTAGCGTGCCAGCGTTGTGCGCTGTGGCTCTACGGTCAGCAAGGGCAAGCCTGCGACTTGCTCGGTTTTCACATCCTCCGCGCCGGGAATTCGTTCGAGCACTTCTTGGATGTCGTGCGCGGTACGCAGCAGAACGTCGAGGTCATCCCCGAATACTTTCACGGCGACGTCGCTACGCACACCGGAAATCAACTCATTCATGCGCATTTGCACCGGCTGGGAAAACTCGTATGCCGTGCCGGGCACCGATTGGGCAGCCGCTTCGAGTTCTTCGAGAAACTCGGTTTTGGCTTTGTTGGGATTGGGCCATTGATCATGCGGTTTGAGGATGACAAAGATGTCGGCGCGTCCTGGGCTCATCACATCCGTTGCCACTTCAGCTGTGCCATTGCGGGCAAAGACGGTCTTGACCTCGGGCAGCTTGCCAATGGCCCGGTTGAGCACGCGCTGCATGCTGACCGCTTGCTCGATCCCTGTGCCGGGCGGGCGAAACGCGCCAATCGAGACATCGCCCTCATCGAGACTCGGAATGAATTCCGCGCCCATGCGCGATGCGAGCCAACCGCAGAGGATGACGAATGCGACCGTGGCTACAAGCACCCCCGTGCGCAGGGCGAGGACACGCTTGAGGAGCGGCTCGTAGAAACGCTTGGCGCCGCGCACGATAACATTGTCGGTCTCCCGGATCTTGCCAGTCAGTAACAGCGCGCAGGCCGCCGGAACAAACGTGAGAGAGAACACCAGCGCGCCGACCAGCGCGGCGATCACCGCAAAGGCCATCGGGTGAAACATTTTTCCTTCAACACCCGTGAGCGCAAAGATCGGTAGATTGACCAGCACGATCACCGCAACGCTGACGAGACTGGGCTTGAATACCTCTCGCGTGGCCTCGAACACGACCTCGAAGCGCTCACCGCGGGGTAACAGCCCACCCTTCTCGTGCTGCGCTTGGCCGAGTCGCAAAATACAGTTCTCGACAATGATCAGCGCACCATCCACGATCAGGCCGAAGTCGAGCGCGCCCAGGCTCATCAAGTTGCCGCTCACCTTGTTCTGTACCATGCCGGTGAAGGTGGCGAACAGCGACAACGGGATCACGAACGCAGTCAACAATGCGGCGCGCAGATTGCCGAGAAACGCGAACAGCACCGCGATGACCAGCAGCGCGCCCTCGAAAAGATTTTTCTGCACGGTGGCGATAGTCTTGTTGACCAGCACGGTGCGATCGTAGACCGGCTGAGCCTTCACGCCCGGCGGCAGGCGTTTGTTGATGTCGGATAAACGCTCGGCGACCGCGAGACTGACGGTGCGACTGTTCTCGCCGATCAACATCATTGCTGTACCGAGGACCGTCTCCTCATCATCCTGCGTCGCAGCGCCCGTCCTCAGCTCTTTGCCGATACTCACCTCAGCGACATCGCCCACCGTGATCGGCACAGCGTCCCGCGTCGTCACGACCGCACGCCGGATGGCCTCGGTATCCGCGAGTTGGCCCGGCACGCGCACGAGATACTGTTCGCCGTTGCGTTCGATATATCCGGCACCCACGTTGAGATTGTTCGCCTCGAGCGCCTGGATGAGATCGCCAAGCGTCACGCGATACGCGAGCAGTCGGGCCGGGTCCGGCGCCACCTGGTACTGCTTAGCGAAACCGCCAATGCTGTTGACTTCGGAAACACCAGGTACTTGGCGCAACTGCGGCCGGATGATCCAATCCTGGATACTGCGCAGGTCGGTAGGCGTATAAGGCGTGCCGTCGGGTTTGCGGGCGCTCGGTTCGGCCACGACCGTGTACAGATAAATTTCGCCGAGGCCAGTGGCTACCGGACCCATATCCGGAACCACGCCTTCCGGCAGCTCGCCTCTGACGTCCTGCAGGCGCTCGTTCACCAATTGGCGAGCGAAGAATATGTCGGTGCCGTCCTTGAACACCACCGTCACTTGCGACAGTCCATAGACCGAAAGCGAGCGCGTGCTTTCCAGGTGCGGCAGGCCCGCCATCGCGGTTTCTACCAGAAAGGTCACGCGCTGTTCGGTCTCGAGCGGTGAATACCCCGGCGCTTGGGTATTGATTTGCACCTGCACGTTGGTGATGTCCGGGACTGCATCGATCGGCAAGCGCTGGTATTGATAGAGGCCAAAGGCGGCGAAGCCCACAACCGCCACAATCACCAGCCAGCGGCTCTGAATGGAGAAGTTGATGATCTTATCGATCACGCACCACCTCCGGCGGGCGGTGCGATTTCATGAATGTTCAATACCGAGAACACCGGGGAGATCGACACAATGCCATCGCCGGTTTTGTTGCCGGTGCGCGCCGAGCGCGCAATAAGGCGGGCAATGGTTTCCGCCTCGCTGTCTTCGCAGATCACCACCAGGACGCTGCGCGACTCATATAAAAGCCGATCGTCGTCGGAGGCGTAATGTCCGCCCGCGCCGTGACCGTGTCCTTGCCCGTGCCCATCGAAAACGGTGAAGCCGGGAAAGCGCGGCAGCTCATGAAGGGCGTGGATGACCTTGCTCAGCCGGTGCCGTTGTAGATAAGCCGTCACTTGCATCATGGTGCGTGCTCCGAACGAATGGCGCGGCGTGCCTTGGCGGCATCGCGCAGAATTTCAAGGCTGCCGCGGTAGACCAAAATCACGATCAGCGTACCGATCACGCGGTCCGGCCAGGGACTGCCACTCAAATGCACCAGCACGCCCGCGATCACGACGCCGACGCTCGCGAGAAAGTCCGCGTGGGTAAAAATGACCGCGGCGCGCAGATGCACGCCGCGCTCGCGATGGCGCATCAGCAATCTCAGTGAGGTGTAGTTCACTGCACCGGCGAGCGTGGCGAAGACGATCATGAGTACGCTTTCCGGCTCCGCGCCCGCGAGCGCGCGCCGTATCACGTCAAACAGCGCGAAGCTCGCCAGGGCGAACAGCAACGCGCCCGCGATGCCCGCAGAGCGGGCCTTCCAGCGTTCGCCGCGGCTGAGGGCGAACAAACTGATGGCGTATACCGAAGCATCCGCGCCCATGTCGAGCGCATCGGCGATGAGGCCGCTCGATCCGGCCCACAGACCCGCACTGCCTTCAATCAAAAACATGGCCGCGTTCAGAGTCAGCACGATCCTAAGCGTGCGCCGCTCTTCCGCGGTTTGCGCTTCAAATTCACAGTCATCGCTCACGTTAGTCCTCCTCGCCCGTGCCTTTCAGCAGATCGGATTTGATGAGATAACTGTTTTCGGCGGCGTAGTGCTCACCGGCGGTGAGACCTTTGATGACCTCAACCGTAGTTTTGGATCGATGCCCCGTTTCGATTTCACGCGGCTCGAAGCCCTTGGCGTTTTTGACGAAGACCACCGTCTTGCCGCCAAAGGTTTGCAGCGCAATGGGGGCGACCGTAACGGGCGCGTTGACCTGTGCCACCACAATGTCACCGGTGATGAATTGTCCTGGCACCCACTCGCCGCGCCGATTTTCGAGAACGGCACGGGCCACCACGCTTTGACTCTCGGTGTCCCCTGCGGGTGCCACATAGGCGATACGCGCTGTGGTTTGCCGCTCCCCATCCGCCGCCTGGATCAACACGGTTTGTCCGGCGCGCACGCGATGCAGATCGCGTGAAAACACGGCAATCTCAGCCCATACAGTCGAAAGGTCGGCCACGACCATCAGCGTCTGAGTGCCCTCTGCGGTCTCGCCGGCATTCACGCGTCGTTCGAGCACCGTGCCTGCGATCGGCGAGCGGATCGCATAGGGCTCCAGACTATCGTTTGACTCAATGGTCAACAGTAACTCGCCCTTTGCGGCTTGCTCGCCCGGCCGTTTGGCGACCTCACGCACCACTCCCGCATAGCGAGCGCGGATCTCCTGGCGGCGCTCGGCGTTGGGCGCAATGCTGCCAAACAGGGTAAGCGTCTCGCGGATTTCCGCAGGGCCCGCAATGGCAACGCCAATGCCGGCGACCTGGGCGGTTTGCGATGAAATCACCGCGATCCTCTGCGCCGATTCCGAGGGGGACTCCTCCGCAGCCGCCACCGGCGCCGCACCTTTTTTCGAGCAGGCCGACAAAAGCAGTGCGAAGGCGACGACCAGTCCAACACAGCGGTTCATCGGGAATCTCCAAATGGCAGAGCATCTTCGGTGGAATGTACTTGCGCGGCAGTCGAACCGATGATGGGCTCACCCGTCAGGCGCTCTAATTCAGCATCGAGGCGGTGTGCGTCGGCCTGCGCTGTGATCGTCTGTTCGCGCAGCTCAAGCACTTGTCGCTGCGCGTCGGCCAATTCCAGAAAGGAAAAACGGCCGTTGGCATATCCCCGTTGAATCAGGGTCAGCGCCTCCTCGGCTTGCGGAATGAGTTCGCTCGCCAGCGCCTGGGCTTGCGCGCGCGCTTGCTGCGCCGACTGATACAGGCCATAGAGGACGCTGCGGATACGCAGATACGCTTTTCCACCGCAGCCTGAGTCTGCTGCACCAAGTCGGTGGCACGCTGGGCAAGCGCGACCTGTGTTTGGGCCTGCGCCACATCGGTCATGCGTTGCGCGGTCTCGGCCAGAACATCCAGCCGCGCCACCGCGTATTCCGCTTCCAGTGTCGCGAGCGCGCCCTCGGCCACGGCGACACGGCGGTCGCGCTTGCCGCCAAGTTCGACCAATTGAGACAGCGTGAGTGTGGTTTCGAGCGCCCGCGTGCCGCGCACTTCCCCGGTGCCACCGAGGTTTTCAAATTCTGCGGCGAGTTCCGGGTTAGGGCGTGTCCCCGCTTGAAGCCGCTCCGCTTCAGCCGCACGGCGACTCGGGTCATATACTTGCAGGCTGGGGCTATGTTTCAACGCCCGGGCAAGCGCATCGGCAAGCGACAGTGATGCGGTTTCAGTCGCCTCAAGGTCCGCAGGGGCGGGCGGGGAGGCTGGCGTGTAAGGCGCTTCCGCGTAGATGACACCCGTCGCTGATCCAAGCAGTAACAGGCACCCGTAGGACGCGCGAAGCAGCCGCATGATGACCTCGGTAAGGAAATGCTGGCGCCCATTGCACACCCTGTAGTAACTTCAGGGTCAAGTCCCTCAAGTAGTCCACTATGCAAAAAACCTTCACAATCGGCGACCTTGCCCGGTATGCGGCCGTGCCGGTGGAAACGATCCGCTACTACGAACACGAGCGGCTGCTGCGCAAGCCTGCCCGCACCCATGGCAATTACCGCCTCTATCTGGAGGCCGATCGGGAACGTCTTTCGTTCATCCGCTACTGCCGATCACTCGCCATGACGTTGGACGAGATTCGCCAGCTGCTGCGCTTGCAGGATGCTCCCGACGATACCTGCGAAACGGTCAACGTCATGCTCGATGCGCATATCGATCAGGTCGCCATCCGAATCGGCGATCTGCGTCGTCTTAAGCGGCAGCTTCAGGCGCTGCGTGATCGCTGCGGTCTGGCTCGGACGGCGAAAAACTGCGGAATACTTTCCGGGCTCAACGCTGCAGCAACCCTCCCGCAACCAAGCGCCAACGGCGGCGATAGGGCCGCTTCTACAGCTGCACGATCAAAGGCCGGAAAGCCCCGGAATCTCCGGTGGAAGTCGTCCCCGAGGCAGGTACGTGTTTGACTCGGCGGGCGAGCTTAAGGACTTGACCCTGTAGCGACTACAGAGTCAATACTTGAGCGGGCTCCGCTGGACCAGACTTCATGATCAACGTCACCCCTCAATCATGCGCTCAGTAGCCCTGCAGATCCTTCGTCAGTTGACTGGTGGCACCGCACTCGCCGCGCTTGCCGCGGCCAGCTGGGCTACAGCGGATGATCGACCGGACGCCCGACAAGTGTGGCAGCTGCTTGACTACCTGGCCGTGGATTACGGCAACGCAGTTGATGGAGGACAAGTGAAGAATGCGGCGGAGTACGCCGAAATGCAGGAGTTTGCTGCGGCCGCAGAGACGCAACTCGCCGCTTTGCCCCACCATGCCGATCAGCCTGCTCTCATCATCCAAAGCCAGCAATTGCGCACGGCGATCACGCAACACGCCGAGGCGAACTCTGTGACACGGCTGGCACGCACGCTTGCCGATGCGATGCTGGTGGCGTATTCGATCCCGGTGGCGCCGCGGACGGTGCCGGATCTCGGGCGCGGCGCGCAGCTTTTTGAGGGTCAATGTGCCGCCTGCCACGGCCCTCACGGCGCAGGAGACGGCCCGCTCGCGCGCTCGCTCAATCCCTCACCCATCGCCTTCACGGATGCGCAGCGCGCCCGCGAGCGCAGTCCCTTTGCGCTCTATCAAATCATCGGCCACGGCATCGCCGGCACCTCCATGCCCGGTTTTAGCACCTTACCGGAAGCCGACCGTTGGGCACTCGCTTACTACGCGGGCGGATTGGCGTACTCGGCGGCGGACCGGGCAGCCGGAGAACAACTGTGGCAAGCCGATGCGACCGTGCGCGCTGCCATTCCCGATCTTGAGACGCTGAGTCGCCGCAGCCAGTCGGAGCTCGCCGCCACGCTGGGACTCGACCGGGCCGGCCCAGTGCTCGGCTATTTGCGCAGCGATCCCGCCGTCGTGATCGCCTCCGGCGGAAGCCTTTCGATGGCCCGAATGCGCCTGCGCGAAAGCGCGCGGGCTTATCAAAACGGGGACGCACAGATCGCCAAGCAGCTCGCGCTGGCGGCGTATCTCGATGGTTTCGAGCCCATCGAACCCATTCTGGCCGCACACGATTCCGCTCTCCTGGCTCGCGTCGAAGCCGCATTCGCAGACTATCGTGGACGGATTGCCCGTGGCGCTGCACCTGCGGAAGTTGCTTCCCACGCCGCTGCCATTCAAACGCTGATCGATATAGCCGAACGCGCCATCGACCCCTCACAAACAAACGCCACGACGCTGTTCCTGGGAAGCTTCACGATCCTGCTGCGTGAAGGGATCGAAGCGCTTTTGATCGTGGTGGCGATTGTCGCGTTTCTGCGCAAAGCCGAACGCACCGAAGTCATGCGCTATGTCCATTGGGGCTGGATCGGCGCGCTCGGCGCCGGCGCTCTCACCTGGGCGGCCGCCACGCAGGTTGTGCAGGTGAGCGGCGCGAGTCGTGAGCTTACCGAAGGTCTATCGTCCGTGTTCGCGGCGTTGGTACTGATCAGTGTCGGACTGTGGATGCACCACAAGAGCATCGCCGGGCGTTGGCAGCAGTATCTGCACAGCCAGCTCACAAGCGCTCTCTCATCGAAGCGCTCCGGGTGGTTTTTGGGCGGCCTTGCATTCGTGGCGGTCTATCGCGAAGTGTTCGAGACCATTCTTTTCTACGCGGCCCTGTGGAGCGAAGGGCAGCATGCGGCGATCGCCGGCGGGCTGCTGAGCGGGTCGTTGGCGTTGGTCGCCGTGGCGTTGCTGTTGTTGCGAGCCACGCGTCGCCTGCCGATCGCGCAGTTCTTCTCCATCAGCTCCATGCTGATCGGCGTGCTCGCCTTTGTGCTCATCGGCAAGGGTGTGCAGGCCCTGCAGGAAGCGGGCGCGCTGGGGGTGAGCCCGCTCGACTTTCCTCGCATGCCGTGGCTCGCGATCTATCCGACGGCCCAATCCCTCGCAGCGCAGTTTCTCGTGCTCCTTTGCATCGGTATTGGCTTTGCCTATAACTATCGCGGTAGCGAGCGGCGGCGCCACGCCATACGCATTAAATAAACTCAATTTCTGAATTAGCCGGGGTTCTCAGCGGTTTACTGGCATCGGAGTGCGCCGCGCGCTGCAGTTCGGCAATGGCTTGCATGATCACTGCGCGCCAACCCGCGCCGATTTCAATCACGAACATCGCTGCGTTAACCGCAATCGCTATCCATAGCGCCCGGCGGAAGCGTGGCGGGACTTCACAAGCCCCCGCGCAGCCCAATCCGCAGTCATCGCCACCCATTGAAACCTTCAGTTGCAAGAATCCGCCTGGCATTCCACAGTCTGTAGTAACTTCAGAGTCAAGCACGGGAGATAGTCCATGCCGAAAACCTTCCAGATCGGCGCTCTAGCACACCGCGCGGGCGTGCCCATAGAAACCATCCGCCATTACGAGCGCGAAGGCCTGCTACACAAGTCACCTCGCAGCGAAGGCAACTACCGGCTCTACACCGAGGCGCACTGCGACCGGTTGTCATTCATCCGTCATTGCCGCGCGCTCGATATGACCCTCGATTAGATCCGCGATTTTTTGCGGCTGAAGACGCGCCGGATGATCCGTGTAGGAAGGTCTCGCCTGGGGCATCGATAACAATCTCACGCGCAAGGTATCGCTGGCCGATGCGTCGTGGCTGCCATATAAGACGGTCGCTGCCATCGTGTGGCCGCTCGGGAAGCTGTAGCTCGATAACGCCTCAGCAATAGCCGAAGGACTCGGACGCGCACGATGGAATGCCAATTTCAGTATTGAATTGAGGAGCATCCCGCCGGGCACTGCGAGGACCAGCAGCCACAATCGCTCCCAATGACGTTTCCATATCAAATAGGACGCAAGGACCACACAAGCTGAGGTGATGGTCCACGCTTCATGGGCACGGGTGATCCATTGCATGACGGTCGTGAGCGTGGGAGTCCTGTGAAGCCGAAACCACATGGCGATATGTTGATCAACCGTGATCAGCGGATCGCCGTGAAGCACGTCTTCGGCGATCCCCCCGAAGAGCCAGGCCTCGGCGATGAATGTCACGACGCCCAATGTCAGTTGCAAACCCGCGTAGCCCACCGGCGTCAGACGAGCCCGCAGCCACGCGATTTGCGGAGCGAAGTGGCGCCCCCTGACTGGCCCCTCGACTGCGGGCGGACACTGTGCCGCCATGGAGTTCAACCAATTGGCGGCAGATGGATAGCCCAAGGCCCAGTCCCTTGTATTGACGCGTCGTGGAAGCATCACCCTGCCGGAAACGCTCGAAGACGTGCGGCAAGAATTCCGGCGCGATGCCAACGCCAGTGTCGGTGACCTCGATCTGCGCGCCGGAATCGGCGTACCTCCGCGAATAGTTCACGCGACCGCCTTCCGACGTGAATTTCACCGCGTTGGTCAGCAGGTTCCAGATCGCCTGCTGCAGGCGCCCCGAATCTCCGGCAACGGCCTCGATCGGGGCGTCGGTCGTTTCAGAACGAATGCGGCTGGGCGTGCAACTCGACAGCTTCTTTCCCGCAATTCCGCCGGGGCACGCTCATCGCAAGCACTCTCGTCCGGCGATTTCACACAACCAGGCGAAGAGCGAAGCCTCGCCACGATAGGCGTGGAGCTTGCGCATCGCGTGAACCAAAGTGAACTGTACAACCTCGCGAGAGCGGTCGACATCACCGTCCAAGCGCTGCATCGCGTGGCACCAGAGCTGCTCGAAATAGGTGTCAAAAAACTGGTCGAACGCGCATTCATTGCCGGCGAGCAATCGAGCCACCAGTTTCTGATCCGCTCCATTCATGGAGCGGGCGCACCCGTGGATTCGCGAGGTCTCCCGCCGGCCGCCGAACGCGTCAGGACGTAAACGAAGATCAGCGCGAGTGCGCCACAGGCGACAAAGCCGACTTGCACACCGAACCCCTGTGTTAGTGCGCCGATTAGCAATGGCCCAACCATGTCGCCGAACTCCTTGAAGGACTGTGCCGCCCCAATGCTCGCGCCGAGCCGCTGCTTCTGCGCGAGTGAGCTGACGAGCGCATCCGCATTGGTCCACACAGTTCCGACCCCCAAGCCCGCGAGAATGATGATCCCCGTCAAGGCGACGCCCGACGTGAACGCGAGCACGATCACCGCGAGCGCGGCCACCAAGAGCCCGGCGAGCACCGTTGCGCGCATCGAGATCTTGTCCGCCCAATGGCCGGCGAGGGGCTGCACGAGGAGGTAGCTTGCGGTCGCAACGCTCACGGTCGTACCCGATTGCAGCGGGGTGTAGCCGATGGAATGCAGATACACGGGCAGAAAGCCGAAGAGGATGCTGACCAGAAACATGTTCACGACGATGACGGCATAGACCGGCAGAAGCTGGGATTCGCCGAACACGGAAAAGAATTGTTTCAGCGTCAGATCGTCGTCGTCTTCGAGCTCTCCTGCTTTGACACGATCACGTGGCAGGAACGTACTCAAAGCCAGCGCGATCACCCCTACCCCGGCCGAGACGGAGAAGATCATCGAGAAGCGAAACTCGTGGATGAGAAATCCGCCGAGCGCCGGGGCGATTACGTAGCCCGCGCCCTTGATGGCGTTGTAGATGCCGAAGGCGCGGCCGCGACTCGACTCGAAATACCGCGCAACGAGGGTAATGGAGACGGTGGAGAGCGCCGCCGCGCCCAGACCTTGCACGAATCGCACGATCAACAGCAGGCGCGGATCGAGAACAAAGAATAAGAGTGAGCCGAGTACGAAGACCAGAATCCCCACAAGCAGGGTCGGCTTCATGCCGCGGCGGTCGGCGATGACCCCCGCGACCGGCTTGGCAAACAACTCCGCGAAGTCGTAGACCGCGATGAGCAGTCCGATCATGAACGCGCCGATGCCGACGGTTTGCGCATACGAGGGCAGGTTCGTCGCGACAATATGCGCGCCGAAGGAGGTCACAAACCCGCAGGCGGCCAGAATGAAAAGATATCCGTACCGCGCCGATGGGACGACAGCGCGCTTGCCCGGGCCGAGTATCCTCACGGGTCACTCTCGATTGTGGGGCGCTTCACATGCGTGCCTTCCTCCTTTTGTGCGTGTCGCCTGGCCAGGATCGCGAACCGATACTCATGCCACGTCAGCACTAGCACGATCGCATCGAGCACCGTCAACGCCGCCAGCCCGATTGAGGTGACGTGCAGCAGCTGGTCGGTCTGATAGACGATCAGTCCAGCGAGTGCGAGCATGAACGCGGGATAGGCCCAGGACTTACCGCGTAAGACCGCCACAATCAGGAACAGCTTGACGGCGCCGTGACTCAACAAGAAAAAGGCGGCCGAGGACTTGGCATCGACGGAAAGGTTGCGGGCTGCGTGCAGCAGGAAGTTTGCGATCCGGTCGTGTGGATCCTGCGACAGTTCGTCCTGCGTCAGCCGATCCACGATTCTCAGGACGGTGTCCGTGCTCACCGCAAAGAGCAAAATCCCGCCCGCAATCTCAAGGACGCTGTGAGCCGCTTTCAAAAGCAAACTAATCTGGAAGATTCGATGAATGCGCCGCTCAGCACGCGCGCTGAGTGGTCGGTTCATGGGTTGGCCGTGTGATCTTCACCGGTCGGTACTTGCGGGGGCGACGCAGCCGTATTCATCGTCAACACGTAGAGCGCCGGTAGCACGAGCAGGGTCAGGACCGTCGCGGAGAGGATTCCGCCGATGACGACGGTCGCGAGCGGCCGCTGCACCTCCGCGCCCGTTCCGGTGTTGAGCGCCATCGGCAAAAACCCGAGGCTCGCGACGAGCGCGATCATGAGGATGGGTCGCAAGCGCCCCAAGGTGCCGGAGACGACAGCCTCGTGGGCGGAGAGGCCATCGCGCCGCAGCTCGCTGAAGGCCGACACCATCACGACCCCGGTCAACACCGCCACACCTGAGAGCGTGATGAAGCCCACCCCCGCAGAGATCGAAAGCGGAATGCCCCGCAGCCACAGCGCCACGACACCGCCGGTGAGCGCGAGCGGCACGCTGGCGAAGACGAGCAGCGCCTCTTTCGCCGAGCCAAACGTGAGGAGCAAGAGGCCAAAGACCGCCACCAGCGTGGCCGGCACCAGCACCCGCAGCCGCGCGCTGGCCGATTGCAATTGCTCAAAGGTGCCGCCGTAATCGATCCAGTAGCCAGGGGGCAGTGAGATGCGCCCCGAGATCGTTTGCTTTGCCGCCGTGACAAAGGAGCCGAGGTCGCGACCGCGCACATTCACGGTCACGACCACCCGTCGCTTGCCGTTCTCGCGACTGATTTGATTCGGACCGTTCACGAGCTTGAGGGCCGCGATTTCGCTGAGCGGCACATAGCCCCCGCCCGGCAGCGCGATGGGGAGCCGCTCAATCGCCGTGGGATCGCTGCGCACGGCTTCAGACAATCGCACGACGATGTCCGAACGCCGATCGCCCTCAAAGATCAGCCCCGCTTCGCGCCCGCCGAGCGCGGTCACCACCGTGTCCTGCAGGTCCCCGACATTGAGGCCATAGCGGTGAAGCGTGCTTGGATTCGGCTCGATCGACAGGAAAGGAAGCCCCGCGAGCTGCTCCACTTTGACATCTGCCGCGCCCGGGAGCCGTCCGATCAGCGCGGCAATGCGATTGCCCGTGGTCAGAAGTTCCTCGAGATTATCCCCGAAGACTTTGACGGCGACATCGGCGCGCACACCCGAGATCAACTCATTGAAGCGCAGTTGAATGGGTTGTGACATGGCATAACTGCTGCCCGGCACGCTATCGATGGCTCGCGCGAGCTCGGCGATGAGTGTGCTCTTAGGTTTTGCCGGATCGGGCCATTGCGCCCGGGGTTTCAACATGATCACGGTGTCAGCAACCCCAGGCGCCTGGGGGTCGGTGGCGACCTCCGCCGTGCCGATGCGCGCAAACATCGTGACCACCTCGGGCACTTTATCAACCGCGCGCTCGATCGCCTGTTGCATCATGATCGACTGCGCGAGGCCCGTGCCGGGGATGCGGGAGATCTCCACCGCGACATCGCCTTCATCGAGATTCGGGATGAACTCGCGACCCATGCGCGTGGCGAGCCACAAACTCGCCCCAACCAGCACTACGGCTCCGACAATGAGCATCATTCGATAGCGAAGTGCAGCCTGCAGCACCGGTTCAAATGCGCGCTTGGCGAGACGGATCGCAAGGTTCTCGCGCTCGGCGACGCGGCCGCGAATGAGGAGCGCGACCGCTGCCGGGACGAAGGTCAGCGACAACGCCAAGGCGCCCAAGAGGGCTGTGATGACCGTAAACGCCATGGGCCGAAACATCTTGCCCTCGACGCCGCTCAACGCGAGGATCGGCAAGTTCACCAGGATCACGACGACCACACTGACGAGGCTCGGACGAAAGACTTGCCGGCAGGCCGCAAAGACGGTGTGGAATCGCTCCTCGGTCGTGAGCGCTCGGTTGTGCCGATGCTGCGCCTCGGCGAGGTGCGCGATGCAGTTCTCGACAATGATGACGGCGCCATCGACGATCAGACCAAAGTCGAGCGCGCCCAGACTCATGAGATTGGCGCTGACGCCGGCCTCGACCATGCCGGTAATCGTGAGCAGCATCGCGAGCGGAATGACCGCCGCGGTGATCAGTGCGGCGCGCACGTTCCCGAGCAGCACCAACAGCACCACCACCACGAGAATCGCCCCCTCGATGAGGTTCTTTTGAACGGTGCCGATCGTGCGCTCGACCAGGGTCGTGCGATCATAGATCGGCTCCGCTGTCACGCCCGCAGGGAGCGTATGCGCCACTTCCTTGAGTTTCGCCGCGACGGCCTTGGCGACGGCGCGGCTGTTTTCCCCGATCAACATGACGGCCGTGCCGATTACAGTCTCCTCGCCATCACGGGTGGCCGCGCCGGTACGCAGCTCCTGGCCGATGCTCACCTGCGCGACATCGCCGACGGTAATCGGCACTCCGGCGCGTTGAGTCAGGATCACATGCCGCAGATCTTGCGTGCTGCTGACTTGGCCGGGGACCCGAATCAAATATTGCTCGCCGCGCCGCTCGATGTAGCCGGCCCCTACGTTGGCGTTGTTGCGCTCGAGCGCGTCCACCACTGAACCGAGAGTCAGCCCATAGGATAGGAGCTTCACCGGATCGGGGCTCACGACGAATTGCTTCTGATAGCCGCCGATCGGATTGATCTCCGTGACGCCGGGGACGCGCCGCAGTTGGGGCGCGATGATCCAATCGTGAATGCCCCGCAAATCGGTGAGGCTGTAGGGCGAGCCATCGGCCTGGCGGGCGGCTGTGCGGGCCTTCACGGTGTAGAAGAAGATCTCGCCCAAACCCGTGGCGGTCGGTCCCATGACAGGAGTGAGCCCGGCCGGGAGTTGGTCGCGCACCTGTTGCAGTCGCTCATTGATAAGGTTGCGCGCGAAATAGATGTCGGTGCCATCTTTGAAGACGACAGTCACCTGCGATAAGCCATAGCGCGATACGGATCGAGTGTTATCAATGCGCGGCAGGCCGGCCATTACGGTCTCGATGGGAAACGTGACCCGCTGCTCGGTCTCAAGGGGCGAGTAGCCGCGCGCCTCGGTATTGATCTGCACCTGGACGTTCGTGATATCCGGGACCGCATCAATCGGCAGCTGGCGATAGTTCCAGACGCCGAGGCCCGCAAACGCAAGCACGAGCACGAGGACCACCCCGCGGCGCTCGATCGCGGCACGCAGAACGGCATCAATCATGGGCACGGCGCTCTGCGCGATCCTGAAGAGCGGACTTAGTCCTCATCGGCCACCGCACGCTTGCCGAATTCGGCCTTGAGAACAAAGCTCCCCGTCGCGGCGTACCGCTCTCCCACTGCAAGGCCTTCAACGATCTGCGTCGTTTGCGTGTCCTGGCGGCCAAGTGTGACCAGACGCGGAACAAACCCCTCCGGCCCCTGCACGAAGACGACCGTGCGATCCTCCAGTGTCTGTAAGGCCTCGGTCTGCACCGCGACGGGCACGGATTCCTCGCGAACCACAACCTCGCCCGTGACGAATTGACCGGGCGTCCACAGCCCCTGCGCGTTCGCGAGCGGGACGCGCGCGAGGAGCGTCTGCTCTGCGGCCGAACCCAACGCACCGACCAGCGCGATGTGGCCCGGCGCGCGTGCGTTGCCGTCACTGGCGATGATGACCACCTCTTGCGCCGTCTTGACGCGGACGCGATCGCGAGGGAAAAGCGTCAGGTCCGCCCAGACCTGCGAGAAATCCGAGACCGTGAACAGCGGCTCACTGCCCGCTGTTTCTCCGGGATTGGCCATGCGTGCGGTGACTACGCCCGCGATCGGGGCCGTGAGCACGTAGTCCTCGAGACTGTCGCTGCTCTCAATCTTCGCGAGCGCTTCGCCTTGTTGAGTGCGATCGCCCACGTTCTTGGTGACGGACTTCACCATGCCGGGATAGCGTGCTGCGATCGTGCGCACACGCGCGGTGTCCACTTTGATGGTGCCGTACAACGACAGCACTTCCCGCACGGTGGCCGGTCCGGCCGTGGCCACCGTGAGGCCGATCGCCTGGGCGGATTGGGGCGAGATCGTGACGCTCCTGACCGGCGCTGCACGATGGGGGTTTTCGGCCGTCGCCGCCGTCGGCGCGGCTTCATGTTCAGCGGGTTCACTTCCTGCGGGCGCAGGGGATCCGCCCCCGCAGCTGGAGAGCGCGATCGACCCTGCGAGTATCGCGAACCCGACTCGTTTCATTTTGCCCCCTGTGGCATCGCGGCCTCGCACCCTGTTTGATGTCACACGCAATTCATCACCTCTTATTAATTCACTACCCGTGCTCGCCCTATGGAGTGGTCGGACTGGAACTACGGCCGGCGCGCACCGCAGCTCCACCGAGCACGCGCTCCAATTCAGCGAGCGCACGCCGATACCGCGCCTCCTCGGTAATGAGCTCGATCTGCGCATCCGTTGCGGTCTGCCGGGCGGTGGTGACCTCGAGCAGGGAAAATCGGCCCAGGCGATAGCCGTGCTCGAGGACGTCAGCGGCGTCCAAAGCCGCCGGCAACACCTCGCGGGAGAGCGTGCCGATCGCGCGGTGACTGCTCTGCACTTCCCCCCAGGCATCAGTGAGGACTGCGCCGACTTGCGTGCGTGCGGCATCCACGCGGGCCTTCGCCGCCTCAAGTTCCGCGTTCGCTTCGCGGATGATGGGGCGGCTGTAGCGACGAGTGCCCAGCGGCAGCGACCAGGACAGCACAAAGGCCTCGGTGTGCAGTTCCTGCAAGCGCCGCGTTCCCGCCGCGACGTGCACATCGGCCACCGCGGTCGCGTGTGCCACCTGCACGCGCGCCTGCGCCAGCTCCGCCTCGCGTTGCGCAACGCGCACCGGCGCAGCCGACTCGATGGCGCCGAACAGCGCACTTTCCTGCGGTAGTGGAATCGCTTCAGCAAGATCCCCTTGCAGCGCTCCGATACTCCATTCCGGCTGGCCGATCACCGCAGCCAGTCCCTGCTGTGCCAGGGTGCGCGCGGCCTGCTCCTGCTCAAACGCCAATTGGGCTCGGGCGAGCGCGGCCCGCAGGCTCGCCTGCTCGGCCCGCGAGGCGCGACCCGAAGCCACCCGATGCTCGGCCACCGGGGCGAGGCCCTCGATCAATTGCACTTGCCTTGCGCGAATCTCCGCGAGCGCTTGATGCTCGAGCGCATCCGCGAAGCGCCGCGTGACTTCGGCAATGAGCTCGCGTTCGCGGCTGGCGAGATCTTCGGCGAGCACCGCCGTTTCACGATCGGCCACGTTCAGACGCGCCGCGCGCTTGCCGCCCCGTTCGAGGGTTCGGCCGAGCTCAACAGTTGCCTCCGCGGCGCGCACACCGGCGGTTTCATTGCGGCCCAGAATATTTTCTGCGGTCGTCGAGAGTTCCCAGGGCGGACGCTGCCCGGCCTGATCGCGCCGGGCCTCACTTGCCGCCCGTTCGTGGGGCGCCGAGGCGAGCAGGGGGCTGTGCGCGAGTGCCGTCTCAATGGCGTGGGCGAGCGTGCGCGCGGAGTCAGAGGCATCCGCTGCGCCCGTTTCGGCGGAGTACGAGGCGATGACGCCGCCGAGCGATGTCATCGCAAAGGTCAGTATCACAACAGCACGCCTCGCGCGTGCGGGAGTGCGCGAGTCGGGTGCACTCATGCGTCGTTGAGCCTCGATGTCCCGGGCAACGAGCATTCGGGAAACGCGACCGCCACGCACAGACCACTTCCAAAACGCGAATCCCGTAACTCGACGGTGGCACAATGGAGTTCGGCGATACGCCAAACGATCGGGAGTCCCAGACCACTGCCATCCGTGTCGGCCGCATGACCGCGCCGAAATCGCTTGAAGACCGTCTCGCGCTCGGCTGGGGCAATCCCCGGACCCGAATCACTGACTTCGAGCCGCGCGCCCGATGCTTCACCACGCAGCCGCACTTCGACCTGACCGCCGGCGGGGGTATAGCGAAAAGCATTGTCGATGAGGTTGCGGACCAAGGCCCGTACCGCCGGCTCCCACCCCAGCACGTGAAGCGGGGAGGTCTGCGCAATCACCGAGATTTCGAGATCCTTGTCCGCCGCCAGCAGCGCTGCCTCCTCCACTTCCGCACGCGCGCACGCCTCGAGATCTACGACATCGCGCTCGGTTTCGCGCTCGGCAGATTCCCAGCGCGCCAGCTCCAGAAACTGCTTCACCAGACGATTGAGGCGCTGCAATCCCTCGTGCGTGCGCCCGAGGGCGAGCTCGCGTAAGTCGTCGGACTCGGCGGCCACCGCATTTTCCAGATGCAGGAGCGCGGCGGCGAGTGGCGTGCGCAGCTGATGCGCGGCATCGGCGGTGAATTGTCGCTCGCGATCCAGCATCGCGCGCATCCGACCCAGCAATCCATTCAGCGAGTCGAGCACTGGTTTGAGCTCGCGCGGCGGCTGAGCGACTTCAATCAACGTGGCCTCTTCCGGCGCGCGCGCGGACAGGTCGCGCGACAGCGCGTTGAGTGGCCGCAGCGCGCGGCGCACCGCCCAGCCCACGAGCAACGCGAGCACCGGCAGCGCAATGAGCATCGGCGTCACGTGCTCGATGAGTAGACTGTGCGCAATGCTGTTGCGGCTGTCATAGCGTTCGGCAACACGAATCGTGTCGCCATCGTTCTCGTGCAACGTGAACACCCGCCAGCGCGTGCCCTCGAGGATGACATCGGCGAAGCCTTGCGGCGCTGCCTTCATCGGCACGCCCTGAAAGTTGTCACTCGTGATGCGCAGCTGGTCTTGCGCGTTCCAGTATTGAAAGCCGAGGAGCGCCTCATACGCGTGCCCGCGATCGGTCACCGTGGGCTGCGGGAAGGGGCTATGCCACACGAGCACGTCCAACGCGGCCTTGGGTTGCGGATCGCGCAAGCCGGCATTTTCGGCGAGCACGTCGATCGTGCGGGTCGCCTGCACCAGGCGCGCATCGCCGAGCTCGTCGAATTCCTGCACAGACTTGCGGTAGCTCAGGACACCCAGCGGCACGACGACAATGGCGATGACGGCCAGAACGGCAATGGTCACGCGCGCACGCAGGGAGCCCATCATCGTGCGCTCGCCTTCGGCTGGCTCTCATTCGCGAGCAAATACCCAAACCCGCGCACGGTCCGAATGAGCGAGGGCGCAAGCTTTCGACGCAGCGCATGAATGTGCACTTCGAGGGTATTGCTCTCCGCTCCGCCCTCGGCACCGTAAAGCGCATTCGTCAACACTTCGCGTGATACGGCACGTCCCGCTCGCTCGGCTAGCGCGCGCAATAGCGCGAACTCGCGCCGGGACAACTCAACTGCGGAGCCCTGAAAGGTTGCATGTGCATTCAACGTATCGAGACACAGAGCGCCGACGACCGTTAAATTTCTCGATTGTCCTAACGCGCGTCGATGCAGCGCCCGCATCCGTGCGGCCAGTTCATCGAGGTGAAAGGGTTTGTTCAGGTAATCGTCGGCGCCGGCATCCAGACCGTGGATGCGATCGGTCAATTCATCTCGTGCCGTGATGATCAGAACGGGAACATGGCGGGACTCGGCGCGCAGGGCCTCCAGCACCTTAATGCCTTCCATGCGCGGCAGTCCCAAATCGAGCAGGATGAGATCGAAGGGATTGGTGCGCGCCGCGGAGAGACCCGCGTGCCCGTCGCGCACCCATACCGAGGTGTGATTCCAGCGGGCGAGCGCCATTTCGATCGCCTGACCCAGCAAAGCATCATCTTCAACAAGCAGAACGTGCATGGGATTTGTCGATGAGTAGCAGCAAAAAAACGGGCTACCGGAAGCATTCCGAGCCGCCCGGCCCGCTACGGTGACACCGTTGCACACCCCATGACCTTCGGATTGCACGCTTTGTCTCCGGCTCCCGCGTCCATTAGTCTTGATGCTAGCTAAATTACCTTAGCCGAACCTTAAGTTCGCCGAGCGAGCCATTTCCGTCAGCCATTAAACAGCCTTCAGTTGCAGGAATCAGGCGCGTATTTCATAGTCTGTAGCTACTACAGGGTCAAGTGTGGAAATAAACCGTGAAAAAGACGATCAAAATCGGTGAGCTTGCGCGTCGCGCGGAAGTGCCTGTTGAAACGATCCGGTACTATGAGCGCGAGGGCTTGCTACACAAGCCTATTCGCAGCGAAGGCAACTATCGGCTTTACACGGAAGTGCACCGCGACCGGTTGTCATTCATCCGGCACTGCCGCGCACTCGATATGACACTCGATGAGATTCGCAAGCTGCTGCGGGTCAAGGACGCGCCGGAGGATCCGTGTAAAGAAATCGATGCCTTGCTCGATGCCCACATTGGCCATGTCATAGAACGCATTGCCGAACTGCAACGATTGAAGACGCAGCTCAAGACCTTAAGAGCGCAGTGCGGATCGCCACGAATGAGCAAAGACTGTGGGATTCTTACCGGACTATCGAGACGCGTGGCGCTGAGCTCTGATTCTGTCGTTCACGGTCGAGCGCGCGGTACGCACGGACGTTGAGCGGAATATCACTCGATCCACCATGAGAGTTCCCAAACGATGGCTTTGAACCAGAGTCTGCGTCAGCCCGGCATCCTCGCGGCGCTGGGTGCAGCCGTGCTGTTTGGTGCCGGCACACCGCTCGCGAAGTGGTTGCTAACTCACATCAGCCCTTGGCTACTGGCGGGACTTCTCTATCTCGGTTCTGGTGTTGGCCTGACACTGTATCGCGGGCTCCGCCGCTCGCCCGGCGTACCGCTGCAACCCAAAGAAGGGTTGTGGTTGGCCGGCGCGATCCTGACTGGCGGAGTCTTAGGTCCGGTACTACTCATGTTCGGCCTCAGCGGAATGCCGGCCTCGGGCGCTTCGCTCCTGCTCAATGCAGAAGGCGTTTTCACCGCGCTATTGGCCTGGTTTGCGTTTCGCGAAAACGTCGATCGCCGCATTGCCTTTGGCATGGCGGCGATTGTCGCCGGGGCGATTGTGTTGAGTTGGCCGAGCCAGCTGGACTTCGGCGCGCTGTGGCCCACCCTAGCGGTGCTTGGCGCCTGTCTTGCCTGGGGCATCGACAATAATCTGACACGCAAAGTATCGCTGGCCGATGCGTCGTGGCTCGCTTCGATCAAGGGACTCTGCGCCGGCCTCGTTAATTTGACGATCGCCCTGGCGCTCGGCGCGAGTTGGCCACCGCTGCCGACTTTGGCCGGTGCGTTGTTAGTCGGTTGTCTGGCGTATGGAGTGAGTTTGGTCCTCTTCGTGGTGGGATTGCGCCACCTGGGCACCGCGCGCACCGGCGCCTACTTCTCCGTCGCGCCCTTCGTCGGCGCACTACTGGCAATCCTGTGGCTGGGCGAGACGGTGAGTCTGTCGCTGCTGATTGCGGGAGGGCTCATGGCACTGGGTGTCTGGCTCCATCTAACCGAACACCACCACCACGAGCATACTCACGAAGCATTGGAACACGAGCACGAACACACGCATGACGAACATCATCAGCACGACCATGACGGGCCGGTGGCACCTACGATTCGCCACAGTCATCGCCATCGGCACGAACCGCTGACCCACACCCATGCACATTTCCCGGATGCGCATCACCGTCATGGTCATTGAATGAAAGGCCGCGAAAGCGGAATGCCCGAGGAGGATGCTTGGCAAGCGTTTTACGACGCCGAGTGCATCGTCAGAAAACTCGACTGCGTTAAAGACCCGGCGGACACAATTGCTGAATTCGGCTGTGGCTACGGGACCTTTACGCTACCGGTTGCCAAGCGTACCTCGGGACTTATTCACGCCTTCGACATAGAGCCCGACTTGGTCGCGTTAGTCGATCGCAAGGCACGTGATGCCGGGCTCGCGAATATCAGGGCGGAAGTGCGCGACTTCCTCAAAGAAGGCACGGGACTTCCGCCGGGCAGCACAGATCATGCAATGGTCTACAACATTCTGCACATCGAAGATCCGATCGCTCTATTGCAGGAAGCCTATAGAATCTTGAAACCCGGCGGCTCCATGTCAATCATCCATTGGAACTATGATCCCTCGACGCCGCGCGGACCCTCGATGCACATTCGTCCGCGCCCCGAACAGTGCAGAGCCTGGGCCGAAGCGGCGGGCTTCATGTTCGTGCGAGATCAGGATCTGTCCGAATGTTGCCGTTACCATTACGGCATGCTCCTGATGCGTCCTGATCCGATGCCGGATGAATTACAGTAATCCGCATACCAGTCCCGAGGCCACCGCGAAAAGCATGACGGCCACGATTTTTTGGATGCTCTTCATCGTCAGCTTTTTCAGGTAGCGGTTCCCAAACCACGCGCCGGCAAACGCGGATAACACCGCGGCAGTCAGCACCCCATAGTCAAGTTGTCCTCTTTCGCCAGCCAGCATCCGCCCGTACATCCCCAACCGCGTGACATCGATCAAACAGGCCACCACAACCCCGGTGGCGATGAACACCTCCTTTGAAAGTCCGGACCTCGCCAGAAATGCCGACCGCAGCGCTCCTTGCATCCCCGACAGACCGCCGAAAAAACCGCTCAACACCCCGCCCAACGGTAGAAATTTTGGAGCGAAGGACAGCTCGCAAAATCGTGGCAACAATTCACCCAGGGAAAACAAAAGCAGCAGCGAACCCACGGCCAGTTTGGCTGGCATGATAAAAACATCCCGCCCCAGGAACGAGTAACTCGCGATCGGCCCGATGGTGGACAGCCGCAGCAACACCCACGCCCCGGCGAATGCAGCCGCGATGGCCGGCAAACCGAATACGACTACGACATGGCGGTCCGCATGCCGCCCGACCAAACCGAGCTTGAACACGCTATTGAGAAAATGCACCACTGCCGTCAATGCCACGGCCTGCTCGATTGGGTAAAACAGCGCGAACGCCGGCAGCAGCAATGTACCCAGCCCGAAGCCCGAGAAGAAAGTAAGCCCGGAGGCGAGCAAAGCCACCGCGCAGATGAGAAGAAAGCTCATGTCTCGTCAGTGCTCCCGGGGAAAAGAATGGTCACGTCGATTTTGAAACCGTTTCAAGAATTGGCCGCCCTGTGTTCCTCACGCACTGCATTCCAGACTTCCCGCGCGGCACCGGCATTCATCGTCGCAATGCCCAGCCCCACAATCAGATCGGGCCATCCGGAAAGCGTGTAGGCCGTAACGAATCCCGCTGCAATGATCGCGATGTTCGCAAAGACATCATTATAGGAGGCAGCACAAGGGCTCGTAGGCGTAACAAACCCCTCTCATGCCCGGTGGCATCGTCGGCAATGTCGCAGGCGTTCGAGATGAAAAAACACGATCACCGCAACGATTAAGGCGTTTGGCACGCAAACTGGCGCTTATAGAGCTGTTCAGGCAAACTGCCATTCAAAACAAGGTCTTAGAATGCAGTCATGATCGGTCCGACGTGTAGCGGCACGGAATAATGTCTTAATTGGGATAGGGAGCGAGCGTGGCCAAGTCACCGCAAGCAAGTCCGGAACCGAACGCGGCCAATCGCCCGGTGCAACAGACCCATGCAGCAGGAATGCCCATCGTTTTCGGACTCATCGGCGCGGTACTGCTCGCGCTCGGACGCAAAGACTACCCCCACCTGCATACCATTCTCGACACGAGCGCTGGCCTGCTATCAGCCGTGCTGGCGCTGCTATTCTGGGACATGAGCGCGCGCACGCTTCGGTCTTTTCCCAAGTGGCTCGCCATCAGCTTTGGGATGACTTCGCTGCTGGAAATCGCTCACGTTTTCGTCACGATCGAATGGTCAGGGATCTTTGCACCCCTTGCGCAGGCGGCGAGTGTCTGGCGACCCGCGACATGGCCCCCGGCCGCTTATCTGTTGCCGGTTGGAATCGGTTGCTCGGTCTGGCTTCTGCCGCACGATGAAAAGCAACGACAACGCACGGCTGCGTTTGTGGGGCTTCTGATCCTCACCAGTGTGGTGTTGTTTGCCGCCTTTCGCTGGCTGCCGCGGTATACGTCACCCGCCGCGTTGGGTATTACCCGGCCTACGCTGGTGCTTGTGCCGCTCTTATGGGCAATGACAGGTTGGGTGTGCTGGCGGCGCCGTGATGCCGATCGTCTGTTGCCAATGTTGGCATTGATGGCAGCCGTGCTCTTCCTGGCTCATGTGTCGATGCTCTACTCACGCGCCCCGCACGATACGCAGGCGATGGTTGCACATCTGGGCAAAGTGGCCGGGTATCTCCTGGTACTGCTCACCGTCATGCAAATGGCTTCCTCGGACATATGGGAGCGCATTCAGGCGGAGCGCGCGCTGGCGCGCCTGAACGAGGAGCTGGAGCGGCGGGTACAGGAGCGCACAGCCGAGCTTTCGCAGTCAGAAGTGCGGTATCGCACGCTATTCGAGACGTTGATCGAAGGGTTCTGCACCATAGAAATGATTTTTGACGCGAACGGCAAGCCGGTGGATTACCGTTTCCTGGAAATTAACCCGGCATTTGAAAACCAAACCGGGCTACACGATGCGCAAGGAAAATTGATGCGCGATCTCGCTCCAAACCACGAGACGCACTGGTTCGAAATCTACGGCAAAATTGCCCTGACCGGTGAGCCGCTGCACTTTGAGAACGAAGCAAAAGCGCTGGGCCGTCATTACGATGTGTGTGCTTACCGGGTCGGTGGCCCGGAAAGCCGCAAAGTCGGCATCCTGTTCAACGACATCACCGCGCGCAAAATCGCCGAACGCAAAGCTCACGCCCAATTGACGTGCCTCGCCCTATTGAACCAGATCACGCGCGCGGTCGGGGAACGCCAGGACCTGCCGAGTATCTTCCAGGTGGTGATTAGAACGCTGGAAGATCAATTGCCCATTGATTGTGCCTGCATCTGTTTATATGACCCCATCGATAATCTGCTCACCGTCGCGAGCGTCGGGATCAAGAGCCAGCCGCTGGCGCTGGAACTGGTCCTGACCGAGCAGGCCCGCATCGCCATCGACGCGAATGGATTGTCCCGCTGCGTGCGCGGGCAATTGGTCTATGAACCTGACATCAGTGCGGTGCAGTTCCCGTTTCCGCAGCGCCTCGCGCGTGGCGGACTACGCGCACTGGTTGCCGCGCCGCTCTTGGTAGAAAACCAGGTCTTTGGCGCTCTGCTGGTTGCCCGCCGTGAAACCCAGAGTTTCAGCAGTGGCGAGTGCGAATTCCTCCGCCAGTTGAGCGAGCACGTCGCTTTGGCGGCACACCAGTCGCAGCTGTATGGCTCATTACAAAAGGCGTATGAGGACTTGCGCGAGACACAGCAGGCGGTAATGCAGCAGGAGCGGCTGCGAGCGCTGGGACAGATGGCGAGCGGCATCGCCCACGACATCAACAATGCAATTTCGCCCATAACGCTATACACGGAATCGCTGCTGGAAAGGGAGCCCAATCTTAGCCCCAATGCCCGCGGTTATCTCGAAACCATTCAACGCGCGATCGACGATGTGGCGCAAACGGTGACGCGCATGCGCGAGTTCTATCGCCAGCGTGAGCCGCAGATGACACTGGTTCCTGTGGATATGAATCCCCTCGTACAACAGGTGATCGATCTCACCCGCGCCCGGTGGAGCGATATGGCGCATCAGCGCGGTATCGTCATCGAGATGCAAACTGAGCTCGCGCCGGGCCTGCCGGCCATCATGGGTGCCGAAAGCGAAATCCGCGAAGCGCTGACCAATCTCATCTTCAACGCCGTAGATGCCATGCCGCAGGGGGGCGCACTGACGCTGAGAACCCAAGCCACGTCCAAATCGGTTTCGCTGGAGGTCACCGACACAGGCCTCGGCATGGACGAGGACACCCGGCGCCGGTGCTTCGAGCCGTTTTTCACGACGAAAGGTGAGCAGGGCACGGGCCTCGGGCTCGCGATGGTCTATGGCGCCGTGCAGCGGCACAGTGCGGAAATCGAAATCGACAGCGCGCTTGGTCAAGGCACGACGGTTCGTCTGAGTTTCGCGCTCCCCACCGCAACAGTGAGCAGCAGCGCTCGGATGGTGACGACGCATGCGGCGCCGTCGGCTTTGCGCATTCTGCTCGTCGACGACGATCCGGTATTGCTCAAATCACTCGAGGATATTTTGAAAGCCGATGGCCATGTCCTCACCGTCACCTATGGCGGCCAGGCTGGTATCGACGCGTTCCGCGTCGCGCACGAACAGGGCGATTTGTTTGACATCGTGATCACGGATCTGGGCATGCCTTACGCTGACGGACGCAAAGTGGCCGGCGCCGTGAAGGCACTCGCCCCGTCAATGCCCGTGATTCTCCTCACAGGATGGGGCCAACGGCTCGAGATCGAGGGTGACGTTCCAGCACACGTCGACCGGGTGCTCAGCAAGCCGCCCAAATTAGGTGAACTGCGCGAAGCACTGGCCGCACTGGTCACTCCGGCGGGATCTGCATGAGTTCGATATCGGAGTTTGCTTCTGAAAAGCGTGCGATGTACCCACGTGATAGAAGACGTTCAAGCCGGCCCATCCATCCAAGAACCGCGAGTACCATAGCATCAGGATTGTGCTCACTCATGGCGAGTTTCTAGTTGGCTGTCGTAGCGCCAGACTTTACGGCGCATGAATCGCAGTCAGCGCGCAACTGCCTACTCATCTGTTCCATCCGATCCATTTCTACCGCCAACGTCGGATTTAGCCATCTAATCGCCACGACAGGGGTCTGGCCATACAATGAGCGGACCACAGGTGAAAACAAGCCGAAAAGCGTGAGAACAAAAAACAATCCCAAGAAAGAATATGCCGGCAGGCAATCGGGCGGATCGATCCGCCGAGAGAAATACACAATCGTCGCAACTATGATTGACCCAAACAACATAAAGGCGATTGTTGTATCCAGCACACCCCACCAATCGCTGCTGGTGATGTGAAACAAAAGTGCCCTTACGAACTGCACACAAAGTGCGGCTAGCAGAACACTGCAAACGAAATACGGAAAGGTCTTGTTGAATCGCCAGCGATTCCGGGTCGTTCTATGTGTTTCCGGAACTCCCCTACGTGCAGTAGCCTCACGAAAAATATAGGAAAGTGTCGTGGCAAAAAGTGACGCGACAAAGAAATAAGCGATAGCTGAAACGGGGATATCCCACCATTCCGCTTTGACAAAGTGGTTCCAAACGTCCCTGACAAAACGCATCAGGAGCGTGGACGCCGCAAGACCACAGAAAATGTAGTACGCGAAATTTCTATCTCGCATGTAAAGCTTCTTCATTTGCTGTCCTCGGACAGGATATGGCAACAAACTGTGGTTTCCCTGTTTCCACAGATGTCGCAAATCGCAGCGCCCGTCAATCGGTCCACCGGTCGCCTATGGCGGGCCGTCTCCGAATTGCCCACATTAAGGTGTCCACGGAAGTATTCTCCTCCTTGCTTTGCAGACCGACAAGAGCCCCCACATCCGTCTTGGAAATACCAGCGTCACCGCCAGTGTGGTCGCTCTATCTATAAAGAGCGGAAGGGCTCTTTTATTGAACGGAAACGCTGCTTGGCGCGGCGGGCGATGGTGGGACGAATTGCACACTCCTGCGCTCGATTACGACGACGCCGCTATCCCGTCCAAGCTGCCACTGACTGGGTGCAGGAAGCGCTTCGTAGAATGTTCGCCAGCTGTCAGGATGGATGGTGAGGCAACCCTCAGAATCACGAATCTCCCCTCCCCTGCGACCATCATGGACATTGATTCCCCGCGCGATGCGTTGATGGTTTTGGGTCTGATTTGCATTGATTGTAGCGATATATCCGCCATCAAGTTTCTCACCGTTCATTGTGCGGCCATCGTACGGCAATGACGGGTTGCCTGAACCATGGAGTCGTGGCACTCGGGGAACGCCGTGGCACAAGTAGCGGCCTTGAATCACACCACTTCTAGGCGCCAAACCGGTAAGAGGATCGTCGTAGCACTTGTCCGCTTTATGCAAGCCCATACGAAAGGAATACTGCCCGCTCCAAAGAATGGGAACTTCATGCAGCACGCGCAATATGTCGGCAATGTCGGAAAACTGACGAAAATCTGGATGATTCCTCAGCATCCCAACACGGTCATTCAAACGGTTCTCGATCTGCACAAGATCAGAGTCAACGGGCGAATCGACCCCACCTTTCTCGAACCAACCGCCATAGAACAGATATGCGTCCGGAAGCGTGGATCCTCTGACTGATACTAACTCTTTGTCATCTGTTTTTATTGTTACGCGGGCCAAATATTTGTTCTCAAGGTTGCTCTGCCCGAGCGTCGGCTGATATGCGTAATGAATGGCACTCGGTTAAGCCCTGAGCTTTTGAGGATGTCCATACAACCTGATGTTTCTGCGTGCCCTTCGACGAGTGGTCTGCAGTCGCGCAAAAGGCTTAGGCCTTTGTTTGACTGCACGGGGTTCTATCCTGCCCGGACGTTTTCCAACTCGCACGTACGCAATCAGTCGGAACAAGGCCGTTAAGTCTTCAGGCGCATCCGAGAGAAATTGTTTCTGACTCCAAGCCAACCAGACCTGCACCGTATGCTTGAAGCTCAATTCACGCGGCAGTACGGCAACCTGCACCGCCGCCTGCGCCATCAGCAGTCGAATCAGATTGTAGGCGAGCATGTACACCCACAGCTCCTTCTCGCACATCTCGGGCGTCCTGCAACTCAAGCTCGCCATGCCCAAGGTGTCCTTGACGTTTCGAAGATCCAGCTCAACGTTCCATCTGCATACAAAGAGCGAGCCCACCTCCCGTCGGCAGACCTCACGCGGGTTCAAAAAGGACGTCACCAGAACCTTCTTGCCTACCTTTGTTTCGCGTACCGTCAGCTCAACAGGGAAGCGCTCGTATTCCTCGTGCGTCATCCACTGCGGTCGGGCAGGTCGGGTCCACTTCACCGCGTGATCTTTGCTGCCGAGCTTCTCGCCCGCGCGAAAGTCGGTGTGGCGCGCTCCGTGGCGCTCAAAGACAAAGTCCACGCCCATCCCCATCAGCTGCGCGATCAGAAAGTAGCTGCAGTAGTAGCTGTCGGCCACCATCACGTCGCCTTTGACAAAACACTTCAGCAATTCTCGAAACAGTGCGTGCTCCCCGGTCCCTTTACCCTTGTACGGCCCCATCGCCACATCGAGCACGGCGCCGTGCGCCAAGGACATCACTGCCACCAAGCGGGCGATCGGAAAACCCACCCCCGCCTTCTGCTTCCCATGCTGCGGATACCGCGCTTGGTTTTCCGGTGTGTCTGGCATCAGGATGGTCGTGCCGTCGACCAATTTGACGTGCCGGCCACGCCACATCCACGGCGCCGGGCTATGCGTACCCAACTGCACGGCGATCGAGCGGGCCAACTCCTGCACCAGCTCTTGCGGCAAGCGCTTGCGAGCATCGCTATACGAACCGGTGTTCGCTGCGCCCGGCTCCAGGCCCTTCAGCAGTTGATTGATCATCGCCCCATTCACCGCGTTCCGGCAGGAACCATCAGCACTCAAGACCTGCCCCAGAAACATCGCCAGCGTCACGGTCGGCGGATATTTACGTTCCCGGTGCTGCGGCAGCAGTGCTTCCAGCCTATCCATGAGCTGCGAACCGGTCAGCAGATTGAAAAAACTCATAGAGTCGATCTGCCGGGCCACTTTCTGAAGCTGCTTACGCAGCCGTCGTTGCTGTCGGGCGCTTCTCGGTCTACGCTTGTTCGCCATGAAGGTTGGTCTCCGGAATTCAGGATCTTTGTGTCGCAACAAAATCCTAACATCCTGAGCCAACCTTCTTCCTTATCTCTCAACACTTTACTCCGTAGAAACTCTCGTGCGGCGGCTTAACCGAGCGCCATTCATATGCGTAATAACCTTCCTCGAAGCGAATGACGTAATTCGCGGCAGCCGCTACGTTTAAGACCGTTGATACTATGCACGTTAGAGCTACGCGAATGATCATGTTTATCCCGTTTTCAGTCGGCATTTATATTTGCCTTGATATCGTAGTTTGTTCCCGATCTTACACATGTGACGGCAACATCCATTGCGCTACGACTTTCTTCTAGCCCACCAGGTAGAGCCGCACTCAATCAACGCTGGTTCAACTCTGGTCCGCTAAGCACGCCCCTGTGCTTTGGCGGCGCGAGCCATTGCCCCTCGACTCGCAAGTATGTTTTCCAAGTAGCGCAACGCCGATCGGGGATCCTTCCACCGTCCGGCCTGCATCACCCCCGGCAGTTCCTCATTGAGGGCACCGAGATCCTGCGCAGCCCCGACTCGCGTCGAGTGACCCGATAGCGCCTTCCATTCTGAAACCGATAATCCAATCCACTCTCCAACGCGCTGAATCCGTTCGTGAATCGCAGCAGGTCTCAGCCGAGCGCCAAGCGCACGATTGCCGCGCACGACTCTGAACACCGCGCCTGTTGTAATTCCGGATGCTGAGAGCCATGTCTTCATTAGCTTTACCGTCAGTGATGAAACGTACGTCTTCGCGCCCTTCCCTTCCGGATCGTTCTTTGCCCGTTTAATTAGCACAACGCCCGAGCCATCAGGCATCCATTCAAAGTGCTTAACGTCGAGCGCCACGATCTCTTCGCTGCGTCCCATTGAGTCGTAGGCCACCGCGACGAGTGCGCGATCGCGATGGTCGCGAAACGTGAGAATCGGCAGCTCAAGGAAGCGCTGAATTTCCGCCCACAGCAATCCCCTTGCCTGGTCCTGGCGCGCGCCGAGCTCGCGATACATTGCGCGTTTGCTCAGGCGAACCTCTTCCGCTTCGCACGGATTGGCAACGCCGGCGGCGCGATGCGCCCGGGCAATCGTGGCGATCGTCCGCACGATCGTCGCGGGTTTCTTCGCGAGCCCCATTCGCCAGGCAATGAACGCACACACCGTTTCTGGTTTTGCCGGCAGCGGCTGTAGGCCTCGGGTGAGACAGAACCGGCTGAAGGCCTTCCAGTCGAGCCGCCAGGCTTCACAGGTCTGCGCTGAGTAGGCGCGCGCGGCGCGGGGAGCCCACTTAAAGAGCGTCTCGTAGGCGCGGCGGACTTCGTGCTCGGGCGCGTCGGATTCAGCGCTCACGGCGACAATGGCGCCGAAGGGCCCGTGGTCGATGAGCGCCGGCAGCTGCGCCGGGGCGGCGATCGCGGCCAAAGGCCGCGCAGGGCTCCCGGGGAGCGGTGCAATCGCCGGCGTCATCGTTTGCCCGTCCTGGCCGGCCAGGAGGTCTTCCGTGGCGGCGATCGAGGGAAATCCGGTGCCGGCGGCCCGTCGGGCCCCTGCCGCTCGAGCTGCTCCCGGAAGAGCGCGAGGCACATCCATTCGATGCCGTCGGTTGTCCCGCGCTGGCGCGTTCTTTTGACGCCGGCGGCGACCTTGGCGGCCGCGAGCACGCTTTTCGTCCGCACGGCGACGTGGCCGATCTCGATCCATTCACGGACGTTGATGGCCTGGCGCTGATTTGATCGTCGGTCGACCTTGTCGCCGGTGACCGCCTGTTTGATTTCTTTCGGTGTCAGTTTCATGGCACGGCGTCAGTCAGCCGGAAAGTTATAAAGTCCCTTCGGCCTCGGGTAACCGGTCAGGTCGTAGATCTTCTCAAAGAACTTCAACAACCATTGGCCACCAGACTCTAACGATGGATCGTTGAGTATTGCGCGATGTGAAATCTGCGACTGATGGATCGGACCCCACACTTGGTCATTGGGCATGGCAATGTAAGCGCCCTCGATGCCTGTGATCCCAGCCTCCAACGTGAAGGGTGGATCAATTTGTAGTGCGACGTTGGCGAATTTCAGGTAATTGGAAAGGCTCGAACCGAACGCGTGCTCGATCGCTTCCGAAGGCAGTAGCACCTCGCCTCCGGCACGTCGTTGCGTCAATAAATGCGCATTGAAGCCCCACATTTCGCCGTTCGGAAATACTTGTGTCGACGCTGTTAAATGCTGCCGGTTGCGGTTCGGCTCACAGATGATCACCCCGTATTTGTTGATTCTTTGAAATCCTTCTCGATGGCGGTCGTGGAGTGGCTGCAAGTATCGATGATTCTTAACGAGTGCGAGGAGTTGTGCCAAAGGGATCGGCGCTGTAAAGGATCGTGTCGAGATCAGTCGAAGGTACAGTCCATTCGTACTCGAGTACGAGAATTGGATTTCATCTACGCCGGGCTCGCCGACCTTGGCTAGGTGTTCGCCAATGTCGAAGTACACCGCCGGATTTACTTTGGATGGTGTTTCTTTAAAGGCCGGCACCGCCGCGGTCGCCGGTGCGCTCAGGTACGGGCGCAGTGCATTGACGAGCTCGCCGGCCAGGCGCCGCTTTTCCGCCTCGATTGTTTTTTTATCGGCATCCGGTGCGAGGCGATAGAGGATCGGGCCGGCCTTGTGCCGAAGGTCAAATGGCAGATCCTCGCGCGCGCCGTAGTGTTCGTTCATGACCATGACGAGCGCGCGATCCGTGAGCGCACGCAGTGCGTAGCCGAGCTCGATCGCGACATTCGGGTTCATGAGTTTTTTCTTGTTGTCGAAGGTTGCGCCGACCGCAGTAACGTCGCCGACGAACACGGCGGACTTGTCGATCTTTTCGAGGATCGTGCGCGCGAGATCGGGACTGCCCGGTACGCCGGCGCGATCCTGGTCGACGTGGAGCGACTCGCGGCGTTCGCGCTCGGAAGGTTCCTCGATGTCCGGGGGCTGTTTCAGGGTCTCGATGGCGGCCGCCAAAGCCTCGCGTACAAAATGTCGGCCTGTTTTTCCGGGCGTATCGGACTGCCAGGACCAAAAGATCTTCATGGGTGAAGCCGCCCTGCCCTGCCGGGCTTGTCCGGGCCAAGGCCCACAGCCCGACCCTGCGCTTCGATCAGGCGTTTCATGAGGTCCATCCCGACGTCCTCAAGCGTGAGTTTGCCCTGCTGACCGGGCGGAAGCGCCAGGAGCTCTGCGTCGCTGAAGGTTTCGCGCGCGCAGTGACCGTGCAGCAGGCCTGCAGAGGTCTCAAGGAGATCCTCGGGCAGGCCTGGCTCGGCAGCGGCTGCAAAATTTCAAGCGTCGGACATCGTGGGCGCGCATCGACTCGCTATGCCCTGGCAGGGGCCTCTTCATGTGTCGATGGCCCGGTGCGGACCGACCCTTCGGCCATCGCGGCGTGCCGGATGTCCTCGAGCTGCTCGCCCCACTGGTACAACTCGAAATCGATGTCCGCCACGGTCTTGGCTTCCGAGGCGTGCGCGGCGATGGCTTTGCCGATGGCGATGATCGAATGAATGTCCTTCGTTTCAACCTCAGCGTTTCTGGCCATTTTGACTCTCTCCATTGCTGATGACTTCATTCTGGGCACGACCGTCAAAACACGTTTGATGTGGCCAAGGCGATTGCACCGAAGGGAGCACCTCGGCCGACTGGATCATGTAAACAACCGTGCGGATCGCGGCGCTCGGGCCTGTGCTCACGCGGACCGGGGCGGTGGGATCGCCCACCGCCTGACGGATCGCGGCCAGGGTCTTGGCGAGCTCGGGCTCCACGAACCGAGCGCGCTGTTCCGGGGTGGCCTCAAGCAGATCGATATGCACGTTGACCTCGGTCGCAAACTTCCCACTCATGCGAATGCTTCCC
The DNA here is from genome assembly GCA_029782295.1 of Pseudomonadota bacterium. Classification (GTDB taxonomy): domain Bacteria; phylum Pseudomonadota; class Gammaproteobacteria; order Burkholderiales; family Methylophilaceae; genus CAIJXJ01. The sequence goes on from JAKOVB010000174.1 coordinate 35,970, forward strand.
GGCGCGGCAGCGCCTGACCCAGCAATTCACCCGGTGCGGCCGGCGAGTTGTGCTCAGGCGGCTCAGGATCCGGCGACGTCCTGCCGCGGTCCGAAGGGACCTCACGCAGCAGACGCTCGAGTTCATGCTCGGCGTTGCGGATGCCTTGCGGCAGTTTGAAGTCGGGCTCGCGGGCCGCGCGGCGCAGGCAGGCGATGACCGCGTTGACGTCGATAGGCTCGCGATACAGTTGACACTGCATCGACAGCAAGGCCAGCAGCTGGTGATCCGGCAATGGCAGTGCACGCAGATCCGGCCACAGCAAATTCAGGCGCGCGGCGGTCACCTCCCCTTCTGCACTGCCCAACCGGCCGGCCAGCGGAATAGCGATCGCGCCGGCAAGCACCAAGACGCCGGTGGCAATGAGGAATTTCGATTTCATGGGAAGACTCACGAGGGCACCTGGGTGTCGCGACCTTCGAGGATAGCGTGTGCAGAGGCCGCGGCCTTTTTCTTCAATTCGGCTCGCAGACTCCGGCACCGGCGCGGCCCCAGCGTGGTGAAGTAAAGGATCTGCCGCACCGTCGGCAGCGGCTTGCCGCCGATGTCGACGAGCTCGAGCTGCCCATTGGCGGCGAGCTGGACCCGCGTGCCCGCCGGCGACGGTGGAATCGGAGCTGCCCGGTCGCGCAGCAGCTGCCGCGCCTGGTTCGGATTCATTGTTCGACTCTCCCTGCAAACCGTCGTTGACGAGCTCGGCCGCCGCGCCGACCCCGGGTCAGCGCCCGGGCGGCTGGGGTGATCCGGCGGCAGCCATTTTAGGCCATTTTGGCGATGCAGTACTGAATAACTGCCATTATGCTGGATCGTTTCATATGATTTACTACAATATATGTATGCTGTTATTTATGATACGATTCCGCAGTGATTCTCTCGCCCTCTAAAGCCGATGAATTGCGCGCCCGGCCGCCGGCGCGGTGGTGCCGCCCGGGACTGCCGCGCCGGGCTCGTACCTTGAAATTTCCAGGTTCGAGACCTGTTTTGACGCCGGCGGCGCCGCTGGGGGCGATCCGCAGCCCCCGGGAGGCGGTGGCATGACCGGCACCGACCAAGCCGCCAGCCTCCCCGCTCGACGCTTGCCAGGGCGCGCCGGGACCACCCTGGACCAAGTGCTCCAGGCGGCCGACGCAGTGGTGAGGAGCGGTAAGCGGCCCACGATCGAGCGTGTGCGGCAAGAGCTTGGCCACGGCTCTCCCAACACCATCAATCCGCTCTTGGACCAGTGGTGGTCCCGACTGGGCGCGCGTCTGCAGGTAGGACCAGCCGCCCTGCAGCGCCTCCCAGAAGGCGCGCTGCACGTTCTGGAGGCGCTGTTCATCCAACTGCTCGAGAACGCCCGCAGCCAGGCGGCCGACGAGCTGGCGTCGACACGCAGCTCCGTTGAGCAATCCCGCAGCGACCTGAAGACCCGATCGCACGTACTGTCCTTACGCGAAGGCGAGCTCGAGGAGCGACTCAAGGAACGCGCCCGATCCCTCGATGCGATGCAGGTGCAGATCACGGCGTTGACGGCTCTACTCGCCCGCGCCACCGCTGACAAGGAATCTGCAGACCGCCGAACGGCGAACTTAGAAACTGAACTGGCGGACCTTCGTTCTCGGCTCGCGCAGATCGTTCAGAATGCCGTTCTTGCGCGCCGACGTGCCGCTCGACGTCCCACGCCGCGAAAGCAAGCGTCACGGGCGCCAGCGCGGCCGCCGCGCCGCCCTCGTCCGGCCAAGAAAAAGGGCGCGCGTCGAATCGTGCGGAAGAAGCAACGGAAGAAACGGCGGTGAGCGAGGATCTGAACGTCTTGGATGTCCGACCACTTCTGCCAGCGCGGGATCTCGCGGCATCGCGTGATTTTTATGTCGCTCTAGGTTGGACGCTGGAGTGGGAAGACACTGAGCTCGCCTTGCTGACCCTGGGAAGCTATTCGCTCTATCTACGTCGCTGCGACGGCGAACTTCCGTTCGAGGACCAGATGCTCTTTGTTCAAGTGGAGAATGCCCGGGCATGGCACTCGTTGGCCGCATCGATTCTTCCGTCAAACCGATTTCCCGGCGCCCGCCTGCACTCATCGCGAACAGATACGTACGGAACGCTCTCCGTTCTCCTGGAAGATCCGTCGGGCGTCTTGATCCACTTTGCCCAGGCTGCTGATGCCGGCGGCCAGTAGAGTGCCTGCCTAAATCTCGAATTCAGCCCCACTCACGGCACAGTCGGCAAGCCATTTAGGTTCACGTTTAGATGACTAGGAGCCCCCGGAATCCGCGTGCCGCGTAATAGGATTGAGCGCCGTTGTGATACACGAAGACCGTGTCATAGCGCCGATCACAGAACAGCGCCCCGTCCAAAGTGCGGATCGATGCAGGTGTGGCGATCCAGCTGGATGTCTTGGTGTCGAACTCGCCGAGGGTCTGCAGGTGTCGATACTGCGCCTCCGTGAGCAACGCTATCCCCATACCGGTCGCCATGCCAACCGCGCTGTCCTTCGGCTTGTGCTGTTTCCGTGCCTTCAGTGCTTCGATATCGAAACAAGTGCTCCGGCGCCCTTGGGGACTTTCCGGGGAACAGTCGCAATAGAGGAACCCATTACCATCCGGTGATCGACCGATCACGTCCGGCTGCCCACCTGTCTGCTCCATTGCCTGGAGCGATTTGAGCGTTGCCGGGTTTGTGCCCACCCGGTCCAGGATCGCTTGCCAGGTGATACCGGCGTGCCGATCCGGATGCTTGTCAAATCGGGCTTTTAATGTGGCCAGTAGCGCATCGCGCTCCTTGGCCGATATCTTCGCTGTCATGTCGTGTGGTTCCGCTGGAAGTGAGCGCTGACCTGTTCTCATTTAGCACTTCGAGATTCCGGCCGGTCAATATCTCCATAGCAGCCCCACTGACGGCACAAGTGGCAGCCAGGAATCGACCGTGCGTGTAAACGCCGAACTACCGCTTGGCACATCAGAGACTGTGTAACGAACACAGCAGGGATTCTCCTTCGCCATTGCGTTGTTGACCTCCGCAAAGACATCGAGCTGGCCTCGCCGCAGCGTGAAAGCGCGGGTAAGTCGCATATCCACCGTCGAGTACGCGCCCAGGCGATCGCGGTTGCGCCCACCGGTTATCAGAGAAGGATTCGCTCCTGCCGTCAGTGCCAGCTGTGTGGTGGGCCATCCCGTGTGATAAATGCTCGCCAAAGTTCCGGACCATGGGCCACTGGACCAGCGCAATCCGAAATTGACGGCGTGCCGTTGATCCCAGCTTCGAGGTACATTCAGTCCGTCTACCCGGTCATCGATGCGCGACCAGGTGTAGCCGAGCCATCCGCTCCAAGCCCTGCTCGCGCGAAACTTAAGAAAGACCTCCGCACCATCGGCCCGAGCTTCTGTTGCGTCGATTCGCACGCGATCGAATTCGCTTTCCGGAAACAAGACTTGCTGGTCGAACAGATTCTCAAATCGCGGGTGTAAGTCTTCGTACCACTTTCGATACACCTCGATGCGCAAGTTGATATTCGCATTCAGATCGTGATCGAGACTCACAATCGCATGATCGGCATGCTGCGCAGGGTAGAACTCCTCTATGCCGTCTTCGACCTCCAGTTCGTTGATTCCCTGGCTTTGGAAATATCGGCCCCAACTGGCGCGCAGCTGCGCTCCCGAATCGAAGCGATACAGGGCGGCGAATCGTGGACTGAGGTAATGACGGTTCCTCAATGCGGGAGCGGACGCGCCATAATCCTGTGTGTCGAGACGCAGTCCTGCCTGCAGCGTCACGCGCTTCCCCACGTCGAGCTTGCCATCCCAGTAGGCGGACATCTCATAGCCTTTGGGGCGCGGCGAGTATTGTCGGCTGAGGGTCGAAGCAGGCGATCCGGGAAAGGGATAATCAGACTCAAATGCAAGATCCAAGTCGTAGTTGTACTGGCCCCACAGTCGTTGGACCTGTGCTCCGAAGCGATGCGCGATTCGACCGTACCCGACATCGCTATCGAGTTTGATGCCGGCGATGTGAAACAAACGATCGTCTTTCAAAGTGATGAAGCGGGTATCGGGCTGATCGACCGTACCTTCCCGTTCATTCGTTAAATCCGTGTAAGAGAAAATAAGCCGCGTGGAAGCTGCATCAGACCACGCGTGTCGCAGCGTTGCCCAGGCGTAGACATTGCTGTATTCCGCCACGGCCCGTTGCGAGCCACTGGATTTCAGCGCTTCGATGGAATCATCCGAAAGAAGCACTTCCATGGATCCGTCCGTGCGCTCGCTGAAGCGGTAGTCAATGCGGCCGAACCCATCCGAGTAATGCGGCCGTCCAAACTCATTTTCGCTGAACTGTGCAAGATCGCCGGCATTACCGCGGCGGGCGGACAGCAAAATGTGTCCGCGTCCATCGGAAAATTCCCGCGACATCAATGCGTTAGCATGAAAGAGGTTAAGTCCCAGCTCATAGTAGCGGGGCTGGCCCGGGCGAACGCTGGTGGCATCGACGATGCCACTCATGCGCTCGCCGTATGGGGCCGGGAAGCCGCCGGAGTAAAACTCAATTCCATCGATGAGCCGCGAATCCAGCAAGCTCACCGGCGTCATGAAATCTTTGAGGTGAAACGGCTCGTACAACCGTAAACCATCGAGCACGATGGCGCTTTCACTGGGCGCGCCACCACGGATCGATCCCATGCTGGAAAATCCGTTCGTGGCCACCCCCGGCAGCCGTTGGAGGACGCGCAGTGTCTCGTCGGCAAGCCGGGGCGTGTCTTTCACCTCGTCCTGTGTCAGCGCCGCCTGGCTGGGTGCCACCTCCGCCGCAACCGCATAGCGGCTCGACTGAACGATGATTTCTTGAACTTGCTCAGCCCCCACCGCTGACTGATCGCTGCCGGAATTCTTTCGTTCCTGGAAAGACGGGTCCGCAACAATGGCATAGAGTCGGGGCGCGACCTCCGACAGTATCAGTCCGTGAGGAGCGAGGACTTCCTGCGCCAGTGGGGTGCCGCGTGTTGCCGTGGGCTCTGTAGTGACCCGAAGCCCCGCCGGAATCCGCTGGGTGCTGTAGATAAACGTCAGCCCTTGCGCCCTGAGCTCATCGAGTACCTCACTAATGCGTCGGCCACGGAACTCTGCGAGGCAGGTCTGATAGGCCATCAATCCAATCAAGACCCACAGGCCCCGTCCCACCGACACATGCATGATTTCAGGTTCCTTTAGCCGCTCCGGGCCACAACTCGCCTCGGAAGGCGAACACATAAACGCCAGCCAGAATCATCCAGACCAGAAACGCGCTCCAGAGGTCATGCGAGAGGAAATGGGCGCCGCGCGCCTGTTGCGCCAGGCCGAAGACCACACCTACCCCGACGCCCAGCACCAGGCCCAGCCGAGCCAGCAGTTTACTGCGTTCCCGGAAGACGAAATACAACACCATCAAGGCATAGCCGGAACTGGCATGGGCGGCCGGGAAGCACTGGCCCGCTTTCAGCAGGGAGGGACGGGGCGCGAACAGCGGGATATGCGGAAAGGAGCCCCCGAACTCCACCAGGTCCCAAGGGCAGTGAACATTGGTCATCGTTTTCAGCAACCCGACGATACCAATGCTCAACACCGCGGCCAGCACGAAGTAGCCTGATGGCCGCCGGTAGATTCGTAGCGCCGGCGAGCGCAGGGAGACGATCCAAAACACCAGGACCGCGACTACGATCAGCCGGATAGCCCACCGGCCGCCAGTGTGGATGAAGCCGGTGATCCACCAGCTGTCGGCACCCACCCAACGTGAGTCGTGGAAGAAGTAGGCGTGCGCGATCAGGGGGTCGGCCTGGAAAAACTCCAAGCCCCAAGCGACCGGGACAAACAACACCACGGCAATCCAGGTGAACTGCCAATACAAACGAAGGCGCGACGCCATTGTCAGTGGGCGTGCTCGGTCAGTGCGATGCCCAGCGTATCGGCCTTCGTGTCGTAGCGATGCAATTGCGTCGTGGATAGCACTGCGTCCAGCGCCTTGTTCAAATCGAGCCCGCTGATGGACCCGCGAAGCTTTACGGCGTCCGCCGCTGCTTGTGCTTCGCTCGACGCATACACGAGCTTGCGCCCGGTCTCACGCGCCAGCCATTCAAGGAACGACGATAGTGAGCGTCCGTCGATATCGAAGGGCGGTGCGACCTTCTCCGTCCAGTGCCAGTAGGCGTCCTGAGCAGGCAATGCGCTGCGAACGACATCGCCAGTCTGACTCACATGAATGCGCTCGCCTGCGCCGCCTTCCTCGTGTTTCTCCCGAAGCGCGATCAACACATGGCCTTCGCGCACGCCCACATCGACACCGTCGGTTACCGTATGCACGGAATACTGCGTGCCGAGATGTCGTATCGTCGCTGCCGCGGTTTCGACGGCGAAGGGGGAATGACGGTTTGGCGCCGCATCGAAATAAATCCCGCCCCGGTCCAGTCGCAACCGATCCTCGCTCAACACGGTGACCGTTGTTCCTTGATCGAGCCGGATAGAAAAGTTGTCGCCAAAGTTCAGCGCTGCCCGTGTGTTGACGTCAGTGCGCAGGGACTCCCCCACAGCCAAAGACTGCCCAACCGTGCGAACGGAAAAGTCCGAAGAACCGTCGCGAGCGGCCTGCAGTTGACCGTCAACGCGCACTATTGAGGCCACTGTGACCGGTGCGACAGCCGTCTCCTGCCAAGGCGCGCGCAGCGCTACAAACCCAACGGCGACCGCCAAGGCTGCGACACTTGCGGCGATGCTCCAGGTGCGGCGCCGCTGAGCGGTCCGATCCGCCACGGTGGAGCGCCAGGCATCGAAGGTAGCGGCATAGACCTGGCGGCGTGCGTCTTCCGAAGGCTCTATGCGTGAACCCGCTTGCCGCAGCAGATCCTGAATGTATTCGTCATCGCTCATACTGAAGGTTTCAGAGTAACTCATATCATGTCCCCCGGAGGTCCGCGAGAACCTCACCGGCCGTTCTGCCAAAAACCGACTCCACTGCTTCTCGAAAGGCCACTCTGGCGCGCGCCAGCAGCGATTGGGTCGCAATATGTCCAACGCCGAGCCGCTCGCCGATTTCCTGCACGCTGCAGCCTTCGATGTATTTCCACTCCAGGACATCGCCGTAACGGTGTGGCAGCCGATCCAGCACCGACTGGACGATCCTGCGAGCCGCTTGGGCTTCATACGCATGTTCGGGTCGGCTTTCGTCGCCAGCCTCGATGAACTCCATGGCGGAGCGCAGTTCCGGGTTGTCTTCGATCAGCACGACGTTGTCGGCATGCCGATGGTTAGCGCGCAGGTAGTCGACGACCTGACGGCGGCAAATCTGGCACAGCCAGGTGAACAGCGCCGCTTCGCCGCGAAAGCTGGCGAGACTGCGGACGGCACGGACTAAAGTGGCTTGCACAACATCTTTGACGGCTTCTTCATCCTTTCCCAATCGCGGCATGGCAAAACGATACAGGCGCGGGAAATAGATATCGAAGAACGAACGGAATGCAGCCTCGTTGCCCGCCAGCATCGCGCGAATCAGTTCGCGGTCGTCCTTGAATTCGGTATTCATTACCTGCGGCACTCCTTGAGGATGTCGAGCTTCTCATCGTAGAGCGAATTCCGAACGCCGGCCGCTCCGAGGAGCGTGTGATAAGAATTGTCGTGGCTGCGCGGCTGTTGAGCTGAATTGCGTAAGCATTCGAGATTCAATCGCGTGCGCTGTGCGTATCCCGCCGAAGTCCAGACCATCAGCGGCACTTCCTTTTGCGCGCGCGGCGCAATGGCATAGGGCATGCCGTGCAGGTAAATGCCTTGCTCGCCGAGGGGTTCGCCATGATCGGACACGTAGATCAACAGGCTGTCCAGCCGATCCTGAGCCGCGCGCAGCGCCTCGATCTGCCGCGATAAGACGTAGTCCGTGTAGGCGATGGTATTGTCGTAGCTGTTGGCGATTTGCTCTTGCGTGCAACTGTGCAGCGAGCTGGACGCGCAGGCGGGCTTGAAGATCTCGAATTGCGGCGGATATCGCTCCGAGTAGGCGGGACCGTGGCTGCCGATCTGATGGAACACGATCACGGTATCGCGATCGATCTTGCCGAGCTTGTCTGCAAGATCCTTCAGCATGATTTCGTCGTAACAATATCCATTGGGACAAAGATCGCGGTTCTCGTCCGACGGCGTGTAGTCGATATGCTGGACTCGGGCGCACACCCCTTTGCAGCCGGCATTGTTGTCGCGCCACTCCACCTGAAAGCCGCCCTTGGTCAGCACATCGAGCGCATTGGTATAGCCGCGCTCCTTATCGACATCGAACTCGGACCGGGAGAACTGGGAAAACAGGCAAGGCAGTGAGACCGCCGTGGCGGTTCCGCACGATGACACTTTGCCGAAATAGACAAGGCTCTCCTGCTTCGACAGGCGCGGATTGGTCGCTCGGGCATAGCCGCCGAGCTGGAAGTTCGCCGCGCGCGCGGTCTCGCCGACGACGACGAACAACACCATCGGTTTGCCGCTGGCCGCCGCCATCCGCGTGACAGGACCGCCAGTGTCCACGAGCGCCACGCTTGCACGCGCCCCTTTCCATCGACTTACGCCTAAGCGCGTGGCGCTCGCCACGGGCATTACGGGCACCAGAGCGTAGCGGATGGGCTTGTGCTCACGCAGGAAAACGGCGTAATTCGACGATGCGGTTAGCATCCCGAGGAACGACACCGTCAGCGCGCAAACAATGAACGCCACGCGTTGACGCAGCCGCGCTTTCCAGGTGATCTTGGGCAGGTCGACCCGCCAAACGAGCAGCGCTGGGAGGACGCCCAGAACAAACACCTGCAGCAGAAGTTTTGGAGTGATGAGGCCGCCGACTTCGGCCATGTCTGTCTGCATCACGTTGCGCAGCATGTCCTTGTCGAGAAGCGTCCCGTAGGCGCTGGCGAAATAGGATCCGATAGCGGCGACGATAAATAGGACGCTGGCCAAGATTCGCAGGATTCGACGTGTCGGCGCGAGTAGCAGCAGGATCGCCTGGAGCGTCAACAGCAGAATGGCGAGTGATCCTAAGAACAGGACCGCGCGCATCGAGGGAAACCACATGGCCTCGAAGGTGCGTTGCCAGAAGGCTGTGTTGTACACGACCAGCCAAAAGGCGGAGATCGCCAGGGCGAACACCAGCTCCGAACGGCATTGAATACGCCGCCACAGGACCTGGTGCAAAACCCACGGGACGGATTGCCCCGGCACTAGATCGGGGGCTTTCCGTGGCAGCGGTGTGGCGTCTACTTGCATCCTTGTTAGACGGACCTATCGGGTCAAATCAATCGGTTTCGGTTCAAAAGGTTCTGCGGGTCTCGATCAGAAACTGCATACGGTCGATCGTGGAGTCGCCGTCCAGGGGGAAGGCCAGGTCGAGATGAATGACATTTCCCAGCGCCGAGCGGCTGTTCCCGAGGCGCAATCCGACCCCAACATCCTTGAGCATGCCCTTGGAAGCGGTGCCGACAGGCGCCGTGCCCCACGCCTGGCCAGCGTCGAAAAAGACCGCGCCGCCGACATTGGCGAGCCGGAACGGATACCAGTTAGAGAACAGGCGCTGCTCGATCGTGAAAAGCCATCGGCCCTCACCGCCCTGATAACGCAGGGGGTAGCCGCGCAGACCGCTATCGCCGCCGAGGGTTAACGGTTTATCGGCGTCCAGATCGGAACCGATGTCGGTGGAGAGGCCCAGATACAGCAGACGCCTCGACGATTGTTTCCAGTAATAGCGGGTCGCGAAGCTGGCGAGCGCGTTGGTGAGAGAGCCGCTCTCCAAGCGTCCGCCCAGCGATGAGTCGAGCATCAGCGATTGATGTGAGCCGATATCGAAGCCTTTGCCGAGCGCGGCCGCCATCACTACAGCGCTGCGATCCGCGCCAAAGGTTGGTGACGCAAACCCCAGCTTGACGCTGGCGCGCCATCCCAATGGCACGTCTTCTGTTCGTTCGATCTGATCGCGGTTGCGGGCGGTTCGATAGTCGTCTTGCAACAGCTCAAACCCCAGCCAGGGATATTGCAGCTTTCTGTTGGACGGAACAAAAGTTGAGATCAGTGGATCTGGAAGCGCGCTGAACTGCGAATCGTCGACGGTGAACCCGGCACTCCAGCGCCGCACCCACCCGTTGGAAAGTCCGCGTGAAAAGCCGAGGTATGTGGAGAATGCCTTCTCGCGAACCCGATATTGATCGGCGATTTCACCCAGGTTGTAGAGCGCATCCACGCGCCGATCGTTCTTGAGATCGATGCCGCCGGCCCAACGGGTGTCCAGCGAGAAAAACGGGTGCTCCAGCGTGAATTCCTGGGTCTTGCCGTCGCTGTTGTCCGAATACTGTGCGTCCATGCCCCACCAGCTGCCCCAGAGTTGAGGATCGGCAAACCGGAAAATCGTCGAATCCCGATCGACCTCGGATTTGCGTCCCACTCTCAACTGTTCGCCGCGGCCCAGGAGATTCAGCTCCTCGACCTTGAAACCCGAAGTCGTCTTGCCTCCAGCACGCCCGACGTTGAAGCCTGGATTTAGGGTCCAGACATCCCGGGTCACGACCTCAATATCGACCAGGCCATCGTGATAAGCAATAGGGCGTATCCAGGCGTCGTTGAGATAGCGGGTGTTGCGCAAAATCCGCTCGGATTCCTGCAAAAGGCGGCCCTTATAGGGGTCGCCGTCGCGAAACAAGAGCTGGGAGGCGATGGTTTGCTGCCGGGTGCGGATGTGCAGGCGGTTGGCGAGGCGAAACAGCCTCGTGTCGTCGGCCGGCTGGGTGGTGTCGAAAATGGCGCGGGGGTCGATGATGATCTTGCCGATCCGGGCCTGGGCAGCCTCCAACTGTGCATCCGAGGGCAGGTCGGTGGGGCGCGGCAGGTCCTCCCGCTGGGCCCGCGACCCGATGCTGGGCAGCACGTTGCCGGCGCCGTCCGCAAAACAGAGGCGACCGGCAGCCAGTAGAACCATTGCGAACAGGGGGGCGCGGGCATCCATTCGGGTTGGACGGAGCAGCCCATCACAATCAATCGCAACCCCCGTTGCACCAAAAATGCCGACTGAATCACGGTGGATTATCGGGCCGCCCAACGTCTGACTCCGCAAGACGGAATGCGGAAGCGGAGTGCCCACAATGATCAGAGTAATGGTTGCGGCTCTTGGATTGGCGTTTGTGGCCAACGTCAGCGCCCAGACTGCGATGACGGAGGAGCAGCGGGAAGTGGGCAGGGCCGGAGATACTCTGCAGTATGTGATTCCCGTCGCGGCGCTGGCGATGACGTTTCTACTGGATCGTGAAGATGGGCGGCCGGGCTTCCTCGGACTCAATTTAGACGGCGATGATTTCCTGCATCTGAACGACTCACCGCGCCACGATCTGGCCTTGGCGTTGGGCCGCTCGTTTGTCATCACGCAAGGGCTGAAGTTCGCGGTAAACGAAAAACGTCCCAATGGTGGTAACCATTCCTTCCCGTCGGGGCATACATCGTTCGCCTTTACTGGCGCCGAATTTATTCGGAAAGAATATGGCTGGAAGTGGGGCATCCCTGCTTACCTTCTAGCGGGCTATGTTGGCTATTCCCGCGTAGAGTCGAATGCGCATTACACCCACGACGTGCTTGCGGGCGCCCTCATCGGGATCTTGTCCAATCATGACTTTGGCGAGATGAAAACCCGCTACGGAAGTCTTTCGTTCTCGCCTGGATTGATGTCGAACGACCATAGCCCCTTACTCGATCTCCCGGCGCAAAGCACTCCTACGTTCGGAGTGAGTTTCAGACTTCGGTTCTGATGGCGGACCTAGTGAGGCATCGACGTACTTGCTGCCGGTGATCATGCTGAAGATCAGGTTCTGCCGCTCCAGAATGCTCGTCAAGATGCCTCCGGTTAGGTGAACAATCACACATACCAGGAGCGCATCGGCCAGCCAGGCATGCAGGTCCAGGGGCCAGTCCTCGCCCCAGAAACGATCCGTTTGGGAAATCCAACCGGAAAGCGCCAATAGCAGCACTAACGACCAGAGCACCACCGCCATTGCTGTACCGAAGGGATTGTGGCCCGCAGTGCGCGTCACACGCCCTGTCCGTATCTCGCGCCAATGCGAAAGCATCCCTCGCGGCGATGGCCAGGACAGCCGAGCTGGGCCGGAGCGATAGATCAGACCGTAAAACAACCGCAGAGCAACCGCGGTGGCCGCCACGTAGCCCGCCCAGCGATGCAGATCATCTCTCGATTCCTCGAAGAGATTGAAAATGACGATAGCCGCGATGCTCCAATGGGCGATGCGCACCGGGCGCGTCCACACCCGCACACGCATCGCCGGCAGCGCCGCGGTCACGAGATCAGCCTTTGATTTCTGACTTCACGACGACCAGCGTTTTGGTGTCGAAGTAGATCTCGGCCTTTTTCCCTTCTTTGGTGAAGCCATAGATTTCATAGCAGTTGCCCGACACCTTGAACTTCTTGATCTTGTAACCCTCAGCCTCGAACTTCGCGCGCGCCTGCGCTTCGGTCTTCCATTCCGACTTCGGATGCGCCTCGCATTTGGCGTCCGCCAGGGCGAGGGTCGGAACCAACAACGCCGCCGAGGCGGCCAGAATCTTAATCATTGAAATCTCCTTCGGTAGGTTCTGCGTATTTGTAGTAGGTTTGCCGTCGCGCGCCGCCCCGTCGTCGCAGGGCCTCGCGCATCTGGATAGTGTGCTTGTCGGCGCCAGTGACGAGCGAGAATTGCGCTCGCTTGCCGGGCTCTTTCACGCGGGTGATCAGATTGGTTTTCTCGAACTCTTGCAACGCGTGCTGGATCGTGGACATCGGTGCATGTTTTTGCGCCGTGTACAGCGCCTTGTATACGCTGCCGATGTCAAACCGCGCGCCGTCTGCAAAGCCAGTTTCGAGAAATTGAAAGATTTTGGCCCGCGTGTAGGTCATCTCCAGGCTCCTAATGACTCGACCGGGTGGGCGTTGCGCACCGGTATGAAACCGGTGCGCAACGTCACAGGGGATCCGGCATCACCCTTCGATATCGGCTTTAGAACTGTGCAGTTACCACCACACGCGCGGCCCGCGGCGAGCCGGGCGTGACGTTGGTGTTGCTATTGGCAAACTGGAAGTATTCCTTGTCCAGCAGGTTCTCAACATTGAGTTGAGCATGCCAACGCTCGTTCATCGCGAAATACACCGCGCCGTCCACGCGCGTGAAGCTCGGCAGTGTGACGTTTGTGGCGCCGGCAGACAGATTCTCGGTCGCCGCGAAAATCTCAGCGCGGTTCACGATCCCTAAACCAAATCCCCAACAGCTCGACAGATCGTAGCGATTCCACAGAGAGAAGTTGGTCTTGGGCACTCCCGACAGGCGCGAACCCTGAAGTACGGTTCCCGACTGATTGCTGCTGATTTCGGCGTCCTGGTAAGTCGCGGCGGCCAAGATGCTCCACTTGTCGGTCACGTTGCCTGCAAGCCCAAGCTCGATACCTTTGTTCTCCTGCCCATCGACGAGCATGAGCGTGCCAGCCGGCGGACCACCCGGGGTTCCCGCCGTGGGATCGGCGACCGCAACATTGACGCGCTCGAGCTTGAACAGCGCAGCGGTGAAGGCAAGATTCTCCGTCGCATCCCACTTCAAGCCCACTTCGTAGTTGGTGAACTCTTCTGGATCGAGGGCGGAATTGGTGGCTGACAGGGATGCTAGCTGATCTCCCGCGCGCGGCTGATACGTGAGCGTGTATGAGGTGTAGAGAGACAGCGCTTCAGCAGGCTTGTAGACCAGCGCCAACCGCGGCGACAGCAGATTGTCCTTGGAACTGAAGTCCTGCGCAGTGCGGTTGTTGCGCAGATCGACCTTAAAGCTGTCATAGCGCAAGCCCGCGACCACGGTGAACTGCGGGTTGAACGCAATTTCGTCCTGCAGATACAGCGCGGCAATCTTCGCCGTGCCGCTGTTGTCTGCGTCCGTCCCATTCTGCCGCCAGCTCAATGGGAACGTCGTGCGCGGATTGGTCACCAGCGCATTAACGATAGTGGTGCCCACTGTCACGGAATCGAAGAAACCGGTGCTGCGGAAGTTGTCCGTCTCCTGGCGGCCGAGTTCGAGGCCAGTGAGGAACTTATGAGTAACAGCCCCGGAGTTCACAACGAAGTTCAAATCGGTTTGATTGAACACGTTCTTGCGATCCGTGGAATTGTTATAAGCCGAAATCTGGACGATCGTGCCGGCTGCATAGGTGCCCGCCGGCAGACCCGCCGGATTGACTACCGCGCCGGTCGGATTGGTTGTCGTCGGTGCATTCACAATTCCCGGGAATACGTTCTGGTAGAACTTCTCATAGTCACCGTAACGGGTGCGATTACGCAGCACCATGGTGTCGCTGAAGCGGTGTTCCACCATCAGGTTGGCCATTTTCACGGTGGCATGCGTAGGAGACTGAGCGGGATCGCCAAAGAACGTACCTGCATCGGTGTCGAGCGGGCGGCCGAGATAGGAGGACACACCGCGATCCGCGACGCGCTCATCGTGGAAATACTCCACGCCGAACGTCGCACGCGTGGCATCGCTGGCGCGCCAGGTCAGCGTGGGATTCACACCGTAGCGCTTCAGTGTCACATCGTCGCGATAGCTGTCCGAGTCCTCATACAGGCCGTTGACTCGAAACGCCACGCTATCGGTGAATGCCTGGCCGACATCCGTGGTCACGCGTTTGTTACTGTGAGATCCGAATTGCAGCGTCATCCCGCGCACCGGATCGAAACCGGCTTCCTTGCTGACGCGATTGATGAGGCCGCCCACACCGCCGCGACCGAACAGCGCGCCGTTGGCGCCTTTCAGCACCTCCAGGCGTTCGATGTTGTACAAGTCGCGGTAATATTGAACGTCATCGCGCATGCCATCGAGGAAGAAATCTCCCGTTGACGTATTGCCGCGGATGATGGGGGTTTCCCGGTTGCCTTCGCCCTGGGCGGTGCCCACACCCGGCACGTACTGCACGGCATCGCCGATGTTCTGCACATTCAGGTCGTCCAGCGTCTGGCGCGTCAGGACGCTGATCGACTGCGGCACGTCCCTCAGCGGGGTGTCCGTCTTGGCCGTGGAGGGCGACGATTCCGCCTTATAGCCCTGGTCCTTGACCTCGGCGTTGATGCGGACGGTGGACAGGACTTGGGGCTTCTGCTCGCTGGAATCGGAGCCATAGGCCGCTGAAACCGCCAGGAGAGGCAGGCTGATCACGCCTGCCCGGAAGATCTTGCTCGACATGGAAAACCTCACCTGTTGAGAAATCTAAATGCGAATGGAGTACGAATAAGAATGATTCGTATTAGATTAGCAGGCGAAGTGTCGGGAAAATGTCGGGGTTTTGATCTAAACCCCGAAGAATTTTCTCAGCGCGGTCGGTACTGAAAAACCTTGTCGGGGCTGCCCTGCCGGGCGCATTCGGCGGACGCTGGCGCGCTGACCAGGATCCACCGATCACCGCTCGAGGATCCGACGTCCACCGCCTGTCTGGCGGAAATGAAGCACGGGTCCAACTGACTCTCGTTAACGAGCAGCTGGCGATTCGGCGCTTCGTTCAACCAGCGCGCGGCGTCGTAGGTTTCCGCGGGACCCTCACGCCAGCGGGCGTGCCCGAAGTTCACAATCGGCCGCTGCAGATGCAGCAGAAACTGTTCTTTGTATCCCACGAGCCCAAGGTCGCGCGCTGGATCGGCGGCGGCCTCAAGTTTGTCAACAAAACTGCCAGCCGATCGCCCGCCGTTGATTTGCGGTGAGACGACGACGCTGAACACCAGCCAGACGATACTCATTACGCATGCTGTGGCCAGCAGTCCACGCCGCGCTTTCAACACGGCAAGCATGATAGCCCCCAGCACTGCAATGACCGCCAGTGGAGGCAGGATATTCCCCCCTGCTTTCTCGATCAGCTCAGCGGCGCGTTCAGGCTGTATCCAGGTCAGAAAAACAAAAGCCGCCGCACATACCAATACAACCAAAGTTGAGAAAATGGCGCCCGCGCGCTGCACGCCCTTTCGTTGCGCCAAGTGCTTGAGCCACTCCCCTGAGAGCAACGCCAAGGCCGGCAATGCGGGGAAGATGTATACACCGCGTTTGCCAGGGCTCGCACTGAAGAAAATCAAGACCAGAACAATCCACGCCAACAGAAGCAGGACGCGCGCATCGTGCGCCAGAACTTTTTCCTTCCATCGCGGCGCCAACCACGGAACAAGAATGGCAAGCGGCAGCCATAACGAGACGATGACCGTCAGGTAGTAATAAAACGGCTGATGGTGATGCCAGGCAGCGGTGTAACGCTGCGCGGTTTGTTGGAGCAGGATTTCATCTCGGTATGCGATCAGCGATGGATCGCCACTACCGGCGACCGCAAGCAGCATCGGCACCAACCAGAGGCCGATAGCTACAACAAAGGCGGCGGGCGCAATCGCCCACGTCCAACCCGTGCCGACGTGCGGCAAGGTCCATTGTTTGCGTCGCGCGTAGGCATACGGCAACAACACCAGGAACGGAAGAAATCCCACCCCTTTGGTAATGACGCCGAGCCCAGCCGCCAATCCGCCCAGCGCCCACCATTTCACTCCATGACCCAACAGCAAGTAGCGCAAGAACGCGTAGAGCGACAGCGTGGTGAAAAACACCAGCACCATGTCGATCTGCGCGCGCTTGGCTTGCAGAGTAAATTGCACGGCGAACAGCAATGCCAGCGCCGCCCAGCGGCCGGCCTCTCGACCCCACAGGCGACGGCCCAAATCGTAGACCAGCATGAGCGTCCCGAGACCGGCCAGCAGCGAAGGCAGGAGGAACGACAGGCGTAGTGAACCAGTCAGCCAGTAGAACGCTGCGATGAGCCACATGAATAGCGGCGGCTTGTCCGGGTACAGATCTCCGCCCACCTGTGGGAACAGCCACTGGCCCGTGGCGACCATGTCGTGGGCGATCAACGCGAATCGAGGCTCGTCGGCCGGCCAGGGATCGCGCAGCCCGAGACCAGCAGCGATCAACATCAAGGCCAAACCGCCGATCGTCCACAGATCGCGAATGATTTCTCTGTGGTTCAACGTCTTACTCGTTCGGTCATGGCCATGCTCGCCACCAGGCGAAAGGTCCGTTGTTGCAATTGCGTGGGAGCGTATTTTGAATACCGTGCTTTTTGAGATCCTGGGCATCAACGTCACGCCCTGGAAAATTGTCGGCTATGTCGGCGTCTTCCTCTTTGCCGGCCGCTGGTTCGTGCAGCTGCACGCCTCGCGTCGCGCCGGCCGTCCGACCCTGCCGAGGATGTTCTGGTACATGAGCATCTCCGGCAGCATCATGGTCTTGAGCTACTTTATTTTCGGCAAGAACGATTCGGTCGGCGTGCTTTCCAACTCGTTTCCATTGACCGTGGCGCTGTACAACCTGTGGCTCGACCTCAAATCGCGCCGCCCCGCCTGACGAACAAGCGTGCTTCATTCCTCGGTCACCTCGAGTCCCGCCTGGCAGCGCGCCCTCAGCCACATCACGCCGAAGATGTCCACAATACCGACCCAGAGACGGTTCAACATTCCGTACTTGGAGGCGCCGTGCGTGCGCGGCCGATGGCTCACCGCCACGGAGGTGACTCGATGGCCAGACCGCAGAAACAGCGCCGGGAGAAAGCGATGCATGTGATCGAATCTCGGCAGCTCCAGATATGCCGCCCGATTCATCAACTTGATGCCGCACCCCGTATCCGGCGTGCCATCGCCGAGCATTGTCGAACGTACCGCATTCGCAATGCGCGATTGGAGTTTGCGAAAACCGTTGTCCTTGCGCGTGGTGCGGTGGCCCTGGAACAGCGCGATCGCGGGGTTCTGCGCCTTCAACCTCGCCGCCAGCAGTCTCAGCAAATCCGCGGGATCGTTCTGCCCATCGCCGTCGAGCGTACCGATCCACTCTGCGCGCGCGTGACGCACGCCGGAGTCGACCGCTGCGCTTTGCCCGCTGCGGAACGAATGCCGAAGCAGGCGGATATGGGAGATCGATTTGCGAGCTACCCGCACCGCATGCGCGGTGCCGTCGGTGCTGCCGTCATCGACGAACAGAATCTCGAACTTAATCCCGCCCAGCGCGACGGCAACTTCCCGCGCGAGCGGGCCCACATTGTCGGCTTCGTTGCAGACAGGGATGACAACCGACAGATCTAGACTCATAGGCGCGGCGCAATCAGGGAAATATCGCCCGCACGCGCGAGCGCCTATGGCGATAAGCGGCGAGCCCAAATAGGAATGGATCGTATTAGACTATCACCGGTCACGTCGGAAAGTTGTCGGGGTCGCGTTGCGTGGATAGTAAAAAGGCACAGAAAAGTCAGCCCTTTCGGGTGTTGGTGGTGGAGGACAACCGCGACCTTGTCTCGAATCTGTTTTCCTATTTAGAAGCGAGAGACTTCAGTCTCGATGCCGCGCGAGACGGCGTATCGGGTTTGCACCGGGCGCTCGAAGGCGTGTACGACGCGATCATCCTCGATTGGATGCTGCCGCGAATGGATGGACCTGAGCTGGTGCGGCAACTGCGCGACAAGGGTTTGAGCACGCCCGTGCTGATGCTGACCGCACGAGATGAACTGCCAAGCAAAATCATCGGATTCAAATCCGGCGTCGACGACTACCTCACCAAACCTTTCGAGTTGGCCGAGTTGGAGGTCCGCCTCGAAGCGCTGATCGCTCGCGGCCGTGGCCGCCATCGTGTCCTTCGCGTGGGAGATCTGACGTTTAATTTATCAACGCAGGGCATCACACGCGCAGGGACGTCCCTGCGGATGCACGCAGCTTGCCGCAAACTATTGGAGGTGCTGATGCGTGAGAGCCCCGCCATGGTCCCGCGCGAGAGATTGGAGCGCGTCATATGGGGTGACGATCCACCCGACCACGACATGCTCCGCTCCCATATCTACGAGCTCCGTAAAAGCGTCGATGGTCCTTTTGAAACGAAACTGATTCAAACGCTGCCCAAGGTGGGTTATTGCATCGTGGCCGAGGCGCAAAGCCAGTGAACACTCGGGCCAGCCTTCGCCAACGACTGACCATCGGCGTCCTCATCTATGTCGTCATTCTCTCGATCGCCGTTGCGGCTCATGGCTATCTCGTCAATGAACGCGCGGAACAAAGTGTGTGGGAATCGCTGCTCGCGCACGAGTTCGCGCACTTTGAGACGCGGCGCGCGCAGGATGCGCACTATCAATGGGTGGATTCATCGACGCTGCAACTGTACGGCGCCTCCAACAACGTCGACATTCCTTCGCCATTTGACTTGCCGGCAGGCGTTCACGACGAAGTTGAACGCGAAGGCCGGCAGTTTGTATTGCTCGTGCGAGGCGCCGGTGCGGCGAAGGCCGTCATGTCGCTGGATATTTCCGAGATGGAGAACAGCGAGCAGTCGCTAATCTGGACCATTGCAATCTCATCCGGTGCGCTCGCCATTTTTCTGTCGGTAGCGACCTACTTTGGTATTGGGCGGCTGGTCCGACCCCTGGTGGCGATGGCGCGTGAAATTGCCTCGCTGCATCCGGATCGGCGCGGGCAGGTGATCACAGTGCCGCCGTCCGCGCCGCAGGAGGCGATGGTGATCGGGCGCGCCTTGAATGAGCATTTAAGACGCAGCGATCAATTCATCGAACGGGAGCTGGCATTCATTCACATGACGAGTCACGAGCTGCGCACGCCGATCGCCGTCATTGCCAGCACTGCGGAGGTGGCGCTGGACAGCAAGATTTTGGAGCACACCACCGAACCGCATCTGCGGCGCATCCTGCGTGTCGCGCGAGACATGAAGGAACTGGTCGCGCTGCTGTTGGCCCTGGCCAAGGATCCTGCGCGACTGAATGCAACGAGTGAGGCTGTGAGCGTCCACCAACTCCTTCCAGCAGTTGCCCATGACCACCTATTCCTGGCCGAGCGCAAAGAGTTAACCTTTGAGCTGGACAACGATTCACCCGTGGTCGTTCACGCGCCTGCACAGATCGTTCGCGCCACGATCGGCAATCTCATTCGCAATGCGATTGAAAACAGCGACCGCGGAATCGTCCGCATCGCCACGACACCCGCATCGCAAGTCGTCATCACAGACCCCGGCCACGGTATGTCCGAGGAGGAATTGGCCGACCTGTACTCCCGCATGGCGCGTTCAGGGATGGCGGCGCCTGGCGGTGGGATCGGCCTCGATTTGATTCAGCGCATTTGCAGGCACTTCGCCTGGACGATTGAGTTTTCATCCCAGCCGGAACAAGGCACCTGTGTGGTGCTTGATTTCAAAGCAAGGTCGGCGGAACTTTCAACGTGACGAATTCGCCACTGCCGCCAGACGTACTCGGTGTGCAAACGCCTCATACAGCAACACCCACAGCAATGCCCATGCCGTGCCGAAGGTCCAGCCGGCGATCACGTCCGTCGGCCAATGCACGCCCAGAATGATCCGGCTGATGCCGACCAACAATGACAGTAGCGCCGCCGTCGTGAGAATCAGAACGCGTTCGGTGCGCGATGAGCGAAGGCTCGCAATCAGCGCGGCGATTGTCAGATACACCACCGCCGACATGCTGGCATGAGCACTCGGAAATGCGGCGCCCGATACCACCATATGCGCAAGCGCCGGATCAGGTCGCAACCGGCCGAAGCCTGCTTTCAACAGTGTCACGGCGAGCGAACCGGACAACGAGGCCGCGGCCACCAGCAGCGCCATTCTGCGATTTGACAGCAGCAGCAAATAACAGGCGACAAACAGACTGATCGCCACCAGCACGGCCACGCTGCCGAGCGCGGTGATATCGCGCATTGATTCCGCAAGAGCCGGGGATGCGTCTCGCAGCGATTTGGCCGCCTGCAGAATTTGGAGGTCGAACGCGTGGGTCTCACCTTCGAGAACTTCGCTGCCGAGGATGGCGAATGCCAAACCCAGCAGTGTGATGAGCAATCCAAATCCGAGGAACGCAAGGACGGGCTGGTCACGTTGCTTCAGCAAGCGATACCAGGCGGTTGTACGGATTGGAAGGCCCTCGTGCCGATCGCGCACATCGACTCCCTTTGCAGATTCGATTGAGGTTGGACGTTTTGAGTGCCACGGACCAATCGCGAGTCAGCGGATCTCCTAGGTTCACAGCGAACCTGTTCAGGCTTGGGGTAACAGCACGCGCGCAACAAGTCCGCTTCTATCCGTTCGATTGTGCAGGCTGACCCGGCCGCCCAGCTGTTTGACGACGCTTTCCACGGTTGCGAGCCCCAGGCCGCTTCCGGTGCTGTGATCGCCCGGCACACTGTAGAAGCGCTCGAATACCCGCTCGAACTGGTCTGGTTGCAAGCCCGGCCCCTCATCCCTGATCTCGATCCGCGCCGCAGTCGAATCGCTGGCGACTTTCAAGTCGATGCATCCGCCTGGCGGCGTGTAGCGGACTGCGTTGTCTAGCAGATTGCCACAGATCAGCAGCACCCGCGACGTGTCACCCCGCACGATCATTCCGGGCTCACCCTCGATTGAGAGCGTCACGCCGGCTGCGGTGGCGATCGGCGCATAGATCGCCTGCACCTCCTGCAGCGCCTCGTCCAGATTCACGACATGACCATTGACCTCCGTGGCCGATTCGATCCTGGCGAGCGACAGCAATTGCTCGGCCAGGCGCGTCGCGCGCTGAATTCCGGCGCGCAATTCCTTGAGGCGCGCCGCGCGCTCGCGCGGATCGGCGGACCCATCCAAGACGTCCGTCTGCAGTTGCAGCGCGGCCAGGGGCGTGCGCAAGGCATGCGCGGCATCGGCGATGAAGTGGCGTTCGCGCTGAACGGCCAGGCCTTGCCGCTCCAACAGGCGATTGATTTCCTCAACGAGGGGCAGGATCTCCTGCGGTAACGATTGTCCTTCGAGGGCTTCACTCGACAGCACATCGCGACGCGACACAGCGGCCGCCACTTCGCGCACCGGCTGGAGCAACGCGCGAATGACGAGCGCAATGGCGATGGCGAGTACCGGCAGCAGAACAAACACGGGTAGAAACGCAGCCAGCGCCGCGGACTCTGCCTGGTCCTCGCGCGTATCGACCGGCTGCGCGATCTCGATATGGCGTCCACCCAGCACTGTCGCATAGATGCGATACCGCTCCGTGCCAAGGTTTCTCTCCGTAAAACCTGGCGTCGTCACGAGCGGGATGCGCAGCGAATCCATTGAGGAGTATTGCAGCTTGCCGGCACCGTCCCAAATGCCCACCTCGATATCTTCATCGGTTCTGAACGATCGAGGCACACCGGCAGTCTGCTCGGCGACAATCGCGGCGACCTGTTGCAGCTGATGGTCCAGGAAATCTTTCGCTTCGCTATTCACCTGCCGATAGGCCAGAATGGCCGACAGGACGCCCACCGTCGATACGGCGACCCATAGGGATATCAAGAGCCGGCGGCGCAGCGATCTCATGGGCCGGTCGCCATGCGCCAGCCGACGCCGCGCACGTTTTCGATCTGCTCACCGCCGATTTTTTGCCGTAGACCGTGCAGTAGAAACTCGATTGCGTTGCTCTCCACGGTGTCATCCCATCCGTAGATACGCGATTCGAGCTGCGCACGCGACAATAGCGTGCCGGGCCGCTGCATCAGGGCGTGCAGCAAAGCATATTCGCGGGCGGTCAGCCGAATCCGCCGGCCCTCACGCATGACGGTGCGCGAGGCCGGATCGAGCGTCAGAAATGCGGTTTTGAGTTCGGGCTCCAGACGCCCAACGTGCCGCCGCGCGAGCGCGCGGATGCGTGCCTTGAGCTCGACCAGCTCGAAGGGTTTGACCAGGAAGTCATCGGCTCCCTGATCCAGCCCGACCACGCGGTCATCGAGCGCATCGCGGGCGGTAATGATGAGCACGGGGATGTTGTTGCCGGCGCGGCGGATGTGCCGCAGGACCTCGATGCCCGTTTTCCGGGGCAGGCCCCAATCGAGGAGCACGATCTGGAACTCATTGAGCCGGTCTTGCAACGCCGTCTCGGCCTGGGCCCCGTCGCGTACCCAGTCCACGGCATAGCCTTCGTCGGTCAGCCCGCGCACCAGGCTCGCCCCGATCATGGGGTCGTCTTCGACGATCAGAACGCGCATCTTCCAAGTCTCGCCAGCACGAGTTCCAGTGTGAGGATTTTGAATTAGCGTCGGCTTAGCACCCCTGGCGCCGGCCCATTTGGGGTTAGACGGTGCTTTTCAGGAAATCTATCGCGTCGTAATGGGCCTCCGCTGGGGATGGCGCGGCTCGAAGCAAGACGGCATCCTGTCGCCCCTTATGAGTATCAAAATCGCCAAGTTGCGTGTCCATACCGACCTTCGGGGGGCCATCTTCGAGCCCCTGGAACCCGAATTGCTGTCCGGATGGCGCAATGTGCATGCCGTGGTGACCGAACCCGGCGCCATCCGCGGCAACCACCGGCATTTGCACGGGACTGAAGTCAGTGCGGTACTGGGCCCCGCCTTGGTCCGATACCGCGATGAAACTGGGATACACGATGTCCCCGTGCCTGAAAACGAGTGCTGGCGCTTTTCCTTCCCGGCTGGCGTCGCACACGCTTTCAAAAATACGGGCACCCGGCCGTTCGTGCTCGTTTCCTTCAACACCGTCGAGCACGATCCCGAGCGGCCCGATGTGGCACGCGAGGAATTGATCGTAGGCTGAGCACCACGCTTTGCGGTAAGTGCGTGTTTGGGAGGCAACCGTTGTTTGGGGCAGTTGCCGTCAGCGCCTGGCCGCCCGAAGTAGCAATCCCCCGGCCGCCGCCGCCAACAGTCCCGTGGGCAGCCACGCCAACAGCGTGGGATCAAGTCCGAGGGCAAACGTACCGCTCTCTGTCAGCCGCTGCATCAGGAAAAAGCCCATCCCCAGAAGTAATCCCACGAGCGTGCGTGCACCGGATCCGGAAGAACGCATCGATCCCAACACGAACGGTACGGCCAGAATCACCGCGAAGAGGATGGCCACCGTGCGCGCGATGCGTGACCAGAACGCAAACAGATAGGGACCGGTATCCAGCGTGTTTGTTTGATAGTAGCGGATGATGTTCCACAGCGACCGAAGATCAAGATCGTTGGGCGCGTCCACGGCGAGGCCGAAGAAACTCGCGCTGACCTGTGAGTCCAGCCGCCGCTCTTTGCTCGCGCCAACAGTGACACGCTCGTCTGAGAAGCGCGATTCCGCGTAACGCTGCAACTGCCAGCCGTTGCTGGCGCCGCCGATGGCGCGCGCCGCGTATCCGATTGCCCGAAGATGATGATCGGCCGTGATCTCGAACACTCGCATGCCATCGAACTGTCGATCGCCGGACTGCCGTGAGACATTCAGTATCAGGTTGCCGTCACGCACCCAGGCCTCCCGGCCGCCGCCGCTACTGACATCCGCATACTTGCTGAAGGCTTTCTCCTGGCGCGCGACATGCTGCAGCGGAGAGGCAAGCAGCTCGCCCAAACACCCCTCCAGCGCAATCAGTACAAGTCCGGCCATCGCAGCCGAGGCGGCGATGCGTAACGGTGAAAGGCCCGCGGCGCGCATCACGGTAATCTCACTGCCGGCCGCAAGTCCGCCTAGGCCCAGAAGCGATCCGATGAGCGCACCGACGGGCATGAAATCATGGGCCTGCTGCGGCAGGTTCAGCGCCACAAATATCAGCGCATCGAGCATGGCGTAATTGCCCACGCCGATCTCGCTCTGCTGATCGATGAACATGAACAGCGCGCCGAGCGCCATCAACACGCTCATCACCAGCGCAAGCGAGCCCAGGATGTGACGCATGATGTAGCGGTCGAGCAGCGGGATCACGCGGCCCTCGCTTGCAGACGCGCAGCGGCGCCAGGCAGCCATACGACCAGCACTAGGGTTGTCACCACGGCAGCATGCACCCACCACAAACCGAAGGCTTGCGGAATGAGTCCGCGCCCGAGCCAGACCTGGCCTGCGGAAATCAGGTTCGAGTAGACAAAGTAAATCAAGACCGCGAGCCACACGCGCGAGTAGCGCCCCTGGCGCGGCTTCAAGCGGCTCAAGGGAATTGCGAGCACCGTCAGCACGACACACATGATGGGCAGTGAGATGCGCCAGTGCAGTTCCGCGCGCTTTTGCGGATCGGAAGATCGCCACAATTCGCCGGACGATACGGTTTCCAGCCGCTGCGCGGAGCCCCCGAGCGGATGCGCCCGCACCGGAATCACCTGCTCGGCGAAATGCATGATGCGGAAGTTGGGTTTCCCGGCCGTGCCCTCGAAACGCTCGCCGTCATACAAAGTGATGATTTGCATCGATCCATCGTGGGAGGCCGCATGCCGGGCACGGCGCGCCAGGGTTACCTCGACCCGATCCCCACGATTGCGCTCGACGAACACATTGGCGAGCGTGCCGTCCGGGTTCGCGCCTTCTGCGTATACGACGGTATCCCCACCGCCAAAGGTGCGGAACTTTCCGGGCGCCACTGGCGCGAACTGTCCCGCGCGCGCGGCGATGCCGCGTAGGGAAAATGTTTCCGCGGTGGCGTGAGGCGCAAGGAATAGGGTCAGCCACGCAACGATCGCGGCCACGAGCACGGCAAATCCGACGATGGGTTTATACAGATCGACGGGACGCACGCCGCACGCGACCATCGAAGTCATTTCACTGTCGTGATACAGCCGGCCGAGTGCAAGCACCACGCCCAGGAGCAGCCCGACGGGCAGAATGATGCTCACATATTGGAGAGCCCCGAGCCCGATAAGCTGGAAGAGAACGGCGCGTGGGTAATCGTCTTGCACGGCGCGCTCAAGCACGGCAGCCAGCTGATTGGCCACCAGCAGTGCGAACAGGATTCCGGTCACCGCTAACGAAGTCAGGATCACCTCGCGCAGGAAGTAGCGACCGAGTATCCGAGGCAAGATCCGTTTCCCGTGGTTGGGACTAAATCACGATCAAAACACCTTCTCTCCTGCGAAGGCTTAGCGAAGAATTAGCGTCTGGTGTGGAGTGCCCGATAGAGGGCCGGCATGACCAGCAGCACCAGAGGGAGCGCCGCAACCAAGCCCGAGATAATGGCGATGGCGAGCGGAGTCTGCATGGCGGAGCCCGTCCCAAGGCCAAGCGCCAGGGGTAGCAGCGCCAGGATGGCGATGGAGCCGGTCATCAGGATGGGCCGGAGGCGGAAACGGCCGGCATCGACTAGGCTGTCCGCATCGCGCCGCGGTTGGATCGCGAGTTCCGAAAAATAGAACACCGCGATTTCGGCCACGATGCCGACGATCATCGTCAGACCCATCAGCGCGGAGATATTGAGTTCCGTGCCCGTGACCCACAAACCGATGAAGACGCCCGCCGCGGAAAGCAGGATGGTCGCGAGAATCGCCAGGACGACGGCCCATTCCTCGTACAGATACAAAAGCAGCGCCGTCACCAGCAACACGGCGGCCGCGAACACGGCGGCAAGCCCCCGGAACGAGCGCTGCTGTTCGGCATACAGGCCGCCGTAATCCACGCGCACGGAGCGCGGCAGGTTCATGCCCGCGACGGTTTTTTTGACCTCCTTGATGGCCGATCCCAGGTCGCGACCTTCAAGCCGCGCCGTCACGGCGATCATTTGTTCAAGGTTCTCATGCACGATCTGCGGCTGGCCGGTGGAGATGCGAACGTCAGCCACTCTCCTTAAGGGGAAGGTATGTCCGTCCGCCGCGGCGAGCTGCAAATCCTGCAGCGATTCGATGCGGGTGCGCAGGTCCTGGGGCGACCACAGCCGGATGTCGAGCAACTCCTCACCGGACTGGATCTGGCCTACGACGCTGCCGCCGATCAGGGCGCTCAACTGCTGTGCGATACCGTCTGCATCCATGCCTTCCAACGCCGCCCTCGGGCGATCGACGCGCACTTCTAGCGCATCGCCCGCGACGCGCAATCCATCTTGAATTTCCACTA
This sequence comes from Pseudomonadota bacterium, assembly GCA_029782295.1. GTDB lineage: Bacteria > Pseudomonadota > Gammaproteobacteria > Burkholderiales > Methylophilaceae > CAIJXJ01. Next base: position 62,866 of record JAKOVB010000174.1, read on the forward strand.
GTCCTTTGATGTCGTGCAGTTTGTTTGCGACCTCCGGCGCCAGCTTCTGCAGTCGCGCGAGGTCCGCGCCGAACAGTTTGACCTCGATAGGCTGTGGCACGGCCGTCAAATCGCCGATCAGGTCCTCCATCAGTTGCAGGATCTCGATTGGCAGGCCAGGCACTTGGCTTTCGATGCGCTGACGCAGGTCCGTCATGACAGCCTCGATGTCGCGGCGCGGCGGCGGCTTCAGTTTGATGAAGAAGTCTCCTTCGTTTGCCTCCGTGAGTCCGCCGCCGAGCTGCAGGCCCGTACGGCGCGAATAGGTGGCCACCTCAGGTGTGGCGCGGATCAAGTCTTCCACCTGATGCAGCAGGCGGTCGGTCTCGGCGAGCGATGTGCCCGGCGCCGCGCGATAGTCAAGAATGAATCCGCCTTCATCCATCGGCGGCATGAAACCCGATGGCAAGCGCCAGAAAGCCAGCCCGCCCAGGATCAGCAGAACTGCCACCGCGATCAGCACGCGCATCGGGTATCTCAGGGCCGCGCCGGCAAGCGCCGCATAGCGGTCGCTGAAGCGCTGGAACCATTGTGGCTGATGGCTCGCAGCTTCCGACTGCCGCGCGTGGCTCAACCAGTCTGTCAGCAGCGGTACCGCCAGCAAGGCAACCAGAAAGGACACCGTCAGCGCGCAGGCCATGGTGAGCGCCAGCGCGCTGAAGAATCCGCCTGTCACGCCGGACAGGAATGCGAGCGGCACAAAGATGACCACCGTGGCGAGGGAGGAACCCAGCAGCGGACGCAGCATTTCCTGCGCCGCGGGCAGCAGCGAACTTTCCCGGCGCGCGGAATCCTCCTGCTGTTTGCGCACCATGTGCTCGACCATCACCACGGCGTCATCGACGATCAGGCCCACCGCGGCCGCCATGCCGCCCAGCGTCATGATGTTCAGGCTCATGCCGAACACGCTGAGTAACTGCGCCGTAATGGCCAGCACCACCGGTAACACCACGGCCAGGAGCAGCGTCAGCCGCCAGTTGCGCAGGAAAAGCAGCAACACGATGCCGGCCAGCACCGCGCCGATCAGAATGGCATCGCGCACGCTTGCCGCCGCGGCGGACACCAGTTCGGACTGGTCATAGAAAGTGCCGATCTTCACATCGCGCGGTAGTTCCGCGGTGTGCGCCGCCAATTGCGCGCGCACAGCCTTGGTCAGGTTGACGGCATTCGCGCCGCGAGACTGGCGGATGTTGATGAGCACGGCATCGCGGCCATCGGCGGTGACTCGCGTCCAAAGGGGCGCGTGACCCATCTGTACTTGCGCAATATGGCCCAGCGTAATCGCGCCGCGTGGGGTTGCTTTAATGACCAGTTGCCGCACATCGTCCAGGCTGCGCAGCCGGCTTTCGGTCAATGTGAGATAGAGGCGATAGCGGTCTTCGAGGCGGCCGACGGCGTTTGCACCGTTATTCGCGGTCAACGCGCGGTTGACATCATCGACCGACAACCCGGCTTCCCGCAGCCGGGCGGGTTCGAGGGCGATCTGATACTCCATGACATCGCCGCCCAGCACTTCAACCTGAGCAACATCGGGCACCGCCGACAGGATGGGCCGCAGCTGATACAAAGCCAAGTGACGCAGCGCGGCTAAGTCATGCGTGCTCGAGGTGAGCGTCAGGCCCAGCACCGGAAACACGGTAGGGTCCATGCGGCGCACCTCGAAACGCGTGCGTGCCGGCAGGTCGGCGACGACGGAGTGGATGGCCGACTCCACCTGCAACTGAGCGGCGGTCATGTCGATGCCCCAGTTGAAGCTCACGGACAGTTCCGCCGACCCGCGCGAGCTCGTGGAGCGGATGCCGGCGACGTCCGGCACCGAGCGCAACGCCTGTTCCAGGGGCCGCGTGACTTCCACCACCATGCGATCCACCGGACGGTCTCCCGAATCCACCGTCACCGCGACTCGTGGGAAGTCGATCTTTGGAAACAAGGCGACGGGTAAGTTCCAGGCGGCCAAGACGCCGCCGAGCGCGGCTACCGCGATCAAGAACAGCACCGAGCGGCGGTGCGTGGCGAGCCAGCGATTCACGTTCACGGTTTGCGGCCGGTGGCGGGCGACGGGTTGGACGAAGCGGATGCCACCTGAATAGTCATGCCGTTATCCAGCTCGTAGTTGCCGCTCACGACGACGGGTTCATTCTCATGCAAGCCCGAGGTGATTTCGATATCCGTATCGTCCTGCAGTCCGGTTTTTACAGCGCGCCGGTGGGCTTGCCCTGCGATTGCCACGTACACATAAGAGGCATCACCTTCATATAAAACGGCAGAGCGTGGTACAGCCAACGCATTGCGATGCATGTCCATGACAATGTTCGCTCGAACGCCAGTCCCGGTTGCAAGTCCTGCGGTCTTGGGGAGTGTGACCAAAGCTGACGCCAGTCGTGATTGCGGATCCACGCGCGGATCGATGTCATCGATGCGCGACGCCACCGTCTTTGCTCCCGGTGCGAGACCCGCCACTTGTACAGCAGCTCCAACGGGCACCCGCCCGGCATCCTCGGCCTCCAATCCAACTCGCACCCGCGCGGCCGATGCATCGGCAACGCGTGCGATGACCGTACCGGCGGCGACGACGTCATTGGGCTGCGCCGTCAATCCGTCCACGATGCCGGCGCTCGGCGCGCGCAGGACGATCCCATCGCCGATTCGCGCGGCGAGACTGTCGCGCAACTGCGCGGCGCTGGCCGCATTCGCTTTCGCGGTCTCCAGCTCCGAATTCGTCGCCAGTCCCTTGTCGAACAGGCGGCCGATCCGCGCGGCCTCGGTCGCAGCCGCCGTAGCATCACGCCGGGCTTTATCGACGTCCACGCGAGTCGCCTCCGTTGGGCGCAGGCGCAGCAGATTCTGCCCCTGCCTGACCTGAGTGCCTTGTGAGACCCAAACTTCAGCCACCTGCGATTCCGCCTGCGCAATAACCGCATGCGTCTGTGCAGGAGCGAACTCCACGCTTCCGTAGGCTGTCAGCCGATCCTCGAAGTCACGACTGCGCACCGGCTGAACCTGCACGGTAGCAGTGGGCGCGGCGCTTTCCTCGTCGGCTGCGGGATGGCAGGCTGACAACGCAATGAGCGCCGGTAGTAGCATGAAATTCAAAGACTGTATTTTCATGGCAGGTCGATTGAGTCAGACAAGGGAGAGCCGGTAGCGAGCGCCAACGCGATGCGTTGCTCCGCGCACGATTGTTCGAGCATCAGTAGCGCCAGGTGTTTGTCGATGGCGGTGGCGCGCGCGGCATCGGCATCCGTTTGGGTGACGTCGTGACGGGCGGCGGCCTCGGCAAAAGCGACGGCGATGCTGTCGATGGCAGGTAGTTGCGCCTGCAGTGTGCTGCGCGTCCGTTCGTCACGGTCCAGCGCGGCCACCAGCGCCGCAATCTCCGCGCGAGTCTGATGCAGCCGGGCAATGAACTCGGCGCGCAGTTGCTCCCGATTGGCTTTGGAGGTAGCGATCGTGCCCCGGTTGCGGTTCCACAGCGGTAGATCGAAGTTAACCGCAGGTCCGAAGGTATGCACATTGCTCGTATCGCGCGCCCGGTTGAGCGTGATGCCCAGCCGCGGGTACTGGCCGAGTACCGCGCGATACAGCGTGGCTTCCTGACTGGCGTAGCCTTCCTCCAGCGCGTTGAGATCCAGCCTCTGCCGGCGCGCCTTGGCGAACAGCGCATCCGCATCGGGCTTTTCCCACGGCTGCAACTCCGGCGGCGGCGCCAGGGCCAAGGGTTCTTCGGGTTTAAACCCCAGCAACTTGTTCAGATCGAGCCGCGTGGCATCGGCGTCGCGCTCGGCCGTGAGCGCCTTCTCGCGCGCATCGGCGGCGGCAATTCTGCGAGTCTCAAGTTCATCGCCTTTCACATCGCGGTCCTGAGCGGCAGACAGCGCCCGCCGCAGGGCGCGTTCGGCAGCATTCCAGGCCTCGCGCGTCAAGACGACCGCCTGCGATTGATAAAAACGGCGCCGCGCCAGCAGCCGCGCCTGGCCGGCGGTGCTCCATTCCTCCCAGGCAATGTCATTCCGGATCTGATTGGCGGCGGTTTGTTTAATGCGACGTTCCGTGCGGCGTGTCACGAGCGCGCCGAGAATATCGAGCGAGAGCGAACCTGCATAAGCGGTGGTCATCGACGGGTCATCCGGCGAGAGAACCTTGTCGAACCCGGCGCTGATCTGCGGATCGGGCAACAGGCCGCTTTCAAAAACTTGCGCATCGGCCACGCCTTGTTTGGTCCGTGAAGCGCGTAGATCGGGGCTGGCAATGACGGCGATGATGGCAAGCTCGTCGCCTGTCAGGGGCTTCGTGAAATCCAACTCAACCGCTTTGAGTAACGGATGCTTGAACTGCGAGGCATCGCGACCCAATTGCTCGCGGTCGGGGGATTGCAGTTGCGCCTCGAGCTCCGCACCCGATAGCGGTCGCGGCTTATAGGAAACACACGATGCGCCCCAAAGCGCCGTGCTCGCCGCCAGTAATGCAACACGAAAGGTTTTGCCGAAGGCCAATTTCATGGCGCCAGTATCGAAGCACTTGCCTTAGCTAAAAATTAGCGCCTGGCTAAGCCTCGGCTATGCAAACACGCTGACACTGCGCGACCGTGTTGCAAAACCATCGGATCGTATCCCTGCTGGCGGTATTCGCCCTGATCGCGTTGTGGGGCGTGGGTCTGTTCGCGCGCGGCTGGTGGCGGCCGGATGAGCCGCGCGAAGCCGCGCTGGTGCAGTCGATCGCCAATCACCCCGAGCATTTGCTGCCCGAGCTGGGAGGACGCACCTTTGCCGAGAAGCCGACGCTGACTTATCGAGTGGCCGCCCAGAGCGTGAAGGCGCTGGGAATGAGTCCTGCCGCGAGCCGATTGCCCCAGCTGCTGTATGCGCTATTGGCGTGCGGCTCGATCATGCTGCTGACGCGCGCCATGGCGGGCAATGGGGCGGCGCTCTTGGGTGGGTTGAGCTTTGCCACCTTCACGCTCGTCTATCAAACGCAGATCTGGCTCGCCTGCGATGCGCTGACGATCGCGGGTGTGTGCCTGTCATTGTTAGGTTCGTATCGGGGACTCACCGCCCTTGAGTCCTCGCCGCGCTTGCAGGGCTATCTGCTCATGCATGTGGGCCTGACGCTGGCGTTCTTCGGCAAGAATTTTGCGGCGTGGTTGGTGCCCTTGAGCACGTTCATCGTGTTTCTGCTGTGGCAACGCCGGCTGCGCGAGCTGCTGCGCTGGGAGCTGTGGGCGGGTGCGCTGATTCCCGTCACCTGCATCGGGATCTGGATCTGGCAGATCGTCGCGACCCCGGATGGCGTGCAGACCTTGCGCGTGCTGTTCTGGCACAACCTGGTGGGGCGGGCGATTCCGGTGGCGGCGGAGGCGCGCTACGCATACACGGGCGCGCACCACAACTCGCCCGGTAAGTATTTCATCGAACTGCCGCTGTATGTGCTGCCCTGGACCGCCGTGGCCTGGTTCGCGACGCGGCGGGCATGGACGGCTGTAAGAACCGATTCTCCCGAACGTGCGGCGTGGCGGTTTGCCGTATGCGCCATCCTGCCCGGTCTAGTGATTTTGTCCCTCTTGGCAACGGCGCGCGGCATCTACGCCGCGCCCAGCCTGGCGGGGTTCGCCCTCTTGATCGCCCTGTGGTCCGTGGACCCCAAAACCCAGGCGTCCCCAGGGGCTCGGCGCGCCGTGACCCTCACCCGGGGGCTGATAGCCACCCTCGCCGCGATTGTTTTTCTGGGAACGCTCGTCTTACAGATTTCGGCGCATCAATTCAGCGCCCTGGGCGTGATTGGGCCTCTGGTCTGCATGGGAGTGCTTTTGACAGTTCTGCAAACACCAAGCGCGCCGGCGCTCGGGCGAGTGCCGGCATTGACCCGATTGGGGCTGGCGTATGCACTGTTGCTGTCGCTCGGTGTATTACCTTTGTATGCCACGGCGAATCGCTGGCAGGACCTATCCGAGGTCGCGGCCGGGACGCAAGCGGCGCGTTCGCACGGGCCGCTGGTGCTGTGGCGGCCGGATGAGACCACCCTCGCGTGGGTCGACCTTTACCTCAAAGCAAAACCGCAACGGGTTTTTTATGGGGACCAGGCGCCGAACGCCGGTTTTGAACCGCTGCTGACCTACCTACAGACGACTCCGCAGGCGCAAGTATTAGCGCTCGCGGACAAGAAGCGCTGGACACTGTCGCGGTGGATGCAGTTCCTGCGCACGGGCGTCACCCAATCAGCCGCAAACTCATCCGCGGATCTCGGCCCGTTCGCGGGCCGCACCGACTTCAGCGTCGACTATTCCTACGAAGCGCCAGGCGGGCGACGCTATGTGCTGTTGAGTCATCGCTCACCATGAGCGCTTTGGTGCGACGCTCCATCGCGATGGCGATGATCCTCGCGGTATTCATCGCGGGTTGGTTCGGCACGCTCGGCGGACATCGACTGCTCGAACCGGATGAGGGGCGCTACGCCGAGATCCCGCGTGAAATGGCGGTCTCGGGCGATTGGGTGACCCCGCGCCTGAATGGCATCAAGTATTTCGAGAAGCCGCCCCTGCAGTATTGGGCGACGGCCGCCGCGTATGAAGTCTTCGGCACCTCGGAATGGTCCGCACGGCTGTGGACGGCGCTCACCGGTTTCTTAGGGGTGCTGCTGACGTTTTGGCTCGCGTGGCGGCTCTATGGTCCGATGACCGCGCTCGCGGCGTCGGTCGTGCAAGCCGGTTCGTTGTTGTACGTCGCGCTGGCTCACCTGACAACGCTCGACATGGGATTGACCTTTGCCCTGCAGCTGACGCTGGCGGGACTCGTGTGGCTGATCCATGACAAAGACCATCCCGAACGCTGCAGGCCGGGCGTCGCTCTATTGGCCGTGGGCGTGGCGTTGGCGTTTCTCTCCAAAGGTCTTATCGGCATTCTCATTCCACTGGCGGTCGCGGGACTGTATCTGCTCGTCAGCCGCGACTGGAAGCTGCTGTTGCGATCGCAACCGTGGTGGAGTGTCATCGCGCTTCTGGTGCTCGCGGGTCCTTGGGTGCTCAAGGTTTCGCAAAGCAATCCCGAGTTCGCGCATTTCTTTTTCGTCCACGAGCACTTTCAACGCTTTTTGACGCGCGTCCACGACCGCTATCAATCGGACGCGTTTTTCATTCCCATTCTGCTGGTCGGATTTTTGCCCTGGACGCCGCTGTTGCCTGCGCTGGCAGCGGATGCCTGGCGGTCCTGGCGGGCGAAGGATCGCGTCGTGCAGGTGCTCACGATCTGGACCGTGTTCATCTTCCTGTTCTTCAGCTTCTCACAGTCAAAACTCGCCCCCTACATCCTGCCGATTTTTCCGGCGCTGGCTCTCCTCGCGGGTCGATTGTTCGTGAACCTGCCGCAGAAACGAGTGGCGCGGGCGCTCGCGATCTCGGCAGGGCTTTGGGTGCTCTTGGCCATCGCCGCCAGTGTGGCTGGCACTTGGCCAGGCGCCGCGGCGTGGCTCGAAAAGTCAGCTGGAAACGCCGCGCCCGGAATGATTACCGCCTTTTGGCTTGCGGCGGCGGGCACGGTAGCAGCTGCATTCATCGCAAACCGCGGCCGCCTCATAACAGCCGCAATTGTTGCGGCCGCGGGGACCATGTCCTTCACCTATCTTGTACTGCCCAGCATCACCAAGCTCCCCAAACGCGAAAACGTCGCGGCCGTTCTCTCGCACATGCACCCACATCTGACGGACGCGACGCGCTTGTATTGCGTGCGTGACTACAGGCAATCGCTGCCGTTTTACCTGAACCGAACCTGCACGCTGGTGGGTTATCGCGGCGAGCTGGATTTCGGGCTGCAGCAGGAGCCGTGGCGCTTCATCGAAGACCTGCCGGCATTTGCCTCCCGATGGAATCTCGACGCCGACGCCATCGCGCTCATGAGCCCCGCGATTTACGAGGAGCTGCGTCAGATGAATCTTCCCATGCGACTGATCCATTCCGAACGGACCTTGGTTGCAATAGCCAGGCAGTAACTCCCATGCAAAAAATCCTGATTTTTGGCGTCAATGGCTTCATCGGCCACCACTTGGTCAGTCGCATCCTGCGCACCACGGACTGGCAGGTCTATGGCATCGACATGAGCGATGATCGCCTGGAAGACCTCCGGGAGAACAAACGATTCCAGTTCTTTGAAGGCGATATCACCATCAACCGGGAGTGGATCGCCTACCACATCAAGAAATGCGATGTGATCCTGCCGCTGGTCGCCATTGCCACGCCCGCGACCTACGTGCGCGAGCCGCTGCGGGTATTTGAGCTGGACTTCGAGGCCAATCTGCCGATTGTCCGCGCCGCGGTGGAATTCAAAAAGCGCCTGGTGTTCCCCTCGACCTCGGAAGTCTATGGCATGTGCGCCGATGAAGCCTTCGATCCGGCGGGATCGAAGCTCGTGTACGGACCGATCGCCAAGCAACGATGGATTTATGCCTGCTCCAAGCAACTGATGGACCGCGTGATCTATGCCTATGGGTTCGAGCGCGGCCTGGATTTCACGCTGTTTCGCCCGTTCAACTGGATCGGCTCGGGACTGGACTCCATCAACACCCCCAAGGAAGGCAGCTCCCGCGTGCTCACGCAGTTCCTGGGTCACATCGTGCGCGGCGAACCCATCAAGCTGGTGGACGGCGGCAAGCAGAAGCGCTCATTCACGCACATCGACGATGGTATCGATGCGCTGATGAAGATCATCGAAAACAAAGACGGCATTGCGAGCGGGAAGATTTACAACATCGGCAATCCGCAGAACAACCTCTCGGTGCGCGAGTTGGCGCAGACCATGCTGGCGTTGGCCGCGAAGTATCCCGAGTATTCGCGCTCCGCCCGGGAAGTGGAATTGATCAATGTCACGGCCGGCGAGTATTACGGTGCGGGGTATGAAGACGTACAGAACCGCGTGCCCGATATCGTCAACACCTGCGCAGATTTGAATTGGCGCCCACACATCGGCATGCAAGAGGCCTTGGAGCGCATCTTCGACTCCTACCGCGAGCGGGTCCGGGATGCACAAGACCTGGTCGCATAAGGCGTATCGATCATGACTCAAATGCGCGGTTGGCTCATTTGCCTTACGATACTGTGGACCGGCGTGGTCGCAGCCGAATCCGAAGGAAAGGATGGGCCACGGCCTGCGCACTCGACCGGCCGTTTGATTCAGGAAACTGCCACCGATGCAAAGGACTATGTACTGGCGCCGCTGCACTGGGATCGGGACAATTGGCTGTTCCTGGGCAGCGCCATTGCGGCCACCGCCGCCGCGCACGCCTACGATCGCGATGTGCGCGACCATTTTCTGAATTCTCAAAACGCCAGTGGCACGCACAACGGCGAAGATCTTAAAGACGCAGCTTTGCCCCTGGCCGCGCTCATCGGCACCGCCGCCTACGCAGGACTCACCCGCGATCGCTGGGGACGCCGTGAGACCTGGTCAATGCTGGAGGCCGCGGGCTTGGGCGGCGTGACGAGTTATGCGCTCAAGTTCGCCGCCGGCCGCCAACGGCCAGCGGAAACCCTTGATGTCAATGCCTGGCGCGAAGGCGGAAGCGCTTTTCCGTCGATGCATGTGACCGCCGCTTTCGCCATCGGTGGCGTGCTGGCGGAATCGGGCAATGACGAGTACCGGTGGGTGCGTCGCGCCCTGGGCTATGGCATCGGCGCCGCCACCGCGTATGAGCGCATCAAACACAATGCGCATTGGTTATCCGACACCGTCGCTGGTGCGGCCGTGGGACTGGCCTCCGCGCAGTTCGTGATGCATCGACGGGATTCTCAGGAGCGCGAGCGGCTGGGTTCCTTGATGCTGACGCCCGCCGACGGCGGCCTCATGCTGAACTACCACCGGTCGTTTTGACGGAGCCGTACGATGCGACACCTAAAGAACCGAGGGCTTTGGCGCCGCATCCGGTTCGCGATGGCGGGAATTCGCCATGGCTTGAGAAACGAAAGGAGTTTGCAGACGCAGACGCTCATTCTGGTGGTCGTGTTAATCGCGCTGCTCATGCTGCGAGCGCCGTTGGTGTGGTGCGCGCTCATCGCCATCACCAGCGCCGCGGTGATTGCCGCGGAACTGTTCAACACCGCCGTCGAGCAACTGGCGGATCGTTTGCACCCGGAGGAGCATCCTGAGATCCGCATCGTCAAGGACTGCGCTGCCGGCGCCGTACTGGTCACCTCACTTGGAGCAGTCGTTGTCGCGCTGCTGTTCGTGCTGGAGGTCGTTGCGCACCGATGAAAACATCAATCGTCAGTTTTGCGCTCTGCACGCTCCTCGCGGCCGGCGCTGCGGCGTCGGTCGACAAGGTCACTCTGCAGCCCTTCACGGCATCTTACGATGTGGTGTATCGGGGCATCGACGCCGGCAGCACTCATCTTGAACTGAAGCGCGAGCATGGCGACCGCTACACGTATACCTCGCGCAGCCGAGCCCATGGCCTGTTTCGTCTTTTCCTGGGCAATGACATTCTCCAAACCAGCACCTTTTCGCTCACGGACGCCGGCGTGCAGCCGTTGCAGTATCGCGGCGACGACGGCTCAAAAAGCGTCAGCCGGGACATCAGCTACGACTTCGACTGGACTCTCCGCCGCGTCAAAGGCGTCGAAGAACAGCAACCGGTGGACGTTGCTCTGATCGATGGCGTGCAAGATCCGATGTCGATTCAGATTGCGCTAATGCACGACCTGATCCGTGGCAGAACGCCGGTCAATTACTCGCTGGTCGACAAAAATGAACTCAAGACTTACGACTACACAAACGAAGGCACCGCACGGATCAAGACGGTGCTAGGCGAGTTGGACGCCGTCGTTTACGTGAGTCACCGCCGCGGCTCGAAGCGTAAAACGCGGATGTGGTGCGCACCCTCGCTGGGGTTCATCCCGGTTCAGGCCGAACAAACGCGCGATAACAAGCGCGAATGGCTCATGCAGATGATCTCACTGAAGCGCTGATATCCCTATGAAGCTCTCGGATTTTGCAATTATATCGATCGGCGTGGTGCTCAATGCCTTCGCGCAGTTGGGACTGAAAGCCGCGACACGCGTCATCGGTCCAATGCGCTTGATACCCCCGGAATGGAACCAACTGCTCAGCGTGTTCGCGGTTCCGGCGCTGTGGTGGGCGCTGGTGGCGTATGGCGTCAGCGTGGTGGTGTGGATCATCGGTCTGTCGCGAGTGCCCGTGGGACAAGCCTATCCGCTGCTGTCCATGGGGTATCTCATCAACATTGTCTTAGCCTGGTGGCTGATCGGCGAGATCCCGAACGTCCAGCGCATTCTGGGCGTGTTCGTCATTATGGTTGGAGTCGTTATGGTGGCCCGTTCATGAACGCCTTTTTGCCTTTCACACGGCCCTCGATCGACGAGGAAACCATTGCGGGCGTCGCCGAGGTGTTGCGCTCCGGTTGGATCACTTCGGGCCCGCAGGTCAAAACCTTCGAATCGAAACTCAGCGAGTATTTCGGCGGCCGTCCCGTGCGGGCATTCAACTCCGGCACCTGTACCATGGAAATCGCCCTGCGCATCGCCGGGATTGGCGCGGGTGATGAAGTCATCACCACGCCGCTGTCCTGGGTGGCGACCAGCAACGTCATCCTTGAGGTCGGTGCGCGACCCGTGTTCGTCGATATCGACCCGGTGACGCGCAATATCGACCTGGACCGCATCGAAGATGCGATTACTCCTAAAACGCGCGCCATTATCCCCGTCGATCTGGCGGGACTGCCCGTGGATCGCGATCGCCTCTATACGATCGCCGACAAACACAAGCTGCGCGTGATCGAGGACGCCGCGCAGTCCCTGGGTTCTCGATGGAAAGACCGGCGCATCGGCTCCTTCGGGGATCTCGTGTCTTTCAGTTTCCACCCCAATAAAAACCTCACGACTATCGAAGGCGGCTGTCTGGTTCTGAACACCGACGCAGAAGCGAAGCTGGCCGAACAGTATCGACTACAGGGTGTAGTGCGGACGGGCTTCGACGGCATGGATGTGGAAGTATTGGGCGGCAAGTTCAATCTCACCGACGTCGCTGCGCGAGTGGGCCTTGGACAGCTGCAGCATCTGGAGTCCTTCAACGCCAAACGCCTGGCATTGGCACAGACTTACTTCGAGCGCCTGCAAAAGCCGGTGGAGCGTGAATTAGGCGCTTGGCTTCCCGTCCTGGATTTCCAGCAAAGCAACTGGCATATGTTCCAGGTGGTCCTGCCGGAGCCGCGCATGAAAGTCCGGCGCGCCGCCATCATGGAACAGTTGAACGCGGCCGGCATTGGTTCCGGCGTTCACTATCCGCCCATTCATCTGTTCTCGCTCTACCGCAAGCAAGGCTGGAAACCGGGCGATTTTCCCCACGCCGAATACGTCGGCCGCAACATCCTGACGTTGCCGCTGTTTCCGCAGATGACGCTCGCGGACCTGAGCCGCGTCTGCGAAACCTTCATTGCAATTCTGCGGGCGAACTGCCACCAATGAACAATCCAAGCCCCACCATCAAACTATCGGTTGTCATTCCGATTTTTAATGAGGAACCCGGACTGCCACAACTGTTCGAGCGTTTGTACGCCTCGCTCGATGCGCTGCATCTGCCCTATGAGATCATCTTTGTAGATGATGGCAGCACAGACCACTCGGTGAGCGCTTTACGAGACCAGTTCGAGAAGCGCCCCGAGGTCACACGCGTCATCATCCTGGCTCGAAACGCCGGGCAGCACATGGCCATCATGGCCGGCTTTGCCCGCGCGCGCGGCACTTACGTGGTCACGCTCGATGCGGACCTTCAGAATCCGCCGGAGGAGATTGGCCGCATCGTGGCCGCCATGGATGCCGGCGCCGACTATGTGGGCACCGTGCGCAAGATGAGACAGGACGCCTGGTGGCGCAAAAGCGCTTCCGGCCTCATCAATCGTGTGCGCGAGCGCACCACGCAGATCCGCATTACGGACCAGGGTTGCATGCTGCGCGGCTATCATCGAAACGTAGTCGACGCGATCAATCGCTGCAATGAAGTGAGCACCTTCGTGCCGGCGCTGGGTTATGCATTCGCGCGCCATCCCGTCGAGATTGAAGTCGGCCACGCGGAGCGCGTCGCAGGTGAGTCCAAATATTCGTTCTACCGATTGATCCGGCTCAACTTCGATTTGATGACCGGCTTCTCGGTGGCGCCGCTGCAGTTCTTCTCCATGATCGGATTGCTGACGGCAGTGGCTTCATTGTGCTTCGTCTTGATCCTCGCGGTTCGACGCCTGATCGTAGGCCCCGAGGTCGAGGGCCTGTTCACCCTGTTCGGCATCGCATTCTTCCTGATCGGCATGTTGCTCCTGGGATTGGGCGTGGTTGGCGAGTACATCGGCCGTATCTATGAGCAGGTACGCCAGCGGCCGCGGTACACGATCGCGGCCGTGATGGAGGACGGGATCGAGACGCAGACCGTGCCCGTGTTCAAGATCGAACGTCGCCGCGAGACCGTTGAATGAGCGCGCGCGCCGTTGTCTTCGCGTACAGCGAGATTGGGGTGCAGTGTCTATCGACGCTGCTAGACAATGGCGTGCAGGTGCCACTGGTTGTTACTCATACCGACGATCTGTATGAGACGCGATGGTTCGCGAGCGTGGCGGAGCTGGCCCGGGTCCATGGAATCGAGACTCTCATGCCCGCCGAGCCGAACTGCGTTGACGTAATGAACCGCGTACGCGCCGCGCAACCGGACTTTCTGTTTTCATTCTACTTCCGGCAAATGTTGCGCCCCGAATTGCTGGCACTCGCCCCTCGCGGCGCGTTAAACATGCATGGATCCTTGCTGCCGAAGTATCGCGGGCGCGCACCGTTGAACTGGGCCATCGTCAGTGGCGAAACCGAAACCGGTGTGACCCTGCACTACATGGAGGAGCGTCCCGATGCCGGCCCTATCGTCGATCGAGAAGCCGTTCCAATCCCACCGGATGAGACTGCAATCTGGGTCTTTGCGAAGATGACTCAGGCGGCAGGCCGCGTGTTGAAGCGCGCACTGCCCGGATTGATCGCCGGCACCGCGCCCGCGCAACCGCAGGATCTATCACAGGGCAGTTACTTCGGGCGCCGCACGCCCGAGGACGGCATCATCGACTGGACAGCAAACGCCAAACGCATTCATGACCTGGTGCGCGCGGTGGCGCCTCCCTATCCCGGTGCGTGGACAGCGCTTGATTCGCGGCTGATCAAGATCACTCGAACGCGCAATGAGGGCGGCTCCGCCGGCGGCCTGCGCGCCGGCCAGCTGCTCGGACTTGAGGATCGGCTGTGGGTCGGCGCTGGAGACGGCAAAATGCTGGAGATCCTGAGCCTGGAGATCGAGGGCACTGCCACCGACCCGGCGGCCTTCGCACGGGAATTGACCCGACGGAACGATGGCCAGCCCGTCCAACTGACCAGGCCTTCGAGCCTGCCGCGCTAAAGGATGCACCTCGCGCTGAAAATCGATGTCGACACCTATCGGGGCACACGCGAAGGCGTGCCGCGATTACTCAGCGTGTTGGATCGACACGGGGTTCGCGCCACTTTTCTATTTAGTTTGGGTCCGGACCATACCGGGCGCGCGTTACGCCGCGCGTTCAAGCCGGGTTTCCTGAAGAAGGTTCAGCGAACTTCCGTGGTGAGCCACTACGGTCTTAAGACGCTGCTCTACGGCACCCTACTTCCCGGCCCCGATATTGGCCGACGTTGCCGAGAGCAGCTGCTTGCCGTGCGCGCTGCCGGGCATGAAGTCGGTATTCACTGCTACGACCACATTCGCTGGCAGGACCATGTCGCCACCGCGGACCCCGCCTGGACCGAACGGGAGATGCGGCGCGCCGCCGACCGCTTCGGGGAAATCTTCGGCGAGCACGCCCAGGTGCATGGCGCCGCCGGCTGGCAGATGAATGCGACCGCTTTCAATCTCACCGAAGGCCTGGGACTACGATATGCCTCGGACACGCGTGGAAAAGAACCCTTTTTGCCGCTGATCGGAGGGCGCGCGATTCGCTGCCCGCAACTACCGACCACGTTGCCTACCCTGGATGAGCTCATGGGGCGCGCGGACATCCTCGATGCGGATCCGGTGGCGCACCTGCTGCAGCTCACGGAAGAAGGACCGCCCGCTGGCCACGTCTACACGCTGCACGCCGAGCTCGAGGGAATGAAGCTGCTGTCCGCCTTCGAGCGCCTGTTGGATGACTGGAAAGCGCAAGGCTGGATGCGGGTTGCACTCGATGATTATTTTGCGCAGCTCGATGTGGATCGTCTGCCCGCCTGTCCCGTTATCGCAGGCGCCATCGACGGCCGCGCAGGCACCCTGGCCCTCCAGGGCAATACATAGCGATAGCGTTGCCATGAGCCAAGAGCGGACTCCTCCTGCCGACGGCTCCGCGGCTGTCGGCGCCTCCACGCTGATGAGTGAACTGGCAGACACGATCGACGGTGAACGCGTCTACCTCGGCGATGTGCTGGACCGGTTGCACGGCCAAGGTCAGGGCCTGCTCCTGCTGATCCTGTCATTGCCCATGTGCATTCCGAATATTCCCGGCATCTCGACACTCTTCGGCGCGTTGCTGATCGGCCCATCGCTGCAACTCATGCGAGGCCGCACCACCATCTGGACGCCACAGTTCATGCGCAAGTGGACCATGAAAGCATCGAGCCTGCGCGGCGCCTTGCGAGCCTGCGTGCCTTTGCTGCGCAAGGTCGAGCATGTGGCGATGCCGCGGCTGACGTCACTCACCGAGTGGCCCGCGACCTCATTGATCGGGCTACAGACATTGGTCATGGCGCTGGTACTGATACTGCCGATCTGGGGCGCAAACCTGATCCCCGGCATCGCCGTAGCGCTCACCGGCCTTGCCATTCTCCAGCGCGACGGCGCGCTGGTCATCGCATCGGCCTGCGTCGCGGTCGCCGCGCTCGCGTGGGTCTACTTCGGCACGTACTACACCTTCGCCTTCTTCAACCAGCTATGGAAATGGAGCGTCGGTTGGTTCTGAAATGCAAGCGCCTCTCGACGGCGGTCAAACGGGCTGGGATTTCGCCTTGAAGTACCCAATGACCATCGGCATCACGGAAATGACGATGATGGCCAACACCACGGCTTCAAAATTCCGATGCACCCACGGGATCGTGCCCAGGAAGTAACCCGCCAGTGTCATGGAACCGATCCATAACGCCCCACCCGCGATATCGAACGGGAGGAACTTACCGCGATAACTCATCCGACCGACACCCGCGACGAAAGGCGTGAAGGTGCGCACGATGGGAACGAACCGCGCCATGATGATGGCCTTCGTTCCATAGCGCTCGAAGAACGCATGCGTCTTGTCGATGTGAGCCTGCTTGACCAACGCATGACCGCGCACCTTAAGCGCGATCGCCCGGTGACCGAGAAATCGTCCGATGGCGTAGTTGGTGTTATCGCCAACCACAGCGGCGACAAACAAAATCCCCATCAACGGCCACAACTGCAACACCGCATCGGGATTTCCAGCCGTGCGTGCGCAGATCGCGCCGGCGGCGAAGAGCAAAGAGTCTCCCGGCAGGAATGGCATCGCCACCAGGCCGGTCTCCACAAAGATGATCAGGAACAAAATGACGTAGATCATCACGCCGTACTGGATCACCATGGCATCCAGGTGCTCGTTGATGTGGAGGATGAAGTCGATGAAGAAATGAAGGAGTTCCATTGGAATATTCTACCAAATCCAAGCACCTAAGCCTTATTTTTCAAGCCATTTTCATCACTTCCCCCCGACACTGGCGACCCGCCAGCAGCTAAGGGTCGGCTAATCTTGCATTCTTAAGATACAGCCTCTACCAGTCATCGGAGGTTGAAATCATGAAGGCCAGAATTGCGATGCTCCTCCTTGCCGGCATGACACTGACGGCGTGGGCGGATGGGAAAAATGACGCGCTACATGCCCACAAGGTGACTGTAACGCTGGTTCAGGCAATCACCGCGGCTGAACACAATTCGGGAGGGCGAGCTGTGCGAGCGAAGCTGGAGAATGAGCACGGCGTGCTGACTTATGAAGTGGAAGTGGTCTCGCCAAAAAATGAAGTGTTCGATGTGAAAGTCGACGCGCAGAGCGGCCAGGTGTTGAGCAGCAAGCTCGACAAAAACGACCATGAGGAAGACGATGATGACGAGAAGCACTAAGGCGTAGTTTTGAGTTCTTCCTGCTACAGCGCGAGCCTGATAATGAACGCGGCCGCTGCAATCCACATGAGGATAAAAATGCAGGCGGCCGCGCGACTGATGAGGCGCCGACCCGAAAGGCGCTTCTCGGCCTGCTCGCGAAATTCCACCATCAATTCCAATGGTATTAACCGAATGGTTAGTAGGATCGCTGCCGGCAATAGAATGAGATCATCGAGGTATCCCAGGACCGGGATGAAGTCTGGAATGAGGTCGATGGGGCTCAACGCGTAAGCGGCTGTCGAGAGAGCGAGTGTTTTGGCATACCACGGTACGCGCGGATCGCGGCCTGCTAAATATAGTGCGAGTATGTCGCGCTTTATAGTTCTCGCCCACGCTTTCAATTGACGTGGAAGTGAGAGCTTCATTTTGGTAGGGCTGCTGGGTCCATCCACATCGCTTCCCAAACGTGGCCGTCCGGATCCGCCAAGCTGCGGACATACATGAAGCCCAGATCCTGCTTGGAATTGATGTCGGCCGTTCCACCATTGGTGGCTGCAGCCTTGTTCATCTCGTCTACGCCTTCACGGCTATCGCAGGACACCGCAAGCATCACTTCGCTGGAGGTCTTCGGTGGAATGGGTCGATCCGTGAACGAGCGCCACTTGGCATGCGTTAAAAGCATCACGCTGATCGCTTGGCTCCACACCATACATGCGGCGGTGTCATCCGTGAAATGAGGATTGTTGGTGAAGCCGAGGGATATGTAGAAGTCCATAGAGACTTGCAGGTTAGCCACAGGGAGATTTACAAAAATCATTCTGGACATTGAGACTCCTTATACATTTAACGGGCAATCATCAGCCAGAGCCCGAGGGAAACGAGCACTGCGCCGCCTATGACTTTAAGCGTCAGCGTCTCTCCCAATATCAGGGCGGCCAATAGAGCTGTGACGATGATGCTGCCCTTGTCGATGGCGGCGACCGCGGCCACCGGCCCTGCCTGAATCGCCCGGTAGTAAAACAGCCAGGACAGCGCCGTTGTAAGCGCCGACAACGCGAGAACAAATACGACCTTGCCCGACAGATCGGTGACTGTGGGCGCTCCATGCAACGCCAGGTATATCCCACAGAGAAAGAATAAAACGAATGCCGTGCGGAGCAGGGTTGCTAGGTCTGCATTCACGCCGGTGAGGCCGAGCTTTGCTATGACCGCCGTGGCGCCTGCAAAAAGCGCGGCGAGGACGGCATTCAGTATCCAGGAAGTGCTCATCGATCATTTTCCGAAAACAAAGATGTGCGAGGTTAATCTTCTCATTTCTACCCTTCCGGTTTTGCAATCGCCAACGCAGCCATCACCGCCTGCAGCTCGGCGAGTTTGGGCGGCTTGCCCAGCACCCGGTCCACATGCGGCGGAATATCGCTTTCGGCGAGCATGCGCTCGCCCCAGCCGGTCAGCAGGATGATGGGAATGTCAGGCGCCAACGCCTTCAGCGTGCTGGCCACTTTGCGCCCGTCCACGTAAGGCATACCCAGATCCGTGATGACGATATCGAAGGGTTCACCGCGTTCGTGCGCCGCGCGAAAAGCATCGATGCCCGCTTGGCCGCCAGGGGTCGCCGTCAGCACATGACCTTCCGTTTCAAGCGTATCGCACAGCGATTTCAGCAGCATGGGGTCATCGTCCACGAGCAGAATGCGCCAAGCCACCGACTGTGACTGCTTCGTCGAATGTGCGGCAGGTTCCACGACGACCGCCGAGGGCACCCCGAAAGTCAGGCGCATTGTCGTGCCTTTGCCTTTGATGCTGTCTATTCCTAAATCCGCGCTGTGACGTTGCACGACTCCATAGACCATCGCCAGTCCCAACCCGGTGCCGCGTTCGCCTTTGGTGGTAAAGAACGGTTCCAGGCAACGGCGCCGCGTGTCCTCGTCCATGCCGATGCCGGTATCGATGACTTCCAGACACACCTGCTGCTCACCACCGGTTTGCCGGGCGGACGTTGAGTGCGGATGCATGATCGCCGTGCGCAGCTTCAGCTTCCCGCCCTCCGGCATGGCATCGACGGCATTGAAGATCAGGTTAGTCAGGGCTTCGCGGATCTCACTTTCAGCGCCCATGATCTCGGGCAGATGCGGCGCCAGATCCGTGCTGATTTCAATCACGCTGCCGCGTTGCTGCGCCATGTCGCTCCAACGTGCGCGAGTCAGATCGATCACCTGCTTGACGAGGCGATTCACATCCACCGGCACCAGGCTCAATTGGGGTTCGCGCTGGCGATAGAATTCGCGCATGCGTGCGACGGTCTGCGAGACATCGTGGATCGCGCGCTGGATGGTCTCCAGGTAATCGCGGGTACGGGCACTCAGGTCAGGCTCGCGCTCCAACAAGGACTCTGTGTATAGCGCCACGGGAGAGATTGCATTGTTGATATCGTGAGCAATGCCACTGGCCATCTGGCCCAGCGCGCGCAGCCGCTCCTGCTGCATTACGGCCTGCTGGGTCTGGCGCAAATCGTCGTAAGCCTTCTGTAGCGCACTGTGAAGCTGCGCCTGATGCGCCGCCAGCGCCGTATGCTCGCTCAGTTGCTTGAGGAACTCGCAATCGTCCGGCGTAAAGCTCTGGGCCGGGTGCCGCCCTGCCAGCAATACGCCGAAGATCTCCCGCTCCACCAGCAGCGGCGACACCACTACGGAATGCAATGAAGCATTGCTCAGGTGTCGTGGAAATGCAAACCGGCGCTCACCAGCGTGTGGCTCGTAAACCAGTTCACCGCGTATGCAGCTCGACAGCGCGGTTTTGTCCATGGAAACGTACATCCGTCTGCCCGTGAGGAGATCGGACGCCGGCACGCCACTGCGAGCACCAATGCTCGCCACCGTCAGGTCACCCGTCACCGGATCGCACAAACAGATGCAACAAATATCTACCGGCAGCTGCTCTTCGACCGTATTCGCCACGACCTGGAAAATGCTCTGGCTGTCCTGGCGTTCGCCCACCGCATGGGTGATGTGGCTGAGCAACGCCAGACGAGTGAGCTGCGCACGCAACTTGCTCTCCGCCTGCCGGCGCTCCTCGTTGAGCTTCTTTTGTTCGCTGCTGTGTTGTTGCAGGCGGACAGATTCGGTCACATCTTCCGCGCTGTGAATGATGAAAGTGATCTCACCAGCGGCGTTGAGCATCGGTGTATTGGCTGGGGCCCAATAGCGCTCAGTGAATCCGCCACCTTCCGATGCCGGCAAGCGAATATCGTATTTCTGTATCGCCATGGTGTCGGCGGCCCGGGTGCTGCGCACCCGCATCAGCGACGCCTTGAGGTTCTGCACACCGGAGGCTGCCGGGTCGTCAGGATTGTCCGGAAAGACATCGAATAATCCGCGGCCGAGAATCTCTTCCCTGCGGGTCAGGGTGGCGCGCAGGTAGGCGTCGCTGACGGCCGTGATGGTCCAGTCGGGGGTCAAAATCAAATACAGTCCCGGCACCGACTCGAACAGCGTTCTGAAATCCGGCGCTGAATAGCCTGACGGTGACTTGGCCACGCCCTGCTCCTGTTTAATCAGTTCCATTCCAACAATTGCCCGTGGCATACTGACGAACAGCCGGAGTAATCTGTAACATGTTGATTACAGTGGATTTTGCCTGAACGGGCGGCCAAAAGCCAGGTTGCTGGGGCACATATCTAGGCCACTCAGTGGTCCAGTTGGAATGGCAGAGCGTCAGTGGGCCATCGGGACTTCACCGTGCAGGACCGATACACAACCAACAAGCCGGTTTCCTGGGACCGGTTCTTCAGCGGGCAGCTTGATCGCTTCGGCGTCACGGAGCTGCGTACGCCCGACGCCTCGCCCACGCAACGCGCCCTCACCGACGGCATTGCGGTGCTGTGGATTCAGCGACAAGAGGATGGAACCGCGATCGCGCTCAGCGATGACTGCAACGATGTCTCCCGCATCCTGTCCGCGATCGAGGACTGCTTCGCTGTAACGTGGGGCCTGGACGATTTTTGAGCCCCTGCCCTATCGCCTCATCCATTTGGTGCTGACTTTTTGTGTTTACGCGCACAATCCTCAACCGCCTCCTTGAAAAACAGCGGAGGAGGAGAGATTCGAACTCTCGGTTCGATTGCTCGAACGGCGATTTATCAGATCGCTGCCTTAAACCACTCGCGCCAATCCTCAATACTATTTATGAGCCGAATCGATGGGCAGACATTTTCCGGCGGATCAGGCTGCGGCGCGACCGAGTTCCTCCAAACCTGGCCGATGGTGCGAAAGTTACCTAGACATGGACGGCGCTCCGATGGATGCTGCCTTCAATGGAAATCCCTAGACTCAGATGGCAGCTTACCCAGCCAAGCGGTGTAGTCATCCACATGCTCGGCCACGACATGAATCACTCCAAGCTCATTTTGGAGCTTGCCTGCAACCACAACCATCCGTGACCCGAAAACTGACCCGCGCTGCGCCGCCTGGACATCCTTTCGGACGATGATGTTCGTGATCCCGGATTCATCCTCGATCGACATAAACAAAAGTTCCGACGCGGTTTCCGGACGTTGTCGGCTGATGACAAGGCCTGCCACTCGAATGTAGACGCCGGGCTTCAACTTTCCGAGTGATTGATTGTTATGAACGCCAAAGGCATTGAGCTTCGGGCGAAGCAGTGACAGTGGATGGCGTCCCAGCGTGAACCCCATGCTCTGATAGTCAAAGGTAATGTCCTGCGCTTCGGTGGGCGCCGGCAGCCGAATCGCCGTATCCGGGGCGGAGGCCTCCGCCAGCAAATACGGCAGACGCTCGATGCCGATGGAATGCCAATGCGCCTGACGGCGATGACCCGCCAACTCATAGAGCGCGCCGGCCGCCGCCAGGATTCCCATCTCGCGGCGGCTCAAGCGCGCGCGGTGTGCAAGATCATCGAGGCTTTGAAACGGCCTGTCCTCGCGGCACTGGATGAGAGTTCTGCAGCTCTCCGCCTTGAGGCCATCTACCAGGATAAAGCCCAAGCGAACCAGCGGCTGTTCATCCTCGCCGCGCTCGAGCGTGCATTCCCATTCGCTCGCGGTGACATCGATCGGCCGGAAGCACACACCATTGCGTTTAGCGTCGTAGATCAGCTGCGCCGGTTGATAAAATCCCATCGGCTGGCTGTTCAGCAATCCGGCAACAAACGGCGCCGGCTCATGACAACGCATCCACGCCGTCGCGTACGCAATGAGCGCAAACGAAGCTGCGTGACTCATTGGAAAACCGTAGGAACCGAAACCTAAAATCTGGTGGTAAATTTGATCGGCGAATCCTTCGGTGTATCCACGCTCGAGCATGCCGGCTTTCAGCCGATCGCGGAATTGGGACAGTCCACCGCGCCGCTGCCATGCGGCCATGGACCGGCGGACTTTATCGGCCTCCCCGGCGGAAAAGCCTGCGGCGACCATGGCGATCTGCATGACTTGTTCCTGGAAGAGCGGCACTCCGAATGTCTGTTGCAGGACTTTGGCGATGTCTGGATTGGGATAGCTCACCTGCTCCAATCCAGCACGGCGGCGCAA
This sequence comes from Pseudomonadota bacterium, assembly GCA_029782295.1. GTDB lineage: Bacteria > Pseudomonadota > Gammaproteobacteria > Burkholderiales > Methylophilaceae > CAIJXJ01. The sequence continues at coordinate 85,579 of JAKOVB010000174.1, forward strand.
GTACGGATGCACCATACCGCCTTGAATCGGTCCGGGCCGAATGATCGCGATCTGCACCACTAGGTCGAAATAGTTACGGGGCTTCAGCCGCGGCAGCATCGTCATCTGCGCGCGCGATTCCACCTGGAACACTCCGACGGATTCGGCTTTGCACAGCATGTCGTAGGTGGCGGGATCCTCCGCGGGAATGTCCTGCAGACGAAAGCGCGTGCCGTCGAACCGCGACTTCAGCTGCAATGCCTTTTGCAGAGCCGTCATCATGCCGAGCGCCAGACAATCCACTTTCAATAGGCCGAGAGACTCCAGATCCTCCTTGTCCCATTGGATGATCGTGCGGTCATCCATGCTGGCGGGTTCGACCGGCACCAGCGTCGACAATGGATTCTGCGAAATGACGAAGCCGCCGACGTGCTGAGAGAGATGCCGGGGAAATCCCAGGATCTCATTCACCAGGCGGATGAGGTTATGAATGACGGGCGACTGTGGATCCAGACCCAGCTTGAGCATCTGCCTGGGAACCTCGTCGCCCGAATCAAACCACAGGATGGACTTCGACAGCGCGCCAAGGACATCGAGCGGCAGCCCCAGCGCCTTGCCCACATCCCTGATCGCCATTTTCAAGCGGTAGGTAATGACCGTCGCGGCGATGGCGGCCCGATGCCGGCCATATTTCTCAAAGACGTGCTGAATCACCTCTTCACGCCGGACATTCTCGAAATCCACATCGATGTCCGGCGGCTCGTGGCGCTCCTTGCTGATAAAGCGCTCAAACAACAAGGACACACGCCCAGGATCGACTTCGGTAATGCCCAGCGCGTAACACACCGCCGAGTTCGCGGCGCTTCCGCGTCCCTGGCACAGAATTCCCTTGCTGCGGGCAAAGCTCACCAGCTCCTCGACGGTGAGAAAGAAGTGCTCGAACCTCAGCTCCTCGATGAGGCGCAATTCCCTATCGATCAGCGTCAACACCTGCGCATCCACGCCCTGCGGCCAACGGCGTTTTACGCCGTCTTCCGTCAGTCGGCGCAGGTGCACGATCGCGGCGCGCCCGGACGGGACCAGCTCCTCGGGATACTCGTAGTGAAGCGAACTCAGGGAAAATGTGCAGCGCTCGGCAATATCCGCCGCGCTCGCCAAAAGCTGCGGTGGATAAATGCGGCTCAACGCCGACAGCGGCCGCAGGTGGCGCTCGCCGTTGGCCAGCGCCGCGCGACCGATGCCGTCCACAGTTGTTTTCAGACGGATCGCCGTGAGCACATCGTGCAGATGGCGCCGGCCGCGCTCGTGGTAGTGAACATCGCCCACCGCGGCGAGCGGAATCTCCAGGGTCCGACTCAATGTTTGCAGGGCTTGCAGACGCCGTTCGTCGTTCTGCGCAAGCGTGTCGGTAAAGGTGAGTGCGCTATGCGAAAACGGGAGAGAGGCAAACCAGCGCGCATGCATCTCGTGGACCGCTCGCCCCGGAATCCACAAACCGATGCAGTGTTCCAGGCCACGGCGGAAGTTCTCGCGAGTGATCTCATAGGTTCCCTTCTTCGCCTCGCGCTTTGCGTTGGTGATGAGCTGGCATAGTTGCGTGTATGCCGCCTGCGTCGGAGCGAGCAGCACCACGGCATCGCCTTCGGCCAAGTTGAAGCGGCTGCCGACGATCAGCTTGATACCCGCCTCTTTCGCAGCATCGTGCGCGCGCACGATGCCCGCAAGCGAGCACTCATCCGTGATCGCGATCGCCGAATAGCCCAGTTCCTTTGCGCGATGGATCAACTCCTGGGGATGTGATGCACCCACCTGAAAGGTGAAGTTCGAATAACAAACCAATTCCGGATAGCGCATCCCTACCCCCATAGGCCATGCAAATACCATTGATGGGTGTGGCAATCCCGGTAAACCCAAAGCCGAGCACCCTCGGGACTTTCCGCGCGATAGTAGTCGCGGCTGCTGTCCTGGCCGCTCATCCACCCTATCTCCAACCGTTCCGGCCTTCCCAACACTTGCGGCGCACGATCCATCGGCCGGGGCTGTTCGAGAATCCACAGGGGCCGCTCGAGGAGCGTGTCGGGTTCGGCATCCTTGCCGTCGCTGCGCACGCACCAGGCTTTTTCGGGACAATGACTGTCGTTCAATCCCAAGCGGTAGACGGCATCTTCGCCCAGACGCGCCCGTAGTTTATCGAGCACGGCACTCCACCCTGCGGCTCGCCATTGGCCGTCATCAAACAAATCGGTCTGCAAGATGGACGGGGTGATGAACTCATCGGCACTCAAGCGGATGTCGGTGACCGGCTCGGGTAGTGTCGTGCGTTCCAGGGTTTCGCGCAGAACCGCAAACAGCTGCGGGGCATCGCGTTGGGGCGTCGTCATGCGCAGTTCGAGGCGCGTGGGCGGCGCGTCACGGTGTTCGAGTGCAATGCTCAAGCCCTGCAACGCCACATCGCGGCCGCGCAGGTATCCTTGCAACTCCTGCAGCAGGCGTCGCAAGGGAAACAACACCCCCTCGACGGTGTCGATCGGATACGTACAATCAAAATGCCGGCGATACCGGTCCGGCGCACGATATCGGCGCCGCACGTCCGGCGCATCTCCCAACAAGCATTGCAGATAGGCGGTGAAGTGCGGACCGAAGCGGCGGGCCAGCGATGCCGCCGGTATCGCGGCCACTTCGGCAATCGACTTCAACCCCGCTGTCGACAGTGCTTCTAAAATCTCGCCGTCCGCCGCCAGTTCGTTCAGCGGTCTCTTTCCTAAGATCGGCCTCAACTTGCGCGGATCGAGAATCGCTCGCTCCTTTCGTCCGCGTGACAACAGCGCCGCCGCCTCAAGCGTGGGCGCCAGACCAAAGCGCACGGTGTATCCAAGGGCGGCAATCTCAGTGCGCAGCTTCTGACCCAGGCGAGTCAGGCCCGTGAAATAGTGGATGCTCGCGCCAACCTCGATCCAAACGAGCCAGCGCGCCGCATCGATGCAAGTCTCGCTCGAGAACTGCTCGCTGAACGCGGCAAGCGCTTTGAGCGCGCGGGCTTCCTGGGAGATTGAACGCTCGAGCAGGCGCAGCGCCGGCGCGCGAGCCAGCGCCGCCGTCGCATCGAGTCCGACTTGAACACCCGCGGCTTCGGCCACGGGGTTGCACGCGATAATGCGGCGGCGGCTGCCGCGGCGTTCGATGACCGCTACGGGTTCAACGTCGGCGGTCTGTCGCAGCTCGATCGGTAATCGCGGAAATGACGCACACAGCCACAACATCGGGCACCCATCAGTGCGGTGTCCCGGTGACGGGAAGGCTGATCGCTCCCGGCTGGCCTCCGCGTACCTTGACGACGGAGGCGCGCACAGTGCCTGGCGCCGGCGCGAGCGCGATGCGCACCGCCGCCGGCGATGCATTGGCAAGCATCCTGGGGCTGCGGTACACAAATGCGATCGCGCGACCCGCCTCGGCCGCCAGCTGCAAACGACGCAGCGCCCGCTCATCAGACGCTTGGCTCCACAGAAGCACGGCGCCGGCGGTACCGTCGCGCAAGATCTGCTCGGCAGCCCAGCGCGCGTCGGCATCGTCGCGAACCACGATGCGATGCACGAGCTCGAGCGGCAGTCCCGCATTCGCAAGCGCCGGCGCGTAAGGAATGTAGGGCGATGAGATGAAAACCACTGGCCGCTTGGCGGCACACAGCGCTTTGAGCGCCGGCAAGGTGATTCCCAGCTCTCCGATCCCACACGCCGAGGGCACCAGCTCGACCAGCGCTCCCAACGGCCACCCTCCTCCCGGCAAGCGCTCATCCAGCCGCGCAAATCCGGTTGATTGAGCCAGCGCCGGGGCGAGTTCGCGGCCGCGCCACACCCGCGCGGAGTGCAGTAGCTGGGTCAGTCCGTCGGGGACCGTGCTGGATGTCAGGACAGGCATGGCCGGAAGATAGGCCAAGGCCTTCTACTGTACAAGTATACAGGTTACGGAGTTGGCAGCGCGGCGGCGGATTTCGCTGACAGCTCAGCGACTTAAGCGTATAAAAAACTTTATGTGCGTTTCGGCGATCGTCAACCAGCACCTGGCCTCTTTGCGGCGCTATTTCGGCGCCGAGGTGGAGTGGCGGATGTTCGAGGACCTTTACCGGGCACGCGCCGAAGACACCAGCATCAAGATCTGCAAAGCCCTCGATGCCAACTTCGATCAGCCCAAATCGGAGGTCGAGCTCCGGATCAAATCCTATACGGAAGCCTATCGCCGCAAGGCGGCGCAGGAACTGGCAACTGAGTTCTCCGAACTAACAACGCGCCTGGAAGACGCCGAGCGCGCATTGCAAAAGAAATCCACCAAGACAGCGCTGAAGGAACGGGAGACCGCCACCAACAAGATCAAAGCGAACAAACGGCGATCGGAACAGCTGCAGCGACGCGAGGCCGCGCCGTCTGATTCGCAGATCTATCCGAAGTATTACGCGCCGCTCGTCATCCAGGACGGTGCGCGGCGGCTGATCGTTCCAATGCGTTACCTATGCCGGCCCGCCGGTATGCCTGAGAGCTTCGACAGCAAGTATTCCGGCAGCTATAACGCGCGGCGCGACAAGCTGGACGAATTCTGGTCGCGGCTGTTCGGCACATCTCACGGCCTAATAATGGTCAGCTCCTTCTACGAGAATGTTCCCAGGCATCTCTACGAAAAGCGCGAGCTCGCCCCTGGCGAAAAGCCCAGCAACATCATGCTGCACTTCAACCCCCGGTCCGCCGACAGCATGCTAATCGCCTGTCTATGGTCGCATTGGACAGGCAAGGACGGTGCATCGCTGGATTCATTCGCCGCGGTCACCGACGATCCGCCGCCGGAGATCGCGGCCACCGGCCACAATCGCTGCATCATCCCGATCAAGCCGGAGAATATCGCCGAGTGGTTGAACCCGGCCGGCGTGGACAAAACCCGTCTCCAGGAAATTCTAGGGGATCGATACTGCCCCTATTACGAGCACCGGATCGCGGCTTAAGTGCGGAAGCGAGATTGAAAAACCTGTATCCATATCCAGGCTTAACGCAGGACCAAAGGGGCGTCAGGCATCCGCTTCTCGAAGAATTTCCGCTGCTTTGACGCCGAGCCCAGCACAGATCCTTTCCAGGGTCGACAGCCGAAAATCCTTCTTTCCACGCTCGATTCCACCGTAATAGGCTCGATGCATGCCGATCTTGTCGGCAAATGCTTCTTGGCTGATACCCAGCTTCTCTCGCCGGGCGCGGATAGTCGCCGAAATGCGCTGATGAATGGGTTGCCTAGCTTTCATAGTAGGCTACCGTAAAATGCGGCTACTTGAAACGCTACGCCCTAAATAGTAGGCTACTATTTAGTATCGTCCCAGCGGGAATCCAGGACAGCTAGGCGCCGGGGCTCTGGTCCTTTTCCAATGCTGAATGAAAATGAAGAGGAAACCTCGTAAAGCAAAACTCAACCTCACGGCCGATAAGCCCTCGGTTCGATTGTCGCGTCAGGCAAGCCGCCTGATCAATTACGTCCAGGAGGAACGAGCGAACGTGGGGAACGCTGAATCGACCCTGCGCGTTTTGCAAGTTGCCCTCATCAATGAGGATGTCGAAGCCGCAAACAGACCCTACTACGCGGATGTGGTAGAGCTGGCCGCCGACACCCTAGCGCGCGCACTGAACGCTCTGGATTCGCTCAACCTCCAGAACGCGATCACCGGAGATGCCACTGATGACTTCAAGTAAACGGCCAACAAAACGCGATGACGGGAAATCGCGCAGGCCGCATTACGCGAACGTAGTGGCATTTGCCGCGGATGCCATCGCGAACTCCGTCCGAGCACTTGATAACCTCCACCTCGCTAATACGGCCACGATGGAATAGCGATGGCGAAAAACCCGCGCGCCAAACCCAGCGATCGGAAGATCGTGGCGGAAATTGAGAAGCTGCATGACTCACTGCATTTGGTGTTCTGCACGGCCGTTTCCATCCAGCTCAATCTCAAAAACGGCCTTGAAGACGCGAACCTGGAGATTGGACGTTTGATGGAACTCAATGTCGTCGAGGAACTGTGGCGCATAGGCGAGCAGTTCGATTTCATTCTCATGGATCTGGGCGGCAAGGCGCGCTTCGCGCCGATCGGTGACGCCGAGGAATTCACAAGCGATTGATCGGCATTGACGCCACCGCGCGCAACTTTGGCAATTATCACCCGGTAACCGGTGACTCATCGCGATCACCGGGCACAGGGCGCACGTTGTCGACCACCTGAACACCCAGGATGTTCTTAAGTGAGGTGAGCGGAACCGGAAAACCAGCTTCCAGCACCAGCACAGTGTCCACCTCGATGTCCCGCTGTTCGAGCGCGGCCATTGCCTTCAGCAACGCGTGATATTTCACGCATTGAAACAACCCTCTAACAATGTCGTCGACAGGCGAGCGCGCGGATTTGACCTCCACTCCCAGCCACCGCGACCCGCAATCGAAGAACACGTCCATACAGTCCGCCGATGGCAGCCGCTTCTCAACCACCCCGGGCGCATGCCGCGACGGAACGCGAACGACCTCCGGATGCGTCTGCACGTACGTTTTCAAACGACGGTGATCCTCGCTCTCCCCTCCTACCTGATACTGGGCTGCACGCCGTGTCACCTCATCGAAATTCGACACTAGAGGTTTGAGCTCGAGGGCCGTCAAAACCTCGCCCCACTTCGAGTAGGCGAAGATTTGTTGCAGCGTCGCCTGCACCAAGGTGCGCTTCTGGCGCCGATTGAGCGTTTTCCAGTCGACATCGCCGACCTTGAACCAGCCAAATCCCTCGCCGGGCAGTTCCTCGGTCTGGTTAATCACCAGGCATTGAATCGGCGGAATAGGCAGCTTCCATTTTTTCTCCAATTCCATAATCGATCGGCCGACACTACCCAGAACATAGTTCAGGTTCCTGGGGTTACTCATGCCCAGCTCGTTGGCAAGATCCTCATAGTAAATGGATTGCTCGGCGCGGGCCTGGCGCACGAGGATAGGCAGCGCCACTCGAGCGCGCTGCTGGTAGAGCTTGTCGCCGTGAATATTCTCCGCCGTAGCGGCCGTCTCATCTCGCATTTGGCCTCCGGAAGTCCCCTTTCAGACAGTCCAGACAGCGCGTGGGAAATCGTCTGCCTGGCTGCCAATCCGCGCTGTTTACGCCACAGCGTCGATGAATAGTTCGAAGTGGATTTTACCATGTCGGCTTCGTTGCGCAGCTGGCAAGGCTAAACATGCCTCACGGGAGTTTCGCTGATCAAGCTCTAACGCTCCCGACTCCGCTGCACTTCCATCATGCGACTCAAAGCCTGATCGGTCATCGAATCAGGGTCCATCCCTTCGTTCAGCCTGTTTTGCACCGATCTGAATATTCGATACGCAGGCGACTTCATCGTCCCACGATCCTCTTCTTTACCGAAACCCGCTTGTTTGGTCGCTTCGTCAAACGCCTTGAACAGCCGTCCAAGTTCAGGAAATTCCCGGATTGCACCGCGCCTGTAGTCGTAATAAACCGCAGACTCGAATTCCAGCGCTCGCAATGGGCGAGAATTTTCGCGAATGATCGACCTCAGCATTACCCCATCTCCGGCATCTCGGCCGCCGTGATTCATCCGATGATGAGCTTCCTGCCAATCGTGCATACTGACTTTCGATAGATCCAGGTGATATCTCGCGCCGTGCGCGAGATCGGTCATGAAAATCTGAAACGCCTTCTCGTTCCCGGCATAAAACAAAGGCTTCGAATGCAGGTCCCTGGATGCCTTTGCCATCTCCGATACAAATGCCTCCTTTCCAAGCTTCGGCACGAGAAGCCTGGAGCGTATCCCCTCATACATTTGCTCGAGCTCATTACGTTCGGATTGTTGCCCTGGCGCCGGTGCCTTGCTTAAAGACGCGGCCACCGATGCCGTCAACTCTCCAGCCGAACGGGAGATACCCTTATACAAGTGCTCGTGGATCTGCTGCACATGCCTAATGTCGAAGGTCTGTTCTACCGGGCTTGATTTCAGCTCATAGGAGCGCGCGATCGTTGCCCCCCGCCCCTCCTTAGCCGCACTATCGTGTTTGATGCCTGGCCTATTTCCCGGCGCTCCCTGCAAATCTGGATTGACCGCTCGAGTGAATTTACTGGGCCCAGATGACGGATCTTCAGCCATGCGTGCGCTCTGTTTGTATAGCCTGATTGATAACCTACTTTCGTGGGGGATCCGTGCCGAGCAATGCGAGCAGCCGATGACCGCTGATGATGTCGAGGTCGTGCTGACCGTGTGCTAAAGGCGTCATTTATTGCCCCCTCCGCGGACGGTTGTGCTTGCCACAAGTTGACGGTTCGCCATGAGCGTCAACCGACGCCAAGTTGAAAGCACTTTCTTGGCATATTTTTGATAGATCGGGAGCTTCCAGTGCTTGGAGTTCGCGTTGTAGGGGCCAGCGTTGTAGGCACCGATCGCCTCCCAGCTGTAGCCGTAACGCTCGACTTCCTGGGATAGAATCCAGGCTCCAACATGGATGTTGACGCAAGGATCGTAAAGAGACTTCTCGGAGACGCCGGCCTTCTTAAGGAGCGGAAGCCAGCTCGAGCTGATCTGCATCAATCCGATGTCATACGTGGAATTCGCATTGCGGCCGATCGCGCGGGGATTCCCCGCGCTTTCGACGTGAATGATCGCAAGGAGTAGAGGCGGTGGCAGGTTGAATGCCGTACCTGCCGCCAACGTGCAACTTGCAGTGATGGAGGCCAGTGTGCTCACTGAGGCGGCTGGACTTTTCCGCACACCACAGCGATCCACTCAAAGCCATCGCCGTCGGGCAGGATGACTTTGTTGGCGCCCTTCACATCCCCGCCCAGCGATATCAACTCCGCAACAAACTTTTGATAGGTGGCGGCATTGCGCTCGGCGACGACTCGGCACCACTCGTTGCCGACGATGGAAGAACCTATCGGCGCGCCCGCCGAGTTCTTCTCTACGATTGGTTGATTTGTCCCGGCCAATTGCGCAATGCCCGATTGGGAAGCTGCGATCCCAATTGCCAGTACACCGGCCGCTGTCCACCACACTTTCGACTTCATAAAGCCTCCTTTTCTCAATGGAACCAGCGACTTAGCTTATCAGCTTCTCCAGGGGTATCCCCGGCGGGGTATACTCTTCGTGAACCCCGCGGGGATACCCTTTATGAACTGGCAGTCGCTAAAATCCGCTTTCCGCAAGTTGCTTGAGCTCAACGCCATGTTGAATCGCTCTTCAGAGGCGGCTGAGCGGCATACTCCGGAGGTTTATAACTCCGGCTCTGGGTATGCCATTCCTCGCGGAAGCGCCGTTGATCGCGGCGGCTATGCTTACGGATCCGGGCCGTATTACACGCGCCAGTCCGCAGACTGATTCTGCTCGGCAGTTCATTTCGGGGATCCTCTCCATCGTTGATCGGCGGGAGGCGTCGGAAGCCGTTTCTCTGGATACGGATCCACGTCGTGGCCACCCTTTGGCGCTGAAGTCTGCTCAAGCGCTTGCTTCTCAAGACTCTGCATCTTGTCGCGAATGTCAGAAGCCCAATCGGCAAGAAGCGGTTCTCTCGCAGCCTCCTGAGAAGCGGAACCGACGCCATTGATCGCCTCGTAGTCTTTGATAGCTGCCGTTCGCGTGCTCTCAATGATTTCACGACCATATTCCACCGCCAAATCCAGACGTGAGTCTCTCCCGTCCGTTTCATGTCGCCCAGCAACTGCACCAATCCCAAACACACGAGCACCACCCGAGACGTCGTAAGTAACCGTCTCTCCATCCGCTGCTGTTAGCTGCACACCGCGATCCACCAACCGCTGCCCAACTGCCGAGGCGAGCGCGTTGAAGCGCATTTCGTCCCGTTGCCCGGCAACAATATCGCCGTCGAACACCCTGCTGAGTTCCGCGGCCATGAGTTCAGGGCGATCCACTAAGCCGTAGCCGCCGCGCGTCGATATTGAAAAGGAGCGGCTTTCGGTATCGAACACCTCTTCCGACACACCGCGACGCAGCTGCGTTTCGTTTATCAACATGGTGCGCGAACCCGCCGTCACCACACCGCTCACGATGCGGCCATCGGCCATCGCAAACGACACATCGAAGCCACCCTCGCGATCGCTGAGATACTTGGCCGCGCGGGCATCGATGAGCCCATCCTCCTGGAGGCGCTGAATGATTTGTTCTTTGTTCTCCGGCGACACCGCAATGCCGATGTGGGCGCCTTCCCGGTACGTGCTTGCGTCCACCAGTCCCGCGACCGTCGCCGCATCCATTCCCATCACCGAGGCAACATCACGCGTGACCTGGGCGCCGGCGATCTGGCGCGCGAAACTCGTGTCGGCGAGATTCTTAGCCGAGCCCCACATCTCTCCGTATTCGCCGGCCGCGCGGCCGCGCGCAGCGCCCTCGAGACTCGAGAACGTCGCTCCCTGCGTCATATTTTGATAGCCCGCAGCACGCAATGCGGTTTGGAATCCTTCCGTGGATACCATCTCCTGCCAGGCATTCGCGCGCCCGATGTACTCAGCCTTGTCCTTCTGATCAATGACGCGGGCGTATTCGTTTGTCCGCTCCTGCGCCACGCGCAGCGCTCGAATGTAATCGGCCGGTCCTCCAGCCTGGCTGATGGCGATGGCCGCGCCGTTTAACTGCCGCGCCATCTGATGCAGACCGCCGGTGGTCACCGTGTCCGTTCCGGCAAGGTTTCGATACACCTCCATATACGACACCGTCTCGCCGGCACGCATTCCACCCCGCAGATGGCCCGCTTCCGCCGGCGTGATGCCCAGATCCTTGAGCGTGTCCCGCTCGCCGAAACTTGCACCGAGTCCGCCGCGCTCCTCGAACTCCGCCCGCTCGGAGGTCATCTCCGACAAGCCCCGTCGCCGCTCGTCCGCCGTATCCTGCTGGGCGCGCAGGCGTCCGAGATCTTCGCCTCCTTGCGACTGTCCCCGCTGCTCGAACACTCCCAGCACACCATCGCCTCGAGGCGGCATCGAGCCCTCGCGATGCGAAGGACTCGAGGACGAGACATCCGCCAGGCGTACCGATGCGGAGCTTTGACCCGCTTCCGTGCTCGTTCCCTGAGTCGCGGTGCCGCCAGATCCCGGACCAGCACCAGCCCCTGACGGAGTAACCCCCGCCCCATGCCCCCATAACCGACTGTCGATGTACGGTGCCGCCCGGCCGAGCTCTTGAAACGTGCCGCCGGCTGCGGCGACGGCCGCGCGTTGAAAGCCCGCGGTCTCCACAGCCGCCAATGGCGCCGCCGCACCCACGACCCGAGACATCATTGCTGCGCGTTCCTCCGGCAGCAAGGCCGTTCGACCGGCTGCCTCGCCCGCCTGGTCAAGGTGCTGTTGCCAGCTCTGCGCATAGCTGGTCAATGAATATCCACCCACCAGGCGGAACAGTCCGTAGCTGACCACTGTAGATAGCATCAAACCCATTGAGCGAGCCTTGCCGAAGATGCCAAGGGCCTGAACGCTCGCTTCCGGGCTCATCAAGATTGCGTCATACGACATCCCGTACTGACGCAACTGCTCGAACGCATCCGCCGCGGCATCTGCCGCCATCTGCACGGAGATCGCATCGGCGATGCCCCACATCGCAAGCCACAAGAAAAGACCCGCAACCAAACCGAGGGCTTTCCAGATCAGTGGCGTCACGACAAACAAAAGCGTCAGCGGCACTAATCCCAACACCGTGGCCGTCATGAAACCACGCAACTTGGGCACCCACCGATCCATCGCCTGTGCTGCGCCAAATCCTTCGGCCATCACTTGCCGATCCACGAGTGCGCTCTGCTCAGCGGTGAAGTCCTGCGTGCGCAGAGCTTGGCTGATGCCATTCGCCAATTGAATCGAACGTAAAAACGGCAACGAGGACGCCGGCGCCGTTCCGTACAGCGCTCCGAGGCTGGTTAGCTCCTGATCGCAGCGGGCCATCTGCAACGGATCCGACGGCGCGAATCCCCCTTTCATGCAAATTACGTCCATCATGTCCGTAAACGTCGTGGCGTTATTGAGTTGCGGCGACAGGATGGACCACAGGTTCGCGCAGCTCGTCGTCGCGGTCGCATCGCCCGCGCCCGTGTAGTAGTACGTCGACAGCGACGGATGATTGAAGCGCGCGAAGGTGTCGTACAGATCGGCGGTGTTTCGCTTCAGCTCGCCGGTGCTGGCTCCATTGAAGCCCAATGACATCGAGGGAATGCCGCAGTCGACGTAGTAGTTGACGATGTTGCGCTCTAAGCTGACGTTACGTGTATGGGCGTTGATCGCGTTCAGGATGAGGCTGTACTGAACGGCGCCGGTGTTTTGCGCATACGGGTCCGCCGATGCGGTATCGACGATTTCAATGACACCTCGCTCGATCTTGTTCAGGATGCCGGCAAGGCCCACCACGATATCCGGGACATCGGGAACCGCCTGCGTTGCGTTTCTCACCGGGTCGTAGACATACAACGTGCCTGACGGCCACACCAGGGCACGAAACAACGCCACGCCGATGAGCACCGGCACCAGGAATGCGATCGGATTCACCTGCTGTCCGGAAATGCCTCGAATGGCCGTCATCGCCCCACCGAACACCACGCCAAGCACTGCGAAGATTCCCGCAAAGACGAGAAACGCTGGATCCTGCAGAATCAACGCTACGCGTTGGAATGCGGCGACCACCTCATCGAATGCGTTGAACGTGTAGAAATCCATGTCGATAGCGAAGGCGCTCGCCGGCGCAAACGCAAATGCAAAGAGCCACCAGGCCGGCGACTTGATGAGCGAACGGATGGTGCGGGGGCAGCGCATGAACTATTGCTGCATCGTCGCGGCGGTATTGCCGAGCACGCGCTTGCGCTGTTCGTATAGCTCACGTTTGGCTTGCAGTTGCGCCAGGAACTCCGTGGTTTTCCGAGTGTAGTTTTGGTGCAGCATCTGACGGTACTGCCGTGCATCACCGCTTAAGGTTTTAACGTGCTGGATTGCCTCCGCGATATAAGTCGTTTCACATCGGCCCGCAGCAGTTCCATCCACCTTGGCATCCCGCTCCACCTCCGCCGCCTTTTGAATGACGAGGTCGCTCGCTTTCAACAAGTCGTCGAGAATTCTGTACGCATATGCAACGGCCAGCGGCTCACGAACAACCTGAATGGTCTGCGGAACCGTCCCGGCGATCACCGCGTCGCGTATCAGAGCGTAGACCGGGAGCGATGCGTTCTCGATGAACGCAACAGCATCTGCGGTCAGGGCAGTTGCTGACGCAATTCGCGAGGCAATGCCTGTCAATCGCGCCTCGATCACATCCAGCACGCGCGCCTCACCGGACGGCCGGCAGCGATCATCCGTTCCCTTGAGCTCAATGTTCCCCGTCAGAAGATCATTGATGTCGAGCTGATCATTGCCTGCACAGGCAAGCTGTCGCTCCACTACATACTGCGTTGCCGCCGGCGTCACGATGGCATCGCCGATGAGGCCGCGAATCAGGTCTGCGTACTCTTCCAGCCCGACCAGGGCGGCCGTGTTCCTGACCACCGAGCCTCCCGTGAATACATCGCGGAACACCGTGGAGCAACCATTGATGAGCGGCTTCACGTCATCCGGCGGAGTGCCGTTGGTGGCGCGCGCCGCATCCTGGAAGGCCTGCCAGTTCTTGCGGATCGAATCCCCGACGGAACGTAGCGCCGCAGCCTCCTGCTTGAATTCATCCCGCAGCGACTGGTCGGGATCCATGACGGCGTGGACCACGCGCTTGCTCATCTGACAATCGTTGAGCTGGATCTGATTCAGCTGATCGGTGATCTGCTCGAAGGCCTGCATCGAGGTGACACAGGGTTTGCACAACTCTTGAAGCGCCAGATCAAAGGCGAACGCCGGCGCCGCCTGGATCATTCTCTCCAGCTTCTGCACCAGGAATTCGGGGTCAAGATAGGAGAAGGCTCCGGCAAAAGCGTCGATGCCGCCACACCCAATCTTCAGCCGTGGTGGCGAGGCGGACAAAAGGTAGTCGTTCGACATCCTCCAGCGACCCTGGAAAGAACCCAGCGTATAAAACCCGCGCTGCTGGCTTTCATAGTGACCCGCGCCGGTCGAGGTGCTCGAGGTGAACCATTGATCCACCCAATTTGTTGTCTGCGCCTGGACCGCGTGTGAGGCACCACACAACGCGAGCACGCACGCGAACGCCCGTAGTCTGCGAATCATGGTTTCCTCTTCTGCGGGTCGTATAGCCCGCCGTCCTGAAAGCCCTGCAACGTGAATTGATCGGGATCGACTTCTTTGTTGATGAACCGCAGCGCGCGATAGGCGCCCTCTTCCACCCGCTCCAGGGTTTCGACGCCGAGCGCCACCGGCATCCAATCGGGGCGGTCGCGGAAGATGATGAGCGTGGTGGGCGTGAAATCCGTGCCGAAGCGCTCCTTGGCCCCGGGCACGCGATCGATGTCGAGTTCGCGAACATCCCATCCGTAGCGCTCCTGAAACATCTTCAGAATCGGGCGCTGCGCCTCGCAGTATTCACACCCTTCCTTGGCCAGCATGACGAGCGCGGCATTGCCTCTTTCCCGTGTGAGCCTCAATCCGATGTCTTGCGTGCGCTGTGCAACCCGAGCGGCCTGGCCCGAAGGGTTCGTCGGATACACGGTCTGCATGTTGAGATCGGGATTCGACAACATGACAAACTCCGTGACATTCATGAAGGCCCGCGCCTTGCGGCGCGCGTAGTCCTGCAGCTGGAAATACCAAGTCACCGTCTCAGGGCTCATGCGCCACAACGCATTCTTTCGGTATTTGGAGATGAGCTCCTCCACTTGTTCCGGATGCATCGCCTGTAAGGCCGCCTCCGACGGCGGCGGCCCCAGTTCCGGATACTTCGGATCTTCCTCCGCCTCTATCCGCTCGCGTTTCCACCAGTAGCCGTACCGCGTGCTGTCTGATCCGCGCGCGGTGGACACAGTGGATTGTTGGGCGGGCACGGGTACAGACACGGCCGTCACCATCAGCGCCATAAAGAGTCCCAGGCATCCGGCTTGGCGAATCATCATGAGCTCATCCTCAGAACAACGGCGTGAGCCGTTGCAGAGAAGCGACTTGTACGAATCCAAAGTAGCGCGAATCGAAGCTGCGCGGATGATCGCCGCTTAAGAACACCATGTTCGCCGGCACCGGCCCGTTCCACTGGAAGGCCTGCAACGGAATCCCTGCGCTCGTCCGGGCCAGCACCCGCCCGAGCGGATGCCCATCGCAAAAGTGTTCTTCCGCGCGGTACTCGAGCTTCTCCCCAGCCGTGCATGCCACTCGCTTGGTAATAGTGACGGCCTTATCGAGGTCGATCACTCGGTTGCGCACCTGGACATTGACGTAATCCCCTTTCGCCGGCTCGCCCTTGCTCAGCAAAAAAGCGTGGTACTTCACCGACTGCATCAACGGCACGATGACGTGCGGCTGAACAAACGCCACGACCGCCGTGATTCCCAGAATGATGCCAATGCGAACTCTCAACTTTCGTTTTTGCGCGTCCATCATCCACCTCCAAATCGCTTCAAAACCTCTCCAGGAACTGCCACCCCATTGCGTGTCAGCTGCACCAGCGCCGCGTGAATCGAAGTCGCGCCGTAGGCCACCGCGGCGGTGCTCACACTCTCCGCATCGCAATGACGCAGATCCTGTACGCCAGGCAGATACACGACCGCTGGCACTTTCTGGATGTCGAGCATTCGGTAGATCAGCGGATCCACCACCACCTCAACCTCGAAGTGCGCGCACTCGCGACACCCGACCTGTTTGCGGCGGATCGCCTCGACCCATTTGCCCGTCGGCGCGACGGTGCGAGCGCCGCCGACAAAGCCGCGAAGCACGGCAATGCCTTCCGGAACCTGGTGGAGCTGGCGCATGTATTCGCGCAACATCGTTTCGGGCATGGACGACGACAGAGCCACCACAACACGTCCCGGAAGCGGCTTCTTAGGCGATTTTCCGGGCGTCTGAGATTCCTTGTCTGGCGTGAGCTCGCCCTTACGGACGCTCGCCTGGCGCTCAATATCCCGCGCTCGACGTTCGAGCTCCTGCTGGCCCCGAGCGCGCGCCGCCGCGGCGGCGGCCTCGACTCTGGCCGTGTCAGAGAACTTTCCCGGCGTCACAGTGACCGGCCGCTGCGCGGCGCGCTGTTTCGCTTCATCAACCAGCGTCTTTAGGTCCTTTCGGTCATCCTCGCGACTCCACGCCCACGACATGCCGGTGCCCACCAGCGCAATGAGCCCAACGACGGCAAGCCCGCGAAGACCGCGATCAGTAAACGACCACACAGCAATTCACCTTGCGAAAGAGGACCCAGGAAAAGTTGTCGCCGCGTCCGACGGGATTCTTGCGTGACGTCCAGAGGATTCCGGGATGTCCGATTGCATGACAACGGTTATCCACGACCGGATCGGACTGCTGAATACGCCAATGGCTCTTGTTCCAGATGGGCAGGAGAGTCGTTCCGCAGTAATTCACGGCCCGATCCGGCAGCAGCGCGGTGCGCGCTTGAACAAACATCGCTTTGGCGGCGATGCCAGCGTTCGCTGCGACAAAATCCTTCGCCGTGATGTGGCCCGTCATGGGATAGGTGGTGCCCCAGGCGCCCATGCACCAGTAAAGGGCGTCGATCGGCCGCTGCACCGTGGCCGCGGCGGCATCGGCCATACAGGCAAGAACCGTAAACGGGTTCGCCATCAGACTCGTCTCGGGGTAATACTGGGCAGCTGTTAGATCGTCATGCCAGTCCGGCCGCACCTCCGACACCATCGCCAGATCAAACGAGGTTTCATCCGACAAACAGGGGATGTCCGTGAACAGGTCGAGGATCGCCCACACGGGCATGATGTAATAGTGATAGTGACCGAAGGCGATGTTGCGGGTTGCGGTCGATTGATAAGATCCGCCGCCCACGTAGCCACTACCGGCGCCCGCTGACATCGACATGCCCAGTCCGGGAAAGCACCAGGCGTCCTGCACGGTGTCGATCATTCGCGCCGGCTCCCAGAACGAGACCTGAAATCCCATACCAGTGATGCCCTGACCAGGACACTCGCAGAAGAACCCTCCGCGTTCGTTATCCGGCGGATGCTCGCCGAAATCCAGCGGAATGCCGGCGATCGAAATCGGAAAGATGCAGTCCCAAACGATGTCGTTGATGGGATTGATCATGCTGCTGTCGGTGCAGGCCGCGCGCGCCTCCCTCGCCATCAGTCCCGCTGCGATCAGCAGAAACACCTGAAGCACCCGACCGGTTCGCACCCACTTCCCCTTGCGGATCTGCAGCCGGTAGAGATGTCCGCCTTCATATTCATAGAGGCTGTTGACGTCGCGCCAAAAACGAATCGCAGCGCAAATGAGCGACGCCGCCACGATCGCGAACAGTGTCATGACGGTTGCCACGCCCTCCAACTCCATCAACTCGACCAACCCGTCTCGTAGATCAAACATCACTGCACTCCGTATTCAGTGACTTTGAGCATCGTGCCGGCCTGTTCGATGACGGAGGGCACGGCGCGCACGCCGAAGCGCTCGATGAACCGGGCGTCAAGCTGGTAGACGGTACGGTTCGTTCGCTGCCGGGCCTCCAACACGTTGCCGTTCGCCACCAGCACCTTGTCGCGATCGGTGGGCCTCACGACCTCTTCCAGCCAGCGGTAATGCGCCGCGGTGGCTGCGATCACGACGTAGCGCCCCGGCACCTTGATGCGCTCGTATACGTTCACCGGCGTGCCTCGTGCGATGAGCACCTCACCCTTCTCATTGCGGATGTCCGCCGGCACGGTGTACGTGGGATCAAACATCCGCACGCCGTCTTTCTTGGCCACCGGCAGACGCGCGCTGTCGAAGGCGCCGTACTCTCGCGGCGTTCGGCGCATCCAGGCTTTCCAGTCCCGACTCTGTGCGGCCGCGCGAATCTCCTTGAGCGTATCGGGCTCCGCGATCGGGAAGGTCTGCCCGAGCGAGGAGGCCATGGGCGCAGCGTAGGCCGCGCCGCACGCGCTAAGGATTAAGAGAATCCAGCGCACGGCCGCGCACCTCGCCTTCGATGAGTTGTTGTGCCTTCGTTCGAAGCTCCAGGTAGTACTCCGACATATCCACCTTGGAGAAATCGATCGACTGGAATTCCTCCGGCGTGAAGCCGCGACAGTTGGGCGCGTCCGGCGTGCCGAATCCCCCCATCGAAGGGATCTGCACACGCGCCTGCTCCTGAATGATCCGGGCGAGCATCGAGTTGTAGCAGCAGTACGCGCGAGCACGTTGCACGCAACCCACCAACGGCCAGCGCTCCGCGCAGTACGTGCCGAGATCCACGCAGTATTTCGAGGAGTTGAGCAGCGCCGCCTCGATGTCGCGCTCATCGCATTGATCGGCGAGCAGCTCGGTGACCAGCATCACCGCAACCGTCAGCGCCAACGAAGTGGGATCGAACGCCGTCGCCAGAACCTGGTTGGCCGCAGCGATGCCGCCGGTGGCGGCCGCCGTCGCGACGCGCGCGGCCGCGCTCAATGTCTTGAGCCCCATCGCCATCTCGGCCACCGAACCCATGCTGTCGCGCATCACCCCATCGCGGTTTTTGCAGCAATTGCGGTTCAGCGTTTGAGTGCCGCCCGGTCTACAGCGCAACGCCTTGCCCGGAAAAATTTGAAAACTTCCCAGGCAGTTCCCCTGTGCATCGCGCGGACCCGCATCCTCGGGCGTCGTCGATGGCGGGTCGATGATGTCGGGCGTCGCGCCGGAGCGCGCCACACAGTCATTGACGGAGCAGTACGAAATGCCCTGTCCTGTGCCATCGTCGACGCAGGGCCGCGATGCATTCAACGGACAAACGTCGGTTCCAGTCTCCGAATCGCGCGTGCAGGCCGCACGGCCGATCGGACAGAGAGCGCCACCCGCATAGTTCGTGCACAGCGCATGTTCGCCGGGCCCGTCCATTTCTCCATCGCCGTTCAAGTCCTGCGCACACTGCAGCACCTGCGCGTCTGCGGCTACCGCGAACAACAGACAGACGAGCGCTAGGGCGCGGTACATACCGTGTCCCCTCGCACCTGGCGAATGGTTTGCATCATTGCCGCCGCTTGCGCAAAGTTCGAACGGCAATCGCACGCCGATGCGATCTCTTCGCCCGGCTCCAGCGGGCACCGGTTAGCCTCGTCGCACTCCTTGAAGGTGAAGTCGTAGGCGACTCCGGTTTGATTCAGAACGCTCTGCGGACTGCCGTCGGCTACCGCCACACCGGGCCGCAGACGGCGCGTGCGGCACATGCGGGTACATCCGGCCACCGGACTGGCCACCGGCACCGTCAAGCGCTCCGATGAGATCTGCACGCCGCTGAGCGTGGTGCGCCGGTCCGTAAATGCGCCGCTGTCGGGATCGATTGACTGATGGATCGTGTCGTAGCGGCTCACCAGAGCCGACATATCTGGAGCGGTGGACGTACGGGTGCGGCACCGATACTCGCGCTGGGTCACCCACCAGTTGCGCATCCCGCTGTCTTGCTGGCAGGCGGTGCCCACAAGGCGCGTGCTGGGCAGCGGCGACAGCCCGGTGGTGCGGTAGTCGCGCACGGTTTCCACGCCATCGACGACTTCGCGATACAGCGTGCAATCTGTGTTGGCGGCGGCGGCGGCGCAGCCGTCGACCACATCTTCCCGCTCCAACTCGCAACCCTCTCGCACCCGCGCCTCGAGCACGATCCACGCTTCACCGCGCCGGTCATGCGCGAGCTCCATATCCATCGCCACCGTGCCCACGCGACTGAAATAGGGAGTGAGGTCCGTGCTGAGCGCGATTGATCGCTCTCCGTAATCGCACCGAAACTCAGGCGTGCCGGCAGCCGTCCAGCTCGGGCGCGTGTTGTAGGCAATCGTGCCGTCGAGCCGCAGTCGCACCGCATCGTCGAAGCGTGCAGAGCGCAACGTCACGCTGTCGATACGGTCCGGCATGCCGACCAGGTAGCGCTGAGACTCACTGGAAATGCGGCATCGCGTACCACCGCTGCCCCCGCCATACAGATTGTTGATCGCGTCCCCGATTTGGAACCGCAGGCAACCGGGACCGCAATCCGTCGCCGTGCCGCGTGTGCTCGAGTTCAGCCGCAAAATGTCGTTCTTCGCAACGTAACTGGTGTCGATCTCCCGCCGGATTTCGCAGGACATGGCGCTTACGCCACGGTCAGCGGCGACGGAGGTGCCCAGAATGAAGTTCGCCACCGTTCCAGGCGTGCTGCGCTCCGCGACGCCGGCGGCGGCAAGCGCGTTGGGATTTCTGAAGAACTGCTCGGGCGAGCGGTCGGCGCCGCATCCGGAGGCCTGGCCGAAATAGGCGATGGACAGTTCATCGGACTGGGTGCGAGCGGTGGTGATGCGGGGAAGCACTTGCTGCACCAACGTGACAAGGCCTGCACCCACATCGCTTACGACCTTATTGCTGTTCACCATCAGCAGGTTCGCACCGCAGCTCGCATTGACGCAGTAACAGGCCCCCAGGTCGCGTTGTAATACCTCCTCCAGAATGGGCACCCCGTTTGGAATCGCCCACCGGTATGAGCGGCAGTTATTCCATGTGCCCGGATCGCAACGAATCAGGCCGTTATTGCAAACACCGGCGAAGGGTCCGGAGAACGTGCGCGCGGTCTCGGAAGTGCCATCCAAGTCACGATCCAGCTCGACGTCGATGCGCGCGATATCGGAGGTGCCCGAGGGCAGCATCGTGACGCGCAGGAACCGCTGTGTTGCCGGACAGTTCAGCTGCGCGTTGAATTGATCGCCCTGCACCGTGCGCATCGGATCGGTGGTGGACAACGGCCGGACGCCGTTCTGCGTCAGCCCTTCGGCAGTGCCATAAACGCCTTTCACCGACTCCGCCGCCGTGCGAGCCCGCTCCGTCTCCTGCGCGCCGG
Source organism: Pseudomonadota bacterium (assembly GCA_029782295.1). GTDB lineage: Bacteria > Pseudomonadota > Gammaproteobacteria > Burkholderiales > Methylophilaceae > CAIJXJ01. The sequence goes on from JAKOVB010000174.1 coordinate 106,470, forward strand.
TCAACTGCACACTCATCAGCGCCACCAGTGCGGGAGCAATGAGCCGCGCAAAGCGCTTCACGCAGCCTCCTCCGCGAGCGCAGAGATCGCATCGCGCGGCGAGCGGCCGCCCGACAGTTGATGCTTGAACTTCGCCACCTCGTGCGCGGTGGTCGTGTGCTGCCAATAAGTCCAGCGGTCCACGCACAAGCGGCCCACGCCGGCACCGAGCGGCGTGTCGAACAATATCTCCGAAAATCGCGGCCGGTTGTTGCGCACGCTCATGGCAAGATCGAGCAGAAGACCGCTGTACTCCAGAATCCCCGCGCGGGTGGCGGCAATGTAGTCATCCGATTCCATGTAAATACGGAACGCTGAATTGCTCTTAACCACCTTTCCGGCCGGTCCGAATCCGAGGAGATCGAGCGGCGATTGCGTGATGATCCCGGTGGAGCCGCCGTATTTTCTAGCTCGCCGATATCCTTCCTGGATGATGTTGGCGATCATCGGGGCCTCGTTGAAATACTTCCAGGCTTCATCGAACAGCATGAAGCGCCGCTGCGAGCGGTCCGACATATACAGATCCTGCGTGATCGCATTGATGACCTGCATCGCGATCACCTTGAACAGCTCCTGGTCATTGAGAATCTGTTCGAGCTCGAGCACGACGAACTCATCGCTTGAGATATCGAACGTGCTCTTGCCGTTGAACAACGATCCGTATTTGCCGCGCGAGGTGAAATCGCGCAGGTTGAACGCCATCTCCTGCGCGATCGGGCGCGCTTCCTCGAAAGCGTTGTCCCCCGCGTGGCGCGGATACATCTTGAGATATTCGGCGACGTGGTCGATGCCCAGCAGTCCCCCATCGCGTTCCTTGGCAAACCGAACCGCATCCTTTGCCAATGAAAAGTGAGTCTCTTGCACCGAGGCGGTCCCGGTCGATGAATAAACCATCGTCAAAATGATGTTGGCGATCGTAAGCTCGTCGTGTCGCGCATCGTCCCCCTTGCCGCTCGCAGTGAAAGGGTTCAAGCACGGGCGATGCTCGCCCACGTCGATATAGCGCCCGCCAGACAACAAGCATTGCTTCTCATAGGAATAGCCGATGTCCACGATGCGCACCAACGCACCGGTGCCGTAATAATTGTTCACCAGGACATTGGTGTTGAAACTCTTGCCGGCGCCCGAGCCGGCGCATACCAGAAAGTTATGATTGTTCACCCGGCTGTCGTACATATCGATAGTGGCCAACTGACCTTTGCGACCGACGTACAACAGCACCGGCCGCATGCGCCCCGCGAAGTCAGCCTGGATCGGCATTAGATGCGCGGCGGCAGCGGCCGACACACAGAAGTCGCGGTCGATGATGGAGATGTTGTGCCCCTGGGTGTAGAGCCCGAAGGGCAACGAGGCGATCAACATGATCGGCGCGATGCGCGTCTCGCGCTGGACCACGAAATGCCGGCCTTCCCACAGCGACCGGGCGCGCGCGACGCCGCGGTTCAAGCTGTCCTCGTCATCTCCAAAGATCCACATTGCAGTGATGACGTTGCAGTATTTGTCCCGCTCCAGATCCTCGAGCACCCAGGAGAGCTCGTTGACGCGCCGGCCGATCTCCTTGGCAATCGTGCCACCCGCCTTCTGCGCCATCATGATGCTGGCCTTGCGTCGGATCTCGGTAGCTTCCGTTTTGAAGAAGACACTCGTGGTCCACACAAAGCGGTTGCAAAGCTGGCTGCCATCGTCCTGGGGCCCGCTGAACCCACCGATCAGCTTGTTCATGTTGAGGCTGCGCAGCACTTCGTCGCCCGGCAGGGTCTTTGGGGTGATACAGGCGGCAAACCGGCCACCGAAGCGCAGGTAGTTCTTGCCCTTATGCACGGGCTCATCGGCACCGATCACTTGTTTAGCCAGGTAGCGGCTTTGATCGTATTGCTTCGGGTTAGCGCCCACGTCCTTGTTGAAGCACCAGCGCAAAAATGCGAGCAGATCCCCCGGCGGCAGCGGCCGCGGCGCAAGCGCGGCTTGCTTCAATGCTTCCTCGATCGCCGCGACGCGATCATCGCCGAGGTCCGTGCCGCTCTTGATCGCGACGAACAAACGGAAGTTGCGCACGGGGATTCCGCTCATTCCGGCCAGGCCGTTACGTCCAGCCCGCAGGTGATCCGCATAGCGCCGAGCACCCTCCTGCACCACATCGCAGTTGCGTGTTTTCAGACGCAGGTACTCGCCCAACAACCCCTCCAGGTCGTCGTCGGGAAACATGGTGAAACTCATCACCGTGTCGGAGGGCCAATCCTGGCGGATGAGGCCTGCGAGCGCCTCGAGTGGCTTCTCGCCGGCGAAGGCAAGCGGCGCACACTCCCAGATCAATCCGACGGTGTCGTCGGAGTTGTAGTAGCGCCGCGTTTGCTCATCGTAAGCACGGTAGGGCAGGAAACGGTTGAGCGGCGCGCGCGTGGCCTCCGTTTCATACTCGCCATGCCTCAGTCCACTTTCCTCTTCCGTCAGTAGTGAAAGCGCCATCGTCATGAACTCCTGTGCTTTACCGCTTCTGCGCGGACGGCATTCCGTTCGGATAAAGGGTGCGCGGGTCGCCTGCGTCCTGGGTGGGTTCAGCCAGGACGAACTCCGCTTCGCGCGCGAAGTAGTAGATGCGCCTACCCTCGTACAAGGCGTTGTTGGCGCGATACCCGACGATCAATGTCCGGATGACTTGCGGGGGACGCACGATCGGCGTCACCGGTTGCTCGATGAGCGCAGCCAGTTCGCGGTATTTGCGATCCCGATAGATGTCCTCGCTCGGAACTTCCGAATTCAAAGACGCCGGAATCACGCCCGGCCGCGCTTTGCTTTCCAGCCTTCGGAGCTTGCCGTCGAAGGCTTTCGGGGTAGCCGTGCGATACCGCCAAGTCCTGTCGTCCTTCTGTTTTCCCGGGTCCGCCTTGGGGCTTCCGGCGACCGCCTCCTCATAGGCATGCTGGACATCCTGGCACTTGCCGTAGTCGTTCGTTTTCTCGCACATGAACTTGGAGTGGTAAGGCACCAATGCCTTGCACCCCGACAAGGTCGCTGCCGCGACCAGTATCAGCCACACCCTATTGCGCATAATCGGTCACCTCCAACCACACGCCCTGCGTGATGAGGATCGAGACATCCTTTGAAGGACCGATTTCGATCACCGGCGCCGACTGGCGCACCAGGTCCGCGTAGATTTTTGAAAGTTCGGAAGCCGCCTTCGACACGCCGCGGCCGGCACCGGCCTGAGCGAGCTTGTCGGTGTCCAGGGATTGTGTTTGTCCGAGCGGACTGACCGAGGTGACGACGGCACCTTGCTGAGCGGCCATGCCCGCCCCTTCCACCAACCCGGCAACAAACATGCGCGCCACGTTCGCACCCATCTTGGTGACGGGCCGGCCGGCGAGGCCCTTGACGCCGTCCTTGTCGACGACAATGCCGGTAATTTCCTGCTCGATGATCGATCGGCCCTCGAAGTCGATGCATGACAGCGAGACCAGGCGCGCCTCTACGCGCTCACTGGCGAGCGACCCATAGCCGTGCGCGATCGCGAAGCATCCCTGCAGCTGCGCCCGCACGTCATTGGGCAGAACCGCCGGCGCCTGGATCCGCAGAAGCATCGGCTCTGGATCCTCTTTCGCAGCATCCACGGTCTTGGCCTTGAGCCCGGTCAAGAGTCGCGCGGACATAAAACTTGTTGGCAGGAAAACCTTGCGGCCGTTTTTTTTTGAGCCCTGCTCCGGCGCCTTGGACGACCCTCCTCCCGGCGGCGCCGACGGCGGCGCGGCGCTGCCGATATCGCCCACGAACACCGTCGCGATCACCTGCGGCGCCGCTTCCGCGCCCGGGGATCTTGCCGTTTGCAGCCGCGCGCCCGATTTTGACGGCGCGTTCTCCCAGGCCAGCGGATCGGCCGGCGGCTCGGTGCCTGCCGCATCGGGCGGTACTTTCTCCGTCCCGACAGCCTTGCCGCCCTGCATCGACAGGAGCGCCTGACTCATGAGTTCGAGCTGTTTGCTTTGCGCGTCGATCTGCGCGCGCTGGTCATCGAGATCCTTGCTCTGCTTGTCGTTTTGGCTACGATTTTCCAGCCGCTCCTTTTCGACTTGGGAACGAATGTCATCCTCCAATCGCGAATCCCCCAATTCGATGACCGCGGCCTTCTCTCGGGTTTGCTTTGGCTTGGCCGCCGTCTCACCGCGCGTCGCGTAGTAGGCGCCCAGCAGGATCACGATGAAGATCGCAACCCCGGCGAATTTCATAAGATTGGCGCGCTGGCCTGGCTGCAACGCGCCGTACCAGATTCTCGCCCGTTGCGTCAGTGCGCCCACGGCATTAGGGGCTGTCATGACTGGCGCTTCTCTCAATGACGATCACCCGCGCGAACCCATCGGCCGGCACATTCAAGGGCTCGACCGTGACGGCAACCAATTCGCCGAGCTTCGCGCTTAAGAAATCACGCTCATCGAGCTGCACAGCCTCATAGGCGTGCAGCACATACTCCACGGCCTTAAGTCCCGTGCCGGGTGCGCTCACTTGGTACTGGCCGATCAGCTGCGCATTTTCGAACAGCGGCACGTTGCGCCGTGGATCTCCTTGCTCGATTCGCGAACGGGAAAATCCATCTGGAATCTCGTTGTGATAAGTGGCGAGCGTCAGCCGTTGCACCCGCTCCTCCATGGGCGAGGTGCCCCAGTCGGCGGCGACCGACTTCAACGCGCGGCGCTTCGGATCGCCCAGGCGCACGGTCACCGAGTCGATCGGCTTCGGATGCAGGATGAGCGTGTACACCTCGCCCCCGCACACGATATGCACATCGAGCGGCGTAGTGACGTAGCTCTCAACGTCCCCCCGCCGCGCCACCAGGAACTTCACGTTGACGTTCTGGCCGTTGTGCGTGACCTTGGCCGGCTTCTCTGCCGACCAAACGACATCGTCAATGGCCGCAGGGCAATACACGCGATTCACGTCACGATTGCTGACAAAGATCGCGGTGGAGCGCTCCGGCAGCGCCATCGGATCGTCAGCCCAAGACTGCTCAGTGAGCAGCGCGAGCGCCAGACAAACGAGCGGTATTCGTTTTAGATGCGCCATCGCCTTCCCCCTCCTTTTGCTTGGTCGGTGCGTCGGTGAAACACAGGTCGATTCCGGTGCCTTCGCGTTCCTGGACCGACAAAATCCAAAACCGCGAGTCATCGATGCGGTACTTGATGCAGTAAAAAACGGACTTGCTCTCCGAAACGCTGCCGTTGACCAGCCGGTCCTTAGCGGTCTGCACCTGCAACATGGTCGGCGTGAACTTGAGCGCTTCCTCGCCCTGCCAGCGCACCACGGAGGAAATGGAGGGGTAGCGTTCCACCTGCACGGCGAGCTGTTCGAACTCCAGCTGGGCGGCGCCGGCGACCTCCGGTGCGAACAGCGCCAACACCTCCTGCAGCTGATCACGCATCGTCCCGGCCGTGTACGAGCCGAGCATTTGCGTGACCAGCCGCGCCATTTGCCTCAAGTACGGCGCGGAGGCCTGGCCGTTGCCGACGGTCATGCCGACACTACCACCCACCGGCACGATGACGGTCTGCATCTGCGAGCGCGCGCGTTGCAGGGAGAACCAATTCATTAAATTGAAAATGAGCATCACGATGAGCGCGATGACCAGCAGCCGGTTCTTGTGCTGCAGGTTGTCGATGCTCGCGATGAACGCCTTGCCGTTCATTCCTCGAACACCTCAATGTGGGGCGGCGGATAGTGGGTGAGCTTCTGCACGCCGTAGGCGTAGAGCAGATGGCGCAGGAAGCCGCGCGGTTTGTTGGTTTTCGCCGATTTGAACAGCCACGGCAGAATGACGATCAGCGGGAGCGCGTACCACGTATCGAGAATCAGCCACAGCGCGTAAGACGCTGAGATGATCGCGATATCCTCCATGTCGAACCAGAGGATTTGCACCGGCAGGTGCAAATAGCGTGGTACGCGCGCGCCGTCCATCAGATCGTCGCTCCCAGTGTGACGACCATGTCCTCGGCTCGGATGAGCATGGTGCCGGCGATGATGCACAGGATCGTCAGCATCCAGTTCGTCATGATCTTGGTGACGCCCAGGACGATGAGCGCGACGCCGCCGATGAATCCGATCGGACCGTTCAAGATCTGATTCACCACGATGTCGTACACGTCATAGCCGAATGCGCCCGTCGCCGGCGCGGTGAATGCCATTGCGGTACTGGCGACAAAAGTCAGCAGCAGCGCAAGCAGCAAGTCCGCGCGTCTCGGAACTGCCAGGGATCTCAACATGATCAAATCCTCCTAATGTGATTCGTTTGGTGAAGTGCCCAACAGCCGTTGCAGACGCTCGGCGTCGAAGCCGGCGATGATTTGTTTGTCCACGACGAAGAAGGGCGAAGCGTAGACGCCCAGGTTCTGCGCCATCTGCGCATGTCGATTCAGGCGCGCTTGAACGCCGGGACACTGCGTGACCTCTTCCATGCCGGCGGCCGCGGAAGCCTCGAAGGCCGCGCGCAGCGCCTCGGCGCGCTGCGACGGGGGCGCGCACAGTGCGCGGATGGCGCGCGCTTGTGCGGAGGGGCGCCCTGGCGTCGGCATGAAGAAAAACAGCTGTCGGGTGTCGGAGAGGGTCTGCGTGCTCAGCCACTCGATGGCTTTGCGGCAGTACCCGCAATCCGGATCCACGAAGGCAATCAGTTCCTTCGCGCCCTCCCCCACCACGAGCGCGGATTCTTTGTCGAGCGTGGGAATCTTTTCGGCGGCGTAGGCGGCGATGCGCTGCTCGGTGATCGAGCTGCCGCTCGAGTCGTACATCTCCCCGAGAATCAGGATCTGCGGCTCCGGCGCGTAATAGATGATCCGGGGCCCTGCGTAGATTTCAACGACGCCGGGAATCTGCGACGCGCTCACCCTCTCGAACTTCAGATGCGTGAAGGTCGCAGCCAGCTTGGTCTGCGCATCGCGTACCCAGTCCGCATTGGATTGAGCCACTGGCTTTGCGGACTGCGCCGGGGATTGCGTCGTCGCAAAACTCGTCACCACTGCGGCGGCGGCCGTGAGAACGAGCGCCACGCTCCACACGAGTTTCTTCTTCATGGCGACTTCCTCACCAGGTGGATACGCCCAGTGGTTGTACCGGCGGACGAGGCCGTGCGCAGCTGCGCCGGGGCGATCTCCATGCGGCTCGGCGCATCGCCGAGTGCGGCGACCAGCACGGCCCGCTCGCTGTCGCTATCGACGTAGGCAATGCAGGGCTCGCGCGTGAAGGCGAGCAAAGCAAGCCGGTCCAGCGCGTCGAGGCGCCTTTCGCGATTCAGGCAGACGGTGAGGGTTTTTGCGGTCTTCGCTCCGCATTTCAGGGAGTCTCCCGTCGCCGCGGGTGGGGAGCCCGCGGCGACAGTGCCCCCCGGGAGGTCCTGCGCCCTGTTGGGCATCGGCGCAGAAACCAGGGCCGGGTCGGTGGGCGGCTCGGTCGGCAGCGGTTGCCAGCGGCCAGCCGGAACGACTTCGGATTCCTCCGCCTCATCCACAGTGGGCGCGGCGAAGGGCTCGATGGTGATGTTGTTGAGCTGAAAGGCGGTTTGCCCTTCGGGCCGCTTGCGTAAACGGCCGGGGAATTCCTTGGACAGTTGCACCGCCTGGGCGCTGCTCGCCTCGAGGATCACATGCTCCTGGGTGGTCGCGAGACTGGTGACCTGGATGGGGCGATCCCCTTCCGCGTACGCCGCGCCCGAGAGCATCGCCATGGCGATGCCGGCGCCCGCCAGCTGCCGAATTAAACGTGTGCCCATCACGCCTGCCTCCCGAAATGTTTAAATGTTCGTGATCTGTTACACTGTTATTCCGGGTGCGCAGAGAATTGCCGTCAAGCAGCTGCGCACGGCGGGCGCCAGAGGACCCATCGACAGCAGCCAATCGGTGAACGGAAATGTCTGTATTTCTCGGCATAATTGATGCCAGCGGCAAACTGCCGCGCGCGTGTCAGCGACAACGGCGGCGGCCACGCCGGCGTATCAACAATGGCTATACATCGGGGATTTAGGAGCGCGCATGCCCACGCAATCGGTGCTCAAATGGGGTAACAGCTTGGCCGTGCGGATCCCGGCGCCGTTCGCGCGGGAGCTGCAGGTGGTGGAAGGCTCGGAAGTCGAGCTGCGCCTGGAGGGACGGACGTTGGTGGTTCAGCGCAGCGCGCAGTCCCTGGAATTCACCCACCAGGCGCTGGCAAAGGCATTGCGCAAACGAAAGAAGAGCGCGCGCCGGCTCGGTGCCGCGCGTAGTGCCGAGCTATCGTGATGGTCCCGGCGGCTGGGGAAATCCTTGAGATCGACGCCACGGCGGCGACGGCAGCCGGCGCCCCGCCGCGGCAGACCGTTCTCGTGCTGTCGGTCAAAGCACTGCAATCGGCGATGGGCATCGCGGTGGTGTGCGCGATCGAACAAACGAAATCGCCCTGTAAGATCGCGCCGACGGACCTGGAAATCAAACTGAGCGAGAGTTCACCCGTAATGGGCCGGGTGCTGCCTTACGATATTCGCACGATCGATTGCAGCGCGCATCACTCGCAAAAACTCGGCACCGTTTCGCGCTTGACGCTGAGCATGGTACGCGCGCGGCTCGCGGCACTCTTATCGCTTTAGTGCCGACGTGTTAGCGACGGTTCAAGGATGCCGGTTTGCGGGGGACACTTACCGGCTCATCCGGCATCGCCGGCGCGGCCTCAACCAATTGGACCGCAAGATCCCCCACTTTGCGGCGCAAGTCCGCCCACGCCTGGGGCACATTGCGTTCAATGTGGTCGATGAACACCGAGCGAACGAACACGGTGCCCGGGACATTACGCCGCTTCGCGTGCTCGCGAATCTTCGACAGCTGCTTGGTTTCCAGCCACAGGGATCGCCGCGGCTCATCCAATGTCGCCGCCAGCAGCGGCAAATCCGCGGCGCGCGCAGCGCGGCTCAGATAGCCGTTGATCACGCCGTCGTAGAGATCCTGGTTGCTCGGATCGGGCTTGCCCGCGCGGCGCAGTGCTTCGGCTTGCCAGAACATCATTGCATCCAGGCGCTCGCCCAGGTCGGGCGGCAAGGCCAGCCACTGAATGCTGCGCTCGCCCCGTGTGCTGGAGGTTCGCTCCGAATCGGTGTTGCCAGTCCGGCCCTTGCCGGCGGCGGATTTACGCTTTGCTGCCATGATTCCCCGGTGGGTCTTTCCCCAAAAGACTCAACCAACGCCCCCCAACAGGGGCGCTGCCCGGCGGGCTTGCGCCGGCTCTACGTTCATATGTTACTATACTGTTACTTGTATCATCAATCCAGGCTGGCGGAATGAAGTCCGCTAACGGGGACTGGAACATGGACGATGCGCGAGTGTACGACGCGCTCCTGTGCGAGCCGGTGCAGCTGCTGGAGCGCCAGTGGAAACAGGCGCTGATCAAGCGTTTGCCCGCAAGAGCCGTAGCCCATCCCAGCGGCCGCGGCGCCATCACCACTTTCGGCAATGCCAATTTCGACGCCATCGTCTGCGCGCTGAAGCTCAGCGACATCGATTGCTGGCGGCTGATATCGCTGCTGCGGTCGGGGCGATTCGGGTTTAGCGAGATCCCGGTATTCCTCATTTGTGCGGAGGAGCAGCGCCTTCCCCTTGAGCCCATGCTCGATCCATTCACCGTCCTCATCGACATCGACCCGGATGTCGCGCTCGAGCAGATCCGCGCCACCCTCGCCGGACGCCCCAAATCCTCCGTGCTGGTGGTCGAAGACGAGCCAGCCGCTGCGGAGGCCGTGCATCGTGGCCTGAAAAAGTATTACGACATCGAAATCGCCTACGACGGACCGAGCGGACTGGCCGCCTGGAAGGCGCGTCGGCACGGCCTGGTCATTCTCGATCTGAACCTGCCTGGGATGACGGGCACGCAGGTGCAAGAGGCAATACTGGATGTCGATTCCGAGCAACGCATCATCATCCTCACCGCGCAGGATGGGCTTGAAACGCATCAGGAACACATTCTCAACGGGGCCTGGGCATTTTTGTCCAAGCCCCTAAACATGCATCAATTGCCCTCCATTGTCGCGCAGGCCTTTCGCGAACAACGAATCCTGCAAGAAGCAGAAGCCGCGCGGGAACGCGCAAGCGCCTATCTGGCGCTCGCCACGCGCGTGCATGCGGCCCGATTGACTCTCACGCGAGGCAGCACCGCGGAAGCCGCTTCGCATCTCTCCCACGCCGCATTCACCTGCCGGGCCAGTGGCCCAACGGACGATCAATGGAACGAGCTACTGACAGAGCCGCTGCAGCGGCCGTACACGCCATAGGCACACCTCCCGCGCGCAAGCATCGCTGGACTCGCGGCGCATGTGTGTCGCTGAGCTTGCTGTCGCCATTCGCAGCAGACGCTACTGACGACCTGCAGGCACTCTATGGGAACGATGTCGTATCCGTCGCGACAGGCTACGAGCGCAAACTGTTCGATGCGCCGGCGACCACCACCATCATCACCGCAGCGGACATCCGCCGCCTCAACGCCGACAGCCTTTCGGAAGTGCTGCAATCCATCGCCGGCGTTCACGTTTCCTCACAAGATGGTCGCGGCACGATCCCCGAGGTGCGCGGCGTCACCTCCCGCGTGCTGGTATTGATCAACAACCTGCCGATCGTCAACGGACTCATCAACGCCAATCTCAGTCTGGACAACGTGCTGGTCGACGATATCGAACGCGTGGAAGTCGTGCGCGGTCCAGGGTCGGCCATTTACGGCGCCGATGCCGCGGACGGCGTGGTCAATATCATCACCAAAAGTTCGATCGCCACGTCGGGAACGGAACTGCACATGCGCGGCGGATCGTTCGATACCTACCAGGGCTCGCTCCTGCATCGCGCGCAAGTGCGCGACACGCACGTCGGTCTGTTCATTGGCGCACGCCGCACCGATCACACCGACGCGGTGATCGACGCCGACGCGCAGACCATCATGGATATGCGGCTCGGTACCAGCGCATCGCTCGCGCCCGGGCCCATGAACGCGCACCGCGATGTCTTAGTCGCCCGCGCGGACATCGCGCGCGGTCCGTGGCGGTTGCGCGCAAGCCATGCGTCCGAGGCAGATTTCGGCACGGCGGCCGGGCTGGCCTACGCACTGGATCCAGCCGGAACCTACGACTCACGCTATTCCACCCTCGAGGGCACCTACCAAGCGCAGCCCGCAGCGAACTGGGATATCACCGCCTACGCTTTCATTCAGCAGCTGGACCAGCGCGCCCGAGCGCTGCGACTGTATCCGGCCGGGGCTTTCGGGGGACTGTTCCCCGATGGCGTTCGCATCGACTTGGACGCACGTGAGCAGCGCGCTCGAGGCGAGCTCGCGGTTCGCTACCTCGGTTTCAAATCCCATCTTTTGCGCGCCGGCGTAGGCGCCTTTCGCAACGACTTCAACACACTCTATGACGCGCGCAACTTCGTGGTCCGCAGTCGCCTCGTAATACCGACAGGCACGTTCGCGGAGGGCGCCGGCGTCAACGATCCGCCCTTTGTGCGCGACGCGACCACCGATGTGCTGTACGGGTATGTGCAAGATGAGTGGTCGCTGGCCAATGACTGGCGATTGACCTCCGGCCTACGGCTCGACAATTACTCCGACGTCGGCGCTCACCTCAGTCCGCGCGTCGGATTGGTGTGGACGCCCCGCTACAATCTCTCGGTCAAGTGGCTGTACGGACATGCGTTCAAACCGCCGTCGGTGACCGAGACACGCTCTTCGGGCGTCTTGGTGGCGTTGGGCAACCCCAACCTGGAACCGGAGTCGGTGGACATGCTGGAAACGTCGATCCAGCATCGAGGCGAGCGGGCGCAGACCACTTTCAGCCTGTTCACCTACCGCCAATCGAACGTAATTCAAACCATCGCAAGCCCGCTGTCTCCGAACGGACTCGCATTCGTCAACCGCGGAACGCAAAACGGCTGGGGACTTGAGCTGGAGGAGAAAATCCAAGTTGCGCCCACCTTGTTTCTGACAGCCTCATACGCCCTTCAGCGGCGTGTCGGCAGCGATACCGATGTCGATGACCTCATCCGCAACTCACCGCAACACGCCATCAAGGTCAACCTGTCATGGGATGTCACGCCGCAATGGCTGGTCTACGTGAATTCGCAATCGATCCTCAATCGGTTGCGCCCGGCCAGCGATCCACGTCCGGATCAGAAGGACTACACCCTAGTCAATTTGGGAGTCGAGCGTTCCGGGATATTCGGTAACACGACGCTCAGTGTGTCGCTCAAGAACGCGTTTGACGTCGATGCGCGCGTGGCCAGCAGCTCTGGGCTTTCGATCCCGAACGATATCCCGCTGCCCGGGCGCGCCCTGTTCGCGGGCCTCGAGGTCACGTTTTGATACTGCTGACCTACGCCGGCGTCTTTTTGACGGTGCTGGCGTTGTGGGTGGGACGGACCTACTGGGTGGCGATTGGGATCGCCGCCGTTGCGCTCGGCTATCTCGGCGGTGTGCTCTATGGCCCCGCCGTTGTGTGGATAGTGCTGTGCGCAGGCGCGTGTGCGTTATATGCAAGGTCGCGCGCGCGAGACGACCGACCCCGCCGGCCCTGGCTGCTTGTGTTCAGTGCCGCCTGCATCGTCGCGATGTCACTCGCACTTGGCATGCACGCGCTGCCGGGATTCCGCAATTACCTGGTCGCCAAAGAGGTGCTGCTGTCGCCGGGCGCCCTGCCCTACACCCTGTATTTAAACATCGACAAAACCATTGCCGGCGTCATGATTTTGGGGATTGTTTACGCCTCATTGCTCAAGCGCGGCGCGCAGTGGGCTCAAGCGTTGCGCGGCACGGCGCCCATCGCCGGCATCACGATCATCGTGGTCATCCTCTTGTCCCTGGGCGCGGGCTATGTGCAGTGGGCGCCAAAATGGATCGGCTTCTTTTGGCTATGGGCAGCCTCCAATCTGCTACTGACCTGCATGGCCGAGGAGGCGTTCTTTCGCGGATTCCTGCAGCGCGAACTCGCGTTGCGGTTTGCGCACCAGCGCTGGGCCGCAGCGCTCAGCGTGTCGGTGAGCGCGCTGACCTTTGGGCTTGCCCATTTTGCCGGCGGCCTTGCCTATGTCGCATTGGCCTCGGTGGCCGGGCTGGGCTATGCACTGGTGTATCACCGCACGCGCAGCATCGAGATGTCGATGCTCACGCACTTCGCGCTGAACGCCACGCACTTCCTACTGTTCACCTATCCGCGCACGGCCTAAGCGCTGCTGACCACCGTCCCCGGCAACTTCACGCTGACACGAGTGCCGCGGCCCGGCTCGCTTTGCAGCTCGACCTGTCCACCCAGCGCTTCGGTAAACCGCTTCACGATCGCAAGCCCCAAGCCAATGCCGCCGAATCGCCGCCCTTCATCCATATCCGCCTGTCTGAACTCCTCCCACACGTGCGGCTGGACGGCCAGCGGTATGCCACAACCATTGTCGGTGACCTGGATCACCAGCGCATCCCCGTCCACACGCAGCTCCGCGCTGACGGTGCCGTTGGAAGTGAACTTGCAGGCGTTCGTCGTTAGGTTCGAGACGATTTGCAGTAGCACGTCGCGGTCGGTGTAGATCACCGCCTCTTCGATAGTTACGTTGAGTTCGTTTCTATGTTTAGTCGCGAACGGTTGCGCCTTCTCCACGATGTCTTCCTTCAGGGTCTGCAACAGAAATTGGGAAGCCACCGGCTGATAGCTGCCCGCTTCGGCTTTGGCCAGCGCCAAAACTTGCGAAACGCGCGTCGACAGCTCCGCGGTTTCCTTGAAGACGACGCCCAGACTTTTGCGCGCCTCCTGCGAACCTTCCAGCAATTCCAGCTCGCTCAGTACGTGACGCGCATTGGCGTCAATCACATGGAGCGGCGTCTTCATTTCATGCCCGATGGTGCGCATGAAGATGCTCTTGTAGCGTTCGGCTTGGCGCGCCGCTTCCGTGGCGGCATGCAATTGCCGGGTGCGTTCCTCGACCTTTGCCTCCTGATGGTCCATCAACTCGTTATAGACCTTGGCGATGGTGACGCATTCTTGAGGCCCAGCAAGCTCAGCTCGGACCGAGCCATCGCCCCGCGATGCCGCCCACATCGTATCCGCAATGCTTTGCAAGGGCTGGGTCACCCGACGCGCCACGCGATACAACAAAATTCCCGAGACGCAGAGTATCGCCACGCCCGCCCCCAGTCCCCACGCGAACAAGCGGCTAACGACATGCTTTACATTGGTTTGGGTGGCAACGATTCTCAGACCGCCAACGAGATTGCCTGCGGCAATGGACCCATCCGCCGCCGATGCGCGGACGGGAACTGAGATGCACCAGGTCTCATGCATGCGCTGATAAAAGGACCGTCCAACGGCCCTTCCCCGCAACGCCGCGCTGCAAACGGCCATGGTGCCCGGCTGCAGTTCTTTCACGCCTAACGAAAGTCCGGAAGCGTCCACGAGTTCCGCTGCCAACGTGTGTGGCGCCTCAACGACCTTCTCAAGCAATTGCTGGCCTTCCTCCTCACCTTTGCCCACGTAAGTGGCATAGACGGCCTTCAATGCAAAGGCCTCCGCGCGCGATACCGCTTCGGTGGCCCCCACTTCAAACAAATGATTGCGTGCCGCCCACAACATCACGCCGAGGATGCTGACGAGCACGAGTAAGACGATCGCCCCCATCAGGACGATCAATTGATTCTTGAATGTCCCCATGCGCTTCTCCGTCACGGCGCACCCACCATTACTTCAAATCGCGCCAGTACACCGCTATCGAGCATCCCACTCAGATGCGTCGCCATGCGCGCATTGCCGACCCTATGCACATCCTCGAGAAAGCTCATACCCGCATCCGAGCCGGTGCGCCGGCCGAGCGCCTCGCGCGCCAGGCGCCGGCCCCAGGCGCGCGGATCCGGCGCGAGCGTAAACAGCGCGCCCTTGCGCACGTGCTCATACACGCTGGAAAACACGACGATCCGGCGGGCCCAGCTCTTTTCGATGATTGCGGGCAGCGTGTCTTGCGTCACCAGCGTGCGATCGTCCAAAAGCCACAGCGCCTCGAACTCTGGGCGGCTTTGGTTTCCCAATACGGTAGAGAATTGCTTGGCGGCCTCGCTCACCGAGCCCGCCTCATGAAATACAAGCTCGAGGCCCAGCGCGCGCGCCGCGGCCGCCGCCGGTTCCTTGATCCAACCATCCCGTGCGCTGTCGATCACCACGTTGACGCGTCCGATTCCGGGCGCCAATTCGTGCAGGGTTTGCAGCATCAACTTAGGATCCACGACTGAAGAGATGCCGCGCGGAGGTCCGGTGCTGCGGATCGGCAGCTTCACCCCGGCCACCAGAACCGGCGCGCGCGGGTCCGCCTCGCCGGTCAGTTCGCTTGCGCGTTTGCCAAGCGCGATAATGTCCGAGGGGTCAAGCGATTCCAGGCGAGCCTTGAGCGCCGCGCCATTCGAGAAGCCATCGACCGAAACCTCCACGACGGCCGCATTCCGCCGGCTCGCCTCCGCGCGAATGCCTTCGCGCATGAATCCGATCAGCTCGCGCTCAGCGCCAGCAACATCCGGATAAACGATGACGAGGGGTTTGCCGGCGGCCGCGAACACCACGCCTGTCGAGAGTAGAAAAAGCAGCCCGCTGCGGATGATCGTGAGCATCAATCGGTCGATCTCCAGAGCCGCTGAGGACACGGCTGGAGCGAATTCTACGGTTCCGAGGGCCCGGCAACCGGCGGCCGGGCCTGCACCCTTGCCACCAGCGGCTGCAAATCCAGCGGTTCGAGATGCCCTGAAATCCAATACCGCAGATCGCCAGGCCCGTGACGCCACGCCTCAACCGCGCTCAACGTCTGGCCCGCCAGCGTCTCGTTGTAAGCCTTGATTCGAGCCGAGCCCAGCCCTTTGAGCACAGCGAGTTCGGCACGTAATGCATCGGCGGGACTCAGGAACCCCGGCTTCACATCCGACGGATCGGCCGTGATCAGCAGTTTGAAAAATTCGATGGAGCGCGGATCCAATGCCAGGGCAATCAGCGCCCCGCCGAGCACGCCTGAGTAAAAGGCCTGATTGGGCGGGTTGATCGCGTCGAGCATTTCCAGCTCCCGCGCAAAGTGCTTCACCACGCCGTACACATCCAATTCGGGAAGCCCCGCCCGCTTTTCATGCGAACGCGCCACACCGCGCCAGGCGATACCCAGGGCATCGGCGATGCCATCGTTCAGTCGTTTGGAGGTCAGCTTGACGCCAACGTCCCGGAGCGCGCCATCGACGGTATCGGCTGTTTTCTTCGAGGCGTGGGGGGAATCGAAATGTTCGTAGAGCTCAAGCAGGTGCTGCTCGTCGGCGCATCGATAAACCGTCACTGTCACGGTGCCGGGATCGGGCAGCCCACCCGTCGACCAAAGCAGGGCCCGGGTATGACCATCAACCTTGATCCGTCGGCCGGCAAGCTCGCCCGCCGTCACCGATGCCAATACCGCCAGTGCAGGCCCAGTGGCCTCGCGGGCCAATTCCCAGTGTGGCGACCTCGCGCGCTTTTCCGTGTCGCGCTGGCGCGGATGACCCTCAAGGGCCACCCAGTCCTCCACCGGCATCTCCAGCAAGTAATAGGATTCACGGTCGGCGATGACCTGCTGGCGCTGAAATTTTGGAAGAAGCTGTCTGGGTTTAGCTCTCATGCTCTATTCCCTGCCGTGGCTGCGCGAAATCGCTCGCAATTCCTTGGTATCCACACCCTATATGAATGCCCTTTAAATCGCAATAATCTCTCAAAATAGCGTTTTTATCGCACTTACCTCTATGCCGGGTACCGTGCCAGCCCTGACGCTGCAAGGAATTCAACACGGAACTTGACAGGATTGGCAGGGAATAGACTATGCTAGGTATCACAGTTCTGACCTTTCGATGCTGCTTGGAGGACGCTTGGACGCACGGCCTGTCTCCATTCCCCGCCGCCGCGAGGGCACGGTATCGTCGCGGGTGCGCCTCAGCACTCCCCACATCACCCGGCTACGCGCCGTTGAGGCGCCTGCCGGCGCAGTCCGCGCCTGGCGCGACGAAAACGGCACCGAGCATTTCAGCTTTCCCCAGCAGATCTGGCTCTATCCCGACATCCGGATGCAGGCGACGCCCGAGTACAGCCGCGCGGCCGAGGTACTGGCCGTCAACATCCTCGCCCAGGTGCTCCCGGAGCGTGACTATCGCGTCTGGGGCGGTGTGACATCCTCACGCGCTGTCGCGCTTGCCCGGCTGTTTTTTGACGAATGCTTGGCCGATCTGCCGTCGGTTGCCTGGCGGATCGACTTCGACGCGCTCAAGGAATGGATCGCAGGCTGCGAGGGCAAACGGGGGCGGAAATGAAACCGGGACCGGGGAGCGGGACCGACCACAAGCGCCCCCGATCACTGCTGGGGCTCAACCGCCTCATCGGCCCTCTGCCGCCCCCCACGATTCGCCAGGGCGAGCCCGCAGGCGCGGCCCACCAGCAACGTCAGTCGCCTGCAGATCTTTCCAAAAACCAATCCCGCTCTATAGTCCCGCATCCGCATTCTCAAGACGCGGACTGACTCTGTATCCGGTGCGTCTCGAAGGCTCCGATGCGGATCATTTTCGCTAAAACCTTGATAACGTACCGAAAGTCCGATAATGTGACGCACCTTGGACATAATGCGTCAAACTGATTTTAACGGCCACCATGTCAGAACTGCCAACTGATATCCCTCGCAAGCCTTTCGGGCGTCTGACCCTTGAAGATCTCGAGGAGCTCGCATCGAAGGCGCAGGGCCTCATTGAGGCCGCTCGTGACGCTGCTATAGACCCTCACCATCGCAAGGTATTACGCCCTTTTACAGCGCCTGAGGTTGCCAAGCTGTGCGGCAATCTGACTGTCGACACCTTTAGTCGGAGGCTCAAGAAAGACGACCAGCTGCCCCAGGGCAAGCTCGTGAACGCGCGCCGCCGTGAGTTCAGCTTGGAGGATATTCACACCCTGCAGGCTGCATGGGGCATTACGCCGCGGCGGCCACCCGACAAAAAGCCGCTTGTCCTGTCCGTCTGCAATTTCAAGGGGGGTGTCGCCAAGACGACAACCACAGCGCACCTCGGACAGTATTTATGCCTTCACGGCTATCGCACTTTGATCGTCGATTTAGATGCTCAGGCAAGCCTCACACAAACTTTCGGGATCCTCCCGCACACCGAGGTTCCGTCCAGTTCGACCGCCCGACCCTTCTTCGAGGGGCCTGTCCACCCTGGTGGCGAACGCAATCCAGATTGGACGGGCACTCTTGCGAGCGCCATACAAAAGACACACTGGCATCAGCTTGACCTGGTGCCATCGAACTTGGGTCTGTACGGCTCGGAGTTTGCGATCGCCGGGCGCATCCGCAGCGAAGAGAACTTCATGTTTTATACGGTGCTCGACGAGGCATTGAACACCGTCAAAGACGACTACGATGTCATCCTGCTTGATACCGCCCCGTCGCTGTCATTTGTTAATAGCAACGCGCTCTACGCGGCCGACGCGCTCGTCATCACGCTTCCCCCGGCGTTCCTGGATCTTCAGTCCGCTTCGCTGTTCTACGATCTGATTGCCGATGTTGTGCGCTCGATCAATCAAGTGCAGGGTAATGCGGAGAAGGTGTTTGAGTTTGGCGCCATTCTCCTGACTCGCTTCAAACCGAGCGACGCCATTCACCAGAAGATAAGCTCGTGGATTCGGAGTTTTCTCTCCGACACGTTCACGCATGCCATGGTGCAAACGGTCGTTCTCGAAAAGCTCGGTCCGCGACTGCTCACGCTGTACGAAGTTGATCACACCGAGGAAAGTGCGAAGTACGAGGGGGACCGCAAGGCGTTCGAGCGAGCCCTCGAAGCTATGAATGATGTAAACGGCGAAATCGAGCGCGCTATCCAGGACGTCTGGTCACAGCAAACCATTGAACGCCATCCGCCCTCCCCTGCCGCCGTTTCACCCGGGCCGATTGTGAGCGCGTAGTGCATGTCCAAGACTGACGATATCCATCGCGCAATTTTGGCTAAGGCAGCTCAACCAGCAGCGCCGCGAACCGCTATTGCGCCAGGTGCGAGACCATATGTAGCCGAGGCAGGGCAACGCTTGGCGCAAGGTCTTCAAGAAGAAAACCAGCGACTGAAGACGGAGCGCGCAAGTGGCGAGGTGATTCTCGCTCTTGATCCAAAGGACATTGCGCACTCTAAGTATGTGAATCGTCACGTGCTCAGCTTGCAGATGGCGGATGAAGAATTCGCCTCGCTTTACAACAGCCTCAAGACCGATAAACAGGACCAGGAGATACTGGTTCGCCCTTCCCCACCGGAAGCCACTCACGGCAAACCCTATGAGGTAGGGTTCGGGCATCGCCGGCACGGAGTTGCGCTACTGCTCGACAGGGAATTGCCGGACGGCTTCAAGATTCTCGCGCGCATCAAGCCAATGACCGATCGCGAGCTCATCGATGTCATGGACCGCGAGAATGCCCAGCACAAACCGCTGTCAGCGTTCGAATTGGCCTGGCAATACAAGACGTCTTTAGACGAAGGTTTATACGATTCTCAGATTGCGCTCGGCCAAGCAAAGGGGTTAACCAGGGCAAGCATCTCTCGCTACCTGCAGCTGGCAACCCTCCCGCAGGAAATTCTCGATGCTTTCCGCGATCCGCGCGCCATCCGGATTTTGTGGGTGCAGGATATAGTCCGCGTCCTCGGGGAACGCGGCCCTTACGTCCTGGACGTCGCCAGACGGCTGAAGGATGACAGCTCCCTTTCGGCCGAACAGGTCTTTCAGTCACTGCTCCGGGCGCCACAATCGGAGACTACAAATTCGCCCGAAGAGAAGGTCTTCCGGGCACCAGGCGGCCAGCGCGTTGTGTGCCGAACAGTGGTTCGTCGCGGGTCCGTGAAGCTGCGGTGGGGACCTGGCATCGATCCGAAGTACCAGGACGAGTTCAGCGAAGCGCTCAACAAGTTCGTGGCGCAGCGCCTGAAGGAAAGCGCGCCGATGCTGATACCTAAAGCCAAGCGCAAGGGGCGCAAGAAGTCATGACGCCCCCTACCCTGTCAAATGCATTCAATCGAAGCCCCGGTCCTCCGGGGCTTCGACGTTTTGGGCGGTTAAAATTCGTTAACTGCCTTGGTTCTGCTCGGTTCTGCGGTTATCCACCGAATCAGCTGCTTTTCGCTTCGATGCAGCGAACGAGCATTTGTGGTCGGTTCGCTCTCGCAAGGGAACAGCCGGCGCTGTCAAATGCATTTGACACGCCCGCAGATCATTGCAGGCATCAGCACAATATAGCGCTCAGATTTACGGCGGGATCTCCGTCCGTGGTGGTTGATGGCTGTTTTGCCGGCGATAACCCGAGCCTTCACTGCGGTCAGTCAGGCGGACTTGAACGCTCCTCCGACCAAGCGTGGATCTCTCGAACTCTCCCCTGTTTCCACCACTACCAAGATTCAGGACCTAGGTCGGCGGGTGTCGTGTCAAATGCATTTGACACGCCTTCCTCGCGACCGTTGGCATTGCTGTTTTCAGGGTCGCACGACCTTCCGACCGCTCCGGACAGGTCAGGCAATCCACACGGGCCGTTCGGACTGGAGTGTTATTCCGAGGTGGATGCCGCTAGGTGGGACAACTTCCCGGATCCAGCAGCTTTGCCAGAGCGCTTCGACCGGACAGCTGCAGGTGGGCGCCCTCCCCAGCGGCCTGAGCGCCGGAGGCAGTGCATTTCTTCAGCGTTCGAGCCGGAAGCGACCGTCGTTATGCCGCGTAGCTCGTCAGTCGCTTTGAACACTACTGGATTTGATTCTGACGGCCGAACGCCGTTTAGGACTGTCCGAGCGCACGCCGCGAACTCCACAGGCAGATCGGCAAGGGCCGTCAGCGACAGGGGGCATCCCTCCTTGTCAAATGCATTTGACATGCGCCGCGAGCCGCCCGGCCTGACCGGCCCTGGCATCTCTACTCGGCAGTCGTTCGGTCAATCTGCGGGGTTGAGTGCATTTAACCGCAGGCCGGATAGGCGGCTCCCCGATCTCGTTTTGCGCCGACGATCGCACCCCTCTCAAAAAACTTTCACGCGTGAAAGTTTTTGGGGTGAGGCCTGCTTAAAGCGCGAATCAGCGACGAGAAATCTAGGCAACGGCGCCGACCGGGCGCCCTTACAGGAGGGCTCTGATATGCCACCCCAGAAATAGAAAGGCCCCGTTTCCGGGGCCTATTCCGATTAAGAGCAGAATCGCAGGAAACGCGAAACTAACCTCAACCTCGCAAAAGTAAGGTTAGTTCTCTCGGTTCCGCCGGTCAAGGCGGAAATCCCCCGATTCACGATTTTTTTCGATTTTGGGCATTGCCCAAGGGGATTTTATGCGCCCAGAGAATGTGCAGGCCGCCGCGTGTCAGCAGGATCCGCGCCAGGCTCTTATCGACACCAAGTATTTCGGTATCCGGCCGCAGCCGCTCGAGCAGTATCTGTACAACCTGGGGCTTCCCCAGAGCTGCGAACGCGTGTTTTGGCTGCATTGGGACGAAGGGGCCAGGAACCGCAACTGGATCTCGGAGATAGCCATCAGTGAAGTCGCGCGCCGGGTTCGTTGCGACGAATCCTCCGTGGTCCGGGCCTACCAACGCCTGATACAGCTCGGCTTGCTACGGCGGCAGAATCCGGGCCGCGATCCTTCGCATCCCTTCAGGATGGCCACCAGCCTCACTGAAGTGCTGCTGCCGCGCCAGGCCCTTGGAGGGCTTCTCAACGCGCCCAGCCGGCGACGGGACGCCGAAGCAGGGAAATCGGCGGTGGTGCCGTTGAGGGCCGTGGAAGCGCAGCCAGCACCGGCAGCCGCGCCCGAGGCGCCACCGGCGCCGACGGCACGCGAAACCCGAGCCATTGACGGTGATGCGGTATGGAAAGCCTGCCTTGAGCCTTTGCGCCAGGAACTATCCGACTATGACTTCAAGGTCTGGTTTGCATGCATTCAACCGTACGTGAGCGGTTCGCAGTTGATCCTGTTCGCGCCAAACAACATGGTCGTTGACCGCCTGGTGAAAGGCTTCGAAGGCCGCCTCAAGGAGCTGCTGGTGGGCGAGGGTACGGGAATCACGGGGATCGTGGTCCGGGTGGGCAACAAGCCGTCCGTGACAGCGGCGGCGACGGCAGCACCGGTTCAGCGTACAGCACCCTCCAAGGCCGCTCCCGATCGGCCGCGGGACATCAGCGTATTCCTCCAGGCCCGCACACGCGAGCTGCTCTGCGATCTCGTGCCGTTGGAGAAGGTTGATGAGCTGTGGCGCCAGATCCTGTGGTCGATGCACGCCGGCGCCCTGAGGAAGCTCGACCTGCTCAAGGCCATGCACACCGGTTTGAAGCTCGTCAGGTCTGGCAAATGGACCAAGCCGAACCGCATGCCGCCCATGTGGACTTACCACCACGCGACGGCGCGGCGCCCGTGACCTGCACCGCTGCATGAGGAATAAAAGATTTATTGGATTTATGAAAATAAAAAAACATAGGGGCCTGCGGCCGTGAGTTTTGAAAAAAACCCGGAAGAGGGGAGGGAAGGCACGCTCAAACCGGCGCACTCCCAGAGCTCCAGGCTGCAGAAGAGGTCTACAGGGATGACAGCTTTGAGAAACCGTCGTAAAATGTTTCCTACGTGGGAAACATTGCATGCCTGAAGAAAATCAACTATCTGATTTAATTAGGATTGACGTGCAATCGGTGTTTCAGTTTTCAGGTGGTGGAAAACCGAGCAACCGGAAGGCGAGGGCGCCCAGCGCCTCCCGCATCCGAGTCATTCGACTCACCGGCACAGTTAAACCCGTAGTGGTCCAAGGCGGGCTAGAAAACGGCCGCTTTCGCCTCCTGCAGGGACGGGTACGGTGGCAAGCAGCGATCGCAGCCAAGCTACCGCGAATCCCCGCCATCGAGTGCAAGCATCCCGGACTGGCCCCGGCGCTTCACCGCCTGGACGAGCTCGTCGCTCAGGACGGCCGCAACCCGATTCACACCGCCGAGGCGCTGCGAGACGTTCAAAACTGCATTCCCAACTGCACACGGAGCGATCTTGCCGACATCTGCGGTTGGCCACTGAACACCGTCGTGCACCACCTGCAGCTGCTCGAGCTCCCAGAGGCCATTGGGCGCCTATTGAAGCTCGGGCGGCTTAGCTTCGGTCACGGAAAAGTGCTGTCGGGTAAGAAGCTCCGACAGGACTCGGCACGGCAGGCAGCGCTTACGGTCCAGGCCATTAAGGAAAAATGGTCGGTGCGGGATCTTGAAGCTGCCATCAAAGGCAGTCCCTCAACATCGCCGCCGGCACCAGCCAAACCAACGTCCACCGAATCGGCGGCGCTCGTGAGGGATCCCAACATCCAACGCCTGGCAAATGTCCTCACGGATGCGACCGGTATGCCCACGACGATCGAGCATCGAGCGGACGGGCAGGGGAGGGTGGTGTTTTCGTATCACTCCCTTGACGAAATGGACAACCTGTTACGATTCTTTCCAACCGAGTAGTTCCTACCCGAGTTCACCTTGCGCCATGTTTGAACAATTGAACGCATCGGAACGGTTGATCATCGATCTGCTCGGCGGGCAACCTCATGGAATGCTGGGCCTTGAGATGGTCAAGGCGTCGAATGGGAAGCTGAAGCGCGGGACGATTTACATCTGGCTTGCTCGCCTGGAAGAGCAGGGCATCGTTGAGTCCCAACCCGACGATCCGACAGCAGTGATGGCGCGTCGCCGTTATCGATTAAGCCGCCGCGGCAAGCTCATTGACGTCAACGAATCCGCGGGCTCCACAGATCCGATTCCCGCGTCGGCCTAATTTGAGAGGTCACCCGGCTCATTCGATAGGCCAGGGGTCTAGGGATTGGGCTTTGAACCAGAACGACTCTTCAGCCGCTCAAGCGCGGCCTCGATCAATTGCGGATCGATGCGCGCATTGGTCTGTCGCAATTGCTCAAGGGCTTTCGGTAAGTCAATCCAGCCGCGAACTGCGGCCTGCTCGAGCAAGCCCAAAGTCCCGATCACGGACAGTCCGCATTGTTCCGCCGCGCGCCGCCCAGCGCGGTCGTCCATGAGAACAGCTGCCGCGCGGATCTCGCGGGCAAGGCAAATCGCTTCTTGCTCGCCGGCATCCACGTTGAGGGAGGCATCGAGTGCGGTCGGCTTTTGCACACTGACCCATGCGGGCATCGCGCGGATCCATTCCTGCACCATTGTCGGTGTGCTGGCGTGCTGCAGCTCGGCATATACGGTCGGTGGGATCACCACTTTCTCAAAAAGCTGCGCGAGCAGCCCGTCCGCACCGCACAAGATGAGATAGTGCAGCGGGGAGGTATCCGAGACGACGACGCTCACGAGCGCCGCAGGATTTTATCGAACGTCGCCGCGTCCGCCTCGAGGTCGGACGCCGAGTAGTTCAGCGGAACTCCTCGCTCCTTGAGGAAGGCCTCGGTCTGCCAGTAGTCAAGCCCGAGGGCCTCTCCGGCCTGCCGGTGCGAGAGCCGGCCCCCCCGATAGCGCTCGACCACCGCATCCTCCATGACATGGCGAGCCACGGCCTGCGGGGAGTCTCCCCACTGGCGAGCGATGGGATCCGGCATTTGAACGATCACTTCCATCGCCAAATATTAACATGGACCGCCCACGTCCAGCGGCGGAACGGGGGTCTTCGCCTCGGCCACGCCGACCCCAGCCAGACCGGCCTGCCGTACGGGGTGGGGGGGGCGCCCCGGACGATGAGGGCCTGGCTCACCAACGAATCGTCGCAGCCGGGGTTAGCCTCCCCGATAGCGGCAGGCCGCTCGCGGCGCTGCCCCGGTCAGGGGTTCCAATCAGCCAATTCGTTATCCAGGTGCGCGAACTCGGCAGGCACCTCCGCGATGCGTATGGCTGCGATCTGCCGCTCGGTCAGCTCGCCTGGCATGACCACACGGCGATCACGCTTCAGGCGCTGATCATCCGCGGCCGGTACTTCCTTGGATTCGGGAGTATTCATGGGGACCTCTGGGTGCCGGAATTATACGGAAGTCTTTTCACCCGAAAACGAGCGAGGCTTCAGTGGAAGGCTGTTGGGCCGCGCTCGGCCTGTCGGTGGAGCATGAAACCAGGGGAGGGACTGCTGACTCGCCCTCCCATCGTGGCACGCCGATCGCGCGCGCAAGGCTGAGAACGCCGCTGTCGCGGCCGTTCTCCCGAGCTCGCTGCGCTCGGCCGTTGCGCGCTGGCGCCGCGGCGTGCGCCCGCCGGGCCGGGCGATCCGCCCGAGTCATTCGGAGTTCAATCATGTATCAGTGGGAAAACAACCTCGCGGACGAGCCAGCCAATGCCGGCGTCGTTCCGTCCGTCGGCATCGAGAACTTGATCAACATGCGCACGGCCGCCATGGAGCGCTACCTCCACGCGCTCAAGCTGCTGCAAGAGGCCGGTGAAATCGCGGAAGCGGCGAAACTCAGAAGAGTCGATTTCGACATCAACAGCTCTTACCACGGAAAAACGAGCGCAAGCGACCGCGATGCGCCCAAGACCATTCAACAAGCGATCGACAAGAGCGCGTGGCACTACCTCATGAACGAATCGGGCATGCGCACCTTCATGGATGCCGATGCGCGCAAGGAGTGGGACAGTCAGATCTTCAACGGTACCGTGCCTGAACTCACGATCGACAACGTCGAATCCACCTTCAATCTGCTGCACACCCAGCGGGGCGAGATGTTCGAGCGCGGTGTCATCTCATGTTTCCGTCGACTGTCCTGGAATTACAAGACCAACGAGCCGTTCAAATTCGGCATGCGGATCATCGTGAACCAGCTGTTCAGGGTCTACGGGAGCGGCGACAGCTCGCTGTACTTAAACAGCGGGAAGTGCGATGAGCTGGAGGATCTGCTGCGCGTGTTCACCGTGCTCGACGGCAAGCCGCAGGCCGATCACCGCAATGGGGTGGGGCATGCGATTGATGTCGCGAAGAGCGAGAGGAAGATGGAGCTCGACGGCGAATACTTCCACCTGCGCTGGTACAAAAAAGGCAGCGGGCATCTGACCTTCAAACGAGCGGACCTGGTGGACCGCCTGAATCAGATTCTCGCCAAGCATTATCCCAGGGCGCTGGCTTACGACAGGAAGTGAAGCAGGGGAGGGCGTGAAGGTCGCCGCGACATCCTAAGAGCGGACGATCAAGGCCACCCATTCACGCCTGGTAGCGACTCGGGAGGGCCAGCGCGCCCTCCCACTCTTTCATCACCTTTGGATGTTGTCGCCATAGGCAATTTGCAAGGCGGATTGCCTGCATTCCCAGTGAACCACGCCGTACTCGCGCGCAAGGCCTGCGCGCGCCTGCGGCGCGTGCTCGCCAGCTCGGCCGGAGGCCTCGGCCCTGCGCGCTTGCGCTGCGGCGTGGGGCTCCGCCCGTCGGCAATCCGCCGGCGACATTGGAGAATGCCGATGACCCTCTTGAGGCCGGCGCGTATCGACGCGCGCGAGACCGATCCCGCTCACCACCCTGCCGACAGCGATTCCGCAATCGTCCTGGCGGCGCCGCGGCAAGGCCAATTATTTGAAGCGTCCCGATCGCCTGTGCTGGCCGCCTGGGGCGCAGGCGTTGATTCCACCGCAATGCTGATCGAGATGGTGGAGACCCATCAGCCGGTGGATGCAGTTCTCTTCGCCGACACCGGCAGCGAGCATCCGGAAACCTATCTGTTCGCGGTGAACTTCATGCGGTGGCTGATGGCCCGCGAGATCCCGTGCGCCGTCGTGCGCTACCAGCCGCGCGACTTCAAAAACTGGCCGCCCTATCGCACGCTCGAGGAGAACTGTCTAACCAACGGCACACTGCCGTCCAAGGCGTTCGGCTTCGGCGCCTGCTCGATGAAGTGGAAGATCGCGCCACAAAATCGATGGACGCAGAACTGGGAGCCGGCGCGGCGCGTGTGGGCCGCCGGCGGCAAAGTGGTGAAGCTCATCGGCTACGACTGCTCGCCCGCAGACTCACGGCGCTATGCCGAGCGAGAAGGATACGACGATCCGCGCTATGTCTATCGCTATCCGCTGCGCGAGTGGGGATGGACCCGGGAGCGATGCGCCGAACGCATACGCGAAGCTGGATTGCCGGTGCCACGCAAAAGCGCGTGCTTCCGGCGATGAAGCCGCACGAGCTGCATTCCATGCCCGCAGCGTTGCTGCGTCGGATCGTGTTGATGGAAGCGCGCGCCAAGCCGCGCCTTAAGAACGTGGATGGATTGTGGCGCAAGCCCGTGTTGGGAAAACGCGGCGCAACGCCGCGCCCCGGCTCGATGACCGAATACATCCGCGAGCAAGCCTTGCTGCCGGCACAGGTAATCGAGAGCATCACTGCAGTGGCACCGCAGAGCTTGGTGCGATGGCAGCAGGCCATGGGGCAACTGGCGCAGCGGCCGGATCTGAAGGAATGGCTGCAATTGTTTGATGCCGCCGCCGCCGACGGGATGCGCGTCTCACCGACGCCGGATCTCTGCGCGAGTTAAGCGCACCTGCTCCCACTGGATCGCCGCGAGCAAGTGCGTCGCAGCCGGCAACACATGGCCGTCAGGAATTCGGAAGGCGGTTTGCCTGGAACGCGAGATTACCACCCCGTGCTCGGCGTCGAGGTCCTGCGCACGCCGAGCGTGCTTCGGCGAGTCGCGCTACGCGCGAACCTCGACCCCTGCGCGCGCGGTGGACGGTCAGACGCGGGCAATCCGCCCTAATCGAACCGAGGACTTCACCATGGATTCCATCCAAACTCTGATCGACTCCACCACCGGACCGGGGACGGCTTTCGCCGGCACACTCGACCGCGACACCATCCAGGTCCGCACCCCAGCCGCGCTGGCCACGCAGCCGGATGCACGTACCAGCCCAACGTACAAGTTTCTACCCACCGAACGCGTCATCAGCGCACTCGGCGATGCGGGCTTTCTACCCGTCACTGCCGTCCAGGCGCGGGGACGCACGGCAAACCCGATGAGCGCACGCCATGTCATCCGGTTTCGCCGCCGGTATGAATCGGTGCAGCTGCGCGATTGCATTCCAGAGATCTTATTCCTCAACTCTCACGACGGACGGACCGCCACCCAGTTTCGGCTGGCGCTCTTTCGCCCCATCTGCACCAACGGATTGATCGTGTGCGACGAACAGATGCCGGTATGGCGGATCCCACACCGCGGCGACATTCTCGATGAGGTCATCGCCGCGGCAATCAAACAAAGCGAGCAATTCGCCGAAGTCGGAAAGTGGGTCGAACGGATGGAGCGAACGGTGCTCGAGCCGGAGCAGCGTTTGAAGTTCGCATCGGATGCGATCGATCTGCGGTTCCCAAAACGCAGGCCTTTGGATCTTGCCCCTCAAAACTTGCTCGAAGTGAAACGCGAGCAGGATGAGGGCGTTGATCTTTGGCGCACGTACAACGTCATCCAGGAGCACGTCGTCAAGGGCGGCCTGCAGTATCGGACACCCTCGAAGCGGAAGATGGTTTCCAGAGGAATCCGGGCCATTCGCGAGGACGTGCGCCTGAACAGCGCACTGTGGACGATGGCGACTGCCTTGGCCGCTTAGGCCGCAACTCGGGAGGGCCTTCGGGCCCTCCCCCTTTTTTGCCCACCGTGTCTCGGCGGGGCCGTTCTATGAAAGAGAGCGGCAGCCTGCACATCCAAGTCTGTCACGCCTGGCGTCTCGCGCAAGGCTGAGCGCCAAAGCGCGCTCACGAGCTCCCTGACGGTCGGCCATTGCGCGAGCGCGCCGCGGCGTGGACCGACGTGCCCGCAGGCAAGCCGCCTGCATTCACTGCGGAGATGCACATGCGTCAAATCAATCACTCGGCCAATGTTGTGCGGTTCGACAAACAAACAAAGGCCATCGACAAGCCGGCGTCGACCATCACCGTCGAGCGCGCGCTGCTGGTTCGGCAGCTGGAGAGCTGCAACTATGAGATCGCCGACCGTTCAAAGCAGGCGCGCAGCGCTTTAACGGACAACGAGGCGATGCTGACGCGCCGATTCGAAGATCGCGCGCGGCTGCACGAGCTCCTCGGTATCGAGCAATCGCGCACCAGCATCGTGCTCGGTAAGGAGGGGCAGTTTGTCGTCAATGGCCGCGGCATCCCGAAGGGCGCTGTGCCGGATGCCTACCGTCACATCATCTGCGTCCACTTGGCCGAGTGGCGTGCGCGCCATCCAGACCTAGCGGATCACCTTCCGGAAGTGATCGACCTCAACGACATCACCTACACCTATCGCGATGGCACAGCCTTGCGTAACCAGCAGCCGAAGGTCGGTGCACACACGGCCGAGGTCGATGCGCGCCAGGTGCGAGCATGAGCGCCGGGCCTTCTTGGAACGGATATGACTATCGCGCCGGCAAAGCCGTGACTTGGCCGCGCAAGGAGTGGCGCCGCTTGATTCACACGGCGCATCGCCGCCTGCGGGTGAAGGCCGATCAGTCCCTGCTGCTATTTGACCGCATTCGCGGCACGGACCGAATCGTCATGGAGGTCTACGACCGCGACCCGTCGCTGCAGCTTCCAGCCACGCAGCCATCCGAAGGAGAGTCCGCATGAGCGACGTCACTCCTACGGCGCAATGTCCGATTGAAGACTGCGCGGCGTGCGGCACCGTCGTGGACATTCTTGTCGCCGTGCAAATGTTCCTGGAAATGCTCGGCGATTCGTCCGACGACGCTTCGGCCATCGACCTCGTTTCCAATCACATCGAGGACGTGGAACACCTGGTCGCCTACGCCTTGCGCCAGCTGCGCGGGCCGGTGAATCGGTCGGGGTCTGCCTGACCTTCCCAGCCTCCCACACCGTCCCCGCGCGCAAGGTTGCGCGCGCCGAAGCGGCTGCGCTCCCGGGCTCGCTCGCGCTCGACCATTGCGCGCGGTGCCCGCGGTGTGAGGCGACGAAGGCAGGTCAGGCATGGCGACGACCGGGGCGAACTTCGCCGACGTTGCGCCATGCCGGCCCTGGCGGCCCGCAGATGCGCAGGATCCCAAACATTCCATAAGCCGTAACTGCGGGCGCCATTCTCTTCACAACCATGATGCATGACTTTCCTAGAGGATCACACCATGAACGGCAAACGCGCTCGTTTGGCAGGCTTTGACGAGTTTCTCGATTTTATGTCGCCGACCATCACCGATACGGGATATGTCGTCGTCGGGGATCCGCAGGCGAGCACACAGAGCAAACTCACCGTGTCTCACACGCTCGGCCTGGAACAAAACTTCGATCATCCCGAGCTGATTCTGTTCGGATTCGCACCGCCCATCGGAGCAGCGCTCTTGTGCAAGCTGGCCAAACGCCTGAAGCACCGTGGAGATCAGTTGCCCCAGGATGAGCCGCTGCACGGCATCGTGCAGCGCTATCCCGTCATCATCAAACCCGTCTCGGTCGAGCGCGCGCGGCCCTTCATGTACGCCGCCGAACGCTGGTATCAGCGGCAGGGGCGTGGCTTTCGCACACTCCAAGTCATTTGGCCGGACACGAAAGCACGCTTCCCCTGGGAAGCCGGCTACGACCTCTCCTTCGCGAGCCAGCAACCGCTCCTCACAAACCTGCAATGAGGGGAGGGCGGCACCCACACCCCGCCCAGTATTCCACGCCGGTCAGCCGGCGCAAGGCTGAGCGCGCCCCAGCGCGCGCTCACGAGCTCCCTGCGGTCGGCCACTGCGCCGGCCGCTGCGGCGTGACCCCGGCGCGTCGTGGGCAGTTCCGCCCACGCACAGCCAGGAGACGACCATGACCACGACCCTCCACCCGCAGCAAGGCCTCGATGAACAAACATCGCCGCCCATGACCACGCTCTTTCCGGGGATCGCGAAGGCATTGAAGGAATCCCGGATTGCCTGGGTGATCTGTCAGTACGACGGCCAGCGGAATTTCCAACAAATCTACGATCCGGCGTTTTACACCGGGCGCTACCGGGCGAGCCGACGAAAGTTGACCGACGATCAGTGCCAGGAGCTGCGAGCCTATTTTGTCGGTCTTCTTCAGCAGCGCTGTCCCGGCTGGGAGGAAGGCGAGGGCTCGCGCGGGGAATTTGTTTGGCGGATGGACAACGATGAACTGATCCACCAGCACGACGTGCGCGTCGTGAGCTTCACGACGACGCAAACCGCAGGCACGGGGCCTGACAAGGCCAAGCCGCCCGTGCAAGTCGAACGCATGCTGGTGGTGGCGGCCTCGCATCTGTCTTCCGAGGAGGTCTCGACGCTGACGGCCTATGACTATCAACACGGAGAGGGGGCATGGCTCATGGTCGCCGGCAACAGCGCGGAGTTTGCGGTGCCGACGTTCGAGTCAAAGAGTCCGGGGCTCTCGCAGGTGCTCGACTTCGCCTACAAACATCAATGTGCCTATGTTCTATTCGATCGCGACGCCGATCCGCTGATGAACGCCGCGACGAACGAAGACGCTGAGCCTAAGTGAGAGGCGTTGGCCTGCAGCGTTCACGGTATCACGCCGTTCACGGTGCACAAGGCTGAGCGCGCGCTGTTAGGCGCGCTCACGGGCTCGCGTGCGCTCGGCCGTTGTGCAGCCGTGCTGCGGCGTGAGGGGAGGGTGGTGCAGGCAATCCGCCTGCATCACCCGCAGGACCCTCAGCGATGCGCGCTCCCAGAGTTCATGGTCTCGATGATCACCAGACGCAATTCATCAAACTCACGCATGCCGCAGGGTACAAGCACCGGCCGCATGTGATCTTCAGGGACTTTTGCGAAATCGCCGCGCTGACGCTCAGCAATGCGGTCGACCGTCTGCAGTACGAGCAGCGCGAGGCGCGCTACCTGGAGATCGTCAAAGGCTACACGCGTGAAGAACTCGACCGCTTCGCCCAAATGTTCGCGTGCGTCGTCGAGTCGCTCGAGTGGTCATACCGGGATTGCCTGGGCGAGATCTTCATGGGCCTGGACCTGGGCAATCATTGGAGAGGACAGTTCTTCACGCCTTACAACCTGTCTTCGATGATGGCCCGAATGACGCTGAACGATGTGGACCAGGCGTGGCTGGATCGGCATGGCGGCATCCTCACCGTCTGCGAGCCGGCCGTCGGCGCCGGTGGCATGGTGATCGCGGCCGCCGAGGCCTTGCGGGAGAAAGGAGTGAATTACCAGCAGTGCATGCACGTGACGGCGCAGGACATCGACGCCACGGCGGTGCACATGACCTACATCCAATTGTCGCTCCTGCACGTTCCGGCCGTGGTGCTGCGGGGAAACACCCTCACGTGCGAGGTGAACGAGCACTGGGTCACCCCGGCGCACGTGATGGGCCTCTGGGACATCCGATTGAGACGGCGCGCCAGAACGGCTTTTCAGACGCCGCCGGCGGCCGAGGCCAGCCCGGAGCCTACGGAGGGAGCGCCCGCGGCGAAGCCGCAAGACCTGGGCGACCGGCGCGATGCCATCGTCTCGGACCGGGTCCGCAAAAGCGGCCAGATGGATCTGTTTTAACCCCGACCGACGGCTGGGGCTGCCGGTCCATTTCCTGATTTACCCCTTACCTGGAGATCACTAAAATGAACCTGTCTACCGGCCTCAAGGTCAAATCCTTCATGAGCGAAACGGAAGCCCAACGCCGCGCCCACCTGCAAGAAGCCTTGGACAACGCCAAGCTCGAAGGCTTGGAGCCGACGTCCCAGGACTTGCAGGATCTGGAGCCCTACCTCACTGGTAAGCAGCCGATCGAGGAGTACCTGGCCAAGCTCCGCGACCGCTACGCGCCGTCCGGGCCGCGCCGCAATTGACCGGCCGGCCCGGATGAGCCAAGGACGCTCAAGATGGGCCGACTACTTTTATCCCGGGACGCAAACGCTCAAGAACGTGCCGGGCATCCGGGATGCGGCCGCGCTACAGAAGTTTGAAACCTCGACGGTGGTGGCCCGCGAGATTCAGCTGCGCACCGATCCGCCGCCGCGCACGTTCACTGTCGAGCACTACACCGGGATCCACCGGCATTTGTTTCAGGACGTCTATCCCTGGGCGGGCCGTATGCGCGCCGTCGAGGTCAGCAAAGGCGACACCGATTTTGCGCCGATGAAGACGCCCACGGGACTCGACCTGAACGCGCAAGGGAAACTCATCATGAATGCGCTGGCCGCGGAACGGCATCTCACCGGCCTCGGTAAGGAGCAGTTCGTGACCCGCCTGACGCATCACCTCACCGAGCTCAACTATTGGCATCCGTTTCGTGAGGGCAATGGCCGAACGATGCGTATCTTTCTGTCGCACCTGGCGGAGAACGCCGGCTACAGTCTCGACTTCAGCAAGGCCAATACCCGTGACTGGGCTCATGCGTCCGAGCAAGCCACCTCGATCGCCCATTTTCTCAACGCAGTCCCCATGCGCGCCATCCTGCGCGATGTCGTCACGCCGCACAGGGCGCGCGCCTTCGCTCAGGCGCATCGCACGCGAAAATACGCCGATGCTGTGGCCAAACATCCCGAGCTTGAAGGCGCCATCGGGACGCTCGAACGGCTGCGCGCTGAAATCCGCGAACGCCAACCCGGGCTCCCTTACGAAGAACAAACACGCAAGGTCAACGCCGTGGCCGCAAAACTCCACAAGAGCCTGCACGAGGGTCAAGTTCCGAAGCTGCACACGCCCGAGCAGGCGCTGAAGATCATCAAGGATCTAAACCTCAGCCGCTCGGGCTGACACGATTGCGGTGCGAATGTCACGCCTCGATATCGCGTCCGCTGCGTTGCCCGCGTTCCCATGTCAGCACGCCGGTCGTGCGCGCCAGGCTTCGCGCGGGGAACGCGCGAACGAGCTCGCTCGCGCTCGGCCGTGGCGCGCTTCGCTGCGGCGTGCAGCACCGACGCGCAGGCAAACCGCCTGCGTATCGTCGGAGACAACCATGAGCGATCGGAAAGGTTCCGGGCATCCAAACAAACCCGCCAGCGCATTTGATTTGAAGGTCAACTTGGATCGCGTCTGCTGGGAAGACATTTCCAAAGATGGCCTGGCCGCCACCCGGCTGTTGGCCACACTGGGTTTCAATGGAGTCAACCATCACCTGGAAGCCATCCGCGTCTCGCAGGATCCGGATAGCGAGCACGGCCAATCCGCCGACTGCCCGTGCTGCGAAGACATCCTATTCAAGTATCGCGCCGCCTGCGAAGCGGAGGGTCCGTTCCACACGGTTCGGATCAATGGCTATCCCTATGTGCTAATCGTCACTCCATTCTGCCATTAGCCATCGGCGCGGCAGGGATGGGGCCCGTTGGGTTCCATCCCTGCGCTTTACCGGGCGGCCATACACGCCTACCTGGATCGGATACGCGCGCGTCTGGGTTTGATGTCGAAACCATGCTGACCGCCGTCCGCGGCGCATAAGTCATCTGTTGTTTGTATCTGTCGGCCGTCTTTGCCGCGGCCGCCAGTGTGCCAGCGCCAGCAGGCGCCTCGAGGCCCTGCGCAGCGCTGCGCGCGCTACGGCGAGTCGCGCCGAGCGCGAGCCTCGACCCGCCTGCTGGCGCCGGCCGGCCCGGCCCGGGCAATTCCGCCCGGAACACAGCAGGTAAGACTCCCATGAAAATCCCTCTCACAATCCTGGCGATTTCTCATCGCCATGGCCTAGACGCCACCGCACATCCCTCAAGAGAAGCGGCGGAAGCGAAGCTCGATGAATTCTGCAAGGAATGGTGGCACGAACTGGGGGGCGCGCACGAGATGCCCGACGAGCGCGAAGCACGGCGGGAAACCTACTTTGGCGCAAGGCCCGACGAAGGTGCGGACCTCTACGAGACCGAAGCCTTCATTGAATCGCCCCTGGAGACCCTCGCACGCGAGGCACTCGACTACGAGCGCCAGGCGTTCGAGCAGGATGAACCCGTGAGCGGCGCCGACCTGGTCGACTGGTTCTGCGAGTGGCGCACTCGACTTGCGGAAACGCTCGCCGCCGGCTGAAGCCGTACCGGAGCTTAGGGTGGCCCGCACCGGATCAACCGGTGCGGGCCACCTGTTGTTTGTTGGAGAAGACAGTGTCTGCCTGCAATACCGATTTTGCCACGGCCTACCGGCGCGCAAGGCTGAGCGCACCAAAGCACGCGCTCACGAGCTCCCTGCGGTCGGCCGTTGCGCGCCGGCGATGCCGTGGACCGCAGCGCATGCAGGCAATCCGCCTGCATCAGCGCGGAGACTTCCATGTCAGAGACACGCACGTTCTCAATCCATCCCCACATCATCCACGACCTCATCGTCGCGCAAGCCGGTACGCTGTCCAAGGCGGTCTTGGAATGCATCATGAATTCCATCGACGCCGGCGCCACCCACGTCAATGTCGCGATCGATTCGTGCCGCATTCGCATCGACGATGACGGCAGCGGCTTCCAATCGCGCCAGGAAATCGAGACCTGGTTCGAGGTCTTCGGCTTTCCACACGAGGATGGGAACCGCACCTATGGCAAGTTTGGCATCGGCCGCGGCCAGGTGTGGAGCTTCTGTTCTACGATCTGGCGCACCAACGAATTCGAGATGGATGTCGACATCAAACGGCGCGGCCTGGATTATCACCTTCGCGACGGATTACACACCGTCAAGGGCGTGATGATCGACGGCACGTTCTACACGCCGTTGCTCACCTCGGAGCTAATGACCTTCGAGAAAGAACTCACCGAGCTCGCGTGTTTCGCGCAAATTCCCGTCCGTTTGAATGGCCATCTCATTACGAAAGATCCCGCCGCCGAGAAATGGGATTTCGATACCCCCGATGCCTGGGTGCAGATCACCGAGGGTTCCAGCCTCGCCGTCTACAATCTAGGCGTGCTCGTGACGCACTATTCGGCCTACCAATTCGGTTGCGGCGGCGTGGTGCTCACCAAGCCGGGGGTGCGCCTGAAGCTGAACATGGCGCGCAACGATGTGCTCATTGCGCAGTGCGAAGTGTGGAAACGGATTCGGGGCGTATTGCAATCCAAATCCGATGAACGCGTCAGGACCAAGCGCGTGCGGCACTCACCGGCCGAACTTGAGAATTTCGCGAAACGCTTCGTTGGCGCAGAACTCGATTACGAGCAAGTCAAGGATCTCAAGCTCATCACCGACATTGTCGGCCGCGGGCACACTATCAGGGGATTTGCGGAATGGATCTGCCGCAACAAGCCCGGTGTGGTGACCCGGGCGCCCACCGGCAGCCGCAAAGGCGAGCGCGCGCATACGGGGAAACTGGCCTTCGTTCTCGCGCCGAGCACGCTGGAGCGCTTCGGCGCCGACGGCGTCGAAACGCTGTGTCGCAGCGTATGGCAAGCGTTGGAACGCGACGACAGTGGCCAGTGGCTGGCGCTCACCCTCCACCAAGCCAGCACCTACGAGCACCTAGATACGGCCGTACCAACCTTGCAGGATGGGTATGACGTCCTTGCGGACAAGGATCTGAGCAAAGCCGATCTCGCAGCGCTGCGCGCCTTGACCGAAATGGCCCATCACGTCGGGCAAGCGCTGGTTGAGATGGGCTACGTGAGCTGCCGCACGGCCACTCGAAACATACACATAGGCCGCTCGGATTGCGCGGAAGCCTGGACCGATGCGGAATCGCAGATTGTGGTCGAGCGCCGCAACCTTCAACTGATGAAGCTGGGGGTCGGCGGTTTCGTGGGGCTGACCCACCTCCTGGTCCACGAGTTCCTGCACGACAGCGCCGATGTGGGCTCACACACCCACGATTACGAGTTCTATGCTCGCTACCACGAGGCCACGTGCGGCCGGGCTGGGGTGCTGAACCAGGCGGCCGCGCGAGGACTGTCGCGGTGGATCGTGGCGTTGAGATCCTATCGGCTCAAAGTGCCACGCCTGGCGGCGCGACACCTGGACGAGGAAGAGCGGCTGCACCGGCAGTCGCTGGCGAGCGCTGAATGATGCGCCCGCGCTAAACGCGATTCCGCCCGGAGCGGCGTTGTCGTTCCGGGCAGATCGCACTTGCCTTCAAACAAAACCAAAGCGCGCGAATTGCCGAAATGCTCGACAGTATCACGCCGGTCTT
This sequence comes from Pseudomonadota bacterium, assembly GCA_029782295.1. Lineage (GTDB taxonomy): Bacteria > Pseudomonadota > Gammaproteobacteria > Burkholderiales > Methylophilaceae > CAIJXJ01. The sequence goes on from JAKOVB010000174.1 coordinate 143,469, forward strand.
GCGCGCCAGGCTTCGCGCGTGGACGCGCGAACGAGCTCGCTAACGCTCGACCGTGGCGCGCTTCGCTGCGGCGTGACCCGAGTGCGCGACGGCAATTCCGCCGTCGTAACTCGAGGAACGACCATGACTAGCCATGTATTGAGCGTCAATTCCGCAGGAATCGTGAGAACGCTGCGTAATCAGTTCACGCGCTCGACCGCCTTCCTGCCCGAGGCCTTGCAGAATGCACGGCGCGCCGGGGCGACGACGGTGAGAGTGCTTTGGGACGAGCGCAGCCGCGTCATGAGAATCACCGACGACGGCAGTGGCATCAGCGACTTCGAGGCGCTGTTCACGCTGGGCCGCAGCGGCTGGGACGCCGAGGTGATTGCCGAGGAGAGCCCGTTTGGCGTGGGCTTCATGTCCGCGGTGCTGGCGAGCTCACACCTCACAATTCGCTCCGGCGATCGCCAGGCGTCATTCGATACGCGCACGCTGTTGAACTTCGAGCCCATCGAGGTGACTCCCATCAGCGGCCGGAATCTGTCCGGGACGGAGTTGGTACTGACGTTGCATCAGGCGGTGACGCCACCGACAGCGCCGGCGCCGCTCAGCCAGATAGCGGCGGATCACTGGCACCATCTGCTGTGCAAAATTGCGGCGGGGTTTCCGATCCCGGTCTATTTCAACGATCAATTGATTCCGCGACCGCTGGTGATCGGGCCGGAATTTATCGCCACCGAGATCGGGCAGGTCCGGCTGGAAGACTACGCGCTATGCAAGCCTTTCAACCTCAACCGACTTCCCCGGTTGTATTACCAAGGACTGCCGGTGGTCGACCCCAGCGGCAGCCGCGGTGAGTCGCCGGACGTCCTGCATCTCGATCAGCAGCGATTCCGTTTGCGCATGCCCGATCGCGACACGCTGATCGATGCACATCAACAGGGCGTCGTGATTCACGATGTGCTCGAGGCCGTATGGCGCAAACGCCTGATCGAGCGGCGCAGTGAACTAACGCCCCAGGACTTCGTCGACTTTCACTGGACGCTCTGCAACGAGTTGAAGCTGCCGGAACTGTTGCAGGACATGCCGCTCAGCGCTTCGATGGTCTCGCAATACACGGCGCCGCTCGATCTGATCGACGATGGCGATGCGGAGCTGGAACGCTGGAGCGATGCCCCCGTGCCGGGCAAAGATGCCGTGTTCATCGAACGCGTCGATGATGACTACTCCGCACTGCAAGGAGATCCGCCGTCGCCACTGGCCAGCGTCTACGCGTTGGCGCGGTCGCTGCCCGTGCTGGACACCCGCGTGCCGGACACTCATTGGGCGCGGCGCCGAATTGTCGACATTCTCGAGCAGGAGCTTGGACTGTCGTACGACATCAAAGGTTCGCGCAAGTCGGGCGAGTTCCAGAGTAATTGGGTGACCTGCACGGTGATGACCTGCGAGAGCTACACGATATCGTTCCGGCCCACGCCCTCTTGCGACGTGCCGGCCAAGATGCATCAGCAGCTCATCCCAGTCACTGTCGACAACCAGGCGTTCTTCGATGCGGATTCCCAAACGCTAGTCGTGCCGTCCAAAACTCAAAATCCTGGAGACGCACTCCGGCAAGTGAGCCCGTACAGAGATGAATGGGATATGCGGCACGAGGATGAGTTCGAGAACGACTGCGACGGCGTCAATAATCTGGTTGCGAGCCTGCGCAGCAGCTCGCCACACGATTATCTGGAGTCCTTCCTGCGCCAGTTGAGGCTGGATCCGAAGCTGCTGGGCAAAAAGACCTTTGCGGTTCGCTTCGACCCCAAAGCCAAGCGGCTGATCGTCGATCGCGGCGGAAAGCGCAAGGCGAAGCGCTCACGATAGTTCATGGACGACGCGTCTGGGATCGCACCTGCCGGCGGTGGGTGCGATCCCAGATCATGCATGTGTCCGATGCCCGCTCAAGCGACCGCGACCGGATTGTTTGTTTATACGTCTCCTTGCCTGGTGCGCCACCGTATCACGCCGTGGTCGGCGCGCAAGGCTGAGCGCGTGAAGCACGCGCTCACGAGCTCGCTCGCGCTCGACCATTGCGCGCCGCACCGCCGGCGTGCGCCTCGCTGCACGCAGGCAATTCGACTGCGGCCGACTCAAGCGAGGATCCTATGCGAAAACACGACATTCAAACCCATGAGCTCCATTACATGGGGCCGCGGCTGCCCGCGATCAACGTCAAGGTGTATTCGTTCGGTTGCACGGCGGAGGACGTGGCGGAGCGCTTCCAGTGCAATGAGGAGCTTGCGATCAAGGCGATCAATTTCTGGTTCGAATCAGCCGTCGAGCAATTCTGGGAGGAAGCCACTGAGATCGCCCGCACGATCTTTCCCGACGCGACGGTCAACTCCGCCGGCCGCAGCAGCGGCTGGCTGGTGCTGTCCGGGTTGTCGGCTCTGGCCCTTTGGGATGCGCCGGCCGTGCAGCGATTCGCCCGACTGCAAAAGGAGGTGCGGCGCCTCATGGCCTACCTCACCTCAAGCGACTACATGCTGGAAGCAATCGAGTCCAACCGGTGGGCGGAGGAGGGCGCGGAGCATTACAACTTCTTCGACGCGAAAGACGGCACGGTGAAGTGCATCGCCGAGGAAAAGCGGAAAGCAATTCAGGCGGGCTTCGGACCGGTGGTGCGGCAATGAGTCACGATACCGAGGAAGCGCGCTTCATCATCTACTACCGCCACTGTGGAGTGGAATGGGAAGACATCTGGAGCTGTGCGTGCGACAGCGAGTGCCCCGAGTGTGGCGCGGACATCCAGCCTTATGACTGGGAGGAGCTGGAGGATCTTCGTGAGCGGCGGCGCACACCTAGCATTCAAGCCAGCCAATTCGAGCTGCAATTCATATTCAAGATTGCAGAACGCGCCACTGCCATGGCGCAACGGCATGGAATCGAATACACGCACGCGACGGCGCTGACGGACGTCAATGTTTGTCACGCGAATGGCTGCGAGCTGCGCCTGGATGCACTTCTCGCCGCCACAGATGTGGACTTCGCCCACGACATCTTTGGCATCCGGGAACACCTCAATCGCACGACTGGAACTCTGGAACAAGGCTTTGTTCCTCGAATGGCGTTGCGACAGTCAATCGGCGAGGAGGTGGACCTGCCGAGCTGATAGCAAGGTCAGTAACGAAACGGCTTGCCTGTCGCGGCCAGTGTGCCACGCCGGGCAAGCCGTCAAGGTCGGCACACGCCTGCGGCGTGCGCTCGCGAGCGCGCGGACGCGCGACCCTGACGGCATGCCTGCCGGCGTGCCGGGCCACTCGCGCAGACAATCCGTTTGCGTCATCGAGCAACTCACCATGGACAACGACCCCCTCTCCCGCGAGACCGCGACGGTCATTGCGGCATTGCGTGCCTGGCAGCGTCTTGGCCGCAAGCAGACGCTTCCCGAGGAAGACCTGGCCACCGACGGCGGCCGCCTGAAGCGGCTGTCGGTCCGCGAAATCGACCGCCTGGTCGTGCGCATCAACTTCGGAGAGATCGCGCTCACCGAGTCTGCGACCGACGCAACGGCGGGTTAGGCCCATTGCGCCCGGTGGGGTTATCGCTCCACCGGGCTTCGCACAATCCACTTCGGAGGATTCCCATGACACCATCCGCGCCCGACTTCGCTCATACGTTCCCAAGGCCACGCGATGAGGAGCTCAATCGCGCCGGCCGGCAAGGCATCCTTGACCAGAAAGAGGACGATACACAATCAGACGACGAGTGGATCGCGTTTCAGCATCGATGCTGGAGCGAGGAATTTCAGGACGGCCTCCTGACACTCGACTATCTCGACTTCTGTCTCGAACGCGGCCTTCACCCCGCGACCGGCGCGCGACCGCGGCGCCTCACAAAATGGACGCACATCGAGCAGGACATCAAAACCGAACAAACAGCGCTGCGTCAGCACCTCGATGCGCTGTTCGACGACTATGGAAACTACTTTGGCGATGAGGCTGCGCAGCAATTCCGGACCTTTCTGACGCAGCCCACGCCTCGCACTGACTTCGCGGTCCAGCGCGACCTGTTCGCCGACCCCACGGACCCGTGCGCCGCTTCCGATTGAAGAAGGGGGCGACCTGCCTCGCCTTGTTAGTGTGTCACGCCGGTCATCCGGCGCAAGGCTGAGCGCGCCCGAGCGCGCGCTCACGAGCTCCCTGCGGTCGGCCATTGCGCCGGCCGCTGCGGCGTGCCGCCAGTGCTCGCAGGCAAGTCGCCTGCGACATTCAGGAGATTCACATGAGCTACATCTACTGCCACGGCGTTTCACGCAAACAGCTGATTACGCAGTTGCTGAGTGCGGCCCACGGACACACCGTGACGCACACTCTGAAGGGCAACACGCTGTGGACCGTCAAGCAGACCGGACCATCTGCACCGTTCATCGTCTGTTTTCTCATCACTCAGGAGCCCGGTCCCATCTGGGGCTACCAGGCGCTGCGCGAAGCCCTCGGCACGCCGAGCAGCTGTCCGATCGAGTTTCTCGGCATGGTTGCGGAAGTCGACAGCGCCTGGCGCAAGAGCGTGCGGCGTTATCACGAGCGCCACTCGAAGTCGCCGGTGATTGGAGAAATCTGGGCGCTCAAGCGCGCAAAGATCCCGCACGTCACCATCACCCAGACGACGCCGCGACTGATCGGCACCTACGCGAACAAGGCTTACCCGCTGTCCGTGTCCAAACTTCTAAAGCCCATCGGCGTCGCGCACGATCCGCGGCCGGCGGTGTCCAGCACGGTGCGTCCATGAGCGCCGGCGCGACCGATGCGGCACCTACAGTCACCGCACCTATCGCATCAAGCGTAGGGCGCTCGTACAACGCATCGGTTGAGTCAGCGATGAAACCCATCGACATCAACGGACGAGTCTTTTTTAAAGACCTGGCTTTAGCACGCCGTCTCGCATCGGCAAACGGCACAAACATTTTCGGGTTCTATCGGCTCCGGAAAGGAGGCGTGCTGCTGTTGGACAAGAATCGCGTGCCGTTCGCCTTTCTCGTCAACAATCGATATGGGGAGCGGTTCTTCGTATCGGCGCATCGCATCCAAGATGGGAGAATTCGCTTTATGTACGCGCTAACGGAAGCAGCGGAGAGGCTGCTGGGAATAGACAAGTTATCGTACTCAGAAGAACAAGCACTCGCGCACCGATCGATTGAACGGCTGGAAGCCGCGACAGATCGTAGCGGTTGACAACGACAAGCCGGTCGCCTCCGCACGGGTCCACAAAATAAGCCGGGCACCCGATGCCCGGTAACGGTACGCCGAACCGGTGGATCGGCGCCTGACCGATAGTGGTCGGGCACCGACCGAAACAATTAAGCCTTGCCTGGCTGTGAAGTGTGTCACGCCGGTCGCCCGGCGCAAGGCTGAGCGCGACGACGCGCTCTCGAGCTCGCTACCGCTCGGCCATTGCGCCGGCCGCTGCGGCGTGCCGGCTGCCGGTGCAGGCAAGCCGCCTGCGCATTGCAGGACACTCCGATGAAACTCACCAAGCAGCAGGCCAAGGCCCACAACGAGGCCGTGGCAATTCTGGCGAAAGACAAACTCAACTTTGACGAGCGGCGTTTCGTGTTCGAGAACTGGCATGCCGGCGCCAATCACATCAATTCCGCCACCTCGGCCCATTTCACCCCATGCGGCCTCGCGCGCGATATGTCGATCAATGTCGGACAGGGGCCGGTGCTCGACCTGTGCGCGGGTATCGGCGCACTGGCATTTGCGGTGTTCGATCGCTGGTCATACGACAAGCCACTCGACCTCGTTTGTATCGAGCTGAACCCCGACTATGTCGCCGTCGGGCGCAAGGTGCTGCCGGAAGCGCGGTGGATCTGCGGCGACATCTTCGATCTTGCGTCCTTAGAGCTCGGCCACTTCGGCACCGTCGTCAGCAATCCGCCTTTCGGTGCCGGCCACCGCAGCGGCTCAGCGCCCCGCTATCAAGGCCGCAACTTCGAGTACCACGTCCTCGATATCGCATCCGACATTGCCGATGAGGCGGTGTTCATCGTTCCGCAGATGTCCGCCCCGTTCCGCTACAGCGGGCATCAGACCTACAGCGCCGATCCCCGGCATCGCTCCCGCGAGTACGAGAAATTCGAGCGGGTCACCGGCATCGAACTCGAGATCGGCCTGGCAATCGATGCGGATATGTACCGCAACGATTGGCACGACGTCAGCGTCTCGGTGGAGATCGTCACCGCCGATCTGACCGAGGCCCGGGCGCGGCGCGGCGCGGTTGCTCCGCTGGCCACGGCGGCGTGCATGACTGGCGATCTGTTCGCCTAACCCACAGCGCCGGCACGGCCCTCGCGCGCCGTGCCGGCAAGTTCCTGCCTGGTACAGGCTGCGCGAGGTTTGGCTCCGTACAACAAACAAAATGCGTCAGAGACTTTGGATAGAGGAGGGCGGTCTTGCTTGCCCTCCAATCGTGTCACGTCGATCTCGCTGTCAAGGCCTGCGCGCGGAGGAACCGCGCGCGCAAGCGCGCTGCGCGCGGCCCTGACAGCTTCGCTGCGACGTGATGCGCACGGGTGGGCAAACCCGCCCTGAACACACTTCGAGAACACTCATGACAACAGTGATACAAAACGATCCGGTCACACGCCTGCCGGTGTCGGCTCTCTTCATATCCCCTCTGAACGTCCGCAAGACCGATACGGAGAAGGGCATCGACGAGCTGGCTGCCTCCATCGAAGCCGACGGCGTGATCGAAAATCTGGTAACGGTGCCAGAGCTCAAGACGGAAGGCGAGCCCAGCGGCCGGCAGGGTGTCGTGGTCGGCGGCCGTCGCTGCCGCGCGCTGCACAGGCTGCTGACTCAAGGCAGGATCTCTCCGGACTATCTCGTCAATTGCATGGTGGTGGACGAGAAGCGCGCGATCAAGCTGAGCCTGGCCGAGAACGTGAACCGGGAAGGCATGCACCCGGCCGATGAATTCGAGGCCTTCCGCATGCTCATCGACCAAGGGTATCCCATCGAAGATGTCGCGGCGCACTTCGGCGTCACGCCACCCGTGGTCCAGCGGCGCTTGAAGCTCGCGAATGTCCACCCCGAATTGATCGACCTGTACCGCAAAGGCGAGGCCGACCTCGAGCAGCTAATGGCGCTCGCGGTGGTGGACGACCAGGAGCGGCAAAAGAATGTCTGGGACTCGCTGCGCAAGCACGATCGCGACGCGTCCACCCTGAGACACCGACTGACGGAGAAGGAAATCTCATCCTTCGATCGCCGCGCCAAGTACGTGGGCATCGCTGCCTACAAGAAAGCCGGCGGCGCCTTGCGGCAGGATCTGTTCTCTGACGAGGGCGAGCAGTTCCTGATCGATGTCGCGTTGCTCGAGAAGCTCATGACGGAAAAGCTCGAGCGCAAGGCGGCGAAGCTCAAGAAGGATGGGTGCGCCTGGGTCGATATCATGCCGTCGGTAACGTACCCGGATCGGGCCCGTTACGGCCGCGTCCGACGCATCGAACGGCAGCCCACCGAAACAGAGGAAGCGGAGATCGAGGCGTTGATGGCCAAAGAACAGGAACTCATGTCACAGATGGAAGCTGCGGACGGCGAAGGGCGCTACGAGGAAGTCGACACAGAATTGGAGGGTGTCGAGAATCGGCTGCAAGAGCTGCGCGAAGCGCTGACGAAGCCGGATCCGGCCCAGCAGGCGCTCGCCGGCGCGATCGTCTACGTCAACAATGCCGGGCAAGTCGAAGTGGCGGACAACTTGTTGAGGCCGGAGGACGCGAAGAATTTCTCGACGGCGGACGACGACGAGGAAGGCCCTGACCAACCGAAGGCGCCGCGCATTCACTCGGCGACGCTGATGCGCAAGCTCACGGCGCAACGCACTCTTGCGCTGCGCGCCGAGCTGGTGGCGCAGCCGTCGGTGGCACTGGTCGCGCTCACGCACGCGTTGGCTCTGAATGCGTTCTACCCCCACGCGACGCGCCTCTCGGCGCTGGACCTGCGCTGTGCGGAGTCTCACCTGAACTCGCACGATCCGCAGCTCGAGTCGAGCGATGCATACGCGCAGGTCGAAGAACAGCGCGAGGCGCTGCGCGGCAAACTGCCGCAGGAGGGCGAACAGCTCCTTGCGTGGCTGCTCGCCCGGCCGCAGGCCGAGGTGCTGGAGCTGCTGGCGTTTTGCGTCGGCCGGTCCGTCGATGCCGTGCAGTCGGAGGATGATCCGCATGCCGCGGACGCCCTGGCCTCCGCGGCAGCCGTCGACATGCGGCGCTGGTGGAAGCCCACGGCAACGAGCTATTTCGGCAGCGTGTCCCGTGCACGCATCCTGGAGGTCTCGCGCGACTTCATCGCGCCGGATGTTCTGGCGAAGTTCGAGAAGATGAAGAAGAGCGAGCTCGCCCAGGCCGCCGAGGCACAGCTGGCCGCCACAGGCTGGTTGCCTGAGCGGCTGCGCCTGCCGGCCGCAGCAGGCTAACGGCTAAATCGGGGCGTGCGTCACCGCCAGCCGGTGACGTGCGCTCCGATTTTTTTGCTTCGGCCTGGGGATGTGCGAGGAGGGTGGGTTGAGCTCTTGCCGGTCCTGTCACGGTATCACGGCTCGCGCGCGCACCAGGCGTCGCGCGCGATCGCGCGCTCCCGGGCTCGCGGATGCTCGGCCTGGGTGCGCTGGCGCTGCGCCGTGACCGTGGACCGCGCCGGCAATTCGCCGGCGTACGGAGTCCACCCATGTACTACCTCGCCACGTTTCATCCCCAGGTCTGGGTCAACGACCACGCGATGAGCGCCGATCCACAAGGTCCCACGCAGTGGGACGCCACCCAGTTCCTGAAGGCCATTCCCGCCTCGAAGCGCGCTCTCCTGTTGGAAGCGGACACCAATGACTCCGATGCACTCCGAGAGGATCCCGCCGCGCCGAAGTGGATCCGGGAATGGAGCGGACCGTTCTATGTGTCCGTCGATGAAGTCGACACCTTGCCGGATTCCATCTATCGCGCACCCCCGACGCGGTTCCAAGTAACGGTAAAGGCGCTGGTGCCGAGGGAGGATATGGACGCGGAGGACCGGCGCGACTATGACGACATCGTTGGCGATCACGATCTCGAGGCGCGAAACGAAGAGGATGCGCTGGATCGGTTTCACGGCAAGCTGGCAATCGCCTGTCTGGATGACTTTGAAATCACCTGCTCGCCGCTGCGCGGCTATCGCGTGATCTGGAGCACGGATGTTCCCGATGCCGTATCGCCCGAGGCGGCGGCACGCGAGGCGTTCGATGCCATGCGCGGTGACCAGGCCATTGGCATCACGTTTGACGTGGTCGATCACGAGAGCGACGAGAGCATCAGCATTCGTGTCCACCCCGACGACCTCCCAGCGGCGGACTAACGTTCGCCGGCGCGCAAATCGCCGCAGGTGCGAGCCGCCTCCCGGCGGCTGCGCACTTGCGGCGCAAGCGCGCAAACAAAACTTGGAATCGCCTCGCATTGCCAGCCTATCGCGCCGCGCTTCGTGCGCAAGGCTGCGCGCGGGGCGCGCGCACGAGCTCGCTCACGCTCGACCATTGCGCACTCGCTCCACGGCGCGAGCCGCGTGCACGCAGGCGATTGACCTGCGTCACCTACTTCCGAAGGAGCCGACTATGACGACCGTGGAACAACGCCAGGCGCGCGTGGAAACCCTCTTAAACCAGCAAGGGTTCGGGCTGCACCCCACCCAGCACGCACTCATCGACTGCGACGGCGAAATCATCTGCAAGCTGTCCGACTCTTTCATGAAGGCGCTGGACAGCCTCAACGATGGACAGGCCCTCGCAGTCCTTCTGGAAATGCACTCGGTGTATCTCATCAGCGCCGAGCGCGCGCGCAAGGCTGGAATTCGCATCGGCCGCAGCGAAATCGTCTCGACGGTCCACGAGCTGCTGGGCATCAGCCGCTTCGAACGCCTGGGAGAGAATCTTGAAGGGGTATTGCGCGAATCAGCGCAGATGATCCGCGCGAGGCTGTGACGCACGGATCAGGATGGCCGGGGTTGCCGCCCCGGCCATCCAAACTTGCGCAATCGACCCGTGAGCGTCAAAGGTCGGCCGCAAACATTCGGAAGAAATAAAAGAGTTGCGGCTTGCTTGCCCGTTCAATTCTACCACGCCGTTCTCGCTGTCCAGAGTCGCGCGAGGGACGCGCGCCCGGTCGGAGGAACCGCCCGGCTATCGCTTTGGACAGCTGCGCTGCGGCGTGCGCACACGGGTGCGGGCAATCCCGCTCAATTGGAGCGCTCTCATGAAAAAGACATTGCACGCGACAACCAAAGCCACTCAGCCCGCCGGTACCACCAGCGCTCAACCACCCTCGCAGAAGTCGAAGTCGGAGGCCGTCATCGTTAACTTCGAGTATCGAATGAAGGATTGGCTGCCCTTTTTCAAGTTCGAGGACGAACTTGCTCGATCCATCGAGGATGCGGGAATTGGAGAGTTTGACGGCAACGCGCTGTCAGATTCCGGTACGGATTGTTCGATGTACATCTATGGTCCGGATGCCAACGTAATTCTTGCGCTCATCGCGCCTCGACTGCGCTCGGCGCCGTTCTTGGCGCGAATCATTGTCACGCTGCGCTACGCACGATAAGCAGCCAGGCGTCGAACGGCCGGGCAACCGAAGGATCGGCCCAAAGAAGAGGGCAGGTTGCCTACCCGTTCAATCGTATCACCCCGTGCTCGCGGTCAAGGCCGGCGCCGCATCCCTGCGGCGCGCAAGCGCGCTGCGCGCGGCCTGGACCGCTTGCGACGCGGGGTGCGTGGTCCGGGGTGGGCAATTCCGCCCAATCGGTCCAGGAGATTCACATGGCAAATTGGTACGGCATCGCGCGTTCGAACTATGTGCGCGTAAAGGACTACAACGCTTTCAAAGCATGGGTGGAAACGCTCCCCGAAGTTGAAATAGCTGAGAGGGAAGGGATGTACGCATTGTTGGTCACCCGAGACAGTGACAGCGGAGGCTGGCCGTCCTATCGCGAAGGCAAGGATGGCGAGGATGAAGAAATCGACATTGCGGCGGAGATCGCGGAGCACTTAATGCTCGGTGAGGTGTTCATCTATTGCGAGGTTGGCGCCGAGAAGCAGTGTTACCTCACGGCCTGGACCATCGCGGTCAATGACAAAGGTGAGAAGATACAAGTGTCAATTGACGACATCTACTCGATGGTTAAAGACCGCTGGGGCCGCGAACCCACGACGGCTTCATATTAAGCATCGTGAGCGCTACGCCGTCCAGACACCGCGGCCTCTGTGGTGTCTGGACGGTTCTGCTGATGCCTCACTTGGATCGATGGCGCAGATAACAAACAAGGCGGCGTTGCCTGCCGCCCCAATCTATCACCCCGTGCTCGCGGTCAAGGCCGGCGCCGCGTCCCTGCGGCGCGCAAGCGCGCTGCGCGCGGCCTGGACCGCTTGCGACGCGGGGTGAATGCCCGACGGTGTCGGCAATCCGCCGAGACACCGGAGCACGTCCATGCACTTCATCGCGACCTTCTATCCGAACGCGCGCGGCAACTGGAACCCCATCAACGACCCGCTGCCAGGCCCGAACCAATGGGATGTGTGCGCATTCCTGCACGCATGCACGCCCGGGCAGCGCGCGGCGATCGAGTCCGCGCAGGGACACGCCGCTGACGTGCTGAAGAATGATCCAGCGGCGCCGCAGTGGATTCGCGAATGGGATGGCCCGTGGCACATCTGCGTCGAACAGCTCGGTCAGTTCTTCCCGGCGCTGCGCCGCTCGCTGGGTCGCAACGGCCCCACCTTCTACGACGTCACCGTACGCATCGAGGTCAATCCGAAGGAGACCGACCTGTGCGCGCAGTTCCACGCCAGCGCGATGGTCGCGTTCTTCGATCGCGACATTGGCCGTGTGGTGAAGGTGACTCACCAGCCCACGGCCGACGCGCCGGCAGCGCCGCCTGCGGCGGCCGGCCGCCGACGCTGAACAAAAGAAGGCAGCTCGCCGCGCACGCCCAGCCTGCCGCGCCGCGCATCGCGCGCAAGGCTGAGCGCGCCGGGGCGGCGGCGCTCACGAGCTCGCTCACGCTCGGCCATTGGCGCGCTCGCTTTACGGCGCGGTGCGGCGTGCCGCAGGCGATCCGCCTGTGCATTCCAGGAGCTCATCACCCATGCGCGAGCACACCGCGGCATTCAAACAATGGTTCGCAGACTCCAAAGTGATCGACCGCAGCGGCAATCCGCTGGTGGTCTTCCACGGCACACCCACCCACGGACGCGAAAGTAACAACCGTTATGTTCGGATGGAACAGGCGGACGTGGAGTATCCGCAGTTCGACACGTTCATCACCCAAGGCGGCGGCATCACCGACTCAGGATGGCTGGGGGAGGGCGCCTATTTTGCGTCGGATGCTGACTATGCTTTCGAGTTCGGCAACTTCATCCTCCCGGTGTATCTGCGCATCACGCGACCGTTCGAGGTGTATGACGACAACACGAACAGCCGCGCGAATCACCTGCGCTTTCTGCAAAGCGTGCAGCACTTGCAGGGCCTGCCGGATGCGCTGAAGATGGATCTGTCTATGCCCGCCGATGAGCGCGGCAAGGAACTGGGCCGCGACTACTCGCGGTTCTTCTCGATTAGCGAGCTCACCTTTGAAGATGGGGTGAAGCGCTGGTCCCTGGTCGCGCGCTACAAGGAGGATTCGACGGCGGGCATCGTCGAGGGCTCAGGTGCGACGCCGGAGGAGGCGATCTTCAACTACCGCTACAAATACGAGTTCGGCGGGTTCCTACTGCATACCATCGGCGAGATCGGCGCCACCGAATTCCGCGCGCTGCTCGAACGCAACGGCTACGACGGCGTTATCGACTATCGAGAGGCGTATAGCGACGAAATGCCTGGCCCGTACATCAAGGAAGTCGTCGCGTTCCATCCCACGCAGATCAAATCCAGCATCGGCAACGGCGGCCGCTTCGATCCGACCGACGCCAGCATTCTGGCCTGAGCGTGCTCCTCGCCAGCGCCGCCAGTGTGACACGCAGCTCCCGCGGTCAAGGCCTGCGCCGGCCCCGGCCGGCGCGCAGGCGCGCTGCGCGCGGCCGTGACCGCGATTCGCTTCGCGTGCGCACGCCCTGGCGCAGGCGATTTGCCTGATCGATTCGGAGATCTCTCATGGGCTGTAATACACGCGAAGAAAATGCGCTGGATGCGATGGCGGAGGACCTCTGCGCCCGACGTCGCGAACTGGATTCCGCGGCGACGCTCCAGTGGGCCAAAGACTGGCATGCGGGCAATGCGCATTGTCCTACGTGTCCATCGGATGACATGAAGACCGTCGATAGTAATTCTGACGGTTCGTGGCGCGTCGATACCTGGGCGTGTTGCCAGTGCGGCACGCGATGGAAGGTGCAAATGGATGAGACTGCGGTCTCAATCGTAGGCAAGGACGACGAGGAGGACGGGGAGTGGATTGAATTTTCGGAGCTCACCCCGTAAACCGGCGAGGGTCGTCACCCGTTGCGAACTCAAAAGAGCCTGGGCGAATCCGGCTCCGCCGGACCAGGCTCTACTCGCTTCGCTCACCGAGCCAATCGCAAAGCCGATTGTCTCGGCCCTTCGGGTGACGATCCCTTTCGCGGTCAGTGTGTCGCACCGCTGCGGTTATTGCGCCCGTTGTTTGTTGCCGCCTGCCGCTGAGAAGACAGCACTCCTCGCCTGCCTGGCCAGCCTAGCACGCGGCTCCCGCGGTCAAGGCCTACGCCGGCAGAGCCCGGCGCGCACGCGCGCTGCGCGCGGCCCTGACCGCGGATCGCACTGCGTGCTGCTGGATTGACGCAGGCGATCGGCCTGCCCACTCAGGAGAACGCGATGACCACGGACAACATCATTTCCTTCAAGGATCGCACGCGGCGGCGCCGCAAGGAGGGCAAAGTGGCGGGTTGCTCGTTTGTCGTCGGACCCGCCGACCTCGAGCACACGGGCTTTCAGGGCTACCTCGAGGCCACCTTCCCCGAGATCGCCGAAGTTTTCGGTGAGCCGGCCCGGGGCGACCTCGAGGGCAAGTGTGCCTTCCGTTGGATTATCACCTTCTCGGACGGAACCGTCGCGACGATCTACGACTACAAAGTATGCGCCGCCTGGGCCGGACCTGAAGGCGTCACGGCCGGAGAAATCCGCCGCGGCGCGATCTTCGACTGGAACGTGGGCGGCAGCAGCAAGCGCGCCGTGTGGCTGGTGCGCCGGGCGTTGCTCGCCCGGCCGTAGTGACCGGCGCCGGCCACGCAGGGCCTCGCCCTGCGTGTGGTGTGTTCGTAACTTCGGCAGCGTCTCACTCCGCCGCATCGGCGGCCGCCACGGCACTCGTTTCCCTTTGTGCGACCGGGCTCCCCACTGGCGTCCATGAAGGATGTTTGGAGAGCGTGCTTTGCCTGCGTTTCCAAGCTACCACACCGTTCTCGCCGTCAATGACGAGCGCACAGCGCTCGCGTCGCTGCGCGCCGTAAATCATTGACCGCTGCGCTGCGGTGTGCCGCGCGGGACGCGCAGGCAAGCCGCCTGCGAATTCATTGGAGGATCTCATGACCCAGTTCCACACCGCGGCCAGCCGGGTTCTGTGCAATACCTGCGAGGCGCTCTTGCCCGGCGCCGACGTGAATCCATGGGAGCGCTTTGAGCGCTGGCACGCCCGATTCACCACGCTGTTTTATGCCTGGCGCGGGGCGGGTCATCGCAGGGCTCCCTGCGGATTCAATGGCAGCGCGAGCAAGGTTCACACCCTGGAGGTACAGGAGTCCATGAATCGTGCGCGCATTGTGCAGGTGACGTTTTTCCAGAGTGGCGGATTTGGCGCGCCGCTGCATCGCTGGCGCGACCTGGACGAGGAAGTTTTTGCGACCAGCGCCGCCGGCGGCCTCGAGGAATCAATTGAGGCAGCGATCCAAGGGCGCGCTCAGTGGCTCGAATGCGAGGCGGAGGATCGGGCCGAAGCGCTGGATGAGTATCGCATCGCGCAGCTCTATGAACTCGATGGGCGCTACTCCTCGTTTGAAGCGTTCCGAGCCGACTACCTTCGCGAAAGGCTGGCCTACGGATAGCCCCGCAGCGGCGGGATCGGCGTCAGCCCGGCGCCGGTTCCGCCGCGATCCTTGGAATCACAAGAGCTTGTTTCACGCACGGCTTGCCGTGCGATTTGTTTGTCTGAAAAAGGCGAGATTGCTGATGACCCAGCGTACCAACGCCGTTCTCGCCGTCAATGGCGTCGCGCGAAGCGCGCTCGCGTCCCTTCGGGCCGGCTTCGCCCATTGACGGCTACGCTGCGGCGTGGACTCGCGTGACGGGCAATCTCGCCCAGATCATTCCGAGGACCACGCGATGAATGCTGTCACAGAAGCGACAACCCAAACGATCCAAGCGCGCGAAGTCACAGACGAGCACGAGCGCGTCAAATTCCTACCGCGACATTTTGGCGGACATATGCTCATCGTCGAGAACGCGATCTATTCCTTCATGCGGCAGCTCGCTAAGGACTATGCCGGCGGTTGCTGGAGATTCTTCGAATTGTCCAATGGCGGCATTTACATGGCGCCCCGCCGCGAGACCCGTTTCAACATCAGTGTCGAGGGCAACGGGTTCTGTGGCGAGATGAGCGCGGAGGCCGCCGGTATTACGGCCTGTTTGTTTGCGCTGTCTCACCTGTCGTTCCACATCTCGGACGACAGGGTGGCCGATCACTACCACCTGCTACTGCCCTTTGCATGTGAGCACGCCGAGGCGAGCGCCATCGTGGAGGCGATCGATTGAACGCTTGATGGTCTCAAGCCCGGGCGCTTCTCAGGCGCTCGGGCTTTTGTTGCGTGAAACCTCCCGCTTGCGAGTGAGGCGCCTATGGATCAAGTCGGCCGCAATCCCAGGGACACAAGAGCTTGTTTTACGCACGGCAAGCCGTGCGATTTGTTTGTCTGTCAGAGGCGGCTTGCCTGATTACTTTCAGGCTATCACGCCGTTCTCGCTGTCAATGGCTGCGCGCGAAGCGCGCTTGCGTCCCTGCGGGCCGGGCTGCGCCCCATTGACAGCTGCGCTGCGGCGTGAGGGCAAGACCCGTGGGCAAGCCGCCCAAGATCAAAACGGAGACCGACCATGTTTAATCTCGACGCTGATTTTCGCGCTTTCGATTCCTTCATCGACGATGACGGATACGACTTCGAGGATCTCGACTTCACGGACCTGAGCGAGGACGTCGATCACGAGACGAACATGGCGGCGGAGTTCCCGCAGCTCGCGATCAACCTGCGACAGAAAGGCGCATCGCTGGTGCGGTTGGAGTATGAAGGCCGCGACGGCGCCGGACGCTTCCTGCACCTGCGCTGCTTCGGCGCCGAGTACCAGGAGCTTCAGATCGAGCTGCCGGTTCCGATGCTCGATGAGCTGCGCGAGTTCTGCGCCATCAAGCTCAACGACGCCCAACCGAATTGGACCGCGGAGCACGGCAGCTGCGGCGACTTCGGCTGGGACCTGAAGGCGAATGCCCTCTCTCACTACCATCGTCCCTTCGAGCAGCAGGGATTGCGCTCACCCTGCTGATCGCACCCGCCGCGAGGCCCGGGCACAGACGCTGTGCTCGGGCCTTTTTCGTTGCTTCATTCGTTTGTTATAAAGGAGACTGTCATGAGTCGTCACTATTTCGATACCGAGTACAAGACCCTTCCAGTCCAGGTGATCCTGGGCTACGACCGGCCACTGGATGAGTTCTTCATGCAGGTCAAGCATCTCGATATGAAGAATGTGGAAGATGAGGACCTGCCATTCGTCTATGCGACGATCGATGACCCGCAGCATGATCCCACCGAGTTCGATTACTGCCGCAGGAAGCTTGTGGAACTCGGCGTCACAATTCCGGAGACGATGTTTGCGGCCGTCATGAATGACGCGGCGAATCGAGTTGGAAACTACGAAGTTGTTCACTTCGCCGATGGATCCACCAACGTGCTTGTTCCGAGGCAGGTGCGCCGATAGGAAACGGTGCTTAAGATGCGGCCGCCTTCGGGCGGCCGCAATTCCTGTTTGATCAGGCGGCCGCTGAGGATGCGCAGGTGGGCGCGCCTCGCGGCGCGCCGTGTCGAAAGCCGCTGCGCGGCAGGCCGCCCCAGCGGCCACCGGCACCGGCTCACTCGCGGCGGGCGCGTCGGCGCCGCGCGCGGGCTCGCCCTTGAAACTTCCCGCCGATGCACGGCCGCAGCATACCGGTGCCCTCATCGGGCCAGCGGTTCGCTCAACGCCCCGGATCCGGCCGCCCTGACGGTCGCCTGCTGCGATGGCTGGCTCACCGGAAGGCCGCGAGGAACACGCCGGTCATGCTCAAGCAGTGCCCTTACCGGCGTAGTCATTACCGATCGCCTATCTCGGCGCAGTCGGCCGGCATCGAGCTTCAGGGCGTGGCCAGCCCGACGACGCACAGTGCTGTTCCTTACGCCAGTCTCCAGTGACGTGAGCGCGCGGAGGGTATGACGGACAAGCCGCAGTTTCATGGAACAAACATGCTAGATGCTCCGCTACGCCCCCTGAAGAGTGCGCAGGCGCGCCAGGCGAAGCCCCCTGTCACGCCCTGCGCAAAACCTCACTGGCAATGCCAGGCGAAGCGCCTGTCATGGCCAGTGCAGCCAAGAAGGGGCTCCGCTACGCGCTCCGTCTGATGACCATCCCCCCTTCGGGGCGAGGGATGGTCCCTCAGACGGAGCAAGACGCATGTTTGCATCAAAAGCGATGCGGCATCCGAACCCCTCCGCCACCGCAGATACATCACTGGAGACCTAAGATCATGAACAGCTTTCAACTGCGCGCCGTCGGCAACCTGGCGGAAACCCCGAAGCTCGAAACCAAAGGCGACACCGCCTTCGCGAAGATCAAGCTGATCGGCAACGACTACGCCGGCAAAGGCAAAGAGGAGATCACGACCACCGTGTACTTCGTGGCCTTCGGCAAGATCGCCGAGACCATCGCGGAGAACTCCCTCAAGGGCGACCAGCTCTTTCTCGAGGCGCAGATGCGCGCGAACAACTGGCCCGATGAGGAGACCGGTGAAATGCGCTACGGCTACTCGTACATCGTCGAGAACTTCAAGTTCGGGTCGCCCGGCAAGCTGAAGCGCGACGAACTCGCCAGCCGCGAGTGAGCCGATGCCGGCGGTCGCCCTTCGGGGCGGCCGCCGCTCGCTTCGCATTCGACCTTCAGGCCGCAAGCTATTGCGGCATCAGCATCAGCTGGTGCCCATAGGCGGAGCCCGTCAGACCCGACCGGACTTCGGTTCCGATGCTGCCGGCGAGCTTTGCCATCAGCGACGGCGGCGGGGTGTAATCCTTGATGTCCGAAACGCCGAACTCGGCGGTGATCACGTCGTACACCCCCCCGCACAGCCGGTCGACCAGGCCGAGCTCGAGGGCGCGATCCCCAGTCCAATAGTCGCCCGAAAACAGCATGGTCTCCTCACCCTTCAACCGCTCCCCGCGGCCCTCCCGGACAGTGTCCTTGAAGTGTCGGTGGACAGCCTCGAGCAATTCCTGGGCTTTGGCCTGGTCCTCGGCACTCAATGGCCTGAACGGATCGAGCCGCGCCTTTGACGGGCCAGCAGTGAACACCCGCCGTTCGATGTCGATCTTGCGGATGGCTCGGTCAAATCCCCAACCGTCCCGGATGACGCCGATGGAGCCGGTGAGGGTGCTGCGGTTGACGCAAATCTGCGGCGCGGCGGTGGCGATGAAATAGGCGCCCGAGGTGAGCATATCTTCGCCGATGGCCCAGACCCGCTTGTCGGGATAGGTCTGGCGCAGCGCCACCAGCCGGTCATGAATGGCCGAGGCCTGGACCGGGGTGCCGCCGGGTGAGTTGATGACGACGACGATGCCCCGAGCCTTCGGGTCCTTGAATGCCTTCTCCAATGCATCCCCGACGGTGCGTGCGTTCGCCACGCGATCGGCGGCAATGACTCCGTCGATTCGGACCATGGCGGCGTAGTTGGGTCCAATCCGCGCGTCACCGTACTGAGTGTCTAAAAGCCACAAGTACAGCGGCGTGCTGAAGAGGGCGAGGGCGAGGAATACCGTTTTGGCAATCGCCCATGTGCGGTCTTTTTTTCGCTCCGCCCTCATGTCTTTCAGGATTTCCACCAGTGCGCTTTCGCCGGATGGGTCGGGCTTCGCCGATCCGGGATCATGTGTAGCCGTCATGCGTAAGACCTCCAGTTGAGGGGCTCCCAAAGCCCGAAAAATCCACGGATCAGATCGTCACGAATCGATTTCCCATTCCCCGCTTCGCGGGTCCCAGGCAGCGTCACACCTGATGCACGGTGTGCTGTGCCACGTTTTCGCGTATGTGCCTGTTTAGCAATGTGTTCTGCCCTGTTTTACCGTCCAAAACCGTGTGTTTTGCCTCTGTGCCACACCCAATCGCGCCGGCCGGCCACCTATTGAATATATTAACGGAAAAGTTCAAAGTAACAACACGCTAACAATGTAACAGATGGACCCTGAACAGCCGTGACCGCCCTCCATGTACGCGTCGAACAGGAGCTTCTGGACGTCATCGACCAGCTGGCCAAGGACCGTCCCAACGCGACGCGCAGCGATATCGCGAAGTACCTCATCGGTGCTGGGCTGGAATCCACGCGAGGCGGGGTGGCTTCCGTCCTTGAGCTCCTGGCTAAGCAGGCACGTGAGGCGGAGGCGCAACACAAGCTCCTGGCCGCCACGATCACCGAAGTGGCGGAACAGGCGGCGCGGGACGGCGCTGCCATGCGTGCCTCGCTCGATCTGGTCAGCCGCCTGGCAATCGAATCTCTGATGATCCTGCGAGGGGTCGCCGCAGCTCGCGACCCGAACCTGCTCACGACTGCCCAATCGCGAGCCCAGAAGTTCTACGCCGAGAAATTGGGGCTACCCCCGACCGGAGCTGCCCATGCCGCCGGCGCCGCAGACCGGCCGACGTGAGCTTCCTGCAGGACTCCGCCGTTGGGGATGTCACGCGCGGCGGTCAGCTGCTGATTCACTTTCTGCGGATGCTGGCCCAGGTGGCCCGCAAGTTCGCCGGCGCGATGATCATCTGCGGACTGTTGGTGGCGGTGGCGCTCTTCTTCACCCGCAACGACTCCTACGAGCGCTACCTGGCGCTGCGCCACTACTTCGCCCAGCTGCAGGTCGCAGTCTTCCGCAACGGCGATTCCCCGACCGTCATCAACCGCCGGGATGGCACCCCCATTGAGACCACGATCGGCAGCCTGACGCGGACCCCGACCATCGTGGCTACCTCCGAGGCGGTCCTGCAATCGGGGGTCGGTTGCCTGGTCGTGGGCGGTGGCGTGGTTGTGCTCCTGTTCTTGGGACTGGGAGTTTTCATTTGGCGGACTGGCACCCAGCAGCGGATGGAGAAGCACGTGCGTGGTTCGTGGCTGGTCGAACTCAAAGAGTTCAGGCGGCTGATGAAGGCCCACAAGCTGATCGGGGATCTCAATGTCGCAAATGTGCCCTTGGTCAAGGGCAACGAGACCTCGCACGTTATGGTCACGGGCACGTCGGGCGCCGGCAAAACCAACGCCATCTACGCGCTCCAGCGCTGTATTCGCGCACGCGGCGAGCGGGCGATCGTCTTCTCTGCGAGCCCCGATTTCATCCGGGGCTTCTTCCGGGAGGGCAAGGACCTGGTGTTAAGCCCGTTCGACCAACGGTGTCCATCCTGGCGGCTTTGGGATGACTGCCCAAATGATTATGACTACGACATGATTGCGGCCGCGATGATTCCAGATCCGGTGCACCTGCCGGACCCCTTTT
The DNA here is from genome assembly GCA_029782295.1 of Pseudomonadota bacterium. GTDB lineage: Bacteria > Pseudomonadota > Gammaproteobacteria > Burkholderiales > Methylophilaceae > CAIJXJ01. The sequence continues at coordinate 164,241 of JAKOVB010000174.1, forward strand.
GGAATACAGCGGCGCGCAGCGTCGTCTCCTCCCTCACGCGCGAGATGGGGCGGCGCGGCGAGCGCGACATCGGCAGGCTCCTCGAACTTCTAGCGCTGGTCCCGCTGTCGGAACTCCACGCCTACCTCAAGCACACCGAGGGCGGGGCGCAGCTTGATCCCGAATCGGAAAAGCCCGCGCTTTCAATCCGAACGACCGCGGTCACCTATGCGCGCGCGTTCCGATACATCCCGCAAGGGGGAGCGCCCTTCAACATCCGGCAATGGGTCGCCGCGGCCGAGTCCGACAGCTGGGTGTTCCTGCACGCCACGGATTCCCAAATGGCGAGTGTCCGGCCGCTGCTGTCGATGTGGCTGGAGATCTTCACCAACGCATTGTTGGATCTTCCGGAAAGCCGCACGCGCCGCATCTGGCTGATCCTCGATGAGCTGCCCAGCCTGCAGAAGATCCCCTCATTAGACAGCTTTCTTGCCCGGGCGCGAAAACACGGTGGCTGTGGCGCCATCAGCTTCCAAACCATCTCCCAGCTGCGCGACCGGTATGGGCGCGATGGCGCGCAGACGATCGCTGGCCTGTGCAGCAACTGGTTCTGCATGCGCCAGCCCGACCAGGAGACCGCCGAGTGGGTGGCGAAAAGCTTCGGCCAGACCGAGGTACTGGAAGCGAACCAGGGCGTTTCCTACGGCGCGAGCGAGGTACGCGACGGCGTCAGTCTTTCCAACACCCGCAAGGTTCGGCCCTTGCTGCTGGACTCGGAGATCAGCTGCTTGCCCGACCTTCACGGCTATGCGCGCATGCCGGCCGGACTGTCAGACGGTCGCAGTTTGCCGGCCGTGAAGTTCCACTTCCCCTACCGCCCGATCAAGCCCATCGCGGAGTCCTTCATTCCGAGAGAGTTGCCCCGCGCGGCGCCCATCGATGCGGTGCTCGAAGCCGCTGCCCACGCGCACGACACCGCCGATCCGAACGTCTATCCCGAAGTCGCCCGCAACAAGGATTCCGCGCCGGAACCCTCACCACCCAAAAGAAAACGCAGCGCCCCAAAGGAAAAAGCCCCGAAGCCCGCGGCGCTGGTCAATGAAGCCGTGCTCACCGCCGATCCCTGTGCGCCGGTAACGGCGCCGGTGCAAACGAATTAAGGCGCCGGCAATGCTCTCGATCGGCATCGTCAAAAACCCCCAGGATGCTGCCCGCTACTACGCGCAGGATGACTACTATCTCAACGCTGGCGGTGGGCCCGATACGCAGGGGCAATGGGTTGGCCGCGCCACCGATGCCATGGGGCTCTCGGGTCCCGTCGAGCGCGAAGGCTTTCAAGCGCTGCTGGACGGCACACTGCCCAATGGTGATCGGCTGGGTCGCACGGTCGACGGCAAGCGCGAACACACACCGGGCTGGGATCTCACTTTCAGCGCCCCGAAAAGCGTTTCGATTCTGGTGGAAGCGGGACAAGATGAACGACTGCTGCAGGCACATCACGCAGCTGTGCGGGATGCGCTGAAATGGACGGAAGAAAACGCGATCGGGACGCGCGTCCGCACTCCGACCGGAACCCTTTTCGTCCGGACGGGAAACATGGCCGCCGCGGTGTTCACCCACCACACCTCGCGCGCCCAGGACCCGAATCTGCATAGCCATGCGGTGATCAATAACGTCACTCAACGCGGCGACGGCGGTTTCGGATCACTCCATTCCAAGGAACTCTTCGCAAACAAGATGGCGATCGGTCAGGTCTACCGGTCGAGCCTCGCGCGGCGCGCCTTGGAACTTGGCTATGACATCGAGAAAACGCATAGCGACGGCCGCTTTGAAATTGTCGGGGTACCGGAAGATTTGGTTCAACTGATGTCCTCCAGGCGCGCCGACATCGAAAGCAAGCTCGCGCAATGGAAAGCCTCCGATCCGGAATCCGCAGCGCGCGCCGCGCTGATGACGCGTCAGCGCAAGCTGGACGTGGAGCATTCAAGCTTGGTGGAACAGTGGCGAGAAATGACGCACGCGCGCGGCTTTGAGATCGATGCCTTGGTGGATGAAGCGCGTGAGCGCGGCCCGCGTCAATTCGCAGGAACAATCGACGTCAAGCAAGCGATGGCGGAAGCGCTCGAGCGCGTCACCGAGCCGGAGGCCGTATTCTCACACGGGCAGCTGGTGCGCTGGACACTGGCAGGATCGCTAGGAACCAGCACCGTGCAGGACGTGGAACCGCTGATTAAGCAGGCAGCCCGCGAACAGCGGCTGCACCGCGTCGATGAAGCCGGTCGACGGTTATGGACGACGCCACGCGCGCGCTTGCAGGAACAATATGCGCTTAAAACCATGCTCGCCGGCCAAGGCCGGTTCAACCCGCTTGCGACGAGCGAGATGGTGGCCGAGCGTCTTTCGCGGCTGCGACTCAATGACGGACAGCGCGCGGCCGTGGAAATGATCGCCACCTCCGCCGATCAATTTATCGGGGTGGTGGGCCGTCCAGGCGTCGGTAAGACCACGGCGATCCTGAACACCACCCGGGATATCGCACGGGAAAACGGATACACGCTGATCGGCATGGCGCAGAACGCGCTTGCCGCGAAGAACATGCAACAAGAATCGGCAATTCCATCCTCGACGATCGACAAGCACCTGGTCCGCGTCGGCCGAGATCTTGCCGGCTACCAACGGTCTGGCGCCGCCAAGCAGCTCTGGATACGCTTCAAGCATCGCAACACCATGTGGATTGTGGATGAGGCGGCGCAGCTGTCCAATGGCCTGGCGCGACGCCTGATGTACGCCGCCGAGAAGCTCAATGTACGCGTACTGTTTATCGGCGATCCACAGCAGCAGGGCGCCATCAACAGCGGAAAGCCCTTCGAGCTGTTGCTCAAAAATGGAATGCAGCATACCGAAGTCAACGAGATCGTGAGGCAGCGCAACCCAGAGCATCGCGCCGCCATCCATGACGCGCAGGCGGGTAAAATTCGCAGTGCGCTCGATCGCCACGCAGCGAACATCACGGCGGTTGAAGACCGCGATGCGAGATTGAAATTGATTCTCGAAAATTATCGAGGACTCGGCGCGGAACGTGAGAACACTTTACTTCTAACGGCCCGCAACCAAGACAAAGCGGCGTTGAACAGTGGGGTTCGTGAGATATTGGGAGAGGAGCAAAAGCTGCACGGCGAGGTCAAGCGGGAAAAGCTGCTCCGCGTATACAGCGGGCGCGCCGACCGACGCGACGCCATGTTTTACCAGCCCGGTTGGAAGGTTCGATTCAACCGGGACATCGAAGCTCTCGGCATCAAGCAGGGCGACTATCTGACGGTTGTCGACGCTGATAAGAAAAAGAACGAATTGATCCTGCTGCAGGAAAGCGACGAGGGCAAGCGATGGGTTAAATGGAATCCCCGAAAGGTAGGAGTTTCTGGGAAGCGGGGAGTCGAAGTCTATGAAGCGGGCTCCACCGCCCTGGCGCCGGGCGAAACCATTCGATGGGCACGCAACAGTCCCGGTCTGGGGCGCACCGCAGACGGCACGCCCGTCGACCTGACCAATGGTGAAATTCTGCGAGTGGTCAGCGTAGAAGGCAATGTCACGGTGTTCATGACGGAGGCCGGTGTGCGTGTCGCCGTGGATCACGATCGCGCCGAAGGACGCCATTGGGATCACGCCTACGCCACTACGGTATATGGATCGCAGGGCAAGACCTCCGATGGTGCTCTGGCGAATGCCGACAGCAAAGAAAAGCACCTCTTTTCCCAGCGTTCATTCGCAGTGGCGATCAGCCGACACCGGGACAACTTTAAGATGTTTGTCGATTCGCGCGAGGACATTGAGACATCCCTCGAACGCAATCCAGGCGACAAGACAAGCGCACTTGAGGCGGAGCGGCGACACGATGGAACCCGGCATGCGCAGCTCGCAGAAGAGTTGGACAAGGAGTGGCGGTTGGCGGCGGCAAAGACTCCGACTCAGGCGCCAGAGCGCGCGCAAGGTCGCGAGCGGCAACGAGACTAGAGTCCTAGAGACAAGACCGCGCTCACAATCACTCATCCGGATGCTGCGGCCTTGAGCGGCCTGACACCAGCGGCGAAAAGGTGCCAAGTGCCGTCGCGGCAGCCCGAAAAAGCTTACGCATTGCGCTTACATCCGCCGGCGCCTCATCAAAGAACATGATGTCGAAAAACGTCGTGTCAGTTTCGTGGATGGACAACCCACCGATGTCGGTGCATCGAGGATCACGGGCGACTTTCGCAACAAATCGGGGATAGGCTAAGTGACATATATACGTGCGTTCACGCGACGCGGTGTAACTGACAATCCAGCGATCGTATCGACGCCCGTGCTGGTCGAAGAATTCACCACATTCGAGGTCCACCGTCATATCTGCCACTGATGCACCTTTTTGTCATTGTTATTTTCACAAGTAGCCTGCCGCGTTTCGGGGTACTGGGTCGGTGACACCACTGCATCTGCCGATTTACGGCGCCTGGAATGGAATCAGCGCTTTCACCACTACGGATCTAGGCTATGGACGCCCCGCTTCTCAAGTTCATTAACGCACAGCACCTGTGCCAGTCTAATGTGGCGTGCGACCACGTCGACGTCGAGCGATAGCCGCTCGGCAATTTGAGATGCCGAAAGACGATCAGCGCGGTGGAGATTGAAGATTTGCCTGGTAGGCTCTGGCAGCTGAAGCATCGCTTCTTTGAGGTGATGACCGAATCGCTCCATGACTGCTAGGTGGCGAGGGCCGACAGGCTCCTGGGACTGCTCGACTTCTGGTGGGGCGTCAGACACAGAACCGGCGTTTTCAATGCCGACAGGTGCCGTGCGCCGGCGCCTTATATGCGCTATCGCGTGTTTAGTTGCAGTATCGAACAGCAGAGCGCGGGAAGTTGCGGAACTCGACGGGTCTATCACACGCTTCACTTCGGCATAGGAATCGCGAGCAATTGATTCAGCGGCGTGAAGGTCACCCAGCATCCTGCGTAAGAACGTCGTTAGCAATACGACGACAGTCATTGGGGATCTCCCGAGCGCGGGATCCGTGGAGCGCTTGAATGCGCGCTGACGCATCCGCATTTTCCACGCGCTGGGTTTGCGATAGAAAAGTGGAACGGCGCCAGCATAGTTTGTTGTCGTTGGAATGGCATGAGCATCGGTTTCACCTGCTAGAGCGAACAGCCGGCGATGGGTGCGCTGGTGAAGTCCGTGGCCACCGATCCGTCCCACTGGTAAAGCGAGCCTGCCAGCGTCATGTTGTTCAGATCGAGCGTTGCTGTGAGCTTCCAGTTATCCTGTGTTCCCGTCAGCGCGTCCTTTTCTACAGCTGTTAGGGATGCCCCCGCCAGTGATCCAGTGAGCTCGCCGATGGTCAGGCCGCCAGGGACGTCAATCAGTCGTGCCATCGCTTGCCCTGCCCGAGAAATGTCAACAACGATCGCAGCAAACATGAGATGGCCGCGCGCGTGGCGCCACGTGACCGGAAAGTGAACAAAACGATAGGCGGCGTTGATTTTGGAAACGGCACGCGTCGCCGATACTTGCCCACCCTGCAGGCCCGGCGTGCTCCAGGAGCCAGCCAATGTGTTGCCTTCCCAGATGAGGACCGTTTGCAAGGGTGCGGCCGAAGGCGTTGCATCAGCAGTAGGCCAAGCGTCGGCGTAGGGGTACAACGGGCCACTCGCCTCTATGGCGGCCGGGCCGCTCAATGGCGCGGGCGCGACCGCGCGAATCTGATAAATGCTGTTTGCGTGTACAGTCAGCGGTGAGCTGTCAAAGAGTGCATAAACTGATAGCGCGGAGGGTGCCATCACCGCCACAAAGTAGGCATGAGTCGTTGCAGTGGTGGTGACGGTGGCGCCGCCAGGATCTTTTGTTTGCAGCTCGTAGCGCTGCCCCTGAAGAGATCCGGCGTACACACCGGCAAGTGCGCATTCGCGCCGGTGCGCGAGGAATGCACGCGTATCCGCCTCACTACTCCACAGGTGAGGGCCGCCGTCGGCGGCGATCGCGTCGGCTTGCAAGGCGGCGGCCGCTGATTCGAGATTTGTAGTATTCCAATCTAATGTGGATCGGCGCCGTTGCTGTAGCGACTCGCTGATGCGAACGTCGTTAGTCGGGTTGCCGTCGACATCAAGCATCTTTCCCAATCTGCTGACGTTGAGCACGACGCCGTCGTTTTCGGAATAATCAGCAGGCGTCACGAGAACAGTTTGTGCCTCGTAGCGGGTAGCGCCTTCCGCGGTCCGGACAAGTTCATAGGAGGTTGCGGGTACGTAGAACTCCGGGATCGGAACGCCGGCAAACTCGAGGAATAGGGGCTTGTCTGCTTCGTACTTAAAGCTGCCTACTTCGTCGGTTATTCCGGACTGCGCTCCGGATTTGAATTTCACTCCCGACATGACTGGCCCTACCAGGCGGCCATTGAGCACTTCCACTTGTGGGGAATTTAAGCTGGTTGATGTCGTGGCGTCCTCCGCGCCGCAACCCACGCATAGCAGACACAACACAAAAATCGCAGCAGTCGTGAGGCTCATTCCTACTCCTTGACTATTCGCTGGGCTCGACCTAAGTCCTAATCCGGTCACCATCGATGGCAGTCAATATTGACGCTATAACCTTCATCGGATTCATTCCGTGAGGGGAGGCGTCTTAGGGTTGCGTTCATCAATATGCGTCGACGACCTGGTCAGCCGCTCAAGATGGGTCTCCTCGGTGCAAGTCGAGCGCGCTCCAGTGACTCCACAAATCACTTTCCCGTCTTCCACGGTCATGATCGTGACTGTCACTCGCCCGTCGATGACGAATGATTCGCCGGCGCGCCGTGGCGGGAGGATCTTCATTTCTCGCGACTCTTCGGAGGGCTTGCCTCACGTGTGCCTTGGTCCTCTGGCGGCATGTCCGGGTGAGGGTGGCCGCTTGCGTCCATCTGGTTGATGTAGTGGCTGGCGAGTCGATACGCCTCTCCCGGGTCATCTTTATTTAGACGGAGCAACTTTTCCAATTCGATCGCGTATCGATCCTTCATGGCCTTGTATGAAGCGTCGAAATTGGCGGGCCACAGCAAGACTTTGAAGATGTCAGCTTTCTTAACCTTTACTTCCATGCGCATCCTTTTACTGTCACCGCGCGCGAAACCATTCCATAAATTTAGGGCGTTTAGAATCATGGCTGCGGCGCAAAGGACTTAAAAAACGCCCTGAATACGACCACAGTCTCTAACCGATATTCCACAAATTTGTGGAAGACTAGCGATAACGCGACCTCAACAATGCTGCCGATATGGCAGCGCATCAATTCAATCAAACTCTAGGAAAAGTGATCCGAGAGTTTCGGGTGGCAAGAAAGCTGAGCCAGGAGCAACTGGGCTTCGAAGCAGGTGTCGCTCGCCAATTCGTGTCGCTGATGGAACTGGGCCGGCACAGCCCGACAGTCGAACGGTTCGAGCGAATGGCGCAGGCGCTGGGCGTCTCGGGATCGTACTTGCTTGCTCAGGCAGAACTTCGGCACGCGAAACGGCGCACGTCAAAATCATAGAAGCATAGATATCGCCCCCAAATGGCACGCGTGTGCCACCGGGCGAATTATGGGCAGGTTCCATATCCGCTCCTCCTTGTCGACTTCTCATCGCCCCCGCGCTGAGGCCGCCGACCACGTTGTTCCGGTCTCTTGCGCTCGTATCTTTTGAGGTGCCCGAGATCCGGGCGGGAGTATGCGGGGGGCCTAACTATTTTTCAATTACTAGCGCGTCTCGCTAGTATCTTTTTTATCGATCCGGCTGCCGTTTAGGGCTGAAATTAGTTGGTCGACGAGCCGGTCGCCTTTGGAGGTTATCGCAAAGACCTTAAGCCTTCCGTCCTTGGATGCTCGAGTAACTCGCAGAAGTCCCGCACGCGCGAGCTGCCTGCTGCCGCGACCAATTGCCCACGGCGAACGCTCAAAGTGCTTCTGCACGTCGGCCTGGGTCGCTGACCCACCTTGCCGGCGTAGAAAGACCAGTAATCGCTCTGTGTAATCGGGAAGCGTGCTGCCTGCACTGGCGTGGAACTCCGATAACCTGTCCAGTAGTCGTGCCAGCCCATCGACGGCATTGTCTTGTTGCCGTCGCATGAACGGCGCGCAGAGTATCGGACCGCGTCCTCCTTGGGAACAGGGGAGAGCAGGGAAAACAGCTTGATTAGGTATTTTATACCCAAGTCTTTTTCCTTCGAGAGACTCTTAAAGTTAACCGTGGAGGGTTGGGGAGGTGCTGGGGCAGGGGACAGTGTGCAACGAAAAAGACTTGGGTATAAAATACCCAGATGGATAGCGGACAGAATTTGAGGCAGATAGAGTTGCTGCAGGCGTTGGAGGCGACCAAAACCGCGCTCCGGTCGTTTTCGATATACGTTGAGCGGCAGGCGGAATCGGTATGGCTGGCCGAGCCGCCGGCGCCTCCGGAACGAGCATCGGAACTGCCAGATTTCGGGGAGCTGGCAAGCCGATCAGCCGCGCTCGCCGCGGTGGCCGACATCGTGCGCGCGATCGACTACGTCGACGGCCAAGATCCGCGGACTACGCGCAAGCTCGTGGGGGTCATTTCCTTGCCCAGGGAGGGACTGGCCGCGGCATTAGAGATTAACGCGCTACGGGAGCGGGTCGCGAAAGCCTGGAAGGCTGTGGCGGATGACGAACTCGCTGTTGTCGATGAGGCGACAGGGCAGGGCGCTTACATTTCGTTGCGAAAGGATGTTCTTCGTCGCGGCGGCCGAGCACGATTGAATCAGCGGCAAACTGTTCGTCGATTTCTCGTTTTCGAACACCCGCTTGAGTCCGTCAGCTTTTTCTGGAATGCATCGCCCAACATCACGGCCACCACCTGCGAAGAACTTCGCGAGGATCTAGCGCGGCCGCGATATCAGGATTCACCTCACCTGGCAGCGGATCTGGCGCTGCTGAGCGTGTTGCCACCGCAGGAGCCATTCGCCATCTTCACCCAGGTGAAACCGCGGGTTTGCGCAAACATCCGATGGAGTGAAAACGGAAAGATCAAGGTTAAATCCAATGTGAAGACGTCCATGCCAATCTTTGTTCCGGCGCCTGGTCTGCCGATCGTCAAGAAGCCGCAGCCGCGAACGGAGAGGAAGAAGAGGGTAGACGTGAGAATACAGCCCGAGCCCTACCTCACTCTCATTGCCGCGCACCGTTATGAGAATCCCGCCGAGGCGCTGCAGCTCCGCGAGCAGCGCCGAGCTGCTGCGGAAGACGCCGAAAACGATACAGCCGAGTAGTGACCCCAGCTACAACAGTCAACGCGCACAAATTCGTTCGCCGTGACGCTTTGTTACGTCGCCAGCCAGCGAGGATGATCCTGCCGGCCATGCAAAACACGAAAGACAATGACGCGGGACGACTCTATCAGATAAAAGATTTTGTACGGAAACCGGTGCAGCAGCACACGACGAAAGTCGCGATAGTAAAGACGTGGCCATTCAGGATTGCTTTGCAGCCCGCGCATCGCCTCTGCAATATCGTCGAGAAATCGCTCTCCGAGTCCGGGCTGCGCAGCTTCATAGTGAGCCCGGGCGTATTCAATGTCGTCTTCAGCGGACTTGCGGAGGAATACCGTCCACGTCATGAACGGCTGCGGAGGCGATTCTCAACCACGGACCATTCGGCACCGATATCGCGGTCGGTTTGATATCGATCCAGCTCTCGATCCAAGAGATTTCGCTCCGTGGAGCCTGGTCCATGGAGGTCTGCTGCACGCTCTTCCAGTTCGAAAAGCCGCATGAGTATCTCGCCCCGATCTTCGTCACTCAACCGAGGCAACTCAGCCAAAATTTCAGCTTTGCTCATGGGCGCGAAGTTTACCAAGAGCCTACCTTTCTTACGAACTGCTATAATGCGGTTTCTATATTTTCAATATAATCAATAACATAGTTCGCATAACATAGTTTATGTTAAGTTTCAAAATAGTTGACGTTTAGTAGCATACACGTTGACATGCGGTTGCGTAGCGCTTACCGTTAAGCCATGTCAAACGCCGCCCTTTCCGACACATCCCCTAAAAACGTCGCCGAGACACTGGCGGCTACCCATGACCGGGCCTGGATCCGCTCAGTTGTTAGCTATCTCGACCAGTGCCTGCAGAAGAGTCCTTTAGACCGTCTGATCACGCTATGGGGCCTTTCTGCGGCGGAGGCAGGCGAGCTCTTCGGAATTTCACGGCAGGCCTTTGCTAAATGGCAACAATCCGGTGCGCCACATGATCGAAGCCCTGCTATTGCAGCTTTAGAGGACTCGACAGATCTGCTCGAGCGGCACCTGAAGCGGGAGCGTATCCCCGCCGTTGTCCGTCGGCCTGCCCCGTTGACGGATGGCAAATCGCTAATCGACCTTGCCCGAGAGGGCAAGCACGACGAGGTTTTAGCCGCGACAAAAGCCATGTTCGATTTGCGCCGCGTCCAGCCTTGACGCCGCGGCCGCTCAACCTGCCGGCGGGCCGAGTCTGGCTGCGCGTCGCAAAGCCTGACTGGGCCGACCCACTGGACCCCGGCTACGCCAAGAACGTCGGCGGTCGCTGGAATCCCCCGAACTCGTTTCCGACCCTCTATCTCAGCGGCAACGTGATCACGGCACGATTACAGATTGAACGAATGTGTGCGGGAACTCCCATTACCCCCGATGACCTGGCCGACGATGCTTACATGCTCGTCGCGGCTACCCTACCAAGCGCCCAGCCCAGCGCCGATGCAGTCACCGAGGAAGGGTTGATCGCATTAGGATTGCCAACTTCCTACCCGCTCGACGATCAAGGCCATTCGGTCTCGCATGCGACATGCCAGCCAATCGGAGCCAGCCTAGAGCAACAAGGACGGAGCGGAATATGGTGCAGATCCGCGTGCTCCCCAGATGGCCATGGACGAGAACTTGCCTGGTTTTCCGGCTCGCAAAGAGCAGCTGCTGTTTGGAACAAACCATTACCCTTCGGCCTCTGGCGCCATGCGGACACGTGGCATGACGTTGAACTGGCAGATCAGCGCGATCCTACCAATTAAATAGAGTTTCTTTTGAGCCCCTTCCCCAACATGCACCGGTCGGATTAAGAATGCGCTGTGTAATCCGAATATTAGGTTTTGCTAATGGCGATGAATGTCCATTCGCAAATCTATTCGTCGAACGATTCGAGTTCGATGGGCACGATGGTCGTGGTTTTGGCTGGTACACGGCCGACCTCAACGCCGCCCAGAAATTCAATTCAAAGATGGAAGCTTTCGAGTTCATAAAAACGCAGTCTACAACGCACCCGATCCGCCCGGACGGGAAACCCAATCGGCCACTCACCGGAGCAACTGTCATGATCGAGCCCGTTGTCTCAGACACGGAGCATTGAGAATTTAGCGGCGGGCACCGACGCCTGCCGATCACGATCCCGTGAAATCATCGCCCGCCGGCCGCAGTGGCACTCCAGTTTTCGCTTTGTCTGTACACCAGCAATACTCCCTGCGACAATGACGTTTGGCTGTACTGCCTGCGCGTGCCCACCGCGTAAATAGTGCATTTCGGCGTGTGCCATTTTCGGCGACCGAGTCTGTTTGAAATCGTGGGTCGGACTCGAGGAGCGCTGAAAGTGGATCCAATCTCGCTATTAAAATCCTACGCGCGCAAGATTCGCGCAACCCCTGCTGAAAACATCAAGCTCACTCACGGCCAGGCATTGGAAATCGCGGTTTCATTGGTATCCCGCTCCAACTCTTGGAATGAATTCGCGGCCAATCCACATGAACCAGTCCATCCAGCGACTGTGAGCGACTACCTTGCCTGTATCGTGCGAACGCAACGCCGGATAACTGCACTCAACGTTGCACCTTTCCTATCCCGCGGGGTTCGGTCGTATGCGGCTGTCCAATTCTACGCCGTTATTACCGACTCGCCGCCATTTACCCAGCTGTGGGATTTGTTAGATGCCGAAGGCGTCATCACAAGCTGGTTTGTAGATGTCGGTACCTCAAGAAAGGCCCAATTGTCGGACGGTGAGACATTGCTCTCATTTCGGCTTGGTAGCTGGTACTTTGCGCATCGCGACGGCGATCGATGGCCCTGGGATACGACCCAGAAGCTAGCTCTCACAATGGGGTTCTCGGAAGATGAAGCATCAACAATTCGCCAATTGCAAAGGGAAGCTCCAAATCACAGTTGGGATCTGGAGCTATGGTTCGAAGTAGGAGTTCTTGATCCGGACCAGCGACTGTTCTTGGAGGATTTGAAAAATTCGCCGGGATGGCAGGCCACCTTTGACGATCTATATGATACTGATGGTGGTCGCGGCAGCTACTCTCAGGACTTTACATCCTAGTCAAATTGGATTTGCGATCATTTCAGAAAATTCTGACCGCAGGCTCGGGCCATTGCGCTGGGCCCCCATCTACTTTTTCGGGACGTAGCAGCGAGACGTTTGACCGTCTCGCTGCTGGATCGACTCCCTATTATCGGTTCATGAGATAACCATGAACACGGTAGCAGTCGTACAGGTTCTTCAACGCCGGCTTCTCCATGAGCTGGCTATGCTTCTCAAAGCAGGCGCGCATTTTCTGCTCGAGCGCCGGATCGTGTTTGGCATTCGCTGCACTGAATGCCAAGACAAGCGATGAGACCACGAGTGTTTTCAACAGTAGCGTCTTCATAGCGATTCTCCTCATTTGGGTTTCCGGATTCAGTTCATTTCCGGCTTCTCTTTCATTTTTGCCTTGGCGGCATCGCACTCGGCCTTGCTGAGCTCGAGAAAGCCTTGGCTCTTGCAGGCGTTCTGGCCCTTGCAGGAATTCTTGGCGCTCATACAGGCCGACTGACCCTTGCAGGCGTTCACACCGACGCACTTGACTTTGGCCTCCTCCGCGGCATTCGCGGTAACAGCAATACTGGAGAACATCACCGCCGCAGCGGCGGCCAAGGCGAGACCCGATGTCTTACGAGAGCTCATTTGCAATCTCCTTTCTGGTGGTTTGACTGAAACAACTCAGGACCGTTCAACCTCAAACATCGCTAACCAAAAGGCTCATTCGGCATGATGCCGAGAAAACACCGATGACCTGCCGTCTTTGGCGACGAGCAAGACCTCATACGGTTTGACCTTGCCGGACACCTCCATCCCCGGTGAACCGGCCGGCATTCCAGGCGTCGTCAGGCCTTTCGCGACCGGTCGCTCGCGCAGCAGCCGCTTGATGTCTTCAGCCGGCACGTGTCCTTCGACGAAATAACCGCCAACTTCCGCCGTGTGGCACGCTTCCAGACGCGCCGGAATGCCGACGCGCTGTCTGATCGGCTTCAAGTCGCGGACGTCGTGTACTAGGACGGAAAAGCCCGACTTCCTAAGATGCTCCACCCACAGCTTGCAGCAACTGCAGTTCGCCATTTTGTACACCACCACTTCGGGCCCTACCGGCTCACGGGATTGCGCGAACGCACCGAAGGAGACTGACGCGAGCAAAACCAATAACAGTGTTTTCGTGTTCATAGGATATTCTCTGTATCAAGTGGCCTCGGGCGACCCGTCGTTCAACCGTCGACCACGAATAAGCAAGTAGGCCGCCGGCACAACAAACATGGACAGCAACGGCGCGGTGATCATGCCGCCCACCATCGGCGCAGCGATGCGCTGCATGACCTCGGACCCTGTACCCGTGCCGATCATGATGGGAATGAGGCCAGCAATGATCACCGCGACGGTCATCGCCTTTGGACGCACCCGGAGGACTGCGCCCTCGCGAATGGCCTCCATCAAATCATCCGCGGTCGTTTGTCCCAGCGCCACACGAGCGTTCCAGGCTTGCTTGAGGTAGATCAACATGATTACGCCGAACTCCGCCGCGACACCGGCCAGTGCAATGAAGCCAACGGCGCTCGCGACCGATACATTGTGGCCAAGCACCCAGAGCAGCCAGATGCCTCCTGCGAGCGCAAACGGCAGGGTCGCCATAATGAGCAGCGCTTCATCGAAGCGCTGAAAAATCATGTAGAGCAGAACGAAGATGATCAGCAACGTTGCCGGCACAACGACTTTAAGCCGAGCCGTCGCCCGCTCCAGGTACTCGAACTGCCCGGACCAGGAGATCGAATAGCCGGCAGGGAGTTTCACTTGCTCGCCGACGATGCGTTGCATGTCACGCACAGCCGATCTCAGGTCCCGTCCGCGAATATCCACGTACACCCAGCCGGAGAGACGGGCGTTCTCGCTTTTGAGCATGGGCGGTCCATCGACAATCTTCAAATCCGCAACATCGGCAAGACGGATTTGCGCACCACGCTCCGTCAGTACGGGTAGCTCGCGCAACTTGGCCAGCGAGTCACGGATCTCGCGCGGGTAGCGCACGCTGATGGGAAAGCGCTGCAGACCTTCTACGGTCTCCCCGATCGTCATGCCTCCGATCGCAGTGGCGACGACGCTTTGCACATCGGAAATATTAAGGCCATAGCGCGATGCCGCCTGACGGTCGATCTGCACATCGATATAGCGCCCGCCGGTCAGACGTTCGGCGAGCGCGGAAGTCACCCCAGGCACGCCTTTGACAGCGTGCTCGACCTGCAGGGCAATCCGATCGATCTCCTTGAGATCCGTGCCCGCGACCTTGACGCCGACCGGACTCTTGATGCCAGTGGCGAGCATATCGATGCGATTGCGGATGGGCGGTATCCAGATATTGGCAAGGCCCGGCACGCGCACCAAGCGGTCCATCTCCTCGATGAGCTTGTCGGTTGTCATGCCCTTGCGCCATTGATCGCGCGGTTTGAACTGGACCATGGTTTCAAACATTTCGAGGGGTGCGGGATCCGTGGCGGTTTCCGCGCGTCCCGCCTTGCCCCACACTGTCGCCACTTCAGGCACGGTCTTGATAAGGCGGTCCGTCTGTTGCAGTAGCTGGGCCACTTTGCCTGCCGACAGTCCGGGTAGCGCCGAGGGCATATAGAGCAGGTCGCCTTCATCCAGCGGCGGCATGAATTCCCCGCCGAGGCGCATCATCGGCCATACCGTAATAATGACGATCGCGCCGGCGATGAGCAGTGTGGCCTTGGGATAGTGCAGTACCCGTTCGAGCAGCGGACGGTAGGCCGATGCGAAATTCCAATGACACCATGTCTGAAAACTCGGCGCCGCGCTTTGCATAACTCAGTTCGGTACTCCAATCCGGGTGCTTTTCTGCGCGTGCCAATTCCACTTCCGTCCGGGCAGCCGCGAGCCGCGCTACGAGCGGGGCCAGCGGTGCATGCTCGGGCACGCCAGCCAGTAGCGTGTCCATCGCGTGCTCGACCTCACGATCGGAAGGCAAAGGTCCCAGCGACCGCACGGCCTCCGTGCCGATCCAGCGGGAAAGCTCGGCACGCTTCATTTGCGCATCCTGCTCGAGAGCGAGGATGCGCTCATCAAGCCGCGCCGCGAGTGTCTGAGCGCCGAGCGCTTCGGCCGCCGAAGCGCGTCCACTTTCAAGCGCCGCACGAACCGCAGTAGCCTGCAAGTCCGTCTCCGATTTGATTTCGCGCAAGCGCGCGAGTAACTGCTCGGCTACGGCGACTGCGATCCAGGCTTCCGCAGCCGCGCGGGCCGTATCGAACCGACTCTTTTGCAACTCCGCTTGGGCAACGTCGATGGCACGCTCGGCTCGCTCGCCTTGCAACCGGCGCTTGTCACGGGCGGGAAAGCTTTGCATCAGGCCGATTTTGCGCATCGTCATGAAGTCGCGCGTGAAGGAAAAGCGATCGGCCGTATCGACAGGAAGGTTCTCTACACCGGTCATGAGCTGCGGATCGGGCAGCCGGCCCGCACTCGGCGCGACGACCTGCGCCGCCTCGAGTGTCGCCTCGGCCGAGGCGACTTGCGGGGCTTCGCGCAGTGCTCGATCGATGACTTCTTCGAGCGGAAGTAGTGGGGAACCTCCATATGCAATGGACGCAGGGCCGATCATGGACAATGACAGCGCAGCGATTATTCGAGCGATAGAGAGAGTCCACGCCTCATTCATAAGGATCTTGGGCATAAGGGATACCTTGAATCTTGATGATGCTGCCGCAGCCCACCGCCGCGGGAAGACCGTGGCAGCGGGCATCGCACCGTCGCATACGCTCAGCGTCGCTTCGGGCATGGGACGGATACGACTTTGACGCTATCCATTACTTTTCCAGGGGGACCGTAGTGTTCGCTGACGGACTTTTTGCAGTTTCGCGCACCGCGATCGAGGGCCTCGACGACGGGCGGGGACTTCTCTTTTGCGTCAACGCACACGCGCCGGTCGTATCCCTTTTCGGGATGACCCACATGCCCCCAACGATATTGGGTACAGGGTTCTCTGGCCGCGAGCCGCACAGCCGACGGACGCGGCGTTTCCTTAGGATCCTGAGAAGCGCGGACTGCAGGAGTCGAGGCCTGGATGACGAGCGATGCCGTCATCAGTACCGCGCCCATCATCGGGGCGAGCAGAATGGATTTCGATGAGTTCATGACACACCTCTTCAATGCACTGATCCGAATCGTGCGAAGGCGTACCGCCACGCACGGACTGCAGCGCCGCTGATGAGGCGGGCTGCGTCGTCAGCAGATCGAGGTGTGGGCTACAAACGCAACCGGCCCGTGCGCAGATATGTCTCTGTGCCAGGACAAGCCGGAGGATGGAGAGGAATGCGAGAGGTGAAACTAAGTCGGTCAGGAACAACTAAAGGTGGACTGACCGTGAGTGCAACGCCGTTGCCGGCAAAGGGGTTCCCCGTCACCGGAGCCAGATGGGATTCCCTTGAGTCCACCGCGACGACTGTGGAAGTGGTCGTGGCAGGAGCGGCAGCACAGCAATCGATGGATTGACCACTCGTGCCCTTCTGATCCGAACCCGGATCGCACGGCATCTGGTTGCCTGCCGGGCAGCAACTCAACAGCAAGGGATTCATCGCGCACGCCAAAAGCGGCTGCACGACCCCGAGGAGGCCGAGCCACAGTCCCGCAATCAGAATAAGACGGCGCATCACGACATTAAGCCCTTGGCGGATAAGGTAACACGACCGCTATGGGCAGACAAAGTTCACGCTTTCGTGCTGAGCGGCACGTGACTCGCAGCTCATTTTTGCCCGAAAACGGAGGCCAGTCCATGCTTGACTGCCTTCATCCGGGTCTTCGAGCAACGTGAAGAGAATTAAGCGAACGGGCCGATGGTGGGCGTCATGGCGCCTAAGCTAGAGGAAGCTTGCCCCAGATCCAAAGCCCGAATACGACCGCAAGAATCAGGAGCTGCGGGATAACGGTCTCCCAGGTAGCGTAGATGCCCAGCAAATCCCACGTGGCGTGCCACCACGTCGCCGTGACTGAAAGAACGCCAGTCTCCTGAAGCGCGTGGAAACCTTTGCCTGTAAGAATCACTGCCAAGATCGCCATCAGCATGGAAGACAAATTGAAAATCTTTCGGATGGGAATCCTGGCGCTCGATTGCAGCAGCAGCCAGGACAGTGCGATGAGAAGCGCAAAGGAAACCGTGACGCCGATCGCCATGGCGGTTGTGCCGAGAGCACCGCCTTCGAGCGCGATCGCGCGCATGAACAGAACGGTCTCAAACGCTTCGCGAAACACGGCCATGAACGCGATAGCTGCGAGGCCCCAGAGATTTCGTCCTTGCAGAGCGGTTTTGACTTGTACTTCAATGAACTGTCGCCACCGGGACATCTCTGTTCGGCTGTGCAGCCAAAATCCGATATAGAGCAACACTGCGACGGCGAATGGCCGTAGTTCACGTTCATAGGCCTGAAACGCAGCTTGGTGATCGCCTCGCGCTATCGTCAACTCTCCCGCGAGAATATTCCCTCCTACAAGAGGCGGCCAACTTCGGACCGCATTGACACCGCGAGCGCCGGGAAGCGAAAGTAGAGTCGCGCCAGCGGTCGATGGATGAGAGATGAACGACGCAGATGGCGCTCGACTGACACAATTGTTTCCTCAGCTATCAGGGCACCGTCGCCGTTCTTCCAAAGTCGAACCTGTAGTTCTTCGCGAACGCGGCCAAGGCGTGGTTGCGTGGCTATGCTCAGTGTTGTTTGTGTCATGAGGCTAACCCCGCTACACCTCCATTCGCTCGATGGCAGCAGCCGTGACTCCCCGCGGGCATCCTGAGCGCTGAAATTCGTCCGTCCGGCGGAATCGACCTCAATGCGCACGGCAGTAGCTGCATAGAGAGAAGGGGTCCTGGCGCCTTGAATCAAAGAATCTAGCGAGGTATCGATAGGCAATGCCTCATTGTAGACCTGCGCGGCTGAATTGTTCGGGGCTGGCTCTCCATGAATCGCGTAAATGCCAGACAGTGTTTCACATGCGCCCGATGGGGAAATGGCGGCCCAGGCCGGGGGTGGTTTGCGCGCGCCTTCGTTGGTCGACGCGCACGCGGCGATGGCAATCATGGTGACCATGGCGAGTAAGCGGGCGTTGATGCGCATCTCAGTAGCCCGCGTGATGCAGGAGCGTGACGAACGTTGCAGCAATCAAACAGTAAATCCCAAAAAAGTACCAGCGACCGCGTTCTAACCATCGGCTCAGCCACTTCAACGCCAGAACCCCGGCGATAAATGCGAAAACCGCGCCCAGCAAGCACGGAAATACTGCGGATGCCACGGTTACTGCCGTATCTGCGCGCTGCGCTTGTATTAACCGCAGCGCTTCACGGATTAACACGGGCGGCGTCAGGATTAACGCCAAAACAAAACTGAATGTCTCGGCACAAGATTTTGTCACTCCGACAAGGATGCCCGTGGAGATGGTCGCCCCGGAACGTGAAAACCCACGAAATGGCAAACAGAACGCCTGAA
>JAKOVB010000051.1 GCA_029782295.1 Pseudomonadota bacterium
GCGGATAGGCTGGCTTCTCCAGACGAATGCCCTGACGTCCCCATTTCATCACGTCGTTCTCACTGACGATCGCATTCTTCATGACAGGCGTGGACCGCAAACAGAAGACACCATGCTCACCGTTGCGAAGCAGCCACGAATTATCGACCGTGAGGTTATATCCTTCACCTGAGTGATAGATACCTGTGCTGCCGTTGCTACTTACGGTAGTCCACTGAACCGAAACGTTGCCCCTTGCGGCATTGATGCCTAACTGGAAATTGTCCCTTACCACGCAATGCTCGACGGCAAAATCAACTCCCTCGCCAAAGATCGCACTTTCCAAAGCCTGCGTCACGGTGAACCCGCTCAAGAGCGTGTCATGACCCATCGTGACGACTTTGTCGCCCAGTGTTTCTTCGTCAATCAGGCCGGTGAGGATTGTCTCATACCGTTTCGGGCTTCGCTCCGAGAAGTCGCAGCCCCCCGGTCTAAAGCCCCCGAAAAGAGAAATCCCCGGCAGTTCCCGCAGGTCAAAGCCGTCGTCTTCGCTGCCCGCGGGGGAATAGACGCCTTGTGCACAATAGATGGCTTCCACTTCGCCGCAGAGGGCGGACCTCGCAAACGCAAGTGCATCTTGCAGGTTGTTAAAAGCGGTGCTCCACGATACGCCGTTTCCGCCGGAAGGCGCCATTTCGTCCACGTAAAGAATTTCCGGCGTTGGCAAGTAGCAGCACACGCGGGTATCCGTGACGGCCGTGGCGATGAGACGGGTTTTGGGAACGAGCGTATTGGGATCGTTGGGATCGGGCAGATAGACCGTGCCCCACAATTCCGCCGCGTTATGCAGGTATCCCCCGGGCTGCGCTGAACCGTTCACAATTACGTCCAACTGTAAAACTCCCGAATCATTCGGGGATAACGACTCGATTGGAAACACATAAGTGTGATCGGGCTGGTAAAACGGGTCAGAGCAGATAATCTCCAATGTATTTGGGTCTATCGTGTAATCGACCGGGTACGTTACGCCGGCCGGGAAAACATCCCGAATACAGGCGTCGTAAATTGTCTGCTGCATCGTATTGTGCCATGCAATTGTGTACTCAATCGGGTCATCGATACTGATGCAATTTCCGTCAGGCACATCCGATGTTTTGATGAGCATGGCAGGGTCGTACGTGTAGATAATAATGGAATAATCCTTTAATCCCCCCGGTCCGCCTTCGACAAAAAAGGTATCCGGTTCAAACCCGTCTGGAGCTGTATTCTGCCAGCAGTCAACGCTCACGTATTTTGGCCCCATCATCAGCGGACCGTAAGGAATTAGTATGACAGCGCGAATTTTGCTCAAGAAAACCGTGGGGTTTGGCCGATGAACTCTTCAAAGTCATACAATTTGGAGAGTGTGATCATAGATTACGACCAATTGGCTTCGTTCGAGCCAGCACTGGCAGAGTTTATGGAGAAGGTTCGCCATTGCTTCAAGCGAGACAAGACGTTCGGTTACCTGCAAAAGTACATCCTGGGCCTGATGGCTGATTTGAAGCGCAAATCCATCGAGCCGATCGCCTTGGCCAGTGGTGTGGGGGTTCGGACGTTACAGGAATTTCTTTCCTCTTTTAGATGGGACCACGAGCGTGCCGACCGCGTCCTCGTTCGCGAGGTGGTTAACCATCAGCATGGCCGACGAGCCATCGGCGTTCTCGATGCCTCCGCTCACGTCAAGCAGGGCAAATACACGCCCGGTGTGCAGCGTCAGTGGTGCGGCGAAACCGGCAAGCGGGACAACTGCGTCATCGGTCAGCACCTGCTTTACACGGACAACGACCCCGTAAACCCGTTCAGTTGCATTATCGCCAGCGATTTGTATCTGCCGGAGAGCTGGGATGCAGATCGGGATCGCTGCCGGCGTGCGGGCATCCCCGATGAAATCACCTATCGTGCCAAATGGAAGATCGGCATTGAGCAGATCGAGCACGTGATGGCCGAAGGGCTTCGTTTTGATTATGTCACCTTCGATGAGGAATACGGCAAAGTCCCGGATTTTATCTTTGAGTTGGATCGTCTTGGGCAAAAGGGCATCGGCGAGGTTCCCGCCAATTTCCGCGTCTGGGTCAAACGCCCGACCTGCAAATCCCAACGGGCCGAGCACGCCTCGCGTCGCGTGGATAAGATCATTTCGCACAGTCCGACCTTTTATACGCAGCCTTGGCGTAAAATGGTGATCAAGGATACGACCCGAGGCAAATGCGTCTGGCACATCAAATCCGCTCAGGTTTATCTGGTCACACATAAGGATGGCAAGGCCTGCTGTCCGGTTCCTACGGACCGAACGTATTGGCTGATTGTGGCCTGGAATACGCAAACCGGCGAGACCAAGTACTTTGTCAGCAATGCGCCTGCCGGAGAAGAACTAAAGACCCTGATGGAGGTTGCTTTTTCCCGCTGGCACGTGGAAAAATGGTTTGAACGAGCCAAACAGGAATGCGGCTTGGGAGCCTTTGAGGTGCGGACGTACACGAGCTTGATTCGACACTGGCTGGCCTGCCGTTTGGCGATGTATTTTCTGGCCGATCAAACCCAGCGGCTCCGGGGGG
>JAKOVB010000180.1 GCA_029782295.1 Pseudomonadota bacterium
AATTTATCATCCGTTTTTATAGCAGATGCGGCCATTAGCGCCGTCCGCGCGGCTGCAGACGTTTATCTTTCCATAAATGAATAAGACCTGACACGCCTCTACACTATGCGCACCCGGTCGGGTTGTTTTGAAGAAGGTTTTTTGGGGTTATATCTTGAGGCGGCTGCGTAATGCGGGCGCCTCATTTTATTTTGGTTAACCATTTGCAACATTTTGGTTAACCATCATCCCCCCCTATGGTACAAATTGTGTATTCTTTTGTCCCCGTATGCAAAGGGGACTATCATTAAACGACCGCTACGCTCTGGCATTCGCCCAGGGCTATAACCGTCAGCAGGACCTCGGCGCAAATCTCCTCCGCTCTTCTTCCAGCCTCGAAAACCCCAACGTTGATATATGGCGCGCCCTGGCGGGGCATGCCCCTGGCGAACGAAAACCCGTAAACGACGAAACCGCACTCACCCTTGCAGCCGTCTACGCCTGCAACCGGGTACTTGCCGAATCCATCGCCTCCCTCCCCATCGGACTATTCCGGATAATGCCCGACGGCGACATAGAGCCGGCCGACAACCGGCCCGAAAACTCGCTCGTTGCAATCAACCCCTCCGGCGATTCCAACCTTTACACCTCGTACACCTTTCGCAGTACCGGCCAGTTTCACCTCGGTATGCGCGGCAATTTCTATGCGCGCATATACCGCGACGGACGCTACGGAGCCCGCGAACTTCGCATCATTCACCCGGACTATTGCCGGCCGTTTTTTGACCCGACCAACGGTAAACTGTTTTACGAGGTATTGCCAAACCCGTCGATGGGCTACGTCGGCAAACGCGAAATACTCACGCCCGACGAAATATTGCACGTCGCCGCACTCGGTAGCGACGGCATCTGCGGCCGTAGTCCCATATCCATACTGCGCGACACAATCAGCATCGGCCTGAGCAATCGAGACTACGTTCTACAAATACACCAAAACGGCGGCCGTGTGCGCGGCGCCCTGAAACACCCCGGAAAACTTACCCAGGAAGACGTCGAAAGTCTGCGCACCAATTTCGTCAGCGCCGTCAATACCGGCAAATTTCCGATGCTGCAATCCGGCGTCGAATTTCAGGCCATCAGCCTCACTCCTGCCGACGCTGAATTCATCAACACCGCCAAAATAACCACCTCTGATATCGCGCGGGCATACCGCATACCGCCGCACATGATCGGCGATTTGGAGCGCGCCACATTCAGCAACATCGAACACCAATCGATCGAGTTTGTAAAAAACACCCTGCTACCCTGGCTCAAAAACTGGGAAGCCGAACTCAACCGGAAAATACTGCCCCTGTCGCTCCAAAGCACACATTTTTTCCGGTTCAACGTCGAAGGCGCCCTCCGCGGCGATCTGCGCGCCCGCATGGATTCCTACACAAAAGCCATACAGTGGGGCATACTCAACCGCGACGAAGTACGCGCACTCGAAAACCGGAACAAGATACCCGGCGGGCTTGGTGAAGAGTACCTCACACCCCTCAACATGGCCATACTTGGCCAGGAGCCGGACCCCAATAACGACCCCAACGCCAACAACTCAACCGACCCGAACAATGGCAGCGCACAAGGAAGCACGGGCGGCCAATAAGCCGCGGGTATACATCATCCGCATGAGTATCGCAAACGACGGAGCCGGCGATCCGGCGCGAAGCCTCACGGCATTGCCGCCAAAATTCAGATCGACCCGAACCGACAAAATAAAATTCGACAATGGAAAAACGCAAACAGGAAACTGACCTCATCGACGCGCAATCGGCCACCATACCCGAGCGCCGGTTTTTCCAAACCGAAGCCCGTGCCCAAACCGGTCAGGATGGCCGCATGATCATCGGCGGCTACGGCGCCGTATTCAACCAATACACCAATATGGGTTGGTACGCTGAGGTAGTCAACCCCGGTTTTTTTGACGGCATCAAAGACGACCGATGCGCCTGCCTTTTCAATCATAAAGAAAGCATCGTACTGGGTCGCAAAAAGAACGATACTCTAACCCTGAAAACCGACGCCACCGGCCTCGATTATCAGTCAATACTTCCGGCCCACCGCGCCGACGTGTACGAACTTGTCCAGGGCGGATATGTGTACGAATCATCCTTTTCATTCACCACCCTGAAAGCAACCTGGGAAGAAGTAGACCGCAGCCTGTTGGCCGGTGTACTATCAGAAACCGACCTCGACCAACTGTCATACGGCGGCAAGGTCACCGTGCGCCGCCTCGAAAAAGGCAAAGAACTTTTCGACGTGTCGCCGGTCACTTATGGCGCATACGAACAAACCAGCGCCGACACGCGCGCCGCCAAACTGGATTACAACGAATGGCGCAAACAGCACCCGCGAACCGACGAAACCACGCCACCGGATACCGACGAAACACCAAAACCAAGCCTTCGCATGCGTCTGCTCGAAGTACTTGAAAGACAATATTAACCAGGGAGCAACAAAACAAACAAACAAACACAAAGCCTCTCCGCCCCCCTCCCTTCGCGGGAGGGGCAGGGGGTGGGGTTGCAAACAAACACTACCATGCCCACAACTCGCGAATTACTTGAAAAACGCGCCGGCATCATCGAAGCGATGCGGGAAGCCGTTAAAAAAGGCGAAGAAGCACGCGCAAAAGGATCGGCAGCCACCGAATACGATGCCGAATTTGAAAAGGCGGAAGCCGAAGAGCGCGAACTTTCCAAACAAATCGATCGCCGCCAACGGCTCGAAGCCCTCGAAAAAGAAGCCGCCGCCAACCACCTCGAAGACCTCGACAAGCGTGGCATTCCCGCAGGCGGTGGCGACAAGGTAAAAGCGCTCGAATACCGCGACGCCTACCGCGTG
>JAKOVB010000035.1 GCA_029782295.1 Pseudomonadota bacterium
TTCCTCGATCACATTGATGACCTGATCGACAAATTTCCGTGTGGGCAATGAGCCTTTCTGATATACAGCCTGAATATGCCCATTCAATCGTTTTCGTTCTTCTGTTGTGATGTCCTTGGCGCTGACAACTACCACAGGGATATGCTTCGTGCGCGGGTCGAGCTTGAGTTCCTCCACCAGGCCGAACCCATCAATGCCCGGCATGGTGAGATCCGTGATGATGAGATCGGGCAACTTTTGCCGGGCCATCGCCAGACCTTCCCAGCCATCTTTGGCATGATACATCCGATAGGATTTGTGACCTTCCAATAAACGGCGGATCAGCAAGGCATCGTCAGAATTGTCGTCGATCAGCAGTACAGTGGTGGTCTTTTCGTCCAGATTCTCAAGCGCAGCCTGCAGGCCTTCACGCGGCGCAGGGGATTGGTCCTTGCTCAGGTGTACATCCACGGCGAATTGATCACCGAGCACGTGCTTTTCAACCGGGAAGGTGTGACCCGTGCAGTTGACCACGACTTTCTCATCCAGTTTGATCGTGCCATTGCGGATCAATTTCTCGAGACCCGCGAAGGCGACGGCGGTGGCCGGCTCGACGGCCATTCCCTCACTCTTGGCGAGCGCGCGCATGGCCTGGAAAGCTTCAGCATCAGTGACAGATTCCATGACGCCGCCAAATTGCTGGGTCAGTTTCCACAGATAGGTGTAGGATTTACCTGGATCCCCCGTAGACAAAATGATAATGCTGGTCTCGGGAATGATCGGGTCTGCAACATCCTTCCCGGCCCTGAATGCCTGGACCATGGGTGAGCAACCTTCCGCCTGGATGATGGCAAGCTTGGGGATGTGCTTGATCAATCCCATATTGAACATTTCCTTGAAGCCCTGATACACCCCCAGGGGTCCCAGGCCTCCACTGACCGCCTGAATATACCAATCGGGTGAATCCCAGCCAAGTTGTTCTACGATCTCATAGGCGATAGTCTTCATCGACTCACGTGCAGGAATGGATGTGGCGCCGCGGTCGAGCAGTAGATTTCGTCGTTGTGCAAACTGCGCTGCGATCTGTTTGGTCTGGTCATAGTTGCCGCTGACGCGGATCACTTCCGCGCCGAATAAGGCAGCCTCACGCAGCTTTTCCTGCGGAACGAGGCTGGTCATGAAAACCCAGAGCTTGATACCGGCCCGTGCACACGCAGCCGCGTAGGCAACAGCCGCATTCCCAGTGGATGCGATCACGGCTTCCTTCACACCTTTTTCCAGCATCGCTGCGACCGCACCAGCGGCCTGGCGGTCTTTGAAAGAGGAGGTCGGTCCGTAGCGCTCATCCTTGATGTAAACGGCAGCATGCCCAAGGTCAGGGGCGAAGCGCTGCGAGAGCCAGAGGGGAGTCCCGCCCGCGGGATAGAGATCCAGCGACGCGGGATTGCTGAGCGGCAGGACGTCCTGATAGCGCCACATGTTGGATGGCCGGTTGGGAAGTCCGCGCAGGACCTCGCGCTTGAAGGCTTCGTAATCGTAGCGCGCTTCCAGCCACTGCGAATCGCATTTCCTGCAAATGGCCGGAACAAACGGCTCATAAGGCTGTTGGTTGCCACAGAGATTGCATTCGAGGTATCGGGGTGTGGCCATT
>JAKOVB010000038.1 GCA_029782295.1 Pseudomonadota bacterium
AGCTGCTGGCGACGGTAGCTGCGGCCATCTGCTTCCCGAAGGGGCGCATCCGGTTCTGGTCGCCGGACGGCCAGGGGGGCGCACCGCTGCAAGGGCAGGCGGTTCTGTACATGGGGCCGCGGGCGGATATCTTTGCCCAGGAGTTCAAGAAGTTTGGCTTCGTGGTGCGGCTATGAGGACCGCGGTCGCCTTTCGAGAGACAGCAGAGTTTCAGCGCGGTCGCACCGGGGAACGACTGGTGGCCGAGTTGCTTCAGTCTCGCGGCTGGTACGTCATTCCCAGCTACGACTACTCCGGCGAGGATGGCGACAAGCCGCCGCGCTTACAAGGGTTGCGCGAAGCCTTCCCGGTGCCGGACCTGGACATCGCCAGGGACGGCATCCGCCGCTGGGCAGAGGTGAAGACGAAGGCGGCGGCCTCGTACACGCGGCTGACTGGCCGGCTCGAACACGGCATCCCGAAGCGACACTATTGGGCTTACAAACGGGTGCAGGAAATCACGGGCTGCGAAGTATGGCTGTTCATCTACGAGGAGCAGACAGGCGATGTTCTGTGCGCCCGGCTCGACGACTTAGACGCCGTGAAGCGGGAATATGACGGCCCCAAGATGAGCCGGGGTGGCATGGTATTCTTCCCGCGAGACGCCTTTGCCGTCTTCACCAACGTGAAAGCGGGGGCGTGATGGGATCGCCCATCAGCCTGGCGATGGCCGAAAACGAAGCCCGGTTTGTGCCTGATGTATGCGCCCGAGGGGCCGTGCAACAAGAGTTGAAGTTTGCTTAATAATTTGGTTGCCGGCGCAGACTGGGAATGCTCGGGCTGCGCCGGAGGGGACTAAATGCGCAAATGGTTAGCCGGGGTGGGGGCATGGCGCATTTGACTTGAAAGGGTGAGTCTTTGTCTCTCAAGGCGGTGCCCAAACCAGAGAAGCGGATCAAGAATAGGGCGTTAAGCAAAACCATGCGGGAGGAAACACCCTATTGCGAACGGTGCGGCGCACCGGGGTATGGGGGTATGCACCATATCAAGTACCGTTCCCAAGGCGGGGACGATATAAGGGAAAACCTTATCCGCTTATGTATGCGGTGCCACGACGGGGTGCACCAAGCGCGGTACGACTGGCAGGAACTTGTTGCTATTGTCGCTAAGCGAGAAGGGAAAACTGCTCAGGAAATAGCGGACATAATTGGGGTGGTACTATGAAGGGCTACACAGCGGTTGCAGGAGGTGATCCAGCTATCCCGCAGAGATCCTGCGGTCTATAAGCGGGAGGTGAGCGCCTGTGTGATTCTTTCTCTCGAGCAGGTTCTCAAGCTCATTGAGGAAGGGAAGTTCTACAAGTCCAGCGCATGGGAGAAGAAGCGCCTGGAGATTCTTGAACGGGATAACTACGAGTGTCAGGTCTGCAAAGAAGAAGGCGGATTCGCTCCGGCCACAACGGTGCACCACATACTCCACTTGGAGAACAGGCCGGACCTGGCGCTTGATGATGATAATCTC
>JAKOVB010000039.1 GCA_029782295.1 Pseudomonadota bacterium
CGATCTCGTTCGTGTTCTTCCCGTACTTCTGCAGCAGGAGTGGCTGGTATTCCCCGTTGCGGTCCCGCGGCACCTGGATCGTCTGGTCCCCGGCCGACGTCCGCAGCTCCCGCTGGCGCTTGCCGTTGCGGCTGTTCCCGCTGTTGCGACCCTCGGCTGCATAGCGCTCGTAGCCGAGTTGGCCGGTCAACTCCCCTTCCAGCATCGTTTCGATCGTCCGCGCAAATAGCCGGGCGAAGATGCCGTCCTTGCCGAAGAAGTCATCCAGTGACTGCGCCTGGCTCAACTCCTTCTGCATCTCTTCGACGGTCGGTACGGGAAGGGGGCGTTTCAGTGTGGTATTCGTGTCCTGATTCATGGTTCTTGACTCTTGTGGCTGAGATGTGGTGGATTCCAATTCTGGTCTCTCCACCCTCTACTCAACCGTGATTCATTTCCACACTCTTTCTTACATCGTCAGAGCCCCTTACGCTGCAATGCAACTGGAGGACGAAAGGCGTCCACTGTGTCTCCAGTCTGCACCATCAACAGCCTACATCTCAGGTTTCGGTTCCTCAATGGCAGATGCCATCACTTTCGCAATAGCACCCGATGTCGACTCAAACCAATGGCAGCCCGCTGACCTCAGGTGTCGCTTCGCCACCCGCCCCACCCACGCAGTGAAGTACGTGCGCAGCCACTGACGATGTCTGCAGCTTCCCGTGCTGGCTAGCCTCCTCCGTTCTGCTTCGTGCCTTTTCAAGGTTGATCTTGAAAACGGTCCCCTGGTATCCCGTCCTGTCCACCCATCTCTCCGATTCCGATTTGAGCACTCAAGAGGGTTACCGGACCTCTCGATGCAAACGAGCTCTGGTTCCTCATCCTGTCCCCGTCAAGATCGCGGGTTCGACAACATCGAACCCGCCAAGTGTAAAACCCCGGTTTCAGCCCCCAAATAACACGAAAGTCCGCCAATTGGCGGACTTTATGTCGAACGGGAGCGACGGGCGTCGGCCCCTATCCAAGTAATTTCTGGGCGACAGGATTGAGAAAAGCCCAAGAGCCTGACCGTTGTTAACTGGGAAGGATGTTACAGCGCCGTCGCGATCCTGTCAAAATGACTGCTAACGATTGGAAGCTGCTCAATCCAGAGCGCTCCACAAGTTCCCAACCGTAAGCAGCCGAAGCTTCAGACTCAGGGATGTGCTACCTGAACGCTGAATTTCAGGCCAAGCGCTCGTACGACTTTCAGAATCGTCGCAAACTCCGGATTGCCGCTTGGGGAAAGCGCCTTGTACAGACTCTCGCGCCCCAGACCGGCCTCGCGGGCAATCTGTGTCATACCTTTGGCGCGGGCGATGTCACCGACTACGGCCACGATCACAGCAGGATCGCCATCCTCCAGCGCAGCGTCAAGGTAAGCGACCATGTCCTCTTCGGTTTCGAGATGCTCGGCAGCATCCCAAGGGTGAGTTGCAGTCACTTTGTTTGCCATGCTGTCCTCCTAGACATCTTGCGCCAGTTCCAGCGCAGTTTGAATATCTTGGGCCTGTGTGCGTTTGTCGCCGCCCGCAAGCAGGACCACGAGTGTCTGCCCTCGCTGAACGAAATAGACCCGATAACCTGGACCATAATCGATGCGCATCTCCGACACGCCTTCGCTTACTGGCTTCACGTCGCCCGGATTGCCCAGCGACAAACGACGGATGCGCACATCAATGCGGGCGCGAGCCTGACGATCGCGAAGGCTAGCAAACCAGGCGGCATAGACCTCTGTTTGGCGAATCTCGATCATGAGTATATTGTATCCCAAAAGATACAGTAACGCAAGCAGATGGTCCTGGTCCTCTCATCGATGGGCATTTGGAGCCAACCAACTCCGGAAGTCCGACCTCAATGGCAGTGCCCTACCCCGTTCCACGCCACCCCAGGACGGAACGGATGAGACATGTAGCCAGAGCGGGCGACTGTCTTGGTTGCTCGTCTCATACGGGTCCTGCTTACTTGCCCAGTCTAGACAGTCGCCATGATCGCCACGTAGGGAATCGTTGCGGCTTCGGCATAGCTCATGTTGGCCGGCTTGAGGGCGAGCGACCCGCTCTCAGCCATGCACCCGTACTTGGTGTACTCACCCATGCGCTGGCCGAGATAGCCATTACAAATTCATTCCCAGCAAAATCAAGAGCGATGAGCCGGAAAAAACAGGAGGGCACAAGCGGTACGGCAAGAAGTTCACCTTGAAGCCAGTGAACAGCGAAATGATCGACAGTGCGTTGAGCATGATGATCGCCAGCCAGTAGACAGTGCGCGCGACGGGGCTCGTCGGATCCACCAGCGTCACTGCAGCCGTCAACACGCCGATGAAGATCAGCGTGGCCCCTTCGTTGATCCATTCCATGGTGATGACGCGTTGATTGTCGAGCGAGATGTCGCCGAAGCCTCTGACGACATTCTTGGTGGGGAAGAGATGGGCGATACCCCACCCGACCAACAGCAATGACGCCAAGTAAAGCAGAAGAGTACCGTTCATGTTGGAAAGCTCCTGAATAGTAGCTCGCGGAAACCATCAAAGGCAACCAGTCTATCCTGCTCGGATGCTTGCTGCCAACTCCAAATCGGCGTGCTCCTCCAGATCGGCAACTGCACAAAACAAGCGGCTCGCTTCTGCTATGCTTGATCCAGGGCAGCTTCATGCTGGCCAGGCTGTGGCAATGCAGCAAGCGCCTCGATGATCTTCGCACAGCCTCCCTCGCGCAGATAGCAGGCGTGATCGCCGACACTTTCAAACCTCCTGCCGGTGATCTTCGAGCACTCGAATTCACCTTCGGTGTTCTGCACGAAGCGATCGATCGCCTCCGTGGCTTCGGGGCTGTTGAACTCGACCTGCCCAGTTCCTCCCGCAACGCGATTCATTTCGATCAGCCAGATCGCGGCGCCCAGCGCGCCGCACGCGCCGCCGCTGAGGCCGATGCCGCCCGCCAGCCCGGCCGCCATAACCGCGTGCATGTCGTCCGCGCCCATCTTCCGTGCCAGCAGGGTAGCACAACTGACCGGAGGCTCCGGCGCTTCGAACTCATCGTCTGAAAAGCTTATGTCGGTCTCACGACGTGTCGCCCGCGCATAGCCGGCAGTCATGGCGAAACAGCGGATGGGTCCGCCCTTCAGGAAGAACTTCAGAACCTGCTTGCCCTGGGCGTTCTTCCAGTCCAGTTCGATGACATCGGAGCAGTTGATGCTCTTATAGCTGGTCTGGAAGGAATCCACCAGCCGCTGCGCTGCGACGACGGCCGCAGCCTCGGCGCGCGGCCCCGGCCCGAACAGCCGATACGCCTCTGCGCCAGCGGCCAACGCAGCGCCCCACACCTGGCCGCATTGGAAACCCATCTGCTCCATGCCCCCGGCCAGCGGCATGGTGGCATGTTCCTCCAGCGCCAACGGGTGATTGAACGAGTCGTCGACGACGCTCATGACGGCTTCTGATCAGGTCCCGACTTTCAGAAACCGGCGCACGGTTGTCAACGATGAGATCCTGGGCGTTGCATTGTTCACGATGACTTCTCCTGTGAGGTAAGGCCGGTCTGGCCTATGGTGATGACGACATTGCCCCGCTTGTGCCCTTGATCGACGTAGCGGTGCGCGTCGACGATCTGCTCCAGGGGATAGACCCGGTCGATCACCGGCCGCAGCTTCCCCGCCTCGATCAGCTCCTTGACTGCCAGTAGCGCTGCGCTTCTGACCTTGGCTGGCGCGTCGCTGTGTTTGTGCGCGTTGAGATAAACGCCGGTCGTCTTGAGCGCTTTCCTGGCGTGGGATGGGGCGACCTTGGCTACCGCGTCGAATACGACGTCGTAGATCGGGCCGTCGCCGGTGAAGTCGTCCCGGGTGTAATCGATCACCCGGACGGCGCCCAGCGATCGCACCAGGTTCAGGTTCGCCGTACTGCACACCCCGGTCACGTCGGCCCCAAAATGGCGGCTGGCAAGCTGCACCGCGTTGGTCCCCACCGCGCCGGAAGCGCCGTAGATCAGCACGCTCTGGCCGGGCTGGAGCCGGCCACGCTGCAAGCAGCGCCAGGCGGTCATACCGCCGCCCACGGCCGCGGCGGCCTCCCCGAAGCTGAGATTGGCCGGCTTAATGGCCAGCAAGCCATCCTCGGGCAGGCATTTGTACTCGGCGCAGCCGCCGAAACCCACCTCGAAGGTCGAGGCGAACACCGCATCGCCGGGCCGGAAGCGGGTCACGTCCTTGCCGATGGCCTCGATCTCCCCGGCCAGCTCCATGCCGAGGATCGGGCGTCTGGGCTTGCGGATGCCCAGGTAGAGACGCGCCGGCAGCCATTGACCGCGCGGAACGGTGAAGCTGCGCATGCGCGTATCCCCGACGGTCACGGTGGTAGCGTGAACCTTGATCAGGACTTCGTTGTCCTTGGGTACCGGCTTTGCTATTTCGGTCAGATGTAGGACTTCGGGCGGACCGTATTCGGTGTAGACAACCGCTTTCACATATTCATCTCCTCGGCCTGCGCAAGGTTGCGCATCTCAGCCAGCAGTTTCGTGGGCTTTCAGGTGCCTGTCAAAAAAGGCGATGATCCGCCGGCGGGAATCT
The DNA here is from genome assembly GCA_029782295.1 of Pseudomonadota bacterium. GTDB lineage: Bacteria > Pseudomonadota > Gammaproteobacteria > Burkholderiales > Methylophilaceae > CAIJXJ01. The sequence continues at coordinate 4,585 of JAKOVB010000039.1, forward strand.
TGCGCAGCCGCCGGGTTGAAGCCTCCGCCGCCGAAGACGAACGAGATCACGTGGATCAAGAACGGAGCCTTGTCTGCCGAGTGGTCGTTCATGAAGGCATGATCCGCCTCCGAATACTCCTTGACATCGTGGTCTATGCCGGCGGCGGTCAGAATACATTCCAACCGTTCCGCTGCGCCCTTCAAGGTGCGGTCTTTGGCGCCGTAGCTGGCCACGATGGGACAGGCCTGCTTGAGAAACTCGTCGGCGTTCTTGGGCAGGCCGCCGTAGTTGACGCTGGCGGCCGAGAATTCGCCGCGCGGGGCCAGCAACAGCGCGAAGCCCCCGCCGAAGCAGAAGCCGATCACCCCCACCTTGCCCGTGGAGTTCTCATGGTCTATCAGCCACTGGCGGACCGCTTCGACGCGGTCAAAAAGCGGGCCCTCGCCGCGGCTGAAGTCGCGCATGATGGTGCGCAAACAGCCCAGTAAGGTGCCGCCATCGAATAAATCGGGCGCGGCCGCGAGATACCCTTCACCGGCCAACCAGTCGGCCTGGTTGCGTAGATCCTGGCTCATCCCCAGTGCATCGTGAATCACGCACACACCGGGCCAGGGTCCCGCACCGTCAGGGGCAGTCACATAGGTGGAGAGTTCGCCACCCGAGAAGCTGATCGAAACGGTTGCCATTCTGTTCCTCCTTGACGCTGCTATGCCACCGTGATGGCCACCTTGATCGCCGGCTCGGCGACTTCTTTGAGTTCAAGAACATCTGGCAAGCCGTAACTGTTCTGTGCAATCGCCTGCATATCTTTGATTCCTTCATCAGTGTCGCACGCGGCCAAACCACCGGTGGACTGAGGCTGCATACTGGGCGTACTCGATGCCAAACTTGGTGGCGAGGTACCTCTCTTCGGGCGCGATGAGAAGGTAGCGGCAACCGACGATAGCCGGGAGGAGAAGAACCAAGGACCATGGGAGATTGAGCACAAGCGCAATCCCTGCCAGAAGGCACATGCCGCCGAGGTAGAGAGGATTCCGCGAGACCGAAAAGGCGCCTGTGGTCACGAGCTTGCTCGTGGGCAGTCCGGGGTCCGTCGGCTGACCCTGGCGCGCCAACGCCCGCCGCGCCAGGATGATGAACGCCAGGCCTAGACCAACGAGGACTGCGCCTCCCAAGACGATGACGAATGCATACAACCCGCGGGGGCGCGAGACAGGCGCAGCGAGCTGCAGGCCGATGCCGGCAAGAAAAGGCACGCCAACGACGATCTCAAATATCTGCCATCTACGATTGTGTGCCGAGTCCGTCGTCATTCCGGGCGCGATCCTTTACGGTGCCTGGGCCTTGCGTGAGAGCGTAGGCACGCAGACCTGAGGTGGCCGCCTCGCAGCACAGCGGCTGGCCGTGACCAGGAGCCAGGACCCGCGGCTGAAGCTGGACGATAACGCTGGCCGAAGCCGCCATCTTGCTGCGGTCCCAGTTCGTGTACCAGGGCGGTTCGCTGACCTGAGGCTTGCTGGGACGCCAGATCCACGACAACACGCCCCTGAGCGAACCAAGGTCAACTGTCAGCAGCGCGTCGCCTGCGATCAACACGCGATCGTCTCGCCTGAAGAAGGCAGTATGCCCGGGCGAGTGGCCGGGAGTGGACATGCTCGTCCATTCGGGGAGTCCCGGCGGAGCCGCCTCGGGCTCGAACATGCTCACCACGCCTTTCAGGCTCTCCTTCTCCATCATCGCCTCGACCCGCCGTCTCGGAAACAGGCGCAGCAGCGGGAGAATGATCCAGCGATCGAGCGGATTGGCATAGGTCGCCACAGTTGCGAGATTGCGCGAGATCGCGAGATCCAGTTCAGCCGGATGCAGATAGACCGGACAATCCCAAGCTCGCGCCAGCTCAAGTGCAGATCCCGAGTGATCGGGGTGAACGTGCGTGAGCAGAATAGCGGCGGGGCGGGCGCCTGTCCCGAACAGCGCTTCGGCGGCTTCCCGGATCCGTCTGCCCTGGCCTGCAGTCGCAGTATCGATCAACACCCAGGATGATGCGGACTGTACGAAATAGATGTTGCCCGCCACGACGCCGGCAGAATACCAGTGCACTCCGGGGGCGATCTCAACCGGCCCGCAACTACCCATCATGAACCTCACTTGCACTGCGCTCAACCCGCCGATCCTGTTCCCGGGCGGGCTGCTGGCTTTCGCTCTGGCCGGCTTGCTGGCTGTCGGTCAGCCCGGCGCGCACAACCGTGATCACGACATTGCCCTTCTTGTGTCCCAGATCGACATAGCGATGAGCCTCGACGATCTCGTCGAGGGGATAGCAGCGGTCGATGATCGCCGTCATCTTTCCGGCCTCGATGACTTCGTTGAGGAACAGCAGCCCCTCTAGCCGTATCTCGGGACCACCGTCGTCGACCGTTATGTGTTTGCCGCTGGGGGTCAGCGCCTGCTGGCACGACAGTTGCGCCTTGTTCTTGCCGACGGCGTTCAGGATCAGGTCGTAGCGCTCGCCTCGCTCCGTGAAGTCCTCCTGGGTGTAGTCGATCACCGTGTCTGCGCCCAGTGTTTGCACCCATGCCAGGTTCACCGTGCTGCACACCCCGGTCACATGGGCGCCGTAGTAGCGTGCAAGCTGTACGGCAGCGGAGCCAATGGCGCCGGAAGCGCCATAGATCAGCACTTTCTGCCCGCTCTGGACCTTACCTTTTCGCAGGTAGTGCAGGGCGATCAGCCCACCATAGGGGATGGCCGCTGCTTCCTCGAAAGTCAGATTGCGCGGCTTGGGTGCGATCACAGCGTTTTCTGGCAAGCATATGTACTCGGCATAGGCGCCGAAGCGCAACATGGTAAAGGCATAGACCTGGTCGCCCGTCCGGAAACGGGCGACGCCTTCGCCCGCGGCTGCCACCACGCCTGCCAGGATGTTGCCGATGACCGGGTTGCGCGGCCGCGTGAAGCCCAACATCAGCCCCATCATGAACCCCGTGGGAGACCACCGCGAGAGCTTGAAGCCCCGGACGATGCAGTCGCTGGCTGTCACGGCGGTGGCGCAGATTCTGATCAGTACTTCGCTGTGCCTGGGCGCGGGTTTCTCGATTTCCCGGATCTGAAGGACCTCGGGCGGCCCATAGGCTGTGCAGATAGCTGCTTTCAATGGGCTACTCCTTTTCCAGGAACACCAGCAGCGCGTAGACCAGGAACGCCGGCCACACCAGGCCCTTCGCCAAGCCCAGGGCGCGCTCCTGGTTGGTCGTGGCGCGCTTGAGGTAGTAGACCCACGCACCGATCATGCCGATGCCGTAGACGGCGTCCGCACCGCCTGAGCGGATCACAACAGATTTCTTTTGCTCTTCAGTGGTCATAGGTGAACTCCTTCGCAAGACTGATGGTGATGGATCTCGTTGACTGAGACCAATGGCATACCGGAGTCGCGCACCTAACGCGGCAAGCCGCAGAGTGCGGCCTGATGGGCCACAGGGCCTGTCAGGAGTGGATCGCCCTCTCCGGTCAGGGCGACGGCCATGCCACCAAACCCACCGGTCCACTCCCAGCCAAGGTGACCCTTGAGCCTGAGCGACGCTTGACTGGCGCGGGTTGCGGTGTCGTGGTGCTTGGACATGGACTTGCTCGGCGCGGCGAGGCGGCATCGCCACTTCCGTTTGTTCACTGCACACCAATTATGCCAGACTGCTGGCCCGCTGCGTAGACACTTTCGTGTGAGTCGAGGTGTTATGTTGGTGGATTCGTCAACCTACAGCAAGCCCAGCTCGGGCATGGGCTACGCCTTCCTCGGTGCTTCGCTGGACTTGCAGCTTGTCGAACATCCGCTCGGTGTGCTCGTCGTGGCTTCTTCGCTCATCCGTTCTAATCTGCGCACTTTGGGGGTTGATTCCAACGTCTGTAGCTGGTATCCTCCCGATCTCACCGCCAGATTCCCGGGAGCTTTCGCCGCGTGTCCACTATCGTCAATCGCCTCCGATCCAAGATCCTCAGCGTTGTCCGCCATGTTGGTGAGCGAATCCAAGAGATGCTCAAGCCCGACACCGTCTCGCTGCTCGCAGGAGCTGCCAGGGATGCCGTGCGCAGCAAAGCCCAGCTCATTGCCGAGAACGCCCTCCTGCGGCACCAGCTCATCATCCTCCAGCGCCAGGTCAAACGCCCTCAACTCAGCAATCGGGACCGACTCAGGCTCCTGCTCCTGGCGAGGGCGACACCCTTCTGGAAGCAAGCCCTCCTCATCGTCCAACCCGACACTCTCCTCCGCTGGCATCGCCAGTTGTTCCGTCTGGTCTGGCGCCGCAAGTCCAAGCCCAAGACGCCACAAGCCCGGATCACACCCGAAACCATCGCCCTGATCAGTCAAATGCGCAGCGAAAACGTGACCTGGGGCGCCGAACGCATCCGCGGCGAACTCCTCAAACTGGGCATCAAGGTCAGCAAGCGCACCATCCAACGCTATCTGCCCCCTGAAACAGCTCCTTCGACCTCGCCATCCAACCAGAATTGGGGGACCTTTCTGAGGAACCATGCCGATCAGATATGGGCCTGCGACTTCACGCAAGTTCACACCATCTTCTTCGCTCCCCTTTTCGTCTTCGTCATCATTGAGCTGTCCTCACGCAGGATCATCCATACCGCCGTCACTGCGCATCCCACAGACGCCTGGGTGGCTCAGCAACTCCGCGAGGCAACCCCTTGGGGCGAGCATCCCCGCTTCCTCATCCGCGACAACGACAGCAAGTATGGCCGCCACTTCGAAGCTGTCGTCGCCGGCTCAGCTATAGAAGTCATCCGCATCCCCTTTCGGGCTCCTGATGCGAATTCCCTCGTGGAAAGGTTCTTTGGATCCCTATGGCGAGAGTGTCTCAACTACATGCTCGTCGTCAATGAGCGCCATCTGGCCAAGGTGGTCAGGGAGTACGCTGTCTACTTCAACTACGCCCGACCGCATCAGGGCATCGGCCAGCGTATTCCCGTGCCGCCAAAGGTAGAGTCGCCGCAGGCGGGCAAGGTCATCGCCTTCCCCGTGCTCGGCGGTCTCCACCACGACTACCGCCGTGCCGCCTGAGCGCTGAACCCATGACTGACGGGCTGCATCCGCATCTGGATATGATGTCGGGTGGCGTCAGCGCGCCCATCTGACGCTTCTGCGCTCCCATTGCCAGCTTGATCGATGCTCTTCAGCCTCCTTGATTCATCGCAGGCCGTCGTTTCCGAGCACGACCGCGCCTGTGAGCCGGTCAAATCAAGCACTCAGAGCCCATTTCAAAGGTTCTCACGAAGCCTTGAGCCTCAAGAAAGCGAACGGATGTTCAAAGGAGCCAACACGGCCGTCTTCACCCGCGAAGGGTCAAACGGCACATAGCCCAACCAGCCAAACGGCGTGTAGGTGTCGCCGATCGCGGCCCGAACAAGCTCGGCCGCCACGCTCTCGAAGTTGTCACTGTTGCTCAGCAGCACGATCCCGATCCCCTTGTCGGGGTAGGTCACAGTGTAGTTCTGGTAGCCGAGGTCATGGCCGGTGTGGAAGAAGGCTGGCCCCGGTTCCGACTCGAACCGCCCCCAGCCCAGCGCCCACGCCAGGCCGATCGGATGGTACTTGTTTGTCTGCTGCCACGCGCCCGGACCAAACATCTGCTCGGACGAGATGGCGATCTGCGGTCGCAACATCTCATCGATCGTCGCCTTCTGCTTGCCGGTCGCATTGAGGATTGCGGTCAGAAAGCGGGCGTAGTCCCCTGCGGTCGTGATCATGGAACCGGCCGCATCGGGCGCGCTGCGGTGCAGGGAAAGCTGCAGGAGGCGTTGGGTCCGGCCGTACTGATCGTGCGCCTGGGCGGCATTGCCTGCGAAGGCCTTCTGCCAGACATAGCTCGTGTGGGTCATGCCCAACGGCTCGAAGACCTTCTGTCGGGCCAGCGTTTCCAGGTCACGACCGGTGATTTGCTCGATGACCATCTGCAGCAGAGCGTAGCCTTCGCCTGAGTAGCTGTACTGGGTGCCGGGCGTGAACAGGAATTTGAGCCGCTTGTCAGGCTCGAACGAGCGCCAGTTCGGGAAGCCGGTGCTGTGGCTGAGCACCATCCGTGCCGTGATCAGCTTGTAGCGGTCATCGCCAGCGAGGTCGGCGTAGTTAGGATACTCCGGCAGCGGCTTGGGCAGGTATGCCTGCAGCGGCTTGTCGAGGTCAATGGTCCCTTCCTCGGCCAACAGCATGACCAGGTACGCAAAGACGGTCTTGCTGAGGGAGGCTGCACCGGTGACCGTCTCCGTGTTGAAGGGGCTGGCGGCAGCGCTGTCCCGGTCGCCGAAAGCGTGGGTATAGACGATCTGGCCGTTGTTCAGGATCGCGACCGAGACGCCGGCAACATTCGCTTTCGCCATGGTCTGGGAGATAGTCGCTTCCATCTCGTCTACGGCGATCGTGCCCCCATCCAGGGTACTCAACGTGCGCGCGGTCTGGCCCGATGCAGGAGGCTGGACATGCCTAGAGCAGGCGACCAGGCTCAACACGACGAACAGAAGAACCAGGCGGCACATCATCTTCGTAGGCCCTCCGGAACGCTCGTTTCGATAGGCTCCTTGTCTCATCTTCTCATCTCCTGCCAACAAAACGATGGCCCCGACCGCCGGCCATTGCGCCTCAATGAGGCGGGTGACCTCAGAGCCATCCACGACCGGCATGCTGGCGTCCCCCAACACGACACCAGGCTGCCGCACTCCTCCCAAGTTCATTGCTTCTTCCCCGTCAGCCGCCCCGCCCACCGCTTGTCCTAGTGGCGCCGTGGTGCCAAGGGCTTGCAGCCCCTCCGGGCTCAGGGGACAATCGTCCACCATCAGGTCTCTGCGTGCATCCATTCTCTTCACCTGGTCTCCGCTGCCTCAACTGACCTCGATCCCAGTCTATCAGAAATGGGAGCGCTTGTCTGTAGATAGATACGAGATGCTGTTCTCCGCAAAGGGACCCGTCCCGGTTGCTTGACTCGCCCGCTCCAATCTGTGCGCTTCTGAGGGTTGATTCAGACGACTGCGCCTGCTATCCATCTCCCCGTCCTCAGTGGTCATGGAGCATGCCGGCTTCTTCAGGCTGAAACTCAGCCCTTGCCCCCTTCATCAGGGCATCGCCCAGCGCATTCCCGTGCCACCAAAGGTGGAGCCGCCGCAGACGGGCAAGGTCATCGCTTTCCCTGTGCTCGGCGGCCTCCACCACGACCATCGCGGCGCCGCCTCAGCGCTGAATTCATAGACTGATAGGTCCGCATCTGCACCAGAACATGGTGTCGGGTGGCGTCAGCGCGCCCTGGTGACGCTTGTGCGCTCCTATTGCCAGCTAGACCGATGCTCTTCAGTGTCCTCGTTTCCTCGGAGGCCATCATTTTCGAGCACGATCGCGCACCCGGAGCCTGTCAAATCGAGCGTTCAGAGCCCGGTCCAAAGGCTTCCACGAAGCCTTGAGCCTCGAAAAACCGAACGGATGTTCAAGGTAGCCAGAACGGGCGAAAGATGTTCATAGAACTCTTCACTCCAGCAGACTCCTGCACCGTGCTCTCAGCATATCATAAATCGAATCCCAAGAAACCCACCTTGGGTATGGTATTTCCCCCTACTTTGGACTGGTTGTCGCCACCAAGCATCTCAAGCGCGTGCTGCTCGAAATGATCGCCGGACTGGCCATTGGCCGCGCTGGATCGTCGCCAGCCCCTGTTCAGTATGGGCCGGTTCAGCCTCGCAAAGTCGGGCGCAGCTTCACTTCCCAGCCTTGCCTGTCACGGACCTGACGGCCGCTTCAAGCTGAGTGTCGACTCCTTGCAGCAGCAGTGCGCGATCCAAGGCGACCTCGACGTCCGGGACGACACCGTTGTCCTCCAGCACGCGCCCATCCGGCGTCTGGGATTGTCCGTAAGGGTAGGTCAATATGGCGCCGTCGGCGAGCGGCACGATGTTGGCTACCAGGCAGCGACCCGGTGTTTGTGAACCGACAACGGTGGCTCGACCCAAGGCTTGCAAGCTGCCTGCGAACTCCTCGCTCGACGAAGCGCTCAGTTCGTCGACCAGAATCACTACTTCACCCTGGTATGCTTTGGGTACAGAATCGAGGTACGCTACTTCCAACCCATCGCGGTGTTGATAGCGCATGAACAGCTTCGGCTCACCGACCAGCTTGCTGGCGATGGCCTTGCGCACCGGGTAGACTCCGCCGGGATTGCCGCGCAGGTCGATAATCAGAGCAGGCGCGTCGTGCATGTCGTCCATGGCCTGCAGCACACTGTCCAGGGCCGTGGGCAGGAAGGCGGAGAAACGGATGTAGCCGATGCCGCTGGCAAGGCGCCTGGCCTCGAAGTCGGTGCACGCCGGTGGCAGGGATGGATCGAACTGCGCACAGGTGCTGGCGCTGCGCCTGACATAGGGCAGGGTCGCCCGCTGCGGTTGGCCGGAACCGTTCAGATAGTCGACGTCGATGCTGCTTCCCAGTTCGCCGTACAGCAGGCTGCGCATCCGCTGCGCCACAGTGGCCCGCCGATTGCGTTCGTTGTTAGGCGGGGTCTGCAGACCTATGGCAGCGAGCTCCTCCAGGGTCCACCCGTCGATCGTCTTCATCGTCGTGATCACGAAGCCCGGTCGCAGCCCTGCTTTGTCAGCGGGGAAGCCCGGCGCCACCTCGGTGATCACGGCCTGCCCATCCAGCAGACGGACATCCATGCCCAACGCGCCGGCCGAGAAGGTCATGGGATCCATCTGGCTCGACAGCTCGGGCGGCAGTGCGGCGATGTGCGAAACGCCCAGTTCGAAGAGCATGGGATTGACCACATCGAGCCAGAACGTGGCATCGTCCTGGACGGTCGCGAGCCTCTGACGGTATCCATCGCCAATGGCCTTCCAATCCTTGCCGCCGAAGGTGGGGTCGAAGTAGTTGTCGTTCACAGCCTGCCAAACGTTGTCAAAGACGGCTTCCCGTTCGCGGGCCGTGAGCCTGGTCTTGATCACCGGCGCTGGCCGAGGACGGGATGCCGGGGTTGGGGTGGGCGTGGGCATGATTGCAGGGTAAGGTGCCGGGCTGGGAGGGCGTGTCGGAGTTGCATTGGCCGTGCCCACTCCGGAGCAACCGGTCAGGACCACACTGAGCAGCACCATGACCAGCATGGCCAGCCTGACAGGCACCGAGCTGGATGCCGCCGGGATCACGAACGAGAACGCATGCGCAGTGGCAGATAGCTGAGTGGTTGTCATGGCCAACTTCCCCCTCGAATCACGGCCGTTTAGCCCAGCCTCTCGACAATGAGCAGGAAATCCACGCGGTGGGTCCAAAGGAAAGCGACAGTCACATTTGGGACGATCGCGATCACCTCACCCGGTAGATCGTTCAGGAACTGCTCCAGTTTCGTTTGATCCCGTGTCATCTTGAGGTCAAAACGATGAACTCGGTACTGCATTTGGTCATCTCCTGCGGAACGAAGGACCACTTGAAACCCGGGAGAAAGGGTGAGGGAACGCTCGTGCCATGTCTCATGATCGATTCGGAGTGCGTCATCATCCCCTCCTCGACGGGGCGGTGGCAGCAACGGATGTTCGTCGCGCTCACTTGGTCCACAATCCAGTGTAGCGGCAAGCATCGCCCATGACATCACCCATATGGCCAATCTCATGGTAGCCCAGGTGGCGAATTCGCGAAATGACCAGGCGTGCTAGCTTCGCTCATCCGTTCTAATCTGAGCACTCTGAAGGGTTGATTCCAATGTCTGCAGCTGGTATCCTCCCGATCTCACCGCCAGATACCGGGAGGCTCTCGCGGCAGATTGCCAGGCGGCAATCTGCCGTGCTTGTTCAATTTCGTCAGTCGCGTCCGATCCAACATCCTCAGCATCGCCCACCAGATCGGCGATCGCATACAACAGAGCCTCAAGCCCGCCACCGTCTCGCTGCTCGCAGGAGCTGCCAGGGATGCCGTGCGCAGCAAGGCCCAGCTCATGGCCGAGAACGCCCTCCTTCGGCACCGGCTCATCATCCTCCAGCGCCAGGTCAAACACCCTCAGCTCAGCAATCGGGACCGACTGAGGCTCCTTCTGCTCGCACGGGCGACGCCCTTCTGGAAGCAAGCCCTCCTCATCGTCCAGCCCGACACCCTCCTCCGTTGGCATCGCCAACTGTTCCGGCTGGTCTGGCGCCGCAAGTCCAAACCCAAGATGCCGCAAACCAGGATCACACTTGAAACCATCGCCCTGATCAAGCAGTATGCGTGCGCCAACCGGCAGACCGGTTGGCGACTGAGAACATCACCTGGGGCGCCGAACGCATCCGCGGCGAACTCCTCAAACTCGGAATCAAGGTCAGTAAGCGCACCATCCAACGCTATCTACCCCCGGAAACCGAACCTGCAACCTCGCCCTCGAGCCAGAACTGGGGCACCTTCTTGCGGAACCATGCCGATCAAATATGGTCCTGCGACTTCACGCAAGTCCATACCATCTTCTTCGCTCCCCTCTTCGTCTTCGTCATCATTGAGCTGTCATCACGCAGGATCGTCCATACCGCCGTCACGGCCCATCCCACCGATGCCTGGGTGGCGCAGCAGCTTCGCGAGGCAACCCCCTGGGGAGAGCATCCCCGCTTCCTGATCCGCGACAACGACAGCAAGTATGGCCCCCATTTCACCGCCGTCGCCGTTGGCTCTGGCATAGAAGTCATCCGCACGCCCTTCCAGGCACCCAATGCGAGCGCGCACATCGAAAGATTCTTTGGATCCCTGCGCCGTGAGTGTCTCGACCACATCCTCATCCTCAGCGAACGCCATCTGGCCAAAGTCGTCAGGGAGTACACCGGATTCTTCAATCACGCCCGACCTCATCAGGCCTGCCCCGAGCGCAGTCGAAGGGGCATCGGCCAGCATACTCCCGTGCCGCCAAAGGTAGAGCCGCCGAGCACGGGCAACGTCATCGCTTTCCCGCGTTCGGCTGTCTCCACGTCGACCGTCGTCGCGCCTGAGCGCTCAAGCCATAGCCTGACTGGCCAACACCTCCGCCTGAGGATGGGGTCGAGTGGCGCCGGAGCGCCCATCTGGCGCTTCAGCGCTCAAATCGCCAGCTTGACCGGCGCTCTTCAACGACCTTGTCTCATCACAAGCCGCCGTTTTCAAGCATGACCGCACCTTGTGAGCCGGTCAAATCAAGCGCTCAGAGCCGGGTCCGAACGTTGTCACGAAGCTTCTGGCTCCAAGAAACCGAACGGATGTCCAATGGAGCCAGTACGGGGTTTCTTCCTACCTTGACGGTGAGCGTTTGGATCGCCTGGTCACCTCAACGCCATGTTGCGGCCTGCAATCTCCAGCATCTTCCGGCTCAGGTCCTTGGGGCTGAATTCGACCATCTCACAGTCTTCTTCCATCACCGGGAGGTGGCCCGGGGCCAGGTAATAGGCTTCCCCTGCCGTGATGACTTCTTCGTGGCCGGCGTATTTCACCCGCATTCTCCCCTTGAGCAGATAGCCCCAGTGGGGACACTCGCAGCCGTGGGGCAACCCCTTGAACAACAGGGTGGAGTCGAACCCAGCCGGAAAACCCCAGAAACCCGCGTCCATCTCTCCCCATTCAGTCTGACGGCTATAGTACGAGCCGGTCTGAAACAGGATGGGGATACCTTCTCGATTGCTATGCATGGTGATTTCTCCTTTTATGGGATGAGTGGGTGGCTCACGCTTCTTGTTTGGGCCACTTCCATGCGTACCAGGTAATCAGTACCGTCGCCACAAGGGCGGTAGCCAGGAGCAGTATGTGATGAGCCGTTGGTCCTGGCACGGGACCTGTCGGTACGAAAGACACGGGCACGCCGCACATGAAGAAGTGGTAGATGCCAAGGATCGTACCTATGATGCCTCCGACGAAGTTCGCCCAGCGATTGGCCGCGCCCTTCAGAGCTATTGTTGGAAACAGCATCCACAGTGGCACTAGCCACCAGACTGCCCCGAACAACCACCCTACGGCAGGTATCGTCGTGCCCCAGTCAAGCATCAGCTTCTCTGTGACCGGGTCTATCGTCACCATAATCATATGGGCCGACACTGCCTCCGCAGCGACGAGCCACAGCACCGAGATCCTCAACTTCCAATTCAGGGCTTCCATGGTTTTGCCTCCTCTCGCAGTATGGTTTCAATGAACGATCACGTGGCAGGACGCGACGCGATCCCTACGGTCAGCGCAAGGTGACGCCGAAGACTCGCTCCGCAAACAAGCGCTTGAATGCGGTTCCATCCAGGTCCGTGACGACCAGTGCGTTTGCGGGGAGCCTGTCTTGGGGTAGCGTTCGAAAGACACCGAACCGTTTCCCGGGCCTGAGGTGAAAGGCCTCCACAGTAACGAAATCCTGGGTGAATACCGTGGCCACGGTCAAGGGATCGTGCAGATAGACCTGAGCAAATCGCCGATCTACGGGCATCCTGGCAGTCGATTCGGCGAGCATCGCTTCAAACTCATCGCACATGTGGTTCAATGCGGCGCTTTGCGGTGCAGTGGACTGCCGGAACTGGGCGCGTTCCTGTTCTGCCAGGTAGGTGCGAAAGGTGACTTCCGCCGGCACGAGCAGGATGGGAATGCCGGAATTCAGGATCACCTCCGCGGCTGCCGGATCGGTATTCAGGTTGGTTTCCACGCCGGCCCTCAGAAAGCCCGGCACCCACTTAAGCCAGCCTTCTTCTCTAAGAATATCCTTTGGGTGGATACTCCCACCCATCACGACGAACCGCTCGATCTTTTCCTTGATCTGCGGGCGCCGTTTCAGCGCCATCGCTGCATTGGTTACGGGGCCAATCAATACCAGGGTGATTTTGGCATTCGCTCCCTGGAGGAGGTCGATGATGAGATCGACAGCATGCTGTTCCTGGAGGGGAAGTCCATCCTGTTCGTTTTCAATGAATCCTCGGGCGCTGCTCATCGGCATTGGCTTGAATTCTCCGCCATCGAGCCTGCGGTCACAGCCGGCAGCAACAGGGATTTCATCGCGACCCAATACCCGCAGCAGCTTGCGCGCAATCCGCCCGCGCAGGCAGCTATCGACGCCAACAGTGGTCACCGCCAAGATATCGATTTCGGGTGAACCGACAGCGAGCGTCAGCGCCAGAGCATCATCGACATCGGTACCAATATCGGTATCCAAAATGATGGGGATCATGAGCGTCTCCGGAGCGATACTTGCGAAACCAGGCAGAAACAGAGCCGATGAGGCATTCCTGTTTTCAGGATGACCTTTCCATTACTATGGCCGTCACCGAACAAGGCGGAAAGACCAGATGCCCTTCCCACTCAACCTCGCTGATCCTCTCGGTAACCGTTTCGGGTTGGTCGTTGCTGTTTGCAGCCTGATATCCGGTTGCCGCCACCGTATGGATTCGAACCAGTCTTGAGAAGTTGAAGTCGGCTACGTCTATTGCGGCCTCCAGGTTCTCCTGGTGATCGCGGTTGATCACGAAAACGGTCAATCGATGCTCATCAAGACTGGCGCTTGCATCAAGAAGCGGCACCGATCTTCGCTGCGGGAGGTTTAGGAGTCTGGGCGTTCCCACACTGGGACATTCGACTTCAGAGAATACCCTCGCCTTTCCGGAAAGCTGGCGATATAGCCGAAGGACGTAGAAAACCGGCGTTTGTACGAGCGTATCCAGAGTGGTGATGAGCGGCGGTGCTGCGGAATTGAGCATGGCGAACATGCCGGCGGTTTTGACGTATTTCGCCTGACGGTGGAAGGCGTGGATGATTCCCGCCACGCCGATTGCCTCACGCTGGGTCTGGTAGGGATCTGTGAACCGGCGCAGGGGACCGAGGATATTCCACTCGTCGACGGCGATGGGCAGGGCCTTACCGAGAAGACGGTCCGCCATTTCCTCGATAAGCTGGATCTGCTCTTCCAACGCCAGTCCCGCTGCGGAGATGGCATAGTAGTCCCCGAGCGAATTGCCGACGTGCGACCGCAAGGGAGACCAACCCGGCATGTACAGGTGCAGGGAGAGAAGATCCATGTCTGCGCCGATGCCCCTAATGATCTCCTCGTTCCAGCGCGCAAACATGAGGGCGTTGCCTCCGGATGCGATGAGTTGGATGTCCGGATCGGCATGTCGCATGGCTTTTGAAAACCGGTGAAAACGCTCCACGTACTTCCGCGGCCTGGAAGCGCAGCCTCCCGGTTCGATGATATTCCATTGTTCGTTGCCCACGCTCCAGGTTGGCACCGCCCCGGCGCCGTATCGATCGCGGATGTAAGCGACCCAGCCCGAGGCTTCCTCAGGATCGTTCGCCCCGAGGCTTGCCGTAATGCTCGGCTCGGCGCCCACGCTGCGACAGAGCTCCATGAATTCATCGGTGCCAAAACGATTGTCTTCCTCCGGCCCGAGCGGGAATGGGGGATTGCCGAACATCATCCTGATCGGAAGCCGGCCCCACATCCGGTTCGGGATTTTTGGCCGATGGGGGCCAATCCCGTCAGACCAATGATACGAATCCGCGAAACACCCGCCCGGCCAGCGCAACAGCGGCGGATTCAGCTTCTTGATCGCTTCCAGCACATCCAAACGGAACCCACGGCTATCTTGTGGCGCCCTGGACCCCGGTTCCGCGACGATGCCTCCCAATACCTGGCGCCCCATATGCTCGATATTCTGGCCGTAGATGCGTGGGTCGATCGCATCCAGAACGGTATTCGCCTTGACTCTTATGGAGCTTGGAGGATTTGCCATGTAACCTCCTTTCTCGGCTAGTGCGGAAACAGTGAGGTTCTTGGGCCGCTGCCCAGCTCACTCTCTTTGTTCAAATGCGAATGCTTTGCTCACGAGAACGGTGTCGGTTCTGTTCTTCGGCAGAAACTCGCGGGCGAGCGGCATGCGGTCGGGCGGGCGCATGTCGTACCGGAATCCGGGAATCAAGGTTGAGACTTCCAGTACCATGCCGTCGGCTGCGGGTGTCCCGGTCAAAACCGGAACATCCGCAACCGCATAAAGCCGGTGAAAACATAAAGAACCGCGGCAAACGGGCTGGTCGGTTTGGCCCCTTTCAGATTCAAAACGAAGCGCAGGGCGAGCAATGTTTCGTATATGCATAGTAACAACCAGACCACCCGGGTGGCTTTGACTGTAAAGAAACGTCGTTCGCGTTCTGGTTCTCTTGGGGTCGTCTGAACTTCTGAGACTGTATTGACCGTCATTTCGAACTCCTTTCTGAGCCCGTGTGGAAACAAACAGAGATTTCTTGGGCCGCGGCCCAGCTTATTCTTGTTGTCCAAAGGCGAATGTTTTGCTCACGAGAACGGTGTCGGTTCTGTTCTTCGGCAGAAACTCGCGGGCCAGCGGCATGCGGTCGGGCGGGCGCATGTCGTAGCTGAATCCAGGAATCTGCGGCAGACCGTATTCATAATTGCGAACGATCGCTCCTATCTTTGCGGTAGAGGCCGCTTCGATAGTCAAGTCAAAGCCTTGCGCGGGTGGCAGCCAGTATTGGATCGTTCTGAAGTATCCATTTGGGCTCGGCTGAGCCAGATCGTTTTGGGGTGAGATCTGCTTTCCGCCCAGGATGACGCGGGAAATCGGGCTGCTGGATTCGATTTCAACCTCCACCCAGGGTGCTTGCCTGGGTGAGGTAATATGCATCTGCAGTTTGCGCGTGTCTCCCGCGGTATGGTCGTCCAGCAGTTTGACTTGAGGCGCATCCAGGCTCAGGACCGGCGCGGGTGCAAAGAGAAGCTCCTTTGAATCTTGGGGAAATAGCCTGGTCAACTTGCCCCGTTGGAACCCAGTGCCAAGGAACTGGGATGTCCACACATCGGGTTGGGGATCTTCGCTTATCCACAGCGCCTGGCCTGTGCCAGCGTCCAAGGCATAGAAGATCGAATCGGGCTGCGGGCTAGCGGCATCGGGTTTGGCCGTGATACTGCCTGCCACCAATGCCACTGCCGCGACCGCTAGGGCCGCCACGGGCAAAGCCCACCGATAGAGCCGCGTACAAAAATCCAGGTGCGGGATGAGCAAACCAAGCATCAAGGCCATCAGCAGCACGGGGACGATGATAAGTTCTGTCCCCAAACCAACATACATAGCGTAGATGGACCAGGAAAAGACCAGGATTGCCGGCAGAGCAGATACTGCCAGCAGCCCGGCTCGTCGCCATGAGGCGGCGTCTGTCTCCGGCAAGAGCCAGAGCAAGCCCAACCCGATCAGGCTGAACAGCAGCGGCCATTCCAGCCAATAGGACCCGCCTGGCATGCGCAGGCTGAGCATCACGGTCGCCACCAACCACCAAAACAGAGCCCCCAGCCAAAGTTCAGCCAAACGGAAATGGCGGCGAAGAAGGGTGTAAGTTGTAGCTGTGATGGCAATCGTGAGAGAGATGAAGGCGAGCCAATAGAAGAGACCGTTTTGAATGTCGACCACTGCTCCGTATTGGGGGTAGATCTTGACCAATCCTTGCCAGATCAACCAGATCATACCGGCGATTATGAGCAGATTGACTGGATACGCCAGGGTGCCCGCAAGCAGCCCCATAGGGCTGACCTGCTTTCGCCGCCAACCGAGGCCCAACAGACCGGCAAAGATCACAGCCGCCAGAAGGGCCAACGGAAGCGCCCAGGATTCAGGATAACGAATGACCAGGTTGAAGATGTTGAAATAGATGATGTCTCTGTCCTGCCGCAGGTTCGCCAGATCCGCGTCGCCAAAGTGTCGGAGCAGGCTCATCGCGTAGGAACCCTGGTGCTGGATGCTGCCAAGGTCAAGATTGGCCGGGTTTTCCGTCAGGGTGTGATAGCGGAACTTGCCACCGAGATGGGCAAAGTTGAGTCCCTGGTAGCCCGCCCTCTTGAATGGTGTAAAGTCACTCTCGTTCGGCATGGCCGAATACACCGCATACATCATGGAACTGGCGGCGGGGTGAGGTACGGCCCTGGCATATTCAGAGATGAGCCTGGCATTGCCAGGGCTTGTCTCGTACGTATAGACAATCCCCGTGTCTCCCCCAGTGTCAAAATTGAGTACCAGATTGACCGCTTTCGCCCAGGGATGCTGCTCGACGAATGCCTGCGCTCCCAACAGCCCGACCTCTTCACCATCGGTAAAGAGAAAGACCACACCATTCTTGAGAGCAGGTCCAGCCTGTAGAGCCCGTGCGGTTTCTAGCAGAGTCGCCACTCCAGAGCCATCATCACTGGCGCCTGGAGCGGTGGCAACCGAATCGTAGTGACAGACAAGCAGGATAGCCTGGTTTCCTGCTGTACCGGCCAGCCGGACAATTACGTTCTGAACCGTTCCGGCAACGATCATGCCGGGGAAAGCCGGTGATTCGGGGTCGACGATTGTGGTTTCCTGGATTTGTGGAGTGAGACCCAAAGCCTGCAACTCGCTCACAATATAGTTGCGGGCTTGTAAGTGGGCAGCCGTGCCGACCGGATGCGGCTGATCGGCGATGGCCTCAACGTGCCGGAAGGCTCGCTCGGCCGAGAATTCCGAGGCTGGGGTACTGGCTGGCAGGGGAGCAGGCGGCTGCTGGGACAGGAACATGACCAGCGAAGTCCCGAGTACGAGAAACAGGAAGAGAACTACTGCTGACTGCCGGGCGCTCCCCAGGCTGATCGCGGGTGGGGTCCTAGCGCTCTGCCGCGCGATCGGACCGGAATTCGCCTGATCAGGTGCAGCGTGTAAGCGCAGCTTGGGCGGCATGGATCACTCTTGCCTTCCCGACCGGGAGCAACTCCTGCCAGCGCCCTCTAGGGCCGGGTGAACTCCTTGCCCAGGGTGTACGCTCGCTCCAGATAACTCCGGCGGGTCTCAGCATCCACTGCCGGCACACGATAGAAATAGACGTGTTCAACTGTCTTGACCCCCGGATACCGCAATCCCCACTCATCGATAATGCGCGTCATCGGCTCTTCCAGTCCGGCCTTGTAGTTCTCCTCGCTGAAGAGGGTCGTGTTGATGACCAAGGCTTTCTCGTGCTGAAGCAGCGGCACCCGACCCTTCACTTCACCGCGCCAGCCCTCAATCGTCAACCCGTAGGCATCCCCGTAGGCGAAGACCCGTTCGAACCATCCCTTCAGGATCGCAGGGAAGTGCAGCCAAAACACGGGTGCGATGAAGGCCAGGCCCTGGGCCTTCGCGAGTTTCTCCCATTGGGCAACCACATCCTTGGGCTGGTGGGCGCGGATGAATCTCGCCACGGCCTTGTCGTCCTTGTCGCGGAGCCAGCGTGCCGCGATGAACCTCTGAAGAGGCCCGCCAGCGGCGTCAAGGACGTATCTTTTCAGGTTCATCTCTTTGAGAATTTCCGGTGGCATGCTTTCATGCACGTAGCTGGCAAAGTCAGCCATGCGAAAAACGGGGTCGAAGTGGATGGCATACAGGTCAACGACTTCGCTGGTGTGACCAGCATCCTTCAGCCCCAACGTGAACTGCTCGAGCACTGCGTGGCAAAACGATTTCGGGTTGGGATGGGCATAGACAGTCAAGACTCTCATGCGATTGATCCTCCTCTGAGTGCGGTCTCGCGCATCAGGCTCCGTACAAACAGAAATGTCCCAATGACAAAGCCGACTGTCTCGATCAGGGAGATAGCGTAGCTACCGATTGGCCCTGAAACGGAGAAAACGAACAGGAGTGGCCGGCCAAAGCCGCCAACTATCCCAGCGACCAAGAACGACCAGCTCGCAATCTCAAGCTGCCGTCTGGCGAGGTTCATACGGTCAACCAGGAACCCAAAGAAGAAGTTGATGAAAGCCGTGAACACCGCGTAAGCGTGCAGCACTTTCCAGGTTTGGTACTGGCTCTCGCTCAGCATGGAGCCCTCGAACAGATCCACCGTTAGGGGAACCCCAACCACAACACCGAGAACTAGAAACAGAACCACGCCGAAGACTACGTTCTTCCTGCCTATGTCTACGCCTGCAAGGACTTTGTTCATGATGGTCTCCTTTCGCTTTTGACTCTCGAGCCTAATGCCGTGCGAATCATGGTCTGGACTCTCACGGCAGGCTTGTCGGCAATTCGCATGCACTTTGTGATGCAGTGTGCCAGGCGCTTTCATCCTGGCGGACTCTCAGTCTCGGTGATCTGTACCGAGCGAAGATCAAAGCGTAGGTCTCTCAGCGTGGCGAGCAGTCCATAAAGGGCGGCCTGATCGGATAACTCCCCGACGAGAGCGGTCTCATCGGCCGAAAGGATGATGATCGCCAGACCCTCGAACCAGTCCGCCCACTTCTTCTCGATCACGCCTTTGACTCGGACCTCAGTGTGTAGCATGGCAGGCCTCCTGGGGCGATGTGCTCGCCGGACCCAGCCAGGCGTCTCACGCCTTCTTCTCGAAGAGCAGGCTGACAAGGAGGCTCGCGCCGAGCAGGATCATGAGGATGGGGAGCAGCGGGAGGCTGACCCCGAAGACCCCGGCCACACCACCGGCGAGCGCCACGGCGCCCAGGATGAGGCCGCCCGTCTCCATCCGCATGCCGTTGAGATAGCGCACGGCGTTCGTCCCCAGCAGGACCAGCCCGACGCCCATCAGCCAAGCCACTTCGGCGAGGTGTTTGTCCGGCAGCAGCAAGACGCCGCCGGTGATCACCAACAACAGCCCCCAGCCGACCTGCTGGATCTGCCGGCTGATGAGCTGCCTTTCGGCGCTCTGGATGCTCTCCACATGGTTTGCTTGTGCGTTCATACGACAGTCCCCGTTGAGTCTTTGGGCCGCCGGCCAGCAACCTTGCTGGCCGGTCATCGTTGCTCACAGCATAGCAGGCGGGGGAGAGCGATGTCATCACCCGCGGCGGGTGATGGTCGGGTGATTCTTGCGGCGGGTGGGAGGGGGATTCAGGCCAGAAGACCGGCGCTTCTGGCTCGGGTGATGGCCTCGCGGCGGTCGCGCGCGCCCAACTTACCGTAGATGTTGGCAAGGTGCGTCTTGACCGTGTTTTCCGAGACAACCAGCTTTTCGGCGATTTCCTGGTTCGTCAGGCCGCCGGCAAGCAGACGAAGCACCTCCATCTCCCGTTGGGTCAGGTTTTCCACCAGACCGGTCGGTGAGACAGCGAGCTTGTCCTGGAGGGGCTGGGAGGCGGCTGCAAACGCACGCAGCAGACGACGGACATAGACGGGCGCGATATTGCGAGCCAACGCCTGGTCGAGCAACGCCGCCATCGGTTCACCCAGATCGAGGAAGGTGCGCACGTAGCCTTCCGTTTCGGCCAGCGTCAAAGCCCCGGCCAGCAGCTCAAGCGCCTGGCCGGGCGTGGCGGCTGCCAGGGCTTGGACGGCGCGCACCTGTGGCAGATAGACGTTCCAGCCCAGGTCCGAAGCCGTCTCATAGAGCGTCGCCAATTGCTCGGCCGCGGCCGCCCGTTTGCCTTGGGCAAGCAGCGCCCGGGCTTGCGCTCGCTGCAGGGGCAAGTAGTCGGGGAGAGCGTGCGCATCCTGGGGCGACGGAACCTGTTCTGCGGCCAGCGATGCGGCATCCACGTCCCCTTGGGCGAGCGCGACCAGGATGCGGGCGGTCAGGCAATACAGGCGGCCCGCCGGAGAACACTCTGAGTGTTGCAGCTTTTGAGCGGCCAATTGCAGTGCTTGTCGCGCCGCGGTCGCCCGTCCCTGCGCCTGCCGGATGATGGCCAGCGTCGCGGAGCCGGCAGCCTGCAATTCATCACAGCCGTCATCCCGGCTGCTCAGCTTGATTCCTCCGGCGATCCAGGTGGCTGCGGTTTCCAATTCGTTCCATTCATGATGCAGCCAGCCCAGGTCGTAGTACGCCAGCGCACCGATCGGCAACTGCACGCCCTGTCGAATGAGATCCTCGCAGGTTGTGGCCGCCTGATGCAGCTTGCCGCGCGCGAGCTGGGTTCTGTTCAGAAAGATCGAGGCTGTCAGCCAGGCATAGGTATCCCCTGAGTTGAAGCCGGCGCTTTGCGCGCTGGAGAGCATCTCCTCGGTTTCTGCCAGGTGTCCTTTGTACCAGCGAGCCATGCCCAGGTTGAGCAGGATGAGCGCGCGTTCCGGCAGGCGGTCAGGCGCCAACAGGCCCAAGGGCGCATCGAAGAATGCTCCCGCCGAGACGGTCTCACTTTCCACACCTACTGGATAGGCGCGTGTTATTCGGATCCGCTCGATCAGTGTCTCGTCGCCAGCCAGTTCAGCCTGGTTCAGGTAGGACTCAGCCGGCTCGATCTGCCCATTCAGCATCAGCGGCCAGGCATATTCACAGCACAGCCGTGGGCTGCCGCGCACGATGGGTTCGGGAAAGGCTCGGAACCAGCCCAGCAGAGTCATGAGCTCCCCGCGTTGGAGAAGCTCGCTGCTGGTCCCGCCCAGGATAAACTCGGCCGCGGCGTCCCAGTCCGACGCGGCCAGGGCATGACGGATGGCATCGGGCAGGAGACCGTGAGCGGCGTACCATTGGCTGGCCCGCCGATGCAGAGTCGGTATCTGGGTGGCTTTCTCCGCGTGCAGGCGATGACGCAGCACATCGGCAAACAAG
The DNA here is from genome assembly GCA_029782295.1 of Pseudomonadota bacterium. Classification (GTDB taxonomy): domain Bacteria; phylum Pseudomonadota; class Gammaproteobacteria; order Burkholderiales; family Methylophilaceae; genus CAIJXJ01. Next base: position 26,042 of record JAKOVB010000039.1, read on the forward strand.
TGATGATAGCGATACCAGGTCCGTGAGTCGTCGAGGGGAACGACAAACAGATTGGCCTGCTCAAGCGAGACCAGCATGTCCTGGCTGTTCTCCGTTTCGGCCACGGCGCTGCAGAGGGAAGCGGTGAGCCGGTCGAGGATCGAAGTGCTCAACAGGAAATCCTGGATGACGCGGGGTTGCTGGTGAAACACCTCCTCGACCAGGTAATCCAGGATGTAGCGTTGGCTGCCACCGAAGTTGCGCAGCCACTCCTGCACGTCGCCATCACCGGGAAGGGTGAGCGCGGCCAGTTGTAGTCCGGCGATCCAACCTTCCACACGCGCGTGCAGAGCAGCCATGTCGGCAGCAGACAATTCGCGAGGCACGGAGCAGCGGAAGAACTCGATGGCTTCGGCGGGCGTGAATTCCAGGTCTGCCTGGCGGATCTCCACGATCTGTCCACGCGCTCGCAGGCGCGCCAGGGGCAGCGGGGGGTCTTCGCGGCTGGCGATGACGAGGTGGAGCTGCGACGGCCGATGTTCGAGTAGAAAGGTCAACTGCTGATGGACGGGCAGCCCCGAAACAAGGTGATAGTCGTCAAGCACCAGGACGAGAGGCCGTGACCGCACTTGGATGTCATTGATCAGGGCAGTGAGAAGGCGCTCAGGCGTTATCTGTGGGGAGGGCTGCGCTATCTCGCCGCCGATCTGGCCGATAGTGGGGTCAACGGATTGCAGGGCGGCCAGCAAATAGGCGAGGAAACGAGCCGGATCACTGTCTCCTTCATCGAGGCTCAGCCAGGCGACATCCGCTGGTGCGTCCCCGAGACTGTTCAACCGCCGCAGCCACGCCGCGACCAGCGTGGTCTTCCCAAAGCCTGCCGGGGCAGAAACCAGTCCAAGCCCTCGCTCCGCCCGCAGCGCCTCATCCAGTCGCTCGATCAGCCGCGGCCGGGGCACCAGGTCGGGTCGCAGCGGCGGAATGGATAGCTTAGTAGACAGGAGGGGCGTGCCCATCTCGTCACCTCATCTAGACGCTTACGTGGCAGGCGAAGTCGAAGATCAGCGCGCCGCCGGTCGGTTCGGGATAACGTTGTGGGAAAGTCATCAGCGCATGCTCTCCGGCTCAAGCGCCTGCGCGCCGGAGGCGATGGCCGCCAAGGGGACCACGGTCACGCGGTCGGCCAACGGGTACGGCCGATCGCCAGGGTAGACCACCGCCAGGTGGTCGAGTGCGAGGTCGGCCAGCGCGATTTGCATGGAGGCCGTGAGGCGGGGGGCATCCATGCGCTTGCACTCCACGCCCAGACGACGGCCGTGCTTGACCAGGAGCAGGTCCAGCTCCGCGCCGGCATGCGTCCCCCAGAAGTAGGCCTCATGCGGCGCAACGGCCTTGATGACCTCCTCGACCACGTAGCCCTCCCACGAGGCGCCGCTCTTGGGATGCAGCAGCAGCTCCTGCTCGGTGCGAATGCCCAACAACTGATGCAGCAAGCCCGTGTCACGCAGGTAGACCTTGGGTGACTTGATCTGGCGTTTGGCGAGGTTGGCGTGCCACGGCGCCAACTGGCGTACGAGGAAGACGCGCTCCAGCAGATCGAGGTAGCGCCGGGTGGTGGATTCGCTGACGCTGAGCGTCCGCGCCGCCGCCGCCGCGTTCCATACCTGGCCGTGATAGTGCGCCAACAGGCTCCAGAAACGGAAGAAGCTGGCGGCCGGTATCGCTCTGCCCAATTGCGGCAGGTCGCGCTCGAGGAAGGCTCGGACGAAGTCCTTGCGCCAGGCCTGGCTATCCTCGTCAGACGCGGCGAGGAAGGCCAGGGGATAGCCGCCGCGCTGCCAGTGACGTACGTGCGCCTCCGCGCCGACTTCGGCCAGGCTGAAGCCTGCCATCGACACGGTTTCGATCCGGCCGGCGAGCGACTCGGCTAACTGGCGCAGCAAACCGGGCCTGGAAGCGCCCGCGACGGGCGCGCTGCCCAGCACCAAGAACCGAGCGGGCAAGGGGTCGCGGTCGCAGAGGACCTTCAGGATCGGGAGTAACTCCGGGCGGCGCTGGATCTCGTCGATCACCACCAGGCCGGTCAACTCGCTGAGCACAGTCATGGGCTGATCCAGGCGCGCCAGGCTGACCGGGTCTTCCAGGTCAAAGTAGTTGACCGAGTCGGGCGAAACAAAATGGCGGGCCAGGGTCGTCTTCCCGCACTGGCGCGGGCCGACGAGCGCGACGACGCGGCTGCGCGCCAGCGCTTGCTGAATGGTTTGTTGGAGAAAAGTGCGTTCAATCACGATCTGATTATACCTTGAAATTCCGACATATCAAGCAGGATTTTCAAGGCAACTCAGGACCAGCCCCAGCCCCGGCGCCGGCTCCCGTGTCGCAGGCATGGCGCAGGATGCGCCCCGCAGCAACACCCAGCTCATCGCCGAGAATGCCCCGGGCCCCCGTGCTGGCTACCAGCGTCATCCGTTCAAATTTGCGCACTTTGAAGGGTTGTTTCCGACGACTGTAGCTGGTATCCTCCCGATCTCACTGTCAGAATCCGGGAGCTCTCAGCGCCTTGTTCAATATCCTCAGTCGTCTCCGATCCAAGATCCTCAGCATCGCCCAGCAGATCGGTGATCGGATACAACAGGGCCTCAAACCCGCCACAGTCTCGCTGCTCGCAGGAGCCGCAAAGGATGCCATGCGCAGCAAGGCCGAGCTCATTGCCGAGAACGCCCTCCTGCGGCACCAGCTCATCATCCTCCAGCGCCAGGTCAAACACCCTCAACTCAGCAATCGAGACCGACTGAGGCTCCTGCTCCTGGCAAGAGCGACCCCCTTCTGGAAGGAGGCGCTTCTCATCGTCCAGCCAGACACCCTCCTCCGCTGGCATCGCCAGCTGTTCCGCCTGCTTTGGCGCCGCAAGTCCAAACCCAAGACGCCGCAAACCAGGATCACCCCCGAAACCATCGCCCTCATTCGCCAGATGAGAACCGAAAACATCACCTGGGGCGCCGAACGCATCCGCGGCGAACTTCTCAAACTGGGTATTCGCGTCAGCAAGCGCACCGTCCAACGCTATCTGCCTCCGGAAACAGCT
>JAKOVB010000060.1 GCA_029782295.1 Pseudomonadota bacterium
TCAGCCGCAGCGCGTCATCACTCGCTGGGGCTTCGCGGCATCACCGGAACGCGGCCGTGACCTGAAAGCCATGAATGCCGTAAAACTGACGACCGAAGGCGTGCTGGTACCGACCCGGTACGGCACGGATGTGATGCCGGCATGGAATGAAGTCTCCAGCATTGTCGATCTGGTCCGTATTTTCCCGAGAATCGGTGGCGAAGCTTTTGAACGGTCCTATGTAAAGGGCTATGGCGAAGGCGCTGAAGTGGCTGATGATGCTGATTATCATGCTTCTGATACCGAGTTTGGTTTCGTGTCGATCAACAAAAGCAAGATCACGGTGTACACCGAAGAAGATGAAGGCGTCCTGAAGCTTCCGGACATTGATTATGATGCTGAAATTCTTAATGGTGTTCGAGTGGCTCTCCGGAAGCGCATTGCACGGCAAATCCTCATTGGTCCCGGTACCAGCAACCGCATCACCGGTATCTTCGCTAGTAATTACGACAGCTCCAATCCCAAGGCCGGCGCCATCGACCCGTCGACGGACCTGTCTCTGGCAACCATCGACGAGGGAACGCTTGATGAAATCATTTTCAGCTACGGCGGCGAGGAAGATGTTGAATCCGGAGCAGCTCTTATTCTAAACAAAGCTGACTTGAAGGCCTTTGCGAAACTTCGCGATGGCAATGGAAACCGGGTTCATACCATCAGCTACAACGGGAATACCGGGCTGATTGACGGCATTCCGTTTATTGTGAACTCGGCTTGCGGTGTCCTGTCTGCGGCCGGAACCGCTCCTGATACCTACTGCATGGCCTATGGCCACTTGACCAACTACGGCCTGGCTATTTTCTCGGAGATCGATATCCAGCGGAGCACCGATTACAAGTTCCGCAGCGGCCAGGTTGCCCATAGGGGTAGCGTGTACGTCGGCGGTAACGTTATCAAGTGGAACGGCTTTGTCCGTGTGAAGAAGGCAACCTCGTAAGGAAGCGTGATGTAGCATGATGTACCGAGTGAGGCGGTCCTTTATTGACCCTTTCACGGGCCGGGTTTGGCTGCGGGGAAAACCGTACATGGTAACCGATAAAATGCAGGCTAAATACCTTGAAGCCCATGGCGTTATTGAACACATTAAAGTTGAGGAAAAGGCCCCGGTGGAGCAATCTGCCGGGGCTAATGCGTCAGGTAAGCAGCCAAAACGGCGAAAGCGAGGCGGTAGCCGTGGCGCTGATTGACGATGTAAAACTGGCGCTGCGGATCACCAGCAGCGCCTTTGACTCCGAAGTGCAGGATCTGATCGACGCCGCCAAAGCCGACCTGCAGCTCTCTGGGGTGCATCAGGATAAGGTGAAGGACGAAGGTGACCCGCTCATCCGCCGGGCCATCACGGTTTACTGCAAGGCTCACTTTGGCTTCGATAACCCGGAAGCGGAGCGTTTCCAGCAGTCTTATGACATGCTCAAAGCACACTTGACGCTCTCGCAGGAGTACACGACGGGTGATGGCGCATGAGACACAATCAGGTCATTTATCTGCAGTCCGTCACCATTGTGGAGGACGAGATCGGCAACCAGAAAGAGGTTGTTACGGAGCGTATGGTGTTTGCCAACGAGTTGTCCGTGTCATCCCAAGAATTTTACAACGCCGCAGTCACCGGGTTACGACCGACCAAGCGCTTTGAGATTTACTCATTTGAGTATCAGGACGAGGATCGCCTGAAACATGATGGCGTTGTGTACCGTGTTATCCGC
>JAKOVB010000055.1 GCA_029782295.1 Pseudomonadota bacterium
CGGGAATCGGCAATTCGCCTAATTGGAGCCTTACTTATGGAAATTGACGACAAGTGGATAAGCGGCAAAAAATATCTGGATATGAGTGAATACCTTCAGTGGCAAGAAGAGCACAAACAAACCAATGATCAAAGCAATATTGCGTATATCAGATAAGCTTATTGATAACTGAGGAATTTACACACTAATCTGGACTTGATCCCGCTTCATATTCCTGCTTCTGTTTTCCAAAACATAAAAGCTCCCCAAAGGGGAGCCCCACAACACCTGGTGTTTAGCTTGTCTATAAACTCAAGACATATTCTTCCCGTTCCCTAAAGCAGCCTATCGTCTGCTGCACGATCTGGTCAAAGAGTTCTGTGTTTTTGGCTGCCTTCATTAAGGCATAGGGATTGCCCCCAATGCCCAGGGCTTCACCGGTCACGAACCTGCCGGGGCTGTTGTAACCCAAAAGATAGAGGGCCATCACCACCACATCCACATCCATCATGCCCCGGCCCAAAGGTCCCCGGTTGGTATCGGCAAGGTGCAGGTTCACCAGCTGAGCCCCGGCCTGTAAAATGGCTGCGCCCACATGTTCCTCTTCGTTGAGCATGTGGTAAATATCCCCGTTCAGGTGGCTGATGCCGGGATGGTCTACGTCTTTAATGTACTGCTGGGCCTGCTCGATGGTGTGGATCAAGCTGACTTCAGCGGAGCGGATGGGTTCCACAGCCGCCTTGATGCCGGCAGCCAGAAAGTCTTGGGCCACGTTCCGCACCGCTTCCACGCTGCGCCAGTATTCCCCTTCGTCTAAGGGATCGGGGCGGCCCACCGCGCTGGGCACAACGATGATATACTCCGCGCCCACCTCCGCGGCGCACTCGATTTCCCGCCGCAGGTAATCAATGGCCCTCTGCCGGCGATAGGGGGAATCGCTGGCCAGATCCGTTTCGGGGTCATACAGCCCGCAGATGCCCGCTACCTTCATACCGTAATCTGCCAGCCGTTTGCGCACCTCCGCCGGTTTCCAGCCCAGATCGGGGGTCTGGTGGTTGCCGGGCAGCTCTACGTAGTCCAACCCCGCGGCTTTCAGCCTCTTGAGGGAGGCCTCCAAAGGCTCGCCGCCGAACATCCAGGTGCTGAAGGATAGGGTCAGGCGCTTTCTAAAGCGTTCCGGTTCAGCCTTCTTAAGGGCCAGGAACTGTTCCCTGATTTCCGCCGTTTTCCTCTCATAGTTTTGCAGCATCGCAATCCACCCTCTCTACGCAAGTAAGGATTTCTCTGCCAGGGCCCGCAGGGAAGTGATGGCCACGGCCACGATGATCAGCGAACCCATGGTGGCTTCCTGCCAGAAGGGGCTGATGCCCAGCATGTTCAAGGCGTTGGCAATCAGGCCCCAGAGCAGTACGCCGAAAAACGTGCCCACCACATTGCCCTTGCCCCCGGTCATGGGCGTGCCCCCGATCACCACCGCGCCAATGGCCTGCAGTTCCATACCGGAACCGGTGGTGGGCTGGGCAGCTCCCACCCGGGCCAGGAGCAAAATGGCGGCTAAGCCTACGAAAAACCCGTTGAGGGCAAAGAAGGCGATCTTGTTGCGGGCAATGTTAATGCCGGCCAAAAACGCCGCCCGGGGGTTATCGCCAATGGCATACACGTGGCGGCCCAGCTTGGTGTAGCTGAGGATGGCGTGGGTGGCCACATAACCCAGCAGGGTGATCATGAAGATGATGGGAATAAACCCCAAGACGGTGCCCGAACCCAAGTATTCCATGCGCCCCATGATCATCTGCAGGGTACCGCTGGTGAGGGCCAGGGCCACACCCTTAAACACGCTGATGGAGGCAAGGGAGATGATAAAGGAAGGTGCCCTGAAGATAATGCAGCCCACACCAATGAGCGTGGAGCATACGATGGCCACTAAAATGCCAAGGAGCGCGGCTAAGGGGCTGGACATGCCCGAACGCATCAAGATCGCGGCGATGCAGGCGGTGAGGCCCACATTGGCCCCCGCGGAAATGTCGATTTCCCCAGAGATGATCAAGATGGTGGCCCCGCAGGCCAGAAGACCAATCACCGCAACTTGACTGAGCAGGTTGGTGAGGTTGCGGATGGTCAAGAAGCGGGGATTCACGGCGCCCGTGAAGATGGAAATGATCACCATAACCAGCACCAGGAAGACCCACTGCCTGGATACAAACAAGTGCTTGAGCTTACCCGATAGCTCCATCATGTTCTTTACCTCCCCTGGGCTCGATGCCTAAGAATGCTTCCACCAAGCTCTGCTCGGTGACGGATGTGGCGTCCACAATATCTACCACGGTGTTGTCCCGCATGATCACAATGCGATCGCTCATGGAAATGAGTTCCGTCATATCAGAAGAGACCATTAAAATGGCCTTACCTGCTTCAGCCAGGCCCACCATCAGATCGTAGATCTGCCGTTTGGCGCCAATATCCACACCCTTGGTGGGTTCGTCGAAGATGAAAATGTCCGCTTCGCTTTCCAGCCAGCGAGCGATCACCACCTTCTGCTGATTGCCGCCGCTGAGCTGGCCCACGATCTTGTGCATGCTGGTGGTGGCGATGCTCAAGCGTTCAATCATCTTTTGGACTAAAGAGCGCTCCCCCGGGCGGTCCAGGATCAGGTTGCCCTTTTCGTTTTTGATGATGGCCACATTCTCCACCAGGGAGCGGGAGAGGAGCAGAGCCTCCTTTTTGCGATCTTCCGGGATGATGCAGAAACCAGCTTCAATGGCATCCCCGGGTGAGCGGATCTTGAGGGGCCTTCCCCGGAGCAAAACCTCCCCCGAGACCGCCTGATCGATGCCGAAGAGCAGCCGCATCACTTCACTGCGCCCTGCCCCCACCAAACCTCCAAAGCCGAGGATCTCTCCCCGGTGCACCGTGAAGCTCACGTTGTTGGCTAGGCGCGGCGCGGTGAGATTTCTCACTTCCAGCACAGGTTCGCCAATTTTCACCCGCTTGCGTTCGAAGAAGTCAGACCTCTCCCGGCCGATCATCTTGGCCGCCAGGCTGTGCTCATCCAACTCTTCCGTTTTAAAGGTCCCCACTTTCAGCCCGTCTTTCAACACCGTGACCCGGTGGCCGATGGCAAAGACCTCATCCAGGTTATGAGAGATATAAATAATACCGATCTGCTCTGCGGCCAAGCGCCTGACTAAATTCATCAGGGCTTGGGTTTCTTCTATGCCCAAAGATACCGTGGGCTCATCCATGATCAGGATTTTGGCCTCATGGTGCAGCGCCTTGACAATCTGCAGCATCTGCTGCTGGGCAGGGGGGAGATTGGCCACGATTTCATCGGGGTCGATGTGGATGTTTAAAGTGTCCAAAAGCTCCTGGGTTGCGGCCCGCTGCGCGGCGTAGTCCACGAATCCCCCCGCTTTGCAGCGCTCGTGGCCCAGGAAGATGTTATCGGCCACCGTAAGGGAGCTGACCAGCTCCACATCTTGATAGATGGTGGCCACCCCCAGGTTTAAGGCCCGATCGGGGGTAAGGAAGGGAAAGCTGTGGCCAAACAGCTCAATGCTTCCGGTGGTGGGCCGCTCGGCGCCGGAGAGGATCTTGATCAGAGTGGATTTGCCCGCGCCGTTTTCCCCCACCAGGCAGTGCACTTCACCCGCGTAAAGATCGAAGTCCACATTGCTCAGGGCATACATATCGCCATAGCGCTTGCTGATTCTGCGCATGGACAAGATGCAGTGGTTGTTCGGCATATCCTCGCCTCCATCTCTAAGGAGGGCAGGGCATGCAGCATGCCCTGCCCGGATCTCACCTAGGGAAGGTAACGGCCAAGCTCGGGGAAGTACTCCTTAGTCAGCTCAACCCAAACCGGGTCCACTTCCCAAGGAATAACTTCTTTCTTGTTGTCGATGTTGTCCCTGGTTACAGGAGTGATGGGCAGGAGTATGCTCTGGTTCACCTCGGCGCTGTCGCCGATCACATGCTGGTAGAGCACCAGGGCAGCAATGGCCCCTTCCCAACCGGGGGAGCTGCTGATGGTGTATTCCAGCTTGCCCGCCTTAATCAGCTCGATACCTGCCGGCGAGCCGTTTTGGGCGATGACCACATAGTCATCCAACAGGCCTTGGCCTTCCAGGTAACGGATGACCGCTGCGGCCATATCTTCGTTCATCACCCAGATGATGTCAAACTCCAGACCCGACTGGACCAAGTCTTGCACCTGGTTGACGGCAACGGCGGGGTTGTACTCGCCGGACCGGACCACTACCACTTCGTTCTGGCCCAGCTCTTCCATTCTCTGGAACATGGCTTCGTGGATGATCTGCACAGGGCGGTGATCCAAGAGACCGGCGATGACGGCCACCTTCTTGCCCGGATAATGCTCGGCCATGTATTCGGCATAGTTGACACCCATGGCCCTCCAGTCGAAGTCGATGGCGGCGACGATGGTGTGATCGGTTTCGAGTACCTGGCCTACGTTATCCACCGTGACCAGGGGGATGCCTGCCCGCTCAGCGCGCTGGGCAGCCACCACGGCACCTTGGGGGTTAAAGGAGAAGATCCCCATGCCATCCACTTCTTGGCTGATCAACGAGTCAATATTGGCCACTTCCAAACTGGCATCATACTGGGAGTTCAAAACGATGGTCTTGATGCCCAGCTGTTGGCAGGCCCACTCGAAGCCTTCCACCGTGCGGCGGTACCAGGTATCGGGACCGGGGGCGATGTAGCCGAAGGTGAGTTCCTTGGCCTGCACAGCCCCGGCCAAGACGCCAACCATAAGGCATAACGCTAAGAACCATACACTAAATTTACGCATCCTGCTCAGACCCCTTTCTTTGTTTTTGATGACTTGACCTCATCATGGATCAGAACTGGACCTGTTTACCTGGCGCTAATCACCTCCCGCGGAGGGCATGCCCTCTTGATTGACCATGGCAAAAACCCTTTCTTGTGAGAACACTTCATCCACCACCAAGGCTGCGGCGCCGATCACCCCGGCCATGCCCCCCAGTTTACTGGGGACCACCTCTAAAGTACTGGTGGCCAGGGGCGTGGATTTGCTCAAGATCACCTCTTTAATGGTGGCAATGAGCCGCTGCCCCGATTTGGACACCCCGCCGCCCACCACAATTAGGGAAGGATTGATGAAGTTGATAATGCCGGCCAAAACCTCGCCGATGGCTTGCCCGCTCATGCGCAGCAGAGATAAGGAAAGGGGATCACCCCGGCGGGCTAGGTAAGCGATATCTTCTGCCGATACGGTGCCTTTCTGGGTTAACACCTGGGCCAGTTCAAAGGATTCCCCGTCCATGGCCAGCCTGGTGCCGAGCCTGCCCAGCGCCCTCCCGGAGGCGATGGCTTCCAAACAGCCCCGATTGCCGCAGGAGCAGAGCTCTTCATTGCCCCGGAGGGAGATATGGCCTATGTCCCCGGCACAGCCGTGGGTGCCTCTATACAGCCTGCCCCCTAGGATCACTCCGCAGCCGATGCCGCTGCCGATCTTGACAAAGAGCTGGTTCTCCACGCCCACGCCCGCCCCGTATTTGGCTTCGCCCACCGCCATCACGTTCACATCGTTATCGATGTACACCAGGCAGCCGTAGCGTTCGGCCAAGAATTCTTTGATGGGGTACTTGTGCCAGCCGGGCATGATGGGGGGGTGAATGGGATGGCCCGTGGAGAACTCCACTGGGCCGGGCACACCCATGCCCATGCCGTAGAGCTGGTCTGGGGTGATGGCATGCTTGGCTAGAAGATCATCCACTTGCTCAACAATGCGGCCGAGCACCCTTTGGGGTCCGTCACTAACTGCAACATCGAGCAGCTCCCGGTGCTCCAGCACCGAAGCGCCCAAATCGCAGAGGGCAATATCCACACTGGTGGCCCCTAGATCGATGGCCACCACGTAGCCTGCGCTTTCATTGAACACCAGCTGTTTGCGCTTGCGGCCGGCGGGATACCTGGCATCGGGCTCTTCCGTCACCAGTCCCAGGCGAAGCAGGCGCTCCACATGCTGGGACACGGTGGATTTGGACAGCCCTGTGATCCGCCCGATATCGGCCCGGGCCAAGGGGCCCGCTTCCCTGATCAGCTGGAAAATGGCCGAGCCGGCTGCGGCCCCAAACAGGCCAAACGGCGCCGGTCTACTTGACATAAATTTCACATCCCGTACTTATTAGTTCGAGTTTCGTACTTTATAGTTAATGATTCGCCACTTGAGTTATTCTTCCTGCCGTTGGATTAGCAAGTAATTAAGCATTTGTTTTCCCGGCGGGATCAGAAAGGGCTGCTGACGCGCGTCAACAGCCCCTTGCTGCAGCTTCCTTTACTTCTTCATGGACTCGTCGAAGGCCATGGTGGAGGGGGAGAAGTTCATCCGGCGGACAAACTCCAAGGACTCCCGGGCACCAAACTCCCGGTCCATGCCGCTGTCTTCCCATTCCACGGACAGGGGACCATCATAGCCGATGGCGTTCAGTTCGCGGATGATCTCTTCAAAGTTCACATCGCCATGGCCCAAGGAACGGAAGTTCCAGCCGCGGCGGGGATCACCGAAGGTGAGGAAGGAACCCAGAATGCCCGCCTTACCATCCAGGGTCACGGCAGCATCTTTCATATGCACATGGTAGATGCGGTCCCCAAACTCCCGGATGAACAGGTGGGGTTCCACTCCCTGCCAGACCAGGTGGCTGGGGTCAAAGTTGATCCCCAGGGTGGGGCGGCGGTTGAAGTGGCTCAGGAGTTTTTCGGTGGTGTAGAGGTCAAAGGCAATTTCCGTGGGGTGGACCTCCAGGGCAAAGCGCACGCCCTGCTTGTCGAACTCGTCAAAAATGGGTGTCCACAGCTCCACGATCTTGTTGAAGCCTTCCTCCACCATTTCTTCTGGTGTGGGCGGGAAGGAATACCAGTAGGCCCAGATGGGGGACCCGGTAAAGCCCGTGACCACCTTAACGCCCATGTTCTTCGCGGCCCGGGCCACGTTTTTCATCTCCTCAATGGCCCACTCCCGGATCTTATCGGGCTGACCCTTGACGTGGTCGGGCGCGAAGGTATCCAGCCTCGGATCCCAGTTATCGCCTACACACTGCCCGATGAGGTGGGAGCCAATAGCCCAGCACTTCAAGCCGTAGCGCTCCAAGGTCTGCAGGCGATCTTCCACGTAGGCGGGGTCTTCCGCGGCCCGCTTGGGATCCAGGTGATCGCCCCAGCAGGCGATTTCCAGGCCGTCATAGCCAATCTCGCTCATCATCTTGCAGACTTCTTCAAAGGTCAGATCGGCCCACTGGCCAGTGAAAATGGTTACAGGTCTAGACACTTTTCTCTCCTCCTTTAGTCAAACTTAACCCAAATGGAGCCTTTCTTGGAGCTCTCCACGCATTTGTGGATGAACTTGACTCCCTGCAGCCCTGCCTTGACATCGGGGAAGTCCCGATCCTCTTCTGTGAGCTCGAGACCTTGCTTCAGCTTAAGCAGGGCATTGCTGAACTTCAGGTAGGTGTTGGCAAAGGCTTCATAGTAGCCTTCGGGATGGCCCGAGGGAATGCGGGACATCTGGGCCGCTTCAGGGTAGAAATAGGGGTTGCCCCGGGACAGAATCTGTACGGGCTCGCCCAGTTTGACCACTTTTAAGTAATTGGGATCTTCCTGGCGCCATTCAATGGTACCCTTGGTGCCGAAGACGCGCACGGTCAAACCGTTGTCATAGCCGATGGCCACCTGGGAGCACCAGTAGTTGCCCACGGCACCGTTTTTGTATTTCACCAGAATGTGGGCATTGGTATCCAGCTTGCGCTCGTTGCTGCCGAAAATGTCCAAACGGGCGCACAGTTCGTCAATCTCCAGGCCGGTGATATAAGAGACGGTGTTTTCAATGTGGGTGCCAATGTCACCCACGCAGTTGGAAATGCCAGACTTCTCAGGATCGGTGCGCCAGGCCGCCTGCTTGTTCCCCTCCTGTTCCACGGGGGTAGCCAGCCAGCCCTGGGGATACTCGGCGACAACCACTTGGATCTCGCCGATATCTCCGTTTTTCACCATCATCTGGGCCTGCTTCACCGCAGGGTATTGGGAGTAGGCGTAGGTTACGCAGAACAACAGCCCCTTTTCCTCGGCGAGCCTGACCAGTTCCTCGGCCTCTTCCACTTTCAAGGTTAAAGGCTTATCGCACACCACATGGATCCCATTTTCCAGGAAGGCTTTGGCTGCGGGATAATGGGCGTAGTTGGGAGTGGCGATGATGGCAAAGTCGATGCCATCTTCCCGGGCCGCTTCCTTTTGGGCCATCTCATTGTGATCGCGATAGAGGCGTTCTTGGTCTAGGCCCAGCTTGGCGCCGGTTTCCAGCGTCCGCTCAAACTTGGAGGAGAAACACCCTGCTGCCAGTTCCGCTTGCCCATCGAACAGGGCCGCCTTGCGGTGCACGTCGGCAATGAAGCTGCCCGAGGCTCCGCCCACCATGCCGAACCGGAGCACACCTTTTTTGGTCTTAGTCTCTTTTCCCTCGATCATGTCCGCACCTCCATACCAGAAATTTCTCATAAGTGATATTAGCCAAATTGTGATGAAAACCCTTCTAATTGAAATTTTATTGTTCGCAAAGTGTACTAGGTAGTCAAAATGTTAAACGAAAGAAGGAAATACGCGTCTTTACTAGAACAATAAGTAGAGATTATTTCCATTATTGGCTCGTGGGGTGGGATGCCGCGTGTCGGAGTTTGCCATTCAGGCCAAAAAGGTGTGCAAGTCGTACGGAACTGTACCCGTTTTGTTTGATGTGGACTTTGAGGTGAAAAAGGGCGAGATCCACGCCCTCATTGGGGAAAACGGAGCGGGCAAGTCCACCCTGGTCAAGATCCTGGCGGGGTATCACCAGCAGACCTCAGGGGAGTTGCTGCGCAACGGCAGGCCAGTGGTCTATCACAGTATTGGGGCGGCTGAGGCCGATGGAGTGGTCATGATCCACCAGGAGTTTAACCTGTGCAACGACCTCACCGTGGAGGAGAACATCTTCCTCGGCAAGGAGCTTGTGAAAAGGGGTCTGTTGGATAAGGCGGCCATGCGCCAGCGCAGCGGGGAAATCCTGGGCAGGCTGGGCACCACCATCAACCCCCGCAGCCGGGTGAAGGATCTGAGCGTTTCGGAAAAACAGATGGTGGAGATCGCCAAGGCCCTGGCCTTTAACTCGGAAGTGCTGATTATGGATGAACCTACGGCCGTGTTGACCCAGGGCGAAATCGAGGTGCTGTTCAGGATTATCAGGGCCTTAAGGGATCACGGTGTTTCCATTGTGTATATCTCCCATAAACTTAATGAAATCAAGGAGCTGGCTGACCGGGTCACGGTGCTCCGGGATGGTTACCGGGTGGCCACGGAAAAGGTCAGCGACCTCTCGGAAGATGATATGGCCCGCCTCATGGTGGGACGGGAACTGACCACCCTGTTCCCGCCCAAGGGAGGCCCTCCCAAAAGGGAGGTTCCCGTGCTGGAGGTGCGCAATATCAGCTGTCCCAAATATGTGCACAATGCCAGTTTCCAGCTCTATGAAGGGGAGGTCCTGGGCTTTGCCGGCCTGATTGGAGCGGGGCGCACCGAACTGATGGAGTGCGTGGTGGGGTTGCGGCGCCGCAGTGCGGGGACGGTGATCTACCGCGGCCAGCCCCTATCGGCACGCTCCTACGGAGATGCCATCAAGCAGCAGATCGTCTATCTCAGCGAAGACCGCAAAGGGAAGGGTCTTTTCACCTCCATGCCCCTAGCCCCCAACGTCACCATCTTATCCCTGCAAGATCACCTCACCAGAATCGGTTTCCTAGACAGCAAGAAAGAAGATGCAACCTTAGATCGGACCCTGGAAGAATTCGATGTGCGTGTGCCGTCCAAACGGGCGCTGCTCAGCATGTTGAGCGGCGGCAACCAGCAGAAAATTGCCCTGGGCAAGATGATGCAGGTGGATCCAGATGTGGTCATCCTGGATGAACCGACGCGGGGCATCGACGTGGGTACCAAACAGCAGGTGTACTACTTCGTCCGCGAACTGGTGAAGCAAGGCAAATCCTGCATCCTCATTTCTTCTGAACTACCGGAGATTGTAGGGCTCAGCGACAGAGTGATTGTCATGCGCAGTGGGGTCATCATGGGGGAGCTTACTGGTGCTGACATTAATGAGGAAGAGATTATGCTGTATGCCACAGGCGTAAAGGGAGGAATGGCAGGATGAATCAAGTGAGCGCAGGCGGGTTGGCAAAGGTCAAGGCGTTGGGCAGTCGCTTTTCGTGGCAGGATATCGGCCCTATTATCGCGGTGATCGCCCTGATGATCCTGGGCACCGCGATCAACCCCACCTTCCTGTCCATGGGCAACTTGACCAATGTGTTTACGCGCAGCGCCTTTACCGGGATTATTGCCATCGGGGCCACCTTTGTCATCGGCACAGGCAGCATCGATCTGTCTGTGGGTTCCATGGCGGCCTTTAACTCGGGCATGATGATCATCTTCATGAACTACCTGGTGCAGCATTGGGGAGCCACCTGGTCCACCATCATTGCGGCCATGGTCCTCTCCTTGGTGTTGGGGGCTGTGGGGGGCTTGGTGAACGGCCTGGTTATCACCAGGGGTAAGATCGAATCCTTCATTGTGACCTTAGGCACCATGGGTATTTTCCGCTCCCTAGTTACTTACCTGGCCGACGGCGGCACCCTATCCCTCAATCTGCCGGTGCGGGGCTTGTACCGCCCGGTGTACTACGGTACCTTTTTGAAGATCCCCATTCCCCTGATCATCTTCTTTATCGTGGCGGTGGTGGGTGCTGTTTTGATGTACAAGACCCGTTTTGGCCGCTATGTGCTGGCCATTGGGTCCAACTATGATGTGGCCCACTACTCAGCCATCAACGTGAACCGCATCCGGGTGCTCACTTACATCCTCCAAGGAATCTGCGTGGCTATTGCCACCATCATCTACGTTCCCCGCCTGGGTTCCGCCAGCGGCAGCACCGGCTACGGCTGGGAACTGGAGGCCATTGCCGCGGTAATCATCGGCGGAACAGCCATGAAGGGGGGAACGGCCAAGATTCTAGGTACAGTTGCGGGGGCCATCATTTTCTCCATCATCGGCAATATCCTGAACCTGTCCGATGCCATCAGCCAGTATCTAAACGGCGCTGTTCAGGGTTTGATCATTATAGGCGCTGTGTTGGTACAGCGCACCAGTAAAGAATGAGGCCAGCGGAAAGGGGGGTCTGTACGGGGTCTGTAGGAAGTTTGTGGAGTTCTTGGCGGAAAGGAAAAACATAAGAACACTCGAAAGGAGCGAACGCACAGAATGAGAAGGACAATAGTTGTCTTGACTGTGTTGTCACTGGTCATGCTGCTGGTTGGTCCCGCAGCCCTGGCCCAGGATAAGATCAAGATCGGGGTGTCCATCCCTTCGGCGACCCACGGCTGGACAGGCGGTATCAACTACTGGGCCCGAGTGACCCAAGAACGGCTGCAGAAGACCTATCCCAACCTGGAGATCATCCTGGTCACTGCTGGCAGCGCGGCTGAGCAGGCCAACTCGCTGGAGGACCTCTACGCCATTCACAACATCGACGCTCTAGTCATCCTACCCTTCGAGTCTGACCCCTTGACCGATCCCGTTGATATGCTCAAGCAGCAGGGAGTGTTCATTACCGTGGTGGACCGGGGCTTGACCAGGCCGGGCATCGAGGATATCTATGTGGCCGGCGACAACCCCGGCATGGGCCGTGTATCCGCTGAGTACATTGTGGAAGCCCTGGGCGGCAAGGGTGATATCGTCATCCTGCGGGGTATTCCCACCGTCATTGACAACCAGCGGTTCGATGCCTTCATGGAAGTGATCGAAGGAACCGAAATCAACGTCCTCGACTGGCAGTATGCCTACTGGAACAGGGACGATGGCTTCGAGGTCATGCAGGACTTCTTGGCCCGCTTCCCCAAGATCGACGCAGTGTGGGCCCAAGATGATGACATCGCCCTGGGCGTAATCGAGGCCGTGAAGCAGGCCGGCCGGGAGGATGAGATGTTCATCGTGGGCGGCGCCGGCATGAAGGAAATGATCAAGAGGGTCATGGACGGAGACCGCCTCATCCCTGTAGATGTACTCTATCCGCCGAACATGATCGCCACCGCCATGGAAGTAACCGCTCTGCGCTACGTATCTAATGCGGCGGTACTGGGCAACTACATCCTCAATGCTACCCTGGTTACCCCAGAAAACGCCCATCTCTACTACTTCCCAGATTCGCCGTTCTAAACCCTGCCAGCCAAGGCCCGGGAGCTTAAGCCCCCGGGCCTTTTAGGTTCCGGCGAGGCAGCTGAGGAAAAAGCTGTTGATTCTCTCCATGAGTTCTAGATTCAACTCGTTAGCCCGTTCTCTGTCCACTTGGGCAAAAAACTGGCGCTTGACGGGCGGGGGAATCTCTCCGCCATACTGCTCCCTTTTCCCCCTTTGTGCTGTTGTGCTTTATCGCCGGTATTGCCATCCCTGTGCAGACCATTTACATACCCCTCTATCTGATCATGAAGGAGATTGCCCTGGTGGACACTTACACGGGCATTATCTGGCTCTACGCGATCAAGTCCAGATTAGTGTGTAAATTCCTCAGTTATCAATGAGCTTATCTGATATACGCAATATTGCTTTGATCATTAATTTGTTTTTGCTCTTCTTGCCACTGAAGGTATTCACTCATATCCAGATACTTTTTGCCGCTTATCCACTTGTCGTCAATTTCCATAAGTAAGGCTCCAATTAGGCGAATTGCCG
This sequence comes from Pseudomonadota bacterium, assembly GCA_029782295.1. GTDB lineage: Bacteria > Pseudomonadota > Gammaproteobacteria > Burkholderiales > Methylophilaceae > CAIJXJ01. The sequence goes on from JAKOVB010000055.1 coordinate 12,760, forward strand.
ATTCCCGGTCCGGGAAAATACGGATAACTCGTTCCCTGCGCCTAATCTCTTCGATAAGACGCTCGACAGCGTTTGTAGTACGCAGACGCCGGCGATATTTTTCCGGCAGCATAAGGACCGCGGTAGCATCATCAAAGCCCATTTCAAGTATTTGCATGGCCTTGGGTGCTTTTTTCTCAAATGTCTCCAAGGTTTGATTCAATAACAACCGGGC
>JAKOVB010000062.1 GCA_029782295.1 Pseudomonadota bacterium
TAACCGCCGCCGAGGTGTCGTGGGGTGCCGTCCGATCCGCTATTTCAGTGGTGTGGTCGTGGGCGTCCGATACGGCAGCCACAGTTTGGGACGGCGTCACCAATACTATTAGAGCTGCTTGGGATAGACTGGCGCAGGCCGCTGAGGCGGTGTGGTCAGCGATCCGGGCGGCCATCGAAGCTGTATGGAATTGGGTTAGCGGCACGGCTTCCGCGGTTTGGGATACCGTCACCGACGTAATTTCGGCCGCTTGGGGCCGTTTGACAACGGTGGCCGCGACATCGTGGGCGGCGGTGCGGCAGACCGTCGCCGCGGTTTGGGACTGGGCCACTGAAACCGCTTCGTCCGTGTGGTCGTCGGTGGAGCAAGCAGTCACTCAAGCTTGGGAATCGCTCCTGAGTGCTGTAGTCGACGGGTGGAGTACGGTACAAACCACGGTCGTTAATACGGCTAACGCGGTCAAGAAGACTATCGAAGATATGACCAAGACCGTCGAGAGGCTCGTCGACAACATGCGCCAGCGAGTGGTCGGGTGGTGGGATGACCTCAAAAACAGCGTCGTCGAGCGGGCGCAGTCGATGGTGTCTAGCGTGACAGGGTTCTTCCAGAACCTGTACAACACGCTCGTCGGCCACTCCATTGTCCCTGATTTGGTCAATAAGATCATTGCTTTCTTTGGCTCCCTGAAGAGCCAAAGCATTGCTATTGTTGCTGACATGGGGCAGGGCGTTGTCAATAATGTCGGTGACTTCGCTGACAAGTCTGTTGACAAAATGAAGAGCTTCGGTCAGGGGATTCAATCAATAACACAGCAAATTAGCTCCGGGATGCAGAGCGTATTCGGCCAGGCGTTCGATGGGATCATCTCCGGCTCCATGACCATGGGGGAGGCTTTTCAGAGCGTCCTTAGCGGAATGGGTGCGGTCCTCAAAAACGTCCTGGTTCAGCAGCTTTCGCAAGCCGCATCAAACGCGCTTTCCACGCTCGGATCGTGGATTATTAGCGTACTCTCAAAGGTCGCAACGGCGATTAGTGCAGTCATAACCCAGGCATACACTACGCTCGTAGCATTTTACGCGTGGAGTGGTCCCGCTGCGCCTGTATTAGCTGCAGGGACAATAGCAGCTGCCATCGCAGGCATCGGCGCACTTGCAGCCAAGGCAGTCGGCGCATTTAAGGACGTAACCGGACTCGCCAAGGGAGGTATCGTGACCGGGCCTACGCTGGCGATGGTCGGCGAGGGGCACCGGCGGGAGGCCGTCATCCCGCTGGAGCGGGATAACGTCATCGCTCAGAGCGTCGGGGACGCCGTCCTAGAGGCCATGTTAACGGCCCAGCGGTTCCAGCAGGCGTCGGGCGGCCAACAGGCGGGCGATGACCGCGAGGTTGTGCTCCGCATCGACGGCGCGACGTTCGCACGACTCATCCTGCCGCATCTGGTCCGTGAGGGCCAGCGGCAGGGGATGGACGTGGTCATCCGTCCGGCCTTGGGGGTGTAGCAGGTGGCAACGATTCGTATAGCAGGAGTCGAGGTCTCCCGGCCCGCGGAAGTGCGGGTAGGGCGATTCGATCTCACCAAATCAAATCGCTCCGCCTCGGGCCGCATGGTCATGGAGGTTGTGCGGGCTGGGATCCGGCGGGTAGACGTTACGTGGCGCATGTTGTCGGATTCGGATTTGCGGACCATCCTAGACGTCATTGCGGCTAATAAGCCATTCATGCAGGTGGAGTACCCAGATGCGGGCCGACAGGAGACGATGATCGCCTACACGGG
>JAKOVB010000090.1 GCA_029782295.1 Pseudomonadota bacterium
GCCAATGGGTTGTCCGTCGATGATGATGGCACGCTGCGGGCCTTTGGGGATGCCATTGATCGCAATCGCAACTGTGCTATCGGTGTGGGCGAGGGAGCCAATACTGTGCAGGTCAGCAATCTCAGCATGGTTGGCAACGGTGGCGAGGTCTGCGGCGGTTCCACCACCGTGACCTCTCCCTACTTCCCCCCTGCTTCCATCAACATCGGTTTCGTGCCCGCCTCATCCTACGCCTTGGGCTACATCCCTGGCGACCAGCGCCTGGATCGTTACCTGTATGTCTATCCTGACGACGAGACCCGTCGCGTCGTGCGGAAGATCGGGACAGGTTTGGGCCTGACCTGGTCGCTGGCCTGGGATGGCCAGCATATCTGGACCAGCACGTTGTGGGGACATGTTTACGAGCTTGATCCGCACACAGGACAGGTGCTGGATGACTTCACGTTGACCGGGTCGCCGGTTTGGGGCACGCCATCGCAACCTTGGGGGATGACCTTCGATGACGAAGGGTTCATCTGGCTGGTAGATTTCGCCGAACGCAAGGTGTTCAAGGTCGATCCAGCCACTCGCGCCATTGTCTACAGCTTCGACACACCCTTCCCCACGCAAGGCGGTTGCAAGGGGCTGGCCTGGGACGGCAGGTACCTGAACGTGATGGGCTGGGTATCACCGGTGATCTATCAGATGACCAAAGCCGGGACGCTTGTGAACACGATCATCCTGGATCAATGGGGAGGCGGCGGGCTGGCATGGGATGGGGAGCATTTCTGGATTCCGCAGGGTGGGGCGCACATCCTCAAATACGACCGATACGGCCGTCAGGCGGGCTGGATCTATGCGGCATCCGAAGGAACGTGGGACCTGGCGTGGGACGGCCAGTATCTTTGGGCGGCGCAGCGCACCAACGAGAACTGGCCGGACGCCAAGATCTTCCAACTGGAAGTGCTCGAAGATCATGATCATTCCGTGTATCTGCCATCGATACTGCGTTATCGTGGCTTGTAGGCGTCAGAAACGCTGCCAAGGAGGTCCATCATGTTTACCCCACGCAAGCTCCTATCTCCATCGGCACGTCGCGCCGTTCTTGTGCTGATCAGCGCGGCTTTGCTCCTGACTTCTTCCCCGGCGCCCTCGCGGGCATGGTTACCCGATGGGCCGAGCGCGGCCAGCCTCCACGCCCCGACCGCATACGTTTTCTCCGGCTATGTATTCGAGGGGTGGCCCGGTCCCTTCAATTGGGGTATTGCCGGGGTGGAGGTCTCGATCTATGCCTCCAACAATTCCGGAATTCTCGGCGATCTGAAAGGCAACACCACCACGGGTGCCGATGGCTACTACGAGCTTTCGGTCCAGGAGGAGCTGCTCGCCTACCAGTACCTTCACATCAAGGAATGGAACTTGCCGGACTATACCTCCGTTGACGCCAGTTCGACCGGTGGGCAAGTGCTCAACTTCGACGAGATCGAGTACACCTGGCCGTGGGGTAGCAAAGAAAAGCGATACAACAACTTCTGGGACGTGCCGCCGGAGCCGACGTCCACGAACACACCTACGCCAACGCGGACGGCCACACCGCCGCCGACGGCGACCAAAACCAGGGCGCCTACGCCGACACCGACGGCGGTGTCAACGCCCACGCCGACTCAGACGCCAGAGCCAGCGCCTACGTCCACGCCTACGGTGGAATGGGTATGGGTCTTTTCGGGGAACGTGCGCCGTTGGACAGGGACGGAAGGGGGCGAGCCGATCGAGGATACAGAGGTGAACTTGCGCTGCGCCGCCAACGCCAATGACCAGGGAACCCTCCTGGGCACCGAGTACTCGGGACCCATAGGGGATTTTGAGCTTTCCACGAGCGCGGCTTGCGCCTACTACCAGCTCGAAGAGGTGGACCCGCCGGGGTTCACCTCCCACTCCGCCGAATCCCGATACGGTGAGGTCGTCAATGCCAACTGGATTCGATTCGCCGCGCCCCTGGACAGACAGTATCTGGAAGCGAACGTTTTCTGGGATAGCCTCATCCCATCGCCGACGCCTACACCGCAGGCAACACCCACGCGCACACCCACTCCCACGCGGACCGCTGCACCCACATCCACGCATACGGCCACTGCCACGCGCACGGCGACGCCGACGCTCACGCGGACCGCGTCACCCACATCCACGCATACGGCCACTGCCACGCGCACGGCGACACCGACGCGCACAGCCACCGCTGCGCAAGGCGCGACTTCGACACCGACGCGCACAGCCACCGCTGCGCAAGGCGCGACTTCGACACCCACGCGCACGGCCACCGCTGCGCAAGGCGCGACTTCGACACCGACGCGCACAGCCACTGCGGTGCAAGGCGCGACTTCGACACCGACGCGGACAGCCACTGCGGTGCAAGGCGCGACTTCGACACCGACGCGCACGGCCACCGCTGCGCAAAGCGCGACCCCGACTCCCACGCGCACAGCTACCGCCACGCAGACGGTGACGCCGGTGCCTGGGGAGGATGCCCAGACCGAAGCGTTTCGCCAGTTGGTACATGCCTCGCTGCGCAAACCCTTTGTCGCCCGTTTTGGCCGGAGCCTGCCTCGTGTGATGGACCTTCAGGTGCCGATTCCGGCGGGACTGCCGGAGGATCCGGTGTTGCGGGCGCTTGATTTTCTTGGGCGCTACCGGGCGCTGTTCCGGCTGACCGACCTCTGCGGGCAGCTCTATCTGAAAGACGCAACCAGCGATGCCTCGGGCGTACACCATGTGGTTTTTGGCTGGCGGGAAGGGGAGATTCCGACCTTCGGCGCCGGCCTGATCGTCCATTTGGACGCCAACTTCGTGACCGGCTTCGCGGCCGGCTACCCACCGGCGCGTCCGGCCATCATGCCGCCGCCCGTCCTGTCGGCCCGCCAGGCGAGCACGGTGGCGCTGGCTGGGGCGCCCGAAGCCGGCGCCATTGTGGAGGGAACACCACGGCTGGTCTTCTTCGACCCGGCTATGTTCGAGGAATTACCCCTGCCGCTTCCTCTGGCCTTCTTCGACCCGGGCACGATCGAGGACATACCTCTGCCAATTCCTCGTCTTGGCGGGTACCTGGCCTGGCGCATCCTCCTGCGCAACAGCCGCTCGCAGTGGCTGGCGCTGGTGGATGCGAACGACGGTCACCTACTGCTCATGGTGGACCAGACACGCACAGCCGACCGACCTGGAGAGGACTTCGAGATTGTCAATACTGATGGCACCTTGTGGTACGACGAGAACGGAGATGTGGGAGTTCCGGCGGGGAAACCGACCCCAGATCTTGACGGGATCAATGCAAATAGCGCCGCCCACACCACCTATCATTACTTCTATGATGCCTTCAAGCGACAATCCTTTGATGGAAAGGGCGAACTGGTCAGGATCGTGGTGAACGATGCGGGCTTGCCGCGGAATGCCGGCTGGCAGGGTATGAGCCATGAGTTCCACATCGGGGATGGCATGGCAGCGCCCGATATCCTTGCGCACGAGTTTACCCATGCGATTGTGGATCACACGGTTGACCTTGAGGATTTTCGCATGCCTGGCGCGCTCGCCGAGCACTACGGCGACGTCTTCGGGGTCATGGTGGACCCGGCCAACTGGACCATCGGTGAGACTACCGGCGTTCAGCGCTCCATTAGCAACCCGTCGCGGGACCACATGAGCGAGTACATTCCCACGAATGCCGACGACGGTGGTGTGCATACCAATTGCGGCATTCCCAACAAAGCAGCCTATCTGCTCAGCGAAGGTGGTATCCACCACGGCGTCTCGGTGCAGGGGATCGGCCGTACGAAGGTCGCCCAGCTTTACTACGATGTGCTGGCCAATCGCCGGTTGACCGCAAGCGCCTCTTTCATGGATGACCGCGACGCCACGGTAACTCAGGCGCGGGACTACTACCTGGGGGGCAAGTGGAGCCAGGCAAACCTTTCCTCGGTGATGAACGCCTTCGCCGCCGTGGGCCTGGGTGAAGGGGACGCCGACAGCGATGGCGTGCCTGATGGCGCCGAGGACGACGATGATAATGACTATGTTCCGGATGCCAGGGACAACTGCCCGCAGCTCGCCAACCCTGCCCAGGTCGATACCGACAGAGACGGACAGGGCGATCTCTGTGACGAGGATGACGACGGCGACGGTGTGCTCGACGCTGAGGACAATTGCCCTTCAGCTGCCAACCCCGACCAGCGGGATGACAATGGCAACGGGATCGGGAGCGCATGCGAGGATGAGGATGAGGATGGCTACCCCCTGACCGAGGACAACTGCCCGGGAATCTACAACCCCGACCAACGCGACACCGACAAAGACGGCCAGGGAGATGCCTGTGACAGTGATGATGACGCCGACCACGTGCCCGACACGGTGGACAATTGCCCGCTGCACGCCAACCCAGGCCAGGAAGACAGCGACCATGACGGGGTTGGCGATGCCTGCGATCTATGCCCGAGCGTCAAGAGCATTGACAACCGGGACACCGATGGCGACGGCCTGGGCAACCCCTGCGACGACGATGATGACAACGATGGTGTGCCCGACACGATCGACAACTGCCCCGACGAGTCCAACCCGGACCAGGCTGACCTGAATGGTGACGGTGTGGGCATGGCATGCGATCAAGACGAGCAGGACATGCTGCGCCAGGCGTTGAATGGATTCTTGCGCTGGAATGCGGTGGGCAAGCAGCCCACCATTCGCATCCCGATTGGCCCCTGTGGTCGTTGTCCCGACTGGCTGCCGGAGACTTTTCTGGCTGTCATCAACGTGACGATGCCGATCGATCTGCCCATGCGGATCGTGGACGAGATGGGCAATCTCGTGACCACTGGCGGACCTGGGCTGCACAAGTCGATATCGTTCACGCCCGCCGCCGAGCATTACTATCAATGCCCTCTGCTGAGCGCGGCGGGAGCGGCCAGCCAGCCTACCTACCGTGGGCGGGA
>JAKOVB010000058.1 GCA_029782295.1 Pseudomonadota bacterium
CTGCGTCCGCTTCTTCGCTGCGGAACTTCCGCAGCCAATAGTACATCTGCTGTTCCGGCACTTCGTTCTCACGGCACCAGGCGGCAACACTCATCCCGCTTGCCCGACATTGATCCACCCGTTCCTGCCACATAAGCCGGCGCTCATGACGCGTCATCGGAGACAACCTCCCACATTCGTTCTGGAGAGATTATCTCTCGGCGTCACGACGCCAGGAAGGTGTGGGCGATTTGACGCTTACGTTTCGAAGGGTTTATACTCTCGCTTCTTCTGGGGGCGGACCTCGGCCACTGCACGCCTCACACTTCGCCTTGATCCTTCGTATCCCATAGCCACAATCTCTTGGTAGAGGCGCTCAGCTGAAAGTTGAGGCCACTTCTCAAGTCGCTCTGTGATATAATCCATGTACGGGTCGATCTTGCGCTGTCGCTTTTTGTATCGAGGTGTTTCGGGCTCTTCCGTCGGCCCATCCCAGTACTTGGCGACTGTCTTGCGATCGACGCCTACTAGTTCCGCAACGTCGCACTTATACAAACCTTCATCACGCAGTCTTCGGATATCCACGATTGTCCCCACCTTGATCAGTCTTGCTCACTCCCGGTAGCCAATGGTTTTGACTGTTACCCACGAGCTACGCAGGGAGTGGGCTTTTTTCCTACTTCCTGACCATTTTTGGGGATTTTTCGTGGCCATTTATGACCATTTTAGCCTGGCCACTGACACCAGCTCTTGAGGTAGCGATTCAACCGCAACTCCTGTTGTGCAACGAGGAGTTCCTGAGCAAGCGATACGGTACGGATGAATCGAACTCGATAGCCAGCCTCAATGGCTGCGATCCCGAGTGCCGTAACGATGTGAGTCTTGCCGGTGCCGCTAGGACCGAGGCACAGTAGATTCTCTTTGCGAGGAACGAAGTGTGCGTCTGCCAACGACAAAACCTTAGCCTTCGGCAATTCAGGTATGGCCGTGTGGTCTGCCCGCAACCACTGCAGGATCACCTCGCGAAACGGGTCCATAACGGGACACGGCTTGGGCTTCGACAATGTGTACGTCCACGGCTCTGCACTCTTCAGGGCCTTGCGGACACTCTGCCTTGATACCTCGACGTGTTTCGCGATTTTCCGGATGCTCCAGCCTTCAACAAAGTGCTTCTTTCGGATAAACTCTATATTGACCACTCTAAGCAACTCCGTTCCCCCTGCTTTCCTGGGATATCTTGCCAATATCCAGGGTAACAGGTTGGGTGCTCAGGGTGGTCAACTTTTTGGCGATCGCGCTAAGGGTACTGGTCAACTATTAGGTTAGCGAACACAGGTTTGGCGTATTGCAACCGCCTCTTTGAGATCGAACGGGAGCTGAAGGATCTCCCTCCGCAGGAGCGCAAGGCGGAGTGCCTCGCCCGCAGCGTGCCGGTGTTGAACGAGTTTCATGCCTGGCTGACGAAGCAGTCCACGATCATGCTGCCGAAAAGCGCCTTTAGCAAAGCGGTGACCTATTGCTTGAACCAGTGGGACAAGCTGCAAGGCTATTTGCTCGACGGCCGCCTGGAGATCGACAACAACCGGGCGGAACGTGCGATCAAGCCATTTGTCATCGGCCGAAAGAACTGGCTCTTCTCGAACACGCCCCGGGGAGCCCAGGCCAGCGCGATCCTCTACAGCATCGTGGAGACCGCCAAGGAGAATGGCTTGAAGCCCTTTGACTACATCACCTATCTCCTTGAGCAGGTGCCAAACCTCGATCTGGACGAACCAGGCGTCCTGGATTCGCTGATGCCGTGGGCAGAATCCTTGCCTGCCACCTGCCGGACTCCGCAGAAGCCGGCCTAAGACTCACCTGAGACAACCGACACATCCCATCACACTAACAGAACGGAGCATGCCTGGTGAAGGTGTGCTCCGTTTGACGCTTACTGATCGAGCACGTGCAGCATCTGTACGCCTGCCGTGCCTGCGACCACGGCGGCACGAGCACGCCGATTGTGAAAGCCCCCATGCCGAAGCCGCCGATCCCGGGCAGCTACGCTTCTGCATCCGCCATCGCCCATGTGATCAACGAGAAATACGTTCAAGGCGTGCCCTTGTACCGCCAGGAACAAGAGCTCAGTCGTCTTGGGGTAGGTCTGTCGCGTCAGACGCTGGCCAACTGGACGCTGGAGGCCACGAAACGCCACCTGGCTCCGGTCTATGACCACCTGCACCGGGAGCTTCTCAAAAGGGACATCATCCAGGCGGATGAGACGACGGTCCAGGTATTGCAGGAAGCCGGGCGCCCGGCGCAAACACCATCGTACATGTGGCTCTACCGCACCGGGCGGGACGGCCCGCCGATCGTGCTGTTCGATTACGAAGAGACTCGGTCCGGACAACATCCGGTGGAGTTCCTATCCGGTTTCTCCGGTTACCTGCAGGTGGACGGCTATGCAGGTTACGAGAAGATCCCTCATGTGACCCTGGTCGGGTGCTGGGCGCATGCTCGCCGCGGCTTCGTGGAGGCGCTCGCGGTCCTTCCCAAAGAGGAACGTACGAACGGCACCAGTGCGACCGCAAAGGGTTTGGCGTATTGCAACCGCCTTTTTGAGATCGAACGGGAGCTGAAGGAGCTATCGCCGGAGGAGCGCAAGGCGGAGCGCCTTGCCCACAGTGTGCCGGTGTTGAACGAGTTTCATGCTTGGCTGACGAAGCAGTCCACACTCATGCTGCCGAAGAGCGCCTTCGGCAAAGCGGTCACCTATTGCCTAAACCAGTGGGACAAGCTGCAAGGCTATTTGCTCGACGGCCGTCTTGAGATCGACAACAACCGGGCAGAACGTGCGATCAAGCCGTTTGTCATCGGCCGAAA
>JAKOVB010000097.1 GCA_029782295.1 Pseudomonadota bacterium
CGTGCTCGGGCTGGTCAGCTCGAAGACGCCGCAGCTCGAGCCGATCGATACGCTGAAGCGCCGCGCCGAGGAGGCCGCGAAGTACGTCGACCTCGACCGGCTGGCGATCAGCCCCCAGTGCGGGTTCGCGAGCACGATGGGCGGAAACCCGGTGACCGAAGCGGACGAGCGCGCGAAGCTGAAGCTGTGCGTGGACGCGGCGAAGGCGATCTGGGGGTAGGGCGGAGCGGCGCTCCGGAGGGCGGCGGCGGTCGGGTACGATAGGCGCCGCGGGCCTCTAGCTCATGATGGTTAGAGCAGCGGACTCATAATCCGTTGGTGCCGGGTTCGACTCCCGGGGGGCCCACCAGATTGGGGGGTAGGGATTGGCCCGGCCAGGTTGCACGTCCCTTGCGCCCATGCAGGTCAGCTTCCGCGCACGTCGGCGCCGAATGTTCACCTTCGGCAAGCGGGGCGCCTTCCATGCGGGTTCAGGTAGGGCCCGGAGGTGCGTCGCGCCGCCCTAGGTCCAACTGAGCCTGGACTCGGTCGAGTCTCCGGAGGGGGCGATCATCACGCGGTTCTTGCAGGTGGCGTTTCGCCGCGCGTCGAGGCACGCGAGATCAACGAGAAGTGGCGTCGCCAGTACGACCAGTTGCGCCCGCACTTGAGTCTGGACTGCCGCACAGCCATCAAAGTTCGGCAACATCACGTCTCCGTCCACCAAGGGGCTGCTCTAAAATGACCGGGTGGGCGAGAGTCCCGGGGCAGGCTAGGGGGGCGGTGTGCGGCATCGTCCGAGTTGCACCGCCTGAGCCTGCCGTCTCGCTCCGTTGATGCAGGCTATGGTCCGATAGTCTCAAGTTCATATGGGCGCCAGCGTACTCCCACAACTGCGGGCATCCGTCGGGGTTACGCCCGGCTGGGCAGTGGTCGTTGAGGGCGCAGTTGAGCACGTAAGTACGGGGCCATATGGGCCCGATGGTTCTCGGATCAGGGTCATCGTTTTCTCCGGGACACCCGAAAGTGCGATCGCCTTCGCGCGCAATCGCTACCGGCATGAGGATTATGAGCAGAATGTCCTCGTCAGTCTCACGAAAGATCAGTCGACACAAGCCAAGAGGCTCCGCATTCGTCCACAGGCGGCGTTTGGACAGACCGAGTACTTCACCCTTCACGACTTTCGCGAGATTGGGGGTTCGGAGGATCGGTAAGTGCGATGACAGCTAGGGCGTGTTAACACAAATTACGCAGGCCATCGGCCACCAGCACGAAGCTGAGAAAGCCGAGGAACATTGCGTCACGGAGGTTCACGGCGCCGATGCCTTCGGTGAGGTGGAGGGCGAACAGCAGGGGGAACTGCTCCTCCGAGTCCCTCGACTGCTTCATCGCTTTTCCCTCATCCTTCTTATAGGATGTGCGGGGCAGCCTACTCCAGTTTCGAACTGCCTAAGTTTTCTGGGACGACGTCAATTCAAACGTCGGTGAGCGGAGACTATGCAAGGTCTTCCGGAGACCATGGAGGTTCATTGCGGGGGTCCCAATCGGGGTCCGGCTCATACAAAGCTTCGATCGCCGCGCACGCCTTCTTGCTGTGACGAACAAGGAACTCGTACCTCCCAGCGGAGGTTTCACTTTGCGCTAGGACGGCGAGTGCCCCGAGTTTGCTCCGAGCTTGGCGATCGCTATCCAACAGCTGAAACGCACCAGTGATTAGTGCACGATAGTCCTCGGTATCGGGAAATATGCTCGTCGTAGCAGCGTAGGCATCCGATGTGTTGATCCCATTCTTGCGCGAGAGTGCCAACAAGTTCAGGATGTATGCTGCAGTAATTGCGTCGAAACAGACAGGAACCTTTAGCCGATCAAGCTCCTTAACTTGCTCACCCAAGTAGATCTCAAGATCTCGCGCCATGTCCATTCGGCGTGATACATCAAGCTGCCCTCTGTCTTCTCGCTTTAGCCATCGAAATAATCCCACTTGATACCCCCTATCGGTTGATGTGCATCAGTGAGCAAACTGTTGCCTGTTGTGGATACACGCCCACCCAACAGACAATACCCTGCCCCTGTTGAATTTTATTATGCGTCATATGCCTTGCGGCTAATAACAATCAAAGCATTCAAGGGTAGCTTAGATTTGATGATATTGTTCCCTCGCCCCCGCATCTTCTATTTGATCGCATTGGCTTTGGCAATCCCCACTTACGGGGTGTCACTCTTGGTCTTCTACTTTCTACTTAAACGGCCCTACGACTCGCGTGCAGCAAGCTTGATCCTTTCGACCGCCAAGCGCTGCTTGGAAACAGGTCTCGACGGCGAACTTTTCAGGGTAAACAGAGCCGGCATCGAGCGAGTGTTTTCTAAGTTCTCATTGCCTGAGGTTGAATCAAAGTACGGTCCTGGCGTTCCCTTCATTCGTTGGGGCGTTATCGTTCACCCAATGATTAATGGCGCGCAGCCGTTCACGTTAAGAGTCACGAGAAACGGCGGGAAAGTCAGAATTGAGGCTAGTGATGGCGAAGTCTGGTGGCTATTGCAGGAAGACTGATCTGCTCGGTCTCGAGTTCCTGTCCCCGTTCGTCGCAGGTTAGAGGGGTTTCAGCTCCGTGATCCGCTCCGGGTTGCGGGATCGTCCTCGCCAGTGAGCAGGAGCCATTCTCTCAAGTCGTCAGGTGGAGGAAAAACCCGGGCAGGTCATCGGCGCACATGCGGACCATTCAGGACGGCTGTTCAAGTCCTTTGGGCGCTTCCTTCCCATGAGGGTCTTCCGTATTTACCGGTGCCGTCTCCGCGCCAAAGAGTTGCTTCAGCTCGTCGAATGTAAACCGGTGGCGGCGGAGTCCGTTCGCCACTCGGCGTGCGCTGGACGCCGAGGGAAAGAAGCCGACCTGGTTGATTTTGCCGGCGTCATTCGGATACAAGCGGGCAAGGCGCACCTCTTCCGCTGGATAGCGGCCGGGGATGAACCGCCCGCCGACTGAATACACAGTCCAGACGGCGATGCCCTCCGCGCGGAGCTCTTCGACGTCTGCCGTTACGGCGTCGTATGCCAGGGCGTTGACGAGAGCGACCCGTTCCGCCTTCTCCAGATCCCTACGCGTGCGTTCCAACCGCACTCGAAGGAATGCGTGCGAGACGAGTAGCGTCAGCCTGAGAGTCAGCGAGATGACGCTGACGGCGAGCCAGACCGGTAGCAGAAGAGCAACCGCGACCGGATGGGCGCGCGTACTGAGATAGAGTCCGCGGCCAGCGCGGGAAGACAGATACATGCTCATCGAGTCGTCCCCTCCGCTGGCCGGAACTCCAGCATGCCGACGACTTCACCTGCTCGGCCTGCCTTTGCGGCTTTCGGTCCAACGACGGCCATGTCGGTGATGTAGGCAACGAATTCCATCGGGCCCTGGTATTCCCACCGGCCCGGGGCGACCTTAATGAAGATCGGCAGGACGCCACCTTGCGCCGCCAGCAGTTCCGCTTTGCGCTGAACCTTCGGCGGATTACCGACGAGAACCCTTTCGGGGGCCTCGGGGTTCATCTCCTTCGTGAACCTGCCGCAGACGATGCGACTGCCCCTTTGCGGAAGGTACGACATCGTTTCTCCGCCGAGGACCGCGCGAATCTCATCGAGGCTGTACTCGTGGCCCTTCACAAACTCGCCCATGCCGAACGTTCCTCCCTTCATGTCTGCGATCAACCCGTTGTTGCGTAGCCATCGCCGCATCAAGGGTCCATCCCACACCGGGCCACTGGCCAAGTGCGCGAGCGGCTTTGGGAAATCCGGACGTCTTGCCATCCAGTTCGAGACCGCCTGTGCGGTGACGCCAGCCAACTGCGCGACCTCGTATGTACCCACAAGTTTCATGATCAGCGTGTGAAGTTCATTCACACGTAGCATCCTCCTGGTTGTGAACGACGTCAACAGGTGTTCGAGTGACTGTCGGAGCCCGCTGCGAAAATGCTATTGACGGCGCCAACCAGCACAGCTATACTGCGCACTGATTAGCAAGGAGTGACTACATGGCAACCGCCAGCGTGATCTGTGTGCCGATCGATGCCAGTCTCTACAACGAACTCGTTCTGCGCGTCGGAGATCCAGCAAGGGACGTGTCCGCGATCATCGAAGATGTCTTGGTCGACTACCTCCAGAGGACCGAAGAAGACGGCGACTTGTGGAGCCCGACGTACTTCGAGTGGCGCGAACACCAAGTGCCAGAAAAGGAGTTCCGGAAGGAGTACGGAGAGCCCGACAGCGGCTACTTCTGGACACCGCTCTTCCTTCCGAACGGGACGAAGCTCTCAATGACATACGGCGGCAAGAAGTACTCCGCTGAGATTCGACACGAGCAGATCTATTTCGACGGAAATGTTGTCTCCTCCCCTTCCGCGCTTGCGTCAGTGATTGCGCATGGCACAAGCCGGAACGCTTGGCTGGCCTTGATGATCAAGCGGCCGAAAGACCCGGCCTTCCGGCTTGCGGACGACTTGCGCCGAGAGGGGGCGCGCAAGTAGTGCGGTGCGAGCAAGTATCGAACAATTCGCGAGTCGTGCGGCCTGCCACTGACCTGAGTCTCGACCCGGTACGAGAGTGTTATGAAGTATTCACACCACGGCGCGCATCGCGCACAGAAGCGTGCGATCCCGCCCCTGATCGTTGACTGGCTTCAGGCATATGGGGCGTCGACGCGGGCGCATGGGGCGACCAAGTACTTCTTCGACAAGGAATCGCGTCGACGCTTGGAGCGTGACGTCGGAGCGACTGTGATTCGGAGGCTCGCGGACAAGCTCGACGTTGTCGCGGTCGTCTCTGACGATGGGGTGGTCGTTACGGCCTATCATCGTTCCGCGCATATCGAACGGCCCTGAAGCGGGTCGAGCAGATCGCCTCGCGGCGTTGCCCCAGTCATCCCGCGGCGGCAGCGCCGGCATCAGGGCGCGCGCCGGAGGCCAGCTCTGTGCGTTTGCATGATGCGTTGGTGCCGGGTTCGACTCCCGGGGGCCCACCAGATTGTGGGGTGGGCTGGCGATGCCGAACTGGCGCCCCCGGGGGCGCTTCAGGGCCCTGGTTGGAAGCCTCATTCGGTTCGTGCCTGCAACGCGCGGCCTCGACCGAGTCGTATTGGTTCTCACCTGCCTGCCGGCGTCGCATCGTGTACGCGACGTTAGGTACTCGATCCAGGCGACCTCGCGCGCTTTCGGCTTCGCGCACCCCCACTTGGCAAGTTGGCCTAACCCGACGCGACGCTAGCCCAAGCAGAGAGGAACTGGATAGAATTACAGTATCTTGAGCTTCGCGGCCCTAGTCGGTCGGAGGACTCTAGAATGCTTCATGGATCGAATTGCTCCGGAGCGTCGAAGTTGGTTAATGAGCAGGGTGAAGTCGAAGGACACGAGCCCCGAATGGGCCGTCCGAAGACTCGTGTTCGGGATGGGGTATCGCTATCGGCTTCACGACCCGAGGTTGCCCGGCAAACCGGACCTAGTCTTCGCCGGACGGCGAAAGGTGATCTTCGTCCACGGGTGCTTCTGGCACGGACACGCAGGCTGCCGCTACGCCCGTTTGCCCAAGACGAGAGTCGACTTCTGGGCGGACAAAGTGGCGCGCAACCGCGCTCGCGACGGTCGCAACAGGCGCGCACTTCGGGCGGCGGGATGGGACGTTCTCACCGTTTGGCAGTGCGAACTCAAACAGACTGACAAGCTGGCGAGAAAGCTACATGACTTCCTCGAAACGAAAGCAAGTTGACGGTCGCCCGATCGGTATCGATCTCTTTGCAGGGGCCGGTGGGATGTCCCTCGGCTTCGAGCAGGCTGGCTTTGACGTGGTGGCCGCCGTCGAGATCGATCCGATCCATGCCGCCGTGCACACGTACAACTTTCCGGAGTGCGCTGTGCTCGCCGAGTCGGTGACGAAGCTGACCGGTCAATCGATCAGGGACGCGGCGGGGATCGGCGATGCGGCCGTCGACGTTGTCTTCGGTGGGGCCCCTTGTCAGGGGTTCTCGCTGATTGGGCAGCGTGCACTCGATGACTCGCGCAACCTGCTCGTGATGGAGTTTCTGCGGGTCGTTCGCGAGCTGGACGCCAGCTCCTTCGTGTTCGAGAACGTGAAGGGCCTCACGGTTGGCCAGCACAGGAGGTTCCTCGACGAGCTCATTGAGGAGTTTGAAAGCATCGGGTACGAAGTGCGCAAGCAGTGGAAGGTGCTCAATGCCTTCCACTACGGGGTGCCGCAGGACCGTCAACGGCTCTTCTTGCTCGGGGCGAAGCGAGGACTACGTGTACCGGACTATCCCGCCCCGCTCACGGCCAAGCCTGGCAAGCCTGGAAGCGGGTTGCCTAGTGCGCCGACATGCGAAGAGGCACTTGGTGACTTGCCGAACGCTGAGCAGTTCGCGCAGCTTCTCGACTCAGACGAAGTCGAAACGAAGCAGTGGGGCTCTACGAGCGACTATGGCAAGTTGATGCGATGCGAAACACCCGCCGGTTGGGTTTACGGCTATCAACGACGTTGGAACCCGAGCCTGCTCACATCGAGCCGTCGGACCGAGCACAGCAACATCTCCCGCAGGCGTTTCGCTGAGACCAAGCCCGGCGAAGTCGAACCGATCTCGCGCTTCTTCAGACTGCCCAGCGACGGCGTGTCCAACACGTTGCGAGCAGGCACGGACTCAGCTCGTGGCGCTTTCACGAGTCCCCGCCCGATTCACTACAAGTACGACCGCTGCATCACTGTGCGCGAGATGGCCCGTCTGCATGGTTTTCCGGATTGGTTCAGGTTCAATGAGACCAAGTGGCATGGTGCAAGGCAGATCGGCAATGCCGTCCCGCCGCCCCTTGCGCGCGCGGTTGCAGGGGAGGTCATGCGCGCGCTCGGCGTAAGGCCATCGACGCCAAAAAAGGTGCTCGCGCTCGGTGACCCCGCACTGGTGCGGCTCGGGATGTCCGAGGCTTCTGCGCACTTCGGCATCGAAACGCCCATCGCCCGTCGCAACATGAAGAGCGGCATCAGGAAGCGCAAGCAGCACGAGACGGAAGCCGAGCGGTTGCTGCTACTGGAATCGAAAGCGGCGAACAGCGACGATTTCGATCTGGTCGATGTCGGTGTGCGGTGAGAACTCGACGATCCAAACGACGTTCGTAGCGTCCCGCCACAGGCCCAGGCTGCGCACCCGAAGGCCAGTGGCCGGCGCCTTCTCGACGGCGTAGGTGTTCAAGTTTAGCGCCTGAGACCACGATAGTTTGTCCTGCCCTCCTTTGCCCGAGATGGGCACGATGGTGCCGACGTTACGGTCCAGACCTGCTTGGACTTCATCCACCTCGATCTGACCGTAGCTCACGGTGGTGCGATGGTGGCCCTGGATCGGCCACGCCGCGAAGCCAAGGAACTTGCTCAAAAGTTGAGCGTTTCTCACCCTCGTGAACACCGCCTGCTCGTCGTTTCCCAGCAGAGCACTGATGAAGGGCGGCGTCTGGTCGAGTTCGATTTCGATCTCTGGAACCTGAGCAAGGGCCTCTGGAAGATCGATGACGTTCTTCCGACGCGTGCGGCACAGGCGGTACAGGCCCTTTCCGTTCTGGAGCCAAGTCATCGGGCCGCACTGCTCCAGCTCCGACGGAAAGTCACGTCGTGCGTCGTACGTGTACTTGATGTCAGGTATGTTGGCGACAGCCCGGTCGATGACTCCGTGCCGCAATGCCGACTGCACCGACTCTTGAACGTCGGCAAGTCGGAAGGGGATCTCGTCCGGGAGTGTCTTCGGACTCATTCCAGCGGTCAGACGACGGAAGAGGTAGGTGACGACCTTGTCGTAGTGCGAGAGCTTGAGTAGTTCGTCGTGGGGAAGCTGCCACAGCATGTAAGGCCCCTGACCTTGCAATTCCGAGGGCCGCATAGTGTCACGATATAACTCACGACTCAACTCTCGGATCGTGATTGATCAGGGTGCTCGATGGTTGCCATCGTTGCGGCATCGAGCCTGCTGCCCATAGCGCTCGGATCGTCGAGTCCGCACTTCCAAACGACGAGGCATCGCCGGCCGGGCCCAGCGAGGAGTGCCTGTTTCTCCAGGTCTCTCTCCTTATTCCTTGCGATCTTGGGCCCCCACTAGTCGAGGCGCGACGTCGGCAGAACGAGGTCCGGCGGGCCTGAGAGATCCCTTCGATGTAGCCGGAACCGTTAACGGAGTCGATGGCGAAGCAAGCGCACCGTTAGCTCCGGCGTCGCGTCCCAGTGCTTCACGGTTTGAATTCGCCGGCTGCGGCTATCGCGATACACTCGATCTGCCACCTTGTGCGGCCCATCCCGGAGGCGCTTGCGTCAAGTGTGGCTGCAGGTTCCGCATCGCCGCTTGCTCCCCGGGACTGAGGCTCTTGCATGGAGCGCGCAGAGAGGTGCACGCAGCCATTGCGCAGCAACTGCTTGAAGTGCGGACCGCCCCTTGGAATGTAGTCGCCGAGCGCGCCAAAGTAATCGCGACGGATGAGAACGGTCGACGGCCACCGAGGCTGCATCGGAATGGTCAGGCCGGCAGCGAAAACTCACGCGTCGCGGAATCGTAGCAAACGTCGCCCCGAGCGATGAGCGCGTCCACCGCACACATGGCTCGCGTCTGCGTCAATCCTGCGGCCTCGATCAGGGCCTTGCGCACGAGTGGGCCACGGTGAAGTGCGCGGCGAACGCGCTTCATGTCTTCTGGCTTCGCCGGCAGATCGGACTGGTAGAACTTGGGCACACTATCAGGCATTCGCGGACGCTCGTCGGGAGAAAAATCAATCACGTACTTCTGCCCGCCTGCGAGGCCGGCACACCACACGGGTACAGCGTGACATTCCCGTGAGGGCCTGGTCCAGCGCGGGCCAAGGCTACATCTTGCACGCTTTGCAGTACACCATTTGCAGGTTACTGACTGACCACTGAATCGCCCCGCTTTTCGTAGACACCTTCGAGCCTCACAATGAGGCGAACGGAGGTCAGATGGGAACGAGTCAGACGCGGTACACGGCCGAGTTCAGGGCCGAGGCGGTGAAGCAGGTCGTCGAGCGCGGGTATCCGGTGCGGGAAGTGGCGACGCGCTTGGGCGTCTCGCCGTGGAGCCTGTACCAGTGGTTGCGGGCGCATCGCGAGGCCGACGGCCCGGCGGTGGCGGCCGCGCAGGACGCAGCCGCGGAGATCCGGCGGCTGAAGTCGGAGCTGCGCCGCGTGACCGAGGAACGCGACATCTTAAAAAAGGCCACGGCGTACTTCGCCAAGCAGTCCACGTGAGGTACGCCTTTATCCGCGAGCAGCAGGTGCAGCACGCGGTGCGAACGCTTTGCCGGATGATGTGGGTGCACCCGAGCGGGTACTACGCCTGGCTGGCCACGCCGCAGAGCCGACGGCGTCGCGAGGACGAGGCGCTGCTCGGTCACATCAAACACTCCTGGCTCGAGAGCGGCGGCGTGTACGGCTATCGCAAGGTGCACACCGATCTGTGCGAGCTGGGCATCAGCTGCGGCAAGCACCGCGTGTATCGCCTGATGCGCACCGAGGGGCTTCGCTCACAGTCCGGCTATCGCCGCAGGCCCGCGCCCCGCGGCGGACGTCCGTCGGTGGTCGCGCCGAACCGGTTGCAGCAGCAGTTCAACGTCGCCGAGCCGAGCCGGGTCTGGGTGACCGACATCACGTACATCCGGACCTACGAAGGCTGGCTGTACCTGGCGGTGGTGCTCGACCTGTTCTCGCGGCAGGTGATCGGCTGGTCGATGCAGTCGAGGATCGACCGCGAACTCGTGCTCGATGCACTGTTGATGGCGGTATGGCGACGCCAACCGAAGCACGAGGTCATCGTGCACTCGGACCAGGGCAGCCAGTACGGCAGTCACGACTGGCAGGCCTTCCTGAAGGCTCACGGCTTGGTGGCGAGCATGAGCCGGCGTGGAAACTGCCACGACAACGCGGTGGCCGAGAGCTTCTTCCAGTTGCTCAAGCGGGAGCGAATTCGGCGCAGGATCTATCCGGGCCGCGACGCCGCGCGCCGGGACGTGTTCGAATACATTGAGATGTTCTACAACCCGGTGAGGCGTCACGGACACACTGATCGGCTCTCGCCGGTCGAGTTCGAACGGCGCCACACTAACCGGCTCGAATGTGTCTAGAGAAGCCGGGGCGATTCACATGTCGCCGACGTTAAGGCCAGCACGATCCGCGAAGTGCTGGTCAACAACGTCTCCAAAGACGCCCACCTTCGCACCGACGAGGCCAGCCAGTACGTCAAGGTCGGCCGCGAGTTCGCCTCCCATGAGGCCGTGCGCCACAACGCCCGCGAATACGCTCGCGGCTCGGCACACACCAACACCATCGAAGGCTACTTCTCGATCCTCAAGCGCGGACTGGTCGGCACCTATCACAAGTGCGGCGAGCAACACCTGATCCGCTACGTCCGCGAGTTCGACTTCCGCTACAACAACCGCTCCGCGCTCGGCGTTGACGATGTGCAGCGTACCGAGACGGCGCTGAAGGGCATCGGCGGAAAACGCCTGACCTATCGGCGGACTGGTCAACAGGGGCAAGCCGAAATCTGACTAAAACAGATATGCCATGACGCGCCCCCATCGACCAATGGAAGGGCAGCCTTCTTTGTTGACACCGAACGCCTCGCACGTTCTCTCGTGCATTAGCGCGTTCAGGCTCGCGGAGACTGGCGGCTCATCCTTCTCGATGTTGGCGTATTCGCGTCGGAGTTCGTCTATGCGCTCATTAGCATCAGGTGCCAAGGTTCTATCCTGAAGAACATCGTACCTAGACTTCAGTTGACTGTACTGGCTGTATCGGTCGTTCACGCTGAACACGATGTTTACTGCGCCTGCAATCGCCGCGATTACGGCCATCCAGAGCGCCGCTGTGCTACCGCTCGATCCGACCAATGCCACGACCGCGCCAGAGCTACCAACCAAAACGACAAGATCGCACGCCTTCCCGATGAGCATGTACTTGGCGCGCTTGAAGTCGTGATACCGGATACAACGCGCAACGTCGAAGCGCAACTCCCATAGGCCACGCTTCACAATTCAATCCTCATCATAGTCTGGAGGCGGGGGCGGGACTGGTAGCGGACGATAAACCGATGCGTGATACCGCTTGGCCGCCGGCTTCTTCGCGGCTTTCTTAGCTGCTTTCCTAGCGGCGGGCTTCTTCGCGGCTTTCTTCGCTGCAGGTTTCTTCGCAGCTTTCTTGGCGTTCATAGGTCCCCCTATCGCCTTGAAAGCTTAACATTCACTTTTTCTTCGTTGCCGGCTTCTTCACTGCCTTGTGCTCTGGCCGGGTCGCCAGCATCCGCTTCAATGCCTCATCGAAGGGCATTGTCGGGATGGGCTGCTCTGCCTCGCTAACATCGGCCTTCCGCTTCCGCTTCTTGACGGATTCAGTCATGGCGATGCTTCCAACACTGATTGATCTTCCAAGCGACTACCTGGTTGGTCTAGGCCGGGTTGTCGTTCGATGGTCATTCGTCGAGCGGCAGTTGATGAACATTGTTTATCTGCTGCTCGGAGTAAGCAAGAAGCATGGTCGCGTGGCAGTTCGTGAACCTCGCGCCGACGAGTGCATCACAATGATCCGGCAATTGATGCACCTTGAGAAAGTCACGGTCCACTCAATTGACTTGGACCGACTCTCAAAAGCCCTTGCCAGTATCAAGAACACCCGCGACACGCTTGCTCACGGCCTATGGCTACAAGGGCCTAACGACACGGTGCTAATACAGGTCACCGGCGGAACCTGGAAGCCAGATCCCAAATCACCCAAGATCGCCAAGCGCATTGATCCTGAAGGCATGGGGGTTACGCCAACCGACCTTGAAACGCTCTCGGACCAGATCAAACAAATGATGCAAGCTCTGGACGTTCTTCACCGTGAAATCGAGGCTCAAGTGCCTTCATCGAAGCCCAGATCTCGCACACTAGATCTTCCAGATCGTCGTGCTCAAGATCGGCGGAACGAAGCACTAAATAGCCCGCCCAAGCCATCTCAGGAGTAATCACCAGCCTGTCACGCCCGCTAACTGTACGCTTGTCCAGTGGGTGTGTCACGTACATAATCCCGTTTTTTTTGCCGCCAGGCGCCGCCGTCCTTCACCACGGCGTCGCGGCAACCGGACTTCCCGAACGCGGGGCCGCGCCTTACCGGCCGACCAGGTGTCCGCGGGGCCGGACCGCGCGCATCGCTGGGCCCGAGTCTTTGACGGGCGCCGATCATTTGGGCTAAAATTGAAGGCTTTCCGCGCTCCCGTCCGCGTTGTGTTTCCGAAGAGAGAGTCATGAAGACGTTTTCCGCCAAGCCGCACGAGGTCAAG
>JAKOVB010000117.1 GCA_029782295.1 Pseudomonadota bacterium
GATCCATTCAAGACTGACTATGCGTATGTCTTGATGGTCGAGACTGGAATGGAAGCCACAGACAACGCCAAGCCCGGACTGTTTCAGAGCGAGCATACCGACCTGATTGATCTTCGTGTTGCCGCGCCCTCGACCTTTATTAGACCGCACGCGCAGCACGGCCTACTGTTCAGACGGACGAAGTTCGCGGACCACAAACACATGGACAACGGCGAGTTCGTCGTTGGAGTCCTGCGTGTTCAGCTTCGCGACGCACTGGAGTGGCTTGGCGAAGGGTCCCTGGTCTCTACCCGTGCCTTGTTCCCGCCCGCCACCTATGACTTCGGCTACCGTGAGTTGCTGAACAGCGCGCCGGCGGGAAGCAAAACCGTTGGGTCGATCCATGTCGTTGGGGCCTAACCCCTCGCTCAACCGGACCCGCTACGGCAGGCCGGTTAGCTCGAATGTTAGGCATCGCCAATACCAAAGGGCGGTCGAGATGCTTAAGCCAAATCGCACTGGGTTTGCCGCCGACCCGTTTGGGTACAGCGCTCTCGCATGGCACAAGTGGGGCGCGGCGCAAACGCTGGCAGGCTTTGCAGTGGAACCGAAGGCGTTTCCTTCGAGCGCCGACCTGAAGGCACCAATACTCTGGTTGGCCAATGCACACGCACTGTCAGAAGCTGCAGTAGCAATAATCCGAAATGAGCCCAAGTGGGAAAGCATGCCGGTCGCCATTCGTGGCGCCTGCGATAGTCAGTACTGTGCGGCCGGCCTGATGCTGATTGGCTATAGCCTAGAGATCTGCTTGAAAGGTCTCCTCATCCTGGCCAAAGGGATTGACGCGTATACGAGCGAGGAGAAGTCTTTTCAGCATCACAAGCTGGAGCGCTTAGCCGAGCAAGTGCCGGATCTAACTATCAAGGACAGGGCGATACTTCGCGTCCTCACTCACTTCACGGAGTGGGCCGGTCGCTACCCCGACCCTGGCTCCGGGAAGGATGCAAAGGTTGAAGAGGTCTTCGCTCTAGCGGAGCAGCATCAGATCACGGCCAAGGATCTATTCGCGCTTGCAACGCAGGTGATGAAGCACACCGCCACAGTCGTCAATGAGTACGTTCCTCTGTCGCCGCGAGGCAACGCCTAACCCGTCGTTGCACCCGACGTGCCGCAGCCGGTTTCGCCGCCTGCGGCCCGCGGGTGAACTCCAACGTTAGTCGCCCGCGAGGCAGCTCCTGCAGTCCCAAATGAATCGATGGAACATTCCGGCATGGCTTGAGGCGCAGGTGATCGAGAGGGATCGCCGGTGCATCTACTGTGGTGTTGAGTTCTTTCGACCCCCCGTGGGGCGCGGCGAGAAGCCGACGTGGGAGCACATCGTCAACGACGCACGCATCGTCACCCCAGAGAACATCGCTCGATGCTGCTCGTCCTGCAACGCGAGCAAGGGGGCCAAGATCCTTGCCGTGTGGCTTGAATCTTCGTATTGCGCTAAGCGGGGAATTACCAGGCAATCAATCGCTCCGATTGCCCGCGCGGCATTGCTTAGCCCTCCTACGCTTGGCGTGTTGGCGGCTAACAGCTCGTTGAAGGCGGACGGCCCTGACGGACCGCCGCTTTAACTCGGACGTTAGCAGGCACATGGACACACTCACGTTCATCGCGGAATTGGTTAAAGCGTTGGCTTGGCCGGTGGCGATCGTAGTGGTCACGCTGCTGTTTCGGAGCGAAGTGACCAATCTGCTAAAAACTATGAAACGCGGAAAAGTTGGGATGGCGGAGTTTGAGTTTGAGCGTGATGTCCGCGAATTGCAGTCATCCGCTCAGGAACTGCCGAGTACCAGGAGTCCTGAAAATGCCGCGCTCATTGCAACGGAGAATCCGCGAGGCGCCGTTCTAGATGCGTGGCTGCGCCTGGAGGAGCAGATCATCTCCCTCGCGATGCGGAAGGGCCTGACCAATGCCACAGCGAGGCGGTACCCGCAGGGATCAATCGACGCTTTGATGAAATCCGATTTGATTACGTCAAGGGACCGCTCGATCATTGAGAGCATGCGTGAGCTTAGGAACTTAGCTGCACACGACCCTGAATTTTCGCCTAACCCCGATTCTGTTCTGAACTATCTGCAACTGTCTGCTGATCTCGGCGCACGCCTTGAACAGCTCTGAGGCGTGTCCTGCTAACAACTCATTCAAGCCGACGCCGCTTCGCGGCGCGGCTCAACTCAAACGTTAGGCAACCAAATCGATGGAAGTGATAGGCCGATGAGCACTTCCGACTGGATCGCAATCTGCGCTCTGACGGTGGCCGCGCTCTCCGCAGCGATTTCGCTCTACGTGCTACGCGAAACGCGACGCGCAAACCGGCTCGTACTGCTTGACCGCCGTGTAGCCATCTACGAGGCCTTCAAGTGCCTCGCTACCGAGGCACTTTGCCAAAGCGAAATGCTGAGCTCTGAGGAATTGCACGCGTTCGAGCCGCATGCCAAAGCCGCTGCGCTACACCTGCCCACTCAACTTGCGGCCGAGGTCGCTGCGTTTTATGAAGATTGTGGGACCGTTGTGTGGGCTCGGGGCCTACGCGAGCCTGCGGACGATGAATACGTTCTCAAGAGCAAGAGGGCCGCGGAGCGCATCCATCAAAACGCCCTCGGCATTCAAGATCGTCTGCTGGCGCTCGTACGCCATGCTACAGCCGCCTAACACTTCCATCGAGCGGACACCCTACGGCAGGCTTCGCCTGCCTACGGATGCCGCTCATGTCAAACGTTAGCCGCCTTGGCACGCTCACCGCACTGCGTCGGCCTTGACAATATGCATAGCATATGCATACTTGTCCCGTGGACATCGAGTTCGATCCGGTCAAAGCCCGGGCAAACCTGGCCAAGCACAGGGTCAGTTTCGCGCACGCCGAACAAGCACTTCGTGATCCCTTCGCGGTAACCATCGAGGATCCCGACTCGGA
>JAKOVB010000133.1 GCA_029782295.1 Pseudomonadota bacterium
TCGGTCATGGGCTCAACCTGCAGATCATCGCGGAGGGGGTCGAATCACGTGACCAGGTCAGATACCTGCAGAATGAAGGCTGCGACCAAGTCCAGGGTTATCTATACGCACACCCGCTGGCGTCAGCCGAAGTCACCCGCTATTTCAGGAGCCGCCACCCCCTCGACCGGGAAACCGAATAGCCGGGGCACGCCCGGAAAATTGTGCCTTGTGTCAAGCCGGGCTCTCGCATACACTCCCGATTGAAGGATCAATCACACACGGCCATACTTGGGGGAAAGACCCGCCGTGTGCTCTAAATCAAGCAGGCCGCAGAGCCTGCTCGGGAATTCAGATGCCGCAGGAAAAATCCAGGAAACTCGTTGTCGGGCTGCTGCTTGGCACTGCACTGCTCGTCACGCTGCTCGCCTACCTGGGCGCGCATTTCGTTTTCGACAAATCCATGGCCCCCCTGTTGGACAACCTGCACTGGACCGTCGCCATGATGGCCTCGGCCGCCATGGCCTGGATCGGCTTGCAAGGCGCCTCCCCGGATAACCGTCCAGCGCGCTTCTGGTTTCTGTCCGGTCTGATCGGCGTCACGCTGGGGCAGATTGCCTGGGATCTGCAAATGGCATTTGACTGGAACCCTTTCCCGGCGCCTTCCGATGCCCTCTACCTGTCGCTCGGTTTCTCTCTGATCGCCGCCATGGCCAGCGAGCTTGCCAAGAACCTCGGCAGGCCACAGTTCAAAGTAATGCTGCTCGACACCACCATGCTGGTCATGCCGCTAGTGGCCCTGTCACTTGTCATTTACCTGCCCAGAAGCCACACCGTCAGCACTTTCGGTTTTCTCGTCATGGCCGCGTACCCGACGGTGATGTATGCCGCGGGCTGCCTGGGCCTCATGGTGCTGCTTTACCTCCGCCCCCGCTTCTCCTGGGCCTGGGTGTTGGCGGTGGTTTCCATCCTGGTGGAAGGTCCGTTATGGATGCACTGGAGTACGGTCACGCTTTATGACCACTTCGAATTTGGCACCCTGTTCAATACCACCTTTTCCATCACCACGCCGCTGATGGCTCTGGGCGCCATGTACTGGCACATCACCCCCTCCGGCACACCACGATATCGCCTGCAATGCGAAGCCATCCTGCGTATGCTGCCATTGTTCAGCGTGGCAGTAGCAACGCTATCCGTCTTCCTGACCTCATCGAATGAGGTCATCCCCAGCATGCGTGTCGCTGTCCAGACCGCCGCCATGATCGTCATCATCGCTGCGGCGTTGAGGCAACGCCTGCAGCTGGCGGAACACGAACGGCTGCAGCAGGCTGAGAGCGCGCTGATCCAGTCGGAAATCCAGTTCCGTAGCCTGATCGACGCCTCCCCGGTGCCCTATGCCCTGAGCGATTCCTCAGGGAATGTGATTTACCTCAACGCGGCCTTCACCCGGACCTTCGGCTATACCCAGCAGGACGTGCCGACCATGCTGCACTGGGGGGAGCTGGCATACCCTGACCAGGAGGAGCGCGAACGCGTCAAGCAACACTGGCTGGATTACTGGGCAAATTCGGTCAGAAGACCGGGCATGCTTTCGCCGATGGAACTGAACGTCCGCTGCAGGAACGGCGACACCAAGACCGTCATCGCCGGCGGCGCCTCACTGACCGGCCGCCATGAGGGCCATAAGCTGTATGTGCTTCAGGACATCACGGACCGCAAACGCATCGAAGCCGCCGAGAAGCAGAACACCGAACGCTACCGTAGCCTGACCGAGCTCGCCCCCTTCCCGACGGTCATGATCAGCCTTGAAGGAACGCTGATCTACGGCAACCAGCGCGCCCGTGAACTGTTCAACATCGCCTCCAACACGGTGGCTGGCACCTCCACCCTCGATTTTTATGTCAACCCGGAGCAACGCGACGAAATCATCCGTGCGCTGGAAACCCGGGGATCGATGTATGACTACGAGCTTGAGTTAAGAACCCCGGATGGACGGCATTTCCCCGCACTGGTATCCACGCAGCTGGTCAACATCGAAGGGCAGAGCCTGATCATTTCCTGCATCAACGATATCAGCGCGCGCAAACGGGCGGAGATCGAACTGGAGCAAAGCGCCCGCCGTTTCCACGAACTCATCGAAACCGTCGCAATCCCGATCGTCGTTTCGGACCTTGATTCCGGCAGTATCCTGTATGCCAATGGCCGCGCCGAAAGATTGTTCAAGGCTGCCCATGGTGCCGGGCACCCGACCTCCGACTACTATGGCGACCCAGCAATACGTCAGAGCGTTCTTGAACGCATCCGGTCCGGCGAAGCCATCGTCGACCTGGAAATCCAGATGCGCCGGGCCGACGACAGCCTGTTCTGGGCGCTCATCTCGGTTATCCCCATGACCTTCGACGGCAAACGCGCACTAATCACGTCCGTCAACGACATCGATGACCGCAAGAAGGCCGAAGCCATCCTCCAGGACAGCGCCAAGCGCTACCGCAGCCTGATCGATGCCTCCCCGTTCCCCATCGTCGTCACGGAACTCGCCAGCGGGGTCCTGCTCTATGCAAACCATCGCGCAGAAGGCCTGTTCGGAGGCAACATCAGCCAGCACAAAGGGCAGATGACTTCAGATTTTTTCCTCGACCCGGCACTCAATCTGGAACAGCGCACAAAAGGACTGCAGGCCCTTCAGGAAGGGGCCGAGATCTACGAGTATGAAGCGCAACTGCGCTCACTGGACGGATACACGTTCTGGGCCATCCTGTCGCTGGCCCTCATCGATTTCGATGGGCAATCATCCCTGATGACCAGCATCAGCGACATCACCACCCACAAACTTGCGGCGGAAACCCTGCAGCAAAGTGCACTGCGCTACCGCAACATGATCGAGGCGGCACCTTTCCCGGTCGTCGTGGCCGACATCGAAACGGGCACGGTGTTGTACTGCAACGAACGCGCCGCAAATCTGTTCAACGTGGACAAGGATGCCGCGATCGGCCTGTCGACACGCGATGCTTACGTCGATCCCGGGATGCGGGAAATTGTGTTGACCAGCATCAGTGAAGGCCGGACGCTGCTGGATCATGAAGTCAGACTGCAGGACTGGCACGGCCGGCAATTCTGGGCGCTGATTTCAGTGAGCCGCATCGAATTCGATGGCAAGCCTGCGCTGCTGACATCGATCAACGACATCACCGACCGCAAGCTGGCCTCCCTCGCGGTACAGGACAACGAGCGCAAGCTGAACAGTATCCTCGACAACCTCACTTCGTACATCTACCTCAAGGACACGGAGGGTCGCTACGTCTACGTCAATCGCATGGTGTGCGAGCTCTGGAACAAATCGCTCGACGAGGTCGTCGGCCGCACCGACGAAGACTTCTTCGACCGGGAGACCGTGGCCAAAATTCGTGACACTGACCGGCGCGTGCTGGTACAGGGCGAATCGGTCCGTCTGGAGGAATCCAACCTCAACCTCGTCGACGGCAGATGTACCACCTACTGGTCGATCAAGCTGCCCTTACGTGACCAGGAAAACCGGATCTACGGGCTGGTCGGCATTTCCACCGACATCACCGAGCGCAAGGAAGTCGAGGAAAAGCTCCAGCTTTCCGCGCGTGTGTTCAGCGAAGCACATGAAGGCATCCTCATCACCGACGCCGAAGGTCTCATCATCGACGTCAACCCGACCTTCAGCGAGATCACCGGCTACAGCCGCGAGGAAGCCATCGGCCAGAAGCCCAACATGCTCAAATCAGGCAAACAGGGCAACGATTTCTACAGCGCCATGTGGTTGGATCTCGATAAACAGGGGTTCTGGCAAGGCGAACTCTGGAACCGGCGCAAGGACGGATCGCTGTATGCCGAACTGCTGTCGATATCCGCCCTGCGCGACAACCAGGGCCAGATTCGCCATTACATCGCCCTGTTCTCCGACATCACCCAAAGCAAGCACCAGCAGCAACGCCTCGAACTGCTGGCCCACTACGATTCCCTGACGCACCTGCCCAACCGCATGCTATTCAGCGACCGCTTCAACCAGGCGATCGCGCGCTGCAAGCGCGAACCGAGCAACATGCTGGCGGTCTGCTATCTCGACCTCGATGGCTTCAAGCAGGTCAATGACACCCTGGGGCACGATGCCGGCGACACCCTGCTGGTACAGGTCGCCGAGCGGATCAAATCCATGCTTCGTGAGGAGGACACGGTCTCCCGTCTCGGCGGCGACGAGTTCGCCATGCTGCTTGGGGACATCAGATCGATCGATCAGTGCCAGCAGGCCATGGATCGCATTCATCATGCGATCGCCCAGCCCTACCTGCTGGGCAACGAATCGGTGGTCATCGGCGCCAGCAGCGGGGTTGCGCTCTACCCCCAGGACAATTCCGATCCCGACACACTGCTGCGCCACGCCGACCAGGCCATGTACCAGGCTAAGCTCGCCGGTCGCAACCGCCACCAGATGTTTGATGCGGCGCATGACCAGCAAGTCCAGCAGCACCGGTTGCGCCTGGAAGCCATCGAAACCGCCTTCGCGCTAAACCAGTTCGTCCTTTATTACCAGCCCAAGGTCAACATGAAGACCGGCGCAGTGTTCGGCGCCGAAGCGCTGATCCGCTGGATCGATCCGGAACGCGGCATGATTGCCCCCTACGAATTCCTGCCTGTCCTGGAAAACACCCCGTTCGAAATCACTCTGGGTGACTGGGTGATCGAACAAGCGATGCAACAACTTGATCGCTGGAATGCGCAGGGGCTCGACCTTCAGGTCAGCGTCAACATCGCGCCCAGGCACCTGCAGGACAAGCACTTCTTCTCCGCCCTGGAGGCAGCGCTGGCCAGACACCCGAAAGTGCTGTCGCAGCAGTTCGAAATCGAAGTGCTGGAAAGCGGCATGGTCGAGGACATGGCGGCAGTCAGCGAAGTCCTCAGCGCCTGTCGCGAACTCCTGGGCATCAGCATTGCCCTGGATGACTTCGGAACAGGATATTCCTCGCTGACGCACCTGCGCCACCTGCCGGCCAACATGATCAAGATCGACCAGAGTTTCGTGCGTGACATGATCGAAGACCCGGATGACTTCGCCATCATCGAGGGCGTGGTCGGCCTGGCGGGCGCTTTCAGCCGCGGCGTGATCGCCGAAGGCGTGGAAACCCGCGAACAGGGCACGATGCTGCTGATGCTGGGATGCACGCTGGCACAGGGGTATGCCCTGGCCCGCCCGATGCCCGCCGACGACCTGGGCGCCTGGATCGCCCAATATCAGCCGGATCAGGCCTGGATCGAGTTTGCGTCTCACCCCCTGCTGCCCCACCTCGGCATGCTATTGCTGATCGAACTCGAAAATCAGCAGTGGTACAAGCGTATGGAAACCTGCCTGAGCACCCCACCGGGCACGCTGACGCACTGGCCGATCATGCGCGCCAAGTCCTGTCATTGCGGTCGCTGGCTGGTCCGGGCGGTCAAGGAAGGTCATTTCCCGCAGGACGTTCTGGATGCGGTCACGCACGACCATGAAGAATTGCATCGCATCGGCAACGTGCTGATGCATCAATATCAGGATGGGCAACCCGAGGTTGCCCGGGCAGGATTGCCCCAGTTGAAGGCGCTTCAGAAAAATATCAGCCGACAGTTACACTCGCTGGGGCTTTAATAGAAGGATTTGCTGAACGGGGAGGCGCAGCTCTTGGCTCCGGCCTTGGCTTCCAGCTCATCCATGAGATCCTGCCGGTAATCCTTGCCATTCCTTTTTTCCAGGAATACGCGCATTTCATGGGCGGTGACCATGCCGTCATGATCGGTGTCCATGGCGCGGATGTTGTCCTCGACGCTGGCCACGGAGGTCTCTTCCGCCATAACGGAAACAGGCCCCAGAAACACCAGCATCAGCAACACGCGCAAAGACATCATCCACCTCCCAAGCCGATCAGCATATTCTAATATAGGTCTAGATCAACGGAAGACGCTAAAAGTTCAATACTGCCCGAACCTTTTCCCGCAACTCAGGCAAGACCTCGTTATCGAACCAGGGCCTGCCCGCCAGCCAACGCCGGTTTCGCGGACTGGGGTGCGGCAAGGGAAAGAATTTCGGCAGATATTCGCCCCGCCGCTGGACGGTTTCCGTCAATGTACCGGCACAACGCGCACCGAGATAATAGGCCTGCGCGTAACTGCCGACCAGCAGGGCAAGTCGAATTTCCGGCAGGGCCTCCCACAAGCGCGGATGCCACATGGGCGCACATTCCGGCCGCGGTGGCAGGTCGCCATGCCTGCCCTTGCCGGGATAACAGAATGCAGTCGGCACAATGGCAATGCGCCGCTCGTCGTAGAAATCCTCCCGGGAAAGCTGCAACCACTCCCGTAACCGGTCGCCTGAGGGATCGTTCCAGGGAACGCCGGTTTCGTACACACGCCGCCCGGGTGCCTGACCGACGATCATCAGCCTTGCCGTGGACGCCGCCCGCAGCACCGGGCGCGGCGGATATGGCAGGACTGCGGCACAATGCGTGCAGGCACGAATTTCCCTCAGCAGGGTATCCATTTGTTCCATATCGCCATTATGCGCACAACGCGACATGCGCTTCCAGCCTGAGAGGGAGCGAAATCGACTGAACTTCATGAAAAAAACCGGTGGGCAAGGTAAAATGTCGGATTATTCAATCAGCTCTGAATTTCCCATGGAACTCACCGCGCTCAATGCCCTTTCCCCGCTCGACGGCCGTTATCAATCCAAGCTGGACGCGCTGCGCCCCTATTTCAGCGAATACGCCCTGGTGCGCCACCGCGCGCTGGTCGAAGTCGAATGGCTGAAGGCGCTGTCAGCAGCCCCGCAACTGGCTGAAGTCGCTGCGTTCAGCCCGGCTACGCTGAAAGAGCTGGATGACACCATTGCCGGTTTCGGTGAGAAGGAAGCCGCCGAGGTCAAGGCCATCGAGTCCCGCACCAACCATGACGTGAAAGCGCTGGAATACTGGCTGAAGGAACGGTTCGACGGCAATGCGGAAATCCGCAAGGCGAGCGAATTCATCCATTTCGCCTGCACCTCAGAAGACATCAACAACCTGTCGCACGCGCTGATGCTGAAATCGGCACGCGACACCGTGCTGCTGCCGATGCTGGAAAGCATGATCGCCCGCCTGACCGACCTCGCGCATGAACTGGCTGACGCCGCCATGCTGGCACACACCCACGGCCAACCGGCCTCTCCCACCACGCTGGGCAAGGAAATCGCCAACGTGGTGTACCGCCTGCGCCGCCAGCGCAAGCAACTCGCGGCCACCGAAATCCTCGGCAAGATCAACGGCGCGGTCGGCAACTTCAACGCCCACCTGTCCGCCTACCCGGAATTCGATTGGGAAGCCTTTGCGCAGCAGTTCGTGGAAGGTCTGGGCCTGACCTACAACCCCTACACCATCCAGATCGAGCCGCACGACTACATGGCCGAACTGTACGACGCCATCAGCCGCATCAACACCATTCTGATCGACCTCGACCGCGACATCTGGGGTTACATCTCCATGGGCTACTTCAAGCAGAAGGTCAAGGAAGGCGAAGTCGGTTCTTCCACCATGCCGCACAAGGTCAATCCGATCGATTTCGAAAACTCCGAAGGCAACCTGGGCCTGGCCAACGCCGTGCTCGGCCACCTGTCGGAAAAGCTGCCGATCTCCCGCTGGCAGCGCGACCTCACCGACTCTACCGTCCTGCGCAACATGGGCGTCGCCTTCGGCTACTCGCTGCTGGGCTACGACTCCTGCCTCAAGGGCCTGAACAAGCTGGAAGCCAACCGTGCCCGCCTGGCGGAAGACCTCGACAACTCTTGGGAAGTCCTCGCCGAGCCGATCCAGACCGTGATGCGCCGTTACGGTGTCGAGAACCCTTATGAACAGCTCAAGGCCCTCACCCGTGGCAAGGGTGGCATCACCAAGGAGGCCCTGCACGACTTCATTGGTACGCTCGCCATCCCGCAGGACGCCAAGGACCTGCTGCTGGCGATGACACCCGCCAGCTACATCGGCAAGGGCGCGGAACTGGCCAAGCGCATCTGATGACCGACATCCTCGTCCTTTACTACTCCCAAGGCGGGGCGGTGCGCGAAATGGCGCAGTTGATCGGCCGCGGGATCGAAATGGCCGAGGGCGCCAGGGCGCGGATCCGTACCGTACCGAAAGTGTCAGCCAACTGCGAGGCGACCGAGCCGGAGATCCCTGCCAGCGGCGCGCCTTATGTCGAGCTGAAGGATCTGGAAGAATGCGCTGGTCTCGCACTCGGCAGCCCCACGCGCTTCGGCAACATGGCCGCGCCGATGAAATACTTCCTCGATGGCACCTCCGGCCTGTGGATGAAAAGCTCACTGGCCGGAAAACCGGCTGCCGTCTTTACCTCTTCCGCCTCCATGCACGGTGGCAACGAGGCCACACTGCTCACCATGATGGTCCCGCTCCTGCATCATGGCATGATGATTGTCGGATTGCCCTATTCCGAACCGGAGTTGAGTACCACGGTCGCCGGCGGTACGCCCTATGGCGCCAGCCACGTGGCCGGCCCCACCGATGAAAAGCCGCTCACCGAAGCCGAACGCAAGCTGTGCATCGCCCTCGGCAGACGACTGGCCGAAACCGCCTTGAAGCTGGCAGCATGAGCGACGCCGCACTGGAAGCCCGCCGGTTCCTGCGTGCCACCCGCAGCGGGGTGCTGTCCACACATTCGGCACGCTTCGATGGCTATCCCTTCGGCTCCATCGCGCCCTTCGTGCTGGACCACGATGGAAATCCGCTGATCCTGATCTCGACTATCGCCGAGCACACCAAAAACATCCAGAAGAACCCCCATGTCTCGCTGATCGCCTTTGACCCCGCCGTGCCGGACATGCAGGCCGGGGGGCGGCTGACGCTGCTGGGCGAGGCCGTGGTCACCGACAAGCAGGACGGCGCCCTGCGCGCCCGTTACCTGCGCTACTTCCCGATGGCAGAACAGTATTTCGACATGCACGACTTCCTGTTCCACCGCATTGCCATCCGGCAGGCTCGCTATATCGGCGGTTTCGGCAACATTCACTGGATCGAGGGAACGGCCCTGCAGCCTCCGGCCAACCAGTTGGCCACCCAGGAAACCGGCATCATCGATCACATGAATGCTGACCACGCCCACAGCCTCCTTGCCTACTGCCGCCATGTACACCAGGTGGACGCGGATCAGGCCGTAATGACAGGCATCGATGTCGACGGTTTCGACGTACGCGCCGAAGCCGGCGGCCAGCGCAAGCAATTGCGTTTTGCCTTCGAGACGCCTGTCACCAACGCGCTCGAAGCACGTCATGCCCTGGTGGCCCTGAGCAAGGCTGCCGGCCTATGATCCGGCATTATCAGGCACTCGCCAGCGTTTCGCTCATCGCCCTGATCCTGCTATGCCTGGCCTGGGAGGCCTGGCTGGCGCCGCTACGCCCCGGTGGCTCCCTGCTGGTGCTCAAGGCCGTCCCCCTGCTGATGCCCCTGCTCGGTATCCTGCGCGGTAAACGCTACACCTACCAGTGGGCCTCGATGTTCGTCCTGATCTATTTCACCGAAGGGGTGGTGCGCGCCTGGTCGGATTCGGGACTGTCTGCACGTTTCGGCGTGGCGGAAATATTCCTGACCACCACCTTTTTCGTCAGTGCCATCCTGTATGCGAGGGTGTCTGCACCAAGCCGCATTTCCGGCAGCTAAGCTATAATTCCACCATGCATATTCTCCTCAGCAACGACGACGGTTATTTCGCCCCCGGCCTCAATATCCTGGCGCAGGCACTGGCCCCACTTGCCAAAATCACGGTCGTTGCCCCCGAGCGCAACCGCAGCGGCGCCAGCAACTCGCTGACGCTGGACCGCCCGCTGACAGTGCGCCAGGCCAGCAACGGTTTTTATTTCGTCAACGGCACGCCGACCGACTGCGTCCACCTCGCCGTCACCGGCCTGCTGAAGGAATTGCCTGACATGGTGATTTCCGGCATCAACGACGGTGCCAACATGGGTGACGACACCATCTACTCCGGCACGGTCGCCGCGGCCATGGAAGGCTACCTGCTGGACATTCCCTCCATCGCAGTCTCCATGTCGCAGCACAACGCACAGCATTTCGACACAGCAGCCAAAGTCGTGATCGACCTCGTGCAGCGCTACACGAAAAACGCCTTCCCGCCGCCGGTACTGATGAACGTCAACGTGCCCGACATCCCGCACGACCAGATCAAGGGCATGCAGATCACCCGCCTGGGCAAGCGCCACAAGGCGGAATCCGTGATCAAGTCCACGACACCACGCGGGGAAACCGTCTATTGGGTCGGCGCGGCCGGCGCGGCGCAGGATGCCGGCGAAGGCACCGACTTCCACGCCGTTGAGCACGGGCGGGTGTCGATCACCCCC
This sequence comes from Pseudomonadota bacterium, assembly GCA_029782295.1. Classification (GTDB taxonomy): domain Bacteria; phylum Pseudomonadota; class Gammaproteobacteria; order Burkholderiales; family Methylophilaceae; genus CAIJXJ01. The sequence continues at coordinate 10,373 of JAKOVB010000133.1, forward strand.
CTTCAGGTCGACCTGACCCAGTACGGACAACTCGACGCACTCAAGGCATGGCTCTGAATCCCATCAAACACGGCATCGGCATGACCTCGCAACGGACGCGCGAGCGGCTGATCGCCCGGCTTCGCGAAGAAGGCATCCGCGATGAAGTCGTCCTGGCCGCCATGCTGGAAATTCCGCGCCATATTTTCGTCGACGAGGCCATTGCCTCCCGTGCCTACGAAGATACCGCCCTGCCCATCGGCTACGGGCAGACCATTTCCCAACCTTACATCGTTGCCCGCATGACCGAGATCCTGCGCGGCGGCGCTCCGCTCGGCAAGGTGCTGGAAATCGGCACCGGCTGCGGCTATCAGACCGCGGTCTTGTCCAAGGTGGCACAGGAAGTCTATTCGGTCGAGCGCATCAACCCGCTGCTGATGAAAGCCCGCAACCACCTGCGCGAACTGCGCGCCCGCAACGTCAAGCTGAAATACGCTGACGGGGCCATGGGCATCCCTGAACTGGCTCCGTATGACGGCATCATGGTCACCTGTGGCGCGACCATCGTCCCGCAGGAACTACTGCAGCAACTCGCCGTCGGCGGGCGCATGGTGATCCCGGTCGGCTCCGGCGACCAGGTGCTGACCCTGATCGAACGTACTCCGGACAGCTACGTCCAGACCAAGCTTGAACTCGTGAAGTTCGTCCCCCTGCTGGGAGGCATTGCTTGAAAGGACGCCTGCTACTCCTCATTCTGGCATGGCTGACCGCATGTGCTACCAGCCAGCAGGCACCGGTCATCGAACGAGCACCGGCCGGCAAGACGGCTACCACAGCGGCAAAACCGACCCGCTCCGCCACCGAGAAAGACTGGCGCCCGGACAGCTATACCGTGAAAAAGGGGGACACCCTGTACAGCATCGGGCTGGAGTTCGGCTTCGATTACAAGGAAATCGCCCAATGGAACAACATCCAGCC
>JAKOVB010000134.1 GCA_029782295.1 Pseudomonadota bacterium
CGCCGAAAGTGGTGAGCTCGCAAGTCCGGCGCGAACAGGTGGTCTTCGCAATCCAGCGAGGGCACCCGAAGCGCCGCGCTTGCGAGCTGATCGGCATTGCACGCTCGACACTGCGCTACGAGAGAACTCTACCGGGCCGCGATGCTCCGGTCCTCGAAGCGATGCGCCGCCTTGCGCAGCAGTATCCCCGCTACGGCTATCGCCGCATCCGGATCTTCCTGAAGCGCGAAGGCCACGAGATGGGCTGGCAGCGGGCTCATCGGCTCTGGCAGGTCGCCGGGCTGCAGCTGCCCAAGCGGCGCCCGCGCCGACGCGTGGCGGGCTCACGCCCACGGCCGCTGCCTCCAAGTGGCCCGAACAGCGTCTGGGCCTACGACTTCGTCTTCGACGCCTGCGCCAATGGACAGCAGGTCAAGTGCCTGACCGTGGTCGACGAGTTCACTCGGGAGTGCCTGGCCATCGACGTGGCAGGAAGCATCCGCTCCAGGCGAGTCATCGAGGTGCTCACGAGGCTGGTAAGCGAACGGGGTGCGCCCGCGGTGCTTCGTTCCGACAACGGCCCGGAGTTCGTCAGCCAGGCGATCCTGAAGTGGATCGTCGAGGCCAAGATCGAGGTCGCCCACATCGATCCCGGCAAACCGTGGCAGAACGGCACCGACGAGAGCTTCAACGGACGGTTGCGAGACGAGTGCCTGAGCCTCGAGTGGTTCCGCTCGCGTGTCGAGGCACGCGTGATCATCGAGCAATGGCGCCGGCACTACAACCATGTGCGCCCGCACTCGAGCTTGGACTACCGCACACCCGTCGAATTCCGGCAACATCACGATTCCATCCACCACGGGGCCGCTTTCAAGTAACCGAGTGGGCGAAATTCCCCGGGCAGGTCAGTCCATCCGGACAATTTCACTGCATGTGAGTTTGACCGAGAGGACCGCCACCGATGCATCAAATCAACCAACTACCACCGGAGCGGATGACGCCGGAACAGCGTCGCCACGAGATCGCGTCGTTGCTGGCCAACGGCCTGGCACGCCTGCGTATAACCGGCACAGAACAGTCCGCAACCAGGGCAGAAGCGAGCGAGTTTGAGCTTGGCTTCTCTGGCAACCAGCGCGTTCATACAGACCCCGTCAACAAGACAACTACGGAGTCGAAATGAGCACGCAAACACCATCATTTTCCACGCCGCCATCGGTGGCGGCGCAGATCGCCAGGCTGCCCGATATGCCGATGGCAGAGATCCGGGCACTCTGGCAGAAGCTGGTCGGTGGCGACACGCCTACCCACAACCGCCAGTTCCTCGAACGCCGGATTGCCTACCGGCTGCAGGAGCTGGAGTTCCGCAAGGTCGATGCCAACCTGCTGGATCGCAACCAGCGTCGCATCGAATCTCTGGTCGAAACCGGCAAGGTCAAAAAACGCGACCGTGATTACCGTCCAGCCGCAGGCACCGTGCTGGTCCGCGAATACAAAGGCGTCGAGTACCGCGTGATCGCAACCGCCGACGGCCAGTATGACTTCCAGGGGCGCATGTACCCGAGCCTCTCGATGATCGCCCGCGAAATCACCGGCATGCGCTGGTCAGGGCCGCTGTTCTTTGGACTCAAGCCGCCATCCAATGCCAAGACCAAGCCCACCAACAAGAAGAGAGGTGGTCGATGAGCGAAGTCTTGAAGCGCCGCATGCGCTGTGCGGTCTACACGCGCAAATCCACCGACGAAGGGCTGGACCAGGAATACAACTCGATCGACGCCCAGCGCGATGCTGGTCATGCCTACATTGCCAGCCAGCGCGCCGAAGGCTGGATACCGGTTGCCGACGATTACGATGATCCGGCCTTCTCCGGCGGCAACATGGAACGCCCGGCGCTCCAGCGAATGATGGCGGACATCGAAGCCGGCAAAATCGACGTGGTCGTCATCTACAAGATCGATCGCCTGACACGCAGCCTGGCGGACTTCTCCAAAATGGTCGAGGTGTTCGAGCGCTACGGGGTGTCGTTCGTGTCGGTCACCCAGCAGTTCAACACGACGACCTCCATGGGTCGGCTGATGCTGAACATCCTGCTCTCCTTCGCGCAGTTCGAGCGCGAGGTCACTGGCGAGCGCATCCGCGACAAGATCGCAGCCAGCAAGCGCAAGGGTATGTGGATGGGGGGCGTGCCGCCGCTGGGCTACGACGTCGAGAACCGACGGTTGGTGCCCAACGAGCGCGAGGCCAAACTGATCCGGCACATCTTCCAGCGTTTCGTCGAACTCGGCTCCAGCACCGCACTGGTCAAGGAGCTGAAACTGGATGGCGTGATGTCGAAGGCGTGGACCACACAAGACGGCAAGACTCGCGATGGCAGACCGATCGACAAGGGCCACATCTACAAGCTCCTCAGCAACCGGACCTACCTTGGCGAGTTGCGGCACAAGGACCAGTGGTACCAGGCCGAGCATCCGCCCATCATCAGCCGCGAACTGTGGGACAGCGTCCACGCGATCCTGGCCACCAATGGCCGGGTGCGAGGCAACGCGACTCGGGCAACCGTGGCCTATCTGCTGAAGGGCATCGTGTTCGGTAACGACGGGCGCGCGCTGTCGCCATGGCACACCACCAAAAAGAATGGCCGGCGCTACCGTTACTACGTGCCCCAGCGCGACGCCAAGGAACACGCGGGCGCCTCGGGACTGCCGCGACTGCCGGCCGCAGAACTCGAATCGGCGGTACTCGATCAACTGCGTGCGATCCTACGTGCCCCGAATCTGCTCGGGGACATGCTGCCGCAAGCGATCAAGCTCGACCCAACGCTGGACGAGGCCAAGATCACCGTGGCCATGACCCGGCTCGACGCGATTTGGGATCAACTGTTCCCGGCGGAGCAGACACGGATCGTGAAATTGCTGGTCGAGAAGGTGATCGTGTCGCCCAATGACCTCGAGGTGCGACTGCGCGCCAACGGCATCGAACGCCTGGTGCTGGAACTGCGTCCCGAGCCGGTCGCGCAAACTGAGGAGGCCCTGGCATGAGCGACATCCGCATCCAGAAAACCGGCGAGACGGACATCGTCGAGGCAAGTGATGGTCGGCTGACCCTGTCCGTGCCGATCCAGATCAAACGCCGCAGTGGTCGCAAACTGGTCACCTTGCCGAATGGCAAAACCGCCCCGGTCAGACCGTGGGACGTGGCGCCGACCTCCATTCAACTGGCGCTGGCCAGGGGGCACCGCTGGCTGGCCATGCTGGAATCGGGGGAAGCGAAGTCCTTGAAGGAGATCGCCACGCGAGAAGGAATCGACAACAGCTACGTCAGCCGCATGGTCAACCTGACGACGCTGGCGCCCGACATCGTGGCGGCCATCCTGGACGACGCACTGCCTAATCACATCACGTTGTTCGATCTGGCGGTTGATCCGCCGGCGCTGTGGGATGAGCAGCGGGCCAAGCTCATGTAGACCGAGCGGGGGCACAGGGGTAAAATTGTCCTAGGTGCCCACCTTACTTGCACACGAGTAAAAAAAGGCGTTGCCTCACTGTCACTGAAAACCTCTCTTTGAGCCTCGTCGTCGGGGACTTAAACGTGTGCGCCTGACCCGAAATCGGCGTGGCATTGAGGAAAGGTTTGTCATGACAATCAAAGAACTCGCGTATTCCGCGCAGCAGCACCTTCAGGCCAGCACTGGTGGCTCATTCAAGCGAGCCCACGTCTACGAGCTGTTGGCAGCTTCCTTCGGCTTCAACTCTCACGCCGCGTTTGGCGTTGACACCGTGCTCACTGAACTTCGCCAGAACGACCGGCGGTTGGTCCCGCAAAGTGCGCTCATCAAGCGGCGTTGCATCGAGCTTGGGTATCAACCTGACACCGTGATTCCGGCGTCGTCGGCGTTGGAATCTTTCCTGGCAGAGCGCCAGATCGGTGTCGCCAGCATCTCGTCATTGGTCAGTCGCCTGAGAGGGGAGTCGTCCAGCCAAGACGAAGAGCTCGAATACGACGAGGATGAGCTATTCGACCCTACCGACGAGGCGTTCGGACCGATCCTTCTAGATGGATTGGCTGCGGCGGCTAGTAAGGGCAATGCCCTGGCTCACTACGCGCTGGCGCTGATACACGCCCCTGACGATGAAGACGACCCGGACGCTGGAAGCTCCTATTGGTACTCTCAGGGGCAGCAGGGCCGTGTCCTGACGGGGGTGGAAAAGGAGTGGGCCGAAGCCCACGAGGCTCGTCTCGCTCAAGCCGAGAAGTATTCGCGGCACCTGAGGGAGGCCAGTCGACTGGGGAATCAGGATGCACTTCTCGACTTGGCGGATCAATTTGACGATCCGTCCTTCTTCGAGCAGCCGCGCCACGGCGTCGATGCTGACCCAGCAGCGATTGCGGCGATCGCAGAACGCATGGGCCGCACTTCAGACGCCAAGCATTGGCTGACGCTGGCTGCCGAGAGGGGAGATACGGACGCCATGCTCCAGCTCATTGAGGAACACGATCAGGGTGACCTACAGCGATGCTGGACGTGGGTGTATCTCTCGCAGTTGGTCGGAACGGATCTGACTCGGGACGCGCACTACGCCATCAACGAGGACGGTTCGGACTACGACGATGACGTCGGCGGTCCAGCCTACGTCGCAGGTCGTGACGGGGTAGATCTTGAACCGCTTGCTCCGGCGCAAGACGCCGCTGCCAGGCTCGCTGCGCAGAAACTGTTTGA
>JAKOVB010000144.1 GCA_029782295.1 Pseudomonadota bacterium
TGGCGCAGCTTTGACCCACCCAGCCAGTAGGCTGGTAGGTATCGGGCCGGAGTGCGCCGGCAAGTTGGGCATCCCCTACCCGAACCGGAACTTGGACGATTGGACGGAGGAGATGTTGGAGTCCATCCGGGCGAAGGTTCGGGAGATTAAGGTGGACTGCTGGCTTCCCAAATCCGCCATCAAGGCAATCGAGATCGTGGAGGTAAGCGAGATGAAGGACACGAACGAGACCAAGAATACCACCCAGCCTGAATACTTCGTTATCTGCCGGGACGGTCGGATTTACTGGTGGTGCCGGTTCGAGATGAACCACATCGCTAAGAGCATCCCAAGTGCCCGATGGAACAGGGAGCTACAGGCCTGGGAATATCCGGCGACACCGGCGGTAGCTGCCGCCATTGCCAAGCACATCCAGAGCGAGCACATTCACCCCGACGTCTTGGCGATGGCTAGTACTATCACTAAAGCCGCCACCGCCAAACAGATAAGCGATGATGAGCTGCCGGACCACCCCAGCGGCACCTCTTCCTGGACCCACCAGAAGCGGGCATTCCAATTCGCCAAGAATCTGCCTGCTGTAGGGCTATTCATGGAGATGGGGTCCGGCAAGACTAAGGTGGCGGTAGACTTGATCGCTAACCGGAACCACAAGCGGGTGCTGGTGGTCTGCCCCAAGTCCGCCAAGGCGGACGTCTGGGCCCGGCAGGTGCCGATGTACTCCCATATCCCCATTAACGTGGTGATCCTGGACGGATCTACCGCCGGCAAGAAGATGGAGCAGGCCAAAGCTGCGCTAGCCCAGGCGGAGGAGGCCGGCAGGCCAGTTATCTTGGTGGTAAATTACGAGAGCGTCTGGCGTGAGCCGCTGGGATCTTTCTTAAAGCAGGCCGGACTGGATTGTGTGGTGCTGGATGAATCTCACCGAATCAAGAGTCCCGGCTCCCGGGTTAGTCTCTACTGTACCGCTCTTGGCAAGCGGGTGCCGTATCGGATGGCCTTGACTGGGACGCCAGCACATAATAGCCCATTGGACGTCTATGCCCAGTACCGCTTCCTGGACCCGGGAATATTTGGCACCAACTTCAGCGCTTTCCGGGACCGATACGCCGTCATGGGCGGGTATGGCGGCTACCAGGTGATCGCTTACCGGGTCAGTCCTACCCTGCCGGACGGTCAACCGAACCCCTACTATAGCCCAAAACTAGACCAAGAGTTCCAGGAGCGGATGTATTCGATCGCCTTCCGAGTCCGGACTGGCGACGTTCTGGACCTGCCGCCAGAGATGGATGAGGAGCGCCGGTTTAACCTCAGCAATTCTGCCCGGAAGACCTATACCACGCTGTACAGAGATATGGTTGCCGACGTGGGATCCGGCAAGGTAACAGTCGCCAGCGCCCTGACCCGGCTTCTGCGGTTGCAGCAGATCACCTCTGGGTTCCTGCCGGTAGAGGATGATGAGAGCGGTACCACCCACCTGCAGCAGATCGACACCGGCAAGCAGGAGCTGCTGGCAGACCTATTAGAGGACCTCCCGGCCCATGAGCCCTTGGTGGTATTCTTTCGGTTTACCCACGACGCTGATTCTATCCGTCAGAAAGTGGAGGCCGCCGGCCGCCGTTATTACGAATTGTCCGGACGGATTAACCAGCTTGAGGACTGGAAGACCGAGAACCCTGGCGATCGTCCAGCCGGTGTGATCGCTGTCCAAATCCGGGCCGGCGGCGCTGGCGTGGACCTCACCCGGGCCTGCTACTGCGTTTACTACTCGCTGGGGTTCTCGCTGGGAGATTACGACCAGAGCCGTCGCCGCATCAACCGGCCTGGCCAGACTCGACCGGTACGGTTCTACCACCTGATCGCCAATGGCACGGTGGACGAGCAGGTGTACGCCGCCCTGAAGGCCAAGACCGATGTAGTCAACCACATCATGGATGGTATGAAACTGGAGGCTACCCAGGGGTAGTAGGAGGTAAGACCGGATGGAAAGAACACAAAGACCCCCGATCACTCGGATCGGGGGTTAATTGTGACCTTGGGCTGTAACTCGCCCCAGATTTTATCACCTATTTTGAGAGGTGGCAGGTCAGGCTTTAGAGCTTTGTTGGCCTCCTGCCATTGCTTTTCGCTCCTGGCTAGAGCGTCTTGGTATGCTCTCCATTGTGCACTGGTCCACTCGCGGCCTTGCCAAAAGACGGGGTTTTCGTCCAGCTGCTCTACTCGGCGGGTGAAGTCTCGCCACCATCGAAAAAACCAAATTTGTTCATTAGGAATACAACGAAGTCAATGACAAGACCGAGGATCAAATCCGTGTACTTCTCAATCCATGCTGGTAACTTAATCCCAGCCCTGTCCATCTGTACTTTCAGCTCAGCTAAAACTTCGGCTTTCTTTTTCTCTCCTTGTTTGGGTTCATCGTGCTTAATCTCGGCCAGACCAGCCAGAGGGACAATGAACCCAGCAATAACCAACAAGGTCTTAATGAACTTGACAAATCCCATCATACATCCTCCTTTTTAGTACTCATAGTCCTCGCCAGTTTCCATCATCTGCACCAACCGCTTGCTGCGGTTGCCCACTTCGTGATACCACTTGCTGTCCACCATCTCGGCAGCAGCTGCCTTGTAGTCACCCCGGGCCAAGGCAGCGATCATCTTTTTGAAGCCTCGGAAGCGCGTGGGTCCCAGGTTGTACCTCATGTCGATGACCACCTTCCGACGGATAGGGTCCAGCGCCTCGAACCAGTCGAAGCTCTCAAGGTCCCGGACTG
>JAKOVB010000147.1 GCA_029782295.1 Pseudomonadota bacterium
ATTTCAATGAAGGAGTCTCCATGAAGAAACCCGCGACGACCCAAGTTCCCGTCCATGACATCATTGCCAACCGCTGGAGCGGACGTGCCTACGATGCGTCCAGGCCTGTCAGCCGTGACCAGGTGCTTTCCATGCTGGAAGCCGCCCGCTGGGCACCCTCCTGCTATGGTGATCAACCGTGGCGCTTCGTGGTCTGGAACAAGGACACGGATGCCAACGCCTGGCAGGCTGCTTTCGATACGTTGATGCCGGGCAACCAGGCGTGGGTGCAGGATGCGCCCGTACTGGTGCTGGTGACGGCCGATACCCTGTTCGGCCATAACAGCCAGCCCAACCGCCATGCCCAGTACGATACCGGTGCCGCAGCGCAGAACCTGTGCCTGCAGGCAGAGGCGCTGGGGCTGATGGCCCACCAGATGGGCGGATTCGATGCGCAGAAGGCACGTGCCCTGGCCGGGGTGCCTGAGCAGTACACCGTGATGGCGATGATTTCCGTTGGCTATCCGGCCGATCCGGCCACCTTCAGTGCCGAAGTCGCCGAGCGGGAAAACGCACCGCGCAAGCGTCGTGAACTGGGCGAACTGTTCTTCGACAGCGCGTGGGCCAGACCCGTCGCCTGACGAGCTGGCGCAAGGGGCAGAGGGTTATTCGATGACCTTGATGTCGTTGACGAAATATTCGGTATCGCCAAAGCAGGTGGTCGGGATGCCGACATGCTGCGCGTAGGTGAGGGTGACCTTCTTGCCCAGCGAATTGTTGATCTTCGCTGCGACGGCCTCTTCACGCACGGTGAAATAGAACTTCTCGCTCATGGTACCCGGCATGGACACCATCGCCAGTTCCCCTTCCCAGGTCTTGCATACCCAGCCTTTGTTCGAGAATTTCTGCACGTAGCCCGCGCGCTCGCCGGTCGAGTAGGACCAGTGCAGGACCAGCCAGGTGTAGGCGGCGAGCAGCAGAAGCGGGACGGTCAGCGCGATACCCAGCCAGAGGCCCCAGCGGCGTTTTCCTGATTGTTCCATTGACGTCTCCTGAATTGAGGATCAGATGATAAAATGCCGCCTTCGTTCACGTAAAGGATACTGTCATGGCTGTCGTCGAGCTTACCAAAGCCAATTTCAAGCAAACCGTGGAAAACAATGACATCGTCATCGTCGACTTCTGGGCGCCGTGGTGCGATCCCTGCATGACATTCACGGAAACGTTCAAGCAGGTTTCCGAAGGCCATCCGGACATCGTGTTCGGCATGGTCAACACTGAAACCGATCCGGAGATCGGGGAGTTCTTCAACGTGGAAAAGATCCCGGGCATCATGGTGGTGCGTGAGCAGGCCAGTATCCTGAATCAGGTCGGTGATGTCAGCGCTCCTGCGCTGGAAGAAATCATCAAGTGGGCCCGTGCCTACGACATGACCCAGGTACGCGAGTACTACGCCAGCCTCGAAGGTCAGTCCTGAGCTAGCGCCGGCGGCCTGCGCATCCGGGCCGCCGGGTTGTCCTAAAGTTTGAATCCGCCAGTGGTCAGGAACACGTATACGTAGAATACCCCGGCGGCCATCATCGCCTTCATCAGAAAGTCCCCCAGTGCATGGGCGTTTTCCGCCGTTGAAAATACGCTGTCGTACCAGATTTTCAGCATCGCAAGCGCAACCAGAATGCCCACGATCATCAGCATCGAACTGGCCATGGCCGCGTTCATGATGGTGTTCAGCAATTTTTTCAGCAGGCCCTGCTCGTGGAAAACCTCAACGGAAATCCCGATCAGGCCGAACACTATCAGCACGAATTCGCCGAGGGCCTTCAGGATGGAAACCAGTGATTCTGGGCGGTTCTGAGCCATTTCTATGTGCCAATCCAATTAAGACAGCCCTCAACATAGTGCAGGGCCCGACAGGCTGTCAAGCCTGTCAGAAAAGCTTCATCTGCGGTGATGCCGGTTGCCCGTCCGCGACGGACGGCGGGACGAAACGCGAGCAATCCAGTTCCAACCGCGCCTTGTCGTAAGACAGGCGTTTGCATGCCAGCCTGAAGCGCCGGGCGATCATCTCAGCGAACAGTCCCTGTCCCCGCATGCGGGTAGAAAAGTCCGCATCGTAGGCCTTCCCGCCCCGGCTCTGCCGGATGAGGCTCATCACATGCGCCGCCTTGAGGGGGTAGTAAGTCTTTAGCCAGTCCTCGAACAAATCTGCCAGTTCGTTGGGCAGGCGCAACAGGACATAGCCAGCGTGACGCGCCCCGGCCTGTGCGGCCAGTTCTAGGATGCGTTCCATGTCGGCGTCGTTGAGGGAGGGAATGACCGGCGCGGTCATGACGCCGGTAGGAATGCCGGCTTCGGTCAGTCGCCGCAGGGTTTCCAGCCGGCGTTCCGGTGCGGCTGCCCGAGGTTCCAGTCGCCGCGCCAGTGTGCGGTCCAGTGTGGTGATGGAGACGTAGACCACTGCCAGGCCCTCGGCGGCCATCGGCGCGATCAGGTCGATGTCCCGTTCCACCATCGCGGATTTGGTGACCAGGCTGAACGGATGGCGCGTTTCTGAAAGTACTTCCAGGATGCCGCGCGTGATGCGGTATTCGCGTTCGATCGGCTGGTAGGCATCGGTATTCATGCCGAGCGCGATCGGCGCACAACGATAACTGCTTTTCGCCAGTTCTCTGCGCAGCAGGGCTGGCGCGTCCGGCTTGGCCTGCAGGCGGCTTTCGAAATCCAGTCCCGGTGACAATCCAAGGTAGGCGTGCGTAGGACGTGCATAGCAATAGATACAGCCATGCTCGCAACCGCGGTAGGGATTGATCGTGCGGTCAAAGGGCAGGTCAGGGGAGCTGACGTAGTTGATGGCCGCCCGTGTCGCATCGATGGAGACCTCGGTACGCAGCAGGTCAGGGATCTCGTCCAGGGATCCCCAGCCGTCGTCGAATTGGGCGCGGGTGTGTTGTTCGAAGCGACCGACGGCATTGCTGACGGCGCCGCGCCCCTTGAACACCAGTGGGCGGCTGTCGTCGTCCTGCGGCATCATGCGCCCGGAGCGGCAGGCAGGTACTTGGTGGGGTCGACGGGTTTGCCCAGCTTGCGGATTTCGAAGTGGAGCTTGACCCGGTCGGTGTCGCTGCTGCCCATTTCAGCGATCTTCTGGCCCTTGGTCACTTCCTGGCCTTCCTTCACCAGAATCTGGCTGTTGTGGGCGTA
>JAKOVB010000003.1 GCA_029782295.1 Pseudomonadota bacterium
ATGCGATGGTCGGCCTGGATGTTCGATTGCTGCGCCTCGAAGTACAGGCGCCCGGTCAAGGCCTCAACTGCGGCCCACACAGCGGCGACCCGCTGCCACACGAGTTCAGGCAACGGGTCGCCCCATTCATCACGGCCCTCAACGTACCGGCCGATCTCGATGCGATGGCGCATCGTGCTGACCTGAAATGCCATGACCGCACCTCCTTACGTGGCCCTGTAATCGGCCGACAGGGAGAGGTGTGCTTTGAGCATATCATAGGCCGCCTGCAGCCGCTCCGCATTCGGGTGGTCCCACTCGAACTGAGCCCGGGAGTAGACGATGACAGCCCGCTTGATGAGTGGGTCGTTGGGGTCGTTGGCCTTCTCCTGGGACACGCCGCTCAAGACGAGATCCTGTCGGGCCGCATCAATCAGATCACTGATCTCTGTGTCATGCTCTGTGCCATCGACCCGCAGGGCTGCCTTCACGTCATCGATTAGAGCCATCGTCCATCACCTCAGCGAAAGAGAGCGCCGGGCACCAATCGACACCCGGCGCCCGTCATTCACGGCCACAGCCTCATTCGGCGAGGGCCTTCTTGATGAGCACAACGCCGTTCGGGTCGGCCAGCTTGCCATCGGCGATCATCGTGGCTTTGCTGATCCACTCGTCGGTGTTCTCGTCGAAGTAGCGACGATAGGTGATCCCCATGTTAGAGTTCACCATGTAGTCCTCCAACCGCACCAGGATCGCCACCACAGCGTCCTCCTCAGCGGCGTCGATGGACGGCAGATACTCCTCGATGGCGATGACCTCGCGGCCAAGCAGCCGTTCCTCGATGGTGCCGTTCAGGCCATAGTTGACCCGAGCGATGGGCTGGCCGGCCGAGTCCACCATGCCGACGATGTACTTGTTCCAGTCAGCGTCGTTCATGATGATGGCAACGCCGCTGCGGTAGCTGCGCGGCACCTTGCCGAGCAGCTCGGTCCAGGTCTCGTACTTGCCGAAGTCAGCAGCGCCAATCTCCACAATTTGCTCCGCCGGAATGTTCTTGTGGTTTATGATGCCCAGCGGCTGGCCGTTTCCCTTGCCTACCAAGATCGCCTCATCAAGAGCCGCGACCATAGCCTCGGCTATGTTGTCAGCAATCGTCGCCTCAAACACCGGCAGCGCCACCGTAGCAGCCACGAGTTCGACGGCAACGCGAACCTGCAGCTTATGGTAGCTGAAGCTGATCGTCGCGTTGACCGTCTTCTTCTGCTTGT
>JAKOVB010000006.1 GCA_029782295.1 Pseudomonadota bacterium
CAGGTAGTGCCGGAGCACGCTGATCCTGTTATGACCCAGATCCTGGCTCACCTGTCTCAACGCCTGCTCGTGCGAGAGACCCCGCTCGATATACGCACTCAACCGCTCCTGAGCAAACGCCCCACGCAGACCGTGGACCCCATTGCCGGTGTCGATTCTAAGGACTTCTTTTGCCGTCTCCGTCCATCGCTCCAGCGTCCGACGCGAGCAGTCGATCACACGATCATCCGGGCGTTTTCCTTCGCACGCCGCCTTTAGACGATCCATAAGCGACTGCGGGATATTTTCCACCGTTCGCAGGCGGCCCCCCTTACCCTCGACGTCGATGATCCTCCGATTTTCAACGTCGATCTGCCCCACTCGCAGACCCACAACCTCCGACGCCCGCAGACCTGCCCCATACGCTAAATGCAGTCCGATTGCCGGGGCCACGTTTCCGAGCCGCTCCGCCCGACTATAACCCCAATCGACAATGGCCCGTGCGTCTTGAGGCGAAAAAGGCCTGATATTTGTGCGATCCGCGAGCGACCGCGTCCCTGTCTCAACATTCCTGGATCCCAGATCAACGACTCGTCCAAACGCTTTCCTTATGCCGATTTCTAGCTTATTGACGGCTGCAACGAACGTTTTGAGTGTCCCTGCGGTCCAATTCTGCTCCGCGGCATAGCGAGCCGCCGCCTCCGGGGGGATTTGGGCAAGAAGCTTTACGCCATATTCCTGTTTAGCCCATTGTGCAAACGGAATGAGAGCGTCTCGATAACGCTCATACGTTTTGTGACCATAAAGTTTTTGCAGATGCGACCCGTCTCCCTTGAGCTTGTCGATATGACGGGATTCGCCAGGCTTTGCTTTAATCGCCCCTAGTGCCGCAACAATCTGCCCCTTGATGCTGCCTGCCATCGCCACCCCCTCCTGCACCGTGTCGCTGAAACGTCGTTCGGCTGTCGCCGCCCGCTCGTTACAGCGACACTGACCTCTGCAAAAAACCGGACCCCCAACGTTTTGTAAGGCCCGCACACACGCTCCCCCCGATACCCTCAACGAGCCAGCGGACCCAGCCGCTCCTATCGCCGCCTCACGCGTCAACGTCTCCGCCGCAACAATCCGCCCGCCCTAACCTTCGTTAACAATAACCGGCACGAATGCCGTAAGGGTTTTTAGGGGCACCGATCGAGCAACCGATGACCCTTCAGGCAAACGCCTGTAATGGCTGACGGACGCTGCACTACGGGACGAACACGACACGACACCGACGACAAGAAAAACCTCTTGGCTGGGAACTCCTTTCGTCTGGGATCAAAATCAACGTGCTATAACAGCCCGCTTCTTGGTGCGAGAGGAACCGGAGGCAGTTTAACGATTTCACTCGCCCGTAGTCAAAAAGCGATCCTTGCTTGGCCTCTCAAAGGATAAAAGGCGTTCATGCCACTATCAACCCACGCTTCGCTCTTCGGGGTTGACAGCGTCATGAACGCCTTTTAATGCGGCACTTAGGCCAACCAAGGATCTTTTCGGGTATAGACGACACCCTTAGACTTCGTGGGCAGAGAGGGTACCCCTGCGATTTCTGGACGCGGCAAATAACCCGACAGGCATCGGGTTCTTAAAGAATGCACTATCCTTGGGCATCGGAGAGCATTCTTACCCCGGACCGGCACGAGCAAGAGCTAAATTCCTAAGCTCATAAGACCCAAACTCCTGGGAATGCTCTTCCGCCGTAAGCGACTTATTCACTTGTATCAAGAAAACGCGGAGACCCCCGGCTTCCGACCAGCACCAGTCAAACGCGGCCACCAGCTCGCCCACCGGCTCCTCCTCGTCCAGGTCAAGATCCTGGAGCCGATACCATTGGCCGTACGATCGCAAAGTTCGCCGCCCAAACACTGTCTGAACCCACTCCGCAAATGCCGAATCCGATAGGGTACCGACAACTTCGAACTTCGAGACATACTTGAGAACCTCAGCGACCCCTTTGACCAGCCCTTCCTTCGACCATGACTTTACATTCTTGAAGTCCACGATCCGAGCACCTGTTATCTCCTGCCACCGCTGTTGGATCCGCCGATAGGAAAAATCGACGCCTTGAGGGACAGCAGCGAGTATGTGCAAATGCACGTTCCAGCTCCCACCGTCGTAATCCGACCAGGTCACCTCAAACGTTGCAATGGCCGCACTCGCTGTCCAACAATCAGACCGGCGAAGCTTAGCCCACGCAGACCAGATCTCGTCCCATCCCTCCTGTAGACGGCCCGCCGAAACATTCATCGTGGTCAGCGTCACGAATTTGAGTCGTTGCCCAGATTCCGCCGCCACCTGGACATACGGCAAGTACCGTTCGAGACGTCGCCGCGTTTCCATCCTTGCATGAAATGGACATAATTTAGGGAGGCCGCAGGCTCCGATCGCCACATCATGACCCCTCGGGTGCTGCATGTAGCTGATTCGAGGCATCCACCGCTTTTGGAAATCGCCCTCTCCACGATCCCAAAGTTCAAGATGCCCCCTGCAAAAGCAGTTCTTCACCTTGATCGCGTGCGTCTCCCAGCCAGCTCGACGCAGACGATCCGCGACCGCTTGTTGCAACTCCTTGGCCCGAGCAAACCCTTCCTCATCATCGAGAATCCTCGCGATGATGGTCTCTAGCTGGGATTTATTAATCGCCTCTTTAATTGCGTTTCTCAACCTCAGCTTGTCCAACATAAAAACCTCCCGGGAGGCCGACGGCGACCCGAGAGGTTGGGACTTGCATAACGACCACTCAACGTGGTAAACTAGGCTCCAGCAAGTTTACCTCTCGGGAGCCGTTTGCCACTTCGACTGGTCGGTCTGGGCAAACGGCTTCGCCATTTTCCGGCCTCATTTTGTTCACAGACTAGCACATTTTCCCTGGTTACCGCAACTACAGGTAGTGCCGGAGCACGCTGATCCTGTTATGACCCAGATCCTGGCTCACCTGTCTCAACGCCTGCTCGTGCGAGAGACCCCGCTCGATATACGCACTCAACCGCTCCTGAGCAAACGCCCCACGCAGACCGTGGACCCCATTGCCGGTGTCGATTCTAAGGACTTCTTTTGCCGTCTCCGTCCATCGCTCCAGCGTCCG
>JAKOVB010000009.1 GCA_029782295.1 Pseudomonadota bacterium
CTCATCCTTAGTTATGCCGCGCTCTTTGAGTACCTCGATCACTTCATCAGGGGCCAAACCGCTCCGCTTGAAGATGTACTCCTGCTCCCCTTTCCTTAGTGGCTTGCCCTCAAGGTTACGGCCCACCCCGACAGTCCAGTACCCAGCCGGGCATTTATACACCTCCAGGCGAAGCCCCTCGTGGAGTATCAGCTGATCCTCTAGGCTGTGCTTCAGCACTCTGCACCACCTCCAATCCGGCTGTTCCACATCCCTCACAACCGCAACAATGACACGCCCAGCAGCGGCCATGCACATATATCGGGGATCCGCACTCTGGACATTTGACCATTATTTTCCGCCTCCGTTTACCAGGAAGCACTCGTCCGTGACAGTACTCATATCGTCACCGTCACCTCCTTGCGTTTGCCGATCAGCCGGATGTGCGCCGGACCCAGGGCGCTCGGACGATACCCTTTGCGCTCCGCGTAGCCGCCCCAGTCGAGCAGTGCGCTGCCGTTGACACAGGTCCGTTCGTGGTACTCGAGCTTGTTCCAGCGGAGGTCAGGCACCAGCACCCGGTCCTTGAACGCAATCTTGGCGTGGGTGTGCCCTGTCACCACCACGTCGGCCAGCGGAATGCTCTGGATCAACCGCTCCATGGACAGGGCCTTCCCGCCGATGAGCTGGGCGCTGCTGGCACCATGGGTGTGGTAGAGGGCGTACACCATCGGGTTGCTGTGGCGACTGTCCTTGCCGAATTTCAGCTTGAGGCACACCCCGGCGGGGTCGTAGACACACCCCAGCCACGCGGCAAACTCCTCCATGATGTCGATGGACGTTTCCTTGGTGATCCGCTCCTCGTGGTTACCCGTAGTGGCCGAGAGGATGCGCCCCTGCAGGCCCTCGAACAACTTGCGCCCGTATCTCAACTGTTCCCTCGGATTCATGGTGTCCTCGTATACACTGCTGACACTGCGCTTGAGGGCCACATTGAACAGGTCGCCGTTGATGATGGCGTACCTGTTCGGGGCCTCCAACAGCCACGCCTTGATGGCCTGGAAGACGTCCTCCCGAAACCGCGGATCTCCAATATGCAAGTCCTGCAACGGGACGATGTACAGCTCATCCCACGTCTCAGCCTCCGGCGGGAAGCGGGGTTCGTGAAACAGCACTACCGCCCCACCTCGCCGTCATACCTGTCCCTCAGCACGGCCAGTGCCTGACGCAGCCGGCCCGGGATGGGCACCCCAGTCTCGCCCAGGTTCTCGACGATGGACAGGGCCTCGTTTGCGATATAGAACCAGCACGCGACCGTGCGCAGGATCGGCTCACCCAGGCCGCCAGTGTTGTCGAGCACGTTGGCCACCGCCACGACGAGGAAGATGCCGATCTTTCGGGCTATGCCCCTGGCCCCTACCTGCGAGGAGAGCCTTTGACCCACCCAGGCGGCTGCCACTCCAGTGCCGTAGTCGATGCACACCAACACCACCAGAGCCATGAGCACGCCATCCCACCCTCCCCAGAGGTAGGTCGCCGCGGTGCCCAAGGCGGCGGTCGCGGCCT
>JAKOVB010000020.1 GCA_029782295.1 Pseudomonadota bacterium
GGCTGATGCGGTTCATCTTGTTGATGGTTTCGATCATGTGCACCGGGATACGGATGGTACGGGCCTGGTCGGCGATCGAACGCGTGATAGCCTGACGGATCCACCAGGTCGCATAGGTCGAGAACTTGTAGCCACGGCGATATTCGAACTTGTCCACGGCCTTCATCAGGCCGATGTTGCCTTCCTGGATCAGGTCGAGGAACTGCAGGCCGCGGTTGGTGTACTTCTTGGCGATGGAGATCACCAGGCGCAGGTTGGCCTCGATCATCTCGCGCTTGGCACGACGTGCACGGGCTTCGCCGGTGGACATCTGCTTGTTGATTTCCTTGAGTTCCTTGATCGGCAGACCAACCTTGGTCTGCAGATCGAGCAGTCGCTGCTGGCGGTCCATCACGTTGTGGCGATGACGTTCCAGCTTGGAGGCATAGGGCTTGCCGGAAGCGATTTCGCCCTCGAACCAGTCCAGGTTGCCTTCGTTGCCTGGGAATACCTTGATGAAATGCGGGCGCGGCATGCCAGACTGTTCCACGCAGAAATCCATGATTTTGCGTTCATGCGTACGCACTTCTTCGACCATGGCGCGCACGCTGTCGCACAGCGCCTCGACCTGCTTGGCAGAGAAGCGGAACGCCATCAGCTCATTCAGGATTTCGTCCTGCAGCGCCTTGTAGCTCTTGTGCTGGGAACCATGCTTCTGCAGCACTTCCTGCTGTTTTTCGAATGCGTCACGGATGACGGCGAAGCGCTTCAGAACCTCTTCCTTCAGTTCGGCCAGCGCCGCGGCAGAGATTGCGGCAGCCTTGCTACCGTCTTCGTCTTCTTCGTCCTCATCATTTTCCAGTTCCGGCTCTTCGTCGCTGTCTTCACTGGCAGCCATGGCTTCGTCAACACCGACATCGGCATCGATCAGCCCATCGACGACTTCGTCCACGCGCAGCTCGTCAGTCTGCACCTTGTCGATCATGGAAAGCAGTTCGGCGATGGTGGTCGGGCAGGCGGCGATCGCCTGAACCATGTGCTTGAGACCGTCTTCAATGCGCTTGGCGATTTCGATTTCACCTTCGCGCGTCAGCAGGTCGACCGTCCCCATTTCACGCATGTACATGCGCACCGGGTCGGTCGTGCGACCAAATTCGGAATCGACCGTAGACAGTGCCTGTTCGGCTTCTTCCACGGCATCTTCGTCGGTCACGGCGGGAGGTGCGTCTGACATCAGCAGCGCCTCTGCATCCGGGGCTTCTTCATAGACCTGGATGCCCATGTCGTTGATCATGCCGATGATGCCATCGATCTGCTCGCTGTCCTGGATGTCATCCGGGAGATGGTCGTTAATTTCAGCGTAAGTCAGGTAACCGCGCTCTTTACCGAGCACGATCAGGGATTTCAGGCGTGTACGACGCACATCTGCGTCATTGCCGGACTGGACTTCGGACTTCTCGTTGTGTTGCTCTTCAGCCATGCTCGACCCCAAAACAGGTTGATGGGAAAACCTTGTATTATATATCAAAACAGCCTTTTCGAGGCTGTCAGCTCTTGCCGTGGCCCCAGCGACTCGACTGCAGCAGGGCTCGCTGTTCCGGCGTCAGGGCCTGCAAGCCCTTCTCCTGAGCCAATGTCAGCAGCTCGGCCGCTGTCGATACCTGCCGCTCCCACGTCACCCTCAACTGCTGCAAGGCACCGGCGAACTCTTCCTCCAGCGCCAGACCGTCATCTGCCTCCATCAGCTCCGCGCTCAACTCGGTGCGCAACTGTTCCGGCAAGTCGCCCTGCAATGCATGCAGCAGCGCCGCCGAAGTCATCTGGGGCTGGGACCGCATCAATTCAAGGATGCGGCGTAAAATTTCATCCTCCACCCCCTTGCCAGCGACGAGACGCCCATCCAGCCGCTCGGCCAGCGCCGGCCTCATCAGCAGCATGTGGATCAGGCGCCGCACCAGCGTCGGTGGCTTTCGACTGGAGCGGGCCGGTTGATATGCACGCTTCACCGCAGTCTGTTTCAACCCCAGCGACCCTTCCAGCTCCTCCAGCGAGACACCGGCCAGCTCGGCCACACGCTTGCGCAGGAGTAGCCCCAGCCTGGGCGCCTGAATCTGTTTCAGGATGGGTTCCGCCTCGTTCAGGAAACGCACCTTGCTTTCCTGGGACAGCAGGTCGTTGTCTTCACCCAATTTTTCGACAATGTATTGCGACAACGGCATTGCCCCCTGCATGGCGCGCTCAAAAGCCTCCTTGCCGTATTCACGCACATAACTGTCCGGATCGTGCTCGGGCGGCAGAAACAGGAAGCTCAGCTTCAGTCCGTCCGTCAGCGCCGGCAGGCTGTTCATCGCCGCTCGCCACGCCGCCTTGCGGCCGGCAGCATCCCCGTCGAAGCAAAACACGACGTCATCGGTCTGCCGCATCAGTTTGGTAATGTGATAAGGCGTCGTCGCCGTTCCAAGCGCGGCCACTGCATAGCCGATGCCGTACTGCGCGAGCGCCACGACATCCATGTAGCCTTCCACGACCAGCACGCGATTAGCCTCACGAATGGCACGGCGCGCCAGAAAAAGTCCGTAGAGCTCATGCCCTTTCTGGAACAGTGGCGTTTCCGGAGAGTTCAGATACTTGGGGCCGGCATCGTCGCCATCGCCGCCCAGGACACGCCCGCCGAACCCGATCACCTGCCCCTTCTGGTCGTGAATGGGAAACATGATGCGGTCGCGGAAACGGTCGTAACGCCGCCCCTGGTCGTTGGCGATAACCAGCCCAGCAGCCGTGAGCACATCCGATTGATATTCCGGCAGCACGGCAGCCAGGTTCTGCCAGCCGGGCGGGGCATAACCGATCTGGAAGCGCGCAGCAATTTCACCGCTCAGCCCACGCCCTTTCAAATAGGCAATCGCCTTCTCGGATTTCTTCAGTTCGCCCCGGTAATAATGCATCGCCACCTGCAAGGCTTCGTGCATGCCGACCGCGGCCTTTTGCGCGGCCACCTGCTCGACTGTGCGCGTTTCCTGTGGCACGGTCATGCCAACGCGCTTGGCCAGCTCGTTTACCGCCTCGACGAACCCCAAGCCCTGATATTCCATCAGAAACCCCAGGGCGGTGCCATGCGCCCCGCAGCCAAAGCAGTGATAGAACTGCTTGGTCGGGCTCACGGTGAAAGACGGGGTTTTCTCGTTGTGGAACGGGCAGCAGGCGGAATAATTCGCACCAGCCTTCTTGAGCGGCACGCTGGCATCGACCACATCGACGATATCGACGCGATTCAGCAGTTCCTGGATAAAACTATCGGGGATGGCCATGGCTGGAAATATAAAACAAAAAAGGAGCCTTAAGCTCCTTTTCATTTCGGTCCGGACAGATGCGCTTCAGACTACGCACCCAACCTCGCCTTGATCAGCCCGGACAGGCTGCCCATATCGGCACGCCCGACCACCAGCGGCTTCAATGTCGCCATGACCTTGCCCATGTCCTTGATTCCAGTTGCCCCGGTATCGGCCACCACCTGATCCAGCAGGGCGGCGATTTCGGCCTCGGTCAGCGGCTGGGGCAGATATTCCTGCAACACCGAGACTTCGTACTTTTCGGCATCCGCAAGATCCTGGCGGTTTGCTGCTTCATACTGGCTGATCGAGTCACGACGCTGCTTAAGCATCTTTTCGATCGCCTCGATCACCTGCGTGTCATCCAGTTCGATACGCTCATCGACCTCACGCTGCTTGATGGCAGCCTGCAGCAGCCGGATCGCACCCAGACGCGGAGCGTCCTTGGCGCGCATCGCGGCCTTCATATCTTCAGAGATACGAATCTTGAGTGACACGGCAGTGCTACGGGATTAGTAGAGCTTCGGCGGCAGGGTCTGGCTGCGCAGACGGCGGTACTGGCGCTTAACAGCAGCAGCAGCCTTGCGCTTGCGTTCCCAGGTCGGCTTCTCGTAGAACTCGCGAGCGCGCAGTTCAGTCAGCAGACCGGTCTTTTCCATGATGCGCTTGAAGCGGCGCAGGGCAACGTCAAACGGCTCGTTCTCTTTTACACGTACGGTAGTCATTGAAACCTTCTCTCCTTGAGAGACAACGAAAAAGTTTGCTATTCTAGCGAGCACTTTGCAATTAATCAATCACTTTCGGGACTTACCGCTTTGATCGTTCTCGGCATCGAATCCTCCTGCGACGAAACTGGCATCGCGCTTTACGACACGACCTGCGGCCTGCTTGGTCACGCACTGCACTCGCAAATCAGGATGCATGCGGAATATGGCGGCGTTGTGCCGGAGCTGGCCTCGCGGGATCACATCCGCCGCGTACTCCCCTTGACCGAGCAGGTCCTGCGTGAATCCGGACACACCCTGGAGGACATCGATGCCATCGCCTACACCCAGGGACCCGGTCTTGCCGGTGCCCTGCTTGTCGGCACCAGCATCGCCGAAGCACTGGCCTTTACGCTCGACATCCCTGCGATCGGGGTACATCACCTGGAAGGTCACCTGCTGGCACCATTACTGGAAGACAATCCGCCCGCTTTCCCTTTTGTCGCGTTGCTGGTCTCCGGGGGACACACCCAATTGATGCGTGTTTCAGGGATCGGCGAATACGAACTGCTGGGCGATACCCTGGATGACGCGGCGGGCGAGGCTTTCGACAAAACCGCAAAACTGCTGGGTCTGGAATATCCGGGCGGTCCGGCCGTATCCCGATTGGCTGAGCAAGGCAGGGCGAGCACCCTGAAGCTGCCGAGACCCATGCTGAACAGCGGCAACCTGGATTTCAGTTTCAGCGGGCTGAAGACCGCCGTTCTGACGGCCTCCCAAGGTAAAACTGCGCGTGAGGATATCGCCTATGCTTTTCAGGAAGCCGTGGTGGAGGTGCTGACGACCAAGTGTACTCACGCACTCGAACAGACTGGGCTGGACAGGCTGATCGTGTCCGGTGGTGTCGGCGCCAACAAGCGCCTGCGTGAATCGCTCAACCGTGCGGCGATCAAGCACCGTTTCGAAGTGGCTTATCCCCGGTTGGAATTCTGTACAGACAATGGCGCCATGATCGCTTTTGCCGGCGCCATGCGCCTCAAGCACCTGCAGGCCGGCAACCACGCCTTTACCGTGCGCCCGAGATGGGATCTCGCCGAACTGACCGCCCCCTGAGAACAGGCTATTGCGGCGGCCGGTCGCCGGCTTTCGGTTTCCTGAAACCCGATTCGGTACCGTCCAGCAGTTTCCGGATATTGGTTTTATGGCGCCACACCAGCAGCACCGACAACACCAGCACCGTACCGGCCACCCAGCCGAAGCCGATCTGCGCAGCAGCATAAACCGGAGCGAATCCGGCGGCGATCAACGCAGAGAGTGAAGAGACACGCCACATAAAGAAAGCAAGCGCCCAGGTTGCCATCACACTCGCCCCGAGCACCGGCGACAGCGCGAACAGGATACCGGCTACCGTTGCCACTCCTTTGCCGCCCTGGAATCCGTAAAACACCGGATACAGGTGACCGAGGAACACCGCCAAGGCAACCGCGCAGACCCATTCCAGCGGCAGACCGTAGTGCTGGGCCAACCACACGGCCAGCCACCCCTTGCCGGCGTCACCCAGCAAGGTCAGCAGGGCGGCCAGTTTCTTGCCGCTGCGCATCACATTGGTAGCGCCGGGGTTGCCGGAGCCGACCGTGCGCGGATCTGGCAGCCCGAACAGCTTGCTCACGATGATACCGAAGGCCACCGACCCCAGCAGATACGCTCCGACGACAAATCCCCACTCGTTCATGACAGATGCTCTAGAATTGTGAAAAACTGGATTGTAAGCGATATGGATATCATTTTCCTGCAGGAAGTCAAAGTCGAAACCCGCCTCGGCGTCCCGGACTGGGAACGCCTGAAACCGCAAACCATCGTGCTCGATATCGAACTGGCCATGCCGCATAGCCGCTCCTGCCAGACCGACGCCATCGACGACACCATCGATTACGGACAGATTGTCGCCCGCATTCGCGAAACGCTGGCCGAGCATAGTTTCAGACTGGTAGAAGCTCTGGCCGAGCACGTGTGCCAGTTGATCATGACTGAATTCGGCACCCCCTGGGTGAAGCTCAGGGTGGGTAAACCGGGCATCCTGCCCGGTGTGAAACAGCTCGGCGTCACAATCGAACGTGGCCTGCGCAAGACCTGAATCCCCACCCGACCAAAACCCGCAAGATCTCCTCTAACTCTCTTTCACGAACAATCTCCTCCGGAAGATTCTGAATGTAAGCCTGGTGTCAGCTTCGTGCCCCACAATCTTCATATATTTTTGTACAAATCATATTTTCTTATAGAACCATTTGATTTTGTTTTGTTCAAAAATTCTTTTAATCATTACGGAGAATGATCTTGAAATCGAAATTGATTATGGCTGCACTGCTGTCTACGATAAGCCTTTCCACATCCGCATTCGCAGATGACCTGATGGAAACCATGTCTAACGATGGGGGATTCAAGACCCTGCTCTCGGCGATCAAATCCGCAGGGATCGAAAATGAGTTCAAGGTCAATGGCCCTTTAACCGTGTTTGCACCGACAGACCTCGCCTTTGCAGCCATGCCCAAGGCAAAGCTTGATCAACTCCTTGCAGACAAGGCCGCATTGAAAAAGATGATTAACCTTCACATGGTCAATGGCAAGGTGACCAAGGCTGATGTCGATGCCGGCAAGATCAAAACCATCGAGGGTGAGGATGTCACCCTGTCTGTTGCCGGTGGTGTAAAAATCAATGGTATCCCGACCGTCGGTCAGGGCATCAATGCCGACAACGGTGTTATTCATGCACTGACGGGTGTCATGATCCCGAAATAAGTGCACGAAAGATTCACATCGTAAAAAAACCGCCCTTTGGCGGTTTTTTTACGCATGGTTTCTGGAGATGGCACCAAATAAGGATAGAGGGGACAAGGCAAACAGCAAAGCCTCGTCAGTAACGTCTACGACCCGGCGGCCAACTCCTCTTTGCCTGCTTCAATCCAACCACCCCCCAACGCCTTGAAAAGACTCACGACCGCAGCCCGCTGGGCATTCTCGGCATCAATCCGGGCCAACCTGGCCTGCAAGACCTGGCGATCGGCATCCAGCACTTCCAGCCGGCTAGATACCCCTCCCTGGAATCGCAGATTCGCGAGCCGCTGAGTGTCCTGCAAAGCAGAGACACGCTCGGATTCTGCCTTCAGCATGTCCCGTCCGGCCGTTTGCGCGTTTAGTGCATTGCGTACGTCGCCGAACGCACTGGCAACGGCTTTCTTGTAGGCGGCCAGCGCCTGCTCACGGTGCGCTTCGGTAGCCTTGACATTGAAAACCAGGCGCCTGGCGTTAAAGAGGGGTTGAGACAAACCCAGTGCAAACTGGAAAATGCCAGCCGGCCCGGTAAACAGTTTGGCAAGTGTCGCGCTTTCAAAACCCAGATAACCAGTCAGGGAAATCGTGGGGAAGAATTCGGCGCGGGCCGCATCGATCCGGGCGTCTTCAGCCAGCAATTTCTGTTCTGCCTCGCGGATATCCGGACGGCGCAACAGCAGTTCAGAAGGCAGGCCATCCGGTACCCACAGACCATCCATCGGCAATACCGACCCACGAGCGACCTTCCCCTCCATCACATCTCGCGGCGAACGTCCGAGCAGGATGGAGAGCACGGACTCCAGGTTTTCCTGCGTTTTCATCGCACCGCTCAACTGCGCCCGCACGGCCGCCTCTTCCGCCTCCGCCTGCCGGATTTCGTACTCCGAGCCGAGACCATTCCTGAAACGGACTTGCAACAGCGTCAGGCTCTCCTGGCGGCTGCGCAATACATCGCGGATCACCGCAACCTGTTCATCGGCTGCCAGCAAATTGAAATACTGCTGAGCGACGTCGGAAATCAGGGTCAGCAGGACCGTGTCCCGGCCGGCCTGCGCTGCCAGCAATTGGGCTCGCGCGGCATCGCTGGCACGGCGATACTTGCCCCACAGATCCAGTTCATAACTGGCGGCCAGCGTCATTTGCAAGTCATTCTGCTGGCGCTGCACCCCACCGTACAACGGCATCGCGGCAACCCGGGAAATCTGTTTGCGATTACCGCCCGCGTTGGCAGTGACCACCGGATACCGATCCGCCTCGGAAATCCCCAGCGCCGCTTCCGCTTCCAGTACACGCGCCGCTGCCGCCTCGACATCGTGATTGTGCTCCAGCGCCTCATCGACCAGGGCATCCAACGCCGGGTCGCGGAACAGCGTCCACCAGTGCTCGCCGGCACTGGATGCCTGATACCCCTGCGGGGCATTCCAGGCCTCGGGCAATAGTGGTGCCGGGTTCTCATGGGGACTCTGCAGCGTGCCGCAGGCCGGAAGCAGTATGACTGCCAGCGCAACAGCCAGCATGGATTTACGCATTAATGACCTCTCGCTTGATATCGTTCCTCGCAATCAGCTTGTAGAACAACGGCACGAAGAAGATTGCCAGGAACGTTGCGGCCATCATCCCCCCCATGACACCGGTACCTACCGATTGACGAGCCCCAGCCCCCGCACCGGTCGAAATCGCCAACGGCAGTACCCCCAGAATGAACGCCATCGATGTCATCAGGATGGGGCGGAAGCGCAATCGTGCCGCCTCGAGTACCGCATCACGGGCTGACAGTCCCTCTTCGTGCTGCTTCATGATTGCGAACTCGACAATCAGGATTGCATTCTTGGCAGCCAAGCCGAGCAAAGTGACCAAGCCGATCTGGAAGTAGACATCGTTGGTCAGGGGCGGGATCGGAACGCCCGGCAGCAGGAACGCGTAGGCCAGGTTACGCACCCAGACCATGGCCAGCGCCCCGAACAGGCCGAACGGCAATGCCAGCAATACCGCGAAAGGGAGTGTCCAGCGCTCGTACAAGGCGGAAAGGATCAGGAACACCATGATCACCGCCATCCCCAGCGCCAGTCCGGAAGCACCGCTGGAACGCTTTTCCTGGTAGGACGCACCGCTCCACTCATAGCTGAAATCCGGCGGCAAGACCTCCCTCATGATCCTTTCGACTGCTGCGAGCGCTTCACCGGAACTCACGCCGGGAGCGCCCGAGCCGAGCACCTTGACCGAAGGCAGATTGTTGAAACGATTAAGCGTATCCGGGCCATTGCTGTATTTCACGGTAGCAAACGCCGAAATCGGCACCATCTGGTTGTTTGCGCCGCGCACGTGCAAGGCCCCGATATCTTCTGGCTTTTTGCGGTATTCCTTGTCAGCGGACATCAGCACCTGCCAGGTTCGTCCATACTTGTTGAAGTCGTTCACGTAATACGTGCCGAGCGTCGCAGAGAGCGTATTGAAAGCCTCTTCCAGATTCACTCCCAGTGCTGCGGCACGCGAACGATCGACATCCACATACAGTTGCGGACTCTGCGCCCGCCACAGGGTCTGGGCAAAGGCAAAGGTCTTGTCCTGCGAGGCTTTGGCGATAAACGCCTGCACGACTTCGTTCAGGCGTTGCGAGCCCCCTTCACCCCGGTTCTGGATGTTGACTTCAAAACCGCCGGAGTTCCCCAGCCCGAAAATGGCGGGCGGGTTGAACGCCAGCGCCAGCCCTTCCTTGATGCCTGCAGTCTTGCCGTAAAATTCCCCGACCAGCGCCTGAGACGGCATGCTGCGCTCCTCCCACGGTTTCATGGAAGCAAAGATGGTCGCTGCGCTGTTCTTGAATGATCCGCCCAGGAAATCCATGCCGGTAAAGGCCACGGAGTACTCGTTGGCGGGATTGGACTTGATCGCCTGGGTGACCTGCTGCACCACCTTGTCGGTGCGTTGCAGACTGGCACCGTCCGGGAGGAATACCGCTGAGATGTAATAGCCCTGATCCTCGTCCGGCACCAGCGATGTCGGCGTCATGCGCCACAACTGCACCGTCGCAGCCACCATCGCCAGGAACAGCACGATACCGACGAATGCGCGTTTCAGCATCCAGGCTACCCCCCCGGTATAGCGCTGCGTCATCCATCCGAAAAGACGATTGAAAGCACGGAAGAATCCATTCACCTGCTTGTGCTCCGGCTTGAGGATGACCGCACACAAGGCTGGCGTCAGCGTCAACGCCACCAGCCCGGAAATCGATACGGCAATGGCAATAGTGATGGCAAACTGGCGATACAACTCGCCGGCCAGCCCCCCGATGAAGGCGATCGGCACAAAAACCGAAATCAGCACCAGCATGATGGCGATGACCGGGCCGGTCACCTCCCGCATCGCTTCGATCGCTGCCGCCCGCGGGGAGAGCCCACTTTCATGCATCAGTCGCTCGGCGTTCTCCAGCACCACGATGGCATCGTCCACTACGATGCCAATCGACAGCACCATGCCAAACAACGTCAGTGTATTGATGGAATATCCCAGCATATACAGCCCGGCAAAAGTCCCGATCAGGGAAACCGGTACCGCAAGCGTCGGGATCAAAGTCGCGCGGAAATTCTGCAGGAACAGCAAGACCACCAGGAACACCAGCACCATGGCCTCGAACAGGGTTTTCACCACCTCGTAAATCGAGACTTTGACAAAGCGGGTCGTGTCATACACCACCGCCCGCTCCAGCCCCTTTGGAAACGCTGCAGCCAGTTCGGCCACGGTCTTGTTGACTTCATCCGCCACCCCGAGCGCATTGGCGCCGGGCTGCAGGAACACCCCAACCAGGGTGGCCGATTTCCCGTTCACCCGGCCGATAAAATCGTAATCCTTGGAACCCAGTTCGACACGCGCGATATCCTTGAGGCGAACCTCTGCCCCGGTAGCACTGGAGCGCACGATGATGTCCTCGAACTGCCCGGCGTCTGACATCCGCCCTTGCGTCGTGATGGAATAAACCAGATCCTGATCTCCGCCATTCGGGCTCTGGCCGATCTTGCCCGGCGCGAATTGTGCGTTCTGGCTGGTGATCGCGCTGGTGATCTCCCCTACGGAGATTCCAAGCTGCTTCATCCGGTCTGGCTTCAGCCAGATGCGCATGGCGTAATCCTTGGCCCCGAAAATCTGTACATTGGTCGTCCCGGGAATGCGCTTGATGCGGTCGAGGACGTTCAAGGTGACATAGTTGCTGATGCTCAGGTCATCCATCGTGCCATCAGGCGACAGGAACGCAATCACCTGCAAAAAGGACGAGGAACCCTTTTCCACCGTCACGCCCTGACGCCGTACTTCCTGCGGCAGACGGGCCTCCACCTGCTTGACGCGGTTATTGACGTTGAGTGCCGCCTGCTCGGCATCAGCACCGATGTCGAACGTCACCTGGATTTCCAGCACGCCGTTGGAAGCCGACGTCGAACTCATGTACATCATGTGCTCGACACCGTTGATCTGTGATTCCAGCGGCGCTGCCACGGTTTGCTCCAGCACTTCTGCCGAGGCCCCCGGGTAGACGGCCCGCACGGTCACGACCGGCGGTGCGATTTCCGGATACTGGGCAATGGGCAGGCTGCGCATCGCCGCCAGGCCGGCGAGCACGATGAAAATGGACAGCACCGCCGCGAAGATGGGGCGCTGAATGAAGAAGCGTGAAAAGTTCATGCAGGGAATCCAGTCAACTGGATGAGGCAGGCGTGGCCGCTGCCCCATTGCCTTGTTTTGGTCCCGGCACCGGCTGAGACACAGTAATCGGAGCGCCAGGATGCAGCTTCATCAGACCATCCACGATCACCTGATCTCCTGCCTGCAAGCCGCTACGAACCACCCACAGCCTTTCGTCGGGCTTGCTGCCGTTGACCCACTCGCCCACATTGATCGGACGCGGCTCGGCCACCCACACGCCCTCCTTGTTCCTGACGGCGAGCATCACCATCTTACCCTTCGGGCCTTCCAGCACGGCACCTTGCGGCACGGTCAGCGCGTTCGGGCGTTCCGCCCCCTCCAGCACCACCCGCACGAACAACCCGCTCTTGATGCTGCTAGCCGGGTTATCGATTTGCGCACGCATTTCCAGCGTCCCGGTCTGGCTGCTGACCGTTGGCGACACGAAATTGACCTTGCCCGTCGAGCCCAGCTGACTGCCATCACGCAGCAGCAATTTCACGTGGTAGCCGTCTTTAGGCAACTCCAGCTGGCCTTGTGCCACTTCACGGTCAAGTCGCTGACGCTCGGCATCTGCAACGTTAAACGTGACATAGAGCGGATCCAATTGCACCAGCGTAGTCAGCAGGCTATCCCCGGCAGGACTCACCAGCGAGCCCTCCTGCCGCAACGCCCGACCTGCAACCCCGCTGATCGGGGCACTGACACTGGCATATTCCAGATTTAGTTGCGCCTCTTTCAGTTGCGCCCGTGCCTGTTCCAGACGCGCCTTGGCAGCCAGGACCTCGGCACTGGTGATCTGCGCCGAAGATCCGGCATCGTCGGCTTCCTTGCGACTGACCGCACGGGCTTCCGCCAGGGCAGACATACGCTCCCGTTCGCGACTGGCCTGCGCTGCAGCAGCCTCTGCACGGGCAATGTCGGCCTCGGCAGTCTCCACTGCGGCTTTCGCTGTCGACACAGCGAGCGCCAGTGGCCGCGGATCCAGCTGGAACAAGGGCTGGCCAGCCTTCACCAGACTCCCTTCTTCGTAAAGTCGCTTTTCGACATGCCCTGTCACCCGTGCGCGGACTTCCACCTCACGGGAACCCACGGTCTGCCCGACATATTCGTAACTCACCGCCACCCTGGATGGCTGGACAGACATCACATTGACCTCAGGAGGCGGCATCCCATGCACACCGGCACCTTCGCCTCCATGCCCATCTCCCTTGGAACATGCCCCAAGAGAGAGAATCAACGAAGCCATCAGCGCCATTTTCAGGCGCAATGAAGATGTGGAAATCTTGGCATCGGTCATGCGAATTCCTTGTTTCTGAGCGAGACCATGACGTTGGCTCCATACGGCGCATGGCACCTCTTGCGCATTCTCGAACAGCCCGCATTTTACATACATTCATGCGTGTATGTAAATGAAATTTGTGTTAGGATTCTTTTTAACTTGTTGAGGTTACTCGAAGAATATACCTGCATGGCCCGCAAAACCAAAGAAGAAGCAATGGAAACCCGGAACCGCATCCTGGATGCGGCGGAGATCGTCTTCCAACGCAACGGTGTTTCGCGTACGACGCTGGCCGATATCGCGAACGAGGCTAACGTAACCCGTGGTGCCATCTACTGGCATTTTGCGCATAAGGTCGATCTCTATGACGCCATGATCCAGCGCATCATCGCTCCCTTCGAGGTACGCCTCTCCGAGTTGCAGCGTCACGAACAGGACAATCCGCTGTTGTTCGTGCGCACACTGGTATTGTCCTTCCTGCAGGATCTGGCCAACGACCCCCGCCATTTCCGCGTGGTCGAGATCGCCTGGCACAAATGCGAATACGTCGGCGAAATGGCACGCATCCGCGACCAGCACATGGAATGCGGCAACCGTTTTCTCGATATCATTGCCCAGGCGCTGGAACTGGCTCAGCAGCGCAAATTCCTGCGTGGCGACCTCAATGTGCGTCAGGCCGCCGTGGGGTTCATGGCCCTGATGGACGGACTGGCCGTCAACTGGACGCTGGACCCCAACCTGTTCTCCCTCAACGAGATGGCCGCCAACATCGTCGACTTTTATCTGGCCGGCCTTACCGACTACAACTCCGCCGCGTGATCACCCGCGCGGGTGATGTTGCGCATGCAGCTGCTTGAGCCGCTCACGTGCAACATGGGTATAAATTTGCGTCGTCGAAATGTCCGCGTGGCCGAGCAACATCTGCACCACGCGCAAGTCCGCACCATGATTCAGCAAATGCGTCGCAAATGCGTGACGCATCACATGCGGGGACATCGGCTTGTGGATACCCGCCTGTAGCGCGTAACGTTTGATCAGATACCAGAACGCCTGTCGGGTCATCGCTTCACCACGCTGCGTCACGAACAGACTTTCACTCAAACGTCTTTCCAATATCAACGGCCGGGACTCCGCCAGATAACGTCGCAGCCAGTCGAGCGCGTCCTCTCCCAACGGGACCAGGCGCTCCTTGCTACCCTTGCCCATCACCCGTACCACCCCCATGTCCAGACTCACCTCACTCACCTTGAGCCCGACCAGTTCGGACACACGCAACCCTGTCGCATAGAGCGTTTCCAGCATGGCTCTGTCTCGCAGGCCGAGCATCTCCCCCACCGGAGGCGCATCCAGCAACCGTTCTACTTCATCCTCGCTCAGACTCTTGGGCAGGCTGCGCGGCAATTTTGGTGAGGCCAGTTGCAACGTGGGATCGGCGGAGATCAGTCCTTCGCGGACAAGGAACCGGTAATAGCGGCGGAGGCTGGCTATCAGCCTGCTGATGCTGCGCGGCTTGACCTGAGGGAACCGGACGGCGAGGTAGCGCTCCAGGTCCTGACGTTCCGCTTCGTGCAACCCCTTGTGCACGGAAGTTTCCAGCCACACCGCGAACTGAACCAGGTCACGCCGGTAGCTTTCAAGCGTATTCCGGGACAAGCCCTCCTCCAGCCACAGGCGGTCGATGAACTCATCCAGCTGATGATGGGTTTCGTCTTTCATGCTTGAGCAGCCATTGCTTGATCGATAATGCGCTTTGATCCCGTCCCTGCATGAATCCACCGATTCCGTGCTTGGCCACCACACGATGGCAAGGGATCAGCAGCGGAAACGGATTGGCCCCACAGGCATTGGCAACTGCACGCGGTCCGGAGGAAACTTGCTTGGCCAATTCGCCGTAGGTGAGCGATTCTCCAAGCGGGATTGTTCGCAGCGCTTCCCATACGCGTTGCTGGAAGGGTGTTCCACGCATTTCCAACGGCAGGTCCAGCGAGACAGTTGCGTCTTTCAGGTATTCCGCAATGCAATTGCAAACGTTCTGGGCGAAGGCATCACCCGGCAGTATCGGGGAAACATCGCCTGACAGGAGTTCAAGCCTTGTCAGCGCGCCATGCTCGACACGCACACCGACCGCACCGAACGGGGCAGGAATAATGGCCTGATAGGGAGGTTGCATCCTGATATGTTACCGCAAATAAAAAACCCCACGTCTTGCGATCGTGGGGTTTTGTGCGAAAGAAGCGGCAGATATTATTCTGCTGCGATTTCCTTTTCGCGAGCCTGCAGCTTTTCCTTGATACGTGCGGACTTGCCGGAACGCTCACGGAGGTAGTACAGCTTGGCGCGGCGGACATCACCACGACGCTTCACTTCGATGCTGGCGATTAGCGGGGAGTACAATTGGAACGTACGCTCCACGCCTTCACCGGAAGAAATCTTGCGCACGATGAAAGAGGAGTTCAGGCCGCGGTTACGCTTGGCGATGACCACGCCTTCGTATGCCTGGACGCGCTTACGGGTACCTTCAACCACGTTCACGCCGACGACCACGGTGTCACCGGGAGCGAAGTCAGGGATGTTCTTGCCGAGGCGGGCGATTTCTTCCTGCTCCAGCTGTTGAATGATGTTTGCCATTTCACAGTTCCTTTTAATTGTGAGGATCTTGTTCCTGCTCGTACTCTGCGAGCAGCCGAGATTCCTCTTTCGTCAACGACCTTGCGGCCAGTAAATCCGGGCGCTTGTCCCGGGTCCGCCCCAGCGACTGTTTCAATCGCCAGCGCGAAATCTCTTTATGATGTCCGGACAGCAATACTGCCGGCACCGGTTCACCTTCATATACTTCAGGTCGCGTATAGTGCGGGCAATCCAGCAGGCCATCCACGAAGGAATCTTCAGCCGCCGAATCGGCATCGCCCAACGTTCCGGGCAGCTGCCGCACAATCGCGTCGATCAGCACCATCGCCGGCAGTTCGCCGCCGGACAGCACATAGTCTCCGATCGAAACTTCCTCATCCACCATCCGCCGCAGCAAGCGCTCGTCGACGCCTTCATAGCGGCTCGCCAGAAGCACCAGGCCAGGTTCTGCTGCCAGCCGCATCACCTCGGCATGTGTCAGTGGCTTGCCCTGTGGTGACAGGTGGATCACCTTCGGGCGCTCGACACCTGCGGACTGCTGTCTTTGCTTTGCTGCGGAAATCGCCTTTTCCAGCGGCTCCGCCAGCATCACCATTCCGGGGCCACCGCCATAGGGCCGGTCATCCACGGTCTTGTAATTGTCCATCGTGAAATCACGGGGATTCCACAAGGTCAACGTATAAATCTCTTTATCCCGCGCTCTGGAGGTGACGCCGTGCCCGGCAATCGCCTCGAACATCGGAGGGAACAGCGTCACGACATCGAACTGCATCGCAGTCATCGATCTGTCCGGATTCAAAATTCCGTGTCCCAGTCGACCAGCATGCGCTTCCCGGCCAAATCGACCTCCAGCACGGTCTGATCGATAAACGGGATCAGGCGCTCACGCTCGCCCTTGACGACGATCACGTCATTGGCTCCGGTCGCGAACAACTCGGCGATCTTGCCGAGTTTTACATGCTGCAGGTTTTCCACTTCCAGCCCGACCAGGTCGGACCAGTAGTATTCGTCTTCTTCAGGTTCCGGCAGTTCGGCGCGTGGAACTGCGACCGGCTTTCCCTTGAGCTTGAAAGCCAGATCACGGTCATCTACGCCTGCCAGCTTGGCGACCAGATGGTCACCGTGCACCTTGGCTTCTTCTACGGGAAACTCGCGCCAGCCGGTCTCGGTCTGCACCCACCACTTCGGGTAATCGAACAGACCATCGACCAGTTCCGTGTCCGGGTTGACGTTCACCCATCCACGCACGCCGTAGGGGACGGCAATCCGTCCCATCACCACCAGATCAGGCGGCGACAAGGGGTTTAGGCAGCCTTGCCGGCTTGCTTGACCAGACGGGCAACACAGTCGGACAACTGTGCACCGTTGCTACGCCAGTAAGCAATACGCTCGCTGTTCAGGCGCAGGCCTTCCTGACCTTCGGCAGCCGTCGGGTTGTAGAAACCTACGCGCTCGATGAAGCGGCCGTCGCGACGATTGCGCGAGTCAGCTACAACAACGCTGTAGAAGGGGGATTTCTTCGCGCCACCGCGGGCGAGACGAATGATCACCATAGTGTTATCTCTTTAGCCAATTAACAGAAAGGGGCGGATTTTACGTTATTTTTTATAGTGTTGGCAAGCACAATCCTGCGCTATTTGTAAAGCGTCGGATCAGGCAAACCAGCGGCTTCGAAACCGGCGCGACGGAAACGGCAGGAGTCGCATACCCCGCAGGCCCGTCCAGCGGCATCTGCCTGGTAGCAGGACACGGTGATCCCGTAATCGAACCCGAGTTCATGGCCTCGCCGGATGATCTCGGCCTTGTTGAGATCAATCAGCGGCGCATGGATATGCAGGGGCTGCCCCTCTACCGCCGACTTGGTAGCGAGGTTGGCCATGCGCTCGAAGGACTGGACATATTCCTTACGGCAATCCGGGTAGCCGGAATAATCCAGCGCATTGACGCCGATGAAGATGTCGTTGGCACCCAGCACTTCAGCCCAGGCCAGCGCCAATGACAGCATGATGGTATTGCGGGCCGGCACATAGGTGACCGGAATTCCTTCCGAGTGCGATTCCGGCACGGCAATATTGGCATCGGTCAGTGCCGAGCCGCCGAACGTCGACAGGTCCAACTGGAAGATTCGGTGCTCGGTCGCACCCAGCGCTTGTGCAACACGCCTGGAAGCCGCCAGTTCAGCCACGTGCCGCTGGTGATAATCAAAACTCAGGCAATAGCAGTCATAACCCTCGCTCTTGGCGATGGCGAGGACGGTCGCAGAATCCAGCCCGCCCGACAACAATACGACAGCCTTTTTCATTTTCCTGGCGTCTCGCCCCACAGGATTTTATGCAACTGGACCTGCATGCGCACCGGCAGCTTGTCCTGCAATACCCAATCCGCCAGTTCGGCCGGGGGCAGCGAACTGTAGACAGGAGAAAACAATACCGGGCATTTCTTTACGACAGCGTGGTCTGACAACACCTGTTTTGCCCACTCATAATCAGTACGATCGCACAGCACGAATTTCACTTCGTCCTTGCGCTTGAGATGCTCCAGATTACTCCACAGGTTTTTCTCGACCTCGCCCGAACCTGGGGTCTTGATGTCCATGATGACGGAAACGCGGGGATCGACAACACTGACATCCATCGCGCCGCTGGTTTCCAGAGATACGTCGAAACCGGCATCACACAGTTTCTGCAGCAGCGACGGACATTCCTTTTGCGCGAGCGGCTCACCACCAGTGACGGTGACGTAGGGGGTGCCGAATGCAGCCACGCGCTCCAGAATTTCATCCAGTGTCATGTTCGTGCCTCCCTGAAACGCATAGGCGGTATCGCAGTAACCGCAGCGCAGCGGGCAACCGGTCAGCCGCACGAAAACCGTTGGCAGGCCGACGCGCGAGGACTCCCCTTGCAGGGAATGGAAAATTTCGTGGATTTTCAGCAACGGAAATCTCGATTCAACATCCTTGCCTGACGCGTCATGCATCCGGCAGGATCAATTCCTGGACTTGACCGACTCGAGCACGGAAAGACGTTTTTTCGCCAGTGGAGCCACATCGCTCAACGGATATTTGGCCACGATCTCGCGCAACGTCTGCTTGGCATTGTCGATCTCGGAAAGCTGGATCTGG
The DNA here is from genome assembly GCA_029782295.1 of Pseudomonadota bacterium. Taxonomy (GTDB): domain Bacteria; phylum Pseudomonadota; class Gammaproteobacteria; order Burkholderiales; family Methylophilaceae; genus CAIJXJ01. Next base: position 18,547 of record JAKOVB010000020.1, read on the forward strand.
CTGTTGGCGATGTTGTACATCGCATCCGGCACCTTGTGGTTGTCCGGGTACAGCTTGATCAGTTTTTGCTGGCTAGCGATCGCAGACTTGTAATTCTTCAGGGAAAAATACGAATAGCCGACCCAGTACTGGGCGGGGGCAGCATACTTGCTCGACGGATAAGCCTCGATGAACTTCTCGAAGGCATCGATCGCATCCTTGTGCTTGCCGGCCTTGGACAGATCGAGCGCGGCCTCATAGGCCTTCAGTTCAGCAGCACCATCTACGACAGGTGCCGCAGCAGGAGGCACCGCAACAGGTGCGCTTGCGGCCGGCGCCGTCGTAGCTGCGGGAGGCAAAGAAGATGCCGCCGCCTCAGCGGGCTTGGCAGCCGATGACCCACCTGCTTCCAGCTTGCGCAACCGTCCGTCCAGATCCGCGTAGAGATCTTTCTGGCGTTGTTGTGCCAGTTCTATTTCATGACTGTTCACTTCCATCTGACCGCGCAACTTGCTGATCTCGGCATTCAGGCGGTCGATCTGCGACAGCAGATCGACCGCCTCCGATTTCTGCTCGCTCAGTCGCTGCTCCAGCGCCTGACGCGCCTTTTCGGAAGCATCCAGCTTCGTCTGCAGTTCCGTGATGCGTGGATCCTGAGTCTCCTTGACGTACTTGCGGAGCTTGACGATTTCGTCACGTGCGTCGTTGTCGGCGAACAGCGCCGCATGGGACGCACTACAGGTAACCAGCAGCAGCAACGAAAGCAGCAGACGCATGGAGATTACTCGCCGGCGTAGACGATATCGGCACGACGATTCTGCGACCAGCAGGATTCAGCCTGCTCGGTGCAACGCGGCTTTTCTTCACCATAGCTGACGGTTTCGATCTGCTTGTCGGAAGCGCCATAGACGTTCATGACTTTCTTGACGGCAGCTGCACGGCGTTGACCCAGGGCCAGGTTGTACTCACGGCTGCCGCGATCATCGGCGTTGCCTTGCACGGCCAGCTTCGCGTTCGGATTGGCCACCAGATATTTGGCATGGGCTTCCACCAGCGGGCGGTACTCAGCCTTGACTTCATCCTTGTCGAAGTCGAAGAACACGTTGCGCTTGGACAGGATGTTGTTCGGATCGGTCAGCGGATTCACTGCCACGGTCGAAGTCGTGGTCGGAGCAGCCGTCGGCGCAGCCTCCTTGGGAGCCGCTGCAGGAGCTGCCGCCTGGGAAGAGGAGCTCTTGTCGACGACCGGCGCAGCAGGCTCTTCCTTGACCGGCTTGCTGGAACAGGCGGCCAGCACGGAGACCAGCAGCACGCTCATCATCAGATTCTTGTTCATGTATCTCTCCTTGTTAAATAACTGCTTGAAATTTCGATTATCAGGTTCAGTTCATCCACGGGCCCCATGCGGGCTCCCGCACATCACCACCGGCCTCACTGAGACGCTGCCTGGTGCGGCCGTCGGCAGATACGATGGACAGCACGCCTCTGCCGTTGATGTTGGTGGCATACAGAATCATTCTGCCATTCGGGGCAAAACTAGGCGACTCGTCCTGAGCAGAGTCGCTCAACAACTGCACCTGCCCGGTCGACAACTCCTGCTGTGCGACCCGGAAACGTCCGGCCTCTCGGCGGATAAAGGTCAGCAGCTTGCCGTCAGGCGACAGGTGCGGACTCACATTATAACTGCCTTCAAAGGTCACGCGTTGTGCGTCCCCCCCCAGGGTAGACATTCGGTATATCTGCGGGCTGCCGCCACGATCCGAAGTGAAATACACCCATTTGCCGTCCGGCGACCATTCAGGTTCGGTATCAATCGCGCTGCTGTGTGACAACTGATGCAGGCCGGTACCGTCCGCGTTGATCAGGTAGATCTGGGAATTGGCGGCATAGGTCAGCACGATCGCCAGACGAGAACCATCCGGCGACCAGCAGGGCGCGCTGTTGTTTCCCTTGAAGTTGGCGAGCACCTGACGCTGCCCCGTGACCAGGGACTGAACGTAAACCACCGGTTTCTTCTTTTCGAAGGAGACATAGGCCAGCTTGGTACCGTCCGGCGACCAGGAGGGCGAAATAATGGGCTCGGTCGATGACAGCACGGTCTGACCATTGCCGCCGTCGGCATCAGCCACCTGCAACTGGAAGCGATTGCCCTGCTTGACGATGTAGGTGATCCGCGTAGCGAAAACCCCTTTTTCACCAGTCATCTTCTCGTAGATCACATCGGCGATCTTGTGCGCAGTCATGCGCAACTGGGACGGCGCAATATCGTATTCCAGACCCGCCAACGGAGACTGCTTGAGTACATCCAGAAGCCGGAAAGAGACTTTCAGCCTGTTGTTAACCTGCTGCTCGACCTTGCCGATGACCAGCGCTTGCGCCTGTAACGCAGCCCAGTCAGAAAACTTGACTTCAGCCAGTTCATGCGGCTGGTTGACTACGCCACGGGTCTCGAGGGCGCGGAACAGGCCGCTGCGACGCAGGTCGGCGCTAATAATGGCCGCCAGGCTGTCATTCTGGGAAACAGTCTGAGCGAACGGAACCACGGCAATGGGAATCTGCTGTGCAGCCCCGCCGACAATTTCGATATCCAGCGCGGCCTCGGCTTTGCCAAAAACGACGGTCAGAAAAATCAGAGAGCAATAGAGTGCTTTTTTTAGCATGGCGTCATTATAAATCAGTTGTTATCGTTAGGCCGGAACTTCAGGCTTAGGTCCCGGAAACTGGCAAAAAGTTCCGGCTCCTTCGGGATGGGCAACGGCTGCGCTTGCAGAATGGCACGCTCAACAGCCTGATCGCAGGCAGCTATACCGCTGGATTTCTGCAGGCGCGGACTACCGATGACTTCACCGGTTGGCATCAAAGCAATTCCGAAATCCACCACCGGCTTACCAGTACCGCATACCTGCGGATTCACGTAACGCTTGATCTTGGCCACGATCCTGGCCTTGGCCGCGTCCAGCGCGCCACTCAACGCTGCAGCCTGTTGCGCCTGGGCATTCTTCGCTGCCGCGAGCTGCTGAACTTCCTGATTCTGGATCTGCGCAGCGTCATCTTCAGCCAACATGGACCGCTTCAGTTCTTCCAGACGCTTCTCTTCTTCCTTTTTCGCCAGCACCTTCGGGTCCGGCTTGGGCTTTTCTTCCTTGGGCTTCGGTTTGGGTTCCGGTTCCGGCCTGGCCTTGACCGGCGGTTTGGCCTTGACCTGAATCTCAGCCTTGGGCTCTGGCTGGGGCGGCGGCTCCGGCCTGGGTTCTGGCTTGGGCTCCACCACCGGTTCCGGCTTGGGGGGCGCCGGCGGGGGAGTCACTTTCTGCACCGGCAGGTTATCCCACAACTCCACCTCGGCCACCTGCATGGCCGGCTGGGTTTTCCAGCTGAACGTCATCACCAGCAGCAGAAAAAAAACACCATGGACCACCAGCGACAAGGCACCTGCCTGCCACATGACGGGGTTTTCACGCTGGCGGATCATCCTCATGCGGGCAACATCACTTCAACGGTTGCAACAGCAGCCCGACCTTCTCGACCCGGCCCTGCTTGAGCATATCCATGACGCCGATCAGATCCTCGTAGCGCACGCTCTTGTCGGCAGCGATCACCACAGCCTGCTGCGCATCCTTGGTGATTTTCTGGCGGATGGCATACAAGGCCTCGTCTCGCTGCATGCGGCGACCGTCCACTTCCAGACTCTTGTCGGCCTTGACCGTCACCACCACGAGGGCGGCAGCCTGTTTCAAGGCTTGCCCGACCTTGGGCAACTCGACCACTCCGGGGTTGGTCATTGGTGCAGTGATCATGAAGATCACCAGCAACACCAGCGTGACGTCGATGTAGGGCACGACGTTGATCTGGTTCATCAGACGGCGGGAACGGCGGCGGCTCACGGCTTAGCCCTTGCGCTGCAGGATGTTGGTGAATTCTTCGATAAAGCTCTCGTAACGCACCGCAAGCCGGTCCACATTCGCCGTGAAGCGGTTGTAAGCGATCACGGCAGGGATCGCCGCGAACAGGCCCATGGCCGTTGCGATCAGGGCTTCGGAAATACCGGGCGCCACATGGGCCAACGTTGCCTGCGCCACGTTAGCCAGGCCACGGAACGAATTCATGATGCCCCAGACGGTGCCAAACAGACCGATATATGGGCTGACGGAGCCGACCGAGGCCAGGAACGGCAAATGCGCATCCAACTCATCCATCTCGCGGTTATAGGCGGCACGCATGGCACGGCGGGCGCCTTCCATGATGTCGCTGGCCTCCATACCCCCCTGCCGCTTGAGTTTGGTGTACTCCTTGAACCCGGCCTCGAAAATCGCGGACATGCCCTGCGCCCGGCGACGACCGGAACTCAGGCTCTCATACAGCTTGTTTAGATCGCCGCCGTTCCAGAAGGCATGCTCAAAGGCATCCGCCTCGTCACCGGCACGATATAGCATGGAGACCTTGATGAAGATGTACCACCAGGAAACCAGGGAAGCCAGCAACAGCAAAGTCATCACCGCCTGCACCGGCAGCGTGGCGCCTGATACCAGGCTGAACAGCGACATGTCTTGAGCAATATTCATGCAAACTCCGTCATTTTTTCACGTATGACCGGCGGCAAGGCCACCGGCCGGAATTTCCCAGCATCCACGCAGACCACTTCCACCAGGCCCTCGGTCAGGGTTTCCTCCCCGCGACGGATCACCTGACGGAAGCGCATCAGGCTGCGGCCGACTTCCTCGATGTTAGAAACGACCTGCAACGCATCGTCGAACACCGCCGGCTTGAGATATCGCACCCGCACTTCACGCACGACGAAGATGACCCCGAGATTGCGCCGAAGTTCATTCTGGCCGAAACCCAAACTACGCAGCCACTCGGTGCGCGCGCGCTCCATGAAGCGCAGGTAATTGGCGTGGTAAACCACGCCACCACCATCCGTATCCTCGTAATAGACCCGCACGGGCCAGTGGAATTTATTCATCGAACAGTTGGCCAATCGTGTTGGGCGGCGCCTGCAGTCCGAAGTGCTGATAGGCCAGCTGCGTGGCCACCCGTCCACGCGGTGTCCGCATCAGATACCCCTGCTGGATCAGGTACGGCTCCAGCACGTCCTCGATGGTGTCACGCTCTTCACCGATGGCCGCCGCCAGGTTATCAAGGCCGACCGGTCCGCCGCCGAACTTCTCCAGCACGGCCTGCAACAGCTTGCGATCCATGACGTCGAAGCCCAACTTGTCGACATCGAGCATCTTCAATGCCGCGTCCGCGATTTCCGCCGACACGGTGCCGTCACTCTTGACCTGCGCATAGTCGCGCACGCGCCGCAACAGGCGGTTGGCGATCCGCGGGGTCCCCCGGGAACGCCTGGCGATTTCCAGCGCCCCATCCTCGACCATGTCCACGCCAAGCAGGCCGGCAGAACGATGCACGATGCGGCCAAGCTCTGCAGGAGTATAGAACTCCAGGCGGGCGACAATACCGAAACGGTCGCGCAGCGGATTGGTCAGCATGCCGGCACGGGTGGTTGCACCTACCAGCGTGAAGGGGGGCAGATCCAGGCGCACCGAGCGCGCTGCCGGGCCCTCGCCGATCATGATATCGAGGCGATAATCCTCCATCGCGGGGTAAAGGATTTCCTCGACCACGGGCGACAGCCGGTGGATTTCGTCGATGAACAGGACATCGTTGGGTTCGAGGTTGGTCAGCAACGCGGCAAGGTCACCGGCACGTTCCAGCACCGGGCCGGAGGTCTGGCGCAGGTTCACCCCCATCTCGCGCGAGATGATGTGGGCCAGCGTGGTTTTTCCCAGGCCAGGCGGCCCGAACAGCAACACATGGTCCAGCGCCTCGGAACGTCCACGGGCCGCGTTGATGAAGATTTCCAGCTGGCTGCGCGCTTTTTCCTGCCCGATGTATTCATCGAGCACCTTGGGGCGCAGAGCGCGCTCCTGCGCCTCTTCCTCGCGCCCCAGCGGTTCGGCGGCAATTAAACGGTCGGTTTCGATCATACTTTGGACAGCGATTTAAGCGCCTGTCGGATCCCTTCGGAAACGGCCAGTCCGGCCGGCAATTGTTTGACGGCGGCCAGTGCCTCGCGCTCATTGTAGCCCAAGGCCAGCAGTGCGTTCAGCACATCGCTGCCGACCGGACGCGCATCCCCGCCAGCCAGCAGGGCCGGTGCAGAAGGTTCGAAACCCAGCTTACCCTTCAGTTCCAGCAACAGACGCTCGGCGGTTTTCTTGCCGATGCCGGGAATCCGCACCAGCAACGCAGCTTCCTGTAGCGCAATCGCCTCGGCGAGATCTTCCGCCGACATGCCGGACAATATCCCCAGCGCAGACTTAGCGCCGATCCCGTTGACCTTGAGCAACTGGCGGAAAGTCGCACGTTCCCGGTCAGTCGCGAAGCCATACAGCAACTGGGCGTCCTCGCGCACGACGAAATGCGTGAGCAATACGACCTTTTCTCCGGTCGCCGGCAAATTGTAGAAAGTGCTCATCGGCACCTCGACCTCGTAACCGACGCCGTTCACATCGACCAACAGGAAAGGCGGGGTTTTTTCCAGCAAAGTGCCATGCAGGCGTCCGATCATGGGGCCTCCAGAAAGAGTATCAGGGTCAGCAGCACGCCGTGCGCGAGCATGGCGGCCAAGGTCAGCCGGATCGCCGGCAAGAGTTTCGCAGGCACTGTAGCAAACTGGATCAGTTCACGGGATGCGACCAGCGACAACCCCAGCGGCAGCGCAGACAGCATGGCCAGCGCGGGCAGCAACCGGGCCATGACGGCAAGTGACAAACCTGCAAGTGCGAGGAAAACGATCATGGGGTACCCCAAGGCCGCCCGCTCCGGGGATAGCCGTACGACCCAATGGCGTTTTCCCGCAGCGGCGTCGGCTTTTCGATCCGGAAACTGGTTGATGTACAGCAGGTTGGTGACCAGCAGCGCATAGGGCAGGCCGGTCCAGACCGGCTGCCAGGCAAAGGCCTGACGCTGCACGAAGTCCGCGCCGACCACCACGCCGAGGAAACCGGCGAACACGCACCATTCCCCCCATCCTCGACTGTTCAGGCTGAGGGGCTTTGCGGAATAAGCCCAGCCCACCAGTACGCCGCAAGCTCCGATGACCAGCAAGCCACCTCCACATTGCACCGCCAGCCATAGCCCCCCGGCCACGGCGAGAGCCAGCAAGGCATAGCCATATCGGCCGGTCTGCCGGTCCGTCAGCACGCCATTCTGGATAAACCGGCTACCGCCGGTAAAGGGAAACAGCCGCTCGGTATTGCTTGCATCGGTGCCGTTCAGGGCATCGTAATAATCGTTCAGCACATTTGCCGCAGCATGCAGCGTCATTGCCAGCAGGAGCGTCACCAACACCAGAAGGCCATTCAAACTCACCCCGCCGTATCCTGCCGAGGCCAGTCCGATCAGGCATGCCACCAGCGTCGCAGTGAGGAAAGGAGGGCGCGTAGCGGCAAAGTAACGTGCCATCGGGTTGCGATAGCGATCGAGCGACGGCTCCATCGGCAAGGTTTGCCCGGTCAAACCAGCCTCCCCCCTCGCACACGGAATCCAGCAGTCGCAAGCTTGCCCAGCCCCTGCCCCCCATGGGCGTGGCAGATGGCGACTGCAAGGGCATCGGCAGAGTCAGCCTTGGGCGCTACCGGCAACACCAGCAAGCGCTTGACCATTTCCTGCACCTGCTCCTTTGCGGCGTGACCGTTGCCGACCACGGACTGCTTGACCTGCAAGGCGGTATATTCCGCCACCGGCAGGTCACGCAGCACGGCAGCGGATATCGCGGCGCCACGCGCCTGGCCCAGCAGCAGGGTAGATTGAGGATTGACGTTCACGAACACTTTTTCGATCGCAACCTGTTCCGGTTGGTAAGTCGCAATCACTTCCGCAAGCCCCTCAAGAATCACCTTGAGCCGACCCGGCAGCTCACCCCCGGAACCGGTGCGTATCGTACCGCTGGCCACATAGGCCAGCTTTTCACCGGTCTTTTCGATCACCCCGAACCCGGTATTCTGCAGGCCGGGGTCGATACCGAGGATACGGACAGTCATTACTCCTCGATGACTGCAGACGTGTAGACATCCTGCACGTCGTCGAGGTCGTCGAGGGCGTCCAGCAGTTTCTGCATTTTCACGGCATCGTCGCCGGTGAACACGGTTTCATTGTTTGGCTTCATGGTCACTTCGCCCATTTCCGCCTTGAGACCTGCCGCCTCCAGGGCCTCCTTGACGGCGGTGAAGTCGTTGGGGGCGGTAATCACTTCCACGCTCCCGTCGTCGTTGCTGATCACGTCCTCGGCACCTGCCTCCAATGCCGCTTCCATGATTTTGTCCTCATCTGCGCCCGGCGCGAACAACAGCGTCCCGCAGTGCTTGAACAGGAACGCCACGGAACCATCCGTCCCCAGGTTGCCGCCGTACTTGCTGAATGCGTGACGCACGTCTGCGACCGTCCGCTGACGGTTGTCGGTCAGGCAGTCGACCATCACCGCAGCGCCGTTGAGGCCATAGCCCTCATAACGGATTTCTTCGTAGTTGACGCCTTCCAGCTGCCCGGAACCGCGCTTGACTGCGTTTTCGATGTTGTCCTTCGGCATGGATTCCGCCTTGGCCTTTTCAATGGCCATGCGGAGTCGGGGATTGATTGCGGGGTCACCGCCGCCGAGCTTTGCCGCGACGGTAATTTCCTTGATCAGACGGGTAAAAATCTTGCCGCGCTTGGCGTCCTGACGACCCTTGCGATGCTGGATATTGGCCCATTTGCTGTGACCTGCCATGCTATAAAATCCTCTAATCTGCTGAAATGCCAGAATTTTATCACAGGCCGCTGCCGGGCTTCGCTAGTCCTGACCGATCGCCGGCTCGACCTCTTCGTGACGTTTCATCCCGCGGATCGACAGGATCACCAACGCTGACCCGATCAGCAGCATGCCGGCCGCCTCCATGGCAGAGGGGCGCTCCCCCAGGTCCCACCAGGCCGCAAGGACACCGATGACCGGCGTCAGCAACGAGATCATGCTGGCAACACCGGCCGGCAGGCGCTGCAGCGCATATAACCACAGCAGCCAGGCCAACGCGTTACAGGCGATAATGTTATAGAGCAATCCGCCGGTGAAATAAGGCGTCCAGTGAATGGGTTGTGCTGGAACGACCAGCGCGACAGCCACCAGCGGCAGCGAACCCAACAGCATCTGCCAGGCCGTGAGCGATAACAGATCGAGTTCCGGCGCACGATGGTGCAGCTTTTTGGCAATGATCACCGCGAGCGCCCAACTGACGCCTGCCAATACCGCCAGCCCCATGCTGAACAGGTCGCTGCCGAGATGCAGCGGATCCAGAATGAGGAGCAATCCCGTGACCGAAGCCAGCGCTGCCAGCCATTGCGTGCCACGAATCTTCTCTCCGAGCATCGGCCAAGCCAGCACCATCACCCAGAACGGCATGGTATAGGTCAGCACGGCGGTCTTCCCGGCGCCGCCCTCGACCAGGGCCCAGATGATAAGCCCGGTAAATCCGCAGGTCTGAAGAACACCCAACAGGATCAGCGTCGGCAATTCGGCGATCCTGAGCGGTCTTCTCATCACCAGCAGCAAGGCGAACAGGCAAACCCCACCAAAAAACGTACGCATGGCACCGAACTGGAACGGTCCGACATCTGCCAGCGCACGCTTCATGACCACCCAGTTATAGCCCCAGAGCACCGCCAGCAGAAGCAAGGCTGACACTGCACGGATCGTCGCTTTCGATGAATTCTGCATGTTGTCCTTGATGATATCGTGAGCACGGAATGCATGCATCCCGTCCCTGCATCGACTTATTTTCCCCTCAGTTCCAGATATGGCTCATCAATTTCCATTGCCCGTCGGGTTGCTTGCGATGCAGCAACATCAGGCTGCCGCCTATGCTTTGGCGATTTCCGTCAGCACCGGGGAGGGTCACACCCCACCTGCAGCGCTGATAGGCAAGATTCTGGTCGACACCGGCCTCCAACTGCTCGATGGTATGGCCTGTCGCGCCCATATCGAACAGGGATTGCCAGAATGCGCGGATTTCTTCTGCGCCTGTGACCTGAGGGCCACCCGCTGGCATGATGGTTGCCGCCGCATCGTACATCGCAGCGACCTCAGCGGCCTGTCCACGATTGAATGCGTCGTTCCATCGATTATTCAGCGCCTGCAGGACGGTGGAAATTTCACTTGCTGTTTGCATTCATCACTCCTCATGGTTTTCTGGTTGATCTGCCGGGCCATCCCGGCCGAGCAGTGCCGGTGAACCGGCATGCACGATCTTCAACATCGACTGCAGTTGCTCCCTCCCTGCCTCGTCAAGGCCGGACATCAGTTGCCGAATGCGCCGGTAGTAATCCGGCATGACCTCATCCAGTGTCGCCTGCCCCGCATCGGTCAGAGAAACCGTCACGCGACGGCCGTCTTCCAGGTCGGTCACCCGTCGCACCAGACCATCCCGTTCCAGCCCGTCGATCAGCCCGGTCATCGTCGCCCGGCTGACGCCGGCCTTTTCCGCGAGCTGCGAAGGGGCAGCCGACAGCGTCTCTTCCCGCATCAGCAGGAGCAGCACCCACCAGCGCCCCTGCAGCAACCCGTGCTGCTGCAGGCAGGCATCCAGGGCCATGGAAAGGTCGGTCGCCACCCGCAGCAGATGCAGAAAGGTCGCCACGGCAGTGACGTCGGCATCGGGGTAACGCCGGGCGAATTTGCCGAGAATTTCCGGTGTGGGCAGGTCACGTAACTGAAGCATGGGGACTGATTATAATTAGCCGGCTAACTATGTCAATCGCAACAAGCTTCCCCTTATGCAAAAAGAGAGTATATTTTCCAGAAAACCCACAAAAACAGAGCGCGGGAGGATGCCATGAAAACAGTACGTCAGCTGCTGGAAACCAAGGGACGCGAAATCATTTCAGTGTCGCCAGACAGCACCATTTACGAAGCGCTGGTGGTCATGGCCGACAAGCATATCGGCGCGCTACTGGTCATGGATGAGGCTCGGCTGGCCGGGATACTCTCCGAACGGGACTACGCCCGCAGCGTGGCGCTCAAGGGCAAGACCAGCCGTGACACGAAGGTGCGGGAGATCATGACGCCGCATAACCTCCTGATCACGGTCTCGCCCAGCGAGACCGTAGAACAGTGCATGAATCTGATCAACGACAAGCGCATCCGCCACCTGCCGGTGATGGAAGGCGGCAAGGTGATCGGCGTGCTGTCGATCGGGGATCTGGTCAAGGAAACCATCGCCCACCAGCGCTTCCTCATCGACCAACTGGAGAGCTACATCAAGAGCTAGATATAGCGGGCAACCAGCGCCTTTTCGGGATTGACGCCCGCCGGCAGGACGAGTTTGACGCGATGACCACTACCAGGCGCTGCGTCGACTTCGACGCCATCCGCGTTGAGCAGTTTTTCCACCGCGATCTCACGGTTACCGGAGGGCTGGATCAGTTCCAGACGATCGCCCACCGCAAAGCGGTTCTTGACGTCGATCTCGGCCAGACCGGTCGATGCGTCGAACCCAACCACATCCCCCACATACAGACTACGGCTGGACTCGGAGTAGCCGCGCAGGTAATTCTGGTGTTCCGCAGTATGATGGCGTTCGTAAAAACCGTCGGTGTAACCGCGGCTGGCCAGACTTTCCAGTTCGCCCAGCAGCATGGGGTTGAAAGGACGCCCGGCCATGGCATCGTCGATGGCACGGCGATAGACCTGACTGGCGCGTGCCACGTAGTAACGTGACTTGGTGCGGCCCTCGATCTTGAGGGAGTCGACGCCGATCTTCACCAGACGCTCTACGTGCTGCACGGCTCGCAGGTCCTTGGAGTTCATGATGTAGGTGCCGTGTTCGTCTTCCATGATCGGCATCAACTCGCCCGGCCGGTTCTTCTCCTCGATCAGGTAGACCTTGTCGGCTTCCGGATGGCGCTGCAGGCTGCCACAATCGGAGAGGCTGGATTTTTCCAGCTCGGCACGGAAATCGAATTCGCTGATGCGGATGACGCCCGCAGGGTCTTCCTGCGCATCATGTACCTTGTAGTCCCAGCGGCAGGAATTGGTGCAGGTCCCCTGGTTGGGGTCGCGGTGGTTGAAGTAGCCGGAAAGCAGGCAACGGCCGGAGTAGGCAATGCAGAGCGCACCGTGCACGAACACTTCCAGCTCCATGTCCGGGCACTGCTGGCGGATTTCCTCGATTTCATCCAGCGACAGTTCGCGGGAGAGAATGACCCGGGTTAATCCCATGGACTGCCAGAATCTGACGGTCGCATAGTTGACGGTATTGGCCTGGACGGAAAGATGCACCGGTATCTCCGGCCACTTCTCCCGGACCATCATGATCAGGCCGGGATCGGCCATGATCAGCGCATCCGGCTTCATCGCGATCACTGGCTCCATGTCCGCCAGGTAAGTCTTCACTTTCGCGTTGTGCGGCATCAGATTTGACGCCACGAAAAACAGCTTGCCACGGGCATGGGCCTCGTCGATCCCCTGCTTCAGGTTCTGCAGGGTGAAATCGTTGTTGCGTGCCCGCAGGCTGTAACGCGGCTGACCCGCATACACAGCATCGGCGCCGAAGTCATAAGCGGCGCGCATGCGGTCGAGGTCACCGGCCGGAGCCAGCAGTTCAGGTTTCTTCATTACTCACCAATCACTTTGACCAGCACGCGCTTGCGGCGGCGGCCATCGAATTCACCATAAAAAATCTGTTCCCAGGGACCGAAATCCAGACGGCCATTGGTCACGGCCACCACCACTTCGCGCCCCATCACCTGACGCTTCATATGCGCATCGGCATTATCCTCACCGGTACGGTTATGGTGGTAACCGCTGACCGGCTCGTGCGGGGCGAGCTTTTCCAGCCACACGCCGTAATCGTGATGCAGGCCGGACTCGTCGTCGTTGATGAAGACGCTGGCCGTGATGTGCATAGCGTTGACCAAAATCAGGCCTTCCTTCACGCCGGACTCCTGCAGACACTGCTCAACCTCACCGGTAATGTTGATGAAGGCCATGCGCGCAGGGGCGTTAAACCAGAGTTCCTTGCGGTAGCTTTTCATGCCAATTCTCCAGGAAAGCGAAAAGGAAACATTATACCGTTGCGCCAGGAAGCCCGATGATCAACTTCCGGCACGTTCCGCAGCACGCCTTGCTTCGGTCTCAGACACCAGTTTCATGCTGGTGTTCCGCAGCCGCTGGGCCAGCATATGCACGAGCTTCACCAGGATTTTCGCCCCCAGCCCGGATTGCCGGTGGATCATCTCCGTCAGGCTTTCACGGGTCAGTACGGCGAAGCGGGCGGGTTCGAGCACGGTGCAGGAAGAGAAGCGCGGCTCCCCGTCGATCATGGACATCTCCCCCAGCGTGTAACCTTGCTGCACCACGGCGATGCGCGAGGGCTGCCCGGCACGGTCGCAGCGGGTGACATCGACCGTGCCGCCCAGCAGGATGATCATGAAATCGCCGGCATCCCCTTCGTTGATCAGGCGTGCGCCGCTATCCGCCTCGAAGACCGGCATATAGTCACCCAGGGCCGTCACCTCGGAGAGGGTAAAGTCTTCCAGAATGGTCACACGGCCGATCAGGCGATGCAGGTCATCGGCAAAATCACGCGCCATGCCGATCTGGCGCAAATCACTTCGATTGCAGAAATCAGCACTCACGTCAGGATTTGCCTGCCGTAGCCGCCAGCACCCAGGATGCGAGATCCTCAAGCAGGTCGTCCGTCGCCAGCGTCAGGGCGCGGACGCCTCCCTGCGCATCGGCCGATAGTGCCGGCCGTTCCGCCCGGAATGTCCGCTGCGCCAGCAACTGGCGGTTGCGCAGCAGGCTGGCGCGGAATTGCATCACCCCCTGGCTGTCTTTCCTGTCCAGAAACTCGTGATCGAACGACTCCAGCTCGATCTTCAGGATCGGGGCATTGACCGCATCCCCTGGAGAAACCACCGCGAAATCCTGTGACAGGCGGGACTTGATTCGCTGGCCAAGCAACTGGGAGGGCGGCATTGCCCAGCGGCTGTTGGCGTAGGGCTTGGGTTCCTGCGGGTTGGCATAATCCAGCCGGTAAAAGATGTAATTCGCATCGAGCCGGCGAACGGATTGCACCTCGCCGACCACCAGCACTTGCCGTGCCGGGGCATTCCCGGCAGGCACCGGCGGTTGCCCGAGATCGAACATCATCGGACGCACCGCAGGTTCCGGAACGATGCAGGCGCTTAACGTCAGCGCCATACACAGCGCAAACAGGCGCTTCATGGGGTTGACCTTTCTCATGGATGGACTGGAAAGCCGGCTTCGCCCGGCCCCGGTGGGATGACGGAATCACCGAACAACAGACTTTGCGGCTGGTCGCTCAGGCGCTCCGCGACACGACCGACCGCCCGGGCACTGTGTGCGCCATCGTCGACGAACTGCTCGATGCGCGGAAAAGTCTCGCCGGAAAGATAGTCCGACATGCCCTGCAGGCTTTCCGTGGTGCGATCGAAGCGTTGCAGGCTACCGTTGATGCGATCCAGCACCCCGCCGTTCTCCCGCACCTGGCCGGCAAGCGCATTGTAATTGGCCGCCATGTGACTGAAATCACCCGCCATGCCATTGACCGAGGCCAGCGTCCTGCGGCTATCCTCGACCACCTGCGGCAAAAGATCCAGCGTCGGCTCGAGCTTGGGGCCGAGGCGACCGAACGCAGTGGCGGTCGCGTCCAGGTTGCTCAATGTCTGCCTGAACAGTTGCTGGTTCTCCGGTCCGAGCAGCAGGTTGACGCGGCGTGCGATCTCGTCGAGCTGCAACATCAGGGCTTCGCTGCCACCAGCCAATTTATCGAACAGCCCCGGACGAATCTCGATACGAGCGGGGTGTTCGGCTGAGGTCTCCAGCAAGGCCGGGGACTTGCCATCATCATCGAACTGGACGTAAGCGAGACCGGTCACCCCCTGATATCCAAGCGTGGCGAACGTCGAGTGCGTGATCGGCGTCCCCTTCTCCACGGCAATGCGAACGAGGATCTGTCCGGGCACCTCGGGGTCGAAACGGATCCGCTCCACCTTGCCCACGTTCAGGCCGCGATAGCGCACGGCGGATTCCTCGGTAAGACCAGACACGGAGGCACGGGTGGTCAGCTCGTAGGGCTGTCGTTCCCGCGTGTCGCGGTCAAACCACAGCACAGCCAGCCCCAGCACCACGGACAGGGCGATCATGAACAAACCGGCAATCAACGCATGCGACTTGTTTTCCATTCAACCTCCATTCAGTCCCATCATACGATGAAAGGATACTCCCGCAGCACTTCCATGGCGCGCTGACCACGTTCGCCGAGGAAGAATTGCTTGATGAAAGGGTGCGGAATCCCGATCACCTCTTTCACCGGCGCCGCTGCGATGACATGCTGATCGGCCAGCACCGCTACCCGCGAAGTGAGCTCGAACAGGGTATCCAGATCATGGGTCACCATCACGATGGTCAGTCCCAGCGCCTTATGTAACGCGCGAATCAACGAGACAAAGCTTTCGCAGCTTTCGGGGTCGAGACCGGCGGTCGGCTCATCCAGGAACAGCAATTCGGGTTCCAGGGCGAGGGCTCGCGCCAGCGCCACCCGCTTGATCATGCCGCCGGACAGATCAGCGGGCATCTTGTGCGCATCCCCCGGAGACAGACGCACCATGTCGAGCTTGAGCATGACCAGATCGGCGATGATATCCTCCGGCAACGTCCGCATTTCCTGCAACGGCAACGCGATGTTCTCGAACACGGTCAGCGCGGAAAATAGCGCACCCTGCTGGAACAGCATGCCCCAGCGGTTGCGGATCGCCGCGAGATGGCTGACGTCCGCGGTATCCATCATCTCCCCGAAAATCCTGACGGTACCCCGGGTCGGGCGCTCCAGACCGATCATCTGCCTGATCAGCGTCGTCTTGCCAGTGCCGGACCCGCCGACGATGGACAGGATCTCACCGCGCCGCACGTCGAGATCCAGGTCACGATGCACCACTGCATCGCCGTACACGGTCCACAGGCCACGGATTTCGATGACGTTCTCGTCCATCAGATACCCACGTTCTTGAACAGGATGGCGAACACCGCGTCAGCCAGGATAACGATGGTAATGGCGGTCACCACCGAAGCCGTGGTGCCCTGTCCCAGAGAAGAGGTGTTCGGCTCGATGCGCAAACCGTAATGGCAGGCCGTGAGGCCGATCAGCATGCCGAACACGCCGCCCTTGCAGACACCGATCCAGATATTGGCCGGCTTGACGACATTGGGCAGGGTATCGATGAAAAAGCTGTAGGACAGCCCCAGCGTGATCTTGGCCGAGACCATGCCCCCCACCAGCGCCATGGCGTCTGTCCATACCACCACCAGCGGCATCGCCAGCCCCAGCGCCAAGACACGCGGCAGGATCAACCGGAATCCGTGCGGGATACCCATCACCAGCAAGGCGTCCAGTTCCTCGGTGACCCGCATCACCCCGAGTTGCGCCGTAATAGCGGAACCCGAACGGCCCGCGACCAGGATCGCCGCCAGCAATGGTCCAAGTTCGCGGATGATAGACAGGCCGAGGATGTTGACGATATAGATGTCCGCGCCGAACAGGCGCAATTGCTGGGAAGACAGGTAAGACAGCACCACCCCGATCAGAAACCCGACCAGCGCAGTAATGCCCAACGCCTGTGCCCCGGCATGGAACACCCCGGCGGAAATCTCGGTCCACGGCCCGCGTCGGGGGTTGCGCAGCAACCGCACGATGTCCAGCACCAGCTGCCCGATCAGGCGGATGAAACCGATCACATGGTCGAGGAAACCGAACAGCCCGATGCCGAGTGCGATGACCCAGGCAAAATGCTGCCTGGGCGCTTCCGGCACACGGAGATCGCCGAGATGATGCAAACGGTCGAAAAACGCTTCCTGACCGCGACCCAGGGTCAACCGGGCCGGACGCCGTCGCCCCCAGAGGTTCCAGAAGAATTGCGCCCCGAGATGGTCGATGCGAGTGATCCCGGAGAGGTCCCATGACGCCTGTTCCGGGGCGACATGATCCGCATTGGCTTCCGCCTGAAGCGCATCGATACGGCCACGCACCGACAGGGTTTGCACAATCCAGTCCCCACCGGCCCTGAACGTGGTCCCCCGGTCACCTGTATCCCGCACGAGTTGTGGCATGGCATGGTGCATAGATGCCAGCAGGATACCGCGAAACGGGGCCTCTTGCAGCGCCAAGGATGCCTACAAAATGAAAACGACCCGCAATCAGCGGGTCATTTTCATTTGTTGCAAGTCAAAGCCAGCCAACTCCCTGAGTCGCCCAATACCCCTTATCGGTCTCCGTCGAATCTGACTTTGCGGCGACGAGCCATGACCCCAATCATTCCCAAGCCCGCCAGCACCATTGCATAAGGCTCCGGTTCTGGAACCGGCGGAGCAACAAGATAGTTGAACCCGGACCTGGATGAGGCGGTAAAGTTGGAAACTGAATTATCGTGCGCATCGAAAACGCCCGTGATGCCTCCCCATAACACCAGATTGCTGTAATCGGCGTAAGCATGTGCGGAGGATCCCAAAGCATCTTGAGCACCAGCCATTGCCAAACCTTGAAGGTCCAGAGTGTAAGTGAGTCCGTTGCTGAATCCGAACAAAATCGGGATTTTTAACGCGATAGTGGACGGGATACCAGGATGATAGGTATGAACTCCCCAAGTGGCCACGTCCTCGAAATTGCAAACGTTATATCCCCCACACGCCGAATCACTCGTAGTGATTCCGGTCCCTAGAATCCTGATGTTCTCGTAGTGCTCAGCACTGGAAGACGGCCCAACTGCACCATTCGTCCCACCGAAAGTTCCCAAAACCCGCATCGTTGCAGTGACATACCCACTCTGCGCAAGCATCGAACTTCCAGCATCGATCGTGAAGTAATCTCCCCATGAGGCTCTCGCATAAGAGTCACCTCGCGCAACAACAAAGCCCGATTGACTCGCCGCAACAGCGTCATTACCCAGAGAAACACCGAGAATACCTTCTGATGCATATGCACTTGCAGAGGCATGGGAATAGATGGATCCAGCGGTAGCCACAACATTCGCGCTGACTGAAGAACTCTGGCCATTGGCACCCGTCACGGACTTCACATCACTTGGCGCACCCACCGTCCCGGACACATAAGAACTGGCGCTCGCGGAGGTATAAGCCAGCGATGTATTCGCCCCCAACACCATAGGCAAGGCAAATGCCATTGCCGCAAGATTTTTCACATCAACAGTCATGATTACACCCCTTGTCAATTATGGTCTTTCCTGTTGAGTAACTTAGCCCCCTCCTCCGGGATTCACAATAGTCCATTTGAACTAACTTGATGGAGATATGCTTAAGCTCGATATGGAAGGAAGTGATGAGAGAAGTTAACCTCCATCCCCAAAGTCATCCCCATAAACAAAAATGGGCTACGGAATAACCGTAACCCATTGAATTTTGTTCCGGAGAACGGAGACCCCTGAATTTAGTATTACCGGCCACATTCCACATTCCAAATTCCACAACATGTTGATTCATTGTAATGATCAAACACGCCAAGTCGTGGCCGAACAACTGCGCCCTGCCACTCTATTCAGAATTCCCCAAATCCGAACCCGACAGCACTTTATTCAGGTGCGTCAGGAGTTGATCCTTTTCATATTCGTATTCGGATGTTGCCAAACCTACTGTGCTTAACCAGGCCACCGCTTTTCGAAGCTCTTCCTCAATCACCTTTAAATGATCGTATGAATTAATTCTATTGCATACATCATTTAGCATCCCCTCCATTGCCACATGATCTTCTTTGTGATCGAAAGTCCTTGGATACATGGGGTGCGGGGCACGCATAATTTGTCTGACACAGTGAGGAGCTAACGGAACACCGTCACCACTTAAAGACAGCGCACAATATGTTTCGCCCTCTAGCAATGAAGCGATTCTTTCGATTTTGGCTAACATCCAACCCTCCTAATACCAAGACAACTATCGATAGGTAAATTAGACCAGTTTGATATTAACAAATCCTTAATTAAAAAAATTTAATAATTTTTTCCCACAGAAATAAAAATGGCGACCATTGCTGATCGCCATTCAGACCGAGCCAAAAACCTTTATGGCAGTTGTTACCTGCGTCTGCGAACCATGAAACCAACCATACCCCTACTGGGTGCCGAGAACGATCAAGCTGCCTGAGTCATCGGCGGAATGGATGAGCGCAGAAACTACTGCTGAGGCCCACATGATGCTTACATAAAGAAAAAGCGGGTTTCAGTAATTTTCTGAAACCCGCTTATTTACTGGTGCCGGAGATAGGAGTCGAACCTACGACCTTCGCATTACGAATGCGCTGCTCTACCAACTGAGCTACACCGGCCTTTTGTTTCGAAGGGGATGAATTATAAAGATTTATCTGGTGCCGGGCAAACCGGCTCACATCTGGTCGGCATAGCCTGCCACCCCCACGGCGGCGCGAACCAGTCCGTAGAACATGCGGGAGACGAAGCGCTGGATGCGGTGGCCGCTGTGCCAGCCTTCCATGGTCACACGCTTCGCATCATGGTTGAGGGCATGCTCCAGGTCGGCGCGCAATGCTCCTGCGAAAGTCGCGTCCGCGACCACGACATTAGCCTCGCGTGCGAGGAAAAGGCTGAACGGATCGATGTTGGACGAACCGACCGTGGCCCAATCACCGTCCACCACCGCGACCTTGGAATGCATCATGCTGGTCTGGTATTCGTGGATCTCGATGCCGGCGGCCAGCAGGCGATCGTACAACGCCCGAGAGGCATAATCCAGCAACAGGTACTCCACCCGCCCCTGCAATAGAAGCACGACCCGGACCCCGCGCTTCGCCGCACTCTCGAGGGCCTTGCGGAACCGCCGCCCCGGCAGAAAATAGGAACTGGCGATGACGATTTCTTCGCGCGCACGATCGATCGCTTCCAGATAGACCTTCTCGATATCCCGGCGGTGCCATACATTGTCGCGCACGACGAACGCCGCCCACATGTCCCCTGCGACCTGCGGGTGCAGCCGTCCCTTGAGCCGGCCGGCATCGATCCGGTGGAGGCGCGACCAGGCCGTGCGCCGCCACAGGCGCCGGGCACTGGCACGAATGACCGAGAGCAGCGGCCCCTGAACGCTGACGGCATAATCGATGCGAGGCGGTACATGCCCCGGGGTATTCATGTCATCGATGATGTTGATGCCGCCGACAAAAGCCAAGCGGCCATCGATCACGGCCACCTTGCGATGGAACCGGCGCAGGCGCCGGCGCTTCAGGGTCCAGGGGGAAACCTTGGGTCGATAGAACAGGACGTCGACCCCGGCCTCCTGCAATTCGTGCACGAAAGCACGCGGGATATCCTTGCAACCGAAGCCGTCCAGCAACAGGCAGACACCGACGCCACGGGCCGCCGCCCGCTTCAGCGCCTCGCCGATAGCCCGCCCGACGGCATCCACTTCATAGATGTAGGTCTGGAGGTGGATCTCGAAACGGGCGCTTTCGATCGCCTGCAACAGCGCCGGAAAGTACTCGGTTCCGTTACGCAGCAGGACGATCTGGTTGCCGGCAACGAATCCGCTCATAAACGCGTCAGTGTCGCCGACAGCGCGGCGTGATCGGAAACGCGGGCGAAAGCCGTACCGCCATGCACCTGGGCCGATTGCACATGGAAGCCGCGCACGTAGATGCGATCCAGGCGGAACATGGGCAGCACCGAGGGGAAACTGCGGGCCGCCTTGCCGTCCACCTGTTCGAACACCTCGCGCAGGTGCATGCCTTCCGCCAGCACCTGGCCGGCCTTGGTACGCCAGTCGTTGAAATCGCCGGCGATGATCAGTGGCGCCTGGGGCGGCATCATTTCGACAATGCGATCGCGCAACGCCGCCAACTGCGAACGCCGCCAGCGGGCGAACAGGCCCAAGTGCACGCAGATGCAATGCAAATTGCGCTCCCAGCCCGGAATCTCGATCTCGCAATGCAGCATGCCACGCTGTTCCACGCTATGGGCTGAAATGTCGATGTTCTCGGTCTTGACGATGGGATAGCGCGAAAGAATGGCGTTGCCGTGGTGCCCTGCGGGGTAGACCGCGTTCTTGCCGTAGGCGAAGTCCTGCCAGATGGAATCGGCCAGGAACTCATGCTGCGCCTCGTCCGGCCAGCGCGAGAAACGGCGCTGGTGGTGTTCGTAGGCGCCGCGCACCTCCTGCAGGAAGACGATGTCCGCCTGCATGCGGCGTATCAACTCGCGCTGCTCATGCAGCACGAGTCGCGCATTGAAGCTGGTAACACCCTTGTGAATATTGAAGGTGGCGATGCGTAAGGTTTTTAACACGTGCAGTTCAGGAATTCGCCAACATGCGGTCCAGCGCGAGCTTGGCCAACTCGGTCTCCTGCGGCGACACGTGGACGCGGTTGACCACGTTGCCTTCCACCAGGTTTTCCAGCGTCCAGCACAGGTGCTGCGGGTCGATCCGCGCCATGGTGGAGCATTCGCAAACGATCGAGGACATGAACTGTACCGTCTTGCCCTCCGCCCTCATCTGCTCGGCCAGTCGATTCACCAGGTTGAGTTCGGTCCCGACCAGCCAACGGGAACCTGCCGGGGACTCTCGCACTGTCTTGAGAATGTATTCGGTCGAACCGACGTCATCCGCCGTGCTACATACGTCAAAGTTGCACTCCGGGTGCGCGATCACCTTGCCATCCGGGTGTTCGGCGCGGAACTTGGTGATATCCGAACCACGGAACATCTGGTGCACCGAGCAATGCCCCTTCCACAGAAGAATCTTCGCATCGTCGATCTGCTTTTTGGTCAGACCGCCCAGTGGCAGGTCAGGATCCCACACCACCATCTGGTCCAGCGGAATCCCCATCTTGTGGCCAGTCCAGCGCCCCAGATGCTGGTCAGGGAAGAACAGGATCTTCTCGCGCTGGTTGAACGCCCACTGGGCGATCTTGCCTGCGTTGCTGGAGGTACAGACGATCCCGCCATGCTCGCCGCAGAACGCCTTCAGGTCGGCGGCGGAATTGATATAGGTGACCGGCGTAAATGTCGCGTCAAAATCGTAGTGCTCGGACAACTCTCGGCGGCAGCGCTCCACCTTGGCGAGGTTGGCCATGTCAGCCATGGAACACCCGGCCGCCATGTCCGGCAGGATGGCGACCTGGTCAGGCCGGGACAGGATATCCGCCACCTCGGCCATGAAGTGCACGCCGAGGAATACGATGAACTCGGCATCGGATTCGGCCGCATATTTCGACAGCTTGAGCGAATCGCCGGTGTAGTCGGCATGGCGATACACCCCTTCGTGCTGGTAATGGTGGCCAAGGATGACGAGGCGCTTGCCCAGTTTGGCCTTGGCGGCAACGATCCGTTCCTGCAGGTCGGCGTCTTGCGCGGACTGGTACTTGTCGAATTTGATGATGGCGGTCTGTGTCATGGTTCAAATATGGGTGATCGTTAGAAAAATATCAACCTTAAAGCGTTTGTCCGTATTTCCTGCCGAGTGCTTTCAGCGCCTCGACATTGGTCCAGGAAAACACACGTCCTGCGGCCTCGCGCCAATCCACCCATGCATACTCGACATGTTCACGGGGATTCAGCACGACCGGCAAGGGCCCAGGCAGTTCCAAGCCGAACACGTGCTCGGTGTTTTCCGTCACGCCCGGCGCATACCTGTAGCGCCAGTGCGGGTAGATCTCGTAGACATGCGAAAGCTGCCAGTCTTCCAGACGGTATTGCGCGGCATCCAGACCGGTTTCCTCCTGCACCTCGCGCATCGCGGTTTCCTGCAGGGCTTCGCCCGGCTCGATGCTGCCAGTCACCGACTGCCAGAAACCGGGCTTGTCCGCACGGTTAATGAGCAATACCTGCAAATCCGGGGTATGGATCATCACCAGCACCGAGACCGGAATTTTATCGCTCACACGGCCTCCATCGATTCGGCATTTTATGCGGCTGCCCGAACGGCCAGAAATCGAACTGATCGGCGATCAGCGGGTCACGCAAGGTTGACCCCGCAGGATATTCAGCATGAACGACCATCGCCTCAATCCCCTTCGAACTCACACAAGGCAAAAACAGGGTAGCCCCGCTGCTCGAGCCGTTTGCGCCCACCGACATCCGGCAGATCCACCACGAAGCAGCACTCCACCACCTTGCCGCCCAGCTTTTCGATCAGGCTGGCAGCCGCCAGCGCGGTGCCCCCGGTCGCGATCAGGTCGTCCACCAGCAACACCTGCTCGCCAGGCCGGATCGCATCCAGATGGATCTCAACGCGATCGCTGCCGTATTCGAGCTGGTAATCGTGGCCCAGTTTCTCGGCCGGCAACTTGCCCGGCTTGCGGATCGGCACGAAGCCGACCCCCAGTTCCAGCGCCAGCGGAGCGCCGATGATGAACCCGCGCGACTCAATCGCGGCGACCTTGTCGATCTTCCGGCCGGCATACCGGTCAACCAGCTCCCGGATCGCGATGCGGAAACCGATCGGGTCCTTCAGCAGCGTCGTGATATCGCGGAACTGTATCCCCGGCCTCGGGAAATGCGGGATGGTGCGGATGCGGGATTTAACCGGCATACGCGCCTTCCGTTACCCCGCCACGTTCTGTTGACGGACGCGGATATGCAACTCGCGCAACTGCTTCTCGTCGACTTCGTTCGGTGCCTTGGTCATCAGGCACTGCGCACGCTGGGTCTTCGGGAAGGCGATCACGTCGCGGATGGACTCGGCACCAGCCATCAGCGTGACCAAGCGATCCAGACCGAAGGCCAGACCACCATGCGGCGGCGCACCGTATTGCAGCGCGTCGAGCAGGAAGCCGAATTTTTCCTGTGCTTCTTCTGCGGAAATCTTGAGCGCATCGAACACCTTGGACTGCACTTCCTGGCGGTGGATACGGACGGAACCGCCACCCACTTCCCAGCCGTTCAGCACCATGTCGTAAGCCTTGGACAGGCAGGCGCCAGGGTCGGTCGCGAGGAAGTCCTCGTGGCCATCCTTCGGTGCGGTGAACGGGTGATGCAGCGCGACCCAGCGATCGGCTTCCTCGTCGTGTTCGAACATCGGGAAATCCACCACCCACAGCGGGGCCCAGGTACGGCCGTCGACGTGGCCCTTTTCGTGGCCGACCTTGGCGCGCAGGGCGCCGAGGGCTTCGTTCACCACCTTGGCCTTGTCGGCGCCGAAGAACACCAGGTCGCCGTTCTGGGCACCAGTGCGTTCGATCACGGCTTGCAGGGCGTTAACGTGGATGTTCTTGACGATCGGGCTCTGCAGGCCGGTTTCGTTGAGCTGGGTGATGTCGTTGATCTTGATGTAAGCCAGACCCTTGGCACCGTAGATCTTGACGAATTCGGTGTAGGCGTCGATCTCGCCACGCGTCAGGGCGGCACCGCCCGGGATGCGCAGACCGGCCACGCGACCACCAGCCATGTTGGCGGCGCCGGAGAACACCTTGAAGTCGACGTCCTTCATCACGTCGCTGAGCTCGGTGATTTCAAGCGTGACGCGCATGTCCGGCTTGTCGGAGCCATACTTGTTCATCGCCTCGGAGAACGGCATGCGCGGGAACGGGTTGGGCAGGTCGATGTCCTGCACCTGCTTGAACATGCGGCGGATCATTTCCTCGACGATGTCCATGATCTGGTTTTCGGTCAGGAACGAAGTCTCGATATCGACCTGGGTGAATTCCGGCTGACGGTCGGCGCGCAGGTCTTCGTCGCGGAAGCATTTGGTGATCTGGAAATACTTGTCGAAGCCGGCGACCATCAGCAGTTGCTTGAACAGCTGCGGCGACTGCGGCAAGGCGAAGAACATGCCATGGTGCACGCGGGACGGCACCAGATAGTCACGTGCACCTTCCGGCGTGGAGCGGGTCAGCATCGGCGTCTCGACTTCGATGAAACCGGCAGTATCCAGATAATCACGCAGCGTCTTGGCCACACGGTAGCGCAGCATCATGTTCTTCTGCATGGCAGGGCGACGCAGGTCGAGGTAACGATGCTCCAGGCGCACGGTTTCAGACAGGTTGTCGTCGTCCAGCATGAACGGCGGGGTCAGCGACGGGTTCAGCACTTCGATCTCGGAAGCCAGCATTTCGACTTCGCCGGTCGGGATATTGGGGTTGATCGTGCCTTCCGGACGCGGACGCACCTTGCAGGTGATCTTCAGAACGAATTCGTTACGCACGGTCTCGGCCAAGGCGAAAGCGGCTGCAGTGTCCGGATCGATCACGATCTGGGAAATGCCGGTGCGGTCGCGCAGGTCGATGAAGATCACGCCACCGTGGTCACGACGACGATGGGCCCAGCCGCACAGGGTTACGGTCTGGCCGATATGTTGGCTGTTGAGTTCGCCACAGTAATGAGTACGCATAGGAATTCGAATCTGTTTGGGTTGATAAGGTTAATCGCCAGCGTAGGTATTCGCTGGCGCGGATTTGTCCGCAGGCACGACTACACCCATGGAGATGATGTACTTCAGGGCGTCATCGACGCTCATGTCGAGCTCGACAACATCTTCGACCGGCATCATGAGAAAGAAGCCGGAGGTCGGATTGGGCGTAGTCGGCACGTACACGCTCACGTGCTCACCTGCCAGATGCCGGGCCACGTCACCGCCGGGATGGCCGGTCTGGAACGCGATCGTCCAGCTGCCCTCTCGCGGGTACTGCACCAGCAGCGCCTTCCGGAAGGCCTGGCCGGAATCGGAAAACAGCGTGTCGCTCACCTGCTTCACGCTGTAGTAGATCGACTTGACCACCGGCACGCGGGCCAGCAAACCTTCCCAGAATTGCAGGATACGCTTGCCGAAGAAATTGGTCGCGATCATGCCGGTGACCAGCACGATCAGCACCGTCAGCAACGCCCCGATGCCCGGCACGTAATAGCCCAGCCGCGCCTCAGGGCGCCAGGAGGGCGGAAGCAGCAGCAGGCTCTGATCCATCATGCCGAGCAGGGTTTTCAGCACCCATACGGTGATGACCAGTGGCACAAGGACCAGCAGTCCGGTAATCAGGTAGCGTTTGAACATGGGGGTCCGCTTAATGGCAGGCGCAGCTGCCGCCGCAGGGAGTGGATGCAGGCGCCGCGTCTTCCTTGGGTTTGGCAGTGCCGCCACCCTTGAAGTCGCTGGCGTACCAGCCGCTGCCCTTGAGCTGGAAGCCGGGCGCGGAAAGCTGCTTGGAGAAGGTGTCCTTGCCACATTCCGGGCAGGTCGTCAGGACCGGGTCACTCATCTTCTGCATCACTTCCTTGTGGATGCCACAGCTGGAGCAATGGTATTCATAAATAGGCATTTGAAAATACCTCCTTAGAAATCAATAGAAAAGGTTCGCGATTATACCCGATTCAGGGCAGTTCCTCGCAAACCCGATGATGGGGATGATCCCGCGAACCTCAAGCCCCTCAGCTCAGCGCGATGACCAGGTAGGTAACGTACAGGGCACCGTTGACCCAGACATGCCACACCTTGAGGTGGCCGCGCCCGGCCATCCAGCGGATCCAGCTGGTGGCAACCAGCGTGACCACCACGCCGGCCAGCACCTCGCGACGTGGCTCCCACGGGGTCAGCATGATACCGATGGCCGGCAACAGCGTCCCCTGAAACACCATGGCGCCGGTAATGTTGCCGAATGCCAGCGTATCCTTGTGCCGGCGCACCCACAGGATGCTATTGACCTTTTCCGGGAGCTCCGTGGCGATCGGGATGATCAGCAGAGACAGCAGCAGGGCGGAAATGCCCAGCAGCACCGAAGCCTCCTCGACACCGTGGATAAAGCCCTTGGCGCCAGCCACCAGCAACACCAGCCCCAGCCCCAACTGCGCCAGGATGACGACCAGATGGTTCGGCAGCCCCAGCCTGCAGAGGAACATCGGCTCCTCGGCCTCGGTGCCGTGACCGTCCTGCACCAGCGCCTTAGAAGCGCGCAGCGTCAGCAGGATGTAGATGAAATAGATGAGGACCATGATGAAGCCGAGCGATGCACGGACTTCAGTCATGGTATGCGGCACGAACAGCGCCAGCGTCGCAAAAGCGAAGGCTGCCAGGAAAAAATTCAGGTCGCGCAGGAAGCCGGTTTTCTCAGGACGAAACTCGCCGTGAACGCCGCGCTTCCCCAGCACGGCGAACGCCAGTAGCGACAGCGAAAGCGTCGATAGCATCAAGGGGGCGCCCAGGATTGCCCCCACGCCGATCTCATGGTTGGTGTTCACATTCGACGTGCCTGCCATGATGGCCAGCAGCGGCACCAGCGTCTCCGGCAGGGCGGTGCCCACAGCCGCAAAAATGGAACCGGTCACCCCCTCCGAAATCCCCAGACGCTCCCCCAGATGCTCGAGGGCATTGGTGAACACCTCCGCAGCGACTAGAATCACCACCAGCATGAACAGCAGGGTCAGAAAAATCATGGCAATTTCCTATCTAGATCGAATGGGCGCATTTTAATGGATAAGACCGGTCCGGGTCTCGCTATTTCGCCGGATGGGCGGGTGCAAGGCGCACGCTTCATCCCCTCGCCCAACTGCGACGCACGGCCGGAGGGCGCCCCTGTGGAACTGGTCGTCATCCACAACATCAGCCTGCCTCCCGGCCAATTCGGCGGCGACGGCGTCATCGAACTGTTTACCAACCGGCTCGACCCCACGGCGCATCCTTATTACGCCACCATCCACCAGCTCAAAGTGTCCGCTCACTTTTTCGTCCGCCGCGACGGAGAACTGATCCAGTTCGTACCCTGCAGCCAGCGTGCCTGGCATGCCGGCGTCTCCGTCTGGCAAGGGCGGGAGCGCTGCAATGACTTCTCCATCGGGATCGAACTGGAAGGTAGCGACGACACACCGTTCACCAACGCGCAGTACGCCACGCTCAACACGCTGGTCCGATTGCTCATGGGAACCTATCCGATCCACGGGATCACCGGCCACTCCGACATCGCCCCCGGCCGCAAGACAGACCCGGGCCCCTGCTTCGACTGGTCGAGAATCCAGCAAGCCCAGGGTTGACCAACCGGTCGGTCAGTGTCAAACTCGCCGCATATCTTTTTCCGGATTTCGTCATGCAAGTGCTTCATCAACCTACGGAAATTTCCGAGGCCAGCAGCACCGACCGCATCCTCGCGGCCGCTGAAACCCTCTTTTCGGAGCAGGGCTACGATGCGGTGTCCATGAATGCGATCGCAGCGCGTGCGGGTGTTTCCAAAGCCAACATCTTCCACCATTTCAGCACCAAGAATGCGCTATACCTCGCGGTCGTCAAGCACGCCTGCAAGGAATCGCAAACCCGTGTCGAAACGGTCGAAAGGCGCCATCAGTCCCTGGTCGACCGCCTGTCTCATTTCGCTCGTTCACAACTTGAACACATGCTGGATCATGGGCAGACCACCCGCCTGATCCTGCGCGAACTCCTCAGCCACGGCCCGGAGCATGGGCGTGACCTGGCCGAACAGGTATTCGGCCAGAGCTTCGCCCGTCTGGTGGACATGATCCGCGAAGGCCAGGCCAGAGGCGAACTGCGGCAGGACGCCGATGCGGCTGCAGTCGCGGTCATGCTGATCGGCATGAATGTCTATTTTTTTGAGGCGCGCGACCTGTTGCGCCACTATCCTGCGGTCGACTTTGCCGAAGACCCGCAGCGATTCAGCCAGAAAATGCTGCAGTTGATGCTGAACGGCATCCTGCCCACTCCCCAGGAAAAACAATCATGAAAATAAAATCCTCCCTGCTCGCCCTCGCACTGGCTTTGACCCTGCCCGCTTGTGGCAAAAAAACCGAAGAAGCGCCCAAGTCGTCCGCCCCGCCCCCGACGCTGATCACCCAGATTCCGGCCGAAGCCCGCAAACTGGAAATCTTCGAACAGACCATCGGCACCATGGAAAGCCTGATCGACCCTGGCATGGGTGCCGAAGTCCCGGCCAAGGTGGTCAAGATACTGGCCCATGCCGGACAGGATGTGAAGAAAGGTCAGCTGATCGCCGTGCTCGATGCTACCGACTACACCCTGCAGAAACGCGAGGCGCAGGCCGAAGTAGCCCGCATCGAGGCCCTGCTGTCCAACCAGGGACGTATCGTGGATCGCAATCAGCGTCTGGTGCAGAAGAACTTCATTTCACAGAATGCGCTGGATGACGCCACCACCCAGCAGAACGCCCTGCGCGAACAACTGGAAGCCGCCCGGGCCCGCGTCGCGTCCATCGAGCATAACAGTGCCAAGACTCAGGTCCATTCCCCGATCGACGGCCGCGTGGAAAAGCAGATCGCCTCCCCCGGGGACTTCGTCAAGCAGGGCGACCCCCTGTTCCAGATCATCGGCACGCAGCGCCTCCGCGCCCACCTGCCCTTCCCGGAAAGCGTCGCGGCCAAGCTGCATCCGGGACAGGCCGTCCGCCTGTCCACCCCCACCGTCCCGGATAAGGTATTCAACACCACCATCAAGGAAATCAAACCGCTGGTCGGCACCAACCGTGCCGTCGACGTGATCGCGGACGTGGTCGACCAGGCCGGCTGGCAGGGCGGCGCCAGCGTCAACGGCGCTGTCATCCTCGGCGAGCATGCCGAAGCAGTCGTCGTCCCGGAGGCCAGCGTGGTGCTGCGCCCGGCTGGGGAGGTTGTATACGTCATCAGGAACAATGTCGCGGAGCAGCGCATCGTCAAGACCGGCCTGCGCCAGCAGGGCGTGGTTGAAATCACCGAAGGCCTGGCGGCGGGCGAGCCCGTGGCCGTGGACGGTGCCGGCTATCTGACGGACAAGGCGCCGGTCACTGTGCAGGCGGCCAAGCAATGACACTCCCAGAGCTTTCCATCAAGCGCCACGTCTTCGCCTGGATGCTGTCCGGCGTACTGGTCCTGTTCGGCATCATCAGCTACCAGCGCATCGGCGTCGACCGCCTGCCCTACATCGAATTCCCGGTAATTTCGGTCACCACCTCTGAAAAGGGCGCCAACCCGGACATCATCGATGCCAGCATCACCAACATCATCGAAACCTCGGTGAACAGCGTGCCCGGCATCGAGCATATCCAGTCAAGTTCCAGCCCCGGAAACTCAGTGGTCACCATCACCTTCAGCCTGGACAAACGTATCGACGTAGCCTTCAATGAAGTACAGGCGAAGGTCAATCAGGTCCTGCGCCGGCTGCCGGACGATGCGGATCCTCCAGTCGTCGCCAAGCAGGACAGCGGCGCCAGCCCCATCATGTGGATGGCCCTGCGGGGAGACCGCACGCAGCAACAACTCAACCAGTACGCGCTGAACGTCCTCAAGAAACGCCTGGAAACTATCAACGGCATCGGCGAAGTCCGCCTCGGCGGGCGCCGCGACCGCACCATCCGCGTCAACCTGCTGCCGGAACGCATGGCCGCGCTGGGGGTGACCGCCCAGGACCTGAAAAACGCGTTTGATCGCGAACACGTGCAACTGCCCGGCGGCTTCATGGTCGGCCAGAAGAGCGAATACCTGTTCAAGCTGGACATGGAGTTCCACAAGCTGTCCGACCTCGGCACCATGATCGTCAACAACAAGGACGGCGTATCCGTGCGCCTGCGGGATGTGGCAGAGATCGAAGACGGACTGGGCGACTACCGCCAGCTGGCGCACTTCAATGGTGAACGGACGGTCGGCATCGGCATCGTCAAGATCGCCAACGCCAACACCGTCGCCATCATCGACGAGGTCAAGCGTCGCCTGGACAGCGAAATCCGCCCGCAACTGCCCCCCGGCATGTCCATCGAGATCGCCTCCAACGACGCGCTCTACATCCAGGAACTGATCAACGCCCTGCTGGAGCACCTGGTCGCCGGGACCCTGCTGGCCGCTGCCATCGTCTGGCTGTTCCTGCGCTCCGTCCGTTCCACCATCATCATTGCCATCGCCATCCCGGTGTCGCTGCTGGGGGCAGTCGCGGTCATGTACTTCGGCGGGTTCACGTTCAACGTAATGACGCTGCTGGCCCTGTTACTGCTGATCGGGGTCGTGGTGGATGACGCGATCGTGGTGCTGGAGAACATCTTCCGGCACCGCGAACACATCGACAAGGATCCGGTCAACGCCGCCCTCAATGGCAGCAAGGAGGTGGTGTTCGCGGTGCTGGCTGCCACGCTGTCGCTGGTGTCGATTTTTGCACCGGTGATCTTCCTGAGCGGCATCATCGGCCAGTTCTTCAAGTCGTTCGCCGTCGTCGTAACCTTCGGCGTGCTGGTATCGCTGTTCGTCTCGCTGACCCTGACCCCCATGCTGTGCTCGCGCCATCTTACGGTCAGCGAGAAGCACGGCCGCTTCTACTACATTCTCGATGCGTTCTTCCATGCCATGGACGAGACCTACCGCAAGCTGCTCAGGCTCGCGCTGGCGCATCGCTGGAAAGTCGTCGCGATCACCCTGGTCACGGTCGCTTCCAGCGGCTGGTTCTTCACCGACGTGAAGAAAGAATTCATCCCTGAAGAGGACGAGGGGCGCTTCATGGTCTACCTGAAGACCCCGCTGGGCTCCAGCGTCGATTACACCAATTCGCGCCTGGTCGAAGTCGAGAAGATTCTGGGCAAGCACCCGGAAATCGTGACCTATTTCACCGCCATCGGCATCGGGCAGGCCGGGCAGGTCAACCAGGGGTTCGCCTACGTGCGCATGCAGGACCGCGACAAACGCAACATCCGCCAGCAGGACACCCTGAAGAAACTGCGAGCGGAATTTTCCCAGATCCCCGGGGTACGGGCCTTCCCTGCCCCGGTGCCTATCGTCGCCGGCCAGCGCGGTGACCCGCTGCAGTTCAACGTTTCCGGCCCCAACCTCGCTCAGGTAGGTGCGCTGGCCAAGCAGCTGCAACAGAAGCTGTCGACCACTCCCGGCATGGGCAAGGTCGACCTCGACATGCAACTCGACCTGCCGCAACTGGTGATGAACATCGACCGGACACGCGCCGCCGACCTGGGTCTTTCCGCGCAGGACATCGCCTTCGCACTCAATATGCTGACCGGCGGGATCGACATCGCCAAGTACAACGACGAGCCGGGCGATGGCGAGCGCTACGACATCCGCATCAAGGCCAAGGACGGTACCTTCAGCCAGCCGGCCGACCTGACCAAGATCTACCTGCGCAACCGCGACGGCAGCATGGTCCGACTGGATACCGTCGCCAGTTTCAAGCCGGTGCTGGGCGCCGCCATTATCGGGCGCTTCGACCTGCAATACGCCGCCAACTTCTTCAGCACGCCGAACATGGCGCTGGGAGAAGCGGTGAACAAGGTGAGAGAGACTGCCGCACCACTGCTTCCACCAGGCTACAGCGTCAAGTTCGTCGGCCAGGCCGAGGAATTCGGCAAGACCTCAAAGTACATGACATTCGCCTTCATCATGGCCATGATCCTGCTGTACATGGTGCTGGCCAGCCAGTTCAACTCCTTCCTGCAGCCACTGATCATCATGCTGGCGCAGCCACTGGCCATCATCGGTGGCGTACTGGCGCTCTGGCTGTCGGGGCACACGCTCAACATCTTCTCCATGATCGGGCTGGTGCTGCTGATCGGACTGGTGGCGAAGAATTCCATCCTGCTGGTCGACCTGACCAACCAGCGGCGCCAGGAAGGACTGGGCATCGACGACGCTTTGCAGGATGCCTGCCCGATCCGCTTGCGGCCGGTGCTGATGACCTCGCTCACCATCATCCTCGCCCTGCTGCCTGCCGCACTTGGTTTCGGCGCAGGGGCCGAAACCAACGGCCCGCTGTCGGTAGCCGTGATCGGCGGCATGATCACCTCGACCCTGCTGACGCTGGTCGTGGTCCCGGCGGTCTATTCACTGGCCATGCACGGTGTTGACCACTGGCAGCGCAAGCTCTCCACTCGCGCTGCCGGTTGATCACTTCCGTCCCGTCCTCGTCGTGATGGCGAACACACCCGCCATCACGCAGGCCGTTCCAGCCAGTTGCAATACCGTCACGTCTTCGCCCAGGAACATATAGGCAAGGTAGATGGTGGACACCGGCCCGACCGTGCCGACCAGCGCCGCCCGGCTGCTGCCGATCCGGTGGATCCCGGCACTGAGCAGGAAGGACGGCAGCACGGTCGCCACCACCGCCATCAGCAAGGCGATGGCGTAAACATGAAACGGCAGGCCATCCAATGCCATTGGATGCGGCATCACCACGTAATGCACCCCGGAGGCCAGACTGGCAACCAGCATGATGCAGGCGGTGAAGGGCATCACCCCGAGCTTCGGAATCAGGTGCCCGCTGGCAACCAGATAACCGGCGTAGACCAGGGCGCTAACAAACACCAGCGCGGCCCCCAGCAGCATCTGCGGCGTCAACTGTCCCACCGATTGCACGTCGCCTCCAGCGGCAACCGCGACGCCGACATAGCTCAAGCCCAGGGCATACACTTCCCGCCGGCCGATCGCCCGGCCGAGCACCATCGCCGAGATGAGTACCACCATCGTCGGATAGACGAACAGGATGATCCGCTCCAGCCCCGCCGACACATAGGCCAGCCCGGCGAAGTCGAGCCACATGGGCAGATAACCGCCCACGGCTCCCAGCAACGCCACGGCAACCCAATCCCGACGCGCCAGATGTTCCACCTTGCCGGTGAAATACAGCCATGCGGCGATCCCCAGGTAGAACGGCGCTGAAAACAGCATGCGCAGCACCAGCAGGGATTCCACGTCCACGCCGTCGGCATAGGCGAGCTTGACCATCACCGCCTTGGATGAGAACGCGACCGCAGCCAGCAGCACGAAGGCTGCGCCCACGAAGGATTGCGTGTTGTAGTGCGTTTGAGTTGTTGCCATATCGAGCCTTTCAAGGCGGGCCCGACGGCGGAAGGGAAATTCAGAAGTAACCGCAGCGGAACCCGCGGTTACTGTGAAGAATCAGGACGAACGTCAGCAACCGCAAGATGTGGCGACACGCCACAGGGCTTTGCGGGCCAGTACAGCTGCTTGAATGTATTGGGTATTCGTCATGAAGTCGCGCACTCTACGCCGCTGGAGAAGTCACGTCAAGCCAGCCGATCAGGCACCGCGGGTGAGCTTTTGCACGACCAGGCTGCCCACCATGTCGCCCTCGACGTTCACGGCCGTCCGGAAGGTGTCCAGCACGCGGTCCACCGGCAGCAGGATGGCGATAGCCTCGGCGGGAAGCCCGACTGACTGCAGCACCATCACCATGGTCACCATCCCCGCGCTCGGAATGCCCGGTGCCCCGATGGACGCAAGCATCGCCGTCAGGAACACGATCATTTGCTGCATCAAGTTGAGATCGATACCGGCCAGATTAGCGATGAACAGGGCGGCAGCCGCTTCGTACAACGCCGTTCCGTCCATGTTGACCGTCGCACCCAGCGGTATCACGAACCCTGCAATCTCCGGTTTGACGTGCAGGTGTTGTTGCACGCAGCGCAGCGTGACCGGCAAGGTGGCCGAACTGGAACTGGTGGCGAACGCCGTGACCAGCGCCTCGCGCGCGCCGCGCCAGAACCTGAGCGGCGTGACGCCGGTCACGAGGAAGAGCAGTAGCGGCAACACCATCAGGCCATGCAGCAAAATCGTCCCGACGATCACGGCCACGAACTTTCCCATGGTCGACAGCAGGGCGACGTCCTGCGTGGCCACCAGCTTGAGCAGCAGCGCCATGATACCCAGAGGCGCCAGGTGCATCACCCATCCCACGATGCGCAAGGTCAGCTCCAGGGCTTCCTGCAACAGGGCAAGGATGTTGCGATACCGCTCCCCGCCGGCGACCAGCGCGACCCCGACGAACAGGGCAAAGATAACGATCGCCAGCACGT
Source organism: Pseudomonadota bacterium (assembly GCA_029782295.1). Lineage (GTDB taxonomy): Bacteria > Pseudomonadota > Gammaproteobacteria > Burkholderiales > Methylophilaceae > CAIJXJ01. The sequence continues at coordinate 53,319 of JAKOVB010000020.1, forward strand.
TGCCCTGCGAAAGCGCCGTAAAGGGATTGACGAACAAACCGTGCAGAAAGCTCTGGGAGAACTCAGCCAGGCTCATCTGCTTGGCCTGGAAGCCCTGCATGGCATCCTGGAACAACGCGAGATGCAAACCTTTGCCCGGCTCGAACAGGTTGATCGCAGAAAGTCCCAGCACAATGGCCATGGCCATCGAGAGTATGAAGAAACCGAGTGTGGTGAGCCAGACCCGGTGCATCTGATGGTGCGCGCGCAAATTCGCGACGCCGACGACAATCGAGGTAAACACCAGCGGCACCAGAATCATCTTCAGCAGGTCGACGAACACCATGCCGACCAGACCCGCTGCAAAGAGCCCCTGTTGCGTCAGCGCCACCGCCGGACCCAGATACGACAGCCAAATCCCCAAGCCCACTCCGGCCAGGGCGCCGAGCAGGATCTGGACATTCAGCGACAGCCGGCTCATGCAATCAGACCTTACGCTTCAGCCTTGGGAGACTTCCTGGTACGCGGTGCCGCCTTGGGCTTGGCCTCAGTAGCATCGGCAGCAATCTTGGGCTTCGCGGTGCGCTTGGGTTTGGCCGGAGAGGCCCCTGCTGGCTCGGCAAGCGCCATGGATTTTGCCGCAGGCTTTGGCTTGGCTGGCGCCTTTGCCCTGGCCGCACGCGCAGGCTTCTTTTCCGTTTCGACCGGGGGTTCAACCGCTGGCACCTTCTCCTCGACAGGCTCAGCTTCGACCACAGGCTCCATCTGGCGCGACGTCACCAGACGCTCGAACGCAGCCGCGAAGAAGCCATCCGTGCCATGCAGGTGAGGTAACATCTTGAGGGTCTCTCCGGTATCCACCGGCACTTTCTGCTGCGCGAGAATTTCGGCCGCATTGAGCAACTTGAATTCCGGGTGGCTGGCCAGGAACGTTTCGACGATGTTCTCGTTCTCTTCGCGCAACACGCTGCAAGTGGCATAGACCAGACGGCCGGTAGGCTTGACCAGTCTTGCAGCCGCATCGAGGATATTCCGCTGCTTGATGCTCAATTCAGCAACGTCCATTTCCGTCTGACGCCACTTCAGGTCTGGATTGCGCCTCAACGTGCCGAGACCGCTGCAAGGCGCATCGACCAGCACGCGGTCGAATTTCTGCGCCAGGCGCTTCAGCTTCTGGTCGCGCTCGTTGGCGATCAACTGAGGATGAATGTTGGAAAGCCCCGAGCGGGCGAGACGCGGGCGCAAGTTGGCAAGGCGCTTCTCGGCGACGTCAAAGGCGTACAGACGACCGGTGTTGGCCATCATCGCGCCGATCGCCAGTGTCTTGCCTCCGGCGCCGGCACAGAAATCCGCTACCATCTCGCCGCGGCGCGGGGCCAGCAACTGGGTCAGCAACTGGCTGCCCTCGTCCTGCACCTCGATCACGCCCTTGGTGAACAGGACGTGCTTGTTGAGTGGAATCTTCTCTTTCAAGCGCACGCCATCCGGTGAATAAGGCGTCGGGGCAGCGGCGATCCCCTCCTTCGCAAACAGCGCCAGCACCGCCTCGCGCTGACCATTCAGGCGATTCACGCGCAAGTCGAGCGGTGCTTGCAGGTGCATGGCGCGGGCCAGGGCCAGCGCATCCTTTTCACCATATTGTTTCTCCAGCTTCTCCCACAGCCAGTCCGGCAAATCCGCCTGCAAACCGAGCGGCAGGTTTTCGGTGGATTTCGCCTTGATGGCGTGCGCCCATTCGGTCTGCTGCTTGTTCAAGTGGGGTCCGAGCTGGCCCAGACTCACCCCCTGGATGCGCAGCAAGGCGGCCAGTAACAACCGGCGTGCATCCGCACCATCGGCCAGATATTCCAGCAAACGCTTGCGGCGGATGACGAGATAAACGGTTTCGGCGATAAAGGCACGATCCTTCGCCCCCAGCTTGGGGTTCTCGCGAAAGTAAGCGCTCAGTTTTGCATCGGCCGGGCCATGCGGTGCCATCACCGTGGCCAGCGCCGCAGCGGCCTGCCGCAGGAGGTTTTCATTGAGTTGAGTCATTCTTGTATTTGCAGGGACGTCGCAATCCGCTCCGTCACCGTGCCATCCTTTTCTGTTTTGCTGATCTTGACCGGCAGGTAATGATAATCGGCTGCCAGCCACATTTCGGTTTTTTCTTCACCTTCGCTACTGCTTTTTCCGATGCGTAACGTGCGAAGCGAGCCCATCCTGGTCGCCAGGGATTCCTCCCCTTCGAAATCGTAATTGTAAACCTTCAGCTTCTTGCCGTTGGTCACGACCAGCCGCATCTCCTGCAATGGCGGCACGAACATGAACTGGTACATGAAGCTCATCAGGTCCTGCGCGCCATCCTCCAGCGCAACCGTCTGCTTGCGGCTTCCGACTTCCATGGTCAACTGTTTCCCCGCCCAGTCGAAGGTCGCTTTCTGGGCCTTTTCCGTATTCTTGCCATACTGGTAAAGAAAACTGTCGGGGCGCAAACCATGGGGCGTCACCTGCCCTTCGCTGCGTTGCACCAGATCCGATAGCGCCAGCGCCAGCAACCCGCTGGCTTCCGCAATGCTGGTCAGCACATAGCGGCCATCTTCCGTCACGTGGTATGCATGGTGCTCCACACCAGCCACACCACCCTTACGCACGATCTGGTAGTCCAGTTCCACCCGCGCAGGCACTTTGGGCACGGGCGCCTCCACCTCTGCCACCGGCGGCTCTTCCACTGCCGGCGGAGCGGCGGAGGGGGCCGTTGCAGGGGCAGGGGAAACTGCAGCAGGCGCCGCGGTCTCTACTGGCACATTGGACACGACCGGCACCGGGGTCGCAGGAACTGGTGCCATCGGTCCAGGTGGTTTGACCGCAGGCCGAGGACTCGGTCTCGGCAAAGGGTGCGAAACGGGCGGAACATGCTTCACCGGCAAGGCTTTCTTTACCGGCTCCGGTTTGGGTGGCGACACCAGTTCGACCCTGATCAACGTGGTTTCGGGGGTTTCCCCATCCGGCAGCCAGCCCTCGAGGCCGCCTATCATCCAGACATGCACCAGCAGCGACAGCAGGATCGCGAGGAGCAGGCGGCGCACACCGCCCAAAGCGTTTAAAAACCTATTCAGCATGCAGGCTGGTCAAAACCTGCTCGATTTTGGCGCCGTTCTCGTCCTGCATCTTGATGCGCACCGGAATCCCATACGCTTCGGCGCCCAGCCAAAGCTCCTTTTCGTCGCCACCGTCCCTGGCATTGACCAGATGCGTCGCTTTGTACTTGCCCGCAGCCGTTTCGACCGTGGTATCCCGCTCGGTGATGCGGTAACGATACGAGCGTTGCTTCTTGCCCGTGGTGACCGGCAGCACCACTTCATCTCCCTTGGGCGTCACGAACATGAACTGGTAGGCGTAACTGGCCAGATCCTGGGTCCCTGCTTCCAGTGGTGCGGTGTTCACCTGCCCCTTGGCCTTCATGGAAAGGGTGCCAGCAGTCCAGTCGAAATCCGCACTGATGGCCTTCTTGGCATTATCACCCTGCTGCTGTTCGAAACGGATCGGGCGCAAACCTTCGGCGGTCACCTCGCCCTCGCTGGTCAGCCGTCGCTCGCCGAACAGGCCGTAGACGCCTATCCCCTTGGTCACGCTTTCCAGTCGATAACGGCCGGCAGATTGCTGGAAAGTTTCAGTGACATCGGCGAACGGCTGACCATTGCGAGTCACGTGGTAAACGGCCACCAGATGCTGCGGTGCCGCGAAAAGGCTCTGGCTGAACGCCAGCAATAAAACGGCAAGTACTCGAATCATCAGGAATCCTCCTTGCCGGTTAACGCTTGAACGCGCGATAAGTTACACCACCACGGTCTGGTGCTCGCCATCGCTGCGCTTGCGGATCGCGCCCAGACGGAACACCTGCTCGCCTTCAGCCGCCAGCAGTGCCTGTGCGCGCTCGGCATCCTCGGCGGAAACGATCACCGCCATGCCGATCCCGCAATTGAACGTGCGCAGCATTTCATCATCCGCCACGTTGCCCTGCTGCTGCAACCACTGGAACAGCGGCGGCATGGTCCAGCTGCCCTTCTTCAGTTCAGCCGTCAGGTGCTCAGGCAGCACGCGCGGGATGTTCTCGGTCAGGCCGCCGCCAGTAATGTGGGCCATGCCCTTGACAGGCAACGTCGCCATCAACTGGAGCAGCGGCTTCACATAGAGACGGGTCGGCGCCATCACCACGTCGCGGAACTTGCGACCGTGGAAATCGCTGTCCATGTCGATGCCGGACAGGTCGATCAGCTTGCGGATCAGGGAATAGCCGTTGGAATGCGCACCGCTGGAAGCGAGACCCAGCACCACGTCGCCCTCGGCAATCGTCGATCCGTCAATGATGCGGTCTTTCTCGACCACCCCCACCGCAAAACCGGCCAGGTCGTACTCTCCAGCCGGGTACATACCCGGCATTTCCGCGGTTTCACCGCCGACCAGCGCACAGCCGGATTCTTCGCAGCCAGCCGCAATACCCTTGATCACCTGCGCAGCGGTGCCCACTTCCAGCTTGCCGCAGGCAAAGTAATCCAGGAAGAACAGCGGCTCTGCCCCCTGCACCAGAATATCGTTGACACTCATCGCCACCAGGTCAATGCCCACGGTGTCGTGCTTGTTGAGCTGGAAAGCCAGCTTCAGCTTGGTGCCCACACCGTCGGTACCGGACACCAGCACCGGATTCTTGTACTTCTTGGGGACTTCGAACAGCGACCCGAAACCGCCGATACCGGCCAGCACTTCGGGACGCATGGTCCGTTTGGCAAAGGGCTTGATATTTTCGACCAGCGCGTCGCCGGCTTCGATATCCACGCCTGCGTCGCGGTAGCTGATGGAAGATTTGGCGTTGTCGGACGGGTTCAAGTTGAGTTCTCGCTTTCCAGAAGATACATTACAGAGTTTTCAGCCTGCAATTTTACCCGAAATGACCGAAAAACGAGAAAAAGCTCTGCCATATCAATGGTTGGCGGCCATTGCCGGCTTCTGCGTGCTGGTCTATCTGCTCAAGGACATCCTTGCGCCCTTTCTGATTGCAGGCATCCTGGCCTATATCTGCAGCCCGATTGTCGACCGGTTGATGCGCCTCAGACTCGGCCGCACCTCAGCCACACTGCTGGTCCTGGCATTGCTGACCATGGTTTTCGTCGCCTTGCTGCTGATCGTGGTCCCGTTGCTGCAGAAGGAAGTTCTGCAAGTCATCCAGCGCATCCCCGTCTATTTCGCAACGGCGCGCGCCAATCTCGAACCGGTTCTGATGCAGCATTTCGGTCTGTCACTGAACATGGACATGGCCCAGCTCCAGGCCACGCTGACCGAGCACTGGAAAACCGCGGGCGACTTCGCCGGACGCGCACTGCAGCTGGTCAGCAGCCATGGCATCGCCCTCTTCGGCTGGCTGATGAGCCTGCTGCTGGTCCCGGTCGTCCTGTTCTACCTGCTGCGTGACTGGCACGGCCTGGTCGAACATATCGCCGTGCTGATTCCACGTCGCTGGGCCGGCAAGACCGGAGAAATCGCCCGCGACATCGACCTGGTGCTGGCCGAGTTCCTGCGCGGACAGCTGTCGGTCATGCTCATGATGAGCGCATTTTATGCGGTCGGTCTCTGGATGGCCGGACTGGAACTGGCGATTCCCATCGGCCTGATCGCCGGCTTGCTTGGCTTCGTGCCTTACCTCGGCATCACGACCGGCATCATCCTCGCCGTCCTGGCCGCCGCCTTGCAATCCGGCACGATTGGCGCCCTGATCCCCGTCGCCGCGGTATTCGGCATCGGCCAACTGCTGGAAGGCATGGTACTGACCCCCCTGCTGGTGGGTGACCGCATCGGGCTGCACCCGGTCGCCGTGATCTTCGCCCTGCTTGCGGGCGGACAGTTATTCGGATTCAGCGGTGTGCTGCTGGCCCTGCCTGCCGGCGCAGCGATTGCGGTCGGCCTGCGACACGCCAGAAAAGCCTACCTCGCCAGCGAGACTTACCTGGAATAATCCTCCTGCACGACTGGCCGGTGCGTACAGCGCTTAATTCCTCGGCGACTTGCAGGTAAAATCCTGATCCATTACAGGCCAGCCGCACATTCGGCAGGTAAACGCATAGGCATCCACCCCCAGTGAAGCAGCTCCTCCTCGACATCCAACCCGCACCGGCCCCATCGCTGGAAAACTTCGTTCCCGGACGCAATGCAGAGGCGCTCTACAGTTTGCTGATGGCCGCCAGCGGAAAGTCCGAGAACCGCTTCATCTACCTGTGGGGTCCGGGCGGGAGCGGCAAGAGCCATCTGCTGCATGCCTGCGCCGATCTCGCCCGGCAACACGACGTTGCGCTGACCACGGCTGATGACGTGCAACGCCTGGACGAAGAGGCGCAGATCGACCTTTTCAACACCTTCAACCAGATCAGGGCATCGGGGGGCGTATTGATCTCAAGCGGCGATGCAGCGCCCATGCAGATGGGGCTCAGAGACGACCTGGCTACGCGGCTTTCTTGGGGGCTGGTCTACCAGTTGCAACCGCTCAGCGACGAGGAAAAGGCCCAGGCCCTGGCCGCCCACGCCGCCGAGCGCGGCATGAAACTTCCGGACGAAGTCCTCGACTACTGCCTGCGCCACCTGCGCCGCGACCTGCGCACCCTGATGGCGACACTGGATGCCCTGGATACCTGGTCGCTCACCGCCAAGCGCCCTGTCACCCTGCCGCTGCTTCGGCAGCTGCTGCAGCTGCCGCTAGATATCTAGCAATTTTTGCCAAAGATTCAAAATGAGATTCCAAGGAAAAATTACTAGCTGGAATGACAGCAAAGGCTTTGGTTTCATCACGTTGAATGGTACCGACAAACAGGTATTTGTTCACATAAGCGCATTTTCAAAAGGCTCCCCAAGACCCAAGGGCGGTGAATTAGTCAACTACGAAACGGTGGACAACCATCCCAAAGGCCCACAGGCATCAAACGTCACTTTTGTAAACATGACAAACACCCGCGCAAAGAAACCATTCGAACTGGGGATGCGCGCATTTATTGTTCTCATGATGCTAGTAACAATAGGGCTTCTAGCTTGGCGAAGCTTGGTAACAACCCCCCCCCTGACACAACCAGACTCCAGTATTAATTCATACATTGATGCAGTTCCCACTTTTGGAAAATCCTTTCAACATTTTGAATGTAGTGGGAAACAAAAGTGTTCTGAAATGACATCTTGCGAAGAAGCAACCTTCTATCTTAAAAACTGCCCTAATGCGGAAATGGATGGGGACGGGGATGGAATCCCATGTGAATCTCAGTGGTGCAATTAACTTTTATTCCTAAAAATGTATGCATCATCGGCGGCGGCCCCGCCGGATTGATGGCGGCCGAAGTGCTCAGCCAGGCGGGGGTGCAGGTCGACGTCTATGACGCCATGCCGTCCGTGGGACGCAAGTTCCTGATGGCGGGAAAGGGGGGCATGAACATCACCCACGCAGAGCCAACCGAGAGTTTCCTGACGCGATATCGGGAACGCCAGCAGAATGTCACCCCATGGCTGGAGGCGTTTGGTGCGGATGATTTACGCTCATGGATTCACGACCTTGGCATCGATACCTTTGTCGGCTCTTCCGGCCGCGTGTTCCCGACCGACATGAAAGCCGCGCCGCTGTTGCGGGCCTGGCTGCATCGTCTGCGCGAATCCGGCGTGCGTTTCCATATGCGTCATCGCTGGCTGGGGTGGGACGCACAAGGCTTGCTGCGACTCGCATCTCCGGAAGGCGAGCATTTACTTCGGCCAGATGCCGTGATCCTTGCCCTCGGCGGGGGCAGCTGGGCCCGGCTCGGTTCGGACGGCGCCTGGGTGCCCTTGCTGCAACAGCGCGAAGTTTCTATTTCCCCGCTCACCCCGTCCAACTGCGGTTTCGACACAGGCTGGAGCGAACATTTCCGCACCCGATACGCAGGCGAAGCGCTGAAGCCAGTCTCGATCGCCTTTACTGACCACACCGGTCTTCAGCATCAGCGCCAAGGGGAGTTCGTGATCACTGACGGCGGGATTGAAGGCAGCCTGGTCTACGCCCTGTCCGCCCCGTTGCGCGACACCATCGCAGCCAACGGCCGCGCGCTCATCCACTTGGACCTGCTGCCCCAGAAATCCGCACAGCAGGTCATTGACGACGTCGTCCACCCGCGCGGCTCCCGCTCCATCTCCAGCCACCTGCAGAGCCGGCTCGGCCTGAAAGGGGTCAAGGCCGCATTACTGCGTGAACTGCTTTCCAAGGAAGACTTTGCCGACCCCTATCGTCTGGGTGCGTCAATCAAGGCATTGCCGTTGCATCTGGTCGCAGCACGCCCGCTGGACGAGGCGATCAGTTCCGCCGGTGGCGTGACGTTCGAAGCGATGGATGACCATTTGATGCTCCGCAACTTGCCCGGCGTATTCTGTGCCGGTGAAATGCTCGATTGGGAGGCGCCCACCGGTGGCTATCTGCTTACGGCCTGTTTCGCCAGTGGCCGTGCCGCCGGACTGGGCGCGCTGGACTGGCTGAACACTAGATAAGCTCCGGCTTTTGAGGCTTCGCAACAGACAAGGCATTTCACCGCACGGGCACATCTCACCCCATCGTTTCACAAAACTGCAACACCCCATCATTTAAAATACTTTATAGTCATTTACCGAGGTGATGGAGGGGCGGTCTTGGATAAACTTGTCGGTTCTTCCGAACCCGGAGCGGATCCCTCTTCTCCGGAAGGCTCCCGAATTGCGCGCGACTACCAGACGATCAAGGACGCACTGGAGAAAAAACCGGCCCTGCTCCACGGCATCCTGAGCGCGACCCAGCAGCGCGCCGAACGCGACCTGGCGGCACTGAAAAATCCCGAAGAAGCTTTCAGGCCGGACGAATCCGCACGCCTGGCCGAGGCAGAAAAAGCGTATCAGAAACAGGTCAGGAAACATGCCGGGGAACTCTTCGAGATTTATCAGCGGCTGCCGATCGATCGGAAAATTGACCTGCTGATCTTGTCCGAAGACATTGCCGATCGCAACGACAAGGCTCGCGAACAGGCACGCAAGCAAATGTTGTCCGCCCATGCCGAGGCAATCGCCCTTCAGCACACGGCCAAGCCCGGGCACGAACCCGAACGCAACCCCCAAACCATGCCGGTCAAGGATCGCGCAACACACCCTGTCACCCCGGGACCGACTGCTGACGACCCACCGATCCGTACCATCGCCCCCATGACGAAACCCGTTACGGGAAATGCTTCACCCGCATCGCCACCCCCTGCCCACAAGACCCTGCTGGAGCATGCGGGCATCGGCAATCCGGCCGCCGCGACCGTCAACCTGCCGTTCACCGCAATTCCCGGACTTCCGGCGCTGAACTCGGTGTTGCAGAAAATCGATCATGTCGCCCATCTGGACCTGGGTTTTACGGTCAAGGGAGTCGCGGATCGCCAGCCCAACCCGGAAGGCGGTTACGACCTGCTGTACCGGATGACCTATCTGGGTGGCGGCATCATGAGCAGCAAATTCAACATTCAGGTCGCCCCGTTCAACCTGACGCTTGAAGACCGTGCGGAAGCTGAAGGCTGGGGTGGCAGCAGCTCGGTATTCACCAAGCGCCGCAACGATCTGATCGGCGAAAAGGTCTCGATCAACTTCGGGAATGATGACATCGGGGTAAGTTTCGCAGCTGAAGCGAACTATCAAAAACCCAGCAACCGGATCATTTCCAACTTCACGGGGGGCCGATACTTCGGGGATAACGGCCCTGTATTACATATCCCGGCAAAATACGTCGGAAGCTTAAACGCCTTGATCGATGCGCTGCCTACGAGCGAGGACCTCACCCACATCATGGAACGCGTAGGTCGCGTGATTCCTGCAGAAACCGCCTACCAACTGGGAGAACAGGCCATTGTACAGGCCGCGAAGAACACCGGCCTCGCTCAGCCAGCGCTTGAAGCAGCCGGGCATTTACTGGAGCAAACCGTCCGGTCATCCGGCCTTTCAGCAGCGCAGCAGACAGCCGTCATGGCATTGATCCGGGAAAACCTCGACAACAACCCGGACCTGCCGGCAGTCAAGATTCACCAGCAGATGATGGGCGAAAAGGATCCCGGCAAGGAACCTTAGCCGTAAGGATTGCCATTGGCCAGGCTTGGTGACACACTGAGCACAGCGAATCGCAAGGGAGAACCTCATGGCGGTGACAGTCAGGCTACGGGACGCAGATACCTATGAAGTCTCGGTCTCAGGAAAAATGCCCACCACGCATCTCGTGACGGTCGACCCGGATTACGCCACGCACCTCACCGGCGGCCGCACGCCCGTCGAGCATCTGGTCAGCCGATCCTTCGACTTCCTGCTGCAGCGGGAGCCGAATACCAGCATCCTGCGCAGTTTTAACCTGAAGGTGATCGGTCAGTATTTCCCCGAATACGAAAACGTGATCCGGGGCATGCTCTAGCTGCCGATCAACCGGCTTCGACCAGGGTCTCGGCCGAGTTCGACCCGCCCTTGTTGTCATGCCAAGCCAGGCCGATCCTGTCCCCCAGTTTCGCCGTACGCAGGCGCATGGTCAGGTACGGATTCTTGGAAATGCCAGTCCCCCATTGCGCCTCCAGCACCGGCTTGCCGTTCAGCGTCACCGTGACCAGCTGGATAAAATGGGCCGGGATGACTTCATCGACATCGTTCTTGCGCCGACCGGTTTCCATCGGGTGATTCATCAGCGCCTTCACTTCGGTCACGCCATCCTTGAGGCGGGCTCGCAACTTGATCAGGTCAGCCATTATCCGCATCCTCCTAACGCCACTTCAACCTTGCGGCTCACTGTGTAATATTGCCCGCCGGCCTTGACGATGGCTTTCAGCTCGGAAGTCTCGGCCATCTTGATGCGCGTGATCACGTAAGGATCAGCGCCGTTGGAAAACATGAAATTGGCGATCAGGGGGGTCGGGTTCTTTTCGACCAGCAGGGCAATCGCTTCGGTATTGGGGATGCGGCTTTCGACTTCGACCTGCACGATCGCGCCGTTTTCCGCCATATCCGGTGCGATCAGGACCACATCGCGCGTCGGCCCGGCCTGCACGATCCCCAGTCCGCGCAACGCCCCGTCCATCTGGGCAGATTCGAATGCCGGCTTGTTCCATACGGCGGCCAGAGCGCGCAGCGGTGTGACCAGTACTGCCAGACCGAACGCCGCCAGGCCTTTGAGCCAGAGTCTTCTGTTCATCATTTCTCCCGTTTTTTGTCCTTGGGGTCCAGCATCTGCCTGAGCTGCTTCAATCTCGCTTCGACAATCGATAACTGATAAAAATCCCCGTCGCCACTTTTCAGTGCCAGTTCCATCTGCTCCACTGCCGAAGGCAGGTTGTAACTGCGATAGTACGCTTCGCCTTGCGCCTGGTGGCGTAGCAGGTTCTTGCCCTGCTGGGTATAGGCCTGCGACTGCAGTTCATACAGGTGTGCGTCGCCCGGGTAGGTTTGCAGCTTCTCGGCCAGCAGCTTGAGCGCGGCATCGGGCTGGCCGGTCGCCAGCAACACGTCGGCATCGCCGTAGATTAGCCCGCGGTGATCTGGGAAAGTGCGCAATGCCTGTTGATAGATCCTCTGCGCTTCCAGCGGGTTACCCATGGATGCCTCGACGTTGGCGGCCAACGTCTCGATCATGGCATGGTGGGGGGCATGTTCATGCAACCAGCGCACTTCCTGGCGCGCCGCTTCCAGATTATTGGTCCGCATGCGCGCGATGGCGAGTCCGTAATGCTGGGCGGCTTCGCTGCCGTAACGCTTGTCGCGTAAAGTTTCATCGAACCATTCGATCGCCTGTTGCGGGCTGCCCTGAGTCGCGCGCAGCTTGGCACGCACGTAGTGGAATTCATCGCTGTCCACCACCTGCCGGTAGGGCAACTGCTCCACCCGGTTGCGTATATCGGCGATCCGCTCCGTGGTCAGCGGGTGGGTACGCAGGAACGAGGGCGCACCACCTTCATAAAAACGGGTGCCCTTCATCAATTGTTCGAAAAAAGCCGGCATGGCTCGGGTATCGAAACCAGCCTGATTGAGAATCTGCAAACCGACCCGGTCGGCTTCGCGTTCGTGCTCGCGGGTGTAGTCGAGCTGTTTCTGGATCGCGCCGGCCTGCGCCGCCTGCAGCGAGGCACCGGCCAACTGGGGATTGGAGCGGGAAGCGAGGAGGGCGAAAGCCATGGCAGCGAAGGATTGCCAAGCATCCTGACGCTGCTGCGCGACCATGCGCGCCAGATGGCGCTGAACCACGTGGCCGATTTCGTGCGCCAGCACGCTGGCCAGCTCCGATTCGCTCGTCGCAGACTGGATCAACCCGGTATGCACACCGATGACCCCACCGGGCAAGGCAAAGGCGTTGATGCTATTGTCGCGGACGACAAAGAAGGTGAAACGCTGGCGGTTGTCCGGCCCGTTGGTGGCCAGACGGTAACCCAGCGCCTGCAGGTAATCGATGACCTCGATGTCGTTGACCACCTCCCCGCTGGATGCCACGTCGCGCAGGATTTCCTCACCAATCCGCTGCTCATCCTGCGGCGTCATGACGGTTTGGGCAACTTCGCCGAGATCGGGCAACCCGTCCGCCATCGCGACCGGGATAAACATCAGCAGAAGGAAATAAACGAATTTCACCCTGCTATGATAGCGTCTTCGATAGGAGAGTTCACTTTGCCATGAGTCAATTTACGCACTTCGACGCGGCGGGACAGGCCCATATGGTGGATGTCGGCGAAAAGCCCGAAACCCGGCGCATCGCCGTCGCCAGCGGCCGCATCCGCATGTTGCCGGCAACCATGGCCATGATCCTGCAGGGCGACGCAAAAAAAGGCGACGTGCTGGGCATCGCACGCATTGCAGCCATCCAGGGCTCAAAGCGCACATCCGAGCTCATCCCCTTGTGTCACCCGATCGCGCTGACCAAGGTTGGCGTCGAATTCGATATCGATCAGCCAGACGCCACCATCACCTGCACCGTCACCGCGGAAACCGTGGGACGCACCGGCGTCGAGATGGAGGCGCTCACCGCCACCAGCGTGGCATTGCTCACCATCTATGACATGTGCAAGGCCGTCGATCGCGGCATGCAGATCAGCGATATCCGATTGCTGGAGAAAGCCGGCGGCAAGTCCGGGCACTGGGTAGCGGCCTAGGCGTCCGCCGCCCATCCTACTTCCTCGTGAATCATCCGGAAAAACAAAACGGGGGCATTGCCCCCGTTTGTTGATGGACCTTAAGACCGCTTACTCTTACAGTTCCTGCCTGCGGCGACGTGCCATCATCCCGAGCAATCCCAGCCCGACGACCATCATCGCATAGGATTCCGGCTCTGGAACCGGCGCTGTCGCAAGGTTGGTAAAGTGGAACCAGTAGGGCTCGAGCTCGTTACTACCGTAACCCACGCCACCATTCACCTGAAGGTGAGCGTTGGAAACCGGGAACGTGTAATAGGTCCACTTGCTGTTGTTAGGGTCGACAGAGATCAGATTGTACGTATTGCCTGCAACCAACGACCAGTTGGCTGCAATGCTACTGATTTCCTCATTTCCGGAACCCACAAACGAAATAGCATGCAGGACATCACCGTTCAGCGACCGGAGCTGGATGGTGTCGTTCGCACCATAGTTTGCAAAATCGAAACTTTGAAGCACGACATTGTCCAATGCGGATAATTTGTATCCCGGTGTTGTCCCAACCGATATTGTGATTGTCCAGATAGGGTCCGGACAACACAAGATTGGCGTGTGCGCTGGTCGCAAAACCCAGACATACTGCGAAAAATAGCTGGATCAATTTGTTCATTTTACCCCCCTCATCCCATATATGTAGACCACAGGCATCAGCATAAATAATGCGATGAATCCAGCAATAGCCCATTCGGACTAATTCGTATCATTATGACTGGGCTGACGCCTGCTGCACAAAGAAATTGATAAGCATGCTGATCCCCACCCCTGATCCCCGCTCATGATCCGCACCTCGTGCATGGAGGCAGTTAGCGATTTTGCACACGATCGCCAGCCCCAGGCCCGGCGTTCTTTCCCGGCACCAAGTATTTGGTAGAAGCGCATCCCCGACCCCATCCCCCTGCGCCACTCGATCGTACTGACCAAGGTCAGAATCGAAATGGCGGCGGTCACCTCCACCAGCATGGCGTTGCTCACCATCTATGACATGGGCAAGTCCGGCCACTGGATTGCCGGCACTTCTCCGGATCGAATCCGAAAACAACCTACCCGCCCCATTGAGCATCCCTGCGAATGGGGCTCCCTCATCCGGCCCGAGGGGCTGAATAACGACAAGCTGCCCCCCCTTCCCCAACGCTGAAGCCATTCCCTTTCAATTAGTCCGAACAGACTATTGAGGCCCTGATTGGGGAAGGGTATAAAAAACACACTGTCACTTATTTGATCGCTTAGTTTGCAGAGCCGAGCATAGCTCGGGGAGGAAGTCATGAAAACTCATCTCAAGGTTGCAATTGCTTCGCTGTTCTTGGTTTCAACGGCGTTTTCCGGTGTTGCCTCTGCAGCGACTTATACGACATTGACCCTGCCAACCCTGAATGCCGATATTCGCAGCTGGTCAGATGGCGGCACCTACTCACCGCTTTTCCCGAGCAGCCAGAACTTGGCCGGGGTGCCGTTCAACTTTCAACTCGATGGGAACGGTCAGACAGTATTCAATGCAGGCTCCCTGAGCATTCCCGTCAACGTCTTCGGCGTCACGAACGTCTATACGTTGATCAACACCGCCTGGGGTTCTCAAGATGCCAACGTCGGTGCCGTGACGTTCTACGGGAGCAACGGGGACATCTACAAAGTCGATCTGATCGAAGGGGGTAATGTTCGGGATCACTATTATGGTGGTTTCGTGAACACCATTACCGATCCGAACGTCACCTTGGCGGTTTGGGGGCCCAACGTTCCTGGGCGGGCACATCTGGATATGCAGGATTTCGCGCTCCCCGGTGTCTTTGCGACGGAAACGCTGGTCAGCATGACCTTTGATTCAACCGGTGGCGGGGCAGGGAGTCCGTTTCTGGCCGGGGCTACCGTGGCTGCGGTCCCGGAACCAGAATCCTATGCATTGCTGCTCAGCGGGCTAGGCCTGATGGGTTTCATGATGCGTCGCAGGAACCACGGGCAAACCTGATTCATCACAAAACCACATTGAATGGACGGGAGCTTCAGCTCCCGTTTCCATTTTGTCCATCTACTCCCGGGATCAGACAGGTGCCGGACAGCTAATCAACCGCTGGTGCAGCAGGTTCACTCGCCGCGCAGCGTGCGAACCGCACGCACATCCGGACCCCCCGCCCTTCGGCACCCGCCTCCAACGTCACCGTGGCTTGATGGCGGCTGGCAATTTCGCGCACGATGGCAAGACCAAGCCCGCAGCCTTCTTCCCCCGTCCCGAGGATACGGTAAAAGCGCTCGAAGACCCGCTCGCGCTTTTCCTCGGGAATTCCCGGACCATTGTCCTCGACGCAGAGCAGCACCTCCTGCATCTCGCTTCGCAGGGTCACGGTGACGCTGCCGCCAGCCTGGGTATAGCGGATGGCGTTATCGATCAGGTTGGACAGTAGTTCACGCAGAAGCACCCCATCCCCCAGCACCGTGTTCGGGCCGGTTTCACTCTCGAAGCCAAGGTCGATCTGCTTGGCCAGCGCCGCTGGCACCCATCCCCCAGTCACTTCCCGGGCCAGCGGATCCAGGTCCAGCACTGAAAGTTGCAGGGTATCCGCGGCCTCCGGCTCGATCCGGGCCAGCGTCAGCAACTGTGTGATCAGGTGGGACAGGTTGTCGCTACTGGCGAGGATATGCTGCAGGGCATGCTTCACCTGCTCAGGATCCTGCTGCTCCCGCAGGGCGATTTCCGCTTGGGTTTTGAGGCCCGCCAGTGGGGTACGCAATTGATGCGAGGCATCTGCGACGAATCTCTGCTGTTGGGCGAGCACTTGCTCCAGGCGCGCCATCAGGTCGTTCATGGCTTCCACCATGGGTTGAACTTCACGCGGCGCATCATTCAGATTGAGCGGTGCCAGGTCACGATGCGAACGCGAGGTGATCTGCTCACGCAGGGCATCCAGCGGGGTCAGGCCGCGACCGACACCACGCCACACCATCAGGGCTGCGATCATGACCATCAGCAGCTGAGGCAGCACCATGCCCAGAATGATCTCAGTGACCATGCGCTGGCGCTTCGATGTCGTTTCACCGACCTGAATGATGGCAACCCCATTGGCGCTGGTCCCCTTGAGTGACAGGTAGAACGCCACCACGCTGATGTCCTTGCCGTCGTAATTCGCCGTGTAATAGTAATGCTGCCCCGGAATCGGCTTGGCGACCGGGGGAGCAGGAAGCTCGGTATAACCGGTGACGAATTCACCGTTCGCGCCAGTCACCCGGTAATAGATCCAGTCGTCCTTGTCGTATTCGAGCATATCGAAAGCCGCCTGCGGCAGGTCGACCACCACCTGCCCACCTACCACCTCCACCTGGTCTGCCAAGGCCAGCGCAGCGCGAAACAGGGAGCGGTCAAAGGCAAGGTTGGCAAAATGGTTGGCCATGTAAAATGCCGCTGCCACGCCAAGCAGGAGTAGCGGCAGCAATGGCGTCAGCAATCGGAAAAGCAGCTTGCGGCGCAGCGAGGTCATGCCGGCTCCCTGGCCTGCTCCAGCAAATAACCGAGTCCGCGGATGGTGCGGATGCGAATGTCGGAAGGCTCCAGTTTCTTGCGCAAGCGATGGACATAGACTTCGATGGCATTGTCCCCGATATCCTCATCCCAGTTACACAGGCGCTCGAGGATATGCTCCTTGTTGACTACCTTGCCTGCCCGCAACATGAAGATTTCCAGCACGGCCAGTTCGCGTGCCGACAGTTCCAGCGGCTGACCGGACAAGGTCGCCCGGCGTCCGGCGGTATCCAGGGTCAACTGCCCCAGCGTCACCATCGAACTGGCACCGTATTGCCCGCGCCGGATCAGTGCGCGAGCGCGCGCTTCCAGTTCGGAGAGGTCGAACGGCTTGGTGATGTAATCGTCCGCGCCCAGGTCCAGCCCTTTGACGCGGTCCTCGACCGCATCGCGCGCCGTCAGGATCAGGACTGGCACGTGGCTGCCGCGCCGGCGCATGCGCGTCAGCACTTCGAACCCGTTCAGTCGAGGCAGCCCCAGGTCCAGAATCACCAGATCATAAGTCTGCCCGACCAGCATGTGGTCAGCCTCTTCACCGTGATGTGCACAATCCACGGCATAACCGGCCTTGCTCAGGGAATGGCTCAGACCATCGGCAATGGTCGGGTCATCTTCAACGATCAATACACGCATAAATCTTTCAAAAAGTAAGTTTCGGGTAAGGTCTGCGGCGTAACTTGTGTTTCACGGGCCTGACACCACAAACGTCTGGCAAGGTTCCCTGGTTGAATTTTAATGGATGAAGGAGTTGGACATGAACAAGTTGATCGCTTCCCTGTTGGCAGGTCTTTTCGCAGCATCCCTGAGTGCCGGCGCCTTTGCCGCAGACGCTCCCAAGGCTGCCGATCCGGCGCCCGCCGCTGCTGCAGCTCCTGCTGCCGAGACTGCCAAGGAAAAACCCGCAGCCCCGGCCAAGAAGGCGCACAAGCGCCACGCCAAGAAGGCTATGAAACACGCCGGCAAGTAACCCTCCCGGCACATACAAGGCGACGCCTCGGCGTCGCCTTTTTTATGGACCCTATGCCAGTTCCGCGACGACAGGCGCATGGTCGGATGGTCGCTCCAGCTTGCGCGGCTCCTTGTCGATCCAGCATGCCGTGCAACTTTTTGCCAGTGCAGACGTCAGCAGAATGTGGTCTATCCTCAGCCCCAGGTTGCGGCGGAAGGCCGCCATGCGGTAATCCCACCAACTATACGACTGCGCCGGCTGATCGAACAACCGGAACGCATCCTGCAGCCCGAGCCCTTGCAAGCCTGAAAATGCCGCACGTTCCGCCGGACTCACCAGCACTTGCCCCTCCCAGGCTTTGGGATCATGGACGTCGCGATCTTCAGGCGCAATGTTGTAGTCTCCCAGCAAGGCCAGCTTCGGGTAGCGCGCCATCTCGTCCTTGATCCACTCTGTCATGGCGTCCAGCCAGGCAAGTTTGTACTGGTATTTTTCCGAATCCAGACTCTGGCCATTGGGAAAGTAAGCGCACACAACCCTGACATCGCCATACGTTGCAGCCAGCACGCGCTTCTGCTCATCCGCAAAACCCGGAATGCCACGGACGACATCCTCACCCCCCGATTTGGCCAGCAACGCCACGCCGTTATAAGTCTTCTGCCCGCTGAAAATGGAGCGGTAACCTGCAGCTTCGAGATCTGCGGCCGGGAAATTCCCATCCTCCAGTTTGGTCTCCTGCAGACACAACACGTCCGGCTGATGGGTGGCCAGCCAGTCCAGTACGTGGGGCAGACGGACCTTGAGGGAATTGACGTTCCAGGTAGCGATTTTCATGGTATTAAAGGCCGTATTCAGACAGGCAGGGATTCCGGTAAAAATGCCCGCGATAAAACATGCAGCGTAGCAGCAATCTTAAGAGACGTGCACCCCTCGCAAAGCCAGGAAAGGTTCATTTCAACAGCAGGAGCTCCGGAGTCGCATCCGGGCCGCACCAGACGACAGCATTCTGCCGGAATTGACGCCCCACAGAGCATGCCTGTTCCCGAGACATCCCCAGCACCAGGAAACTGGGTTCGCCTGCCCACCCCCCGGTCGGATGCAGCCCGACCCCGGCAATGTACGCCAGGTGCATTTCATCCAGAATTCGCGACAGACCCGCCTGCAGTTCGTCATTCTCGGCATCGCCTAGCCTCATGCTGCACGGATTGCAGGCCGTCAGGTAAGCCGCCCTGTCCACCTGCGATTTCCGGTAACAATCCCGCATTTCATGGCTTGGAAGATCAATGTGCAGAACGAACGGCGGCTCCGCAAAAACCCGGTAGTCCGTTTCCCGGTAGGCGCGGATCAAGGCAGGGTCGAGAGTCGACTCGCCGGTTTGACAGGGGTCATGCAAAGAAGAAGGCTCCATCGCCGGGGCGTTGGTGTTCCATCCCGGACAAACCCTCAATCATCCTTGATCGGGCGCTTGATTGGGGGCTCAGGCACCTTTTTCAGATTGGACAAGGGGTTGCTTTCCGGGTAGCCGGCCAGGTCCAGCAGTTCATTCCACCTGGCTTCCTGGAAACCGATCGCCGGTTCCTGAGAACCGATCACCAGCACCGGCACGATGGTGTCACCCGTCAGCTTCTTCAGGGCCTCCTTGTCCCCCTCCCTGTTTTTCAGGGTAAAGGGAACGCCGCGTTTAGTGAGCAAAGCTTCACCTTTCGCGCAAGGATCACCGCATTCCTTGAACGAATAGATCGTCACCGGAAATTTTTGGCTGGCCACCTTGGTTTCGTAAGGAGGGATATCGCTTTCGATGATGTTACTCTTCGGTGTAATGCGTTCCACGGAGCGGGCATCTATGGGCGGGGCCAGGTCGCTGTAATGGACGTTCCCTTCAGCATCCTTCCATTTATACAGCTCACCAGCGCTGGCTTGTACATTCAAGAGAAGCAGTACCACCAGCATGCATATCCGCTTCATGTGACTCTCCTCAGTGGGCACCGACCGCATCTGTCATGCCATTGTGACGCAGCAGCGCATCGATGGTCGGCTGGCGGCCGCGGAAGGCGACGAACGATTCCAGTGCGGGGCGCGAACCTCCCTGCGCCAGGATCTCGCTCCAGAAGCGATGTCCGGTTTCCTCACAGAGTACGCCGTTTTCCTCGAACAGGCTGTAGGCATCGGCAGACAGTACTTCAGCCCACTTGTAGCTGTAATAGCCAGCGGCATAGCCACCGGCAAAGATGTGGGAAAAGTTGTTGGGGAAACGATTCCACTTCGGCGGACGCACCACGGCCACTTCATCGCGCACGGCCTCCAGCAGATCCAGCGGGGACTTGTCACCATTCGGGTCGAAAGCACTGTGCAACAGTATGTCGAACAACGAGAACTCGATCTGGCGCACGGTCTGCATGCCGGCCTGGAAATTCTTGGCGGCCACCATCTTGTCGAACAGTTCGCGTGGCAAGTGCACGGCAGTATCGACATGTGAGGTCATGTGGCGGAGCACTTCCCATTCCCAGCAGAAATTTTCCATGAACTGGCTGGGCAACTCCACGGCATCCCACTCCACGCCCTTGATACCGGAGACGCCATAGTCCTCGACCCGGGTCAGCAGATGATGCAGGCCATGGCCAAACTCGTGGAACATGGTGATCACTTCATCGTGCGTAAACAGCGCCGGTTTGTCCCCGACCGGCGCGGAAAAATTGCAGGTCAGGAAAGCCACCGGGGTCTCGATCCCATGCGATTTGCGACGACGTGTGATGGCCTCGTCCATCCAGGCACCGCCACGCTTACCGTTACGCGCGTAAAGGTCGAGGTAGAACTGGCCGATCAACTGGCCGGAACGGTCGACAATTTCATAGAACGTCACGTCCGCATGCCAGACCGGTGCCTGTGACCGGCGCACCTGCACTCCGAATATCGTTTCGGTAACCCTGAACAGTCCTTGCAGGACCTGCGCTTCCGGAAAATACTGTTTCACTTCCTGGTCGGAAAACGCATACCTGTCCTCGCGCAACTTCTCGGATACATAAGCCACATCCCAAGCCTGCATATCGCTCAGCCCGAGCTTGGCTGCGTAGCTCCGCAACTCCTGCATGTCCTTTTCCGCGAACGGCTTGGCGCGCACTGCCAGGGTACGCAGGAAGTCCTCGACCTCGCCGGGTGTCTGCGCCATCTTGGTCGCCAAAGACAATTCTGCGTAGTTGTCGAAGCCCAGCAAACTGGCCGCTTCGGCACGCAACTTGAGCAGCCGGGTGATCAGCGCCGTGTTATCCCACTCCGGCTTGCCGAATTCGGAAGCTCGCGTTGCATAGGCGTAATACAGCTTCTCGCGCAGCGCACGATTGTCCGCGTACTGCAGCACGGGCATATAAGAAGGAAAATGCAGGGTAAATTTCCAGCCCGTACGGCCATCGGCTTCTGCCGCTTCTCGCGCAGCCTGTAGTGCATCTTCCGGAATTCCAGCCAGTTCTGAAGCCTGTTCGACATAGAGTGCGAAATCGTTGGTGGTATCCAGCAGGTTCTCTTCGAATCGCGCAGACAGGGTCGAAAGCTCTTCCTGAATGGCCTTGAACCGGGCTTTCTCTGCCTCAGGCAATTCAGCGCCACCGAGACGGAAGTCACGTAGCTCGTTCTCGATGATTTTTTTCTGCGCCGGATTCAGTCCATCAAAATCATTTCCGACACGAATGGCCTTAAATTTTGCGTATAGCGCTTCATTCTGAGATAAATCTGCGTAAAAAGCAGTCAATAATGGCAGGTTGGCATTGTAGGCCTCGCGCAATTCAGGCGTATTCACCACCGAATTCATGTGCGACACCTGCGACCAGGCGCGGGAAAGTTTCTCCTCGAAATCCTCCAGCGGGCGCGCAAAATTGTCCCAGGTCGGCGCCTGCGCATCAGCCACCAGCTTCGCCACCAGTGCACGCCCTTCCTCCAGCAACTGCCCGATGGCCGGTGAAACATGCTCAGGCTTGACCTGATCGAATTGCGGCAGGCCAGAAAAATGCAACAACGGATTACTCATCTCTACTCGTTCCTTATTTGTGTTACGGCAACCTTAAAAAGACTGCCGCACGCAAAAACCTTGCAGCCTGGATTCGAAGCGCGCAGCGAATCCAGGCTGTGGAAATGCGGTATTACCCAGTCAAGCGGGCAACCGCCCGCAACCGTTTAGTTGATCAAACGCAAGGCCAGCGGATACTGGTAATTTTCACCCTTGCTGACCTTGACGGCAGCCACGATGCACAAAACCAGATTGCCCACATAGATCAGCGGCAGCAACGCCAGACCGACCAGTATCCAGGCGAGCACCCAGGCGACGATATAGCCGATCAGTACCGTGATCTGGAAATTGAGCGCTTCACGGGACTGCTCACCAATAAAGGCACTGTCGTCCTTTTTCAGCAGCCAGACGATAAGCGCCGGAATCAGCCCAAAGAAAATACCGCCGAGGTGCGTCAGAACGGCAATGTTCCTGTCATTGGAAGTCGCTTCGCTCACATTAGTTCCTTTCGTTTTTATTCAGGGTCAGTGGTTGAGTTTATGCAACAGGGGTTCGATCCGCTCGATCTCGGCGGTCGACAGAATCTTGCGTGCGACACTGCTGACCTTGGCGATGTCGCTCTGCAACACCTGATGCTTGATCGCCAGCACATGCGCCGGATGCATGGAGAACTGGCGCAGGCCGAAGCCAAGCAGCAGGCGCGTCAGGCGCGGGTCACCCGCCATTTCTCCACATACCGATACCGGCGTTCCCGTCTTGTGGCCGGCCCGGATGGTCATTTCTACCAGCTGCAGCACCGCAGGATGCAGCGGCTGGTAGAGGTGTGCCACGGTATCGTCAGTTCGATCGATGGCCAGGGTGTACTGGATCAGGTCATTGGTCCCGATGGAAAGGAAATCCAGTTCCCGGGCAAAGGCTTCCGCCTTCAGTGCCGCTGCCGGAATTTCGATCATGCCGCCGACAGCGATGGCGTCGTCGAAGGGCAGCCCCTCCTCGCGCAGGCTGCGCTTCGCTCGATCCAGCAGGTGCATGGCCTGGCGCAGTTCGGACAGCGTCGACAGCATGGGGATCAGAATCTTGATATGGCCATAATGCGATGCCCGCAGGATGGCCCGCAACTGGATATGGAATACTGCCGGCTCGGCCAGGCAAAGCCGGATGGCCCGCAGGCCGAGGGCCGGGTTGGTACAGGTACGCACGGCGTCCGGATCAACCTGTTTGTCAGCCCCAAGGTCCAGCGTCCGGATGGTGACCGGCATCCCCTTCATGGCTTCGGTCACCTTGCGATAGGCTTCGAACTGCTCATCCTCATCCGGCCATTCACGCCGGTTCATGAACAGGAATTCGGTGCGATACAGGCCGATGCCGGTGGCCCCGGCCGCCTTCGCCTGCACAACGTCCTCAGGCACCTCGATATTGGCATGCAACTCGATCGCGGTCCCATCCAGCGTCACTGCCTTGGTCGACTTCAGGCGCTTGAGCTTCTGCTGCTCGAGCTCGAATTCCTCCTGGCGCAGCCGATACTCGGTCAGCGTACTTCTGTCCGGATTGACAATCACCACACCCTGATTGCCGTCGACAATGATCAGTTCACCGCCGTGAATCAGGTCGCGCGCATGGTGCAGGGCAACGATGGAAGGGATGTTCAGGCTACGTGCCAGAATGGCGGTATGCGAGGTCGCGCCGCCGACATCGGTGATGAAGGCGGCAAACTGGTGCTGCTTAAACTGGATGGCATCCGCGGGAGAAAGGTCGTGCGCAACCAGGATCATGCCGCTTTCCTGCTTTTCCAGCGGCGCCTGTCCCGGATGACCGAGCAGCACCTTGATTACGCGTTCGACGACTTGCACGACATCGAATTTCCGCTCGCGCAGGTACTCGTCCTCGATCTCCTCAAACTGGTCGACCAGCGCGTCCATCTGCTGCTTGAGCGCCCACTCCGCATTGCAATGCTCTTCACGGATGATGCGCTTCGGTTCTTCGGACAGCGACTTGTCGCCCAGGAACATGATATGGGTGCCCACGAACGACCCCAGTTCCGCGGGAGCATTCACCGGCAGACTGGCGCGTATCCCTTCGAGGTCCTTCTGCACCGCAGCCACCGCATCGTCAAAGCGCTTGATTTCAGCGTCAAGCAGGTGGTCCGGCACATGATAATGGGCCACTTCCAGCAGCGCGTGCGACACCAGATGGGCATGGCCGATGGCAATACCTCCGGAAACGGCAACACCGTGCATGGTGAAGCTCATCGCACATCTCCCAAATTGTCACGCTCCGGCAGCTGCACCTGCATCACTCCCCTTCACCGAACTTGTCATTGATCAACCCCACCAGCGCCTCGATGGCCTGGGCTTCATCCGAACCATTCGCCTCCAGCACGACCTTGCTGCCCTTGCTGGCCGCCAGCATCATCACGCCCATGATGCTCTTGGCATTCACACGACGGTTGTTACGCTCGATCCAGACCTCGGAATCGAACTGGCTGGCCACCTGGGTCAGTTTGGTAGATGCCCGGGCATGCAAGCCCAGCTTGTTGATGATCTCGATTTCCTGCCTAAGCATGATGCGCAGCACCCTCCTGCGTAAAGTGCACGATGCCACCCAGGCCACCGGTGATCGCCTTCTCGATCAGCACTGGCAATGTTTCATTGCGGTAAGCAATGGCACGCACCAGCATGGGCAGGTTGACACCGGAAAGCCCTTCCACACGGCCGGGCTCCAGCAACTTGCCTGCCAGATTGCAAGGCGTTGCGCCATAGACGTCAGACAGGACCAGCACGCCTTCGCCCTGATCGAGCTCCCGGATCATTTCGATCGCCTGGGGCAGCAACGCCGCAGGATCATCATGCACCCCGACCCCCAGTTGCCGCAACTGCGGCGGGCGCCCGCCCATGACATGGCTGGCACAATGGATCAGGCTTTCACCCAGGGTCCCGTGGGCGACGATCAATATTCCAATCACGTTTGTTTCCTCAACTCAGTATCTCTTCGATGACTCAGCGCAGCTCGCGATGACGGACCAGTACGCGCTGCCCTTCCTGTTTGAAATAGGCCGCCAGCCGCTCGACAAAATACACGGAGCGATGCTGCCCGCCGGTACATCCCACGGCCACCGTCAGATAACTCCGGTTATCCCGCACGAAACATGGCAGCCAGTTACCGACGAAATTGCGGATATCCTCGAACATGGCATGCACCTCGTCCTGTTTCTCGAGAAATTCCACCACCGGCGCATCACGTCCGGTCAGCGGCTTCAGTACAGGATCGTAATGCGGATTGGGGAGGCAGCGTACGTCGAACACGTAATCTGCGTCGAGCGGGATGCCATGCTTGAAGCCAAACGAGGCCACCAGCAAGGTCAGACCACTGTGGTCGAGATCCACGAAATCCTTCACCCATTGACGCAGGGTATTGGGACCGAGATCGCTGGTATCGATCCGGTGACCCAGGTCGGCCAGCTGATCCAGCAACTCCCGCTCCAGGCGGATGCTTTCCGCAAGGGTGGTCGCTTCATCGCTCAGCGGGTGGCGACGACGGGTCTCACTGAAGCGCTTGACCAGCGTTTCCGCGCTCGATTCGAGGAACAGCAGTTGCACGTCGATATTCTGCGCCTTGAGCCGCCCGATATAGTCCGGCAGCGACTCCAGGGCGGTACTGCGCGTATCGACGCTCACCGCCACGCGCTGCCGACCCGCCTCAGCCAGATGCTGTGCAGTTTCCGGCAACAACGACGGCGGCAGGTTGTCGACACAATAATATCCGCTGTCTTCCAGCGCCTTCAGCACCACGCTCTTGCCCGAACCCGAGAGCCCGGTCACGATGACGAGTTGCATCACTTCTCTGCTTCCTTGGCGGCGCGCCGCATTTCGCGCATCTGGCGCTGCATCAGTTGACGCGTGCTGTTGACCCCGCGCAGCAGCAGGATGTGGTTGCGCACCGCCACCTCGACCAGCACGGCCAGGTTACGGCCAGCAGCGACAGGGATGAAGACCTTGGGGATTTTGACGTCGAGGATTTTTTCGCTCTGCGATTTGATCTTGAGCCGATCCAGCGATTTCGGCGCAAGCGTTTCAGCCAATTCGAGCTGGACGATCAGGTCCAGCGGCTTGGTCGGCTTGATGGCATTGTCGCCGAACAATTCATGGATATTCAAAATGCCCAGTCCGCGCACTTCCAGGAAGTCCTGTAAAAGCGGCGGGCAACGCCCTTCCAGCCGGTCCGGTGCCACACGATAGAAGTCGACGACATCGTCCGCCACCAGCCGGTGGCCACGCGTGATCAATTCCAGCGCCAGCTCGCTTTTGCCGATGGCGGCAGCCCCCTTGATCATGACGCCGAAACCCTGCACTTCCATGAACACGCCGTGACAACTGGCGGACTCCGCTACCGCCTGGGCCAGATAATGGCTGAGCACATCCATCAGGCGCGGACTTTGCTGCGGGGATGTAAACAGCGGGGTGTTGTGCTCGTCCGCTGCGCGCAATAGCTCTTCGGGAGGAGTTTCACCGTTGGCGACAACAACAGCCGCCAGATCGGTCGAGAACAGATTGGAAATGGCCTGCAGCATCCCTGCATCATTGAGGGTGCGCAAATAATCCATTTCGGCGCACCCCAGTACCTGGACACGATTGGGATGCACAAAATTGAGATGGCCGATCAATGCCAGCGAGGGCTTGGTGACGGTGTCACTGGTCAGCGGATGGTCGCCGCCCCCCTGACCTGCGACCCACTTCAGCCGCAACTTGCGGGACATGTCGCGGTAGAGCTTCGCTACGCTGATTTCGGCCATGGTAGTAGTTTCAGATCGGGTGCACCGCAGGAATCGTGTCGCCTTGAATGACGCACCAGGTTTTCACGTTTCCTGCGGCGGGAACTGCCTGTTACTCGGAAGCCTGATGCTTCAGGGCACCGTTGGCACGGTGATGATCACCCTGCTTTTCCTTGTGCTTGAGTACCTGACGGTCCAGCTTGTCGGCCAGCAGGTCAATGGCGCTGTACATGTTTTCATCGGCGCATTCGGCATGCAGGTCGTTGCCCGGTACGTGCAGGGTGGCTTCTACCTTCTGCTTCAGCTTCTCAACCGACAGCGTGACTTTGACGTCGATGACCTGGTCAAAATGGTTGGTGACGCGCTCCAGCTTGGACTGCACATAATCGCGCATGGCCGGAGTGATTTCCAGGTGATGGCCGGTGAGATGCAGATTCATGATGTCCTCCTTATAGTGACTTACGTTGAGTGGCCGCGGGTATCTGCAAAGACTCGCGGTATTTGGCTATGGTTCGGCGCGCTACGACGATCCCCTGTTTACCGAGGATATCAGTGATTTGACTGTCTGAGAGCGGCTTTTTCGGATTTTCTTCGCTGACCAACTGCTTGATCAGGGCACGGATCGCGGTCGCCGAGCAGGCACCACCCGTATCCGTCGATACGTGGCTGCCGAAGAAGTACTTGAGTTCATACACGCCTCTCGGCGTCAGCATGTATTTTTTCGTCGTCACGCGGGAAATCGTCGATTCGTGCAGGCCCAGCTCATCCGCAATTTCACGCAGCACTAACGGTCGCATGGCGATCTCGCCGTGTTCCAGGAAGTTGCGCTGGCGATCGACAATCGCCTGCGAGACACGCAGGATGGTGGAGAAACGTTGCTCGATGTTCTTGATCATCCAGCGCGCCTCCTGCATCTGGCTCACCAGATACTGGCTGGAGCTGTCGCGGTTGCGCTTGAGGATATCGGCGTACATCTGGTTGATGCGCAGGCGCGGCATGACCTCCTGGTTCAGGCTGGCCACCCAGATGCCCTTGACCTTCTTCACCGTCACTTCATGCTGGATATAGTGATCTGAACCCAGATGGCTGAAATCGGCCCCCGGACGCGGATTGAGGTGTGTCACCAGATACTGCACTTCGCGCAGCGTATCCTCGTCGCATTGCAGCACTTTGCGCAGGCGGGTGAAATCACGGGCCGCCAGGGACTGCAGGTGCTGTTCTACCAGCATCAGCGCCAGGTCGCGGTGAGGAGTTTCCTCGGGCAACGCCCGCACCTGGAGCGACAGGCACTCGGCCAGATCCCGGGCACCGATGCCCGGGGGATCCAGGTGCTGGATCAGCTTGAGGGCCGTGCTCAGTTCGAGCGGATCGATTTCGTACTCTTCCGGCACGATACTCGCCAACTCCTCCAGCGATTGCTCCAGATAGCCATCCTCGTTGATGGCATCCACCAGCAGCGTTGCCAGCGTCTGGTCACGATCGGAGAGTGGCATCAGCTTGAGCTGGGCCAGCAGGTGCTCGCGCAGCGTCGGGGTCTCGGGTTCCTGGAACAGATAATCGTTATCGTCATCATCACTGCCGGAACCGGCCTTTTCCCAACGCATTGCACCGGAAAAGTCCATTTCCTCGCCGCCGAAATCCTCTCGCGAGAACTCTTCGGGTTGGGCCGGAGCCTCGCCGGCCTGGACCGTCTCGGCACGGGCTTCCGGCACATAGTTTTCGCAGCTGTCGCCACCGGCTTCCACCCTTTCCAGCAGCGGATTGGCCTGGAGAATGGTTTCCAGTTCCTGATTCAGCTCGACCGTGGACAGTTGCAACAAACGAATGGACTGCTGCAACTGCGGGGTGAGCGCAAGATGCTGGGACATTCGGAGTTGCAGGCTTTGTTTCATCGATTTTCTTGTCGGAGGTTACAGACGGAAGTCTTTGCCGAGGTAAACCTCGCGAACGCTGTCATTATGGATGATCTCCTGCGGGCTGCCGGAGGCGAATACCTTCCCCTCGTTGACGATGTAGGCACGATCGCAGATCCCCAGCGTTTCGCGCACGTTGTGGTCGGTAATCAGCACGCCGATCCCTCTCCCGGTCAGGAAACGGATGATTTTCTGGATATCGATCACTGCAATCGGGTCGATCCCGGCAAAAGGCTCGTCCAGGAGAATGAAACGCGGATTGGAAGCCAGACATCGGGCGATCTCGACGCGACGCCGTTCACCACCCGACAGGCTGACGGCCGGATTATAGCGCAGGTGGGTGATATGCAGTTCCTGCAGCAATTCCTCAAGATGCTCCTGCTGCTCCTGCGGGGTGAGCTTCTGCAGTTCGAGGATGGCCAGAATGTTCTCTGCCACGTTCAGCTTGCGGAAGATCGAGGGTTCCTGCGGCAGGTAGGAAATGCCGAGCTTGGCGCGCTGGTGGATGGGCAGCTTGCCCAGATCCTTGCCGTCAAGAATGATGTGGCCGCCATCCAGCGGGACCAAGCCGACGATCATGTAGAAGCTGGTGGTCTTGCCGGCGCCATTGGGGCCGAGCAGGCCGACGACTTCGCCGCTGTTGAGATGCAGCGAAATATCCTGAACCACGGTGCGCGCCTTGTAGCGCTTGCGCAGACTTTCTACCTTGAGCTCGCTCACGGCTACCCCTATTCCGCACCCGCCGCAGCACCGGCTTCGGCCGGGGCCGCCGTCTTCTTTTTCGGCTGGATCACGGCACGGACGCGCCCTCTGGGGGCATCTGCTCCGGCCGAGGACTGGCCGCCACCGATCACTTCCGCGTACTCCGCGTTGGCGTCGTACATGATGTAGTCGCCGTGCACGATATCCTGACCGCGCTTCACCCAAGCCTTGGTATACAACTGAACCTTGTCCATGCGCCCATCGTACTCGATGCGCTGGGCGTTGCCCTCGATGTATTCGGCCTTGCCTTCCATTTTCTGCTTGAAGGTGGTCGGGTTACCAGTCGAGGTGCTGTGCTGGAAGCCATCCTTATCCTCGCGCACCACCAGCTTGTCGGCATGGATCACCAGCGTGCCCTGCGTCAGAATCACGTTGCCGGTGTAGGTGCTGGTCTTTTTCGCGTCATTGACGGTGACAGTATCCGCTTCGAGATCGATCGGCTGGTCGCGGTCGGCCTTTTCGGCACGGGCGATGACCGAAGCCAGCAGCAAAAAGGACAACAGGGCAAGGTTAAGGGGCAGTTTTTTCATAATGTCTCCGAATCCGGGTCGTGGTTTTTCCGGTTTTGGGTGGGCGTTTTTCGGCAGCCGGTTTGGCCGTGGATGCTTTTCTGGGTTTCGTCGCGGGTTTCACGGTCGTGCCGGCAGAGGCGTCAGGCACCAGCCGGGCAGCAAGCGGCTGGGTCGCTGACGGCCGTGCCTGCATCTGAGCCTTGTTCGCTGGCGCCTTATTCTGCACCGGGGATTTCAGCGCGGCACGTTTCAACGGCGGCGGCGAGGCCAGCGGAGGCAGCCCGGCACCCGGGCGCTCGTAATGGACGTGCACACGTCCACCCAGCTTGAGAATGCGCTGCTTCTTGTCAAACTCCATCCCGGTCGCACGAATCACCGTGCGCGGTGCCTGCAGGATGGACACCGGACGGTCGGTCCGCGCAATTTCCTGATCCGGCATGACATGCAGGTATTCGGTCAACAGGGTCATTTCCCCGCGCCCGGCTTCAGCAGCGCGCACCACCTGGACATGATCCTGAATGTAGACATTCTCGCCGTTGCTCGATACCTGGCCGCGCTGCCCCTGGATCTGGGTATAGGGCTTGCCGATGGTGTATTGCGTGAAACGCGGTCGCACCAGTTGCGTGCTGTCGTCATCCGGATAATGCACCAGTTCGACCGCCGAAAGCACATAACGCGGGTTGCCGTAGGCATCGCTCTTGGTCGTGCTGAAATTGTTCAACTTGTAATCCATGTCGTGTCGGCTGCTACCGTCGCGCTTGGGTTGTGGCGGCTGTACCGTACGGTCGATCCAGAACGTCAGTGCGGCCAGCATGGCCAGCAACGCCAGAGGAAACCAGATCGCGGAACGGCCTTGCATTGGCATCCATTTACTTCAGAAACTGTGCCAGTTGCGCATCAAAAGTGCCCTGCGCCTGCATGATCAGCTCGACCAACTCGCGGACCGCACCGCGGCCGCCTTCCCGGGTCGTCACATAGTGAGCGTGTGCTTTCACCAGCGGCGGTGCCGCCGGCACGGTCACTGCCAGCCCGGCGCGGCGCATTGGCGGCAGGTCGATGAAATCGTCCCCCATGAACGCGCACTGGTCATGCTGCAACCCCAGGTCGGCAGCCAGTTTCTCGAACGCCACCAGCTTGTCCTCGACGCCCTGGAAGTAATGCTCGACGCCCGTATTCTCGGCACGTTTCACCACCACATTGGAGGTACGGCCCGTAATGATGCCCAGTTCCACGCCGCTGGCCTTGAGGAGTTTCATGCCCAGCCCGTCCTGCACGTTGAAAGCCTTGAACTCCTGGCCATCGTCACACAGGTACAGGCTGCCGTCGGTCATCACACCGTCGACATCGAACACCACCAGTTTGATGCGCTTGGCGCGCTCGAATGCGTCCTGACTCATACCACTTTCGCTCTCAGTAAATCATGCATATTCAGTGCGCCGACCAGCTTTCCCTGCGCATCCACCACCAGCAGACCATTGATCTTGCGGCTTTCCATCAACTCCACCGCTTCTACGGCCAGCCGGCTCGGCACGATGGTCAATGGCGCCGGGTGCATCACGGCATCGATTTTCGTCTCCGCCACGTTCACCCCGTTTTCGAAGGCACGACGCAGGTCACCGTCGGTAAAGATGCCGGCCGGCCGGCCATCGGCATCGACGATCGCGGTCATCCCCAGCCCCTTGCGCGACATCTCCAGCAGGCCTTCGGACAATGCCGCCCCCTGCATGACGCTCGGAACCTGCTCACCAGAGCGCATGACATCGGCCACATGTACCAGCAGACGGCGCCCCAGGGCACCACCGGGATGGGCACGGGCGAAATCTTCCGCGGAGAATCCACGTGCATCAAGCAGCGCGACAGCCAACGCATCCCCCAGCGCCAGCGCTGCGGTGGTGCTCGCCGTTGGCGCCAGGCCGAGCGGGCAGGCTTCCTGAGACACCGACGCATCCAGATGCACGTCAGCCCCTTTGGCCAGCTCGGAATCGGCATTGCCGGTAATGCTGATCAGTCGTGCGCCCATGCGTTTGATCTGCGGCACGATCGCGAGCAGCTCGCCGCTCTCGCCAGAATTGGACAGCGCGAGCACCACGTCATCCGCAGTAATCATGCCGAGGTCACCGTGGCTGGCCTCCGCAGGATGCATGAAGAATGCCGGGGTGCCGGTACTGGCCAACGTGGCCGCGATCTTGTTGCCAACATGCCCGGACTTGCCCATGCCACTAACGACGACACGCCCGCGACATTCCAGGATCAACTCGACAGCCGCCGTGAACCGCTGGTCAAGGCGATTGGCGAGTGCCTCAACCTCCCTCGCCTCGATACGCAGGACTTCCCGCGCCAGGTCGAGTGAAGACGTGCGCAGCGCCGATGCCACAGGTGAATTGGATGTTCCCATACGCTGCCAGTATAAAAGGGTTCGCAGCACGAATAAAGGACAGGGATCAAAAACGGCACAAAAATTGCGTGTCGCATAGCGTGCAGTTCCAGATTAACGGCTAAAATGCACAGACTAAGAGTCTCTATATAGCCGTTCCCAATGCCCAGTACCTTGCAGTCCATCCTGATCCTGCTGACATGCGCCGTCATGGCTGTCGCGCTGTTCCGGACCCTGCGCCTGCCCAGCATGCTGGCCTATTTCCTGATGGGTCTCCTGCTGGGGCCGCACACCTTCGGGCTGCTTCCAGACACCGAGTCCAACCGCGAACTGGCGGAATTCGGCGTCGTATTCCTGATGTTCAGCATCGGGCTGGAATTCAGCCTGCCACAACTGTTTGCCATGCGTCGCACCGTATTCGGTCTCGGCGGCCTGCAGGTCGCCATCACCATGCTGCTGGCGATGGGTGCCTCCATCGCGCTCGGGGCGGACTGGCGCGCCGCACTGGTGGTGTCGGGCGCGCTGGCCATGTCATCTACCGCGATCGTGTCGAAAATGCTGGTGGAAAAGGTCGAGCTCAATTCCAGGCACGGCAAGCTGACGGTCGGCGTCCTCCTGTTCCAGGACTTGGCCGTGGTGCCGCTGCTGATCCTGATCCCGGCCATTGCCGCACCCGGCGGCGACCTGGCTGCCACCCTCGGCCTGTCCCTGCTCAAGGCGGCGATCACCCTGTGGGTCCTGCTGGTCGTCGGCAAGAAACTGATCAACCCCTGGTTCGATCTGGTTGCCCGCCAGCGCTCGCGCGAACTGTTCGTGATGAATGTGCTGATGGTCACGCTGGTTCTGGCGGTCACGACCAAGATCGCCGGACTGTCCTACGCGCTGGGGGCCTTCATCGCCGGCATGCTGATCTCGGAAACCCGCTACCGCTACCAGGTGGAATCCGACATCGCCCCGTTCCGCGACATTCTGCTCGGCCTGTTCTTCGTCACCATCGGCATGTTGCTGGACATCCGCGAAGTCATGGACCAGATTGGCTGGGTGCTGCTACTGGTGGTCGCGTTCATCGTGCTTAAGGCTTTCATCATCACGCAGCTTACCCGCCGCTTCAAGCACGAGACCGGTGTCGCCATCCGTACCGGTGTCATGCTGGCGCAGGCCGGCGAGTTCAGTTTCGTCATTCTGGCCCAGGGGGAGGAGCAGCACCTGCTGGGTGGCAACCTGCTGCAACTGGTACTGGCTGCCTCATTGATTTCCATGGTCGCGGCGCCCTTCCTCATCGACCGCAACGGGCATCTGGCCTCACGCCTGTCGCGCAGCTACGAGCGCAACCGCAAGCGCTGGGTACAGGGGATCGAGCAGCTGGGCAATCAGCTGAACCAGCATGTCATCATCTGCGGCTATGGCCGCAGCGGACAATACCTGTCACGCTTTCTCACCCAGGAAAACATCCCGTTCATCGCGCTGGACATCGATCCGGCCCGCGTCAAGGAAGCCGCCATCGCAGGGGAAAATGTCGTATTCGGTGACGCAGGACGACGTGTGGTTCTGGAAGCTGCAGGGGCCGCGCGCGCCAAGGCGCTGGTGATCAGTTATGCTGATGAGCATTCGGCGATGAAGGTCCTGCACGTGGTACAGGAGCACTACCCCAACCTGCCGGTCATCGTCCGCACCTGGGACGACAGCAACATGGACAAATTCGTCGAGGCGGGCGCTGCGGAAGTCGTGCCGGAAGTACTGGAAGGCAGCCTGATGCTGGCGTCCCACGCCCTGGTGCTGCTGGGGGTTCCACTGAGCCGCGTGGTCAAGCGCATCCGCCTGTTCCGGGAAGAGCGCTATCAGTTGTTCCGCGGCTTCTTCCACGGTCTGTCGGATTACGATCTGGAAGCACGCGACGAAGACCAGCTGCGGTTGCATTCGGTCGCCCTGCCGGCAGAAGCGCACGCCGTCGGAAAACGCCTCATCGACGTCTGGCTGGAGGGACACGGCGTCCAGATCAAGTCACTTCGCCGCCGCAACCTGAAAGGCCAGGAACCCTCACCCGACACCGTCCTCGTGGAAGGTGACGTGCTGGTTCTGCAGGGTACGCCGGACCGGCTGGCCCTGGCAGAGCAGATCCTGTTGAACGGAAAATGATGAAACCACATGCCGTCATCATCGGCGCCGGCGTACTCGGCTGCCTCAGCGCACTTTCCCTGACCGAACGCGGCTGGCGCGTCACGCTGGTCGATCAGGGACAGGCCGGCCTTGAGTCGTCCTGGGCCGGAGGGGGCATCCTGTTCCCGCTGCTGCCCTGGAACTACAGCGAACCTGTCAATCGTCTGGCGCTGGCCGGCATGGCCAGGCATGGGGCCTTGTGCGACCTGTTGCTCGAGGAGACCGGGATCGATCCGCAATACTGGCGTTGCGGCATGGAGATCCTGCCGCCATTGAATCTTGAAGCAGCGCTACAATGGTGCAAGGACCACGCATTCACCTGCGAGGAACGCGGCAGCAGTCTCTGGCTGCCCGAGGTCGCCCAGGCCCGCAATCCACGTCTGATGCAGGCACTGAAGGCGCTGGTCAGACTCAGCGGCATCACCCTGGTCGAACATTCGACCATGCAGCCGCTGGCGGCAACGCAAGGTCGTATCACACGCTGGACCGATACCGAAGGCAGATGCTACGAGGCCGACGTTTTCGTTGTCACGGCAGGCGCCTGGAGCAAGACGCTGCTCGGTGAGCACGGAAAGAATCTGGACATGAAGCCGATGCGCGGCCAGATGCTGCTATACCGGACGGCACCTGACACGCTGGATCACATCCAGTACCGCGAAGACTTTTATCTGATCCCCCGCCTCGACGGGCACATCCTCGCCGGCAGCACGGTCGAGGATGTCGGTTTCGACAAATCGACCACCGCCGACACCGCCGCCGCCCTTGCCAAGAAGGCGATCAGGGTACTGCCCGCCTTGGCGGAGGCATCTGTCGTCAAACACTGGAGCGGCCTGCGCCCCGGGTCAGCGGACAATATTCCGGTGATCGACCGGCATCCGCAGTTCGACAATCTTTACCTCAACACCGGGCATTTCCGCTATGGTGTCACCATGGCTCCGGAAAGCGCAGAACTGCTGGCTGCGCTGATTTGCGGCGAGCCCCCCGGCCTGGACCTGACCCCCTACGCATACCCGCAGCAGTAATCCGGCCGGCCCCATCCATCCGCGCGGCCGCCGGGCAAGCTTACTTGCGCCAATATTGAGGCGTGAACAGCACCAGCAGGGTGAACACTTCAAGACGTCCCAGCAGCATGGCGAAACTGCAAACCCAGGTCTGGAAGTCGGTGAGAACTCCGAAATTGCCAGCCGGTCCGACCTGGTTGAGGCCGGGACCCGCGTTATTGATGCAGGCGATGATGGCGGTAAAACTGCTGACGAAATCCAGTCCGCTGCCCATCAGCAGGAACGTGAGTACGACGATGCTCATGAAATAGAGAAAGATGAAACCCAGCACGGCAACGACGACCGTTTCCGGAATCCGGGCGCTACCGATGCGTAGCGGCGTCACGGCGCTGGGGTGGATCAGCTTGGTCAACTCCCGTCCGGCCTGCTTGACCAGCAACAGGGTTCGCACCATCTTGATACCGCCCCCGGTCGAGCCGGAACTGACGGATATGCAGGAAAGGAATAGCATCCAGAGCGGTGCAAAAATCGGCCATTGGTTGAAATCGACGCTGGCGAAACCACAATCCGTGGCCAGGGAAACCAGATTGAAACTGGCATGCCGCAAAGCCACCAGGTAGGTCGGATAGGTCCCTTTCAGCCACAAAAACAGGGCAATCCCGAAGCAGCTGGCGATGGTCAGCCCCAGAAACGCCTGCGCCTCGACATCCTGCAGGTAGGCTCTGAAACTGCGCCCATGCCACGCGATGAAATGCGTGGCAAAGTTGATGCCCGCGATCAGCATGAACACGATCAGGATGAATTCGATCAACGGCGAATTGAAATAGCCGACACTGGCGTCATGGGTGGAAAATCCGCCCAGGCCCATTGCGGCAAAAGCATGGCAGATGGCATCCAGCCAGTTCATTCCTGCCCACTTCAGGGCCAGGATACAGACCACCGTGATACCAGTGTAGACGTACCAGAGGGCCTTGGCAGTCTCGGCAATGCGCGGGGTCAGCTTGCTGTCCTTGAAGGGCCCGGGCGTTTCGGCCTTGAACATCTGCATGCCCCCAACGCCCAGCAACGGCAGGATCGCCACCGCCAGCACGATGATACCCATGCCGCCCAACCAGTTGAGTTCGTGCCGCCACAGGTTGATCGCCGGGGGCAGCTTGTCGAGTCCGGTCAGTACCGTGGCACCAGTGGTCGACAGTCCGGACATGGTTTCGAAAAAAGCATCGGTGAAGGACAGCCCCTCGATATACAACATCAGGGGCAGGGTGGAAATCGCCGCCATCACAAACCAGCCCAGCACCACCAGCAGGTAGCCGTCCCGCGGCTTGAGGTCGCGCTTGAAGCCTCGGGTCAGCCACCAGAGCAACGCACCCGAGGCCAGGGTCATCAGCCCCCCATCGACGAAATCCCTGAAACTGCCATCATCGTAGATGAGTGCTGCAGCCAGCGGCATGGCATAGGTCAGACTGAACACCACCAGCATCAGCCCGAGAACATGCGCGATGGGCAACAGCTTGTTCATGTCTGGAAAAGCCGCTCGACAGTACGGATCAGTTTCTTTTCGACGACGAATACGATCAGGTGGTCGCCTGCTTCGATCACGGTGTTGCGATGGGCGATGATGACCTGTCCGTCCCGCACCACCGCACCAATGGTGATGCCGCGCGGCAAATCGCTGTCGCCCAGGCTGCGCCCAATCGTCCGCCCCCCCTGGACCACCACTTCCATCGCTTCAGCAGCCCCCAGACGCAGAGAATGTACTTGTGCGAGGTTGCCGCTACGGACATGTGCCAGCAAGGTACCGATGGTCGCCTGGGCGGGTGACAGCGCGATGTCGATCTTGCCACCCTGCACCAGATCGACGTAACTCATGCGGTTGACCAGCACGATGACCTTGCGCGCCCCGCATTTCTTGGCAAGCAGCGCGGAAATGATGTTGTCTTGGTCATCATTGGTGAGCGCGAGAAAAACATCCATGTCATCGATGTTTTCCGCCTGCAGGAGCGACTCGTCCGTGGCCTCGCCATGCAAGACCAGGGTTTTTTCCAGTTCGTGTGCCAGCAGGCCACAGGTACGCTCGTTGCGCTCGATCAGCTTGACTTCGCAGCGCCCTTCGAGCGCCCTGGCCAGACGACGGCCGATATTGCCGCCACCGCCAATCATGACCCTTCGAACGGGCTGTTCGGCGCCATGCACTTCCCGCAGCACATTGGAAATGTTGTCACGGGCTGCGACGAAGAACACCTCATCCCCCTCTTCCACGACCGTCGTGCCTTCGGGGGGAAGCGGGCGGTCCTTGCGGAAAATTGCCGCCACCCGTGCCTCCACATGCGGCATGTCCTTGCGCAGCGCAGATAACGGACGTCCGGTCAGGGGGCCATCCTGCTCGGCGCGAACCGCTGCCAGCCCGATCTGTCCCCCTGCGAATTCCAGCACCTGCAGGGCCTCCGGATAATCAATCAACCGTTCCAGGTAGCGGGTAATTTCCTCTTCCGGACTGATGATGAAATCCACTCCCAGGCATTCGGGGACAAACAATTCAGGATAGGCCAGATAATCCGCTGATCTGATGCGAGCAATCCTGGTCGGAACCTGGCTGAGGGTGGCGGCGATGCGGCAGGCCAGCATGTTGGTTTCATCGCTCTGGGTCACGGCCAGAAGCAGGTCGGCCTCGCGAATTCCTGCGTCCAGCAGCACACTGGGATTCGACCCGTATCCCCTTACGGTGCGGAGGTCAAACCTGTCCTGCAATGCATGCAGGCGGTCGGCATCGACATCGATGACGGTAATATCGTTATCTTCGCTGATCAGGCGCTCCGCGGCGGAAGTACCCACCTGGCCAGCCCCGATGATCACGATATTCATTGCCTGGTCCGGATATTGAGTTGCTTCAGTTTTCGGTAAAGATGGGTGCGCTCCAGTTCCACCGCCTCGGCCACCCGGCTCATGTTGCCACCTGCCTTAGCGATCTGGTGCTCAAAATACAGGCGCTCGAAAGCGTCGCGCGCTTCACGCAGGGGTTGGTCCAGATCCAGTGGCAGCGGGATAGCTGTCGCCACGACGGGTTCAGTCACGGCGAACTGCTCAAGCACCCGATGGACTTCCTCCAGTGTGATTTTTTCACCCAGACTGGTCAGCATCAGGTTCTTCACAACGCCGTTGAGCTGGCTCAGGTTGCCTGGCCACTCGGCGTTGCGCAAGGCGTTGAGGGCGGCAATGTCAAATTCACGATAGGGCGCTGCTCCGCTCTCAGCCAGCAGCGTCGCCATGGCCTTGACCAGATCGGGGATGTCCTCCCGGTGTTCCGCAAGGGCCGGGATCTGCAAAGTCAAACCGGACAACAACTGCAACAGCGTCTCATCGAACTGCCCCTGCTGGGCCAGCGACGGCAGGCTGCGCGTGGTTGCGCAAACCACTCGAACCGCGTATTTCTGCGCCTTGCCGATCAGAAGTGCCAGCCCTTTCTGGGCAGTCTTGCCAAGATCGGCGACCTCCGGAATGTAAATCAGTCCCTCCCGGGCCTGCTCGAGGAGATCCAGCGGCGCATCCGCCAGCTTTTCATAATGATCGAGTTCCAGCCAGGGCGTCCCCGTACGATGCAGAAAATGGGCGCACAGGTCAGCGCCACTCCCCTTGGGCCCGATCAGCAACAAGGGGACATCCATAATGGCCACCTGCTCCAGGCGTTCCCGCAAGGCACTGACCGCAGCGCTCTTGCCCAGGCTCAGCAGGTTCATATCCGACCGCGGTGCCTGCTCGGCGTGCTTGAGCGCGGCTTCGACCGTTTTTAGCAATTTCTGGAGGGCGATGGGTTTTTCGAGAAAGTCGAAGGCCCCGATGCGGGTGGCTTCCACAGCCGTATCGATGGTGCCGTGGCCGGACATCATCACCACCGGCATGGTCAGCAATCCTCCGTTTCCCCATTCCTTCAGCAGGCTGATGCCATCGCAATCCGGCATCCAGATATCGAGCAGCACCAGGTCCGGCCGCATCTGCTGGCGCAGGTCGCGTGCCTGGGCTGCGTTCTCGGCCAGCTTCACGTGATAGCCCTCGTCCTGCAGGATGTCGTAGAGCAGTTCGCGGATGCCGACCTCGTCATCCACCACCAGTACATGTCTTGCCGTCATGCCTTGCCTCCCGCCACAGGCAGAAGAATGGCCACGCTTGCGCCCCCCTGCGGCTGGTTTTCGATCTTGATGTTACCTTTGTGTTCTTCCACGATTTTCTTCACGATGGCCAGGCCCAGTCCGGTGCCATGCCGTTTTGTTGTCACATAGGGCTCGAAGGCACGACCGATGAGGTCGGCCGGGAACCCGGCGCCATTGTCGATAATGGCCAGTTTCACCATACCATGTTCGCCGGTGATTTTCACGCGGATCATCGGGGTTGCATGCCCCTCCAGTGCGTCCTGCGCATTCTTCAACAGGTTGTGCAGCACCTGCCTCAGCATGGTGGCGTCGCCCTGTACCAACGGCAGCTCCTCCTCGAACTCGGTGGTGATGCCGATCCCGTGCGATTCATACAGCGCCAGCACGTCCTGCATCAAGCGTACCAGATCCAGCGCAGCAAGATTCAGCATTGGTGAACGCGCGTATTCGCTGAATTCGTCCACCATGCTTTTCATGGCACCAACCTGATTCACGATGGTGTGTGTGGCACGGCGCAGGACTTCTGCATCCGCCTCGTCCAGCTTCGCCGCCAATTTATGTTCCAGCCGTTCCGCCGAAAGCATGATGGGGGTCAATGGATTTTTGATCTCGTGGGCCAGTCGCCTTGCCACTTCCCCCCACGCAGCATCTCGTTGCGCCTGCAACAGGGTGGTCACATCGTCGAAAACCACCACGTAGCCGCTATCCGCGCCCTGCGGCAAACGGGTGCCCCGCACCAGCAGCACCTGCGCACCACCAATCTCCAGTTGCTGCTGCCATTCGGCAACTTCCCCGGCGTTGAAATTGGCCCGGATCGCTTGCGCCAGCACCGACACGGCAGAAGCCGGCATCGCGGTTTCCAGTTGCTCCGCGGCATGCCCCAGCAACGAGGCGAGGTCGTGATGCAGGATTTGCTCGGCGGTCGGGTTGTAGGTGCGGAGGCAGAACTGCTCATCGAGCGCGATCACCCCGGAAGAAAGGTGGGAAAGAATGGTTTCCAGACGCCCGCGCGCCGCCTCGACACGCTCGCGGTTGCGTTCCGCAGCCTGCGTCGCT
This sequence comes from Pseudomonadota bacterium, assembly GCA_029782295.1. GTDB lineage: Bacteria > Pseudomonadota > Gammaproteobacteria > Burkholderiales > Methylophilaceae > CAIJXJ01. The sequence goes on from JAKOVB010000020.1 coordinate 93,627, forward strand.
TCCAGCAGGCGTGTGCTCATGCTGTTGAATGACTTCATCAGCATGCCCAACTCATCCTTGCCGTGCGAAGGCAGCTGCTTGCCGTAATCGCCGTCGGCGATAGCTCGAGTACCTTCGGCCAGCAACCCGATCGGCGCGGAAAGCCGCCGGCTCAGCACGAAGGCGAACGCCACGGCGGAGAGCATCGCCAGCATCAGCACCAGCGTCAGGGTCAGGGCGAACACCTCCTTCAACGCGGAACGGCTATAGGAGAGCTCCTGGTAATCCTGGTAGACCTCCTGCACCGCTTCTGCCGTTCCGGACAAGGCCTTGGGTACCGGCTGCAGCAACTGCAGGATGCGCGTTTCTCCGCGCAGGTCCGGGCTGTTTACCGGCGACAGCACGCGCAGGTAGAGCCCCTTGCCCGGAATCGGCTCGATCTTGCCATAGACACGCTGACGCGCCTGCCGCAATTGGGTCAGGCTGGGCAGTTCCGGCAAGAAGCTGCTGGCGTCCCGGCTCGAAATCGCGAGAATGCGCCCCTGCTGGTTAAGCAGCACCGCGTCCTGCACACCGCTTTTCTCGCGCAGGTCATTGAGCAGCGTCAGGCTGGAACCGCCCGTCTGGAAGGCCAGCGTCAACGCCATGCTTTCCCCCTTCTCTTCCAGGTCTGCCAGCATGATGTCGAGCGTGCTCTGGCCCAGTCGCAAGCCTCCGTCCAGCGCGGCCTCGACCTTGACGTTAAACCAGGATTCGATGGCCCGTGTCAGGAAATTCACCGAAACCGCGTACACGATGACGCCCGGGATGAGTGCCATCAACGCAAACGCACCCAGCAAACGCAACGTTAGCCGGCTGCCGACCACGCGGGCACGCATCTGCTTGTAGAGCTTCCACAACTGCTGACCGATGAGGAGGGTCAGGAACAGCGCCAGAGCGATGTTCAACCCGAGCAGCACGGTGTAGTTCTGTCCGGAAAGCGCCGAGTTGGCGCTGGCATGCGACAGCAGATAGAGCAGCACCGCGCCCAGCGCAGCACAGACAAAAACGATGTATTTCATTTAGAAGACCGGGGTCCAGCGGTAACGCTCGGACACCAGGTTCCACTTCTCGGACCCCAGCGCCTCCACCTGCAAGGCCTTGGGCAGACGCGTCAGGTCAAGCCGCATCCGCAGCATGGCCTGGTAGTTTTCGCCTTTGGCAATCTGGGATTTTTCGAAGACGATCCAGTCGCGGACCCGCGAAAGTTCGTCCAGTGCTTCAGCCAGGGTAGCAAAGGATTTCTGGTGCTTGGGCAGGTTGATCAGGTACTGGCGTGACAGGGCGTGGTAAGACAGCCTAATGCGTTGTGTCGTCGTGGTGATTTCATCGTCGAACCAGTAGCGACGGGGCTGCACCAACTGGAATTCGACCAGGAAGTTGAGCGGAACCCCTTTGTTCAGCGCCTCCTCGACTTCCGGACTGAATTCGATGCCAAAATCGGCATTCAGCTGAAAAGCATCGCTGGTGGCCACCAGTTCGGCACTTTTGACTTCGATCCCTGCCGCCATCGCGTTACCGGCCAGGAACATCCAGAGGGAAAGCAAGCCAAAGGCGAGCCAGCTACACCTTTTCCAGTAGTGCATAGAAGAACCCGTCATGTTCGCTACAGGGAAGCAACTGGCCGTGATCCAGGATGCCAAGGGGCAGTTGCCGGGCGCCGGCCTGTTCCTGCAGAAAGCGGTCGATCTGCTGTTGATTTTCTTCGACAAACACGGAACAGGTCGCGTACAACAATTTACCACCGATTGCGAGTAGCGGCCACAGCCCACGCAAAATGGCGGCCTGCTGGGTAGCGAAAATGCGCAGGTCGGCTTCCCTGCGAAGCCACTTGATATCCACGTGGCGACGGACGATCCCGGAGGCACTGCACGGCACGTCCGCGAGGATGCGGTCGAACTTGCCCTCGCCATCCCACCATCCGAACGGGTTGGCCGCATCGCCGATGCGCAGGTCGGCTTGCAACCCGAGACGCACCAGATTGCTGCGGGTGCGCGTAATACGGTCAGCATCGCTGTCGACCGCCGTCATGGCGACATCGGCCACTTCCAGGATATGGCCTGTCTTGCCACCGGGTGCACAACAGGCATCCAGCACCTGCATGCCGTCCCGCACATCCAGCAACAACGCCGCATACTGGGCACCGAAATCCTGTACCGATACATCGCCCTCGCCGAAACCCGGCAGCTTGTCTACGCCCACCGGCTGCGCGAGCACCACGGCATCATGCCCCAGTGCACGGGCTTCGATCCCGCCCTGCTTCAGGGCTTCCAGGTAGGCGGGAACACTGGTACGACGCCTGTTGACGCGCAAGGTCATGGGCGGACGCTGGTTGCCGGCATCCAGCATGGGCTCCCACGCCTGCGGGTACTGCTGCCTGAGCTTGGCGATCCACCACCCCGGATAGGAATACCGGGCGGATTCATTGTCGGCCAGCGCGGTCTCAAGCGCCTCGCGTCGACGCAGGAAATTGCGCAGCACCGCATTCACCAGCCCCTTCGCCCATGGCTTGCGGAATTGCCCGGCTGCCTTCACGGCATGGTCGACCACGGCGTAGGGCGAGGTCTTGCTGAATTCCAGTTGGTAAAGAGACACCAGCAACAGGTGCCGGACGCGCTCGTCATCCAGCTTGCGCGTCAGCAATTGCCCGAGAAAAGCCTGCAACCGCCCCAGGTGGCGCAATGCGCCATAACTCAGATCCTGGGTGATACCGCGCTGCTGGGGGGTCAGCTGGGGATGCAGCTTCCACACCCCCTCCAACGTCTGGGTCAGATTATGCCCGGCCAGCACCTGTCCCAGGGTTTGCGCGGCGAGGAGCTGGCTCTTGTCCAAATCAGGCCGCCATCGCCAACAGGCGCGCGACGCGTTCTTCCGTCTGCGGATGGGTGCTGAACAACCCCTTGATGCCGTCTGCGGACAACGGATTGATGATCATCATCTGCGCCGTTTCCGGATGCGCTTCGGCAGTCTCCATAGGAATCTGGTGGGCATAGTTGTGAATTTTTTCCAGCGCAGCCGCCAATGCCCTGGGGTCGCCGCAAATCTCAGCGCCGCCACGGTCTGCTTCGAATTCGCGGGCACGCGAAATCGCCATCTGGATCAGCATGGCCGCGATCGGCGCCAGGATCATGATCAGGATCGCCACGGCCGGATGGACATTGCGCTCGCGATCGCCCCCGCCGGCAAACAGCATCCCGAACTGGGCAATCGAAGAAATCGCACCGGCGATGGTCGCCGAGATGGTCGAAATCAGGGTGTCGCGGTGCTTCACGTGCGCCAGTTCATGCGCCATCACCCCGCGCAGCTCGCGCTCGCTCAGGATATTCATGATGCCCGTCGTGGCAGCCACGGCGGCATGCTCCGGGTCGCGACCGGTCGCGAAGGCATTGGGTTGCGCCTCATCGATGATGTAGACCTTGGGCATCGGCAGGCCGGCATTCTGCGACAGTTCACGGATCATGCCGTAGAACTGCGGCGCCGAGGACGCATCGACCTCCTGTGCGTTGTACATCTTCAGCACCGCGGTATCCGAGAACCAGTAGGCATAGACATTCATCGCCGCCGCGATCAGCAGGGCAATCATCATGCCGCCGGCCCCACCCAGTGCAGCACCGACCATCCCGAACAGCACGACGATCCCGGCCATCAGGATCGAGGTCTTCAACCAGTTTCCAAGCATGTTACGAATTCCTTTCTGAATATGGACAAACCACCTTTTAGATGGCGGCCGCCCGGAATAATTCAAGTGCTGAAGCGTGCGCCGGGCTTCAGAGGGTTGCCGGCCAGGAAATCCTTCCAGGGCATGCGCCGGCCACCCGGCTTCTGCAACTCCTCGATACGCAGTACGCCGTTGCCGCAAGCCACATCGATTCCGGCCTGCAGGCCGACCACTTCCCCCGGCACGCCCGTGCCGGCAACGGCGCGCGCAAACCAGATCTTCCATGTTTCCTCGCCCATCACGGCTTGCGCCACCGGAAACGGATTGAATGCCCGGACCTGCCGAGACAGCTCTTCAGCACTCCGACGCCATTCCAGAGGGGATTCTTCCTTGCGCAGCTTCTCGGCATAGGTGACCAGGGCTGGATCCTGCGGCTGCGGGATAATCCGGTCGAGTTCTGCCAGGGTGTCCACCATCAGACGCCCGCCCAAAGACGCCAACCCGTCATGCAGGGTCTGCGCCGTATCCTGCTCGGTAATCGGCAGCACGCCCTTTTTCAACATATCTCCCGCATCCAGCGCCAGCACTACTTCCATGATGGTGACGCCGGTTTCCCTGTCACCTGCCTGGAGGGCACGCTGGATCGGCGCCGCACCCCGCCAGCGCGGCAGCAGGGAAGCATGGATATTCAGGCAGCCCCGGCGCGGCATATCGAGTACCGCTTGCGGCAGGATCAACCCATAAGCGGCCACGACCATCACGTCGTGCGGGACAGCGGCTACCGGCGCCTGACTCTCCGGAGTCTTCAAGGTTTCCGGCTGATACACGGGGATGGCATATTGCAGGGCCAACTCCTTGACCGGGCTGGCCTTGAGCTTCATGCCACGCCCGGCGGGGCGGTCCGGCTGTGTCAGCACCAGCACGACCTCATGGCCGGCATCGATCAGCGCCTGCAAGGCGGGGACGGCAAAATCCGGCGTACCGGCAAAAATGACTTTCATCGAATCTCCCGATCGGGCAACTTGTTTGCTGCACTCTTTCGCAGACAAGGCAGTGGTGCGCAGACAGTACATTCAAGTACGGTAAGCGCCGCCAACGCCGTATACGGGCGTATGCAGCTCACAAGCATTACATGGTTTCGCGCAGGCGTTTCTTCAGCTTGTTCCTGATCCGCCCCTGCTTGAACTGCGACAGGTATTCCACGAACACCTTGCCTTGCAGGTGGTCGATTTCATGCTGGATGCACACAGCCAACAGACCGTCCGCTTCGATCGTGAAAGGCTGGCCATCCCGGTCCAGCGCCTCGACCTTGACATGCTCCGCCCGTCGCACGGTTTCATAGATGCCTGGCACGGACAGACAGCCCTCTTCGTAATCCTGCACACCGTCACGCTCGACGATGCGCGGATTGATGAAGGCCATCAGGCGGCTCTTGTCCTCGGACGTATCGATGACAATCACCTGCCTGTGCACGTTCACCTGAGTGGCGGCCAGGCCGATGCCCGGCGCCGCATACATCGTCTCGGCCATGTCGTCGATCAGGCGGCGAATTTCCTCGTTGACTTCCGTTACCGGCTCAGCGATTTTGTGCAGCCGCTCATCGGGATAATGCAGGATACTTAAAATTGCCATAAAAGCTTGATTGTTGAATGAATTACATGCAGAATTTAAACTAACTTCACGGTAAACACTACTTACCCGACCAGATTGCTCGAGGCCCGTATGAATCGACACATTATAGCGCCGCTCCTGCTTTGCTGCCTGGCATCGTTTGCACGGGCCGACGACATTCAGTTGCAGGACAATCCTCCCGACCGCTACACCGTGGTCAAGGGTGACACCTTGTGGGGCATTTCCGGCAAGTTCCTCAAGGATCCTTGGCGCTGGCCGCAGGTCTGGAAGATGAACAAGGCGCAGATCAAGAATCCGCACCGCATCTACCCCGGAGACGTCGTCGTGCTCGACCTCAGCGGTGGCCAGCCTGAACTGCGGGTATTGCGCGAAACGGTTTCGCTGGAACCCGGCACCCGGGTCGAGCCGCTGGAGAAAAAGGCCATCCCCCCCATCGCCCCGAGCGCCATCGGTCCCTTCCTCAGCCAGCCGCTCGTCATTGAGCCGGATCAGCTCGTCGGGTCGCCCAGCATCATCGCGGCGCAGGAGGGCCACCTGATCATGGGTCAGGGAATCAAGGTCTACGTGGACAAGATCGAGGAAGGGGAAAGCCGTAACTGGCAACTTTACCGACCCGGCAAGATGCTGGTCGATCCGGACACCAAGGAAAACCTCGGCATCCAGGCTGAATATCTTGGAGACGCGAAGTTGCTGCGGTACGGCGAGCCAGCCACCATCGAGATCCTGAAAGCCGTCACCGACATCTACCCCGGGGACAAGCTGGTGAAAACCCCTGAAGTCCTGCTCTCGGAGTTTATCCCGCACGCACCGGATACCGAAATCAGCGGACGCATCATTTCCGCCTATACCGCGCTGGCCGAACTCGCCCCTAACGATATCGTCACACTCAATCTGGGCAAGATGAACGGCATCGAGGAAGGCCATGTCCTGGCGATCCAGGAACTGGGTAAAACACTGCCTGCCAAGCGCAAGACCACCACCAATGGCAACCGCACCGGGTACGTCAATCTCGAACGCAACGAAGACGGCAGCATCAAGCGCGACGAGAGCGGCAAGGTGCAGGTACGCGTCGGCAGCACGGTCAATGGCGAGGATGAAAAGGAACTTGTCGGAGTCAAACTGCCGGATGAGCGCATCGGTCTGCTGATGGTGTTCCGCACCTTCGACCGTGTCTCCTATGCTCTGATCCTCGAGATTCAGCGCGCTGCCCACGTGATGGACGTCGTCACCACGCCCTGACATGACCGCGACCGATCACACCACGCCTGACGATGCGGCGCAGTGGGTCGGTCTCCACCTGATTCCAGGGCTGGGGAGTCAGGGCCTTTGCGCCCTGTTGAGCCGCTTCGGCGACCCTCAGCGCATCTTCTCCATGTCCCTCGCAGACCTGCGCACGGTCGTCCCTGAAAAAGTCGCGCTCAGTATTGCCGAGGGGCCAGCCCCGGATGCAATCGCCCCCACACTGGAATGGTTGCAGCATCCGAACAATCATCTGATTACGCTGGCGGATGCAGCTTATCCCAAGGCGCTGCTTGAAATCCCCGACCCGCCCCCCGTCCTCTATCTCAAGGGCAACCCTGCCTTGATGAACACCACCGCACTGGCCATCCTCGGCAGCCGCAACGCCACACCGCAAGGCGAAAAAAATGCCGAGGAATTCGCCCACGCCCTGAGCGATGCCGGATTCTGCATCGTCAGCGGCCTGGCATTGGGGATTGATGGTGCCGCGCATCGCGGTGCCCTGAAGGGAAAGAGCAGCACCATCGCCGTAGTTGGCACCGGGCTGGACATCGTCTATCCGGCCAGACATCGCACACTGGCGCATGAAATCGTCGAACGTGGCGCGTTGCTCTCCGAATTTCCGCTGGGCACCCCTTCCATGGCGCAAAATTTCCCGCGGCGGAACCGCATCATCAGCGGCCTCAGCCGCGGTTGCCTGGTCGTCGAAGCCAATCTGCGCAGCGGCTCCCTGATCACGGCCAGGCTCGCCGCGGAACAAGGGCGCGAGGTTTTTGCCATCCCGGGCTCCATCCATTCTCCGGTGGCCAAGGGCTGCCATCAACTGATCAAGCAGGGAGCCAAGCTTGTCGACAGCATGCAGGACATCGTCGATGAATTCGGTGGTACGCCACAACCAAAGTCTGCACCCCCGATGCCCGCCATTGATCCAGCGACCGCAGCGCTGCTGGATCACATGGGATACGATCCGGTCAGCATCGACGAATTAGTGACGCGCAGTAGCTTGACTGGGCAAACCCTTTCAGCCATGCTGACATTGCTGGAACTCGAAGGTAAAGTCGCCGGCCTGCCCGGTGGTCGATACCAGCGCATCTCGTCACTCTAGAAGGGGGCCTCCATCATGTTTGAAGTTCTCGTCTACCTGTTTGAAAACTATCTGGAAGCCGACATCCGGCCGGATCACCTGACTCTGACACGCGAACTTTCCGCCGCCGGGTTTGACGACGACGACATCGAACGCGCCGTCAACTGGTTCAGCACGCTGGAGGACATGACCCGCGAGGGCGAGGCTGCGGAAAACGATGTCCCGACTGGAATGCGGCTCTTTGCGGAAGCCGAAACCGCCAAGATCAACAGCGAATGCCGCGGTTTCCTGCTATTCCTGGAGCAAGCAGGCGTGATGCAGCCCTATCAACGTGAACTGGTTATTGACCGTGCCATGGCCCTGTCGAACAATCCCGTGACGCTGGAGGAAATCAAGTGGACGGTGCTGATGACCCTGTGGAACCAGGGCAAGGCCAATGATTACCTGTTCATCGCAGATGCCATTTTCGGCGACGAACAACCGACCCTGCATTGAGACAGCCAGAACAGGCATGGATTTGATTCAGGGGCCGGTGGAAATCCGATCACTGCGCAATTCCAGCAACCGCTGACAGAAGTCAGCAGCGGAAAACAGCCCGGAGCGGAAGACCGCTACCGGGCGTTTTTTATTTGAGACCGAGGCGCTGGCAGATCGCAGTGATCGTGCCGGCCTGGTTCAGCGTATAGAAATGCAGACCGGGGGCGCCGCCAGCCAGCAGACGCTCGCACAGCTCGCTCACGACATCCAGACCGAACGCCCGCAACGAAGCCATGTCATCCCCGTAGTCCTGCAGTCGCAGGCGCAGCCAGCGCGGAATTTCCGCACCGCACACGGCCGAAAAACGCGACAACTGGGCAATGTTGTAGATCGGCATGATGCCGGGAACGACAGGAATCCCGATATCCATGGCGTCACAGGACTCCATGAAACGGAAATAGGCATCCGCATTATAGAAATACTGCGTGATCGCCGCATTCGCACCGGCATCGACCTTGCGTTTGAATGCCGCCAGGTCAGCGCCGGCGGAAGCCGACTCGGGGTGGAATTCCGGGTAAGCCGCGACTTCGATATTGAACCAGTCGCCGCTTTCCTGGCGGATGAACTCCACCAGCTGATTGGCATAACGGAAATCGCTGGCCGTCACCTCGCCGGAAGGCAGGTCGCCACGCAAGGCCACGATATGGCGAATGCCATGTTCGCGGTATTGCGCCAGAATGGCGCGGATCTCGTCGCGCGTGGACGAAATGCAGGACAGGTGCGGTGCCGCATCGAATCCCTCGCGCTGGATTTCCAGTACGGTATCCAGGGTACGGTCGCGCGTGGAACCGCCCGCACCGAAGGTCACCGAGAAGAACTTGGGATCCAGTTGCGCCAGCTGCCTGCGAGCTTCGCGCAGCTTGTCCATGCCTTCCGGGGTCTTCGGCGGGAAAAACTCGAAACTATAGGTACGTTTCATATGAACTCCGGATCCTTGCGCGGCACCAGTGGCACCGCGCAAGATCTCATGCTTAGTAGCGGTAGTGTTCCGGCTTGTACGGACCCGCCTTGGAGACGCCAATGTAGGCGGCCTGCTGGTCGGTCAGCTCGGTCAGTTGCGCATTCAGCTTCTTCAGCTGCAGGCGCGCCACCTTCTCGTCCAGATGCTTGGGCAACGTGTACACGCCGACTGGGTACTGTGCGGTGTTGCAGAACAGTTCGATCTGCGCGATGGTCTGGTTGGCGAAGGAAGAGCTCATCACGTAGCTGGGGTGGCCGGTACCGCAACCCAGGTTGACCAGACGGCCCTTGGCCAGCAGGATGATGCGCTTGCCGTCCGGGAAGATCACGTGATCGACCTGCGGCTTGATTTCGTCCCACTGGTATTGCTCCAGACTGGCGACATCGATTTCATTGTCGAAGTGGCCGATGTTGCAAACGATCGCCTGGTCCTTCATCTTCTTCATGTGCTCGTGCGTGATCACATGGTAGTTCCCGGTCGCCGTGACGAAAATGTCGCCGTGCTCGGCTGCGTAATCCATGGTCACCACACGGTAGCCTTCCATCGCCGCCTGCAGCGCGCAGATCGGGTCGATTTCGGTCACCCAGACTTGGGCCGACAGGGCGCGCAGGGCCTGGGCGGAGCCCTTGCCCACGTCGCCATAACCGGCGACGACGGCGATCTTGCCAGCCACCATCACGTCGGTCGCGCGCTTGATGCCGTCCACCAGCGATTCACGGCAGCCATACAGGTTGTCGAACTTGGACTTGGTCACGGAATCGTTGACGTTGATGCCAGGAAACTTCAGTTCACCACGCTCATGCATCTGGTACAGGCGATGTACCCCGGTGGTGGTTTCCTCGGTCACACCCTTGATCTGGGCCAGACGGGTGGAATACCAGGTCGGATCGGTCTTGAGCTTGGCCTTGATGGCATTGAACAGGCAGATTTCTTCTTCGCTGCCGGGGTTGTTCAGCAGGCTGGCGTCCTTTTCGGCACGCGCGCCGAGGTGCAGCAGCAGGGTGGCATCACCGCCATCGTCCAGAATCATGTTGGAATAGCCGCCGTCCGCCCATTCGAAAATACGGTGGGTGTAATCCCAGTATTCGTCCAGGGTTTCGCCCTTGACAGCGAACACCGGGGTACCGCCCGCGGCAATCGCCGCCGCAGCGTGATCCTGGGTGGAATAGATGTTGCAGGAAGCCCAGCGCACCTCGGCACCCAAATCCTTCAGGGTTTCGATCAGCACGGCGGTCTGGATGGTCATGTGCAGCGAACCGGTGATGCGCGCGCCCTTCAGCGGCTTGGAAGCTGCATACTCCTCACGGATGGCCATCAGACCGGGCATTTCGGTCTCGGCAATAGCAATTTCCTTGCGGCCCCAGCCGGCAAGGCCCATATCGGCAATGACGTAATCGTTGAATTCAGCCACGAGTGTTCTCCTTGAACAGTGTGGCCGGAGAGAAGAGGGGTGGCACCACGCTCACCCGCCCCCGCATCCGGCACGGGTTGGTCAGGTGAACGCCGTTGAAACCGGAACCAGTCCGGGTACCGAGCCTAGGGACGTCAGGACGACGGCCTTGCAGCGTTCCTCGATAAGATGGTGATTATAAAGAAAAACAGGCGAAGCATCCAGCCTGCCTACCACAGCTCTACCGCACCCCAGAGCTCGTTCAGGTCATGGAAATTCCATTTTTCCGGATCTTCGCGAGAAACGATCTTGTCCCTGGCGATCGCGGAGGACAAATCCAGCACTTCCGGCGGGATGCGCAATTTGGATTTCGTCGAGAAAAACACCTTGACCTTAGGCGTCAACAGCGACTTCTCGGTCTGATCGATCACCACGCCGATACGGCCGGATTCCAGCTTGACCAGGGAGCCGATCGGATAGATGCCCACGCTTTTGACGAATGCCTGGAAAATCATCGGATCGAAATGGCCCTTGCTCCACTCGGCCATCTTGCGCAGCGATTCGGCCGGATCCCAGCCGTTCTTGTATGGGCGATTGGAAGTGATCGCATCGTACACATCACATACCGCACCCATCTTGGCAAACAGGCTGATATCTTCATCCTTCAACCTGTCAGGATACCCGCTGCCATCGACCTTCTCGTGGTGATGCAGACAGACATCCAGCGTCACATCATCGACACCTTCGGCTTCAAGCAGGATCTTGTGCCCCTCTGCCGGGTGGCTCTTGATCGTGTCGAACTCCTCATCGGTCAGCCGGCCCGGTTTGTTGAGGATTTCATCCGGGATCATCATCTTGCCGATATCGTGCAACAGGCCGGCCATGCCCGCCTGCCTCGCCTGCGTTTCGCTCATGCCGAGCTGGCGCGCCAAAGCGACCATCAACGCGCACACGGCGACGGAGTGCATGTAGGTGTAATCGTCCTTCGTTTTCAGCCGCGCCAGACTGATCAACGCACCGGGATTACGCAATACCGAGTTGGAAATTTCTTCCACCAGCGGCATGGCATCAGCGGCGTCCAGCGCCTTGCCCATGCGCACCTCGTTGAACATCGAAGTCACGGCCTGCTTGGCTTCCGAGCAGATACTGGCAGCGCGCTCCAGTTCTTTTGCCACATCCACCTTTTCAACCGTTGGGCTTAAGGCACCGATCAGCACCTTCTCGGCTTCATCCTCGACGGCCGTCTGCTCCTCAGCATCCTCGGCTTCACCGACATCCAGACCCTTGCTGGTATCGATCCAGACTTCGGTCACGCTGCTACTCTGCAACGTCACCACGTCATTCGGATCCTCGATCTTGAACTTGGTCCGCCAGAAGGGATGATCCATCCAGGAGCCACAAGGCTCCTGCAGGAACATCCCGACCCGCAGATGCTTGACGGAGATGCGCTTGAGACCGCTCATTACAGTCCGGCGTCAGCCTTCAGCGCCATCGCCTTGTCGGTCGCTTCCCAGGTGAACTCCGGCTCGTCGCGGCCGAAATGCCCATATGCGGCAGTTTTGGCGTAGATCGGACGCAACAGGTCCAGCATCTTGACGATGCCCTTCGGACGCAGGTCGAAGTGACGGCGGACGAGTTCGGTCAGTTCCTCGTTGGATACCTTGCCGGTGCCGTAGGTCTCGACCATCACGCTGGTCGGGTGGGCAACGCCGATGGCATAGCTGACCTGGACCGTGCAACGCGTCGCCAGGCCGGCGGCCACGATGTTCTTGGCGACATAACGTCCGGCGTAGGCGGCGGAACGGTCCACCTTGGACGGGTCCTTGCCGGAGAATGCGCCGCCGCCGTGCGGGCAAGCGCCACCGTAGGTGTCGACGATGATCTTGCGACCGGTCAGGCCGCAATCCCCTTGCGGGCCGCCGATGACGAAACGGCCGGTCGGATTCACGAGGTACTTGATCTCACCTTTGATGAGTTCCTTCGGCAGTACCGGCTTGATGATGTCCTCGACCACGGCTTCGCGGATCGCGTCCAGCGTCATGTCGGGCGCGTGCTGCGTGGACAGGACCACGGTATCGATCGCATAGGGCTTGCCGTCTACGTAACGAACGGTCACCTGGGATTTGGCATCCGGACGCAGCCAGGACAGGCGGCCATCCTTGCGCAGATGGGACTGGCGTTCGACCAGGCGGTGCGCCAGGTAGATCGGCAACGGCATCAGGGAAGGCGTTTCATCGCAGGCATAACCGAACATCAGGCCCTGGTCGCCGGCTCCCTGGTCGAGCGGGTCATCCTCGGCATGATCGACCCCTTGGGCAATGTCCGGGCTTTGCTTGTCGTAAGCGACCAGCACGGCACAACCCTTGTAGTCGATGCCGTAGTCGGTATTGTCATAACCGATCTTCTTGATCGTATCGCGCGCAACCTTGATGTAGTCGACATTGGCCGTGGTAGTGATTTCCCCCGCCAGCACCACCAGCCCGGTGTTGGTCAGGGTTTCCGCGGCAACGCGTGCGGTCGGATCCTGTTCCAGAATGGCATCGAGAATGGAATCGGAAATCTGGTCCGCCACCTTGTCGGGATGGCCCTCGGAAACAGACTCTGAAGTAAACAGGTAATCGCTCATAGGGGTACGGTCCGCTGAAAATTGGTCACAAAAGGTTGATAGAATAGCAAATTTTACCCCCCCTAAAAAGCCATACATGCTCACCTGGCTGCTGAAATGTTTCGCAAGACTGCCCCTGCCCCTGATCCACGGGCTAGGGGTCATTGCCGGCTGGGCCATGTTTTACGGCTCGCGCAAGTTTGCCCGCTGGTCTCGCAGCAACCTCTCCGCCAGCGGGCTGGCCGGTCAACCACGCACGTACCGTCGGCTCCTGCGCCGGAATATCGCCGAGACCGGGAAAAGTTCCCTGGAAACCCTGGCCATCTGGTTCCGCCCCGAAGCCAGCGTGCTGCAATGGGTACGGGAATGCCAAGGCTGGGAACATGTGGATACCGCCCTGCGGGAAGGCCGGGGCATCATATTCCTGACCCCGCACCTCGGATGTTTCGAGATCACCTCCCTTTACTACGCCGCTCGGCATCCGATCAGCGTACTTTATCGACCGCCACGCAAAGCCTGGCTGGAACCGCTGATCCGGCAGGGTCGCCAGCGCGGCATGGTCAAGCTTGCACCCACCACCCTTCAGGGCGTGCGCAGCTTGCTCAAGGCGCTCAAACAAGGAGAAGCCGTCGGTATCCTGCCTGACCAGGTTCCGGAGAAAGGCGAGGGGGAATGGGCCGAGTTCCTCGGACGCCCGGCCTACACCATGACCCTCGTCGGCAAACTGGCGCAGACCACCAACGCCAGGGTTCTGCTGGCCTTCGGCGAACGCCTGTCATGGGGCCGTGGCTATATCATCCACATCACGCCATTCGAGGGGTTGCCGCAACCAGCCGCACTGAACGCTGCCATCGAAACACTGGTCCGGCAAAAACCGGAACAGTATTTCTGGAGCTACCAGCGCTACAAGGTCCCGACTGGCGTGCAACCCCCGGGTGCCGCAGGCAGCAGCGAACGCTGATCGCAAGCGCCTTTTCCGCTAGAATGCAGACCATGAAACTGAAATTCTCCAAGATGCAGGGACTGGGAAACGATTTCGTCGTGATCGACGCGTTTCGCCAACCTGTCAGCCTGACCGATGACCAGATCCGCTTCCTTGCCGACCGGCATTTCGGCGTCGGTTGCGACCAGTTGTTGCTGGTCGAGAAACCCACGGTCCCCGATGCCGATTTCCGCTATCGGATTTTTAATGCTGACGGCGGCGAAGTCGAACAGTGCGGAAACGGCGCCCGCTGTTTCGTGCGTTTCGTCCATGAGCAAGGACTTACCAACAAAAATCAGATCCGCGTTGAAACCGCACGCGGCATCATCCTGCCCCGGCTGGAAGAGAACGGCCAGGTTACCGTCAACATGGGCGCACCCCGTTTTGCGCCGGACGAAATCCCGTTCGACGCGGAACAGGCACCGCAATACGATCTGCAGGTAGGCGCCGATACCCTCCGCATCAGCGCATTGTCCATGGGGAACCCGCACGCAGTACAAATCGTTCCCGACGTAGACACGGCCCCTGTTGCCGAACAAGGCCCGCTGATCGAACGCCACGCGCGCTTTCCCCTGCGTGTCAACGCAGGGTTCATGCAGATCGTCGACAGCCACCACGCCAGGCTGCGCGTCTACGAACGGGGTGCCGGCGAGACGCTGGCCTGCGGCACGGGCGCCTGCGCTGCCGCGGTAGCGGGTATCCGGGCAGGGTTGCTGGAATCCCCGGTCCAAGTCAGCATGCGCGGCGGCGATCTGATCATCGAGTGGGCCGGTGAAGGACAGCCGGTCATGATGACCGGGCCAGCCGTAACCGTATTCGAAGGCGAAATCACCCTCTAGCAAACAGAGCAAGGAACCCCAATGCAACTTACCGAAGACCAGATCAGCGAATTCCTGCGTGCCGACCCGACCTTTTTCGAGCGCAACGCCCACCTGCTTACGGAAATCTACCTGCCCAGCCCGCATGGCAGTGGCACCGTCTCGCTGGCCGAGCGCCAGCAGCTGGCCCAGCGCGACAAGATCCGGGTACTGGAAGCCAAGCTCTCGGAACTGATCCAGTTCGGGGAGGAAAACGACGTCATCAGCGAAAAGGTTCATCGCCTTTCCCTGGGCATCCTGTCCGCCCGTAACTTTGAAGCACTGACCGAGACCGTGGTCGACAACCTGCGCGAGGACTTTCAGGTCCCCCACGTCGCGCTGCGCCTGTGGGCCAAGCCGCAGTCCGAAGAGGACTCGCCGCGCGATGAATTCTCCAGTGTCGATGAGGAGTTGCGCAGTTGGGCGCAAGGACTGGTCACGCCCTACTGCGGTCACCGCGCCGGACTGGACGTGGACAGCTGGTTCGGCGAAACCAGCGCACCGCTCAAGTCCTACGCTCTGGTCGCCTTGCGCGGCGAATCAGTGTTCGGCCTGCTGGCGATGGCCAGCGAAGACGAGCGCCGCTTCTACCCGGAAATGGGCACCATGTACCTGAAACGCATCGGCGAACTGGTCAGTGTCGCCTTGCTCAGATACCTCCTCTAACTTGGACCTGCTCGCCACCTATCTCGATCATCTTGCGCACGAACGCGGCCTCAGCCCGCTGACCTGCGAAAATTACAGCCGCGACATCCGCAGCCTGATCGAGATGGCGGGCGATACTCCGCTCGACCAACTGCAACCCCTCCATATCCGCCGCTTCATCGCCACACTGCACGGACGCGGCATCGGCGGCAAGAGCATTGCCCGCATGCTTTCCTCATGGCGCGGCTTTTTCAGCTTCCTGTCCCGCCGACATGGCTTTATCAACAACCCCTGTACCGGCATGCGCGCGCCGAAGGCCGCCAGAACATTGCCCGAGGCGCTCTCGGTAGAACAGGCGGTCAAGCTGGTCGACATTCACGAGCAGGATCCGCTGGCAATTCGCGATCATGCGATGCTGGAGCTGTTCTATTCATCTGGGCTGCGCCTGACCGAGCTGGTCACCCTGACGCAAAACGGGCTGGATCTGGCCGAGGGGACGGTCATGGTCACCGGCAAGGGCTCCAAGACACGCATCGTGCCACTGGGGAGCCATGCCATCGATGCCATCCGCAGATGGCTGCCGGCACGTGCGCTGTTGGTAAAGGAGGGGGAACAGGCACTCTTCGTCGGCAGGAACGGCCGCCAGCTCACGCAGCGCGCCGTGCAGTACCGGCTGAAACAATGGGCCATCAAGCAGGGAATCGCCGGCAACGTCCACCCCCACATCCTGCGCCACAGCTTCGCGACCCATGTGCTACAGTCCAGCGGCGACCTCCGGGCGGTGCAGGAAATGCTGGGGCATGCCAACATCAGCACCACGCAGGTCTATACACATCTGGATTTTCAGCATCTGGCCAAGGTGTACGACCAGGCACATCCCCGGGCTCGCAAAAAATAACAGCCGGATTTTGGCTTCGGCTCACGCCACCTTCGCGTGCCAGAAATTTTGAGGATTGCTATCAGGGACGGCAAGACAGCACCAAGGCAACACCATCACCCTGCCAGTCCTGCCGTAGTTCCGGGTCAAGTCCAGATGTCCAGATCTTCGGAGTACTTGATCGGCAACACCAGCAGCGAGACATCATCCAGCGGCTTGATCCCTTCGGAGTATTGCAGGACAGATCGCTGCAATGCATCGAACAACGGGAAGCCGGCGCTACTCTCGATCGCCCCGACCAGCCCGGACTCGCCAAACTCCTCGCCGGCTCCGTTCTGGCATTCCGTCAGGCCATCGGTGTAAAGCAGCAACTTGCCGCCAAATGCATCCGGCGCATCCATCAGCACGATATCCGATCGATCGACATCAACGATGCCTAGCGCCAGGTTCCTGGAGGGGAATCTGGCCAGCACCTTGCGGTCCTGGCTGACCAACAATGCCGCGGGCAAGCCGCCATTCCAGACCTTGACCCGGCCATGCGCAGGATCGCTGCTGACGAGAGCCGCAGCACAGAAGTGGCCGACAGGAAAAATCTGGCGCAGCTTGCGGTTGATCTCGACGATGATGTCCTCGAGCGCAAAATCCTTGCGTGTCAGGGCAAAAAAGATGTCGGCCACGGGGATGGCCCCCACTGCAGCTGACAGGCCATGGCCCGTAAAGTCGGCAACCATGGCGTAAATCAGACCGGAGGGCGTGGTGTCGTAAAGGATCAGATCGCCCGGCAGGTGGCCGGCAGACCGCGTCCAGTGTCCCAGCCCCGGAATGAAATTTTTCATCCGCTGCGTGATCATCGAGAACACATGACGTGCAAGCTGCAATTCTTCCTCGGTGCGGGAATGGTAGTCTTCCAGCGACACATAGAGGGAAAGGATGCGCTGCATGGCACGGATGCGCGCCAGCAGGAGAACGCCGTTGACCGGCTTCATGAGGACATCGTCGCCACCGCTATCGATGCACTTGAGCATCGTTTCGTCATCGTCGTTGGCTGTCAGGAAGATGACGGGCACAAAGTTCTTCGCCAGCCTCTGCGTAATCTGGCGTGCGACTTCGTAACCATCCATGCCGGGCATGACGACATCCAGCAACACCATGTCCGGTTGTTCCCGCTCGAATACCTTCAGCGCCTCGAGGCCATCGGCAGCCTCGACAACCTGATGGCCGCCACGGGTGAGCAGGGAACGCAGCAGCACTCGGGTGCTGGCTTCATCATCAGTAACCAGGATCTTCATCGATACGAAATCAGAATAGGAATAGGAATTATCACGTGATTTTGACAGTCCACCAAGATGATTTTTCCTCAAGAAACAAAACTGTCACATTTTTTACACCAATACCTGACAAAAGAACTCAAACTTTATGGCAAAATAGACCGTTCAAATTTTCCACTTGCAAGAGGACACATCATGGAACATCAACTGCCTGCCCTGCCCTATGCCAAGGATGCTCTGGCACCGCATATCTCCGTGGAAACCATCGAGTACCACTACGGCAAGCATCACCAGACCTACGTCACCAACCTCAACAACCTGATCAAGGGCACTGAATTCGAGAACGCCTCTCTGGAAGACATCATCAAGAAGTCCTCCGGCGGGGTCTACAACAACGCTGCACAGATCTGGAACCACACCTTCTTCTGGAACAGCATGAAGCCGAACGGTGGCGGCGCTCCGACCGGCGCGCTGGCCGATGCCATCAATGCCAAGTGGGGATCTTTCGACGAATTCAAGAAGGCTTTCCAGGCCTCCGCGGTCGGCAACTTCGGTTCCGGCTGGACCTGGCTGGTGAAAAAGGCCGACGGTTCCGTCGATATCGTCAACATGGGTGCCGCCGGCACGCCGCTGACCACCGGCGACAAGGCCCTGTTGACAATCGACGTATGGGAACACGCCTACTACATCGACTACCGCAATCTGCGCGCCAAGTTTGTCGAGGCATTCCTCAACAACCTGGCCAACTGGGATTTCGCTGCTGCAAATTTCAATTAAGGTCGCAATACATGAAAAGCCGGCACCCTTACGTTGCCGGCTTTTTTTGTTTCGGATGAAGCTGTTACAATCTCCACCATGCTGCGCCGCCTGTTCCTGACGCTCACGCTCGCCCTCCTGTTCGGCCTCGGTCAACAGGGTGCGCTGGTGCACGCCGTCGGCCACCTTGCAGACTTGCAACAGCATGACAGGCAACAGGACAAATCCCATCACAATTCGGTCTGCGACAAGTGCGTGGTGTATGCCGAACTGGGCAGCGCTGTCGGTAGCGCGAGTTTCGACCTGCCCACAGCGTCCAGTTCCCCAGTTTCAATACTGACTTGCACATTACGCAGCCGCTCCATCCTTCACCAGCCTTACACCGCCCGCGCCCCACCTCTCCTTGCCTGAACGCTGATCCAGGCTGCAGCCTGCCACCTCCGCATGGCTGCCGCACCAACGTTTATCGAGGAATTCATCATGTTGCAGAAATCGCTCACGACCTGTGCCGTCGGCCTGCTATTGGTCACCCCTGCCTTGGCAAGGGCCAACGATAGCGCCGAACTTGAAAAAATCCGCGCAGAAATCCAGCAGTTGCGGGAAGGCTATGAAACTCGCATCCAGGCGCTGGAAGCAAAACTCCGGGAGACCGGGGCTGCGGCCGATCGCGCCGAAGAATCCGCCCAGCGTGCGGAAACAGCGGCCACGCAGGCCTCCACACCGCCGGCCCGCGCCAATGCGTTCAATCCTGAAACCTCGCTCATCCTGCAAGGGGCTTACAAGGACAAGAAAAACCTCCCCAACCGCCATATCACCGGTTTCCTGCCGACAGCAGGAGCGCCTGACAACACCCGTGGCTTCTCCGCCGACGCGTCCGAGCTTTCCCTCGCGGCCAACATCGACAGTTGGCTGCGGGGTTATGCCAACCTGGTGTTCATGGATGGATCCGTGGAGGTGGAAGAAGCCTATTTCGAGACCCTTGGTTTAGGCAAAGGCTTTACGCTGAAGGGGGGACGATTCCGTTCCGGTATCGGTTACCAGAATGAAATGCATCCTCATGCCTGGGATTTCGCGGATAACAACCTGATGTACCAGGCCCTGTTCGGCGAAGGCGCCCTGCAGGACGGCGTCCAGCTCAAATGGCTGGCCCCGACCGAGTTGATGGTGGAACTGGGTGCCGAGGCAGGCCGTGGCGCAGCGATCAACAATGCCAACCAAAACGGTGCCGCCTCGGTGAACCTGTTTGCGCATGTCGGCGGCGACATCGGTGTTTCTCATGCCTGGCGTGCCGGCCTGTCCTGGATGCACGCCAAAGTCGACCACCGCAGCTTTAGTGGCAACGACCTTGCCGCGCAGCCCATCACGGGGGACTTCACCGGGAAGTCCCGCATCTGGCTGGCGGATTTCGTTTACAAATGGGCGCCCAACGGCAACGCCAGCTACAACAATTTCAAGCTGCAAGGGGAATACTTCCACCGCACCGAGCACGGCAGCCTGGCCTGTTCCGATCCGCTTTCTCCGGCTCTGTGCGCCGGGAGCGGACTGGATGGCGGCTATCGCTCCGCCCAGTCAGGATTCTACCTGCAAGGCGTCTACCAGTTCATGCCTCGCTGGCGTGGCGGATTGCGCTACGATCAGCTTTACCGCGGCAGTGCTGACCTGAATGGCAGTGACATCGGCAACACGATCTCGGAACTGGCCGACCACGACCCTCATCGGAGCACGGCCATGCTGGACTTCAGTCCCAGTGAATTCAGCCTGTTCCGCCTGCAATACGCCCATGACCAATCCATGGCGGGCGTGACGGATCGCCAGATCACACTGCAATACATCCTGAGCCTGGGTGCCCATGGCGCCCATCGATTCTGAACGGAGCACCTCATGAACACACTCTGGAAACTCCTCCCTGCCCTGCTGCTGGCATTCGCGCCCGTGGCCGGCGCCACCGTCAACGTTCTTGCCTGCGAACCCGAATGGGGCGCACTGGCCCGGGAACTGGGCGGCGACAAGGTCAGCGTCTATGATGCCACCACAGCCATGCAGGACCCTCACAGGATTCAGGCCAGACCCAGCCTGATCGCACGGGCCCGTTCGGCCGACCTTCTGGTCTGCACCGGTGCCGAGCTGGAAATCGGGTGGCTACCCATCCTGCTGCGCCAATCCGGCAACGCCGCCATCCAGCCCGGAAAGCCTGGCTATTTCGAAGCCGCCCCCCTCGTCAGGCGACTTGAAATCCCGACTCGCCTGGACCGAGCGGATGGCGACATCCACCCCGGCGGCAACCCGCACATCCAGCTGGATCCGCGCAACATCGCCAAGGTCGGCGTCGCGCTGGCGCAGCGCCTGTCGGAGATCGATCGCGGCAACGCAGCGTTCTACCAGGCTCGCCAGAAGGATTTTGCACAACGCTGGCAAAGCGCCATGCAGCGCTGGGAAACGCAGGCCGCGCCACTGAAGGGAATAGCCATCGTATCCCAGCACAAGGCCTTCCCTTACCTGTATGACTGGCTGGGGCTTAGGGAAGTCGCCACCCTGGAGCCCAAACCCGGCGTAGAGCCCTCCAGCAGCCACCTCGCCGAAGTCCTGGCCCAATTGCAACAACAACCCGCACGCATGGTCATCCGGGCGGCCTATCAGGATGAACGTCCCGCCAACTGGATGTCGGAGAAAGCGAAAATCCCCGCTGTGGTGTTACCTTTCACCGTGGGTGGTGCCGATCACACGGATGACCTGTTCGGGCTGTTCGAGGTCACGATTTCCCGTCTCATCGCCGCTGCAAGCAGGGATGACGCCAAATGAACTTCGATGCGCTGGATCTCAACATTCTGCTGCCCGCCATGCTGGCTGGCCTGATCGTGTTGTCAACGCACGTCCCGCTGGGGCAGCAGGTTCTGAAGCGGGGAATCGTCTTCATCGACCTCGCCGTCGCCCAGATTGCCGCATTGGGTGTCATCGTCGCCGACTTCATGGGCTGGGAGCCGCAAGGCTGGGCCGTGCAGGCTTCCGCCATCAGTGCCGCCATGCTCGGGGCGCTGCTGTTGACGACCATGGAAAAACGCTGGCCAGAAGTCCAGGAAGCCCTGATCGGTGCCGTTTTCGTCCTGGCAGCCAGCGGCGGCATTCTGTTGCTGGCCGGGAACCCCCACGGCGGCGAGCACCTGAAGGACCTGCTGGCCGGGCAAATCCTCTGGGTCGGGTTCGCGCAGCTCATTCCCGCAGCGGGGCTTACCGCACTGATCATGGGGCTGTGGTTCTGGCGACGGGAACACCTCGGCCGTACAGGTTTCTACCTGTTGTTCGCCCTGGCCGTCACCACCTCGGTCCAACTGGTCGGCGTATACCTGGTATTTTCCAGCCTGATCATGCCCGCGCTGGCTGTCCGCCTCTGGCCCGAGAAACGTCAACTGGCGGGCGGCTACCTGATCGGGATTCTGGGTTATGCGATGGGGCTGGGCCTCTCCGCATTGGCGGACTTGCCCTCCGGCGCAGTCATCGTGTGGTGCCTGGCCCTGACAGGCATTGCAGCCAATCTGGTGCGTCGCTGACCGCGTGTTTGGGAAACGTAGCCGCAAGCATATCCCCACGGTCAAAACAGGTTGATCGCCCAGGATTACTGATATGATTTACGGCATTTGATCTACTGAAGGATTTACGACATGGCAAGAATGGTGAACTGCGTCAAACTTGGCCGCGAAGCGGAAGGCATGGACTTCCCGCCCTACCCCGGCGAACTCGGCAAGAAGATCTTCGAAAACGTTTCCAAGGAAGCCTGGGCAGGCTGGCTCAAACACCAGACCATGCTGGTCAACGAGAATCGCCTCAGCCTCGCCGACCCGCGCGCCCGCAAATATCTCGCGGATCAGACCGAAGCCTATTTCTTCGGTGCCGGTGCAGCTGCAGTCGAAGGCTACGTGCCTCCCAAGGGCTGATATCTGTCACAAAATATTCATCTGCCGCTGTTAACCTCAAGGGTTTGAATTGGCCGATCTAAAGATGTTGCCGGAACATTTCCTGAATCGAGAACTCGGTTTGCTCGCCTTCAATCGCCGCGTCCTCGCTCAGGCCGAAGACGAGCGTAACCCGTTGCTGGAGCGCCTCAAGTTCCTGTGTATCGTCAGCAGCAATCTCGACGAGTTCTTCGAAGTGCGTGTAGCCGGCCTGATCGACCAGATCGAACGCAACACCCCGGCCAACAGCCCCGATGGATTCACTGCCAGGCAGGTCAAGAGCCTGGTCAGCGCAGAAGCGCACCAGCTGATCGAACGCCAGTATCAAATCTTCAACGAGCAGGTCCTGCCACAACTGGCAGAGCAGAACATCCACTTCCTGCGCCGGACGCACTGGAACGCTACGCAGCAGGAATGGATCCGCAACTACTTCTTTCGTGAGCTGATGCCGATCCTGACGCCGATCGGGCTGGATCCGGCGCATCCTTTCCCGCGCATGCTCAACAAGAGCCTGAATTTTGCGGTGGAACTCGAAGGCAAGGATGCGTTCGGCCGCAATTCCGGCATTGCCATCGTGCAGGCCCCGCGCGCGTTGCCACGCGTCATCAAGCTCCCCAAGGAAATCGCTGGCTGCGACAACGGCTTCGTCTTCCTGTCCTCCGTCCTGCACGCCCACGTCAACGAATTGTTCTCAGGCATGACGGTGAGAGGCTGCTACCAGTTCCGGGTGACCCGTAACAGTGAACTGCTGGTGGATGACGAAGATGCAACCGACTTGCGCCAGGCCCTGCAGGGCGAACTGACCCATCGCCAATATGGAGATGAAGTCCGGCTGGAGGTTGCCGACAGTTGCCCGCCGGAAATGTCCAACTTCCTGCTCAGCCAGTTCGGCCTGACGCAGGAGGATCTGTACCAGGTCAACGGCCCGGTCAATCTGGTACGCCTGATGCAGGTGCCAGACTGGGTTGACCGCCCGGATCTCAAGTTCATCCCGTTCACACCCAGCGTGCCGCGCGAGTTGAGCAAGGACAATGACCTTTTCAAGGTCATTCGCAAAGGCGACGTCCTGCTGCATCATCCGTTCCAGTCGTTCAACCCGGTGGTCGAATTCCTCAAGCAGGCCTCCGAAGATCCGAACGTGCTGGCAATCAAGCAGACCATCTACCGCACCAGTGCGGACTCGACACTGATGCATGCCCTGATCGAGGCGGCGCGGCGCGGGAAGGAAGTCACCGTGGTGGTGGAACTGATGGCACGCTTCGACGAGGAAGCCAATATCAACTGGGCAGCCAAGCTGGAAGATGCCGGTGCCCATGTCGTGTATGGGGTGGTTGGTCACAAGACCCATGCCAAGATGGCCATGGTGGTACGTCGTGAAGACGAACGCCTGCGCCGCTACGTGCACCTTTCCACCGGCAACTACCACCAGCGCACCGCAAGACTGTACACCGACTTCGGTCTGCTCACCTGCAACGAGGAAATCTGTTCGGACGTCAACGATCTGTTCGTACAGCTGACCGGCCTGGGCAAGGCCAGCAAACTCAAACATTTGTGGCAATCCCCCTTCACCTTGCACCAACGCCTGGTGAAGGCCATCCAGAATGAAGCGGATCATGCCCGTGCCGGCCGGCCGGCACGCATCATCGCCAAAATGAACGCCCTGCTCGACGCGGACATTATCAAGGCCCTGTACGAAGCCTCTCAGGCCGGCGTCAGAATCGAACTCATCGTCCGTGGCGTTTGTGCGCTACGCCCCGGCATTCCCGGCCTGTCGGAAAATATCCGTGTGGTGTCCGTGATCGGCCGCTTTCTGGAACACAGCCGCATTTTCTACTTCTACAACAACAAGGCCGAGGATCTCTACCTTGCCAGCGCGGACTGGATGTACCGCAACTTCTTCCGACGCATCGAAGCCTGCTTCCCGGTACTCGACAAGAAGTTGAAGAAACGCGTGTACAAGGAAGGCCTGGAAGTTTATCTCAAGGATTCCGCGCAAGCCTGGGAAATGATGCCGGACGGCAGCTACGTCCGACGCAACGCGCGTCGCGGCATGGCGTTCAGTGCCCAGACCCACCTCCTGATGGAACTGGGACAGGAGCCTGGCCTGGAAGGTTAGGTCGCCTTGAAAGGCGGCCAGTCGCTCGAAAATCGCTTATTCCAGCATCAGCGCGATGCCGACATCCTTCCAGTAGTTCACTTCGGCCTGCAAGGCAGCCTCGGCCAGTGCATTCTGCCCCAACCAACCCGGCTCCAGCGCCAACCGGAACCCGCTGCTACGGCTCCATGACAAACGCATCTCCGGTAACGGCCGGTCCTGACGGGTACGGTGCATCAGCACCGCAAGCCGCAATGCCAGGATCATGACGCAACGGTCATCTTCCAACGGCGGCAGGGAGAGGACTTTCGTCATGCCCCGCCGCTGACAACGCGCCAGCAAGGCCAGCATCTGCTGATCCTTGCGCGAGAAACCTGGCATGTCCGCATTTTCCAGGATATAGGCGGAATGCTTATGATAACCACTATGCGCGATGGAAATGCCGATTTCGTGCATGCGCGCCGCCCATGCCAGATACTGGCCGGCCTGTGTCATTTCCATATCCAGCTTGTGTCCGACCTGGCTCAGCAGCACCAGCGCCAGCGACTGCACCCGCCGCGCCTGCTGTGCATCGACATGATAGCGTCGCTTGAAACGTTGTATCGTCGCCTCGCGCGTATCATGGTGCTGCATGCGGCCCAGCAATTCATACAGCACCCCTTCGCGCAGGGCCCCGTTGGCGACCGTCATGCGTTCGATCTGGAGTTCGTCGAACGCCGCCGACATGATGGCAAAGCCACCGGGGAACGAAGGGGATCGCTCGATCGACAGACCCGGAAGTTGCAGCTTTCGGATCTCACGACATTTCACCAGCGCAGTACGCAGCTTCTGTAAACCATCCCGGGTTATGCTGCCATCGCTCCAGCCATTCAGCCGCAGAATCTCCCCAAGCGCCCTGGCCGTCCCGGAGGACCCTACGGCCTCATGCCAGGCGCCGTTGGAAAAACGGCTGCTGATCCCCTGAATCTCGGTGCGTGCTGCGATTTGCGCTCGCTTCAGGTGATCCTCGGTAATCTTGCCGTCGGCAAAGAAACGCATGCTGTAACTGACACAGCCCATGTACAGGCTTTCCATTTCCAGCGGCTCGAAACCCTCGCCAATGATAAATTCGGTAGACCCGCCCCCGATATCCATCACCATGCGTTTCTGCTCGGTATACGGCAGGCCGTGACTGACACCGACAAAGATCATGCGGGCTTCTTCACGGCCGGCAATGATTTCGATCGGAAACCCCAGGGCTTCCTGAGCCGCTTCGAGCAACTCAGGAGCATTCTTGGCAACGCGGAAGGTATTGGTGGCGACTGCACGCACGGCATGCTGATCAAGACCGCGCAGGCGCTCGCCGAACTGCTTCAGGCAGGTCACGGCACGCTGGATGGACTCGGCGTCGAGGGTCTTGTCCTTGCCCAGCCCAGCGCCAAGCCGCACCATGTCGCGCAGGGAATCGTGGAAGACCAGCTGGTCATCCACGACGCGCGCCATTTGCAGACGAAAACTGTTGGAGCCGAGGTCTACCGCAGCGATTTCGGAAAATACGGGGATGGCCTGACTCAATGCATCACCCGGCTTACTGCAAGGTTTCCTTTTCCAGTTCCTGCAGCGAGGTGTGACGCACGTCCTTGCCCTTCACCATGTACACGACGTACTCGGCGATATTCTTGGCATGGTCGCCGATGCGTTCGATGGCCTTGGCCACGAACAGCACTTCCAGGGACATGGAAATGGTGCGCGGATCTTCCAGCATGAAGGTGATCATCTGGCGGGCCACGGCACGGTAACGATCATCCACATCCTCGTCCTGGCGGGCGACGTCTGCGGTCTTGGTCATGTCGAGACGTGCGAAAGCATCCAGTGATGTCCGCAACATCTCGCGCACCAGCCCGACCATGGTTTTGATCTCGCCGAAACGCGGCTGGTACATGCGGTCCGATTCATAAATCTTCTGGGCCACGCGCGCGACTTTGGTGGCCTCATCACCGATCCGTTCAAGATCGGTGATGGTCTTGACCACCATCATGATCATGCGCAGGTCCCCAGCCGCCGGCTGACGACGCGCGATGATATGGCAGCAATCCTCGTCGATCGAGACTTCCAGCGCGTTGACGCGATGGTCGTTGGAAATCACCTCGTCTGCCAGCTTGGGGTCGGCATTCAGCAGTGCTTCGAGCGCCTGTTCGATCTGTTGCTCGACCAATCCGCCCATCTGCAACACCTTCGCACGGACCGACTCCAGTTCGGCGTCATACTGCCTGTAGGTATGTTCTGGCATGGGGTTATCCTCTCGTCGCAAAATCAATGGCTGAATTCAGTTTAACTTCAAAGTATGGCAGCCATCTATGACAATTTCATGTACAGACTTAGCGTGTATAAGTCTTGACGCCATCCGCCGTACCCAGCAGCAGCACATCTGCCGGACGCGCAGCAAACAGCCCGTTGGTGACAACACCGACGATCTGGTTGATTTGCGCTTCCATCGCGACCGGGTCGAGAATGTTCAGACCATGCACATCCAGAATCACGTTGCCGTTATCGGTCGTGAAATCGCGCAGGCGTGGCTGGCCGCCCATCTTGACCAGTTCGCGCGCCACTTGGCTGCGTGCCATCGGCAGAACTTCCACTGGCAACGGGAACTTGCCCAGCACCGGCACCAGCTTGCTCGCATCACAAATGCAGATAAATTTTTCAGCCACGGCTGCCACGACCTTTTCGCGGGTCAGTGCGCCGCCGCCGCCCTTCAGCATGTGGAAATGCTCGGTGATCTCATCCGCACCATCAACATAAATCTGCATTTCGCCTGGACCGACGTTGTTGAGATCCAGCACGTTGATGCCGTGGTTGCGCAGACGCTGCGCAGTAGCCTCGGAGCTGGCAACTGCCCCGTCAATCTTGCTCTTGACCTTGGCCAGTTCGTCGATGAAAAAGTTGGCGGTCGAGCCGGTACCAACGCCGATGATGCCGCCCTTGACGTATTCTGCCGCCGCCTTGGCGACCTGTTGCTTGAGTTCGTCTTGTGTTGCCATGGTTTATCCCTTCTGAGAAGCCGTTTTCTTTATAATTAGCGAAACTTTAATGATACACGCCCCGTCGCCGATGAAAAACGATTACCTGGAAAAAATCCTGACTGCCCGCGTCTATGACGTGGCCGTCGAAACGCCGCTGGAAGGGCAACCCAACCTGTCGCGCCGCATCGGCAATACGGTGCTGCTCAAGCGGGAAGACATGCAACCGGTGTTCTCGTTCAAATTGCGCGGCGCCTACAACAAGATGGCGCATCTGTCGCCGGCTGCCCGGGCACGTGGCGTGATCTGCGCTTCCGCCGGCAACCACGCCCAGGGCGTCGCCCTGTCCGCCCAGAAACTGGGCTGCCGCGCCGTCATCGTGATGCCGACGACCACGCCGCAGATCAAGGTCGAAGCCGTTAAGAACCGGGGCGGCGAAGTCGTGCTGGCTGGGGACTCCTACTCCGATGCCTACACCCATGCGCTGGCACTGGAAAAGAAGGAAGGCCTGACCTTCGTCCATCCCTACGACGACCCCTACGTCATCGCAGGCCAGGGCACCATTGCCATGGAAATCCTGCGCCAGCATCCGGACCCGATCCACGCCATCTTCTGCTGCGTTGGCGGCGGCGGCCTGATCGCAGGCATCGCGGCCTACATCAAGCGGCTGCGCCCTGAAATCAAGGTCATCGGCGTCGAAGCCGTGGATGCAGACGCCATGACGCAATCCCTGGCCCGGGGCCAGCGTGTCACGCTGGACCAAGTCGGATTGTTTGCCGACGGAGCCGCCGTGAAACAGGTCGGCGAGGAAACCTTCCGGTTATGCCAGGAATACGTCGACGAAATGATCCTGGTTGATAACGACGCCATCTGTGCGGCGATCAAGGATGTGTTCGAGGATACCCGCTCCATTCTCGAACCGGCAGGTGCACTGGCCGTCGCCGGGGCCAAGGCTTACGCCAAGCAGCACAAGCTGCACGGGAAGACGCTGGTCGCCGTCGGCAGCGGTGCGAACATGAACTTTGACCGCCTACGCTTCGTCGCCGAGCGCGCTGAAATCGGCGAACAGCGCGAAGCCCTGCTGGCCGTGACGATTCCCGAGAAACCCGGTGCATTCAAGAATTTCTGCAAGCTGCTGGGCAACCGCAACATCACCGAGTTCAACTATCGGTTTGCGGATGCCAGGCAGGCCCACATCTTCGTCGGCGTGACCACGCACCAGCATGGTGAGTCGCAACGCCTGGTCGAGATGCTGGGGCGTCATGAATTGCCGGCACTGGACCTGACCGACAACGAGATGGGCAAGCTGCACCTCCGCCACCTGGTCGGCGGTCATGCACCACAGGTGGAAAACGAACAGGTGTATCGCTTTGAATTCCCGGAACGCCCGGGTGCGCTGATGAACTTCCTGGAACACATGAGCGCGGGCTGGAACATCTCGCTGTTCCATTACCGCAATCACGGCGCGGATTACGGCCGCGTCCTGGTCGGTATCCAGGTAGCGCCGGAGGAAAAGGCGGCGTTCCGCGCCTTCCTGGACAAGCTCGGCTACGCCTGGTGGGACGAGACCGCCAACCCGGCCTACAAGTTATTTCTTGGCTGATTCGGCCGGATAGATCAGCGCATCGGTCTCGAAGCCGAGCGCTTTTGCGCGCTGGAGCAGACGATCCAGCGTCGCCTGATCCAGCCTGGGCTCGCGCGCCAGAATCCAGAAATAGCTGCGATCCGGCCCGCAGATCATGGTGTAACGCGCCGGATCGTACTCGATGATGTTGTACCCGCCGTAGAACGGCCCGAAGAACGATACCTTGAGGCGCCCTTCATCGCTCGGGCCGACGAATACGGCTCGCCCGACAGCCTCCTTCCACTTGCCCCGCCCGACATCCCATCCACGGTTGAGCACGCGCACGCTGCCATCTTCATTCATGCTGTAGGTCGCCGTGATATGCGTAAGACCGCGCTCGAAGCTGTGGTCGAGCCGTGCGATCTCGTGCCATTGCCCCAGATACGGATTAAGTTCAAAGGGTCTGACCGGCACGATCCCTTCCGGGGTGCCACCGCCGCAGGCCGTCAACAGCATCCAGCCCAGCATGGCCAGCAGGCGAGCCACGCGAATCACTTCAGCAACCCCATGATGAATTCCCAGTCACGCGGATCGACCGGGGTGATCGACAGCCGGTTGCCGCGCTGCAAAATGCGCAGATTGGCCAGTTCCGGCGTTTCGCGCAATTCCTTCAGGCTGAGCAGGCGGGTCTTGCGTACCAGTTGCACGTCCACGTTGAACCAGCGCGGGTTTTCCGGCGTGGCTTTGGGATCGTAATACTTGTGGTTGGGGTCGAACTGCAGGCGATCCGGGTAGGCCAGCTTGCTCACGCGTGCAATGCCCGCTATACCGGGCTCGTCGCAGTTGGAGTGATAGAACAGGACACCATCTCCCACCTGCATCTGGTCACGCATGAAATTGCGTGCCTGGTAATTGCGGACCCCATACCAGTCGACAGTCTGGTTGGGAAAAGACGCGAGGTCATCAATCGAAACATCCGAAGGCTCGGATTTCATCAGCCAGTAGCGCATAGCGTTCCCTCATGGGCCCCGCCTGGATCCGCTTCAAGGCAAGGCGGCAGGCCGCAGACAACAGTGGTCGTACGGCAAGGCCCGCGCAACGCAGCCTTGAAGGAATACAAGTGGGGAAATGGAGAAGTCCCCCGCAAGTGAAGCCAGACCGGCATCCTGAACCTGCTGAACAGGTGGCGATGGCGGGAGCACATCAGGCACGCCCGCAAGCGGGGCACGCACAACAGCGCTCGTTTGAGCCACTACCGAGATGCTTGAATATTGGTTCAAGGAATCTATGGTCTGACAAACACCGCAGGGAACAAACCGAAAAAACTTGGATTAGAACAGGTCGTCCTGCTCTGCGATCTCTCGATCGATCTGTTCCTGCATGGAATTGATTCTACGCTTGAAGTCACCGATGTCAAACCCTCCGGTGCGCGTGGTCAATAGCTCATGGGCAATATTGAGCGCGGCCATGATGGCGATGCGTTCCACGCCGATCACCTTGCCGCTGTCGCGAATCTCGCGCATCTTGCGATCCAGATAGGAAACGGCCGACATGAGCGCTTCGTACTCATCGTCCGTACAGGAAACGCGAAACTCGCGCCCCATGATGCTGACATCGACACCCCGGACTTCGCTCATGCCACACCTTCCGGCAAGCTTTCGATCAGGGCTTCCAGCCGCTGGCCAGCTTGCGCCATGTTTTCCTTGAGCTGCCTCACCTCGTCCTGCGCTTGCGCGAGTTCCTGCCGCAATTCAAGGTTGTCGGTACGCATCTGCTGGCACAGGCCGAGCAGCTGCGACACTTTGTCTTCCAAGGCTTTCAAATCCGCTTCCATGGCGCCACTATAATTGGAAATTCCTTGCGTGGTCAACTGCTAACAAGAATTTCTGAAAGTATTACAACATGTTACTGGCCGATTGCAAGGAAGAAAGTTAAAATGTCCCCAAGTTGTCAGGTGCCGAAGTCGCGAATCCGCGATCGAGGTGAAACGGGAAACAGGTACGTTTTTGAAAACCAAGCCTGTGCTGCCCCCGCAACGGTAAGCAAGTGTGGGTTCATCCATCACAGCCACTGGGTTCTTCCCGGGAAGGCGATGAATCAAATCTTGCGAGCCCGGAGACCGGCCTGTCGACCATGTTGGAATACCGCGGGGTGACGGTATCAGGCTGGCGGGGCTTTTTCTCCTCCATTCTTGATGTTCGCATTCCGTGGTTTCCGTATTCATTTGTGGCGTGCGGGGTCGCACGCCCAGAACAGGAAACATCATTACATGTTAAACAATCGTTTTGGCATCGCACTGCTTGCCACATGCACTTTTGCCCCTCAAATCGCCGATGCCGAGCAGGTCGTCACTGACCCGGTTATCGTAAGCACCACCCGCTTCCCAGACCGGGAGGCACGTTCACCAGCCAGCATCAGCGTCATCACGCGGGAAGATATCGAACGCATCCCTGCCGTCAATATTCCTGACATCCTCGGCACTCTGCCTGGCGTTACGACAACATCGATCTACGGTCATGAAGGGCTGGATGCCAGCGTTGATGTGCGCGGCTTCGGCGACACCGGCTCCAACAACACGCTGATTCTGGTCGATGGTCAACGACTCAACACCGTCGACATGAGCAGTATTCAATGGTCCACGGTACCCCTGCAGGCGATCGAGCGGATCGAAGTAATCCGTGGCGCCGGTAGCGTCTTGTTTGGCGACCGTGCCAGTGGCGGCGTGATCAATCTCATCACCGACAAATCCGGCCAGCCGAGAATATCTGCCGGCGCCACGCTGGGCAGCTATGGCTATCGCGCCTTTGATGGTTCCGCATCTGGTGGCGGCGAAGCAGGTTATGTGAATGCTTTCTTGCATGCTTCGGATGGCAATGGCTGGCGTCAGAATGGCCAGAGCCGACAGGTCTCGCTCTCAGGCCGCGGGGCAATCAACCTTCAGACGGCAGGCGAGGTGTTTCTCGATTACACGATCTACCGCAACGACTACGGCATGCCAGGCAGCGTGAGCAGCAGCGTCTTCCGCGACAACCCGCGATTGGCCCGCACCCCGTACGACACGCAGGAGAAAGACGGCTATCGTTTACGTCCTGGCGTCTCGCTGCAGCTCGCCGCTAACCTTGACCTGAACGCCGAATTGGCATTTGCTGGCGAAACCCAGCACTCAAACAACGTCTCGTTCAGTTCACTGCTCGACCGCTCCTTGAAAACGGTTTCATTTACACCACGCTTGCGCTGGCGGCACGGTCTCGGTGCATTAAAGAGCGAAACCACGATCGGCGTCGATTACTACCATGGTCGCGTCGTCTCCGACAGCACAACCTGGGCCCTGCAGAGCGCGAGCCAGACAAGCCGGGCCCTCTACCTGCAGAACACCACTTCGCTGAACGACCACTGGAGCATCACGCTCGGCGGCCGCCGCCAGAGCATGAACCAGCAGGCGCAGCAGGCTGAATATCCGCTTTATTTCATGCCGGCCTTTTCCGGCTCATCAAGCCGCAGCCGCAGCATTTACGACCTTGGCCTCCATTACCAGACCAGCAACTGGAGCGCCTATGCAAAGACCGGAACCAGCTTCCGCTTTGCCAATACAGACGAACTTTTCGCCTATGACCCACTCACCGGAAACCCGGTCTATGGTGGCGACATTCGGCCACAGCGTGCCAGGAACCATGAAGTCGGTGGCTACCTGCACTGGGGTGCCATCAGCGGCCAGCTTGCCCTTTACCGCATGGATGTAAAGGATGAAATCGGTTATGACGGTAACGCAGGCGCCAACGTCAACTTCGACCCGACTCGCCACCAAGGCATCGAGACAGAAGTGTCATGGAAAATCGATGATCACTGGCACAGCAAGATCGCCTACACATACACCGATGCCAGCTTCCGGTCGGGCCCTTATGCTGGCAAGGAGATACCTTCCGTTGCCGCGAACAAAGCGACACTGCAACTTGGCTATGACGGTGCCGCATGGGGGAATTACACCGGCAAGATTAACTATGTCGGCCAGCGTCACGTCAGCGGCGATTACGACAACATCCGACAGTCCTTGTCCGCCTATACCACGGTCGACCTGCGGGCCAACTGGAAGGTGAAGGCACTTCAGATTAACGCCAGCGCGCTCAACCTGTTCGACAAGCGTTACGCACCTTATGGACTGTACAGCAGTTACATGTCTGACTATTACTACTTCCCGGCAGACGGTCGTACGCTGTTCGTCAGCGCCAGTTACGATTTCAAGTAGTCGGTCGCTAATTTAGGTCCAGGTGTTCGGCATCGCCGGCACCTGGTTTACAATACACCTTCAGAATGAATGATCAGGAAAATGTCATGTCTCCAATGCTACGCAAACAAGTTTTGATCGCCTTCGGCCTGCTTGTGCTCACCTTCGTCACCCGCGGCAGCCATATTGGAAGCGGTGCCATGCTGCCGGATGCAACCCTGGCCGCCATGCTGCTCGGCGGCCTATTGCTGCGCCGTGGCACGTGGTTTGCGGCATTCATGTCGGCTTGCGTCGCGATCGACGCCTATGCAGTCGGAATTGCCGGCGTTTCCAGCTACTGCCTCACCCCGGCTTACTGGGCGCTGATCCCGACCTACGGCGTCATGTGGATGGGGGGCGTTTGGCTCGCCAAGCGAACCAGTGCTTTTGATCCCGCACCGTTTGCGATCGTTTCACTGGTCACCACCAGCATCGCATTCGTCATTTCAACCCACAGTTTCTACCTGTTTTCCGGGCGTTTCCCGGAAGCTTCGGTTTGGCAAGTCCTGCAGCACGGCTGGGAGTATTTCCCCGCCTACCTGGGCTACACCATGATGTATCTGGGCGCTGCCTGGGCCATCGAGCGCGCAGCCATGACCATCGCTGCAACACGCGCCACCCGCAACGCCTGACATAGTGGCAGACGACAAAAACACGCGCCATGCCGAACGCATGGCGCGCAAGAAAGCGCTTATCGACGCAGCCATTGACCGTGCAGACCAGGAAAAGGGCCTGTTACTGGTCCTGACAGGCAACGGCAAAGGCAAATCCTCCTCCGCTTTCGGCATGGCCGCCCGCGCAGTCGGCCACGGCATGAAGGTCGGCGTCGCTCAATTCATCAAGGGACGAACGGATACGGGTGAAGAAGCCTTCTTCCGGCGCTGCCCGGAAATCGAATGGCACGTGCTCGGCGAAGGCTTCACCTGGGATACCCAGGACCGAGAGCGCGATATCGCCAAAGCCAGGGAGGGATGGGAAGTTGCCCGCAGGATGCTGTCCGATGCCAGTTTCAACCTGGTCATTCTCGATGAGCTCACCTACACCATGAACTACGGCTACCTTGATTCCGACCGCGTCATGGCCGACATCGCGGCCCGCCCCCACGGACAACACGTCGTCGTAACCGGACGCGCGGCCTCGGACGCACTGATTGCAGCAGCCGACACCGTCACCGAGATGGCCGACGTCAAGCATGCCTGGCGTGCCGGCATCAAGGCGCAACCCGGCATCGACCTGTAATCAACCGTGAAATCCCTGATTCTCGGTGGAGCGCGCTCAGGAAAAAGCGCCTATGCGGAACAGTTGGCCGCCGAATCCGGGTTGCCCGTCACCTATATCGCCACCGCACAGGTATACGACGCCGAATTCTCCCGCCGCATCCAGCATCACCAGCAACGTCGTCCCGCCGACTGGCAACTGGTCGAAGAACCTTTTTTCCTTGCCGACACCCTGCAGAGACTGGCCTCGGCGAACCGTTGCCTGCTGGTGGACTGCCTGACCCTGTGGTTGGCCCAGTGGATCTGTGACGACTGCAGGCCGCCTGCAGAAAGTACGTGGGAGCAGGAGCGGCAAGCCCTGCTGGAACTGCTGCCAGAACTTCCAGGCCGCATTATCCTGGTCAGCAATGAGGTCGGCATGGGCATCGTGCCGCTGGGTGAAATCAATCGCCGGTTCCAGGATGAACAGGGGCGACTCAATCAGGCAGTGGCAACCCGGGTTGAAGATGCTACCTTCATGGCAGCTGGACTTCCGTTGTCGCTCAAGCCAGCCAGGCGCCCAGTCTAGACCAGTCCAGGTGCGCTTCCAGCGCGTCCGCGAGGCGATCCAGATCCTGCTCGCGTCGGAGTCGGTAATCAAACGGCTCAGACTCCTGAAGCCCCGCCCATTCCAGCAAAGCGCCACAGGCCTCCGGATGATCAAACAAGCCATGGAGGTAGGTGCCCGCGATCGCGCCATCCAATGAAAAGGCACCCTCCGGTCCAGACTCGAGCAGGATCATCGGTCGCGACAGGGCTGCCCCACGACTGACGCCCAGATGGATTTCATACCCGACTACAGACAAACCGGATTGATGCAATACCCCGTTGACGTTGGTCAGTTTCTTTTCGGCTTCCAGCGTGGTTTCCATCTCCAGCAAACCCAAGCCGCACGTACTACCGGCTTCCCCCTCAGCCCCCAGCGGGTCGTGGATGGCATTTCCGAGCATCTGGAAACCGCCACAGATCCCAATCAACTTGCCGCCGTAACGCAAATGGCGCCGGATGGCATCTTCCCAACCCCAACGGCGCAAGGCAGCAAGGTCCTCCCGGACGTTCTTGCTACCCGGCAACACGATCAGATCGGCAGGTGGTATCGGCTCCTCTGGCCCGACAAAACGAAAGTCCACTTGGGGATGTAGTCGTAAAGGATCGAAATCGGTGTGGTTGCTGATGCGAGGCAGCACCGGAACGATCACGCGCAACCTGCCCGTCGCATCGTTGGCAGGCTCATTGCGTGCGACAGCATCTTCGGATTCAAGATGCAGGCCATGCAGGTATGGCAGCACGCCAAGCACCGGCTTCCCGGTCTCCTGCTCCAGCCAGTCCAGTCCGGACTGCAACAAACCGGGATCTCCCCGGAAGCGGTTGATGACAAAACCGACGACGCGCGCACGCTCGGAAGCCGATAGCAATGCCAACGTGCCGACGATATGCGCGAACACACCGCCACGGTCGATGTCT
This sequence comes from Pseudomonadota bacterium, assembly GCA_029782295.1. Lineage (GTDB taxonomy): Bacteria > Pseudomonadota > Gammaproteobacteria > Burkholderiales > Methylophilaceae > CAIJXJ01. Next base: position 129,722 of record JAKOVB010000020.1, read on the forward strand.
GCGATGAGGATCACGGGAATATCGACTGCCTCTGCGAATCCCATATTGGCAATATCGTTGGCACGCAGATTAATTTCCGCCGGACTGCCAGCCCCTTCGACCAACAGGCACTCATACTGCGCCGCCAACCGCTGCCATGAATCCAGCACCGCCTCCATCGCACGAGGCTTGTATTCATGATAAGCGCCGGCTTCAAGGTTGAAAGCGGCCCGCCCCTGCAGGATGACCTGGGCACCGGTATCGCTGTGTGGTTTCAACAGGACCGGATTCATGTCCGAATGCGGCGCAAGCCCGCAAGCCTGCGCCTGCACCGCTTGGGCGCGGCCGATTTCACCGCCGTCCTCGGTCACAGCGGCATTCAGCGCCATATTTTGCGGCTTGAAAGGGGTCACGCGGATGCCCCTGCGATGAAGCACCCTGCACAACCCGGCAGTGAGCGTGCTCTTACCGGCGTCCGAAGTCGTTCCCTGTATCATCAGCGCTTTCATCCGGTTCTTCCCCGCAGCATCATCGGTTCACGTAGCCGACCCGGGCCACGCGATCGTCAATCTGCAACTGCGTCACCCCGCCGTAATCCAGGTGAAAGCGGAACACCTCGATCAGCGGCAGATTGAGTATCTCGGCCAGCAGCGCACGAATGACGCCGGCATGCGTGACTGCAATCACGTCCTGTCCACGATGCGATGCCATCATGTCCCGGATGCATGCCGATGCACGCTGATGAAGCGCGTTGAAGGTCTCCCCGCCCGGAGGTGCCACATGGGTATAGGCCTGGCCCCAGGCGTCCATTTGCGCACGCGGAATCTCGTCCCACGGGCGCAGTTCCCACTCGCCGAAATCCAGTTCCATCAAGCGTTCGTCGTGGGTGGGTTCCCCAAATCCGAGGCTAGAGGCCAGGCGTGCCGCTCGCGACAGCGGGCTGCAATACGTCGCGACGGGGCTTAGTCCGGTGATCTTGTCACGCACAGCCTGCGCTTCCTCATGGAAGGTTGCGGCGACATCGACGTCGGCCCGGCCGTAGCACACCCCGGGGGTGATGGCAGGGGTGGTATGGCGAATCAGGTAGAGCTGCACGCCAGCACCGCGAAGTAAAAAGTCAATTCACACAACTGCTGCATGGCTCCCAGGCAATCGCCGGTATAGCCGCCCAGGCGACGATGCAGTTTGCCCGCAAACCAGAGCCACACCACCATGACAGGCAGCACCGCCCAAACGCCCTCAACACCTAACCAGGCCAAGGGGGCCAGCCCGAACAAGGCGGCCAGCAACAATTCCATGCCGGTGATCTGTTGCGCCAGCGGCTTGGCCTTGCCGTTTTCCCGGACATAGGTCTGGAAGCGAATCACCAGCACTGCGGCAAAGCGACTCAATGCGTGCCCGGCCACCATCACGGCCGGAAGCTGCCATGACGCCAGATGCGCCAGCACGGTGAATTTTGTCATGAGCGCCATCACGAGCGCCGCGGCCCCGTAGTTGCCGATACGCGAATCCTTCATGATGGTGAGCGCTTGCTCTTTTGTCCAGCCACCGCCCAGGCCATCCACGGTATCCGAAAGCCCGTCTTCGTGAAACGCACCCGTCAGCAACAGGGTCGCGACCATGCTGGCAATCACGGCGACGTCCTGAGGGAATACCCGTGAGGCCAGGAGATACGTCGCCGCCGCGATGCCACCCACCAGTATCCCGACCAGCGGGAAATAACGCACCGCATGGTTGAGATCGTCTTCGCTTTGCCCCGCCCAGCGGGTACATGGGATACGCGTGAAAAACGCGAGCGCAGTGAAAAACAGGCGGAACTGGCGGGTCATCAGCCGAGCCTGTCAGTCTTCACGGCCGCTGACGCCCGCAGATTCGAAGGAAGCCATTTCGTTGAGGAAATTGACTGCCGCCTGCACGATGGGGTAGGCCATGGCGGCCCCCGTCCCCTCACCCAGACGCATGCCAAGGTCAAGCAACGGAATCGCATGCAATTCAGCCAGCAGGCGTTGGTGCCCGGCTTCGCCGGAGCGATGGGAAAACACGCAGTATTCCAGGATAGCCGGCTGCAGGCGCGCGGCCACCAGCAAGGCGGTAGTCGCAATAAATCCATCGATGAGCAGCAACGCACGCTTTTCCGCTGCGCCCAGCATGGCGCCGACCATCATGGCGATTTCAAAACCGCCGAATGTCCTCAAGGTCCACAACGGGTCGGCAGCATGCCGGCCATGGAAATCCTGTGCCTGCTCGATAATGCGGCGCTTGTGTCGCAAACCTGCATCGTCCAGCCCGGTGCCACGACCAACGCACTCGGCCACGGGCAGGCCGCACAGCACGCTCATCAACGCCGCTGCACTGGTCGTGTTGCCAATCCCCATTTCGCCGAATCCGAGCACGTTACTCCCAGCCTCGACTTCAGCTGCCGCCAGTTCACGCCCCCTGCGGATTGCCTGCGCACATTGTTCCGGCGTCATCGCCGGGCCACGCAGGAAGTTGCCGGTGCCACGCCCCACCTTGGCATCGATCAATCCGTCGGCAGCCATGAAATCGCCGTTCACCCCGGCATCGACCACACGCAATTGCATGCCCTGCTGGCGTGCAAATACATTGATGGCAGCGCCACCGGCCAGAAAATTCATCACCATCTGATAGGTGACTGCCTGCGGGAAAGGACTAACGCCTTCAGCAACGACGCCGTGGTCGCCTGCAAACACCAGCAGCACCGGGCGCTGCAGGCTCGGTTGCAGGGTCTGCTGCACCACCCCGATCTTGAGTGCCAGCGTCTCCAGCTTGCCCAGCGCGCCCAGCGGCTTGGTCTTGCCATCCACCTTGGCGCGCAAGGCACCCAGGATGGTCTGATCAGGGTGACGTATATGTATGAAGGTATCCAGACCCATGTATATCCCAGAAAGAAAAGCGTTCATTGAAACTGTAACGAGCCGGTGTTTTACCGTACCGGATGTTGCTCGTCAAACAAGAAAATTAAATTTCTGTTTCCACCGGTGCCGATTTTGCTATAATGCCGCCTTCTTGACGCCCGTCAACGGGCAAGAGAACGTGGCCAGGTAGCTCAGTTGGTAGAGCAGCGGATTGAAAATCCGCGTGTCGACGGTTCGATTCCGCCCCTGGCCACCAGTATTCCACGGCTCCCTCCACGGGGGCCGTTTTAGTTTGTACCTTTAACGTGTTATCTGATATGTCCGCCTTACGCTATTGTCCCTATTGCGCTGTTTCCCATCCGGAAAGCGAGATGCGAAGAGTTCTGACCAAAGGAGGCAGCAAATGGCGTTGCCTCAAAAGCCTGAAAGCATCGAGAAAGTCGACGGCTGAACGCGATGCGTTCGGGAAAAAAGTGTCTGCAGAGAATTCAGCGGCACGCTCCCTGAAGCAGCGCGTCGTCAGCGAGGTGCAGAGCAGTCCTGAATAATGCCGGATGCGATTTCCTGCTGCGCAACCGTACCTGCAACAGGCCGATCGCATCGTCATCCTGCCCTCTAGCGCAGCACCCCTGCCGGGGATGAATAACCATCGAGCACGCTCATGTAATTGGTTCGCTCATACGCGGCAGGATCAATCGCGTGCCGCTGGCTGACGCTGCCCTTCATCTGCCGCACGGACTGGTATTCGTGCTGCTCCAGCCATTGCGTCATTCCCTTCAGCAATTCCTCAAGGTATTCCGGCCCCCTGGACAGCAGGACGCTGCATACATGGGTCACATCCGCGCCGGCAAGCAGCGCCTTGACCAGATCCTCGGCCGTATGAAAACCGCCCGTCACCGCCAGCGAGAGGTTGACCTTGCCATGCATCAGGGCAATCCAGCGTATGCGCAACAACGCCTCGGCCGACGTCGACAATTCAAGCCTGGGGTTGACCTGCAGCGTATCCAGATCAATATCAGGCTGGTAAAACCGGTTGAACAACACCAGGCCATTGGCACCAGCCGCTTCCAATTGCCGCGCAAAATGGATCGGGGCACTGAACTGGGGTGAGAGCTTCATGGCCACTGGAATGTGGACATGCCGCTTCAGTGCTGCCAGAAGACCGATGTAACGTTGCTCGACATCGTTGCCACTTTCATCAGGATGGGCGGCGATGTGATACACGTTGAGTTCCAGCGCATCCGCACCGGCCTGCTGCATTTCGATCGCGTAGTCGATCCACCCGCCAGGGGAGGTCCCGTTCAGGCTGGCGATGACCGGAATGTCGAGCGACTGTTTCAGCCGCTGCAATTGCTCCAGATATTCTTCCTGATAGCTTTTCATCCGGCCGGTCATCGTCGGGTGAAAGGAATCCGCTTCGGCATGCCCAAGCCCCTGCTGGAGGAAAAACCGCTCCGCATGCAGTTGCTCATGCATGATTTTTTCTTCGAACAGGGAATACATGACGATGGCCGCCGCACCGGCATCCTCCAGGCGCTTGGCCGTCCCAAGGTCGCGCGAGAGCGGTGACGCGGAGGGCACCAGCGGGTTGGCCAGCTTGAGCCCGAGATATTCCGTCGACAAATCTGCCATGTCAGGCCCCCTTTTCCGTTTTGAAATTGGCTTTCACGGCGGCAACGCTGGTATGGTCGTCCCAGTTCAGCTCCGACAGCTGCCTGTAGTAGTGGTATCGATGCATGACCTCCTGCTGTGCCTGCTGCAGAAAGCGTTCGGCATCTTCAGGATGTGTCTGCCAAAGCATGCTGAAGCGCGTCTCGGATTGCACAAATTCGCGGTAAGGCACGGTTGGCTCGGGTGAGTCGAGATGCAACGGATTCTGTCCGCCCTGGATGCGTTTCGGGTCGAAGCGGAACAACGGCCAGTGCCCGCTTCTGACGGCAAGATCCTGCTGGCGATGATTGTTGGACAGGTCGACGCCATGCGCAATACAGGGTGAATAGGCGATGATGATGGAAGGCCCGTCGTGCGCCTCCGCTTCCAGGAAAGCGCGCAACGTTTGCACATCCTTGGCACCATAGGCCACGTGAGCCACGTAAACATTCTCATAGTCCATGGCCAGCAGCGCCAGATCCTTCTTGGCACCGGGTTTGCCGCCCGCGGAGAACTTGGCCACGGCGCCACGCGGGGTCGCCTTGGACATCTGTCCGCCGGTGTTGGAGTAGACCTCGGTATCCAGCACCAGAATATTGACATTCCTGCCGCTCGCCAGCACATGATCCAACCCGCCGTAGCCAATGTCATAGGCCCAGCCATCGCCGCCGATCAGCCACACGCTCTTGCGACAGAGATTGCCGGCCAGGGGGAGCAATTCAGCGGCAAGAGGATCTTTTACTGCCCCGAGGGCATCACATAGCACCCTGACTCGTTCCCGCTGCTCGAAAATCCCGGCCTCATCCGATTGGTCGGCCCGCAGAATAGCATCTGCCAATCCCTCAGGAAGCCTGTCCCGTAACCGCTCCAGCAACTCACGGGCGGATTCCGTCTGCTTGTCGATCGACACCCGCATGCCCAGGCCGAACTCGGCATTATCCTCGAACAGGGAATTGCTCCAGGCCGGACCGCGACCCTCGGCATTCGTCGTCCACGGCGTCGTCGGCAGATTGCCGCCATAGATCGAGGAACACCCGGTCGCGTTGGCGACCACCATGCGATCGCCGAACAGTTGCGTGGCCAGCTTCAGGTAGGGGGTTTCGCCACAGCCGACGCAGGCCCCGGAGAACTCGAACAGGGGCTGCAAGACCATGGCACCCTTGATGGTGCCATGGTTCAGCGCACGACGGTCATATTCCGGCAGCTTGAGGAAATAATCCCAGTTGATCCGCTCCTGCTGCCGCAACGGAGGCTGCGGTGCCATGTTCAGAGCCTTGCGGCTGGCGTTGGATTTGTCGCGGATGGGGCAGATGTCGACGCACAGCCCGCAGCCCGTGCAATCCTCAGGCGCGACCTGATAGCTGATATTCAGCCCGGCCGGGAACTCCTTCCCCAGCATGGGCATGTGCTTGAAACCGGCAGGCGCGTTTTCCGTGACAGTGGCCGGGAAAATCTTGCTGCGGATCGCCGCATGCGGGCATACCATCGGACACTTGCCGCACTGGGTACAGAGATCGGTTTCCCACACCGGGATCTGCAGGGCGAGATTGCGTTTTTCTACCGAAGCGGTTCCCAGCGGGAAAGTCCCGTCGGATGGCAGCAGGCTGACCGGGATTGCATCGCCACGTCCGGCGATGATTTCTGCCGTGACCTTGCGGATGAAATCCGTGGCCAGATGCTTCATCTCTGCCCGCGGCAGATCGACTGCAGGCTTTCCAACCGTGATGAGATGCAGGTTTGCCAGGGTCTCGTCGATGGCCTGGAAGTTGAGTTCGACAAGCCGGCGACCTTTCTTGCCATAGGTTTTCTCGACCGAATGCTTGATGGCGGCAATTGCCTGGTCACGCGGCAGGATCTCCGAAATGGCAAAGAAACAAGCCTGCATGATGGTATTGATGCGCTTGCCCATGCCGCACTTCTCCGCTACGGCGTAGGCATCGATGGCATAGAAAGTGATTTCTTTCTCGACGATTTGCTGCTGCATCGCAACAGGCAAACCATCCCACACCTTTTCTGGTTCCAGGGGGGAATTGAGCAGAAAGACCGAATTCCTGGCGGCTTTTTCCAGCAACGGGTACCGTTCAAGGAATATCGGCTGGTGGCAGGCAACGAAATTGGCATCGCCATCCCCGATCAAATAGGTGGAGCGAATCGGATCCTGGCCAAAGCGCAGGTGAGAGATGGTCACCGCCCCCGACTTTTTGGAGTCATAGACGAAATATCCCTGGGCGTGCCAGTCCGTGCTTTCCCCGATGATCTTGATGCTGTTCTTGTTGGCGCTCACGGTTCCGTCGCTGCCCAGGCCATAGAACATCGCCTGGAAAGTCTTGTCATGCGCATCCGTACGGAAGTTTGCATCCCATGCCAGACTGGTATGGGACACGTCATCATGAATACCGATAGTGAAATGATTTTTTGGCTGCGCCTGCGCCAGTTCATCGAAGACCCGCTTGGCCATCCCCGGCGTGAATTCCTTCGATGACAGGCCATAGCGGCCACCGATCACCCTGGGCAGGTCGCCGAACCGGCGCGTACCGGCGCTGTAATCCTGTGCCACCGCCGCCAATACATCCTTGTATAACGGCTCACCATCCGCACCCGGCTCCTTGGTACGATCCAGCACGGCAATCGCACGGCAGGTTGCGGGAATGGCAGATACCAGGGCTTCGGCCGCCAGGGGGCGGTAGAGCCGCACCTTCAGCAGGCCCACTGCCTCGCCCGAACGCATCAGGTAATCCACCGTTTCTTCCACCGTTTCCGCACCGGAACCCATGATCACGATCACGCGCTCGGCCTGCGGGCTTCCCACGTACTCAAACAAACGGTAATGCCGCCCCGTCAGATCTCCGAAACGATCCATGGCTCCCTGGACGATGCCGGGAAAACACTGATAGTAGGGATTGACTGTCTCACGCGCCTGAAAATACACATCCGGATTCTGCGAAGTGCCCCGTAGCACCGGATGCTCCGGAGTAAGCGCACGCATTCTGTGGGCGGTAATCCATTCGGGCCGGATCATCTGCCGCATGACCTCATCGCTCACGGCTTCCATCTTGCTCACCTCATGCGAAGTGCGGAAACCGTCGAAGAAATGCAACAGGGGGATACGTCCCTCGAGGCTGGACGCATGGGCGATCAAAGCCAGATCCATGGCTTCCTGCGGGGAATTCGAGCACAACATGCCAAAGCCGGTCTGACGGGCGCTCATCACGTCGCTGTGATCGCCAAATATCGACAGCCCCTGACAGGCCAGCGAACGAGCCGCGATATGGAACACCGTGGAAGTCAGTTCCCCGGCGATCTTGTACATATTGGGAAGCATCAGCAACAGCCCCTGCGATGCCGTAAACGTCGTTGCCAGCGAACCAGCCTGCAGCGCGCCGTGAATGGCACCAGCCGCCCCGGCTTCGCTCTGCATCTCGATCACGTGCGGTACGCTATGCCAAAGGTTTTTCTGGCCTTGCGATGACCATTCGTCAGCCCACTCCCCCATGGGGGAGGCTGGTGTGATGGGGTAAATGGCGATCACTTCATTGAGTTTGTGCGCAACCATGGCCACGGCCTGATTGCCATCGATGGTCAGTTTTGACATGGATGCCTCCCAACCCCCTTACGTCATTGATACGCTAGGGTCATTGTAGAACTCAATCAGGATTCACAGGTAGGATTTTACGCTCGGACTCCAGGCATGGGTTCCCGGACATCCGCCTTATATCGGGAACAGATGCCTGCATGAGCGCCTGTCACCGGAATGGTCACGATCTCTATATCCACCCCTGTCTGCTCTGAAAAAACGGATCAAAGGTGAATTCATGCCTTGCACGCAAAAATCATTCAGGTATTGTTCAGACTGCAGGCAGCTTTCCATTCATTCGCACCACTTCATTTGCTAACCATATGGCTAATGCCCGGATTTCTTCCATCGATTTCAGGTCCATCGTGACGGCCATGCCGAAACTGGCGGCGCTGGCAATCGCATATGCCCTGATCGCCAAGCTCGTGCTTGGTTTCTTCTCCGACAACGGCATCGTTTCCATCGTCTGGCCGCCGAGCGGTCTTGCCGTGGCCGCCCTGTTGCTGGGCGGAAAGAAATACTGGCCCGGCGTCTTCGCTGGCGCACTGATCGGCAACGTCATGGCCGGGACCCCCGTGACAGTTTCGTTTTTCATCGCGATCGGGAATACGCTGGAAGCCCTGAGTTGCATCGTGTTACTGGAATACCGCGGCAAATTCGACGCCACTTTCAACCATGCGCGTGATTATTGGGAACTGGTGATCACGGCCGCAGTTGGCGCTTTGACTAGCGCCGCTGCCGGATGCACGACCCTTGTGCTGACCGGGATCATGCAACAGGAGACCCTCCCGGACAACCTGTTAACCTGGTGGCAAGGAGATTTCCTGGGCATCGTGCTGCTCACCCCCCTATTACTCGTCTGGTTACGCAATACCGATAAACAGTTGACTTCCAGGGTTCCAGAGCTGGTGCTCTTCCTTGCGCTGGCTTTCCTGTCCGGCCAGATCGTCTTTCTTGGCTGGTTTCATGACACCTGGCTGGGGCATGTTTCACGTGGTTACTGGATGTTTCTGTTTGTCGTCTGGAGCGCAGTGCGTTTTAACCGGCAATACACATTGCTGATCATTGCAGTGTTCGCTGCGCAAGCCTTGATCGGATCCGCAAACCACATCGGTTTCTTCGGCTCCGATATCACCGACTCAAGGCTGTTGAACTTCTGGTTCTATATGCTTAGCCTCACACTGGTCGGCGTCTCCCTCGCACTGGTATTTGCCGACAGCTTCCGGAAACAGAACCAGCTGAAGGAAAAGGCCGAGGGACTGGAACTCGCCATCTCCAATCTCCAGAAAGCCGAAGTGGCCGTCCGGCAGAATGAGGAACGGTTGAGGTATATGCTGGAAACCAGCCCGGTGGCGGTGAGAATTGCCAAAGCCGGGGGAAATGAAGTGCTCTTTGCCAACCAGCGCTATGCCGAGTTGATCAATGCGACGCCTGGGCAAGTGCTCAAGTTGAAACCCAGGGATTTTTACGCCAACGAGTCCGAATACGACAACATCCTTGCCCGTATCGGGAGAGGCGAGCGCATCTTTGACCGGCTGGTGGAACTTTCCATTCCAGGCCAGGGAGCCAAGTGGGTACTGGCATCCTTTCTACCCCTCGAGTATGAAGGCGAAGCAGCCATGCTGGGCTGGTTTTACGACATCACCGAACGCAAGCAGAACGAGGCCGAGTTGATACGCTACCGTAACCACCTGGAAGAACTGGTGGAAGAGCGTTCCCGGGAGATTCAGGCCCTCAATCAACAACTCGAGCGCCGGGCGCTGGAATCAGAAGCTGCCAACCTGGCCAAGAGCGCGTTCCTGGCCAACATGTCACACGAAATCCGCACACCGATGAATGCCATCGTGGGCTTTGCCGATTTACTGCAACGCAAGGGACAACTCACGGTCGAGCAGCAGGACAAACTGGGCAAGATCATCATCGCCTCCGATCACCTGCTGGCCATCATCAACGATGTCCTCGACCTGTCCAAGATCGAGGCTGGAAAACTTACCCTGGAACAGGCCGAGTTCAGCATTACCGAAATGATGAATGACGTCAGGGCCCTGACCAGCGACAGGGCGCAAGCCAAGGGATTGAAACTATCGATCGAACTTGAGACCCTGCCAGATCAGTTCAAGGGCGATGCCACCCGGCTCAAGCAAATGCTCCTCAACTACTTGAGCAACGCCATCAATTTCACCGCCTACGGCACCATTACCCTGCGTGCTTCCGTGATCGAAGAAACGGCGGACGATATGCTGCTGCACTTTGCGGTGGAAGACACCGGCATCGGCATTACCGAAGAGCAGCAGGCACGACTGTTCAACGCTTTCGAGCAGGCCGATAACAGCACTACCCGCAACTACGGAGGCACCGGGCTGGGACTCGCAATCAACCGCCACCTCGCCCATCTCATGGGCGGCAAGGTCGGCGTCGAATCCCGGCCCGGTTCCGGGAGCACCTTCTGGTTCACTGCCCGCCTTGGCAAGGCAGCAGGATTGTCAGAACCCTTGCTGGCGGCAGCCCTGAGCGGCGAAAAACCGGAACCGCCGGAAATCCTGCTCATGCGCCATCATGCCGGCGCTCATTTGCTGGTTGCCGAGGACACCCCGTTCAACCAGATGGTCGTGGAGGAAATCCTGACTGGTACCGGCCTCGTTGTGGAGTTCGCCGACAATGGCCACGAAGCCGTCTCCAGGGCGGAACAGTTCCCGTACGCCATGATCCTGATGGACATGCAAATGCCGGTGATGGATGGAATTGACGCAACTCGCGCCATCCGACAACTTCGCGGCTACGCCTCGACGCCGATCATCGCCATGACCGGGAATGCATTCCAGGAAGATCGCCAGGCCTGCCTGAATGCCGGGATGAACGACTTCCTGGCGAAGCCGGTGCTGCCGGAAACGCTGTATCAGACATTGCTGATGTGGCTTGAGAAATCACGATAACCACTCTTTTTTTAGAGTAGCTCATGTGCCCGGCTGTTGCTGCCGGCTCCTGGTAATCAGATCATAGGCCACCTGAATTTCCTGCGCCTGCTGCGTCGCGACAGCCACCATGTCTTCTGGCAATCCTTGCCCGATCAGTTTGTCAGGATGATATTGGCTCATCAACTTGCGATAGGCCCGCTTCACTTCCTGATCGCTGCTTGACTGGCTGACGCCGAGGGCCTTGTAGGCATCTTCCAGTGCCGAGGTAGCCACAGCCTGTCCACCCGCCCCCGCAAAGTGGGACTGGTTAAGCACCATCTCCAACTGACGGCGGAACTCCGCCTGGCTATACCCTAACCGCTGGGCAATATCGGAAAGCAACGCCTCTTCTGCCGCATCGATCTTGCCGTCCGACAACGCCAGCACGATCAGATACACCAGCAGCACCTGTTTCAGGTGGTGGGTATGCCCGCACACCTGCATGAACCGGCCCAACTGTGGCCCGATATCGAATTCCGCAGCGGCCCCTTTCCTGAACAGATCGATGGCGACCTTCCGGTGCTCGGCTGACATCCCCAATTGCTGGATGACCTGCTCGGTATGATCAATTTCATCCTGCGAAATATGGCCGTCAGCCTTGGCCAGCTTCCCTTTCAGGGTAAACAGGGTTTCGATGAAAACGGATTGTCGCAAGGCATTGGAAAGCGGATTGATTGCACCCGCCCCATAAGCGATATTCCGGTCGATGGCTCCACCGATGAAAAAACCGATCAGTGCGCCAATGAAACCCAGAAAGTAAAAGCCTATCAAGGCACCCAAGAATTTGAACAAGTCCATTCCAATACAAAATAACGGTAACCGGTCAATTATAGTTTCATTCGTTGCGTTACCGAGTGACCAAACCCCTCCTCTTCCCCGGCGATTCACTCAGACCAGCCCGCATTGCGCTTTTGCCATCGGCCCTGAATTCAATATTCTCACCCCCACGGGTCAAATTCATGTCATCCTGATGATGCTGGCAATCGTTAGATATCCATATGATCAGAGGGAGACTTCCATGAAAATCTTTCATTGGCTCAAATTTTTTCCGATTACGTTGGGGCTACTAGCAACGGCCCATCAAGCATGCGCAGCTGATGTGGGAGTTTCGGTCACCATCGGTCAGCCCGGCTTTTATGGTCGCATCGATATCGGTGATTATCCCTACCCTCATCCCCGTGTCATTTACCGTGAACCCATTATTGTTCACCGGCATATTGAAGATCACGAGCCTATCTATATGCGGGTCCCCCCTGGACACGCCAAACGCTGGAGCCGGTATTGCAGCCGATACGACGCCTGTGACAGACCGGTCTATTTCGTCGAAGACCGCTGGTATAACGATGTCTACGTCCCTCAATATCGTGAACATCACGGACTTGAGCATGAATACCGCGAAGAGCACAACCGCAGGGACAGAGGCGATAGGCGTGGTCATCATAGGGAACAGGGTAGAGACTAAGCCAGGGATGAGAAGATTGGGGTGGGCCTTAGCTGAGTACGGTCCGGTGGCAGCGGTTTTTATTGGCGCAAGCTAAGGCATTGCTCCTGCAACACAACCATTTTGCGATCGCATGGCAATCTCCCACCCATCATCTTCAGGCCCCTTCCAACCGGCGCCGATTGATGACCTCGACAACATCCTGGATATGTCTGCGCAGTTCGAGGGGGCTAAACGGCTTGATAATATAGGCATCAGCCCCGGCTTTCATGCCTTCCTGGATATCCTGTTGCTGCCCTCGGGCGGTCAGCATGGTGATGTGGACTTCTTTCAAAGCCGGATCCTGCCTGATTTCGCGGGACACCTGCAGGCCGTTCTTTTCCCCCGGCATCATAAGATCCAGCAATACGATATTCGGTTTCCACTCGCGCATGATCTCAAGCGCCGCCACCCCATTTGTCGCCTCGCGCAATTCATAGGGTGACGTCACCAATGTCAGCCGCAGCAAATTGCGCACTTCGGCATTGTCGTCAACCAGCAAAATCCTGTGTTTCATGAAGCCATTTCCTCATTCTCGACCACCGGCAATGTCAGAGTGATCACTGTTCCTTTGCCAGGTTCGCTTGCAATATATACATCGCCACCGTGATGCTCGATGATTTCCTTGATAAGCGACATGCCAAGTCCGGTACCCAGGGTTCTCCCGGAGGTATCCGCGCGATAGAATTTCTCGAAAACACGAGCCAGTTCCTGCTCACTCATCCCAATCCCATGGTCACGTACGATGATGGATACCGCCCGTTGCCCTCCACTGTTTTCCAGATGTGCCTCAAGGCTCACCTCGCTATCCTTCCCGGAAAATTTGAAGGCATTGCTCAGGCAATTATTCAAGGCCTGACCGATCTTTTCCCTGTCGATCATCAGTTCGGGCAAAGACGGCAAAGGCAACAGGGTGACCTTGCGCGCATCGCCGGGCATCATGAAGGACTCCGCAATTTGCGTAATGATTGGGGCAATCGGCAACTTCATCATGTTGAATGCCTTGCCGGCTCGTGCCTCAATTCTTGCAAGATCGAGCAGCTCATTAAGCAACTTGACTATGCTCTGGGACTGATCGTAAATCGAGTTGATCATCCGAATCTGTGCATCCTCGTCAAAGGTACGCATTTTCAAGAGTTCCGCATAGCCGAGGATAATTGACATGGGGGTACGCAGCTCATGCGCCGCCGTCGACAGGAATTCCGATTTCATACGCTCAACCTGAGTTGCAGCCGTGATATCACGAAAATACATCACGCGACTCAGTCGATCCTGCTCCAGCTCTATCAGGGAACGAAGCAACACGCGCTGCTCGGGCCGAAAAATCTCGACCACAACCTCACGATCTGATGCGCGTCGCCTGTGCTTAGGATCGACATGGATCGCAACCCTGGCTTCAGCCATTGAGCTGGCGTTTGCCGTTGATGAGTATCGTGCTTCGCTACCGCAAAGCTGTTGCATGACTGCGTCGAACTGAGCCTCGGCAAGCCCGAGCAGATGATCTCTGGCCAACCCGGTCATGCGGCAGAATGCTTCGTTGACGAGAGATACTTCATGCTTGTGATCAAACACCACGATGCCATCCGGGCTCTGCGAAAAAATTGTACGCATGGCCTCTTCGTTTCGCACCAGCGCCTCATCGAGGTGATGATAACGCGTGATATCAGTAATCGTGCCGACCATGTTGTCCGCTTTTCCATCCTGAGACTTGCTGAAAATCATGCCGCTTTCGAGAGCCCACTTCCCGCTCCCTTCTTTGTAGCGCATTCGATAAACGTTCCCGCCAGCGATTACTCATCGGATTCCAGTCTGCTTTCTGCGGACACGTCTTCCGGCAACCAGATTGTCACCGTCGTTCCGATCCCCAAAGTGCTTTCAATTTCGATTTCACCGGCCATCAAACGCACCACTTCATCCGCAATCGACATTCCCAGACCGCTTCCCGGCAAGTGACCAGAGTTATCCGCCCGCCAGAAACGGTCAAAAACGTGGCTGACTTCTTCCTCGGTCATGCCAATGCCGGTATCGCCTATCGCAAACCCGATCCTGTTATAACCGGATCCGGTATCGACCATCATATCCAGCGTAACGTCCCCCCCTGCAGAGTACATGTATGCATTGTCGATCACATTGTTCAGGACCCCCTTGAATTTCTCGGCATCCACATAGATCTTCACTTCCGGCAACAGGTGGGCCAACACCCCTGAGCGTCCGGAGGGGACTGGATACTCATTCACGACAGCACTCGCCAGGGATTGCGCTTCATACGACTGGATATCGAAATCCATGCTGCCCTTCCCCTCGATTCTTGCAAGCTCGAGCAGTTCATTGATGATGCGCACAAGTAGCCGGCTCTGACTTAGGATGACGTCATATGCCTCGGCTTGCAATTCCGAAGGCAGAAGATCGCTCTTCAGCAATTCGGCGTATCCCATCACGCTGGTCAGTGGTGTACGCAATTCATGCGCGGCAGTCGCCAGAAACTGGCCCTTCATGCGTTCCAGTTCTTCCGACTTTGTCACATCGTGAAAGTAAACCACCTTGTTACGGGTCCCTTGCTGCAGTTCTTCCACATCCCGGATTTCACACTGCAACACGCGCGGGCGGGGACGTTCAAGCTCGATCCTGAAACTATGCCGTTCTTCGGCTGGATAAGTGATGGGCTGACGTGCAAAGCAGGTCAATTTGCGCCAGAACCGGGATTCCTTGAGACCCAGCCAATCACTGGCTTCGGTACCAGTGATGCGACAGAACGCTGGATTGACCAGCATGATCTCAGAATCGGAATTGACCGCGATGAACCCGTCCGGACTCAGGTCAAAGACTGACTGCAACTGGCGTGTTCGCTCCTTCAGCGCTTCCTCTACTCTTGCGCGTGACTGGCTCGCGGCATCGATCCGGGCTCCCATCTGTACAATGCCTTGTGCAGTACGGCTCAATTCATCAACATTAAACACCGGTGCATCCTGGACAAAATCGCCTGCTGCCACACGCTTGACCATCCCGTCGATGCGCTCCAGCGGTCTTGAAACAAATTCACTCATCTGCCGGGCACGCCGGTAAAGCAAACTGAAAAACACGATGTAGAAAGCCAACATGCCCCCCAACATCAGCCATGCGATAAAATTCAGACGGCTACTCAGCGAATGGGCCGGCGCATAGACTTTGTCCTCCGGCACGGTCACCAGAAGTTTCCATCCGGTTTCAGGGATCGTCGCCCATGCCACGATGCGCTTTCCGCCCAGGTTCACATGCCGCATCCCCTCCTCCCGGTTCTGCAACACGCTAGAAAGCGAACGGTCACGACCATTCTTGAACACGTTGAAGGCTGCAGGCTTGAAAGTATCCTGCATAATCGCCTTGGAATAGTGGTGTTCGGTAAATTCTTTGAGTCCCCAATCGGACTCCCCGACTTTCGGCAAGGCAATGATGGTTCCCTGACGGCTAACCAGAAGGCCATAGCCCTGCCAAGGAATGTCGAGGTCAAGCACTTCCTTGATGATGCTGCCGACTGTCACATCCAGGCCTACCACGCCCTCCAGGAAATCGCCGGTATAGACCGGTGCGATACAGGAGGTCATCCACCCTTGCCCGGCGGGGTCTGCGTAAACGTCGGTCCATACCACCTTACGTTGGGGGTTGTGCTTTAAGTCGGCTTCGTAATAAAAGTTGTACGAAGGAATATCCATCCTGTCAGGATACTGTTCTAGCACGTCAAAATAGGGATAGATGCGGTTGAGTGAATCAAAGGTGTTGTAGTACACCTGCACGACCAGTGGAAAGCTTTCTTTGAGTCCCTTGAAGACAGGATCAAGCCCGGCACTACGGATGGCCTTTTCACGCTGCTCTGGTCCGATGGGGACATACCCGCTGTAGAACACGGCACTCCCACCGTTGTCTCGGGTGGTGTAATAAGCTCCATTTCTGGAATAGGCGAAGCGGGCGGGGTCATCGTGATAAAAGCCGTTGTGCTGTGCCATCACCTGACCCGTGCGACGTCGCAGGAAATCCGTTGCTCGGGCAACACCTTCCAACTGACGGTTGATGCCCACCGCTTCGCGCCTGGCGAGCTGGATCACGTCCTGCTCGGCAATTTCCTTAACTGTCTGGATATTCTCGCGGTTGGATATCTCGGTGCTGATGAAATACAACGAGACCAGCGCAATCTCGAACATGAGCAACGGAATCAGCGATGTTTTGAAATAGGATCGCCAGACCCAATGCACCAGCGGAACCTGCTGTTCAGGCAGCGATTCCCGAGGATGGAATTTCAGCTTTCCGAACAGCATTGCTTCAGGTTTCAGAGGACAGAGCCAGTCCCAGTTCGGCTGCACGCTGCACGCACAATGTTTCCAGAATCTCGAAGGGCACGGGCTTGGGCAACAGTGCAACGCCGGAAGGCAGCCCACCGCCTTCGATGACCTCGGCCGCTCCAAGTCCGGTCACTACAATGATTTTCATCGATGATGCTTCAGGGCGGCTTTGCAGTGTTCGGAGAAACGCGAACCCATCCACCCCCGGCATGCGCAGGTCCATCAACAGAAGATGCGGTGCATAATGCCCCACCATGAACAACCCCGTCAGGGCATCCTGTGCCAGATAGAGATCATGCGGAACCCTGAACAGGGAAAGCCGCAAACGATACATTTCCAATAGCTCTGAATTATCCTCCAGAACCACCAGACGCAACCTTTGTGCATCCTTGCCGACCGCAGCAGTGTTTACCGACGGCATATCCGACTTGGCCAGCAACGCCTCGACATCTCCCAGAAAAACACGTCGATGCCCGCCAAGCGTTACACGAGCGCCCAATTTCCCCCCGTCCACCCAATTCTGGACCGTACGTACAGTGACCCCCAACATGTCCGCAGCCTCACGCGTGCTGACATATTCTTTAGATCCAAATTGCCCGGACTGCTTTCCATGGCCAACAGTATTGTTTGTTTGCATAACGAACCTCGTCTTTCTTACCTCTTGGCTACAACATCTTCAGCATACGATAAATGCATTTGGAAAGGTGTAGCATTTTTATAATTTCTATCAATTACAGTATGATTTTTACCACTATTTATATAAAGATATTAAACTTTGTGCAAATTTTTACTAAAACCTCATCTGGAAATGATCACGTCACGCAAGGAATACCCGAATGGAAAAGATGCTGATCGTTGACGATAACGCTGATCTGAGGAAAATACTCAAGATCACCTTCGGTTACGGCAAGTACAAGGTGTTAGAGGCCAGCAACGGCGAACAAGCCTTGGAAATTGCCGCCAGGGAATTACCGGAAATCATCCTGCTCGACATCATGATGCCGGGAATCGACGGCATGGAAGTCTGCAAGGAAATCAAGGCCAACCCTGATCTCAACCGTAGCTTCGTCATCATGCTGACGGGGCTGGGCCAGCAAAAGGATCGTGAATATGCACTTGAAGCAGGGGCCAACTTCTACATGACCAAGCCTTTCAGTCCGAATGAACTGATCATGGTGATCGAGGGCGTCCGCACCGGCAAGAAAACACTCGAGGAACTGGGCATGGATAGCAAGGCATTCGACTTGCGCTGGAGCGACCGGCAAGGCAAGGACCAACCAGTTTGATCGGCCAGCCTTGAACAACGTTTAATCCTAGCAAGGCATTCAACCCCGGCAAACATGAAAATATCCCTGAAATTACGTCGATCGACCCGCATCCTGCTGAGCACGATCGGCTTCATCATTGCCGGACTTCTAACTGCCAATGCCGCAGGCCCCGCCCCCAAGGTCCTGCGGGTCGTGAGCGACGATAATTACCCCCCCTATCTTTTCCTCAATACCAAAGGTCAGGCCGAGGGCTATCTGGTGGATTACTGGCACCTCTGGGAATCCAAGACCGGCATCAAGGTGGAACTCATTCCATCCAACTGGGCGGAAGCGCAGCGCATGATCGAGCGCGGGGAGGCCGACGTCATCGACATGATTTACCAGACGCCGCAACGCGAAGCGATCTACGACTTTTCCACGGTCTACGCGGATCTTCCAGTCAACATCTACACCCATCCGTCGATCAATGGCATCGCCGGCACCGACACCTTGCAGGGTTTTACCATTGGTGTCCAGGAGGGAGATGCCTGTAAGGACACCCTTCGCAATCTCGGCATCACGTCGTTCCACACCTACAGAAATTACAAGGACATGGTGACTGCGGCAAAGTCGCAGGAAACCAAAGTATTCTGCATGGACGAATACCCGGCGAATTTCTACCTCTATCAAAACGCTGAGCATGACGTCCTGCGCAAAGCGTTCATGCTCTACGATGGCCACGCACGCCGTGCTGTTCGTAAAGGCGATACCGCGACCCTGGCTTTGGTGGAAAAGGGGATGGCTGCCATCACCCCGGCTGAGCAGGCCGGATTGATTCGCAAGTGGATGGGCGTCCCTGTCCAGTTCAGCCCCTTTGTCCGTCATATTGGCCTAGGCCTTGGCTTGTTGCTCACAGCGGGCCTCGGCCTGTTGCTCTGGAACGCAGCCTTGCGCAAATGTGTTACCTCTAGGACCGCCAGGCTGGCACATGCCGTTGAGGAACTGGAGAAAGCCAGAAACGATGAGCTGCAAGCCCGGAATGATCTGGCAGCGACACTGGATGCAATTCCGGATCTGCTTTTCGAGATGGATGAAGATGGCCGTTACATTCAGGTCATGTCCAGGAATGACCACCTGCTGGCAGCACCTAAAAACAGTCTGATTGGCAGAACGGTGCATGAGGTCCTGCCACCGGCCGCCGCCAATACCGTGATGGAGGCGATCAAAGCCGCCCGTCAAGAAGGCGTGGATTATGGCCGGACCATCCAGTTCGCAGAGCATCTGCAAAACCGCTGGTTCGAACTATCCGTTGCCCGGAAAGAGGAAAGCGACTTAGCGCATCCCCATTTCATGGTGTTATCCCGAGACATCACCGAACGAAAACAGAGTGAATTGAGGTTGGGCCGCCGCAACAGCTTTTATGTCGCCCTCACCGACATCAACCAGGCCATTCTGCATTCGTCCAGTGAAACCCAACTGCTCAACGAGATCTGTCGCATCCCCATCGAGACGGGGTTGATGCGAATGGCATGGGTTGGAATCGGCTCAACGGAATTGGAACGCATCATCCCAGTCTATCAATATGGAACAGGAACGGAATATCTGGAAGGCCTGGTGATCTCCACCAATCCCGACGTTCCGGAAGGGCAAGGCCTGACCGGTAGAGCCTGGCGGGAACTCAGCCCCATGGTCAACAACGATACTGCTGGCAATCTGCTGCTGGCCCCATGGAAGGAACGCATCCTGTCCTTTGGCTGGCAATCCAGCGCATGCTTCCCGATTCTGCGCAACAACAAGATCTACGCAGTGTTTTCTGTCTACTGCGACGAAAAAGGCGTTTTCGATGAGGAGGTCACCGCACTGCTCAGCACCATGGCCAGCAACGTTTCTTTCGCGCTGGACGGACTGGACGCACGCAATGCGTTGGCCGAAAGCATCCAGCGCTACCGCCTGTTGTCGGAAAACAGTAGTGATGTCATCTGGCTCTATGACCTGAGTACCAGCCGTTTTGTCTATGTCAGCCCGTCCGTCCAGAAGTTGCGGGGCTTCACGGTTGAGGAAGTCATGGCCCAGCGCCTGGAGGATGTGCTTTGCCCGGAATCCTACAAGGTGATCAGCGAAATGCTGCCTCTACGCCTAGCCGCGTTCAAGGCCGGTGACAATTCGGTACTCACCCAGACCAATCAGGTCATGCAACCCCACAAAGACGGGCATCGTGTGCTGACCGAAGTCGTATCGACGCTGATTGCCGACGCGAATGGAAACGTCACTCATATCCAGGGGGTCTCCCGCGACATATCCTTTCGCCAGAAGGCGGAAAATGAAATGCGCAAACTTTGGCTGGCGCTGGAACAGAGTCCCAATGGCATCATCATCACCAACCTCGATGCTGAAATCGAATACGTGAATGAAAGCTTCAGCAGAATCAGTGGTCACAGCCGCGAAGAACTCATCGGCCAGAATCCGAACATCTCCCGTTTCGGCTTCACGGCTCACGAAAAATTTGCCGAAATCTGGGAAAAGCTCACTAAAGGTCAGGTCTGGTCCGGCGAACTGCGCAACCGCCACAAAGACGGCCACGAATACTTCGCCTGGACCCAGATCACACCGGTACGCCAGCCGGACGGGGCGATTACCAATTACCTCGCCATTCTGGAAGACATCACTGAAAAGAAGCTCAATGCCGCCGAGCTTGATGCGCACCGGCATAATCTTGAGGAACTGGTACGAGAACGCGGTCTGGAACTGGAAAAGGCAAAGCTCGAAGCTGAAGCAGCCAACCGTGCAAAAAGCGACTTCCTGGCCAACATGAGCCACGAAATCCGCACCCCGATGAACGTCATCATCGGCATGACGCACCTGTTGCAACGAGAGATCGCAGACGGTGTGGCGTCGGAACGACTGAACAAAGTCCTGGCAGCGGCAAGACATCTGCTGAGTGTCATCGATGACATCCTTGACCTTTCCAAGATCGAAGCTGGCAAGCTCACCCTGGAAGATGAGGATTTCGAGGTCAGCTCCCTGTTCAACAATGTCCTGGATCTGCTCCACGAAAAGGCCCAAGCCAAACACCTAACGCTCACGTCAGACATTGACCAGAATATCCCACGATACCTGCGCGGTGACTCCCTCCGAATTGAACAGATCCTGATCAACTACGCCAATAATGCCATCAAGTTCACAGAACACGGAGAAATCTCCATCTTCGGCAGGATACTGGAAGAAACCGAACGGGATGTCCTGATCTATTTCGCCGTGCGGGACACGGGTATTGGCCTCACTCAGGAACAACAGACAGGCCTTTTCCAGCCCTTCCAGCAGGCCGACACTTCAACCAGCCGCAAATACGGTGGTAGTGGCTTGGGACTGGCGATTTCCAGGCAGCTTGCCGAACTCATGCACGGTGAAGTGGGTGTGGAGAGCGAATTTGGAAAAGGCAGCCTGTTCTGGTTCACCGCACGACTGAAGCGTGGGCGCGCCCCGCGCATTGAACAGGTCCGTAGTAGCAGAACGGGCCTGCGCAGGGATGCGCACATCCTGCTGGTGGAAGATAATGAGGTCAACCAGGAGGTCGCAAGCCACCTCCTGCACGGAGCCGGGCTGAAAGTCGACATCGCCAACCATGGCGGGGAGGCGTTGGACAAGTTGCGCACCGGCACCTACGACCTGATTCTGATGGATATGCAAATGCCGGTCATGGACGGGCTGGAGGCAACGCGACGGATTCGCGCCATGGAAACCGGCAGCCACATCCCCATCCTGGCCATGACCGCCAACGCCTTCGAAGAAGACCGCAACAGTTGCATCGATGCCGGCATGAACGGTTTCGTTGCCAAGCCGGTCGATCCGGATTATCTGTTTGCTACCTTGGCGCGCTGGATTCCCGACGACAGCAAGGCCGCCATTCCGAACAAGCCCGCCGAAAAACAAGTCGTCAATGCACATCAAGAGACGTATCCGGTGGCCAATGGTCATCTGATAGATCGTGAGACCGGACTACACTACACAGGCGGCCAGCAAACCAGATACGAACGTATGCTGACCAAGTTTGCGAGTCAACACGGGAGCGATGCCGCGGTACTGCGCGAGGCAATGGAAGGAAAGGATCTCACCAACGCGGAAAGTATCGCGCACACCATCAAAAGCTTAGCTGCGACTCTTGGTATCCATCAGCTACAACACATCGCGAATGCACTGGAAATCAATATCCGTCGTGGTGAAGAAATTCAGACGATCAATACACTGATCGACAATCTGGGAAATACCCTGAAAGCCGTCTGCGCGGAAATCGAAGACATGCGGCTGGACACCAGCAAACCTACTTTGATGGACGTCGACCCCGCCTACTTCCGGGCACAAGTGGCCAAGCTGGAGCTGCAGTTGGCAGAGAACAGCATGAAAGTGGAAACCACCTGGCAGGAACTTGCCCCGCTCCTCGCCGAAGCAATCGGCGAGGAGCTGACAACTCCACTGGGAAATCAGATTGCAAACTTCGACTGTCCCAGCGCCCTGGCCACCCTGCGCAGCATTCTGGAGGAACATCCCGGCTTGCGGCCCTACTAGACGGCCAATACATCTACTCATCATGCATGCATCGCTCAGAACGGAATAATCGTTTCATTTCCGCGAAATTTCTGGGAATTCATGAGGGACTCTGCTTCGGACCAAACCTGACGCAAGCGCCCATTTTCCCGAATGCGCAAACACTGATATATAATCCGTTCTTTTCAAACGAATATCCCCTTTTTAATGACCGGTTACATGGAAATCGAAGCCGTTGAGCTTCATCAACTTCTAGCGGAAAAAAAGGTTCTTCTGGTAGATGTCCGCAACGACGATGAGGCCGCCCGCGGCATGATTCCGGGCGCGACCCATATTCCGTTGCACCTGCTGCCGCTGAAAGTCGAGGAACTGAATGGGGAACAACCGCTGGTGTTCTATTGCCATAGCGGCATGCGCTCCGCTCAGGCGGCCGCCTTCATGGCCAGCAAGTTCCGCGGTCACATTTACAACCTTCAAGGTGGCATTCTGGCCTGGGGCAAGGCCGGTTTTCCCTTGAATCCGAAGAAATAAATTAGGAGTGTTTTAATGGAATTCGACAAGGAACTGGATGCGCGCGGCCTCAACTGCCCGCTGCCCATTCTGCGCGTCAAGAAATCGCTGGCTGAAATGACCGGCGGACAGGTGCTCAAGGCCGTCGCTACCGACTCAGGTTCGGTGAAGGACTTTCAGGCTTTCTGCCGCCAGACCGGCAACGACATGCTGGAATCCAGCGAAGCCAACGGCGAATATATCTTCTTCATTCGCAAGAAGGCCTGATCATGGCCAAAAAGCTTGCGATCATCGCCTCCAAAGGAACGTTGGACTGGGCCTACCCGCCCTTCATCCTGGCCTCTACTGCGGCGGCACTGGACTACGAAGTGCAGATTTTCTTCACCTTCTATGGCCTTACCCTGCTGAAGAAGGAAATCGACGCCCAGATCAGCCCGCTCGGCAACCCGGCCATGCCAATGCCGGTGCCCATGCCTAACCTGGTGCAAATGCTGCCAGGCATGGAAAGCATGGCCACCATGATGATGAAGCAGAAAATGAAGGACAAGGGCGTGGCATCGCTGCCCGAACTGCGTGACTTGTGTCAGGAAGCCGGCGTCAAGATGATCGCCTGCCAGATGACCGTCGACCTGTTCGACTTCAAGAAGGAAGACTTCATCGAAGGTATCGAGTTCGGTGGCGCCGCCACTTTCTTCGAATTCGCCGGCGAAGCCGACGTCAGCCTGTTTATCTAACAAAGCACAAAGACATGTCGGCTAGCGCCGGCATGTCTAGCTCTTCTCGATTTCTTTCGCCAGAAAGAACGCCATCACCGTCCGGATCACCACGATTCCGCCTAGCAACAGCAAGGACTCACGGCTTGGCACCACGATGGTCCCGATGATGTCCCCCGCCAGAAAGAAATCGAGTCCAAGGGCCATTTTCTCGCCGATGGCGATGCGCACATGGCGAAGATCCATCAGATGCGCCTGACCCCGGACACCTGACCAGCCACGCAGCATCAGCAGCGCCAGCCCGTGCAGGCATCCCCAGGTCACCACGGCTGCCCCCAGCAATTCGGTCAACGGAACGATGTAAGTAATGGCTTGAACCAGAAATTCATGCATCGTCCCGACCCCGTTATTTCAGCCGCGAGAACTGCGCCTGGATTTTCTCCAGTGTCGCGACAAATCCGGCCAAACGCTCTTTCTCCTGCGCCACCACAGCCGCCGGAGCACGTGCGACGAAACTCTCGTTGGACAGCTTGGCATTCGCCTTGGCGATCTCACCTTCCAGACGGAGGATTTCCTTGCCCAGACGCTCCTTCTCGGCAGCCACATCGACCTCGATCTTGAGCATCAGGCGCATATCGCCCACCACGGCCACCGGCGCATCCGCTTCCGGCAGTTCGCTGACCACTTCCACCTCGGCCAACTTGGCCAGCGCCTTGAGGTACGGCGCAAAGCCAGCCAGTTCAGCAGATCCCGCAGCGATCAATGGCACGCGGGTCGCCGGTGAAACGCCCATCTCGCCACGCAGGCTACGGCAGGCATCCACGGCCTGCTTGAGCGTCGCCACCCAGGCCTCGGCGGCTTCGTCGATCTTTTCCGGCTGCGCCTTGGGGTACGGGCACACCATGATGGTGTCGGCTTTCTGGTTGGTGAATTCCGACACGGTCTGCCACAGCTCTTCGGTGATAAACGGAATGACCGGGTGAGCCAGGCGCAACACGGTTTCCAGTACGCGGAGCAGGGTGCGACGGGTCGCGCGCTTCTGCGCATCGGTGCCGTTCTGCAGTTGGACCTTGGCGATTTCCAGATACCAGTCGCAATATTCGTCCCAGACGAACTTGTAGATCGCCTGTGCCACGAAATCGAAGCGATAGTCGGCAAAACTCTTTTCGACTTCGGCTTCGGTACGCTGCAGCAGGCTGACGATCCAGCGATCCGCCTGTGAGAAATCCAGATAGCCTTCCGGGCCGCAGTCCTTGTTGCACGGGTCCATGCCGCAGTCGTGGCGTGTGCCATCTTCCTGCTGGCAATTCATCAGCACGAAGCGGGTGGCGTTCCAAAGCTTGTTGCAGAAATTGCGATAGCCTTCGCAGCGGTGCATGTCGAACTTGATGTCGCGGCCGGGGCTGGCGAGGCTGGCGAAGGTAAAGCGCAGCGCATCGGTCCCGAATGCCGGAATGCCCTCCGGGAATTCCTTGCGGGTACGCTTTTCGATCTGCTCTGCCTGCTTCGGGTTCATCAGGCCGGTCGTGCGTTTCTGCACCAGCGATTCAAGATCAATCCCGTCGATCAGGTCGATCGGGTCGAGCACGTTGCCCTTGGACTTGGACATCTTCTGCCCTTCCGCATCGCGGATCAGGCCGTGGACGTACACGTCCTTGAACGGAATCTTGCCGGTGATGTGCTTGGTCATCATGACCATGCGCGCCACCCAGAAGAAGATGATGTCGAAACCAGTCACCAGCACAGTGGAAGGCAGGTAGAGGTCCAGCGCCGGGTTGGACTTGGCCGGCCATTCCGGTGTCCAGTCCAGCGTGGAGAACGGCCACAGCGCGGAGGAGTACCAGGTGTCCAGTACGTCCTCGTCGCGCGTCAGCTGACCGGCGTAACCCGCCTGATCAGCCTGATGGCGCGCCTCTTCTTCGCTGTGCGCCACGAACACTTCGCCGTTGACGCCATACCAGGCGGGAATCTGATGGCCCCACCACAGCTGGCGGGAAATACACCAGTCCTGAATGTTGTTCAGCCACTGGTTGTAAGTGTTCACCCAGTTTTCCGGATGGAACTTGATCTCGCCGTTGGCGACCACTTCCAGCGCCTGCTCGGTAATGCTCTTGCCATTCTTGCCCGGCTTGCTCATGGCCACGAACCACTGGTCGGTCAGCATCGGCTCGATCACGACGCCGGTACGGTCACCACGTGGCACCTTGAGCTTGTGCTTGTCGATCTTGATCAGCAGGCCTAATACCTCAAGGTCGGCGACAATCGCCTTGCGCGCCTCGAAACGATCCATGCCGCGATATTTTTCCGGCGCATGGTCGTTGATCCTGGCATCCAGCGTCAGGATGGAAATCAGCGGCAGATTGTGGCGCTGTCCGACGGCATAGTCGTTGAAGTCGTGGGCGGGGGTCACCTTCACCACGCCGGTGCCGAACTCGCGGTCCACGTAGTCATCGGCGATGATGGGAATCTCGCGATCGGTCAGCGGCAGTTTCACCAGTTTGCCGATCATGGACTGGTAGCGCTCGTCCTCCGGATGCACCATGACGGCGGTGTCGCCCAGCATGGTTTCCGGACGGGTCGTCGCTACGGTCAGGCTACCTGAGCCATCCGCCAGGTCGTAGCGGATATGCCACATGGAACCATCTTCTTCCTCGCTCACCACTTCCAGGTCAGACACGGCGGTGTGCAGCTTGGGGTCCCAGTTCACCAGACGCTTGCCGCGGTAGATCAAGCCCTCGTTGTACAGACGCACGAAAGTTTCGGTGACCACCTTGTTCAGGCCGGCGTCCATGGTGAAGCGCTCGCGGCTCCAGTCCGGCGAGGTGCCGAGGCGGCGCATCTGGCGGGTGATGGTGGAGCCGGAGTGCTCCTTCCACTCCCAGACTTTTTCCAGGAACTTCTCGCGGCCGAGATCATGGCGCGACAGCCCCTGGGCATCCAGCTGGCGTTCGACGACGATCTGGGTCGCGATGCCGGCGTGGTCGGTACCCGGCTGCCACAAGGTATTGGCACCCCGCATGCGATGGTAGCGGGTCAGCGCATCCATGATGGTCTGGTTGAAGCCATGGCCCATGTGCAGCGTGCCGGTCACGTTGGGCGGCGGCAGCAGAATGCAGAAGTTATCGGTTTTGTCGGTGTCGAGACCGGCGGCAAAGTAGCCCTTGTCCTCCCAGAAGGAGTACCAGCGGGCTTCTATGTTCTTGGGTTCAAATGATTTATCGAGTTCGCTCATGGGGCCGGATTTTACCCCAGAATACCGGACAAGCGATGAGAAAGTCACCGGATTCGCCAGCCGACTACGGCATCACACCAGCATTTAGCCTTAAACGCTCAACGGGTTATAAGATAGTGAAGACTCACCCATGAAGCGCTGGCAACTCCCCCGAAAAACACGGTGAGATGGAACCAACCCCACAGGGCATAGCGGCGCTTGAGTGCATGAGGGGACAGGTTGGATAACAGAAACAACTGCCCCGAATCCGGTCGACGCATCAGGTGAACGTCTGGCACCTGAGACCGTTCCTGCTGCCTGCGCTCCACCTCGCGCCGCGCGGCACTGCGCGCCAGCTCCCATTCCTTGAGGTCGATCTGCCCATTGTCGTCCAGGTCAAACCGCTTAAGCAGTTCCTGCGGGCGCGCTTTCCATTCCGCCAGCAGAGCGCCTACATCGGCTTTCAGGTCGTTAGGTGCGGAAGCACCACCCACGGTCGAAAAAGCCCCCAGGGCGTAAAGGCTGTCGTTCGGAAACAATTGGGACTCGACAAACTTGTACCGCCCCTCATACCAGGTCCGGACATGGGTCGTAATCACCTCGGCGCTCTCCGGATCGACCATGCATTTACCTGTGCCATCATCCAATTCGAAAATGCTGTCGCTGGTTTTGCGCTCCAACTCTTCCCATTTGTCGTCGGTCCCCTTCCGGTATTTGATGCAACGGAACCATACGCACGGACGGCTGCCCGGCTGCGCCTGCACCCTGAACTCCGGACCATCGCTGGCCCGCCCGAAAAGTTCGACATAGCCCTGTGCCGCCGAAGCAATTTTGGACGTGGGTGTATCTGCGATGCTGCGATTGCGCCTGAATGCCGACATCCAGGCAAAGAATGCGATGATGGCGGCCAGCGCTAGGGAAATTGCCCAGCCGGCAGGCTCTTCGGATTTTACGCCGATATACAGCACCAGCAGGTAACTGCCCGAAGTGATGCCCTGGACGTAGAGCTCCCGTAGCGACCAGCCCATGGACAATCAACCGAAGCGCTTGGCGATATCGACGTCTTCCAGTTCGGTTTCGGCGAAGCGCAGCAGTTCGGCGCGCGGAAAATTGAACATGCGCGCGACGATCAGGTCAGGAAACTGTTCGATACGCACATTGTTGACGTTGACACTTTCGTTGTAGAACTCGCGCCGGTCGGCGATCGCGTTTTCCAAGCCTGAGATTCGCTCCTGCAGGTGAAGGAAATGGGTATTGGCCTTCAGGTCCGGGTAAGCCTCCGCCAGTGCGAACAAGCGCCCCAGGCCAGCACGCAAGGCCCCTTCCGCGACGCCAAGCGCCCCGATGTTCTGCGACTCCCGGGCGCTGGCCACTTGGGCACGGGCCTGGATCACCTTCTCCAGCGTCGCCTGCTCGTACTGCATGTATTGTTTGCAGGTATCGATCAGCTTCGGCAACTCGTCATGCCGCTGCTTGAGCAGTACGTCGATGTTTGCCCAGGCCTTGGCTACGTTGTTCTTGACCTGCACCAGACCATTGTAGGTCATGATCACATAAACGAGCATCACCGACAGTATTGCCAGCGTCACGATCCCGCTCATGTTGCCTCCTCGCACCCATGCTTGATGATGCAATGAGTGTAATCGTTGCTGCGCATGCTGCGCAATGCCAGCCACACGCATTTCTGTTACGATACCAAGGTTGATGACCAAGGAGTCTGATATGCCACAACCTCTCTGGGCCTGGGCCATTCTTGGCCTGGTTCTTCTCAGCATTGAGCTGCTGACCGGTACTTTCTACATCCTGTGGTTCGGCATCTCGGCGTTCTGCGTCGCCCTGATGCTGGCGGTCGCGCCAGACGCGCCGCTCTCGCAGCAACTGTTCGCCTTTTCCCTGCTGTCGCTGACCTCGCTCGCCGTCTGGCGCTACAAATACCAGCGCCAGGGCATGGTTTCCCGGGTTGGGCAATCGCATGACGACACCATCGGCAAGACCGGGCGCATCACGCTGGCGGTTTCCCCCGAGCAGAACGGGACCATCGTGTTTACCGTCCCCGTGATGAGCAGCCGTGAATGGACGGCGATTTCCGACGACCGCCTCGCCACCGGCGAAACAGCAGAGGTTGTCGCCATCGAAGGTAACTACCTGCGTGTCAAACGCGCTCTCCAAGAAAGGAACCCCGCATGACCTCGTTTCTGATCTTCCTGCTGTTCCCCATCGCCGTCACCCTCTGGCTGGGTATCCGCATTGTTCCGCAAGGTGAAGAATGGGTGGTGGAAAGGCTCGGACGCTTCAACAGCATCCTGACCCCCGGCCTCAACATCATCATCCCGTTTATCGATCAGGTACGTTACAAGGTCACCACCAAGGACATCATTCTGGACGTCCCGGAACAGGAAGTGATCACCAAGGACAATGCCGTGATCCTGGCCAACGCTATCGCGTTCATCAAGGTCAGCAACCTCGAACGCGCAGTGTACGGCATCGAGAATTTCCGCGAAGCCATGCGCAACATGGTACAGACCAGCCTGCGCTCCATCATCGGCGGCATGGAGTTGAACAGCGCACTGTCTTCCCGCGAACAGATCAAGGCCGCACTCAAGACCGCCATCGCCGACGAAGCCATTGACTGGGGCCTGACCGTGAAATCGGTGGAAATCCAGGACATCAAACCTTCTCCCAACATGCAGAAGGCGATGGAAATGCAGGCCTCGGCGGAACGCGAGCGCGTTGCACTGGTCACGCGCTCCGAAGGGGAAAAACAGGCCATCATCCTGAATGCAGAAGCCCGCCTGGAAGCGGCACGCAAGGACGCAGAAGCCCAGGAGGTGGCCGCCAAGGCTTCTGCCGAGTCCATGCGCATCATCGGCGACGCCGTCAAGGACAGCAACGCCTCGGCCACCTTCCTGCTCGGCGACCGCTACATCCAGGCCATGCAAAAGCTCTCCGCCTCGGAGAACAGCAAAATGGTAGTGCTTCCCGGAGATCTGGTCGGTGCCGTCAAAAACCTGCTGGGCGGGAAATAGGCTATAGACTTGGCGGCGTCAGGCCCTGGCGCCGCACACCTTGCAGGAAGGGTCCCGGGAAAGCTTGATCGTGCGCCATTCCATGGCCAGCACATCGAGCAGGAGCAACCTACCCTGCAGGGATTCGCCGATGCCGAGCAGCAACTTCATCGCTTCGGCGGCCTGCGTGGTACCGATCATGCCGACCAGCGGCGCAAACACGCCAAACTCGGCGCAACGCATTTCACCAACCCCATCCTCCGTCGCCGTATCCGGAAACAGGCAGTGATAACACGGGCTGTTCTCGTGGCGCATATCAAAGACCGACACCTGCCCCTCGAAACCGATGGCCGCTCCTGACACCAGCGGTTTTTTCAGGTGGGTGCAGACCTTGTTCAAGGCATACCGCGTCGCAAAATTGTCGCTGCAATCGATGACCACGTCAGCGACGCTCGCCAGCGCAGTGAATTCCTCGATGCTGGATCGATGCTCAACGGGAACCACGCTGATTTCCGGATTGATCGCCGCCAGAGACCGTTGCGCCGACACCGCCTTGTTCACGCCCAGCGACTGTGTCGAATGGATCACCTGACGCTGCAGGTTGGTCAGTTCGACCTGGTCGAAATCACAGATAGTCAACTTGCCCACCCCACCCGCTCCCAGGTAGAGCGCCACCGGCGAACCGAGACCGCCGGCCCCGACGATCAGGGCATGGGACTGTGCCAGCTTTTCCTGGCCTTCGTAAGCAATTTGCGGAAGCAGGATATGGCGACTATAGCGCAGGAGTTGCTGGTCGTTCATTGCGGCAGTTTTCCGGATTCCACCAGCCTGTTCATCAGTATCGGCCTGGAGATAAATACCAGTACATCATCGAAGGTCGCACTGAGGGTGTCGGACTGATACAACCCGTTCGAGGCTTCGAAATCGGCATTCTCACCGTTCGCGGTTTTGTCCTTGCCAGTCGAGAAGACAATCGCAACCGGACGCTCCGCCGTCGAGAGCAAGGCATTCCCGGCACTATCCTGCACCATCAGCGCATCAGCAGAAAATGAAGTCGTCAGGGAAGGCAAGATGGCCTGGTTACTGAAATTGCGGTCTACCCGGTAACGCCAATATCCCGTCCAGGGATCCGCCGTCACCTTACGTTTGGTCCCCCAGCTATCCACCTCGCTGACACCCAGGGTTTTCCAGGGCAAATATCCTTCTGCCGCAGGGGCGCCACTACAACTGGCATCCTCGATGCCGTAGGCGGCATTCGCCGGATCAGTGGTCGTGGTGGGGCACGGCAAGCGGCCGTAAAGGATTGCAAACCCGAGCAGCGCATTCCTGATTTCCGTCAGCTCCTGCTTCGTTTCCGTGTAATTCTTCTGGTCCATTTGGGCGCTGAGCGGGACCAGCAAGCCGCCCAGCATCAGGCCGACGATCACCAGCACGACGGCCATTTCCAGCAGGGTAAAGCCTCTCTCGATTTTGCTTGCAGTCATGCTGCGCTCCTCATTCATCACGGTGCCGGGCACGTCATCGTCGCGGTATCCATGCACACCCGGGCCGTCCAGCTTGCGGCGCCGCCGCCTACCGTAATTTTCGCCGGCACATTGACACTTCTTGCCGTCACGCACCCGCCGGCACAGGTCTGTGGAAACGTCGATTCCGTTCCGGGCTGAAAATCCGTGCCCACTTGGTAGCTGGTCACACCATACCAGCCGTTATTCATTAACCACGTCCCCAGCGTCGGGTGCGCATAGTTCGGGTCGTTATAGGGGATAAAGCCTGAAAGCAGATTTGTTTGTTGTATCCCGAGGAAATTCCCCGCCCATGGAAAATAATGCTGGTGATTGTAGAAATTCCGCAACCCTGCCGTGGGTGGGGTATCCCCACCGCGAATTTCATTGGCGATTCTTCTGCGGAGCGGCTGGCGCAGTTGTTCCGGCGCAATCGGCTCGATACGATCGTTGAATGTCGTGGAAGGCGGTGCCACCACAAACGTGTAGTTCACACCAGAAACGTTACCGGTCGCATTATTGACGCTGGCCAGGGCATCCAGGTAGTTGGGGCTGGAACTGTTGCCGCCGCAGAGAGAAACCGGACCCGTCCGGCTTTGTCCGGATAGCGGGGTCCCCGGCGCAATAATCAGCGCAATGGCAGGGCTGGGAGGCGAAGGCAGCAATGTGCCACTTGCATCCACCAGCGAAAGGGTCCCAGCCGTATTGCTGTTCAATGGGAGCGAGTTCCGGTTCGACACCGAAATGCTGTCCCGGTAAATCGGGGAAAGGGCATACCAGAGACACTCATCATCACCATCTTTGATAGGACCCAGTCCGATGGTTTTCCAGGGCAGCCGCCCGATATAGGCATCACAATTCGAGCCCGTGGCGTTACTCAAACCGTCGTTATCCGTGTCCGGGCACGGCAACACCCCGGGCATGGAAGCATGTTTGACCGCCCATCCGATCAGGCCGGATTTTGCCGTCGCCAGAGCCACTGTGGTTTTCCGGTCACGCTGCAGGTTCGCACCCTTGGGGCTGAAGGCATTGATCAGGTAACCCGTCGCTGTCAGGCCAAGGATGAACACCAGCATGATCAGTGTCATCCCGCGCTGGGATGCAAGAGATGGGCCCCGACCTGTCACAATCCACCCGGATCAGGGTTTGGCTGCGGGTTTGGCCGCAGTTGCCGATGGAGACGCTTTGACCACAGCAGGGGCTTCCACAGGGTTTGCCGTCTGAGGCAGGTCTCGGGCATGATCGACGATCACGCCACTGGCTGGATCATAAGTCTGTCCCGCCTTGAGGGACACCTCCTTGCCACTGCCATCGACCTTGAGCCGGACACGGCCGTCCTTACCGCTCAGGCGACCGACGCCGATTTCACCCTGCTTGCCGGCCTCCAGCACCGGTTGCCGGTTGACCCAGACCGTCCCCTTGCCGTCGCTGCGTTTCACGTAACCCTGCACCGTCACGGCAGTCATCGGGACAACCGGTGCGGGTGCACCCACCTCGGCGCCATCATTGTCGGCAGGCCGGATGAGCTTGTCCGGGGGTGCGCTGCTCAGGCGCAGATAGTCCAGATTGGCTCGTTCATTCGGCGTCAGGAATAGACGACCTAACCGGTCGTCGGCGTGTACCTGGACCACTGGCAAACTCAGCAGCAATAGCGCAATAAGCCGCTTCATGGTTTGCTTCCTGAGCGCGCAGGCTCGGTTACCGTCAACCAGTCGATTTCGCATGCGGAGGTCAGGTTTGGCAGGAACTTGTTCTTGCCTCCTCCGCCGACCCGGGTGATCACGCAATCACGGACCATGAAAGGCGCACGTTCCTTCGCGGCCAATGTATTGAATATGGTCATCAGATCGCCTTCATGCAGCAATGGGGCTTCGATCTTCATCACTGAACGATGCAGCACGAATCCCCCTGTGTTCAGGCTGAAGGGAGGTTTGTAAACTTCCTGGGCGCCGATACTGTAGCTGATACCGAACAATTTGAATTGCTGGTTGATGGTGCGCAGGTCATCGATCCATTCGATACGGCGCTCCTCGCCGATAAACCCCTGCCTGACCAGCTCGAGGTACAGCGGCATGTACTTGACGATCATGTCTTTCTCGGCGCCGGAAGTCTGGAATCTCTGGCGTGCCCCGTTCAATGCGCCCTGCTGATTTTCTAACGCTTGCCTTGCTTTGTCTGCCTGATGGCCGGTGTAGCCCACCAGCAACCCGATGAAAACAGCGGTTGCAGCCAACACCATCAAAGGAATTTGCAACACCTTCCAATCGTGTGAAGTCAGCTTCATGATGCCACCGCCGGTTTCAAGACCAGCTTGATTTTGAATTGTGCTGCAGGCATCTGCTGTGCCTGGGCATCCAGCGTACTCCCTTGCAAATTTGAATAGGAACTGACGTTCACCGGTTGCTGTACGACCACGACACTGTCAATGCGTGGATCCTTGCCGAGCAGATCGGCAAAACGCGTCACGCTGTTGAGCGCGGCACGATAGTCCCCGGTAAAATTCCGGATCTCTCCATCGACGAAGCCGATTTCGCGCATACGGTCAGGGGTGCCTGGCCGCGGTGCCTGGTTGTTGGAACCGTTCAGGTTGCCGTTGGTTTTCGGAAAATTCCCATCGTCCGCGACATTGAGATCATTGGTCAGTTTCCAATGCAACCGCTGCAACTGAATCTCCGGGGCGGAATCAAGCGCGGTCGAGACCACCTGCATCACGCGAAGCGGGGTCTGGTTGTTTGTTTCCAGTGCCGCAGACATATCCACCACGACCTTCAATTCGTTACCGGGAATCGGGGTGGCGGGGAAATTTCTGGCGACCTCATCATACCGGTGTTCGTATTCGTGGGTCTGCGCCTGCGCCTGCACCAATTGTTCCTTGAAGTCGAAAGTCTCCCGCAGATTCAGTGCAGCCATCAGAATCCCTGCTGCAAAAATGCCTGCACTGGCATACCCGATCCAGCCGCGCAGTCGATTGATCCGGTAATCCCGGGTCTGCTGTGATGGTGCAAGGTTGACCGGGACTCCCCCCTTGGCCAACACCTGCATATACAGCAGCTCAGGGAACTGCTGCAAGGCCTGCTCCTGCAAACCAACCCGGCTACCGAGCTTGCGTGCATCAAGTGCCAGACATTCGTATTCCAGTTCCTTGACGATGGTCTGGCAGGCTGCCTCGCCTTCCTGATCCGCTGTCAGCACCAGAAGGCTGAGCTTGGTATCCGCAGCGATCAAACGCTGGCTCAGCAGATAGAGACGTGTCTTTTCGGTCTCGGCCATGTAAAGCTGCGGCTTGCGGACCTGGCTGTTGACGGTTTCGAGCGCAAGCCGGCTGACACGCAACCTTCCGTTATGAAAATAAGTCTGCCGCAGCCCAGGCAGCAGTCCATCCATCAGCAGAAGATGCGGGGTGTCGAGTTTGAGTTTATCAACCAGGAATTGGCTCACCATGGGCAACAGGTAGACACCCGCCAGTGGCGCCCGCTGTTCTTCCATGGCCAGAACCCAGGGATGGATGCTTTCTGCATTGCTCAGCGCCACCAGAAGAAAGAGATCATCGCGTCGTTGCTCGACCGCACGCCCGATGAACTGGGCTGCCCGGTAAACGGAGTTACGGTAAATCTGACCAAGCTTGCGCTCCAGCAGGGACTGGCGCGCCAAGCCGCTTGTATGGGGTGCCGATTCGACCCGGTAGTCTTCTTCGACTGCATCTGCAATCAGGAACAGCGGCGTCGAAGGATGTCGTTGCAGGAATTGCCGGAAAGCATTCAGCCCGGCTTCATCGTTCTTGAAGCTGTCGCACGTCACCAGCCGGCCGAATCGCCAAAGACCTGCGGTCAGGCGATTGGGGAATGCACAGAGAACGATTCTGGAAATCATCTGGTCGGCTTCTACAGTTTGAGTTTGCCTATGGTGTCATATACCGGGCCGAGCACGGAGAACATGATCATTGCCAGCAACATCCCCAGAATGACCGTCAGCGCCGGCTCCAGCATCTTCAGCATTTTCTCCACAGACTCCTTGACGTCACGATCGTAAAAGTAACTGATGTTGAGCAATGACTTGTCCAGCGCCCCGGTACTCTCCCCCACGCGGATCATGCGCACCACCAATGGCGGGAACAAGCCTACATTATGAAAACTTTCGCTCATGCTGTCACCGGCATTGATCTGCTGCCAGGCATGTTCGAGCGCATCGGCCACCACACGGTTGGAGGCAATATCCTGACAAGTCTTGATCGCATCGAGAATGGGCACCCCGGTCTGGTACATCAAAGCGAAATACCGGGCAAAGCGGGCCAGGATGATTTTCTGCAGGATTTCTCCGGTCACCGGCAGGTGCAATTTCACATAATCGAAACGATAAAGCGCGGCCGGGCTCCGCTTGATGGCGATGCTGACAGCCAGCACGGCGAGAAAAGGCAGTGACAGGAGCAGCCACCAGTAATTCACGAAGATATCCGACACCCCGATCAGGATGCGTGTCTCCATCGGCAATTCCTGCCCCATGTTGCGCAGGAATGACACCATCTGCGGCACCAGGTACATCATGAGGAAAGTAATCGCTCCCATCACCACCACCAGCACGAACATCGGATAGGCCAGCAGACGCTTGGTCTGGGCCATCAATTCGTCCTGCCATTTCAGGGTGGAGGCCAGATTCTCGAAAACTTCCGGCAGTTTTCCCGTCTGTTCGCCGGCGCGAATCAGGCTGACAAAAACATGGCTGAACACTTTGGGATGGGAAGCCAGTGCCTGTGAAAGCTGCTTGCCGCCCTCCACCTCGGACACCAGGGCTCCAATCACCTCGCGCAAATGTGGATTGGTGGTACTGTCGCGCAAATCCACCAGCCCCTCCAGCAAAGGGACGCCGGCTCTAGTCAGTTGTTCCATCTGGAAACAGAACATCACCAGATCCTGCAGGCTGACCTTGTGGGTATTGAACAGGCTGTGCCGCTGCTGCGCGATGTCGAAGGTGACGAGGTCCAGCCCCATCCGCTGCAGGCGCAATTCAAGATCAACATCGTTGACCGCTTCCATGCGCCCTTGGGCCGGTTTTCCCGTCTGGTCGACCGCCTTGTACCGGAAAATCGGCATGTGCGCCCCGGCCTGTTAGTCGATCCGGCCGGTCAGGTCGACGACGCGTGAGACTTCGGAAACGCTGGTCAGGCCTTCCAGAACACGACGGATGCCATCCTCTGCCAGCGTCACAAAGCCCTTGTCCCGAGCCACATCACGCAACTCATCCAGATGGGCCCTTCTGGCGATCATGGAGTCCATTTCATTGTCGATCCGGAGCAGTTCCATGATAGCCATGCGGCCGCGATACCCATTGTAATTGCAACGCTTGCAACCCTTGTGCCGGAAAATCTGCGTTTGATGCCCGGACTTGAGCCCCAACAATCGAGCCTCTTCCCCCTCGGGGGTATAAGCTTCCTTGCAATGAACGCATAGCACGCGAACCAGGCGTTGTGCGATCACACCGATGATGTTGCCGGCCATGATTTCCGGTGCAATGCCGATATCCAGCAAGCGCGGGAACGTGCCCAGTGCAGAATTGGTATGCAGGGTGGTAAACACCTGATGCCCCGTCATCGCGGCACGGAATGCCATCTCGGCAGTATCGTTGTCACGCACTTCACCTACCAGGATCACATCAGGGTCCTGTCGCATGATAGAACGGATGCCGTTGGCGAAATCCACCTTGTTCACTTCATTGACCGACGTCTGGCGCATCATGGTGACCGGATATTCCACCGGATCTTCCAGGGTCATGATGTTGACCGCCTCGGTATTCACGAATGACAGTAACGAATAGAGGGTGGTCGTCTTCCCGCTACCGGTCGGCCCCGTCACGACCAGAATACCTTCCGGCCGTGTCATCATCAGCTTCAACTGTTCCAGCGTCTCATCCCGCAGCCCCATGCGATCCAGGGGAATAATGGATTTCTCGCGGTCCAGCACCCGCAACACGATGTTTTCACCGTGGATGGTCGGATGACTGGCCACCCGGAAGTCAATGGGGCGGCCGATCAAAGTGATCTGCAGACGACCATCCTGCGGCGAACGGGTTTCCGCGATATCCATACCGCTGATCACCTTGAGACGGACGGCGATACCCGGCCAGTAACTCTTGTGCAGGCTGCGGATCTGCTGCAACACGCCATCGATCCGGTAACGAATACGCAGGAATGCATACTCCGGCTCGAAGTGGATATCCGAGGCACCGCGTTTCACGGCGTCCATCAGCAGCGCACCCACCAGGCGCACGACCGGCTGAGTATATTCCTCGCCACCGCCCTGCAGGCTCTTGTAGTCGATTTCACCGGTCTCGATTTCTCGCAGGATGCCATCCACCGATAGCTCGTAACCATAGAACTGATCGATATGCTCTTCGAGTTGTGCCTCACCTGCCAGCGCCGGCTTGACCTGAATCTGCCCGCCCAGCATGGCGCGCAACTGATCCAGCGCCACCACGTTGAACATGTCGGCCATCGCCACCACCAGCACCTTGCCGGTCTCCTCGAAGGCAATCGGCAACAACTGGTAACGCCGCGCGAACTCTTCCGGCACCATCTTGAGCGCTTCGGCATCGGCGATCACGTTGGAAAGGTCGATACTTTCCTGACCAATGGTATGCGCCACCAGATCGCGCACCATCGCCTCGGTCACGAATCCAAGACGAACGAGCTGACGCCCCAGCGGGATATTGTTCTGATCCTGCTCCATCAGCGCGATGCGCAACTGGTCCTGACTGATCAGGCCCTGCTGCACCATCAATTCGCCCAGACGAAGCTTGCGCCTTTGTTCGGACATCACGTTATTTGGATTATTTTTATCGGACATGGAGATTTGGGGGTTTCTGGAGAAACTGCAGTCGCTCCGTTACTTGTTCAGCGTTGTTCTCAGTTGACCGATACGTGCCTCGATCTGGGCACGGTCGATCACTCCGCCCTGGCGAGGCATCAATTCCAGGGCCTTCTGGTAATAGTTCAGCGCCAGATCCGGCTTGACCATCTGATCCAGACTGGCAGCCAGGTTATAGGCATATTCGGCATTGGTAGATTCCAGTCGGAATGCCTGGAAATAAGCTTGCTGTGCAGTGGCCCACTGCCCCTGGTCCGCGTAAAGATTACCCAAAGCAGCCTGCAGGAATGCGGCGTCAGGTTGTTGCCCGATCAGGTTTTTCAGGCGTGTCTCAGCTGCTGCTGGGTCCGATTGGCTGGCAAGGCTGATCAGGCCGGATTGCGCGGATGGATTCCTGGGCTCAAGCTCCAGCACCCGCATATAAAGGGCCGTCGCCTCCTCCGTCTTGCCTTGGCGAACGGATACCGCAGCTAGTCCCAGCAAGGCATCGGAATTGCGAGGTTCGGACTGCACGGCCTGACGATAGTATCGGCCCGCCACCGCATCATCTCCGGCCATGTAGGCCTGATACCCGGCCATCACCTGGTCGTTGACCGAGGCTGCAGGCGCGCGGTTCCGTGTCACCTTCACCGCAGTTTCATCCGCAGCCTTTGATTTCGGGTCGCCAGAGGATTGAACTGGCGCTGTCCTCGTAACGAGGGGGGCTTCCTTGATGTTCTCTTCCTTGGCCACAACCGGGGCCTCTGGAGCAGGGGCACGAGGCTCTTCGCTCTCCGGTGCCACAGAGGGCTCAACAGCACTGGCCACAGGGGCTGTGACCACCGGCTCCGGCTGGGGAAGCGGTGAAATGTGCCGGGGTATTTCCACTTCAGGCTGCTCGATCGAGTCCAGATACATGTAGAAACCGATGCCCAGCAGAAGCAACAGAACCGCACCGCCACCCGCCAACCAGAATGCCCTGGCATTTCCAGGGCTACTTGCAGGTTGTTGATGCGCACGAAAAACGGCCGATGCCGCCGCTTGCCTTTGGGTTTTGGCGAGCGTGGCAGGTTGCGCCTCACCGTCGAACCCTCCCTCTTCCTTCAAGTCGGAAGACAGGTTCTCATGCCGGGGCGCCAACTCAATTTCAGGCTTTGATTGGGCAGCCAGGGCATTCGAAGATGCCCCTTCAACCGCCTCGCTCTTGCCTTGCTCAGCCTTCTGCAGGGCTTTAATCAGTAGACTCATTGATCACCGTTTCCGGGATTTGATCCGGGAGATATTGCTTGAAACCCTTGAGTTCTTCAGACTCGATGCTGGGATGGTCAATCACGGTTGGGCGCAAGAAGATAACCAACTCGGATTTCTTCACCGTATCAGCCTTGGAAGTAAACAGCTTGCCGATCACCGGCACCTTGGAGATTCCGGGAACACTGTCAGTAGACTTGCTGACCTTATCCTGCATGAGGCCACCGAGTACGGCCGTTTCACCGCTATCGATCTGCATGACCGATTCCATCTCGCGTACCCGCAATTGCGGGATACTGCTTGCGCCCTTGAGATCCGGGTTAGGATCTACAACCGGATCACCAAACGTATCGGTAATGGTCGGACGAATGTTCAACGTCACCTTGCCGTTCTCGTTGATTTGCGGGGTCACGTTCATGACTACGCCAATCGGTATCGTATGCGGCGTCGTCGTCACGGAAAGCAAATTATTGGCCCCGGTCACCGTACTTTGGCTGATTTGAGACTGGGCGGTGAAATAGACGTAGTTATCGACCACCTTGAGGATGGAGGTCTGGTTGTTCATCACCATCATCTTCGGGCTAGAAAGGACCTTGGTGTTCCCGAATGACTGCAACATCTGGAGCGCCATTTGAACGAAATTGTTACTGTAGCCAAGCACACTTCCAGGCGAAGTCAGCGTCGTACCAGCTTGAGTGTACTTCTGACCAAGGATCCCACCCACCAGGCTTTGCTGGAAGGTCACGCCCTTCAGTCCGCCTCCACGGCTGAGTCGCTGCCAATCCACACCGGCCTTGTAGCCATCGTTGAGTTCCACTTCGACAATCGTGGCCTCGATCATGACCTGTCGCTGCGCCGATGACATCACCGTGTCGACGTATTGCTGGATAAAACCGTGCTGGCGCTCTGTCGCCATGACGGTAATGGTTCCCGCCACCGGATTGGCAATGACCTCATCCTTGGTTTCAAAGGTACTTGGCTGAGCCTTGAAGGCCTCCTGAAACAATTTTTCAGCCCCTGCACCAGCCTTGCTGACGGCCTCGACCTGTTTCAGACGCTCTTCCTGAGATGCACGAACCGCTTCGGCGCGAGCCGCCTTCTCCTCAGCATTTGCGGTTTGCGTCTTGGTCGTTTTAAGAATGATCCGGATATTGTCGGTCAGCAACTCCCAGAAATTGTTTCTTGAAGTACTTTTGACGGTCGTTGTCGAACTGTTGCCAGTTGTCGCAGCAGTCGTGGTACTCGTCGAAGTTCCCGTCAGGTTGGTCGAACCAGTGGACGAGATCTGCGCAGACACCCCAATCGAGGAAGTCGTATCGCGGTCCATGTTGACGTAATTCACCCTGTAAGTGCGCAGTGTCGGCAGGTCCGGTGTGATTGAAAGCACTTTGCCATCCATCTTGTAACGCAGATCGATCTGTTTCGAAATGCGTTCCAGGATCGCCGGCAACGTCTGGTCGACGGCGTTCAGGGTGACATTGCCGGTAATGCCGGGATGGATATCGACATTGACTTTGCTTTCACGGGCCAACGCAAAAAGAATCTCGCGAACCGGCACATCGTTCACGACGACGCTGTAGGTCGGTTCCTTGGCCTTGGGTTTTGGCGGGGGGAGAAATGCGGCGCTCTTGACCGGCTTGGGAATCTCGCCCGACACAGGCGCGGGTTTGGTCTGCTGGGTGGAGTCAATGTGCCCTTGCGATGGCGGAAAAGGGGGCTGGTGTGCACACCCCGCAATAAACAAACCGAGCCATCCATATTTTGTAAATTTATTCATTTTCAGCAACGCCTGAACACCCTTTAGGTGTGCTTGTTTTAATCCAGCTTCCCCTAGGGATATGTTATCCCATGATTCAACCGTGTTTGCAACAATAACCTATTGAAACCGCTTTATTTCTTCCTGTATCCCACTGACCGTTCGCAATTGCGGCCGGTTGGCGCGCAAGTTCCTGGGCAACTCCTGCATCGCCTTGGCTGCTGTATCCCGATCCGGATAGCTGCCATACAGCACGGTTATCGACGGGCGACCGCCAATTCTTGAGCGGTACACAAAAAGATTATCCGTTTCGAGGATCGTGGCCAGATTTTTGATCTGCTGTCGCAAGTACTCAGGTTGTTCGGTACTCATCAACTGAATACTGACCGTCGAAGGTGCACGCGATGCCAGCCAGGCCTCGGTAGCTTTCAACCGGGCATCGAGCAGATCACCTGGCGCCGCCGCCGTCGATTCTTGTGGTGCTGAGGTAACCGGCGGAGTTGGCGCCTGGACGGTATTCGCCACTTCTGCGGCTGGAGCAATAGGCGCTGATTGCGGCGGCTTTGCTTGCGACGCAACGGGTGACGAGGATGCGCTTTTCACAGGCGCCGAAGGCAGCAGGGCATGCAGTGCAAAACCGGCCACCAGCGCAAGGGCAATGAGGGCCGCAACTGCGTATCGCGTGATCGCAAAAGGCTTGCGGCTTCTTTCTGCCCCGAACTCGCTATCCCGGATTGCAACCACGACATGCTTGCGCTCCACCGCATAGGCATTTTCCGCAAACGCCGCCAGCAGGGCCTTGTCTGCGAGTATATTGATGCGTCTCACCAGCCCCTCGGAGGCCGAGGCAATCTTGCGGATGGCCGCCTTGGTAAACATTTGCGGCCCGAAATATCCCGCTGTGCGCAACCGGAAAATCAGGTACTCCCCGATCTCGTCTGCCGCCAGAGGGCCAAGGTTGAAACTGTGCGTAATGCGCTCCCGCAACTGACGAATGTGGGCCGCGTTCAGGTTCTCGTCAAGCTCCGGTTGTCCGAACAGGACAATTTGCAGCAACTTGTCGTGACGGGTTTCGAGGTTGGTGAGCAGCCGGATCTCTTCCAGCGTTGCCAATGGCATGCCCTGTGCCTCTTCGATAAAGATCACTACGCGACGGTTTTCCGCATGCCGTTCGATCAGGTAATTCTGCAAGGCCTGCATCACATGCAGGCGGTCAGCCCCTTCGGGGAGTTCCAGATGCAGTTCGAAGGCAATGGCATGCAGCACATCCTCGGGTGCGACACTGGGATTGGCCAGGTACACGCTCTCAACATTCTGCGGCAGCAGGGTCTCCAGCATGCGGCACAACATGGTCTTGCCACTGCCGACCTCACCCACCACTTTGACGATCCCCTCACCACTGGTGATGGCGTACACCAGCGCATCCAGCACCGCACCGCGGTTGCCACCGGAAAAAAAGAATTCCGTGTTCGGCGTGATCTTGAATGGCGGTTGTTTCAACCCGAAATGTGCGTAATACAAGGTTGATCCTTATTCGTTGAAAGCTTCATACAACTGGATGCGGCTGTAAAGCGTCGTGCGGTTCACGCCCAGCAACTTCGCTGCCTGACTGAGGTTGCCGTGCGTCACTTTGAGGGCCGCATCGACATAAGCCTTTTCCCAATCCTTAACCACGCGGTCGAGATTGACCCCTCCCTTGGATTTTAACTGGCGCAATGCCTGTTCGAACATGGTTTCGCCGGAGTCACCGGCAGATTCAGACATCTCCAGCGAGGCCATATCCAGTTCGGCCATGAGTTGGGCGGCACCCACCTCCTTGCCCGGGTATTTGGCCAGAAGACGAATGATGATGTTGCGCAGTTCACGTACGTTGCCGGGAAAATGGTAGCCCATCCAGCATTCAAGCGCCTGTCCATCGAACGTAAATGGCTGCTGGCCTGCTTCCCTTGCATAGAAATCCCGAAAATGCTCCAGCAGTTGGATCCGATCTTCATCCATTTCACGCAACGGCGGCACCTGAATGGTAAATACACTCAGGCGGTGATAAAGGTCGATTCGAAAACGTCCGCGCTTTACTTCTTCTTTCAGATCCCGGTTGGTCGCGGCGACGATGCGCGCCCGGCTCTGCCGGGTCTGGGTTTCCCCAACGCGCTGGTATTCACCGTTTTCCAGAACCCGCAACAGCTTTGCTTGCTGTTCGAGTGGCAACTCCCCGATTTCATCGAGAAACAGGGTTCCATCCTCAGCGTCGTGGAAATAACCACTGTGTTGCGTTACGGCACCGGTAAAAGCGCCCTTGCCATGTCCAAAAAGTATGGATTCGGCCAGCGCCGGTGAAATCGCGGCGCAATTCAATGAAAGGTAAGGTTTGCCTTCACGACTGCTGAGGTTGTGCAGGCATGCGGCCACCAGTTCCTTACCGCTGCCGGATTCACCCTCGATCAATACCGGAAAGGGCGCATCCGCAACCTGTGTAATCTGGGTACGCAGATTCGCCATCGGCAGGCTGCTGCCCACCAACCCGCATCGCTCCTGATGCTGCAACCCGCCCGCCTCGGCATCCAGCAGTCGCTGCGCGTTGGCCAGCAATGCTTGCAGGCGATCGACATCGCAGGGCTTCGGCACGAACTCCACGGCCCCAAGGGCAAGCGCATGCCTGGCATGAGCTTCCTCGTTCTGGCCGGACAGCACCAGGATCTTCATGGAAGGGGCATGTGCCAGCAATTCCCCGATCAACAGGAATCCCTCATCCGGCCGGTGGGGCAAAGGGGGCAACCCCAAATCCACCAGAGCCAGCGAAGGCGGGGAGTCGAGTTGACGTAACAGGCTTCTTGCCTGCGCCCTGGAATCGGCGACATGGACCTCATAATTCTTGCTCAGGACGAAATGCAGGGTATCCGCAATCAACGGATCATCGTCAACAATGATGAGAGAAGGCCGGTCTGTCGTC
Source organism: Pseudomonadota bacterium (assembly GCA_029782295.1). GTDB lineage: Bacteria > Pseudomonadota > Gammaproteobacteria > Burkholderiales > Methylophilaceae > CAIJXJ01. The sequence continues at coordinate 174,068 of JAKOVB010000020.1, forward strand.
ATGTGCGGAAACAGGACCGGAATTGCGTTTGAGTGGCCAGCATGGCCGAACTATAGCCTCAAAGGCCGGGAGGATCAATGCGCAACGGGAAGGGAAGATGGGGTGGACGATGGGACTCGAACCCACGACAGCCGGAATCACAATCCGGGACTCTACCAACTGAGCTACGTCCACCACTGAAAAACATTTACTACTACTGTCAGGTACAGACCGGTTGGCCTGCCCGACAGGAATCGAACCTGTAACCCCCAGCTTAGAAGGCTGGTGCTCTATCCGGTTGAGCTACGGGCAGATTGTCGGACTATCCTGGTCGGGGTGGAGAGATTCGAACTCCCGACATCCTGGTCCCAAACCAGGCGCGCTACCAGGCTACGCTACACCCCGAGGGGTTGCAACTATACGCAATCCCTCGCTTTCGGTCAATTTTATTCTGCTAAAATATGCACAATCTTAACGATAGAATTGAATATGTCCGCGCAACTCCTCAATGGCAAGGCCATCGCCGAAGATCTTCTGGCCCGTATCAAGCAACGTATCGAGCAACGCACCGCCGAAGGAAAGCGCATACCCTGCCTGGCCGTCATCCTGGTTGGCGACAGCGCCGCATCGACCATTTACGTCGCCAACAAGCGCCGCTCCTGCGAACAAGCCGGCATGCGCTCGCTGGCCTACAACTTGCCCGCTGATACCAGCGAAGCTGATCTGCTGAAGTTGATCAACGAATTGAACGCCGACGCTGAAGTCGATGGCATTCTGGTCCAGTTGCCGCTGCCACCACAAATCGATGCCGAGCGTGTCATCGAAACCATACACCCGGCCAAGGACGTGGATGGCTTCCATCCCTACAACGTCGGCCGCCTTGCCCTGCGCATGCCCCTGCTCCGCCCCTGTACCCCGCACGGGGTAATGACCATGCTGGAAAGCCTGAACATCAACCTCAAGGGCCTGAATGCCGTCGTCGTCGGTGCCTCCAACATCGTCGGACGCCCGATGTCACTGGAACTCCTGCTGGCCGGCTGCACCGTCACTACCTGCCATCGCTTCACCCGCGACCTGCCCGGCATCGTCGCTGGAGCTGACCTGGTCGTGGTCGCCGTTGGCAAACCCGGCTTTATCAAGGGCGAATGGATCCGCGAAGGCGCCATCGTGATCGACGTTGGCATCAACCGTCTGGAGAACGGCAAGATCTGCGGCGATGTCGAGTTTGAAGCCGCCAAGGAACGTGCGGCCTGGATCACCCCGGTTCCGGGCGGGGTAGGCCCGATGACCGTGGCGACCCTGATGCAGAATACGCTTGACGCGCTCGAGCAGCGCGAACAGGCAGGGTCAGCGTGACATCGACCTCAGCAGTTCGACATCCACATACGATTTTCCCTGCAGATCCCCCTGCAGCACACGGCAGGGCGCGTCCGGTTCGCCCAGATCGCTGAGCACGACCAGCGCGCCCTTGAATTCGTCTTCAGTGGTGTAGCCATTGACCGAGACTACGGTCGGTATGCCCGCCCCCAGACTGGCACGAATCCCATTCCCGGAATCCTCAAATGCCAGGCACTCTTCCGGTGCCAGTTTCAAGGCATCCAGCGCCCAGTTATAAATGTCAGGTGCCGGCTTTTTGGCGGGGACGATATCCCCGGCCGCGATCACCTCAAACCACGCTTCCGTGCCTGCGCCCAGACTATGCTCCAACAATGCTGTCACATTGGCCGGCGTAGTTGTCGTGGCAACGGCCAGCCGCAGACCGGCGCTCCGCGCCTCTTCCAGCAAGCGCCGCACACCCGGTCGCAGCGGCAAGGCGCCCTTGGCAACCAGTTCTGTATAGCAACGCGTTTTGACACGGTGAATATCGGCCGCCAGTTGATCTACATCCTGCGGCCGCTTTTCAGGCGACAGGAAATCACTGACGTAATATTTGATACGCTCCTTACCGCCGGTCACGGCGAGCAGTTTCCCATAAAGCGCCTCATCCCAGAACCAATCCAGTCCAAGCTCGGCGAATGCCGCATTGAACGCAGGCCTGTGGCCGTCCCGTTCGGTATCTGCCAACGTGCCATCGACGTCGAATATCAGTGCTTTTAATGTCATGCTAGACATATTCCTCAATCGTAGTAAACTTGCGCCTGCTTAAAATTTTTGATACCCATCCGGTAGTTATCTAACGTTCCGGCATTTTCTCGAATCAAGAGCCCACATGACCGAAGTCAGCAAGCATTTCACACCTTACCAGCCCAAGGCCGGTGAAGAGTATATGAATGATCAGCAACGCGATCATTTTCGCAAAATCCTGAATGCCTGGAAAGGCGAGCTCAGCATGGATATCGACCGCACCGTCCACACGATGCAGGACGAGGTTACCATGTTCGCCGACCCGAATGATCGCGCCAGTCAGGAATCTGACATGGCACTGGAATTGCGAAACCGTGACCGCGAACGCAAACTCATCAAGAAAATCGACGAGACATTGGCAAAGATCGATGCCAACGAATATGGCTACTGCGACAGTTGCGGTGTCGAGATCGGCCTGAAGCGTCTGGAAGCTCGTCCGACAGCGACCCTATGCATCGACTGCAAGACCTTGGATGAAATTCGCGAACGCCAAGTCGCCAAGTAATTTTTTAATGGAATAAAAAAGGCCGGGTAACTTTCGTTACCCGGCCTTTTTGTTGCCTGAATCAGGCTTACTGCTGTTCAGCAGGCGCAGCAGCCTCTTCCTGTCCCGGCTTCTCGATCAAAGCCTTCATGGACAGACGCACACGACCACGGTCATCCACTTCCAGCACCTTGACCTTGACCTGCTGACCTTCCTGCAGGAAGTCGGTCACTTTCTCCACGCGCTGATGCGCGATCTGGGAGATATGCACCAGACCATCCTTGCCGGGCAGCAGCGACACAATCGCACCGATGTCCAGCAGCTTCAGGACGGTCCCTTCATAGACCTGACCCACTTCGACTTCAGCCGTAATCTGCTCGATGCGCTTCTTCGCCTCTTCGCCAGCTTCTGCACTGGTGCAGCCGATCTTGATCGTGCCATCATCATCGATATCAATGGTGGTCCCGGTCTCTTCCGTCAGCGCGCGGATCACTGCACCACCCTTGCCGATCACGTCGCGGATCTTCTCCGGGTTGATCTTCATGGTGATGATGCGAGGTGCGTAAGCAGACATTTCCGTACGGGAGTGATCCAGCGCGCCCTTCATCAGGCCCAGAATGTGCATGCGGCCTTCCTTGGCCTGCGCCAGGGCAACCTTCATGATCTCGGCGGTGATGCCGGTGATCTTGATGTCCATCTGCAGCGCGGTAATACCAGCATCGGTACCCGCCACCTTGAAGTCCATGTCGCCCAGGTGATCTTCATCGCCCAGAATATCGGTCAACACGGCAAAGCGATTGCCTTCCTTGATCAGGCCCATAGCAATCCCTGCCACGTGCGCCTTCACGGGAACGCCCGCATCCATCAGCGCCAGACAGCCACCGCAGACGGAAGCCATGGAGCTGGAACCGTTGGACTCGGTAATTTCGGACACCACACGCATGGTGTAGCCAAACTCTTCCTGCGTCGGCAGCACAGCGACCAGTGCGCGCTTGGCCAGACGTCCATGACCGATTTCGCGGCGCTTCGGTGTACCGACACGGCCGGTTTCACCCGTCGCATACGGCGGCATGTTGTAATGCAGCATGAAGCGGTCGGTATACTCGCCCTGCAGCGCGTCGATGATCTGCTCATCGCGGCCAGTGCCGAGCGTTGCGACCACCAGTGCCTGCGTTTCACCACGTGTGAACAGGGCAGAGCCGTGGGTACGCGGCAGCACGCCGGTACGGATGCTGATCGGACGAACGGTGCGGGTATCGCGACCATCGATACGCGGTTCACCATTCAGGATCTGGCTACGCACCACCTTGGCTTCCAGCGCGAACAGCGCATCCTTGACCTGGTTGGCAGCACCGGTATCCATGTCTTCGGTGATCATTTCGCCCAGCACACGGCTCTTGATTTCATCCAGCTTGCCGGAACGCGCCTGCTTGGACTTGATCTGGTAGGCGGCATTGATGTCGTCCCATGCCAGTGCATGCAGCTTCTCGACCATCGCCGTATTGGTTTCCGGCGGCGCCCAATCCCAGGGTTGCTTGCCGACTTCAGCAGCCAGCTCATTGATCATGTTGATCACGGCCTGCATTTGCTGGTGACCGTAGACCACAGAACCCAGCATCACTTCTTCAGACAGTTGCTGTGCTTCAGATTCCACCATCAGCACGGCCTTGTCGGTCGCGGCAACCACCAGATCCAGCGCAGTTTCTGCGAGTTCGGACTTGGTCGGGTTCAACACATATTCGCCGTTGATGTAACCCACACGGGCTGCACCAATCGGACCATAGAAAGGAATGCCAGAAATCGCCAGTGCTGCAGATGCACCAATGATGGCAGGAATATCGGAATCAATTTCAGAATCGGAGGACATCACAGTCGCCACGATCTGCACTTCGTTGTAGAAGGCTTCCGGGAACAGCGGGCGCAGCGGACGGTCGATCAGACGGGACGTCAGCGTTTCCTTCTCTGAAGGGCGGCCTTCACGCTTGAAGAAACCGCCGGGGATTTTGCCGGCAGCATAAGTACGCTCTTGATAATCAACCGTCAGCGGGAAGAAATCCTGCCCCGGCTTGACTTCGGTCTTGCCAACAACCGTCACCAGAACAACGGTGTCGTCCAGGCTTACTATCACGGCGCCATCGGCCTGACGGGCGATCTCGCCCGTTTCGAGCGTCAGCGTATGACGCCCGTATTGAATTGTTTTTTTGATTGCTTTCACGACTTTGCGTCCTTTTAAATAAAAAATAAGCCGATAAGCGCCGCGTTACCGCATTGCTTTCGGCTTATTTCATGGGTACACCAGAATTACTTGCGCAGACCGAGGCGTGCGATCAGGCTACGATAACGGTCGACGTTCTTGCGCTTCAGGTAGTCCAGCAGCTTGCGGCGCTGGCTGACCAGTGCGAGCAGACCACGACGGGAATGGTGATCCTTGGCGTGATCCTTGAAGTGACCAGTCAGGGTATTGATACGGCTGGTCAGCAGGGCAACCTGCACTTCCGGGGAACCGGTATCATTCGGTGCTTGTTGGTATTCGCCAACCAGTCGTGCTGTTTCAGCAGTCGTAATGGACATTAGTATTCTCCTAATCTTGAACCGCGCATTCTAACCTTAAATAATACAAATTAACAAGACGTTAATTGCAATTTTCAACTTACCTTGTCCTGCACCACCAGACGACGTGGCGCTATCTTTCCATCTGCATCCAGTTCACCCAACCCCAGGAAGCGGTCGGGCTCCTCGTACAAACGCAAATATCCTTCGGGAATCTTCCCTGATTTCCACACGGATTGCCCTCGTCCCAGATAATAGGCGCTCTCGCGATCGAGTATGATCGCAGGCAAATCCTTCACTAAAATATCCGCAGGCAACAGAGACGCATCGCGTTGCTCCATGGCCATGGACTCAATCTGCTCGACCGTGACGGCATCTTCCAAACGAAAACCGCCGGTCTCCAGCCTCCGGAGTTGCGTCAGGTGTGCTCCGCAACCCAGAGCCTTTCCGATATCCTCTGCCAGGGTGCGGATATAAGTGCCCTTGCTGCAGGACACCTTGATCACGGCCATGTGTCCGGTTAATTCTTCAAGCGCGATCTGGTGAATAGTCACCTCCCGGGCTGGCCGTTCGATCTCGACACCCGCGCGTGCGTATTCGTAGAGTGCTTTGCCTTGATGCTTGAGCGCGGAATGCATCGGTGGCACCTGAAGGATGTCCCCCATGAAGCCATGCATGACATGCTCCACTGACGACCATGTCACATTCACCGGACTGGTGCTGACAACCTCACCCTCGGTATCGCCGGTCGTGGTGGTAACACCGAGACACATGGTGGCGCGATAGGTTTTATCGGCATCTAGCAGAAAATGGGAGAATTTCGTCGCTTCGCCCAGGCAGATCGGCAACAATCCAGTTGCGAAGGGGTCCAGACTGCCGGTATGTCCGGCCTTCTCCGCCATATACAGCCGCTTGACCTGTTGCAGCGCCTGGTTGGATGAGAGCCCGACCGGCTTGTCCAGCAAAAGCACGCCGGTCACCGGACGCTTGATCCGCTTGAATTGCACTGGATAAACCCGACTAGTCTTCGGAGGAAGACTTTTCCTGAGCGACAGCATCGTCGATCAGGCGCGACAAATGCATCCCGCGCTCGATCGATGCGTCATAAACGAAATGGAGTTGAGGCACGGTGCGTAACAGCATCCTTTGGGATAGCTGGCTACGCAGAAAGCCTGCTGCTTTCTCGAGCCCCTTGAGCAGTTCCGGAGGATTTTCCGGGGCACTGAAGTAGACCTTGGCGTGTGCCAGATCACCCGTCACCTCGACTTCGGTGATGGTGACCTTGGACACGCGCGGGTCCTTGACCTCGAACTGAAGCAAATCAGCCAATTCACGCTGAATCTGTTCAGCCACGCGATGGTGGCGTGCAAACTCCTTGGCCATTACAGGGTACGCGCCACTTCCACGACTTCGAAGACTTCGAGTTGGTCGCCCACTTCGATGTCGTTGAAGTTCTTGAGTGACAGACCGCACTCGAAGCCGGCCCTGACCTCACGAACGTCATCCTTGAAACGCTTGAGCGAATCCAGCTCGCCCTGATGGACGACGACGTTGGAACGTAGCACACGCACCGAGGAACCACGCTTGACGATACCGTCCAGCACGTAACATCCGGCGACTGCACCCACCTTGGAAATACGATAGACCTCGCGGATTTCCACCAGGCCAATCACGTTTTCCTTCTTTTCCGGGGACAGCATTCCGCCCAGCGCCGCCTTCACTTCATCAACAGCTTCGTAAATGATGTTGTAATAACGCACATCTACCCCGGCGGATTCGGCCAGCTTGCGCGAACCTGCATCGGCACGGACGTTGAAACCGATCACGACAGCCTTGGATGCAGCCGCCAGATTGACATCAGACTCACTGATGGCACCCACGCCGGTATGCAGAATGTTGACCTTGACCTCAGGCGTCGAGAGCTTCTGCAACGAAGTCGCCAGCGCTTCATACGAACCCTGTACATCGGACTTGATGATGAGGGAAAGTGTCTTGACCTCGCCTTCGGCCATTTGCTCGAACATGTTTTCCAGCTTGGCAGCCTGCTGTTTCGCCAGCTTGACGTCACGGAACTTGCCTTGGCGGAACAGCGCAATTTCCCGCGCCTTACGTTCGTCGTTCAGCACGATGACTTCTTCGCCCGCCATGGGCACATCGGAAAGACCGAGGATTTCCACTGGGATGGATGGTCCAGCTTCCTTCACATCCTTGCCAGCCTCATCCAGCATGGCACGGACGCGACCGAAAACGCTGCCAGCCAGCAGCATGTCGCCACGCTTGAGCGTCCCGGATTGCACGAGGATGGTGGCCACCGGCCCACGCCCCTTATCCAGGCGGCCTTCGATCACCATGCCCTTCGCCGGCGTATTCTTCGGCGCCTTCAGCTCGAGCACTTCTGCCTGCAGCAGCACGGCTTCCAGCAACTCGTCGATGCCCTGGCCAGTCTTGGCGGACACTTCACGGAACATCACATCGCCACCCCAGTCTTCCGGCACGACTTCATGACTCACCAGTTCCTGCTTCACGCGTTCAGCGTTGGCTTCGGGTTTGTCGATCTTGTTGACCGCGACGACAAGCGGTACACCTGCCGCCTTGGCATGATGAACCGCCTCAATGGTTTGGGGCATCACGCCGTCATCCGCAGCGACAACCAGGATGACCACGTCGGTCGCCTTGGCACCACGGGCACGCATGGCCGTAAAGGCCTCGTGACCCGGAGTATCCAGGAAAGTCACCATCCCACGCGGGGTTTCCACATGGTAGGCCCCGATATGCTGGGTAATCCCACCCGCTTCACCGGAAGCAACCCGGGTGCGGCGAATGTAGTCAAGCAAGGAAGTCTTGCCGTGGTCGACGTGACCCATGACAGTTACGACAGGCGGCCTGGTTTCCTGAACCGCCTCTACATGCTGGTCGTCTTCCAGGAATGCATCCGGGTCGTTGGCCTCAGCGGCCTTGGCGATGTGACCCATTTCCTCCACTACGATCAGCGCGGTTTCCTGATCCAGGACCTGATTGATGGTGACCATCATGCCCATTTTCATGAGCGCCTTGATCACTTCAGCCGCCTTGACGGACATTTTGTGGGCCAGATCGGCTACCGAGATCGTTTCCGGTACCAGCACTTCACGCACAACCGGCTCTGTCGGTGCAGAGAATGCATGCTTCTGGTCGCCAGTATCCTTATGTGACTTATTCTTGCCGCGGTTATCTCGCCAACCCTGACCAATACCGACATCACCACGTGTCTTTACGCCTCCACGCTTCTTGTCTCCACTCGCCCAGTCATCACGGCCCTTCTTACCCGGCTTTTCGTCTTCCTTCGCCTTGCCTTCCTTGCCAGCCGGCTTATGCAGCGTACCTTCGCTCAAGCTGGCAGGAGCCTTGGCGGCAGCCGCTTTTCGAGCCGCCTCTTCTTCCTGGCGCTTCTGGGCCATTTCCTGCTTCTTGCGCTGTTCCTCACTCTGCAGCGCAATCAACTCCGCCTGACGGCGCGCTTCTTTTTCGCGCAGGGCTAATTGTTCTGCACCCAACACCTCGGCACGTGATTTCGCCGGTTGAGGCTCTACAGCCGCTGGAGCAGGCGCTTCTGTCTTAACCTCTTCAACCACGACAGGTTCCGGTATTTCGATCTTGACTTCTTCGACTACAACCGGTGTTTCTACAACAGGCTCCTGAATCGGCTCCTGCAAAGGTGTTGGTTCTTCAACCGGTGCTTCATTGACCAGGTCTCGCTTGACCAGTACACGCTTCTTGCGGACTTCTACCTGAATAGTCCGCGCTTTTCCGCTACTGTCCGATTTCTTGATTTCCGTAACCTGCTTACGCATCAAGGTAATCTTGTTTTTCGGTGCCTCTGTACCATGCCCCTTGCGAAGATAATCCAACAGGGCAGTCTTATCCTGCTCGGTCAGGTTATCTGTTGGGGAAACCTTATTAACGCCGGCAGCCTTCAATTGCTCGATCAGCAATTCCGCCTGCAGTCCCAGTTCACTGGCAAATTGTGCCACGCTTGATAGTGCCATACCGCTCTCCAATCCTTGTAACGGTTCGTGCCAATCAGGCAAACCAGGGTGCGCGCGCCGTCATGATCAACTGCTTCGCACGTTCAGCATCGACGCCGGCCATATCCATGAGCTCATCCACGGCCAGATCGGCCAGATCCTCAACAGTTGATACACCCTTTGCAGCCAAAGCATGCGCAGTATCTGCATCCATTCCTTCCATCGCGAGAAGCTCCTCGGAGGCCTCTTCTACTTTTTCTTCCCGCGCAATCGCTTGCGTGAGCAGTGCATCACGTGCACGCTTGCGCAACTCGTTGATGGTGTCTTCGTCAAACGCTTCGATATCGGTCATTTCGGAAAGCGGCACATAGGCAATTTCTTCCAAAGTACCGAATCCTTCCTGAACCAGGATGTCGGCGACTTCTTCGTCCACATCCAGTTTTTCCATGAATAATTGTCGCGTGTTGGCGTATTCAGTCTCATGCTTCTGGGCAGATTCCTCTTCCGTCATGATATTGAGTGTCCACCCGGTCAACTCGGATGCAAGGCGGACATTCTGCCCACTCTTGCCGATTGCCTGCGCCAGTTGCTCTTCATCGACGACAACATCCATGCTGTGCGCGTCCTCGTCGACAACGATACTGGACACTTCAGCCGGCGCCATGGCATTGATGACAAACTGAGCAGGCTCCATGGACCACAACACGATGTCCACGCGTTCACCTGCCAACTCGCCAGTAACTGCCTGGACACGTGAACCTCTCATCCCGACGCAAGTACCGACCGGATCCAGACGCTGATCATTGGACTTGACTGCAATTTTCGAGCGGAGGCCAGGATCGCGCGCAGCAGATCTGATTTCCAGCAGGCCCTCTTCAATTTCAGGCACTTCAAGCTCGAACAGCTTAATCAGGAATTCCGGAGCAATTCTGGAAAGGATCAATTGTGGCCCACGACCACCACGCTCAACGCGGAGAAGGTAAGCACGCACGCGATCGCCGACACGAAGGTTTTCCTTCGGAATCATCTGCTCGCGCGGCAACAACGCTTCTATACGACCGACCTCGATAATCGCATTGCCCTTTTCCATGCGCTTGATCATGCCGGTCACGAGATGTTCACCTCGTGCAAGAAAATCATTCAGGACCTGCTCACGCTCAGCCTCACGCACCTTCTGCAGAATCACCTGCTTGGCTGCCTGCGCTCCGATACGACCGAATTCAACTGACTCAAGAGGCTCCTCGACAAAGTCACCTTCATTTAGAGACTCATCTCGCTGCTGTGCTTCAGTGACTGTAATCTGTGCTGCCGGATTTTCGATCAGATCATCAGCTGTGACTTGCCAGCGACGGAAGGATTGATATTCACCATTGTTACGGTCGATTTCGACGCGAACATCCACCTCTTCCTGGAACCGCTTCTTGGTTGCCGAAGCCAGCGCAAGCTCGAGCGCGGTAAAAATTACGCTCTTTTCAACATTTTTTTCGTGCGCCAGTGCATCAACCAGCAATAAAATTTCGCGACTCATCTTCACTACCTCCGGCTAAAATTCTGGAACCAATCGTGCCTTATCGATGTTGCTAAGAGCAAATGATTGCTCAACAGCATCGACCTCAACACGAACATTCCCTTGTTCAATGCCACGCAATACGCCTACAAACTTTTTCTGGCCATCTAACGGAACGCGCAAACGGATTTGTACTTTGTTCCCAACAAATCGTTGAAAGTCTGCCTCTTTCTTCAGCACTCGATCCAAACCCGGTGAAGAAACTTCCAAGCGGTCATAATCAATATCGTGCTCGACAGCCAGAAGGTGTGATACATGCTCACTGACCAATGCACAATCATCAATGTTGATGCCATCAGGCTTATCAATAAACAGCCTAAGCAATTTTCCACGATTGGAAACCTCCAGATCGACCATTTCATAGCCAATCTGGGACAATGAATGCGCCAGCAATGTCTCTAAATTCTGCATTACCCTGGTTCCAGAAACAAAAAATGGGCTCAAAGCCCATCAAAAACAGCATTATATCAACCAATTCAACGAATTGGTACAACAAAGCAAAAAGCCCTCCGAGGAGGGCTTGATGCGGTCCACTTGGTAGTGGCGGTATAAGGAGCCTGGCAGTGACCTACTTTCGCATGCGAAGAGCATACTATCATCGGCGCGGAGTCGTTTCACGGTCCTGTTCGAAATGGGAAGGGGTGGTTCCAACTCGCTATTGCCACCAGGCATAAACGGTACGAGCAGCGTAAATA
>JAKOVB010000022.1 GCA_029782295.1 Pseudomonadota bacterium
GTCGACCCGGATTCGCAGCGTACCCCGTCGGGCAAGATGTGCAGGACGTCGTCTGATCTGCCAGCACGACGAGCTCGAGCGGTCCCATGCTCGCGAGCAGGTCGCATCGAGGCAGGCGCCGGCATCGGCCGCCATCGTCGAGGCGAATTGCCCGGGGGTAATTCCGCGCCCGTTAGCCCGGCGTTAGCCAAGCCAGAAACGACAAGGGGCTAGCTCTCGCTAACCCCTTGATTTGACTGGCGCGCCCGGCAGGATTCGAACCCACGACCCCCTGGTTCGTAGGCGCAGTGCGCAGTCTTTACAGCTTTATAAATCAAGAGCTTGCAGTGCTTGCCAAGCACTCTACCAAGCAGTTCAAGGCACAATTCGGTCACACCCAATGTGGCTGGAGGCACGTTCGCGGCTCCCGAACGTTGCCCATCGCTCCGGTTTGGCTAATGAGACTTTTCGCACGAAGTTGACCTCGAGATTTCTCCTAGGGTTTACACAAACTTCGATGCCTGAGTAGACTTGCAGTCACTGCTCGCATTGAGCAGGTCCAGCGCGGGTCCTCCGCCTGGTCGCTGGGACGGCGATGCCCGCCCAGTACCCGTTGATGACGCAATGACACGCGGGACTTCAAACAACACTTGGAGTCTTCTGCATGAAGCGTCTCAGGTCACTCAGGCGGCAAGCTGCCAGCCGCCAAGCATTCCGATGCTACTACTGCGAGTTGCCAATGTGGGAGCGCGATGCTGCCACGTTCGCGGCAAGATTCAGCCTCTCCAAGGCGCAAGCCAATCTGCTGCGCTGTACCGCTGAACACCTGAAGCCAAAGTCAGAAGGTGGTCCGGAAAACAGGGCGAACATCGTGGCCGCTTGCCTCTACTGCAACCAAACTCGCCATATGGCGAAGAATCCGTTGCCTCCGGAGAGATTCAAGCACTACGTAAACAGACGAATGCAGCAACGTCGATGGCTACTCAAGTTGCTCGATTGTCGAGAGGGCGGCAAGGCGGCGCTCCCCGTCAACTTGCTTCCTGGTTCGTAGGCGAGAACAAAGGTACCTAGTGCTTTATCGATCAATGACTTGTGGCGCTTGCCGACTATGCGGCCAACCGTGTCAAAGCACAGTCCTGTCACACCCAATATCGCCAAAGACGCGTCACCGGCATACGCCAGCGCTCACAAATCCGAGGCTCGAGACGAGTATGAATGGCTTCTCAGGTGACTTCGCGTACTCTCGTACGACAAGTGTCTCTAGTAGCAGGCCGCCACCAGATAGCTCCCGCGAGGCGGTGGCGATAAACGTGTTCGAGGGGTCGCCACGTGCCACTAGCTTTGGTTGCGTGAGGTTGTCGAAGTAGAGGTTGTCTCCGGTTACTTCGCCTGTGACACGGCTAACGGTGAATCGTGCGCGCTCGTGGTTCGAGACTCTGTCTAGCTGAAGGCGACCATCGTCTGCCCAAGCGCCGTGAGACGTAACTTCGCAGTGATAGCGCCTCTCTCCCGCGTCCGACGCAGCAATGCCCGATAGCAGCAGCACTAAGAACGCCGTGCTCATCCCGATTCGCGTTACGAGGCGAAGGCAGCACTGGCTGTGAATCATGTAGCGACGCTCCTCTTTGTCGGTGACAGAAAGTGCCGGTTCTGCGATCTCCGCTCGTCTGCCCACTTGATTGGCCCGTCCATCGGGATTCGAGGGGTTGACAGCGGCACTCGGCGCGGGTCCTCAAGCTTCGAAGAGCCACTTCCTGGTTCGTAGGCGCGGAACGTAGTACTTAGCTCTTTTTAAATCAGTGACTTGCAGCGCTTGCCAAGCTCATCGCCAACCACGTCAAGGCACAGTTTTGTCACATCCAATCTGACTATAGACACGCTGAGAGCGCCCCGACTTGAAGAAGATCCCCGTCATTCGAGATGGAGGATGATCAGGCGAAGCTGAGCATGGACTCAAAAGTCAGGTTTCTGCCGTCCCTTCGCACCTTAAGCGGCGCTCCAAATTTTTTTGCCATTCGCAGGGACAGTCTCTGCACCTTTGTATCGACGCTCGGATATCGCGTGCAGATCACCAGTCCCGCAACGGGCAGATCTATCATCCCCACGGTCCGAAGATACTCAAGGCCCGCCTCGATCTGCTCGACGGCATGATCGACGTCAGAGCCTTTAAGCTCAACGGCGAGTCGTCCAATTGCGTCTTTCTCGACAATCCAATCGCATGCCGTCTCACCATTCTTGATGCATCCGTCAAATCTGATCAGTTTGAACTGATGGCGATCTTTGTTAGAGAAGACGGCACTTGTACTCCTGGGTTCACTAATTTTGACGTTGGAGTTATTGTTGATCGTGACGCATCCAGGAGGGATCACGTCGAATACTCCAGCTCAAGAAGTCGCGAAAACTCTTTCGCGATTTCCCCGGAGATATCGTCCAAATAGTCGGCGGCTATTAGACCGTCCTCGTCGATGATCGACTTCAACTCTCCGTCATTGAGAGCATAAGCCTGGGTTGTTCCGGGTCGAATGCGGAACTTCTTCTGAATAATCCTGGAGAGCTGGCTTGCTTTGTCTTCAGACAGGCCTCTATCCAGTGCCCCTGCTTTTATCAAGTTATTGAATTTTGAAAGAACGTACGGGCTGTGGGTTGTAATGACTAATCTTCGCTTCTGGGCCCGCTCGACCAGCGCGGAGAGTCCCTCCACGAGGTGGCTCTGAGCTGATGGAAAGAGGTGGGCTTCCGGCTCCTCTATGTATATCAAATGCGGGCTGGGATCGCGCCCCGACATATACCCAATTCGAATCGCGGACAGAGCCGTAATCAAAGGGAGAATCTCCTGTTGTCCAGACGAAAGCGCAGAGAACGGAATGTTTCTTCCGTCATTGCAGGACAGCATTGGTTGATCTCTTGTCCAAACGACCTTACCACCTAGAATTTCCGATATATCTCCAGCCAATTCCTGACCACTCTTGCTTTGTATAAGGAATCGCATTTCCTCATAGTAGGAACTGTACATTCGACCGAAACGAATAGTAATCGGATCCAGAACGCGCCCTTGGTCAAAGGCCATAAAGGCTCGACCAAGATTGGTAAAGAATGATCGGCCAGCCGGAATGAAGACTTGGTAATCAATGAAGTCGTTGCCCAAGTCGTCGCGCAGCATCTTCTTGACGGCATTTTTGGCGCGCCAAGCCACCTCAAAGTCGTGAATCTCGCTGCGCCCCTTCTTCGTCGAAGTTTTTTGCCTTATACTCCGATGCAACGTCAAGGCTCGTTGATAATATTCCTTGGCAAATCTAGAGGTCCAAACGCGAAGCGTGTTATTGACAGAGTCGTTGTACGTTATGCGGGTGACATTGACCTTGTATTCGCCGCATTCGAACTGAATCTTAAATTTCTTTTGACCCCAGGCTGAGATCGGAAACCATTCGGAGAACCGCGTCTTGAGTTCCTCTGTGAACGTCGCGAATGACTCTTCTCGAGACGCCGCCTCCTGCTGTTCGGATATTGTGTCTAGGAAGAAATAGATCAGTTTCGACAGGACGCTCTTGCCGCTCGCCTGCGGGCCGATAAGGATCGTGATCCCTCCCACCGTGAAATCGGCCTTCGTGATGCACGAGAAGTTTTCGACCTGGATTCGCAGCATGACAGTGGAGCTTTCCTTGTGGAAGATGTATCAAGACAGCATGCCTCGGTCCACTAGTCGTCGAGAGGCTTGTCGCCGATGATCGGATGCAAGGTTAAGCGCAAGTCTGTTGCTTGGCCAGTACGTTCGCGATCAGCCGTACCAGGTTGGTAGCGGATTTGTGTGGCATTGACCGATGTGTGTTGAGCCGCTAACCTGACGTGGTCTTAGGCAGAGACACAACTACCGATCGCCCGGCCATCCCCCCGGGAAGTACCCCGCAGAGCTCATGCCCCAGCGGGTTTGCGCGGCAGAATCCACGGTTCTGCCAATTCATAGGGACGCAGAAAGGCGCATGACTGCTTGGGACTTCATCGCAATCTTTGCTTTGAGGTTTCCTCATGCGTCCAAACTCCGCGCCGGGCGATGCTCGGCCTATTCAAGAAGCTATTGGTCTTTCTGATTCGCTGACTTCGGTTGATGCGGCGGGGCAGGCGCGGCCGGCGCCCCTCGCGGCCGGCGCGACTGCCCCGGGTGCTGCACCCAGTAACACAGCACCCCAAAAATACCCAGCTGTCGTGCCCGGTGTGCGGCGCGTCCTGCGGGTTGCGATCGACTCGCTATACGTCGGCTTCAAGGGTTCGCTGGGCCCCGCGACTCGCGCTCGCCTCAAGGATCTGAAAGAACTCGCCCAAGACAAGGAGCCAGAGCGGCACTCGCTGGCTCAGCTCGAGGTCGGTAGTCGGGTGTTCTCGGTTCTCGGGCACGGCAGGAGTCGGGTGCCATTTGCGCTCGACCATCCCGACTTTTCGCTCAACGTCGGATCGGGGCAGGGCTACCCGTTCACGAGTGTCCAGATCAGCAGCGAGTTTCTCGCCTCGGTCGGACCCTTGAACGCTCTGGAGGACGTTCGCCACGTCGTCCGGTCGCTTGCCCCCATTCAGGACCGCGAGGCCGTTAGCCGGGTCGATCTGTGTGTCGACTTCACGCCCGATCGCCCCTTCCAGTTGTTCCCACCCGAGATGTGGGTGACCCGGGCGGAACGGATCACCCCGTATCTCAAGCGCGGCGAGCTGACTGGATGGTCGATCGGTCAGGGCGGTGATCTCTCCGCACGCTTGTACGACAAGATCTGCGAGATCTTCGATAAGAGCCGCAAGGCCCATTGGTTCGATCTGTGGCGCGGTCGCGGATGGGAAGCTGGCGACGACGTGTGGCGTCTCGAGTTCCAGTTCCGTCGCCCGGTGCTGCTGGAACTGGGCGCGCCGACTCTTCTGGACGTGCTGGAGAAGCAGGCGGGGCTTTGGGCCTATGCGATGGACTGGCTCTCGCTGCGCCTGCCGACTGCGGATTCGAACCGCTCGCGCTGGCAGGTCGCGTCGACTTGGGCAGCGTTGGCCGGCGTCGATTGGGGTTCGCCGCCGCTTGTGTTGAAGCGCCAGCGCTCGCATGGTGTTGGTGCCTTCGATCGCCAGTCGAGGCAACTCGTGGGCCTGCTGACCTCCTACATGGGGGCTCGCGGGATGACCGACCTGGACGAGGGGATCGGCGCCTTCCTGGACGAGTTCGAAGAGCTCGCGGACTCCATCGGGACGACCGCCGCCGCTTTCGTCGAGGCGCGAGCCAGGCTCAAGGGAGCACGGTACAGCCGCATCAACAATCGACGCGAGCTGGGCGTGGATCGCGCAAGCGTCCAACAGGGCGCCCAGGACTATCGCCGGGCCAGGGACGGGGAGGCATGAATGCGATGCGAACCCTTGTCCTGCAGGAGGCGGCGGCGTTCCTCAAGATCCATCCAGAGGAGCTGCGCCGCCGCGCCAAGCTCGGTCAGATACCCGGCGCCAAGGTGGGCCGCGCCTGGGTGTTCCTCGAGGACGACCTTGTCGAGCATTTGCGCTCGCTCTATGCTCGTCCTCGGCAAGCGCTGCAAGTGACATTGAGAAAGGAGGTTGAATGTCACTTCGCAAGCGAGGCGGTGTCTGGTGGATCGACGTTATCGCCCCATCCGGGGAACGAGTACGCCGCTCTACTGGGACTGCCAACAAGGCCCTAGCGCAGGAGTATCACGATCAGCTGAAGGCCCAGATGTGGCGGCTCGCAAAGCTCGGCGAGCGCCCACGCCACACCTGGAACGATGCGGTGGTGCGCTGGCTGAAGGAGTCCACGCACAAGGCAACGATCAAGTCGGACAAGGCGCACTTGCGCTGGCTCGACAAGTACCTGGGCGGCAAGGACCTGGACTTCATCAGCCGGGCAGTCATCGACCGGATCACGGACGCGAAACTGCGCGAGGGGGTCAGTAATGCCACGGTGAATCGGACCCTGGAGATCCTGCGGGCCATTCTCAGGCGATGCGTCAACGAATGGGAGTGGCTCGACAAGGCGCCAAGGGTACGGATGCTGCGGGAGCCGACGCGCCGGATTCGATTTCTGAGTCGGGACGAGGCCCAGCGGCTTCTGGCCGAGTTGCCGGAGCATCTGGCGGACATGGCGGCGTTCTCACTCGCCACGGGGCTGCGGCGGGCGAACGTTACCGGTCTGAAGTGGTCGCAAGTGGATCTGGTTCGCAGGCAGGCTTGGATTCATCCCGATCAGGCCAAGGCGAGGAAGGCGATTGCGGTGCCGCTCAATGCGGAGGCCGTAACGCTCATTCGCAAGCAGGTCGGGCGGCATCCAACCCATGTGTTCAGCTTTCGGGGACGGCCGATCCGGCAGGTCAGCACGAAGGCCTGGTACCAGGCGCAGCAACGCGCCGGGATCGAGGACTTCCGCTGGCACGACCTTCGGCACACCTGGGCGAGCTGGCACGTGCAGGGCGGCACGCCGCTCTATGCGCTGCAGGAGTTGGGCGGCTGGGAAAGTCCCGAGATGGTCAGGCGCTACGCGCACCTGTCCGTGGAACACCTGGCACCCTATGCGGATCGCCTGTGCGCCTTGCGGGTCGTGGGAAACGAGGCGGGCGAAGTGATAGAGGCGGCCAATGGCACAAATCTGTCACAGGGCCAGAAACGACAAGGGGCTAGCTCTCGCTAACCCCTTGATTTGACTGGCGCGCCCGGCAGGATTCGAACCCACGACCCCCTGGTTCGTAGCCAGGTACTCTATCCAACTGAGCTACGGGCGCTAAGCCGCGCAGTATAGCACGGTGCCGGAGCCGCTCGGGTGCATGGGCGGCCGCCCCGCGACAGGCCCTGCGCACAGCGGTTCCTGCGCGCCTGCGCTCAGTGCGCCGCGTTCGGGAAGAACAGCTGCTCGCCGTTGATCTTGTAGCTCGCGATCGTCGCCTGGCCCTCGGGGGAGATCAGCCAGTCGATGAACTTCTGGCCGGCTTCCTTCTTGACCTGCGGGTACTTGGCCGGATTGACGAGCATCACGCCGTACTGGTTGAACAGGCGCTTGTCGCCTTCGACCAGGATGACGAGGTCGCCGCGGTTCTTGAACGACAGCCAGGTGCCGCGATCGGCGAGCACGTATGCGTTCAGGCCTGCCGCGGTGTTCAGCGTCGGCCCCATGCCCGAGCCGGTCTCCTTGTACCACTTGCCCTTGCCCGGTGCCAGGTC
>JAKOVB010000025.1 GCA_029782295.1 Pseudomonadota bacterium
GTTGACCATCTTGGGCTCGGCGTTCAGCGGGACGTACTCGGCCTTAGCATCCAAGGCCGCAATCCCACCGGCATTGGACACTGTGAGATACTCCTTGACGAACCGCTCGCGCTGGGCTTCAATGTCGCTCTCCTTGAGCATACCTTGGAACTTGAGGATGCCGCGAAGCGCGGCGCTCGTCTTTACCGCCTGCGCCAGCCCTTCATTTGTGGTGTGAATTGCAGACAGCGTGGCGTTGATAGGCCTATTCGGCTCACCCAACAGATCGTTGTTATAGTAGTGCCGGCGCAAGTGGATGACGTCGCTGTAGGGCAGCACGACCGTACCACCCTCCATGAAATAGAACTTCACATAGAGCATCCCGGCGCTGTCCTCTAACAGCTCCGCCGATACGCAGTTGACCGGATATACGGCCACAAGCCGCCCGCCCTCCCAGACAGGGTAGGCCCAGGCATTGTTGTCCATCATCAGTGTCGTAACCAGCTTGTAAAGCAGGTCATAGGCCGACATGCGCGGGTTAGGGCGGAGCGACAGCACCCGCTCGATGTCGCTGCTCTTGACGTGGATGACCTCACCACTGACCCGGCGGATGTGTTTCGCCTTCAGCTTTGCCGCGTTGCGGGCGATGGCATCCACCGCAGCCCGGACAACGTCAGCCTCATACGGCCGCTCGCCCCAAGGTGTGAAAATGGGCGTGTAGCCGGCCATGACTTTCACCTGAGTGAGCCCGGTGCGGCGGCCAAGGAAGCGCCCAAACAGCCGCTGCAACCAGTTGCGCTGTTCCACCGGATCACCTCCTTAGATGAGTGCCTTGTAGTCCTCTAACTTCCACTGGAGCACCGTGTACGCAATGATAAGCGCCACCGCAGGATCTATGCGCTGGCGCTTGTTCTGGCCCTTGACGGGCCGGATGTTCTCGTTCTTGTCCACCTCAACCGCCATGTTCGTCAGCGCCCACTTGAGCAATGGGTTGTTGTTGTAGTTGATGCGCTTGGCCGCCAGGTCGGCCCGCAGCACCTTCATGGGTGCACTAAGCGTCTTTGCCCCCATAATGACGGGTAGGAGATTCTCCTTCCTGGTGTAGCCCAGCCGGGTCTCCATGTCCTCGACCCACGCCGGGCTATTCCATGAGTCGTAGCCGACCCAATAGGCCGAAATGCCGTATTCGTCGCGAAGTCGCGCGAACCAGTCCGTGACGTACCGGTAATCAATCCGGTTGCCAGGGCAGGGTGTAATCAGGCCCCGCTCAACCCAGCGGTCATAGGGAACCTTGTCCTCCTTGGACCGCTGCTCGACCGTATCTCCGGGCATGAACCCTTGCACCATGGCGTACATCTGGCCGTCCGACCGCATAACCAGCACGGCCGCGGCTGTTAGGTCCGTAGTGGCCGACAGGTCCACGCCGCCGATGGCGTAGGTATCCCGCAACTCGTCCAGGCTGAACGTCGCCTCGTTGTTGGCCTCCTCATACGTCAGCCACGTGCCGGAGGATGTCTCACGGATGTTGAAATCCTTCGTGAGCACCGT
>JAKOVB010000056.1 GCA_029782295.1 Pseudomonadota bacterium
CGCTGAAGGATCCGCTGACGGTGCGGAAGAACGTCTATCGCGTGCTGCTGACGCGCGGGCGGGATGGGACGGTGGTGTTCGTGCCGCCGGATACCAGGATGGACGGGACGTACGAGCGGCTTGTCGGGGCGGGGGTGCGGGAGCTTCGGGGGAGTTAGGGTCTTCAGGACGTAACCGGCTTCACCGCGTAAGACGGCGCGCGGCGGCAAAAACCTCCTCGGCAGCGATGAGCTTGGCTTCTCCCCGTTCGTATCTGGCAATGCGATCCGCGATTTCGGCCTCCCAGGCTGCCTGCACCTCTGGATGAGACTCACGTTCGATCGACTCCAGCAACTGCTGGGCAAGTTGCGCTCGCTCTTCGAGCGTGAGCGCCTGAGCCTTCTTGGAAAGCTCGTCGAGCAGGGTGGACATCGCGTTGCTCCTGCAGGTTGCATGACTCCGTGGACGGACCTGGGTACCGGCAAGGTGCCACTGTCGTCCCGAGATCAATGTAGGTGCAGCAGAGAGATCGATCAAGGATGGTTGCGACAGGACGCGCTGCGCGCGCTGGACTGATCTGATCGGGTTTCCCACCGACGACCGGATGGTTCGTCCGTCGGTGCAATGGCCGCCATTGAGCGCGGCCCGTAGCATCTTGTCCGGCGTCAGTCGAGGCGCCCTCACGCCCGGCAACCATCGGGTTTTACCGCTCACTACTCTGCTATTCTGCATCGTGAAGGTCGGTGAGATTCTTCGTGTACTCGAGCGCGATGGCTGGCGTTTGGTTGCCACGCGCGGCAGTCACCGGCAGTTCAAGCACCAGAGCAAAATCGGCCGCGTCACGGTCTCCGGCAAACCGAGCGACGATCTCGCGCCCGGGACGCTGAACAGCATCCTGAAGCAGGCTGGTCTCAAGTGAGGTCCCATGCGCTACGCCGTGGTCATTGAAAGGGCCGAAGGCAACTACTCGGCATATGTGCCAGATCTTCCTGGCTGTATTGCGACGGGCGCCACAATTGCTGAAGTCGAAGCAGCGATACGCGAAGCAATCGTCTTTCACGTCGAGGGTCTTCGCGCGGACGGCCTGCCTGTCCCGGCCCCGTCGAGTCAAGTGGAGTACGTCGAGATCCCCGCGTAACGGCACTGTGCACCGATACGCATCGCCTGTCGCGCGCATGCGGATTGGTGCAATGGTTCACACGGGTCGCGCCCAGTAGCATCAGCCACTACCGCCGGCGAAGGCGGCGTCGAACCCCGCAGGTGTCGGCCGGACACGGGCCGCCCCAGTTGTTCTCTATGCCACTGAGTGGCACAATCACCCGGCCCGATGAGGAGAGTCTTCGAGACCCGCTTCTTTGGTCGATGGGCCCGAAAGTCAGGCCTGTCGGATCGTGCGCTGTGTCGCGCGCTGCAAGAGATGGCCAGCGGCCTGATCGATGCCGACCTCGGGGGCGGTCTCGTCAAGAAGCGGATCCAGCTGGCCGGGCGCGGCAAGCGGCGCGGAGCCAGGACCGCAACGCAGCTCGATGAAGCGGTCGCTGATGGGGCCTTGCAGGACATATGCCATGGTGACCAGGCGAAAATCGAAGAGCCGGATACTCGATGCTGTTCATGAAACCGCCAGCGACCTGCATCGCCTGGGTTTCATCGACAAGCGCAAGATGCAGGCGTACGACGCGCTGTGCCTGTCGCCGGTGCCCGAATACGATGCAGCCAGGATCCGCGAGCTGCGCGAGAGCCTGCGCCTGAGTCAGTCCGTTCTGGCGGCAGTGCTCAACACCAGCGTCTCCACGGTTCGCAAATGGGAGGTCGGCGACAAGAAGCCGAGCGGGCCTTCGTCGAAGCTGCTCGATCTCATAGAGCGCAAAGGGCTCGAAGCGGTGCTGTGAAGTGGCCCCGACCCGCTGTGGAGCGGGGGCTGACTCCCACGACCTCGGCCATTCGTTCGACAGACACCCCGCTTCCCCACGGATAGCCTTGCCGCTGGTCGATAGGGCTGCCAGGGCGATTGATGGATGTCGTTCATTGAACTACCATCGCGAATCATCTCGGCTCGGAGGGCGAACCGTCGAGAGGTCGGGGAGTATGAGCACAGTACGCGTCAAGGTCGATCTCAGTCGCCCGACTACCCTGCCCAAGGGCAGGGTCGATCGCCGCAAGCTGGACGCGACGACTGAAGCCGACCTTGCCATCCAGCAGGCCGAAGACGATGCCGAGGCGATGCAGGACGCCGCACGCT
>JAKOVB010000075.1 GCA_029782295.1 Pseudomonadota bacterium
ACGTGACTGGCGCCGGGAGCGCCGGATAGAATTCGACAAGTTTTGCAGCGTTCGGGTCGGCGGTGGTGTTCCCTCCAGTCCGGACGACCCGCCGAACGTAGGTCACGCCGCCCTGAGTGATGTAGACCCTGCGGCCGATCAGGTGGCCAGCACTCTCAACATAGAACTGAGTAGTGCTGCCGCCGCTGTAGGGAGCGCATGTTCCTGTAGCCTTGTTTGCAGCTCCGCCCCGGTTCTCGATCGCGAGTTTGGCGTTGTACCAGTTAATGTCGGTCCATGGCACCACGTGCGGCTTGCAGGCAGCCCCGTTTAGCCCGGGGTTGTTCGGACTGACTGATCCGCGCGATGACCCGGTGGCGTCGAACATGCACGCCTGATACTTGTCAATCCAAAACCCGCCGCAATCTAGGTTGTTCAGGTTCTCCTGTGACCAGTACTTCGACTTAAATAGAGGGATCCAGACCTCATGGATCTCTAGGGTATTCCCCGCACCGTCCTTCTCGAAGACAACGCGATTGCGAAGTTCGGGAATTGACCCCCGGGTTGCATGCGTCTTGAGGGAGTTGTGGTCGTATGCCGAAAAGCCCCTGAACGCATACGTTCCGGCGGGCCAGGTTGCGGTCGGCCCTTCGACCTGCGTGATGCCGGTCAGGGTGTTCCCAGATTTCCCCGTATAAAGAAACACTCCGGACCCCGGCGTACCCTCAAGACAGATGAGGTTTGGGGCGGCGGGGAGTTGCGATGCGAGCGTCAGGACAATTGTCGTCCCGCCGCTAGTGTAGTCAGCCGCGAGAGTCGTATACGGGCTCCCGGGCTGCGCTGGATACAGTCTCGGTAATTCATCCATAGTTCATCACTCCGGGACGTAGATTGGTGTGATCACAGCCACTCGATCAGTGGGGAGGTAGAGCAGTGCCCCGGCGATCGGCCCCTCTGCGATCGGAGTGCTGTCCGTCGCGTTGCGAAAAATCGCCGCCCGTTCTACCGATACCGGGAGCGAGGGCACGTCCGACCCGGTCACCGTGACCTTGAACCGCACCGGGCTCGTCCCCACGGTCCCGATGCGCTCGCACCGAGGATCCGATGTGTTGAGCCGGAGTAGCTTGGACCCCGCTCCATCCTGGAGCTCGACATACCAGTGTTCAACCGCCTTTTCGATCATGTCCTTATACCCGATCTCCCCGATCGGAACCGATATCGGATCTGCCATTCTTCATACTCCTGTATAGCGGGATGCATACTCGATCGTGACCTCGACGCTCCCGCTCGGCGCCGAAAAGGTCACGATGTTCTCACCAGGCTGCAACTGCCAGAACGTCGAGTCTGGCGTCAGGTACTGCATGGCGTTGGTCTGGGTGCCGTTTCGGGCCTGTAGCCTGCAGAGCAGGGATCCGTACGTGGTATCGATCAGGATCGTCTGCCCCTCCAGGACGTCCAGCGTCAGGGCGATCTTCTCCCCGGTCGAGAGGTTCTCGACCACCGGGTTAAGGCAGGGCCCGGGGATCTGGATTCGGA
>JAKOVB010000112.1 GCA_029782295.1 Pseudomonadota bacterium
GTGACGGTAAAGCGGTTCTGCGCATACAGCGCCCGGGCTTGCGCGTTTCCCGGCGAAGGCGTGCCGTAGAAAAGCTCGATGTGGTGCGGTCCGTGCTGAACCCCGTTGCGCAATACGTCCACCACGCCGCGCTTGCTCACCTCGCCCTGAAGCCGCGCAAGAAACTTGCGCCGTGTGGGACTGTCGTGATCCAGGTCAAGCGCGTCTGCAACCTTCGGCTGCGTCGCACGCAGAAAGGCCGTAAGCTGAACGAGATCGACGCAATACTCCCGGTCGTAATCCGCCGGGTCGCCGGGGAGCCAACCCACGCCGCCGTAAGATGCCGGCGTCGCGGCAACGAACGCCGGCATGCCGGCCGGTCGGGGTAAACAGTCGGTACCCGTCAGCGTTCGACAGATCAGCGTTTCGAGCCCGGCTTCGCTGGTGTCGGCTGCGGTCATCGTGCAACTTCCTCCTCGGAGAAAGTTTCTGCGATAGCCTCATCGTCGGCCGCCTCGCCTTCGACTGCCTCCTCCGTGTCCATCCACTCGCCCTCCTCAGGCGGCTCCTCCGGCAACTGTGCCGCCACCTCGCGCACATCTACCTTGCCGGTGACCACATCGGCGATCAAACGCGTGCGATATTCGCGCAGAAGTTCGATTTCGCGGCGAGCGGCGGCCATGGCGGCATCGATCTTGGCCGTCTGGGCGTCGAGGTACTCGACGATGGCGATTTGTTCGGGGAGGGGCGGGAGAGCGACCAACAACCGGGATACGATGCTGGTATTAAGAATCGGGATCGTTGCCGTTGACGCAGTACCTCGAAGCCAAGACTCCGCTGGGCGGAGCTGTTTAATTGCAAACGCAGGAATTACTTGTTTGGTGTTAAGCTCATAGGCTGTTATCTGTTGATTCGTGGCGCCATTTTGATTCAATAGTGCCATGCGTCCAGCAGTAGCACCGATTACTACCACTAGAAGGGCCGGAGCGCTAATCAGTCGCGCCACTCCAGATTGAAACGCCATCTCATTCAACAAGCGAACGGGCTTGCCAACCTGTTCTTCGTAACCGCAACTCGACGGACCATACCACGGAACCGTACCGGCATGATAAAACGCTTCATTTGAAGTTGGAGGTGTTGATCCGTTTTGCACTCGTCGGGACAAGAACTTCAACGGCACCACCTTCCAATGCTCCGGCACCTTTCCCAGCCACTCCACGCCGGACTCTTTGTACGCCGGATACGGCTCGCCGGTGCGGACGTCAATCTGCCCGATGACGGCTTGGTGGATGAGGGCCTGCTTGTACTCCTCCAGCAGCTTGATCAGCCGCTGCTTGGCGCGGATGTAGCGCCGGATGCGCCGGTCCATGTAATCGAGGAAGCGGACGATGGCGGTTTGTTCGGAGAGGGGGGGAAGGGCAATCTGCATCTGCTTGAGAAAGCTCCCATCAACATGCGGGATACCCATTCCCGTCGAGAACGCTCTGAGCCATGGCTCGCACTGTTTTAACATGAAGTACAGGTAATGCCTATCGTGTTTATCGGTGGCCAACAAAGCAGCAGTAGATGGAACGACACCATCCTTAGCTAAGAAAAATTCGCCTGCGTTAGCCCCATCCCACAATAAGAGGACATCCCCTTTTCTTGCTGTGACCAGCCCATCACTTAGCGAGTAGAGTGCTTTAGCGGTACCCTTATGCCCGCGCATGTACTGCATGGTAAGATAAGGTTGTGCTCCCGCTGGTGCTTCATCTTTTGAGTAAAGAGCCTTGGGCTGCTTTCCCTTCACTGGGCTAGTTATATGGCGGATGGCACGCACTTCCCAATGCGCGGGCACCTTTCCCAACCACTCTACGCCGGAGTCTTTGTACGCGGGGTAAGGTTTCAGCTTCTCGATCATGACGCGGCCTCCCCGTTCTCCATCTGTTTCTCGAATGCCTGCCGCACGAGACCCATCACATAGGGCAGATCATCCAACCTGCTGAGGCCGACTTCGACATCTCCATTGCCCCAGCGCCCGCGGCCGGATACGTCTCTGCACAGGCCGCGCGGATCGTGGACCTCGTGGAATTTCATGTTGAGCGAGAGGAGCAGCCGTTTCTTCTGCGGCACCACGTCTACAAAGTTGGTCTCGGCCTTATAAGCCACGTAGAGCTTAAGAAACTCCTCGGTCACGCAAGGATCGAGCGCCAGCACCTCCTTGCGGAAGGCCTCGAACAGGTCTCTTATCGGTCCGGACAAGAGGTACGGGTGATCCTCGATGGTGTAGGTCGGCTTGGCGGCAGGTTTCTTCCGATAGCGCTCGAGCACTTCATCCGGCAGAGTAGGTGCCGGCCACACTTCAAGCGCCAGCTTGGCCAGCCGGTCGGCTCGGGCCTGGATCGCCTCCTCGTTCCAAACCTCAACCGCACCCAACCCCTGATTGAGGCGCAGGGGACTCTCGCGAAAGCCACCGGGCATGTCGCGCTTTTCGGGGAAGGGCCGGTCGCTGTACTCGGAGTTGTACCCGGTCAGCGTGAGATTGCCGAGGGTGTGCAGCCACGTCTCCTGGACTTTCTTCCAGTTTGGACCAAGCGCTTTTTGCCATTCGGGCGAAAGGTTCTCGTTCTGCGGCAAGATGTGCTCAATCGTGTACTCATCAACCGGCACAGGCTCCTTGCGGCCGTAGTTTTCGATTCGCCTGAGCCAGTAGGAGCGGCTGCGGAAGTTGTATAGGTCACGTCTTTTCAGCTCGCGCTCGAACTCTTCGTCGCGCGGAAAGCGCCGGTACGACGGAAGCGACAGAAAGTGTGCCTCGATGCTCTCAAGATAGCGATTCTTATCCAGTGCGCGTCGGAATGTGGCAAAGGTCTTATTGAGCGAGTTCGTCGGAATACCGCAAACAGCGCGGCGGAACACGTATGACTCGACAAGCCGCACGGCGCGGAGCAGGTCCTTTTTCGGCAGCAGACCTTGCCTGTAGTCATCGTAGAGTTCGAGCAAGAACGGCCAGGCGACGTCCACCTTGAGTTCGCGCAGATCACGGAATGCAGCTCCCAGTTCCTTGTCCTGCTCCTGCCCGAGCGCCATGGCACAGTAATAGTTGGCGAAGCGGTGGATATCGGCCACCAAGCCGTCGACGCCTTTCTCTGCCACGTCGGGGCGGCGCGCGTACGCCTTGAAGGTCTCGTAGACGTCCTCTTTTCTTGGAATTTCGCCGATGCGCATCGTCAGATAGTGACGCATGAAGGCGTCAAAGTGGCTGCCGTAGGCCTCCTGGCCGAAGGCGCGCTCCATCGGCCGCCAGTAGTCCCTGTAGAGGCGGGTCTGATGTTCGGGCTCGAGCCCCATGAGTATAAAGTTGCGAATGAGGTCCGCCTGAGTGAGGTCGAGGCCCGTTGAGTTCATGCTCTCGAAAATGAGTTGCGGATTATCCTGGCCACGGGTCAGCGCGATATCTACGATGACCAGCTTGGCGAGGCCGTGACAGAGGACGGAGAGATCGTCGCCGAGGGCAGCGACCTGTTCTTTGAAGAACTCGAAATTTTGAGCGACGCGCACCGAATGCTCCGCCGGAAGTTCCTTTTGGCTTACGATGGCGTTCAGGGTGTCGCGGTCGGTCTCGGTAAGGAGCAGCTTGTAGGCTCGGTCACCTTCCTCTAACGGGTTCATCAGGTAGTAGCTGCGAATCTTCTTGGCCGAGAAGCCTTCCACCGGTTCCCGGTCGCCAACGCGCCGCGCCAAGGCTTCGAGCAGGAGCGAAATCGTGGTCAGTCGCTGCTGACCATCGATCACCAGCAGGCGAGATTGGCTCGTGACCTGGTAGATACCGTCCTCGATATAGACAATCGAGCCCACGAAGTGAGCGGCGACATCTTCGCTGGAGCCGGCACGTATGATATCGTCCCAGAGCTGCCGGCACTGGCGCTCGGTCCATGAATATTGTCGCTGGTAAATGGGAATAATGAACTGCGGCGATTTCCTCAAGAAGTCAAGGAATTTCGCTTCGGTGGCCTTCATCGTTGCCCGCCTCCCAAAATCTCTTCCAACAACCCTTTCGACTCTTTCTCCACCGCCAGCAGGTCGGCGCGGATCTCCTCCAGGCTGCGGAGAGCCTTGGGCTTGTAGAAGTAGCGGTTAAAGTTGATTTCGTAGCCCACCTTGACGCTTGCCGGATCGTACCAGGCGTCCGGCGCATAGGGCAGGACTTCGCGGCGCAGAAACGTTTCGATGGCTGCGCGTTGATCTTCCGGGCTTGGCAGGTAACCGGGCTGATGGCAGGCCTGGCACTCAAGGAACGGGATTTGCTCGCTGTCGCGCAATTCTTTGTCCGGTTCATACTCCACCACGCGTCGCTTGCCGCCAATGACAACCTCAAACAGGCCGCGCAGCGGGTCGGGCGCGGTGCCGGGCTTGTGGATTTTTTTGATCACCGGCGGTGCGTCGTCGGCACGCTCGCAGGTTTCTTTAAGCTTCTTGATCTCGGCGGCCTTGTAGGCGTGCTCGGGGTCGATACCTTTCAGGCGCAGGGGGCGCTCCACCGTCACTTTCCAATAGCCAAAGGCCGCGTTGGGGAAGATCTTGGACTGCTCGGTCTCCTTGAATTGGAGGAAGGTGTCGAGGACGCGGCGGATGTCCG
Source organism: Pseudomonadota bacterium (assembly GCA_029782295.1). GTDB lineage: Bacteria > Pseudomonadota > Gammaproteobacteria > Burkholderiales > Methylophilaceae > CAIJXJ01. Next base: position 4,598 of record JAKOVB010000112.1, read on the forward strand.
CTTCGGACAGCTCGCAGTTCTTCTTGCCCAGGTTCTTGCGCAAAGGCGTGTACCACTGCGTGGCGTCAATGAGTTGCACATACCCTTTGCGGTGGTGAGGCTTGCGGTTCGTCAGTACCCAGATATACGTGGCGATGCCGGTGTTGTAAAACATGTTGAGCGGCAGGGCGACAATGGCCTCGAGCCAGTCGTTCTCGATGATCCAGCGGCGGATATTGCTTTCGCCCTGGCCGGCGTCCCCCGTAAACAGCGACGAGCCGTTGTGCACCTCGGCGATGCGACTGCCGAGCGGGGTGTCGTGCTTCATCTTGGAAAGCATGTTCACGAGGAACAGCATCTGGCCGTCGCTGGTGCGGGTGATCAGCGAAAGCTCCTCGCCCCGGTGCTGCACGACAAAGCGGGGATCCTTGATGCCAGTCTTGCCGCCCATCCGTTCCAGGTCACTCTTCCAGCTCTTCCCGTAGGGCGGGTTGGAAAGCATGAAGTCGAAGGTGCGACCGGGGAAGGCGTCGTTGGACAGGGTCGAATGCTCCGGCCCGCCGACGATGTTGTCGGCGGCGTCACCCTCCCCCTTGAGCAAAAGGTCGGCTTTGCAAATGGCGTAGGTCTCGGCGTTGATCTCCTGGCCGAAAAGGTGCACCGAGACTTGTTTGCCCCGCTGGCGGGCCAGTTCGAGCAAGGTCTCTTCAGCGACCGTCAGCATGCCGCCCGTGCCGCAGGCGCCGTCGTAGAGTAGATACGTGCCCGATTCGATCTGATCGGCGATCGGTTCAAAGATAAGCCGGGCCATCAGTTTGACGGCGTCACGGGGCGTCCAGTGCTCGCCGGCCTCCTCGTTGTTCTCCTCATTGAAGCGGCGCACCAACTCCTCGAAGATGGTGCCCATGGCGTGATTGTCGAGGCCGGGCAGCCGGACGGTGCCGTCGCTGTT
>JAKOVB010000124.1 GCA_029782295.1 Pseudomonadota bacterium
GGTTACGATGAACATCGCCAGATGGCGCTGTTATCTCGACTGGCAGGCAGCCGTCTATCCGCAGGGGACATGGTGTTGCTCATGATGGGGTTGCTGGGTTCCGCCCTCACGCTCACGTTGACCTTCATGCTGCTGAAGAGGCAACGCGAAGAACCGCTGCAAGCCGCCTATCGCAAGCTGCAGCGAAAGCTGGCGCGTGCAGGCCTCGACATCCGACGGCAGGAAGGACCGATCGATTTCGGAACTCGCGCTGCCCATGCATTTCCCGAACACGCCGACAGGATCCATGCTTTGACGGTAGAATACGCCAGCCTGTGCTACGGGAAATTCGCCGACACGCACACTATTGAGGCATTTAGGCAACAAGTCAGGGAATTCAGGATTTGAACGATCAGGATTACATGCGCATCGCACTGCAACTGGCACAGGAAGCGGCTGATGCCGGCGAAGTGCCGGTCGGCGCCATCGTCGTGCGAGATGGCGAAATCATCGGACGAGGCTACAACGCCCCGATTTCCGGACATGATCCCAGTGCTCATGCGGAGATCAGGGCCATGCGCGATGCCGCGGAACGGATTGGCAACTACCGCCTGGTCGGCTGTGCGCTTTACGTCACGCTGGAACCCTGTGCCATGTGTGCCGGCGCCATCCAGCACGCACGCATTGCCCGCCTCGTCTACGGCGCCTCGGATCCCAAGACCGGGGCCTGCGGCAGCGTGATCGACCTGATGGCCGAGCCGCGTCTGAACCATCATACCGAAGTCACCGGCGGCATCCTGGCCGCCGATTGCGGTGGCCTGCTCAGCGCATTCTTCGCCGCCAGACGCGGGAAATAGCCTCGTAGCGCATCCCGAACCAGACCAGCAGTACCACCACCGCCAACACCAACAAATGCGCCAGGCCGGCGTAGGTGCTGACGAATACCAGCCGGGCAAATGTCTTGTTCATGATCATCAACGGCAGCCCCAAGAGCGCGAGCGCCAGAAATATCAGCATCATGATGCGTCTCCTTTCAGTAAACCGTGATGTTGAGTAATGTCTAGCAATATCGATGCCATTGATCGTTACGCTACCCGGCATGATGGGGGCGGCGTGTTGCATTTCAACGATGGCCAATAAAAAACCCGCCTTACGGCGGGTTTTTTGAACTACAGATAGCGATCAATCACGCTCGCCCATCAGTGCCATCAACAGCTGCAGCAGATTGACGAAGAGGTTGTAGATATCCAGGTAAATCGCCAGGGTCGCCATCACATAGTTGGTTTCCCCACCCTGGACGATACGGCTGACGTCAAACAGGATGAAACCGGAGAACAGCAGCACGGCCACACCCGACATCGCCAGCGAAAGCGCCGGAATCTGGAAGAACATGTTGGCCAGCGATGCCACGATCAGGAGAATCAGGCCCACCAGCAGGAAGTTGCCCAGGAAGCTGAAATCCTTTTTGGTGGTCGTCGCCACGCCTGCCAGCGTCAGAAAGATGATGCCAGTCCCACCCGCTGCCAGGGTCACCAGTTGGCCGCCGTTGCGCAGATGCATGGCGAGTTGCAGGATCGGGCCCAGCATGACGCCCATCAGCCCGGTCAGCACCAGCAGCAACACAACACCCAGCGCACTGTTGCGGTTAGCCTGAATCCCCATGAACAGGCCCATCATCGCGGCAATGGCGCCAATGGTAAACATGATCGGATGCTGCGCAGCCCAGGCGAAATTCATGCTCATGCCAGCAACGGCACCAATCACGGTCGGGATCATGGTCAGACCGAGAAGCATGTAAGTATTGCGCAATACCTTGTGCGCGCTATCGGTCAGTACGGCTGTATTGGAAGCATTGATCTGGTAGTCGGATTGCATGTGTAGATAACCCTCTTGTTGAAAACTGAGTGTAAGACTAGCCAAAGGTGGCTAAAGTTTCAAGTGAATCCGGGAATATTAGAGAGACGCGACGCTGAAATAGCTGCTGACGGCAGTTCGCCCTGTATGACCCGAAGCACTTTCGAGCTGCGCTGTCAGCCGCTGCTGCTGAAGCCGCCGCGCCTCCTGCTGATCCTGCGCGGATTTCTGGCTGTTTTCCTGATCCCGGGAAATGCTGTTCGAATTCTGCACTGTACCGCCCTGGGCACCATTGCTGGCACTGATCGATAGCTGCCTGTCGGCGGCCTGGATAACGCGATCGGCCAGCTCACCATATTGCCCAGCCAATGCCTTGTTATCGGCCGCTTTGTCCAAGGCGGCCTGATTCAGGCCCAGACCGCCATCTTTCTGCCTTTCCAGGCCGAGTTTCTCTAGCGCACCACCTGCCCCGTCACCATTGACATTCAGAGCCTTATTAATGTCCTGAAGGGCACTGACAGAGCGAGGATCACTCCTAGAAGCCCCAGACTGCTGGACAGAGGGGACCTGCACCTGCTGATTGAGGTTATTGTAGGACTGGACGAAATTCTGAACAGCCACCTTGATCTCGTTGCCAGAAGAAGACTGACTGGACTCCTTGAGCACGCGCGCACTGGTTTTCAGTTCAGCCAAGCTGTTCCTGACCTGGCCATAGTGGCTCAATTCAGTTTGTACGGCAGAATTCTTTTGCTGTGGGGCAGCCAGCGGGCTGCCATGCACGTCATTCCCCTGCGCCTGGTTGCTATAGGCGTTCAGGAGCGAGACTGACTGAGATATACCTGAAATGGCCAAGAAATCCCCAATTAAGTAGGGCAGAAATTGCAGTGTACGATCTTTTTACAATAAAAACAATCGACTACCCTAGCTGCAGATAGCCTTCATGTATCCCGAGATTGGCGACTGCATGCACGGCACGCATGAACTCCGGATCCTCATGCAGGGAGGCGAGCGTCGGGGCCGGGCGATGACCATGCATGCGGGCCAGGCGCGCCATGCTGACCGCAGAAATCTTCAGATCCAGGTTGGCCAGCAACTCATCCACCAGATCCGGTCGGTTGCACACCAGAATCATGTCGCAGCCCGCGTTGAAAGCCGCTTCCGCACGCTGAGTGACACTGCCGGCGACGACAGCGCCCTCCATGGACAGATCGTCGCTGAAAATCACGCCATTGAAACCGAGGTGGCGGCGCAGCACCTGCTGCAGCCAGATCCGGGAGAATCCTGCGGGTTTTTCATCGATCTTCGGGTAAATCACATGGGCCGGCATCACGGCTTGCATGCCTGCGTCCACCATGCGGCGGAATGGCTCGACATCGGCCTGCTCGATCTCGGTAAAACTGCGCTCATCCACCGGAATGGCCACATGGGAATCCGCCGCAACGAATCCATGCCCGGGGAAGTGCTTGCCGACAGATGCCATGCCGCCGCGCTTGAGACCCTGCATCAGTGATTGCGCGAGTTCTCCGATCGCCTTGGGATTGCTGTGAAAAGCGCGATCGCCGATCACGCCGCTATTGCCATAATCGATGTCCAGTACCGGGGTGAAACTGAAATCCACGCCGTGGGCGCGCAACTCGGCCGCAAGCACCCACCCCGCCTCCTCCGCCAACTGGCGTCCTCGTTTAGGACTGTGATCCCACACCTTGCCCAATTCACGCATGGCTGGAATCCGGGTAAACCCGTCACGAAAGCGCTGTACGCGTCCGCCCTCGTGGTCAACTGCAATCAGCAAGGGAGGCTGGCGTACCGCGTGGATCGACGCAGTCAGGGCCATCAACTGCGTTGGGGACTTGTAGTTGCGCGCGAACAGGATGACCCCGCCCACCAACGGATGCTGCAGGCGACGGATATCGTCGTCATTGAGTTCAGTTCCCTCGACATCGATCATCACTGGACCGAGCGACATGGCAATAACCTTTATTGTTCTGGAAGCCGGCAGTTTAGCCTTCTACGCGTCCAACGCCAACATCCGGTGATTTTCATTCGCCATAATCACCTAAAGCTAGTATAGTCGCGCCCGACGCATTAACGTCAATCATTCATTGGTTTAAGGATTTACTCATGAGCAAAATTACCATCGTTCACAACCCGAGCGAAGAACAGCTGAAGCAACTGGGCGTGTCCAACTGGGCCATCTGGGAAAAGGAAGTCTCCCGCTTCCCGATCGATTTCGGATCCACCGAGTGCGCTTACGTGCTGGAAGGCGAAATCCTGGTCACCCCGAAGGGTGGCGAACCGGTCCGTATCGTGGCTGGTGACCTGGTGGCATTCCACGCTGGCCTCGATAGCCAGTGGGAAGTGGTCAAGCCGCTGCGCAAGCACTACAGCTACGATTTCCCGAACGGTTTCTAAACCTTCGCACAATCGCAGTTTGCAAAGCCAGCCCGAAACGGCTGGCTTTTTTGTTGCCTCGAGACCGGGGAGCGATCACACCGGCATCCCGGCCTGCATGCAGGACCGTTACAATACGAAATATATGTAATACGGGAACTAACACCCTCACATGGACTGCCAAGACTCGAATCCACCAGATGAAGTGATGTGCCACTGCAGTGGAACGACGCGTATTGAGATTCAGCGCCTGTTCGAACAAGGTCTGGTCAGCATGGAAGCCATTTCCAGAAGAACCGGTGCCATCTCCGGCTGCGGGGGATGCGAGTGGGATATCGCGGAAATGCTGAATCAGCTAGCGGATCAGCAACAGGAAGTTTCATCCCCGCAGCCCGGTCAGAACGGCATGCCCAACCCTTAAAAATCACCCGTCGCGGTAACGCTCACAAGATAGCCCAATCCAGTGCGACACATACCTTGCGCAACACATTGATGTACATGATGCCTTTCACCCGTCCATCCTGGATCAGGTAAGACCGCATCACCTCCGGGTCGATGGTGGGCTCAAATCTGAACATGTTTCCTCGCAAGACCAGCTTTCCATGGGGGAAACATTTGGCCAGTTCGATTTCCAGCTGGTCACGCAATTTCACCTGATGTTCAAACTCGAGCTGCGCTTCGATGCTATGCTCGACCAACTGCAGCTGCGCTAAACTACGGTCGACCGGATGGCCGAGCCCTTCAGATATCGGTTTCAATTTACGGCCTGCCCGCGATACGCCAACATCAACATATTAGGATATTCTGATATACTTGTCTGATCTGATTTAAACGAGTTTGAAGGAGCCTTTGAATGAACCCGAACATGGATGACGAAGAAATCGAAGTTCCACTCTACCAAAAACGTATTCCTATCTATACCCGCACCGTCAAAGGCAATTTCCGCAACTTCAAGACGGCTGTCCTGCTGCTTGCCTATGCCGTTTATTTCGTCCTGCCCTGGCTGCCCTGGGCACGGCCGAGCGGCGCCCAGCAAGCAATCATGTTCGACCTTGTATCACGCCGCTTCTTCCTGTTCGACCTGGTAGTCTATCCGCAGGATATCTTCCTGCTTTCACTGGTATTGTTCATCGCCGGCGCCCTGCTGTTCTTCACCACGGGCCTGATCGGTCGCGCCTGGTGCGGTTATTTCTGCTTCCAGACACTGTGGACCGATGCCTTCATGCTGATCGAGCATTATATCCAGGGCGAACGCCCGGCCCGCATCCGGCTGGCCAAGCAGCCCTGGAACGTGGAAAAGGTCCTCAAGGTCGGCGGCGCCCGTTTCCTGATGCTGCTCCTGTCATTCTGGACGGCTTTTACCTTTATCGCCTACTTCAACCACACTTCCGGCTTTATCGAGCGATTCTTCAGCGGCGACGTCATTTCCACCGCCTACTACGGTGTCCTGTTCCTCACCATTTCCACCTTCCTGGCTGGTGCGTTGCTGCGTGAACAGGTCTGCATCTACATGTGCCCTTACGCACGATTCCAGAGCGTGATGTACGAAGCAGACACGCTGGTACCGGCTTATGATGCTCAGCGTGGCGAAGGCACCGCTGGCCGCATCGTCGCCAAGTCCGGCGTGCACACCCAGGAGGAACGCAAGGCCAAGGGCCATGGCGACTGCATCGACTGCGGCTACTGTGTCCAGGTCTGCCCGACCGGGGTCGATATTCGCAAAGGACTGCAATACCAATGCATTTCCTGCGGCTTGTGCATCGACGCCTGCAATACCATCATGGATTCGCTGGGCTGGCAGCGCGGCCTGATCCGCTACGACTCCGAGGCCAATCTCAAGAAGGTACCGCCGGCAAAACCACATCTGGACTTCATGCGCCTCAAGGTGCTGGGTTATGCCGGCGCGCTCGCTATCATGATAGGCGTACTTGTTTACAACTTCGCGACCCGTACGGAATTCGAAGTCCGTATCGCCCAGGTCAGGCAGCCGTTGTACGTCGAATTGTCAGACGGAAAAATCCGCAACCGCTATGAGATCCATCTGGTCAACAAACAACAGGTGCCAACACAATTCCTGATCAAGACAGATGGTATTCCGATGGAAGCCGTGAATTTCGGTGCCAACGCCAACCCGGTCACGGTACAGGCCGGCAAGGACCTGAAGGTGCCGGTCAAGATCGATCTCGATGCCGCCACTGCCAAGGCCACCAAGTCGTTCAACTTCGTGATCATCCCGCAATCGGACCCGAGTGATCAGGAAGTGCGCCACGAAAGCTTCGACAGCCCCAAATAAGTGCATTTCCATAAAAAAGCCAACCTGAAACGGTTGGCTTTTTGATTGCCAGCACCCCCGAAGCTAGCTTGCGGAAGCTGGCGCAGCAGGCGCCTCTGGCGTTGCAGGGGCCGCAGGCGCTGCGGGTGCGGCGTCTGCGGCTGGCGGCACCCAGCCACCCGGCTCTTCCTTGACCGGTGCCGGCGCAGCAGGTGCCGGTGCAACCGCTGCCGGAGCTGCAGGTTCGGCAGGAGCCGGTTCTTCCTTTTTCTCGCAGCCAGCCAGCAGGGCAACGCCCAGGGATGTTGCAATCAGGGTATGGATCAGTGATTTCATATTGATTCCTAACGTTGTCATTAAAAAATTAGGCCTGAACAGAGCAAATTAATATTACGGCCTGCCCAGAAACCTCAGCAATAAATGTTCCAGCCACAAGCCCCTAACGTGTGATCGGCCGGTAGCGGATCCGCTTGGGCTTGGCGCCTTCTTCACCCAGACGCTTGCGCTTGTCTTCTTCGTACTCCTGATAATTGCCGTTGAAGAAGGTCCACTGCGAATCTCCTTCGGCTGCCAGGATGTGCGTGGCGATCCGGTCGAGGAACCAGCGGTCGTGGGACGTCACCAGCACGCAGCCGGCAAATTCCAGCAAGGCATCTTCCAGTGCGCGCAAGGTTTCGACGTCGAGGTCGTTGGAAGGTTCATCCAACAGCAGCACATTGCCGCCCGCAATCAGGGTCTTGGCCAGATGCAGGCGCCCACGTTCCCCGCCGGATAGCTGGCCAACGATTTTCTGCTGGTCACCGCCCTTGAAGTTGAACCGGCCGATGTAGGCGCGGCTGGGCATTTCAAAACGGCCAACGGACAGTACATCCGCACCGCCGGAAATGGCCTCGAACACGGTCTTTTTGTCTTCCAGCCCCTCACGAGACTGGTTCACGGCGGCAATATTCACAGTCGGGCCGACGACAATTTCGCCGGAATCCGGCTTGTCGGCGCCCTGAATCATCTTGAACAGCGTGGACTTACCGGCACCGTTAGGGCCGATCACACCGACGATGGCGCCCGGCGGGATGCTGAAGGACAGGTTATCGATGAGCAGGCGATCGCCGAAGCCCTTGGATACGTTGTTGAACTCGATGACCTTGTCACCCAGTCGCTCGCCTGGCGGAATGAAGATTTCCTGGGTTTCATTGCGCTTCTGATATTCGACGGAATTCAGTTCCTCGAAGCGGGACAGACGCGCCTTGGACTTGGCCTGGCGCGCCTTGGGGTTCTGGCGCACCCATTCCAGCTCGGTCTTCATCGCCTTCATGTGGGCGTCAATCTGCTTGTTTTCCTGCTCCAGACGGGCTTCCTTCTGCTCCAGCCAGCTGGAGTAGTTACCCTTCCAGGGGATGCCCTGGCCGCGATCCAGTTCCAGGATCCACTCGGCAGCGTTGTCGAGGAAGTAGCGGTCGTGGGTCACGGCGACCACGGTCCCCGGGAATCGTACCAGGAACTGCTCCAGCCATTCGACGGACTCGGCATCGAGGTGGTTGGTCGGTTCATCCAGCAGCAGCATGTCTGGTTTGGATAGCAGCAGTTTGCACAGTGCCACGCGACGCTTCTCCCCGCCCGACAGATGCTCGATCTTCGCGTCCCACGGCGGCAATCGCAGCGCATCGGCCGCGATTTCCAGCTGGGTTTCGGTGTCGCTGCCGCTGGCGGCGAGGATGTTCTCGTACTTGGCCTGCTCTTCGGCCAGCTTGTCGAAATCGGCATCCGGTTCGGCGTAAGCGGCATAGATGGCATCCAGCTTGGCCTTGGCTTCCATGACGGCGCCCATGCCGGACTCGACTTCCTCGCGCACGGTCTTGGTCGGATCGAGTTCCGGCTCCTGCGGCAGATAACCGATGGAAAGATTCGGCTGCCATTGCACTTCGCCTTCGAATTCCTTGTCCGCGCCCGCCATGATGCGCAGCACGGTGGATTTGCCGGAGCCGTTCAGGCCCAGCAGACCGATCTTGGCACCGGGGAAGAAAGAAAGGGAAATATCCTTGATGATCTGCCGCTTGGGCGGCACGACCTTGCTCACGCGGAGCATCGACATGACGTATTGAGCCACGATGGTTTATCCAGTCAATGAAATGACCGGAATTTTACCTCAGATCACCACGCGGGTCGCGCCGGGAGCGTGACGCTTGGGACTGATTCAGTCGGCAATGGTGCGCTGATAGGCGTCCGCACTGAGCAGTTGCTCAAGATCCCCGGACGAGGAAGGTTGCAGCTTGAAGAGCCAGGCCGCGTAGGCATCTTCATTGATGCTCTCCGGCGCATCCGCAGCAGCCTGATTGACGGCGATGACGGTGCCGGCCACCGGAGCATGGATGTCGGATGCGGCCTTGACCGACTCGATGACGGCGACTTCTTCGCCGGCCTGAAGGGAGCGACCGACGGCCGGCAGGTCGATGAACACGACATCGCCCAGCGCCTCCTGAGCGTGGTCGGTAATCCCCACTGTGACGGTCCCATCCGCCTCCAGGCGTGCCCACTCGTGGGTCTTGGCATATTTCAGCTCTACTGGGATATTCATGTCACGCGGCTCCTGCATCTAGTGAAGGTGAGGATTTTACCGCAGGCAGGTCGCTTCGTATCATCCATCGACGAGACGTTTGGGGAGCTGGACACAAGCCCCGCCCTCGGGCGTTGTCAATGGCAGCGAGAGAAATTTGTATACACATTCAATCTTTTAACGTGCTGGCCCTTCCAGCTCATGTGCGGAAGGCTGATGAATCTGCTCGGAGCCCCAGTCGTATCTGGCAATTTCCTTGCCGTGACTGAAAACCCGCCATTGCCCAACATCGGAATAGTCGACGGAACCGGTTTTCTCGTCCCCTCTATAGATGCCCGGGTGGCTGTCGGTCACGAACTCGGCAATAAAGCCGTCCGGCGCGACCACGGTAGGATCATAGGCACTGAGTTCAAGCGCCAGGGGGGTGGCCCCGTGGCCGGTATTGCAGGAATACAGGATCACCGGCATGTCAGACGTACACCCATGCTGCTTGAGGATTTGCTCGATGCCAAGCGCCGTCATCTTGTCACGTCCAGGCGGCGTTCCAAGACGATCGTCAATGACCGTCATCCAGTTACCGTGGGCAAACACCCCGCATTCTCCAGGCTTGAGACTTTGCCTGAAGGACTCGACCTGCTCGTGCATCACGGCATTGCCTTTTTTCGCGGGCTCTATCCCGACCGCTTTACTGACCAGTTCATCGATTTTCTGGATGCTTGCACGCTCGGAAGCCCAGCGCTCGACGGCTCGCAGGCTACGATCGATGATGGATGATTCATCGATCTGACGTTCTTCGCGGAGCAGGTTGACGAACACGATCCGGTCCTTTGACTGCTCATCTGTCATATTCCCTCCTCAGGCAATTGCCGGTTCAAGGTTGAGTCCACCGAGTGAGCCTCTTAGGGATCATGCAAATAGCGCTCAGCATGGATTTCCCGGGTCAACCCTGGCAAGGCTCATCCAATTTAATGACCCATAATATATTAAATCATGGGCGCTGCGCAGGTCGGCGTGCTGGGACGCGAGGCAGTTTGCAAGCGTCCTGCATAAAATTTGCGCAACCAGGCTTGATGCGGCAAGCACCGTCAGGCCTGTATCCGGATCGATCCGGCACTGGCGAAGACCTGCTCCACAAGTGACACCCGAGCGTCCAACCGGTAAACTTGCGCGCCTTATGCTTTCCAAACTCAATGCTCCGCAGCGCGAAGCCGTCAAGTACCTGGACGGCCCCCTGCTCGTCCTCGCCGGTGCCGGAAGCGGCAAGACGCGCGTGATCACGCACAAGATCGTGCACCTGATCGAGCATTGCGGATACCTGCCCAAGGAAATCGCGGCCATCACCTTCACCAACAAGGCGGCGAAGGAAATGCAGGAACGCGTCGGCACCCTGCTGAAGGATAAGCCGAGCAAGGGGCTCACAGTCACGACGTTCCACTCACTGGGCTTGCAGATGCTGCGACAGGAAGCCACCCGTCTGGGTTACAAGCCCCAGTTTTCCATCCTCGACGCATCGGATAGCTTCAAGATCCTGTCCGATATCCTGGCCACTACGGACAAGCAGTTGCTGCGACGCACGCAGTGGCAGATTTCCGGCTGGAAAAACGCCTTCCTCAACCCTGACCAGGCCCTGTTGCAGGCGGATGAGGAAAACAGCCACGCGGCCGCGAAAATCTACCAGCTCTACCAGCAGACACTGAAAGCCTATCAGGCAGTGGACTTCGACGACCTGATCCGCCTGCCGGTGGAACTGTTCCAGCAGCATCCGGAGGCGCTGGAGAAATGGCAGCGCAAGCTGAAATACCTGCTGATCGACGAATATCAGGACACCAACGCCTGCCAGTACACACTGGTCAAACTGCTGACGGGAGTCGAAGGCCGTTTTACGGCGGTGGGCGACGACGACCAGGCCATCTACGGCTGGCGCGGTGCCGACGTGGAAAATTTGCGCCAGCTCACCGAAGATTTTCCGAAACTCAAGGTGATCAAGCTGGAACAGAATTACCGCTCCACCGTGCGCATCCTGCGTGCCGCCAACCAGGTCATTTCCAACAATCCGAAACTGTTCGAGAAGCAGTTATGGAGCGAGCACGGTACCGGCGATCCGATCCAGGTCGTGGCCATGCGCGACGAGGATCACGAAGCCGAAGCCGTGGTCATGAAGCTGCTGGCGCACAAGTTCGAGCACCGCACCAAGTTCGCAGACTACGCCGTGCTCTACCGCGGCAACCATCAGTCGCGCATCCTGGAAGAGAAACTGCGCGAGCACAAGGTCCCTTATACCGTTTCCGGCGGGCAGTCGTTCTTCGACAAGGCCGAGATCAAGGATATCGTCAGTTATTTGAGGCTGATCGCCAACGAAGATGACGATCCGGCGTTCATCCGGGCCGCGACGACACCCAAGAAAGGCATCGGCAATACTACGCTGGAGCGCCTGGGCGAATATTCCGCACAAAAACACATCTCGCTGTTCGAGGCCGCATTTGAAGGGGAATTCCAGAACCTGATCGGCCAGAAGCAACTCGACGACCTGCTCACTTTCTGCCAGTTCATCAGCCGCATGCAGGAACGCGCGGTGAAGGATCCGGCAGGAGAGGTATTGAACGACCTGCTCGGCGCGATCCAGTACGAAATGTTTCTGTACGACTCCGAGGAGCCGCGCGCCGCCGAAAGCAAGTGGAAGAACGTGCTGGACTTCATCGGCTGGCTGACCCGCAAGGGCGAGGCCGACGAATCCAATCTGCTGCAACTGACGCAGACCGTGGCGCTGATGAGCATGCTGGAAAGCCGCGAAGAGGAGATCGACGCGGTCAAGCTTTCCACCCTGCACGCCTCCAAGGGCCTGGAATTCGGCCATGTCTTCCTGATCGGGGTGGAAGAAGGCATCCTGCCGCACCGCGAATCCGTGGATACCGACCGCATCGAGGAAGAGCGGCGACTGATGTATGTCGGCATCACCCGCGCCGAACGCTCATTGCATATCTCGTGGTGCCGCAAAAGGAAACGAGCTGGCGAAACCGAAGCCTGCGAGCCCAGCCGGTTCATCGCCGAGCTTCCGCAGGACGACCTGCGCATCAGCGGCATGCCGGGCGCAGACCCGGCTGCGGCGAAGGAAACCGGTCGCACCGCCATGGCCAACATCCGGGCCATGCTCGGCAACAAGTCCTGATCAGGACTTCAGCGGAGTGATACTGGTCGCCGCGACCACGCGGTTACGGCCGGAATGCTTGGCTTCATATAAAGCGCGATCAGCGGCCGCGACAATGCCGGAAAATTCCAGTCCTGCCAAACGCGAATCGGCGACACCGATGCTGATGGTGCTGAACCAGCTCTGCTCAACGCTCTGAGGACGCAAGGGCGTCTCCGCAAAGCTCTGCCGAAGCCGTTCCGCCACCACCACAGCCTCTTCTTCCGTGGTGGCAGGCATCAGAATGCAGAACTCCTCCCCGCCGTAGCGGGCCAGATAATCCTGTTCCCGCATGTCCGACTCGATCAGCCTGGCCAGCCCACGCAGCACATGATCACCTGCCAGATGACCATAACGGTCATTGACCTGTTTGAAGTGGTCGATGTCGATCATCATGATCGCCAACGCTTCACCCGTACGGTGATGCAGCGCCCTCATCCTTCCGAATTGCTCTTCCAGGCTGCGCCGGTTGAAAATACCGGTCAGGCTGTCGCGTGTCGCCAGCCGTTGCAGGTCGGCGGAAACCTTGAAATGCACCATGAGGATAAAACCGAACACCTGCACCATCTGGAGGACGCTGCCGACAAAGAAACTGGCCGGATTCATCGAAGCCTGGGAATACAGGGAATACGTCCCCTCCGGCATCCTCATGATGATCAGCGCGCGGACCAGGAAGAGCAGTGCCATGGCCGCAAAGGCGCCGCCGGTAAACCAGTAGGCGATCCGGGCGGGATGCTCGACCTTGACCAGCAGCAGACGTGCCGCGAGACCATTGATGACGGCGAAAACAAGCGAGTTGGAGATGACGCGCGCCTCGACGTTGGGGCTGATGAGATCGAACCAGGCATTTGATCCCACGGCCAGACCAAACAGGGTCAGAATCAGGCGCCTGCTGACGGGCACTTCGATGAAGGCCTGGATCCCCGCGAGTTGGGCACACATCCCCAGCACCACGAAAATACTGCCAAGCATGACCACCAGGCCGCCGGCCGGTACGATCATGAAATAGGCCAGCCCCAGCCCCAGACCGATACTGAGTTCTGCCAGCGCCCAGTAGCGGACGCCGTGCATTTTGTTGCCGAAACAGGAGGCGACGCATAGCAGAAGCGCCATGATCGCGGCCAGCAGGGCCGTCATCACAATCATGGTGCGGATATCGAGCAACATCGACAAGGCCTGCGTAAGGAGAGGCCTCCATTCTGCATGAATTCCGGGCAATTTCAAAAGCCCAGTGAATTCTGCATAAATCCGTCCTATCGAACGGACGGCCTCCGGACATGCAGATTTCCGGGGAATGAAGAAACGCATCTGCCGCCAGCCGCAGACATTACAGCAAGCATTCACATGGTTCGAAGTCAGGAGTGCTTGTTCTGCCTCAGGTATTCCTCGAACTCCACAGCAGGCATCGGCCTGGCAAAATGGTATCCCTGTGCGCGTTCACACCCGGCCTCACGCAGGAAAGCGGCTTGCTCCTCGGTCTCCACGCCTTCTGCAATCACGTGCAGTTTGAGACTGTGCGCCATCAGGATGATGGTCCGCACCATGGTCGCATCGTTGCTGTCTGTCGTGACGTCGCGAACAAAAGTCTGGTCGATCTTGAGTTGTTGAATCGGGAAGCGTTTGAGGTAGGACAGCGAGGAATATCCGGTGCCGAAATCGTCAATCGACAGACCCACGCCCATCATCGTCAGTTCGTGCAGCATGGTCAGCGTCCGCTCTACCCCCTGCATGAGCACGCCTTCCGTGAGTTCCAGATCGAGTGACTCCGCAGGCAGGTCATATTTCCGCAACAATTGCTGCACTTGTTCATGCAGGTTGCGCTGCCGGAACTGCAGCGCCGACAGGTTGACGGAGACGGTGAAATGCGGAAGCCCCGCATCACGCCAGGCCCGTGCCTGACGCAAGGCTTCCTCCAGTACCCAATCGCTGATCGGCATGATCAGGCCAGTTTCTTCAGCCAGAGGGATGAAACTGCCCGGCGGAACCAGACCCATCTCTGCATGCTGCCAGCGCACCAGCGCCTCGCAGCCAATCAGGCGACCATCCAACAGGTCGATCTGCGGCTGGTAATAAAGCCGCAATTCGTTTCGCTCCACCGCACCGCGAAGCCCGTTCTCCAATTGCAGGCGCTCATAGGCACTGGCATTCATGCTGCTGTCGAAAAGCAGATATTTGTTGCGACCACTCTCCTTGGCCTGATACATCGCCACATCGGCATACTTGATCAGGTTGTCGGCATCCTGAGCCTGGTCCGGATACATCGCAATCCCGATGCTGGAGGACACCCGCAGGTCATGACCATCAATCTGGTATGGCTGGATAATGGCCGCCAGCACCTTTTCCGCCACTTGCTGCGCGCCCGTGGCATTGGTTCCGGGCAGGACGGCAATGAACTCGTCGCCGCCCTGGCGCGAAACCGTATCCTGTTCCCGTACGCAATCGAGCAGCCGCTGCGCCACCATCTGCAACAGCTGATCGCCGACACTGTGTCCCAGGGTATCGTTGATCTGTTTGAAACGATCCAGGTCCATGAACAGAAGCGCGACGGACGTCTGGTTACGCTGTGCGTAAATTAATGCCTGGTGCAGGCGGTCACTGAACAGCGTGCGATTGGGCAGACCGGTCAGCGTATCGAAATGCGCCAGATGCTGGATCCGTTCCTCAGCCATCTTGCGTTCCGAAATATCGCTGAAAATGCCGATATAGTTCAGGGCGTTGCCCTGCTCATCCGCAACACTGTTGATGGTCATGAATTCCGGGAAAATTTCACCGCTGCGCCGACGGTTCCAGAGCTCACCCTGCCAGGCACCGGTCGTATCAATGCTTTGCCACATCTCGCGGTAGAACTCTTCATCCTGCCGGCCGGAGGACAACAGTTTTGGATCTTTCCCCAGCACTTCGTCAGATGTGTAGCCGGTGATATCGGTGAAACTCTGGTTGACCGAAATGATGCGGTTATCCGCATCGGTAACCAGAATCCCTTCCTTGCTGTGCTTGAATACGCTTGCCGCCAGCACCAGATCGGCGTTTGCCGCCTGACGCTGCCGTTCCCGATCGAAATTGTCCAGCGCATAGGAAATATCGTTGGCCAAGCCCTGCATCAGGGTCACCAGATCAGGATTGAAATAATCCAGCTCTTCCGAATACACCGCAATTGCCGCAAACACTCGCCCCCCCCGCCGTATGGGAAAGGCCCCGACCGAATTGAAGTTTTCATCCAGGGCAGCCTGATACCAGGGGACCGACGGATCAAGCACAAACTGATTGTGGATCCTGGGAGCACCATCGCGTAACGCGCTCCCCATCGGCCCGCGCCCCTCCGGTATGGTTTCGTCAGTAGAAATCGTCACGACCTTCAGGTACGCCACCTCGGTTTTGCTGGCGCTTATGACACACACTTTGCCACGCTCATCCGGGCGACCGACCCAGGCGAGTTTGAACGGTACGCGCTCGACCAGCACCTGGCATATCTTCTCGAGCAAGGTCAGCTCATCAGTCTCCCGGACGATCAGGTTGGAACATTCGGTCCATGCCGCATACAACCGGTTCACGCGGCCCAGATCCCGCTCTGAATCTTCCAGAGACTCCAGCATGCGGTTGAAGCTTTGCGACAGCAAGGCCACCTCATCCCCACCCATGACGTGGGTTCGGACATCCCGTTGCCCAGATTCAACCTGCTCCGCGACGTTTTTCAGTGCATAGAGCCGCTTGGTGACCCGACGCCCCAACCAGAGCGCGACCAGCGAAGACAGCAGGATGGCCAGGATCGAAAAACCGATCCCGACAAAACGCAGCCCCCGCAGGTTGGCATTGGCGGAGTCGCGTGTCATCTCCACGCGCGCCCAACCGATATGTCGATCAGCCGCCATGATGGGGTAAGCAACATCGACCAGGTTATCGGTTTCGATCAGTCGTTGCGGGTCTGCCTGGGATGTCAAAAGGCGTCTGCTGACTTCATCATTGACGAACAACCCAATCTGCGAAGGGATGGTCGAAGCCATCACTTCGCCACGGGGGGAAATCACAAATGCCATCTTGAAATCCGGGTCACCGGAAAACCCGGTCACGACCTCCTGCAGACCGGCAAGGTCATCGGCAAGCATCCAGGAAGAACTGCTGGATGCCAATGCATGCGCTACGGCTTCTACCCGGTTGGAGGATGCATCGTATTGTGCGTGGCGCTGGTAGGTGTACAGCAGATAGGTAAACCCCAGCATGCTCAGCAGCGCCACCACCCCAAAAGACCAGACCAGTTGGCGCCGAAGCGACACCCCCCAGAACGCATGAAACTTCCGGTATCCGGGAATGATCCTTAACAATTGTTTCACCACTCCACTGGCCTGACTTTACTGTTGAACGCTTCAAGAAATTCGATCACTGGCCGGTAAGTCCCATCCGTCGCGGACTCGAAACGTGAAATCGGCAAACGCGCAAGCATGCGTCTCCCCTCTTCGGAGTCGTTCAGTCCCAGCAGTATCCGTTCGAATTTCTGCGCGATTTCTGGTGGCACATCTTTGCGCACCACCCACCCGTTGTTGAGCAGTTTGTCTGTCTGCCACTTCACCTCGAGCTGGTCCGCCAGCTCCGGCTGCTCGGCACGAAAACTCTTCCACGGCACCGGCCAGGTCGCTCCGGCTGCCACATGGCCACGCAGGACGTTCAGTATCGACGACTCCTGGGAGCCGACATAGCGGTTTTCGATATCGTGATCGACATCAATGCCATGGGTCTGCAGGTAATACTGGGGCATCATGGTTGCCGCCAGCGCGGACGGTGCAGGATACGACACCGCCTTGCCCTTCAGGTCAGAGATCTGTTTGATCCCGCTATCTTTCCTGACCAGGATAATGCCTCGAAAATCCTCGTCATCCCCCATCTTGGCAAACACGCGGTATCCATGTTTAAGGGAACGTACCGTTTCGTAAGGATTGGGCATCGCAAATTCAAAATGCCCGGCATAGAGCTTCTTGTCGAATTCCTCATAGTTGCGCGATGCCTCCAGACGCAACCGGACTTCAGGAATCTGCAGGTTAATGTACTCGATAATCGGTCCGTAAACCTCCATCAACCGCTTGGGATTATGCAGCGGATGAATGCCGACCACGAACTCCCTGACACCGGACTGTTCCCTGGTCGACAATCCGACCTGATAGGAAGCCTTCTCCTGCTCCCCGCAGCCTGCCAGCAGAAAGATTGCAACGACAAGGAGACTCAACAATCTGAACATATCTCTCCCTCACCCGCCCTAGAAATCAAACTGGACACGCATGTTCATCGCATCCTCATGGTCATCCAGCCTGCCGTTCAACAATATCGGCGTATTGAACCCGGTCCTGATGTAATTCAATTGTACCTGCGCATTCGGGTTGAAGACCCACTTGGCACCCAATGTCCAGGCATCGGCGCCATCGGTATAGTTGACCGATGAGGTATTCAACAGCGCCGTCCTGAAATCCGAGGCATTGAAGCGCGAATAGCGTGCGCCCAGCTCGATGGCACCCCATCCAGGGGCATCCTGATGGAAATTGTTTTTAGGAACAATGCCCAGAAATGCACCGTTCTTGTACTGGTCGGCATAATGTTCGCCTGTCACCAGCCATTGCAGGCTGGCATACCAGGCTGACATGTCGCGACTGAGACCCGTGCTGTCAAAACTGGCACGTATATATTCCCCCTGATATTTCACTGGGCCGTAAGCCAGCGCAGTTTCGATGCCGTTCAGACTACGATCAACGCCCGAGGTCAGATCCGCGACCTTGAAAAATTCGACCCCACGCCCCTCGGTACGCAGTTTGGGGATGACTGCACCCGCTGCTTGCCGGCCGTCCACATGGAACCCGCCGACATGCACCACGCTATCCTTCCAGCCGGCCCACTGGGCCAGATTGCCGACCACACGCAACGACCAGTCCTTGCTGTCTGTGGTCGCGCTTGTTTCGTCCAAGTTCTGGCCAGTGCCGTTGACGTAGGCCAGGTTGTAATAAACGCCATTGAAAGGACTACCGAACAACATGACACCCCGATCGAACACCGACCCGAGCAGGCTTTCGGTAAACGCACGCTCCATGAAATCGAGATCCATCGCACCTTGCGCACGTTCCAGACCATACATCGTCTTGAACTGTCCGACACGAATCATGGCCTGCTTGAAATGCGTGTATTCAAGATAACCGTCGTTCATCCTGGCATAAGTGCCGGTATCCTTGCCGCTCTCGGTATATTTGCCGTCGCCGGAAAACTCGCCTTCGATCCGGAGTGTGAAATCATTGTAAAAGGTCGCGATGGCCCCGATCCGCGCACGGCGCATGCTGAAGGTATTGGCTGAAAAATCGCCGGGAGAGAAGGTGCGGGCATCCAGTTGGGCGCGAGCGTAAAGCCGCAGGGCCCAGTCCCCGCTGGCGTCTCGGAACACCAGCCCATTCTTGAAAGACGCTTCCACCGGGCTGCCGACAGTGGATTTGACAGTCGCAGCAGCGGCTGGCGACTGCGGAGCAGTGCGTGCCAGTTGTTCCTGCACCGCCTTGAGCTGCTCCGCCATGAGCCGCATCTGACGCTCGAGTTCGCGGATGCGGGTCTGGGGATCTTCGGCATCCTCGCCGGCATGGCCGGTGGTTGCCCAAATGCTCAGAAAAACGGTACCTAGTACCCGCCTGAACCAACCTCTCCGTAGGTATCGGCTCATAATTACCCCATTCTTAGTACTGGCCGCGCCTGCTAAAATGGGCGCATGCCTTATATTACTCTAGACCAAGCGTCTCTGGCCTATGGCCTGCATCCCCTCCTCGACAAAGCCGATTTCCAGCTTGACCCAGGAGAACGCGTCGGCCTGATTGGTCGGAACGGTACTGGAAAGTCCAGCCTGCTGAAAGCACTGGCAGGTCAAATAAAGCTCGACGACGGCACGCTATGGAAAGCCCCGGGCATCCATCTGGCCTACGTCCCACAGGAGCCACCGCTGGATCCGACGCACACCGTATTCGAAGCAGTGGCTGAGGGCCTGGGAAACCTGCAGCAAGTGCTGATCGACTACCATGCCGTCTCCCACGCCATGAGCGAACCGGGCAGCGATACAACAGCCCTGCTGGAACGTATGCAATCCCTGCAGCATGAACTGGAAGCCCAGAACGGCTGGCAGGTGCAGGCTCGCATCGAAACCGTCCTGTCACGCCTCAGTCTGCCGCCCGACACGCCGGTCGCCACGCTTTCCGGCGGCTGGCGCAAGCGTGTTGCCCTGGCCCGCGCGCTAGTGGTGGAACCGGAAGTGCTGTTGCTGGACGAACCCACCAACCACCTCGATTTCGCCGCCATCGAATGGCTGGAGGACCTGCTACTGAATTTTGGCGGTGCGCTGCTGTTCATCACCCATGACCGCCGTTTCCTCGACCGGCTGACCACGCGTGTCATCGAACTCGACCGCGGCCACATCACGGAATTCAAGGGTAACTACAGTGCCTATCAGGTCAGGAAGGCCGAACTGCTGGAAGTAGAAGCCACCCATGCCGCCAAATTCGACAAGGTGCTGGCACAGGAGGAAGCCTGGATCCGCCAGGGCATCAAGGCCCGCCGCACTCGCAACGAGGGCCGGGTCAGGCGCCTGGAAAGACTGCGACTGGAACGCGCCGCACGCCGCGAGCGCCAGGGGAACGTCAAGCTCGCGCTGGATGGCGGTGAACGTTCCGGCAAGTTGGTGGCAGAACTGACCCACGTGCGCAAGGCCTTCGGTGACCGCGTCATCATCAAGGACTTCTCGACCCGCATCCTGCGTGGCGACCGCATCGGCCTGCTCGGTCCCAACGGCGCGGGTAAATCGACCCTGCTCAAACTCATCCTGGGGGAACTGGAGCCGGATAGCGGCGAGATCAAGCGCGGCACCAACCTCAATATTGCCTACTTCGACCAGATGCGGGAACAACTGAACGAGGAAGCCACGCTGGCGGACACCATCAGCCCGGGCTCGGAGTTCGTGCAGATCGGCGAAGAACGCAAGCATGTCATCTCCTACCTGGAGGACTTCCTGTTCCCGCCGCAGCGTGCCCGTGCACCGGTGAAGTCGCTGTCGGGGGGCGAGCGCAACCGGCTGTTGCTGGCCCGCCTGTTTGCGCGACCCGCCAACGTACTGGTGCTGGACGAGCCGACCAACGACCTCGACATCGACACACTGGAACTACTGGAAGAACTGCTGCAGGATTTCGGCGGCACCCTGTTCCTGGTCAGCCACGACCGTGCCTTCCTGGAAAACACCGTGACGCAGGTCATCGCCTTCGAAGGCAACGGTGT
The DNA here is from genome assembly GCA_029782295.1 of Pseudomonadota bacterium. Classification (GTDB taxonomy): domain Bacteria; phylum Pseudomonadota; class Gammaproteobacteria; order Burkholderiales; family Methylophilaceae; genus CAIJXJ01. The sequence goes on from JAKOVB010000124.1 coordinate 20,509, forward strand.
CCTCGACGAGTTCGGCGGCGGCTATGACGACTGGAAACGTTTCTCCGACCAGCGTGCCGCTGCCGCAGCGGCTGCCAAACCCAAGCCGGAGGCTCCCGCCAGGGCAGCCGCCCCCAAGCCCGCCAGCACCAGGCTGAGCTACAAGGAGCAGCGTGAACTGGAAGCCCTGCCGGACCAGATCGACGCGCTGGAGAAGGAGCAGCAGGGGATCAACGAAAAGCTGACGGACGCCAGCCTGTACCAGAACCATCCCCAGGAAGTGAAGGCCCTGCAGGCACGACTGACGGAAATCGATGCGGCGATGGAAGCCGCGATGCAGCGCTGGGAAGACCTGGAGCAGCGCAAAGGTTAGCGCCGCAAGGGGCTCAGCGCCCCAGGGCGGAAGTGACGATGCGCCAGACCATCTGCAGACGCTGCGCGACTTGCAGCTTGTCCCACAGCGAGCTCAACAGCGATTGGGATTCGACGCACAACACTGCAGCCGCGATCTCGTCCTCGCTGTCCGGTGCCGGGGTTTCCCACATTTGCGCGGTACTGTACATGCGCACCGGCTCGGCCTTGTCGCGGTAACCCCAACCATCCACCAGCCAATAACGGTTCACGTCGCAGTTCACCATGCGCAACGACGCATAGGCGTTCAGCTTCTGCCCGTCCCGGACCTGCAGCTTCTCATATTCGAAACGCACCCAGCCCTTGACGACGGTGTCGTGATCGACCGAGAGCGAGGCATCGTCGACGAACACCTGCGTCCCGGTTTCCGGGACTTCCCCGACCTCACGCCACTTGGCAGCGTATACCGGTGTCGACAGCATCGTCGACACCAGGAGCCCCAGCATGATCCTGTACTTCACGTCAGGAACCCTTCAGCAACGCGCGGACATTGCGATCCAGCGGCAGCGTGTAATCGTAGGCACCGGCCGCTACGTTGTTCGCGTCCACCAGTTTGAGGTTGACGTAGATAAACTGCTTGGCGACCGAATAGGTCCCCACCACAACCGCTTCGGCCTTGTGGCTGGCTCGCAGGTCATGCACCTCGCGTGACAACAACAATTCCCCCTGGTCTTTCTTGACGAACAACTGTCCACGCAGCTTGAGTTCGATCACCTTGAAGCCGCGCTGGGTCAGGCGTGCCTGCACCTGCTCGGAGATAGTGCGACCCAGCCTGGAGGATTCCCCCAGCGAGTCGATGTTGACCAGCGTCCCCACCATGAGGGTGGCATCCGGTGGAAGCCCATGCCCGCTTGCCTTGACCGAGTCCACCAGGCCATCTGTGGCTTTGTAGTTGGTCGAAATGAACGGGTCGATCTTGGCATCCAGATAGGTCAGGTCGTTCGCGCACCCCCCCAACAGGGTCAGCGACAGCACCAGCATCAATAACGGCTTCATTGCGAGACTACCCCCCACTCCCGAACATTGCGTTCGATATTCTTGCTCCTGAACAGTTCGATATCCGCACCTTCGATGTAATAGGCGTCGGTCGTTCGTTGCAGGTACTGATCGGCGTCCACGACTGAAGTTGTCACCACCATCTCGGCGCTGGTCGGCCACATGTGGGCCTTGCCGGGTGGTTCGGCAGTGGGCGATGAAGCCGTCACGGATTCAGGCGCGTTACGCATCACCCAGAAACTGGCCGCCACGTTTTCCGGTGCGCCTGGCACATAGCCCTGCTTGCGCGGGTCGAATTCGACACGATGTTCGATGACCTGGGTTTCATACTTGATCTCGACGGCGCCTTCCTGCTGCGTGGTGACCGGCAAACCGGCCTGCACCAGCGCGGTGATCATGAAATTGGTGAAAGCCTGATCGAAGGCGGCCTGGGAAGACGGTGCCACGTAAAAGGCCCTGCCGTCGAGGAAATCCCGGCTTGCCAGTGTACTCTTGGTGCGTGCCGCCACGTCGGCAGCGATTGCACCCCAATGCTGGGCAGCCAGCGCCTTGTCCTGCCGGACCAGCTGATGGGCTTCGGGTGGCGGCGCAGGCGGCGGCGCGGAAGCACAGCCGGCCAAGGTCAGGGCAATGCTTAGGGTGAGAGGGCGTTTCATCGGGTCGTGTTCCTCGGAGGATCAGGCTGGCTGAACAGGTCGATCACGGGACCCATGAGGTCAGGCCACCGTATTGATGTTCTGGCCGAGATGCGCAGGCAGGTTGGCAGCAGCCGGTTGCGCTGCCGCCTCCAACAACGCCATGACTCCCTGAGACTGGATTTCCATGGTCTTCTTGAGGATGCTGATCTGCAACGCCTGCTGCGTCTGGGAAACGTTGAGCGCGACGGCACTGCCTGCGATTGATGTAAGGTCCATGGAACCACATCTTACCGGAACTTCGTCCTGTGCCAAAGCGCCTTGCTGGACTTGCCTTCCGGAAGAATTTCATGCAAATCATGGGAGATGCTAAGCTTGGCATTCCCCCACTGAGGAACAGGGATGACCTCCGGCCAGAACAACCTCGTTGACGAACCGACGCGATCTGACATCGACGCCATCGCGGGTCCGCTTCTGCTGGAATTCGGCGCCTCCTGGTGCGGCTTTTGCCGGGGTGCGCGCCCCATGATCGACGCGGTGCTGGCCCGCCACCCGGATGTCCGCCATCTCCGGATCGAGGATGGCAAAGGCAGGCGGCTGGGGCGGTCATTTCAGGTCAGACTCTGGCCCACGCTCATTTTCCTGCATACGGGGAAAGAACTGGCGCGACGGGTTCGCCCGGAAGGCGAGGATGAACTGGAAGCCGCAATGAACTGTTTCCAGGATTCCGGGCGAATCTGACCTATCCCTGCAGATCGAGTTTCTTCAGCTTGTACCACAATGCCCGTTCGCTGATGTCGAGCAGACGCGCGGCCTTGCTCTTGTTATTGCCCGACCGTTTCAACGCTTCCGTAATCATGGCCGCTTCCAGCCGGTCCACCGCCGGGGTCAGTTCAAGCGAGGCGAACCCGACCGGGGGGGAGATACCGGCATCCGCTCTGTCCGCGGTCATCTCCAGCGGCAGGTGCCTCACATCGATTTCCTCGCCACGTCCCAGCACGGCAGCCCGTTCGATCACGTTCTGCAATTCACGGACATTGCCGGGCCAGCCATAATCCTGCAGGCAGCGCATGGCCGCTGCCGAGATGCCGCGGGCTCCGGCCTGATGCCCCAGAAACCCGTGAACCAGCGCCGGGATATCTTCACGGCGTTGCCGCAACGGGGGAAGGTCGATGTTGAAGACGTTGATCCGGTAATACAGATCTTCACGCAGCCTGCCATCGCTGATGGCCTGACGCGGATCGCGGTTGGTCGCAGCCACGATGCGCACATCGACCGGGATCAGACGATTGCTGCCCAGCCGCTCGATGACATTTTCCTGGAGGACGCGCAGCAGTTTGGCTTGCAATGCAATCGGCATCTCGGTCAATTCATCGAGGAACAGCGTGCCGCCATCCGCCAGTTCAAACTTGCCGACGCGGTCCTTGATCGCGCCGGTGAAAGCGCCTTTGACATATCCAAACAGCTCGCTTTCCAGGATTTCTTCAGGAATGGCCGCACAGTTGATGGGAACGAACAGGGCCTCGCTGCGCGGGGATGCCCGGTGCAGGGCACGGGCGACCAGTTCCTTGCCAGTGCCGGTTTCGCCACTGATCAGCACGGTGGTCTTGCCCGGCGCGACCTGCCGGATCATGTCGTACACGTGCTGCATGGGCTGGCTGTTGCCGATAAAGTCCCCCCAGCCCTTTTCCACTTCATTGCGCAGGAAATCATTCTGCCGACGCATCCGGCTTTCCGTCAGGATCCTGGTGATTGCAATTTCGAGGGCATCCACATCGAAAGGCCTGACAATATAATCACAGGCGCCCAGTTTCATGGCCTCGACCGCGCTCTCGATGGTGCCGTAGGCCGTCATGATGATGACCGGGACATCGTTGCCCTGCTCACGTAGTGACTTCAACAGTTCGGTTCCGCTCATGCCCGACATGCGTAAATCGCTGATCACGAGATCAGCAGGGGCCTGGCGTATCGCAAGCAATGCCTCTTCACCGTTGCCGGCGCACACGACCTCATGGCCCATGCGCTGAAGCATGATCTCCAGCACGCGCTGCATCTTGGTTTCGTCATCGACGACCAGCACTCGTTGACTGCTCACGGCATTTCCTTGATCGGTAAAGTGATGGTAAATGAGGCCCCGCCCAGATCGCTCTTCCCGGCACGGATATCGCCCCCATGGGCCCGGATGATCTGCTGCACCACCGCAAGCCCGAGTCCAACTCCGCCTTCACGCTTGGTAAAAAAGGGATCGAACACGCGGGCAAGCTCGTCGTCGGGAATGCCGGGCCCGTCATCGGCAATCTCGATGTCGAGGGCATTCTTTCTGGTGCGTGCGGCAATCACCACGTGCCCCTCAACGGGAAGGATTTGCAACGCATTCAGCACCAGATTGAGCAGCACCTGGGTCATCTGTTCATCATCCACCTCGACCGCCGGGCAGGGTTCGAGCAGGTCGACATCGATATGGATGGCTTTCTTTTCCGCCTGTGCGGACAGCAGGCCGACGCTGTGGCGGATGATGGCGTACAGGTCGGCTGAGTGCAATATCGGCATTCTCGGCCGGGCGCTATCGAGCAGCGTGGAAACCAACCGGTTGAGCCGGTCCGTTTCGCTCTCGATGAAGCTGGTCATTTCGCGGGCCTCGGGGCTCAACCCGGGTTCACGGGCCAGCATCTGCGCGGACGATCGCAAAATCCCCACGGGTGTCCGGATCTCGTGTGCCATCACGGCAGACAATTCTCCCAGTACGGCCAGTTTGGATGCGCGCACCAAGTCCTGGCGAGATTGCTCAAGATCGCGCACCGTCTGCACGAACGCTTCGGTCAGTTCCCCGACCTCGCCAGTCCCCGGACCGGGCGCCTCGGGGAGCTTCCGGTCACGCATGAATGCCCGGGTAAATGCAGTCAGCGCAGTGATCGGGCGAGCAATCCGGTGGGCCACGAACATCGAAAATCCGACGGCAAACAGACTGGTCAGCGCCAACAGCAGCAGGAATACCATGGCCATCTGACGGACAGGAACGAAAGCCTCGCGACTGTTTTCGATGGCGAGTGTCGTCCACTGGAATCCCGGGAACTGCTGAAATCCGGTGGAATGATCATATCCCACCATCACCTGCCTGATCTGCAACGCAGCGCCGTCGTAAGTCCCGACCCCGCTCTTGGCGCCGGACACCCAGGACAGCGGCACCTTCTGGAACAGCAATCCGCGCTGGCGCAGGTCAGCGGATGCGGCGATGATGCGACCGTCTCTGTCCAGCAACGCGATCGAACGCCCGCCCTGCGCTGCCTGGTCCAGGATGCGATAGATCTGTGCCCAGTTGAACATCAGGTACAGCTCACCCAGCCTGCCCTCCTCGAACATGGAGGCAATCGGCGCTCGCATGGGGAGCGTAGCCGCCCCGTCATGACCAGACACTTCCAGGGCTTCCAGACGCACCGGATTCTGGCCCTCCAGCGAAACCCCTCCTTCGGTGCGTCGCATCATACCGATGCGAGAGGGATCGCTGCTGGCGACGACCCGGCCATGCACATCCACACAGAACAGCTCGCTGTAGACATCGCGATAACCGGCTTTCAACTCCAGAAGAAAATTGGAGAGCCGCTTGTCGATATCGTTGACCCGGATATCCTGCACCACCTCGAGCTGACGCCAGGTCTGCAGGTTCTGCAAACGCTCGAACAACATCTTGTCGATGTCCTGCGAAACCGTGGCAGCTTGCACTTCCAGACCCTGCTCGATATCGCTGCGCATCGCCTCGCCGGCCACCCTGAATGCCAGGTAGGTCAACAGCATGGAAGGCAGCAGGCTGACCAGCATGAATGCCGTCAGCAGGGTTTTTCGTATGGTCAAGATACAAATTTGTGTGAGTAGGGATGCGCCAGTATATGGCACAATCCGCATTTTTCCATCCGGGGGCGGTTGCATGTTCCGCATCGACAGACTGTTGCTTTTGTTGCCCCTGATGGTGCTGCTGGGGCTTCCGCAGGCGAGGGCCGAGGAACCCGGCAACCAGGGCGATTACCAGCCGGGCAAGGGTTGGCAGATCCCGGGCACGGGATTTAACTTGGGGGGGTACGCCAGTGCCAGCATTGCTAACGACCGGCACCAGCACCCTTCGGCAGGCATCGAGGATTTCAGTCTGTTCCTGCGCTGGGAAGGTGAAGGGCGGCTACGGCTGTTCTCCGAACTGGATCTGGAAAACCCGCTCGGCATCGAGCATGGCGCCGGCCTGACCAGCAAACATGCCTACCTCGCGCTGGAGAGGATGTACGCCGACTACCTGTATTCCGACCGGCTGAATCTCCGTGCCGGAAAATTCCTGACCCCGATCGGACGCTGGAACGTGCTGCATGCGGCGCCCCTGGTGTGGACGACCTCACGCCCGCTCATCACCGAACGCACCTTCCCGACCAACGCGACGGGTGCCATGGCTTACGGCTCGCTTCCTGTTCTCGGCACCGAAATCGACTACTCGGTTTATACCGCGCTCGGCGAGGACTGGCGTCCGGATCCCAAGCTCGATCCCTTCGAGGAAGCCTATGGCATGCACCTCTCCCTGCCGACTTCCGGCCTGGGTGAATTCGGGCTATCTTTCGCCAATTTCGAACAGAAAAGCTCCATCGGTGAGCGAAAAAACCTGTTGGGGCTGGATTATGGCTGGTCACGCAACCGCTATGAGATCAGTGCCGAAATGGTCTATCGCTTCTCCGAAGGTGGCCTGCATTCGGATGAAAAAGGCCTGTATGTGCAGGGCGTCGCCCCGATCTCCGGCACCTGGTATGCCATAGGCCGTTACGAGTTGTACGACAAGGCGGGCCCGGCCCCGGCGATGAACCTGTACCTGCTCGGACTGGCCATGCGCCCCACCCCCGCCACGGTCATCAAGGCCGAGTACAGCCATGCCGTGCATAACCGGGTCCAGGCACAGGAAGGGTTCTTCGCTTCGTTTGCGATTCTGTTCTGATGCAACGGCTGACCCTTTTCATTTCCCTGATCGCGGCCCTGCTGCTGCCTGTCATGGCGTCGGCAGAAGAGCTGCTCGCCGTGATTGTTTCCCCTGGCCATGCAAAAGGCATCAAGCGCGAAGACATCTCTCTCATCTACAAACGCAAAAAAATGTTCTGGAACGACGGCAGCAAGATACAGCCAGTCAATCTGCCGGCTGCCAACCCGCTACGTCGCGCTTTCTCCCAGGCTATTCTCGGCGCCACTCCGGAAGAACTGGAAAACTACTGGAACGATGCCTACTTCCATGGCATTTCACCTCCCCACGTCCTCTCATCGGAACAGGCCGTGGCACACTTCGTCGCCGACACCCAGGGCGCGATCGGGTACCTTCCATTCTGCACTGTTGAATCACATGCAGAAATTGCCCTGGTCATCACCAGCACCGGACACCTCATCGACGACCCGTCATCCGTCAGCTGCAGCAAATAACCCTGCAAAAATGGTATGAAAAATCTGCAGGACTGCACATTTTTGCAGGGTCTCGTCACTGCTCACATGAACCTGAAAGCTGTCCAAGAAGAAATATTTCCCCTTAAACATCATTAAGTTAGACCGTCTTTTCACCGCCGCCAACAAGGCTGGCACGCGGCTTGCGATGTCCACTGGTAACGATGCAAACCAAAAGGACCGTCATGCATACCCTGCAAGCCTTGCAACCATCAGCAAACGCATTGGACACGGCAGCGCTCACTACCAGACTGGCCGAAATCCTCGACCTGAAAGAGCACTCAGGCGATCAGCGCCATACGCTGGAACATTTCATCCGCCAGTGCTTTGCATCCGCACATTCCGCTCGCGTCACCCACTTCATGCCGCGCCTGTTCAGCCTGGGTACCAAGCGCGGAGACCTGATCGCCGCATTCGGACTGCGCGAAGCGGCAAGCTCCCGGCTGTTTCTGGAGACCTATCTGGAACGCCCCATCGAGCAAGTCCTGCAGGGGCGTCTCGGACAACAGGTCGATCGCCGGGACATCATCGAAGTCGGCAACCTGTCCGCGCTCTATCCCGGCGCAGCGCGCTGGCTGATCGTGGCACTGACCGCCATGCTTCACGACGAGAGCTACAAATGGGTGGTCTTTACCGGCACGGCCGCGCTGCGTAACGGATTTGCACGACTTGGCCTCAAGCCCATCGAACTGGCGTCCGCGACTCGCGAACACCTGCCCGAGCCGGAGCGCGCCGATTGGGGGCAATACTACGAACACGCCCCCACCGTCATGGCCGGCAGTATTACCTATGGCTATCAATCGCTGCTCATGCAACGGAACCTGTCCAGCGTTCTGCGTGCCGGCATGGAAAGCGTGGAAGCGGCATGAGCGCCATGCTCGCAGCAGTGCATGCAATAGCCTCCCAGTACCCAGACCGGATCGCGTTTGAAGGGGCTGACCAGTCGATTTCCTATGCCGTCCTGGACCAGACCGTGACCGAGGCTTCCATTCAGGCACGGGATCAGGACATCCGGGTGTTCGGACTATTGGCCGACAATGGAGTGCCCTGGGCGCTATCGGACCTGGCTGCAATCGCTGCCAATATCCCCATGGTGCCACTGCCGTTGTTCTTCTCCCCGCAGCAAATGCTGCACGCGATCCGCGACACCGGCCTGGATGCCCTGCTATGCGACCAGCCGCAACAGGTCGAAGCCATGCTGACCCAGGCAGGCATCCGCCATCATCGTGCCGGCATGTATTGCGGCCTGCATCTGATTCGTCTGCACAGCATCCCGGCGAGAGAACTGCCGCCCGGAACAGCCAGGGTCACTTACACCTCAGGGACCACAGGTGCGCCCAAAGGTGTCTGCCTCAGTCTCGACCATATCGAGACGGTGGCCGCGGCACTGGCCGAAGCCAGCGAGGCTTCCATCATCGACCGGCACCTGTGCCTGACGCCGCTATCCACCTTGCTTGAAAACATCGGCGGCATCTACACCCCCCTGCTAGCTGGGGCGACCAGCACCCTGCTGCCGTTGCAACAGGTCGGCCTGAAGGGCGCGGCCGGCATCGATGCCGCCAGGATGGTGAATGCCTTGCAATCCACCGCTGCCAGCACGGCGATCCTGGCGCCGCAGATGCTGCAAGGCATCGTCGCCGCCGGGGAATCCGGCATGCCCATGCCGGACACGCTCAGATTCCTGGCTGTCGGCGGGGCCCCGGTCTCACCGATGCTGCTGGCACGCGCGCAACGACTGGGACTGCCAGTTTTCGAGGGGTATGGGCTTTCGGAATGTGCATCGGTCATTGCCTTGAACCAACCCGGCCAGCATCGGGCGAACAGCGTCGGCAAGCCGTTGCCGCATGTGCATATAACCTTCTCGGAAACTGGTGAAATCCTGGTGGAATCGCCGGTATTCCTCGGCTACCTGGGGGAAAAGCGTCCACCGCATCCATTTCCGACGGGCGACCTTGGGTATCTGGACTCCCAGGGCTTCCTGCATGTCACCGGCCGCAGCAAAAGCCTGTTCATCACCTCGTTCGGGCGCAACGTCGCCCCGGAGTGGGTTGAGCGTGAACTGACATTGCACCCGGCCATCGCGCAGGCCGCCGTATTCGGCGAAGGCCGCCCCTTCAATACTGCAGTCATCGTGCCGCCTCCGGGCACCAACCCACAGGCCATCGAAAAAGCGGTGCAACAAGCCAATCACATGCTTCCGGATTATGCGCGCATCGGCAAATGGATTCCGGCAACCGCTCCTTTCAGCCCATCCAATCAGCAACTGACCAGCAATGGGCGACTGAAGCGGGACAACATCCATGCCATGTATGCCGAAGCCATCGAACAGATTTACCAGGAGGAAACCGATGTCGTTTTTTGAGCAGTTGCAGCAAGCCACACGTGCGGATCAGGAGACCCTGCAAACCATTCCCATCATCACCAGGGCCATGATGGGGGAAGTCACCCTGGCACAGTACGTTGCTTTCCTGACCGAGGCTTACCACCACGTCAGACACACTGTCCCGCTGTTGATGGCCTGCGGTGCACGCCTGCCCGCCGAAAAGGAATGGCTGCGCGAGGCCATTGCCCATTACATAGAGGAAGAAATTGGCCACCAGGAATGGATCCTTTCAGACATTGCCGCATGCGGTGCCGACGCCGACGCCGTCCGCCACGGCAAACCCGCCCTCGCAACCGAACTCATGGTCGCCTATGCCTATGACACCATCTCCCGCGGCAACCCTGTCGGCTTCTTCGGCATGGTGCATGTGCTGGAAGGCACCAGCATCCAGTTGGCGACCCATGCCGCGAGTGCCCTGCAGCAATCGCTGGCGCTGCCGAAACAGGCATTCACCTACCTGAACAGCCACGGTGCGCTGGATCTCGAGCACGTGGATTTCTTCCGTGACCTGGTCAACCGATTGGAAGACGATGCCGACAAGGCCTGCCTCGTGCACTGCGCCAAGGCGGTATTCCGGCTTTATGGCGATATTTTCCGATCACTGGAGACGATGCAATGAAGCTATCCGGAAAGAAAATCCTGGTCACCGGCGCCGCCGGCGGCATCGGAAGCGAACTGTGCTTGGCGCTTGCCGGGAAAGGCGCGATATTGCACTTGGTCGATATCGACGTCACCCGACTGGAACAACTCCGCCAGGCCATCCAGGCCAGCGGAGGCAAGGCCGGCGTATTTCTCTGCGACCTGTCGGCCCCCCATGCCTCCGAGGTTCTCGCACAACAACTTCAGGACACCGTTGGCAGCGTGGACATCCTGATCAACTGTGCCGGGATCGCCAGCTTCGGTCTGTTCGACCAGCAGAATCCAGACCAGATGGAAAAACTCTGGCGTATCAATGTGATCGCCCCCATGCAACTCACGAGGGCACTGCTGCCGGGCATGCTTTCCCGTGGGCACGGGCGCGTTGTCAATGTCGGCTCCATTTTCGGCAGCATTGGTTTCGCCTACTTCACCGCCTATTCGGCCAGCAAGTTCGCCATGCGCGGCTTCTCCGAAGCCCTGCGTCGAGAACTCGAAGGCTCTGGCGTCGGGGTGACCTACATCGCCCCGCGCTATACCCGGACGGCAATCAACGACGGTCCCGTCAACCGCATGGCCCAGGCCGTCGGCATGAACAGCGACGATCCATCGACCGTGGCGATGCATGTGGTTCGTGCGATAGAAAAAGACCGGAACGATTATTACATCGGCTGGCCGGAATCCCTGTTCGTCAGGATCAACGCCCTTCTGCCGCGCCTAGTCGACGGGGCATTACGCAAGCAGAACATCAAGACACGCCCCTTTGCCTTGGGCCACTAAACAGACCCTATGGAGGACCAATACATGAAAAAGATCTTCAATCCGCTTTCCGCCATCATCTTGGCTGCCACGCTGTTTTACGGCACCCTGATCCTCGACCATGGCCTCGCCTTCGCGGATACCGTCAGCGACAACATCGCTGAACTCCAGCATGGCTGGGCCAAGGCCTACTACCAGACCCCGGACAAACAGAAAGAAGCCGTGTTCAAGGAATTGGCCGCCAAAGCGCATGCCTATACGAGTGCCAGCCCAGGCCGCGCGGAACCCATGGTCTGGGAAGCGATCATCCTGAGCAGTTATGCCAAATTCGCTGGCGGCCTGAGTGCGCTGGATAAAGCCAAGGCCGCACGCGACCTGCTGGAAAAAGCCGAGAAAATCCAGCCTGATGTGCTGGACGGATCGATCTACACCTCCCTGGGCAGCCTCTACTACAAGGTCCCGCGCTGGCCGATCGGTTTCGGGGACAAGCACAAAGCCCGCGATTACCTGGAAAAAGCCGTGAAGCTCAACCCTGCCGGCATCGATTCTAATTATTTTTATGGCGACTTCCTGCTGGAACAAGGCGAATACGCCAAGGCCCAGGAATATCTGGAGAAGGCCCTGTCCGCCCCGCCCCGCCCGGGTCGCGAAGACGCCGACCAGGGCCGCCGCGCCGAGGTCCAGCAAACCCTGGAGAAATCAAGGCAGCATGGCTAAAAAAGGTTGTAAGTTTCAAGTAAGTATTTAAGTACACAGTGTGCAAGGGAAATCACCCCTAGACCTATAAGGGAGTAAGTCGCATGAAGAAATATCTGAAAACGGTTTTCATGCTGGCATTGTTGGGTCTGGGGATTGCCCCCTCCATCAGCCAGGCGGTGCCATCCTTCGCCAGACAAACCGGCATGGACTGCGCTGCTTGCCACACCAGCTTTCCCGAGTTGACGCCTTTCGGCCGGGAATTCAAGCTCAACGGCTACACGCTCGGGGAGCGCCAGCTCCTCCCGCTGGCCGCCATGATGCAGTTTTCCATGACGCACTCGGATAAAAGTCGCGACAATACCGGCGCCAAGCTAGTCCTGCGCGAGAACGCCCCGCAGTTCGACCTGGTCAGCCTCTTTGCCGCAGGGAAATTGAGCGACTTTGCCGGGATGTTTGTCCAATGGACCTACAGCAACAATTCGGAACAGCGTGCGGATGGCTCGATTCGCCACCACAGCCAATTGGACAACACCGATCTGCGCTTGGTCGGGAATCATGACGTCTTCGGCAATAGCCTGGTATTCGGTCTGAATCTGAACAACAACCCCACCGTTCAGGACGTCTGGAACACCACCCCTGCCTGGGGATATCCATTCAACGGCCCCAACCTGCCCCATCCAGGACCGGCCTATGCCACGTTCATCGACGGCGGCCTGAGCCAGCAAGTGGCAGGGTTGGGCGGATATTTCTGGTATGACCGCCACCTGTACGGCGAGCTGTCCTTCTATGGCAATGCCAACAATTTCTTCCGCGTCCTCAGCGAAGGTCAGCAGTGGCACACCAACAGCGTGACCAGGATTGACGGACGCAACAATCCTTACTGGCGTTTGGCATGGAACGAGGACTGGGGATCCCATTCACTGATGGTGGGCACCTACGGGATGCAGGTCGATGTTTTCCCGGACCCGTCCAACCCGCACGGACCGACGGACCGATTCACGGATACCGCATTCGACGCCCAGTACCAGTACCTATCAGACCCGCATATCTTCACGGTGCAGACCACCTACATCCATGAAAAGCAGAATTACAAGGCGAGTTTCGACCCCGCCTGCGACCCGGGTGCAGGCCCCTGCCTCAATGCACACGACCATCTGAATACGTTCAAGGCCAAGGCCAGCTATCTCTACAACCGGAAATATGGCGTCTCACTGGCCTACTTCAACACGACAGGCAGCTATGACGCTGTCGCTTTCGACAACCAGGGGATCAATCCTGTCACCAAACCGGACAACAGTGGTTATATCGCCGAACTGGATTACAACCCCTGGACCTTTGCCCGCGTTGCGTTGCAATACACGCGGTACACCAAATGGGATGGCTCCCGCGAGACTGACAATCTCGGGCTCAAGCCCGGCGACAGGAACACGCTGTTCCTCAATACCTGGTTTGCCTTTTAATCCATTCCTGGAGTCATCATGTTAAAACGTCATTGGATCTCCCTCAGCATGATCGGCCTGCTCTCCGCGGCCGCGGCCTCAGCTTCGGATGCAGGTGCCAGGCTTGACCGTCAGCTCTGTTCCGTTTGTCACGGCCCCGGCGGAACCACCAGCTCGGAACTGTTTCCACAGCTGGCCGGGCAACCAGCACCCTACCTCATCGCCCAGATGAAAGCGTTCCGGGACAAGACTCGGTCTGAAGAAAATGCCAAACGTTTCATGTGGGGGATCTCCTCCCGTCTTTCCGACGACGACATCCAGAACCTGGCGGCGTTCTATGAAACGCAACCACCGGTGAAGCACGGCAAAATCTCGGATCAGGCGAAATATGAAGCCGGCAGGGACATATTCACCAACGGCCATCCCGACAAGGGCGTCCCGCCCTGCATGACCTGCCATGGAGAAAAGGGCGAAGGCAAGGATACGACACCCAGACTGGGCGGCCAGAACGAAACCTATCTGAAACGCCAGCTCAAGGTCTTCTACGGCAACGAAAGACCGGCTGCCATGGCGATGCATGAAATCGTCAAGGGGCTTTCAGAAGCGGATATCGACAACATCGCGCACTACCTTCAGGCCCAGTAACGCCTTCAATCGATTACTGCTTTCAACAATCCATCAAAAGGAACCATCATGACCACCCCGATCAGCAATGCCACCAGCTTGCCGTATGTCCCTCAAGCCCAGCAGCAACCGGTACGGGCAAGGGCCGGAAACCAGGACAGCGACGGCGACAACGACGGCAGCAAAGTTGGAGAAGTCGAGCAGAACAAGCCAGCCTCATCAGGGACGATCGGCACCACGATCAGCACCAAGGCCTGATTTCAGGGCGCTGCCTTTGACGGTTGTCCGGAGGGAGCGCCCACCCGACTTGCAACACAGTCCCAGACTCAGGTCGACCATGAACAAAGCAAGCCGGGAGGTGACAACCGGCTCATTTTTCATCAATTACCGGTGCAGGTGGGCAAAGAAACTGAATTCGATCTGATAAGCCAGCGTGATGCAAGCAAGCACCATCAACAACATGGCGGCAATGAACACCCGGTCTGCGATCAGCTCCAGACTCTGATACCTTTTCCGGTTCTGGCTGCGGATACTCATGTAGGACAGCAATGCTGAGGTCAGGAACAGGATGGAATCCAGCGCCAGCAGGTCATCCGCGATCATGTTCATCGTGCGTGTGCTGATCAGGACCTGAATCAGCCCGATGGCCGTGAGGCACACTCCCACCATACTCGATGCAGTCGTGAAAATATGAACCGGCGCATGATCGTGCAGGTTGTGATCAGCATTCCGTGATGGCAAATCGAATTTCATAGAACCCTTTATCAAAGCTTGAAATGACAACACCTGAATGGTTTAGGGGTGCGCGATGCCCCGCCGTTCAGGTGTCGCCTGCCTGCGCAACCCAGTGCGGCAAGCAGTGAAGCCCGAGGCAATGTTCCGCCTCCGCCCCGGAAAAACTTAGACTACTTGGCAGGACTGCCCGCCTGATCGTTCACGATTTTTGCCTTGGCCTTTAGATCACTCACCAGGGCCTCAAGTTTCCTGCGGCGCAAATCGTCGCGGATTTCCGCTTTGACCGCATCGAAGCTGGGCGGCTGGAAATCACGCACGTCTTCAAGTCGAATCACATGCCAGCCGTATTCGGTCTGGACGGGTGTCGCGGTATACCCCCCCTTCTGCAATCTCACCACAGCCTCAGCGAATGGCTGGACCATGCTATCCGCCGAGAACCAGCCAAGATCCCCGCCCTCATCCTTGCTGCTGTCGAGAGAATTCTCCTTGGCCAGACGGGCAAAATCAGCGCCCTTGGCCAACTGGTCGATCAGTGCCTTGGCTTCTGCTTCGGTCTTCACCAGAATATGGCTGGCCTTGAATTCTTTTCCGGCAAAATGGGATTTGAGCCTGTCGTATTCCACCTGCACCGCCGCGTCATCCACCGGATTCTTGCTGATATAGTCCGCGAGATAAGCATTCACACGCAATTCGCTGAGCGTCATTTCTTCCTTGAGCTTGAACTCCGGCTGCTTGTCGATACCTGATTTTCTCGCTTCCTGGTCGAGCAACTCGGTAATGATCAGTTTCTCCAGGATATTGGCACGCATCTGTGCATCCACCTGCTGCCCTTTGGCGGTAGCCTCCTTGACGATGTAGTCGACCAAAGACTGCTTGATCGGTTTGCCATTGACGCTGGCCGGGTCAGCGGCCTGGGCGACCAAAGAGGTCATGCCCGCCGCAACCAACAGGGCCATCAGGAAAGATTTCATCGGGAATCTCCGGTAATAAGGTGGAATTGATTACTTACATCATCATGCCTGAATCGAATTACGGGAAGCTTACAAACCCGTAAACAACAGGGCGATCTCACAAAAAAACCAACCGGCAATCTCCAACTGACGATTGTTCATGCCTAAGCACAGTCTGGAACACCGATACTCATCCCCCATTCATGAGAATAACCATACTCACAATGTATTGTTTAAATAGAAAAAATACTAGCAAATCCAATGATTGTTTGGTACCATAACAATATATCATTTGGCTCCGTAATATTTGTTGCCGTAGCACTTGTAAATTTGCAAATGCGCCCCACTTTACTATCAAGCCACTCCCAAACCACTCCGGCATCCCTGCTCTTGATGCTCATCTCCAAGGGTTCCGTTTGGTGAGTGGCCCTTTTTTAGGACAGGCACCCATATGATCACGACCAGCACAGCAATCCTTCAGGCATTGGCCGCCGGCAACAAGTCGCGCGCCCAACTCGTACAGGAACTTGACGATGCCCCCGCACTCGTCGCCGGCGAATTGGCAAAAATGGTGAACAGGGGTCAGGTGGTCGTATCGGGCAAAACCCGCGTCAAGGGCAAAGATGTCTCCGTGTACGCCGTGGCCAAGCAGCAGAGTGCGGCCACGGAAAGCAACGCGAAGCAGGCCAGCGGGCAAGCGGGGCAATTTTCCCGTACACAGGCCTCAGACCTCTATGAAGTCTGGGGCGGCTATTTCCCGATCCACTCCCAACCTTCGAAGAACATGACCATACGCAGGCACATCGAAGCCTGATGGCTTAACAGCCCGTACAAGTGACCGATTCCTCCCCTCAGGTCACTCGCATGCAGCGCCCGCGTCCAAGGCCATTGCCCCTCGCGCTCTCATGTGAGTGGCTATTTTTTTGCCCGAAGATCCGGTACAGGACACAAGCAAGACGCCCACAGGTATCATAAGCCCAAAATCCAGGCTTGCCGCTGGCGCTGCCGGGACCATTCTGCAATCTGTTTTCAGGAGTCATCATGCTGTTGCTGTCTACCATCCTCATGGCGCTGATTGCGCTTGCTTTTGTCCTGCTGCCGGTCATCAAGCCCGGCATGAACAAACAGACCCTTGCCATCATTGGCTTGCTGGCCGCTGTGCCATTGTCCGCCATGATCGGATACGAATTTGGCATTTCACGGAACGCTCAGGTACCAGCCACCCCGGGTGCGGAAACAACAGCTGACTCCGCGCCCGATCCGGCCAAAATGGTGGCCCAGCTCGAAAACAAGCTGAAAGACGGCCAGGGGACGCCGGAGCAGTGGGCCATGCTGGCACGCTCCTATGTGACCCTTCAGCGCCACAAGGATGCGGCCGCCGCTTACGCCAAAGCCACGCAGAGCATTACCGACGACGCGCAGATGTTCGCCGACTACGCGGACGCCCTTGCCATGAGCAGGGGCGGCCTGGACAAGGATTCCGAAGCCCTGATCGATCGCGCCCTGAAAGTCGACCCGCTCAACCCCAAGGCACTCGCCCTCAAGGCGACCGTGGCCTTCAACAACAAGGACTACCAGTCCGCCATCAACCTGTGGGAAAAGCTGTTGACCGTGCCGGGGCTGAACCAGGACTGGGTCAATGTCACCCGCGGCAGCATCGATGAGGCACGCGGATTAATGCGCGCCGGCAAGTAAACCTTGTCCACATCCGTTCTCGCAACCTGAAGATTAATCTGACCAGCCACGGCACAACCCCTGAGCGGTGGCTTTCGGGTATGATTTTGCATGGATTCCACAAACGTATCGAAATCACTCCGGCAACGGATCATGTCCGTGCCATGGTTGATCCTGATTGCAACCGCACTGACCCTGTATGGCTGGTTCAGTGACGAGCAATCCATCCTCTGGGGCTGGTCGCCTTTCTACCTGCAGATGCTCACTTTCCCGCTGGCGCTGGCTTTCATGACCGGATTCAATCCCTCGATCGCCCCGCTCAATCCGGATAACAGCCAGGACTTCTGGAAAGTCTCTTCCATTTCATTCAAGCTGTTTCTGGTGATGACAGCCGTCACGTTCCTGTTCTTCAGACTGAACCGTAACTAGCTGTTCTTCCGTGATTGCACGCCGGACTTAAGTTTCCAGCATCGCACTTTGCGAATCCTTGGTCATCCACTAGTGGGTCATCCGCATGGGGGGGGGCATTTCAGGCATAGACGCGCGCAGCCATCGTCATTCCCGCAACGGTCGGGAGGGGGTCCATCTCATCTCCGCCTTTATCGATAGCGACCCACCACGCCAGGAATCATGGGTTCAAAGATTGTTCCTGACATGCCATCGAAAAACCTGCACCCGATGCGCTTTTGCTCTTGATATTTCAGAAATCCCCCCCATATAACAAATAAGCCACTCCCAATCTGGTTCTGCATTTCCTCCCAAGGATGCACCCCTCCCCAAGGAATCATTTTGGTCGAGTGGCTTTCTTTTATCCTCCGATGCCCCATTGGACACCAGCTTGCATCAACGGGTCTGGGCTTCAAAGGTCTGGTTAGCAGGAGAATGGCGCAGCACGATTGCCATGTAGACCACGATCGACAGGTTGATCATTAACATGACGCATTTCAGCCATGTGATCCCGTTTGCGATTTCATGGATTTCAATCGGAACATAGAGGCCTCCGCTCATGACGGCAAGCCACTCCGCCCATCTGCGTCCATTCCAAAGACCGTACGCCTCGATCAATCGCATACCGGAATAAATCAGCGCAAACCCAGCCATCATCCAGAGCTTTCCATCCGTCAGGTCAGCAGCCAGCTGGATGAAGACTTGTGGATAGTGACTGGAAGGATTGAGATGAAAGTGACTCACGACCTCTTGGGCCACAAGTTGCACATTCTGATGAATAAGTGAGAGCAGGCCAAAGCCCGCAAGCAGGATCAAAAGGCCCTTTGAGGCTTCAAAAGCGGCAACCACTTTCACGCCGCCTCTGAAGCGCATTAATTGATTCCGATGAATAGCTTTGCCAGCATCACAGGATCGCCGCTGCTGATCACCTCTGTCAATGACGGATGCGGGCGATCGGCATCCCCGTCCAGCTCATCCACAACCCATCCGATCCCAATAGAAAACACAGTCGCCAGCGTCAGTACCAACAGCTTGCGGGATTGCTCGGTGCCGAAAGACTGAACACCTGAATGACGGGGCAATGCGAACATCGCCCAGGAGAAAGCCATCGTCGAGATAATAAAACCAAGCATTTCCTACGACCTGTGAAAAATTTCCTGTACGAGTGCAAAGCGCCTTGCAAGCCCATGAAGAGACGAACATCGCCACGCCCACCATGACCAGCTACTGATGATCAACACCTTCCAGTGGATTTGCAAATGCTTCACTCCGCCTGCGAAAGTCCATGACTATTGGGCCACGTCACCGATCAACGGCCAGATCAGTCTGGCAATGGTCTCGGAGGCAACGACGGTGTGATAGTTCCTGGTGTTATGGAGCTTCTCCCGCAACTCCTTGCGGACGGCCTGACTACCCGTCAACTCAAAGATCACATCGATCTTTTTGCCCATGGCGACTATTTCATCCAGCGTGGCAATCTTGATGCCCTCTGCAATCGCTTGCGCTTTGGTCGGTGTCTCTGCCAAATCGGAAACACATACCAAATGAAGAGACTGCCTCTGTCGGATCGCGTCGAAAAATGCCGAGCCGACTTTTCCCAGCCCGATAATACAGATATTGATCGTCTGATCCTGCATGATCCCCTCCTGATTAAACCTGGCTCCAGCTTTCTGATTTCCGCTGTAGTTAGCATCCTGCCTGTTTTTGCGCTTCTAGCCAACATGCATTGACGATGTTTCACATGAATGGCATCGCTTAATTGAAACGAATGGGGCTGGATTCGGAAAATAAACCGGAAAAGAGAGGACCTGCGATAGTTGTGCGATCAAACCAGAACAGAGGCGGCCATTCAGACAAGTCTTTCAGGCATTTCCATGCCATTCTTGCTGGTAGGCATGAAACTCGAAATCGATCGATTCGAGATGGCGCTTCAACTTGTCGATGATTTGAACGTTGAGAATCTTGATCAGTTCGGCATTGGTCAATTCTGAAGCTCTCTGGATCAACTGCCGCATTTCCTCGACGATTTCGGCATGTTGCCGCTTGTGCTCCTCACATGCATATTCGGCAGTCTCGCAAAGTCCCGCGCTTTTCATAAACACTTCTTCTTCGACGAAATGCTCATAGATCTCGATGAAAAGCGTCGAAAGATTGTCATGGGTGACTTGACTGCACTTGTCCTTGAGTGATTCGTCCGCAGGACAGGAACTGCAACTGATGCCGGGATTGATGCTTGCGCAGAAGGCTTGAAGTTCTCTGACGATATTGTCGGCAGAGTGATGGTCGAGAAAAAGGGCGTCTGTCATTTGAGATTCCGGATCGATCAATGCGGTACGGAGACGTGCCCGTCCTGGATGGAGAATGTTTTGCACGGATTATAACCTACTATTTCACTCGGATATAAGCCACATCAGGTATATGGGATTGATGAGCCAGCCATCCGGAGAGACCAAGCGTCTCCGCACAGAAGAAGTTAGTCCGCCGCTTTCGACAGCAGTGTCGTGACAATATCAGACACGGAATTCCCTAGGATCACATGCTGCTCAGGATCGAGATGCACGCCGTCAATGTTGCTGGAAGTGATCACACTACCCGCATCGAAGAAATGACAACCAGCCTCCTCGCAGACCGCCTGATAGGCAGCTGCCAGCCCGACGCACTTCTTCTCCCCGCCCTGGAATTTCGGTGCAATCGGTCCCTGCGGGGTTCTGATTGCAGGAGGTGCAATCACAAGGATTTGCGGTACCGGCATACCGGGCTCGATCGGCGCGGTGCGGATGGCAGACACAAGGGCAAGAATGCCCTGGGAGGAATGCCAGGCGTTGTGTTCGTGCATGGATTGGAAATCATTAGTCCCCAGCATCAGGATGACAAGTTCGAGTGGGGAGTGAATCTCGATCCGTTGTTGCAGGCCGACGAGACCGTTCCGCCCGGGCTTGAAAGGATCATCCCAAACGGTGCGGCGACCGTTCAGACAGTCTTCGATGACGCGAACCCGCCGGCCGGATGAGCAGAGCGACATTTCCATGATGCCAGGCCAGCGTTGCTCGAAGGGCAAACGCTGGCGCGTCGTGGGAATGATGCCCCATGACAGAGAATCAGAGTAGACCAGTATGTGTTGCATTTTGGCGCCGGAAGATGGTTTTATCTGGATTCAACAAGGGACATGCGAGCTATATTAACGCATGTCCATACATCAGCCAGTAAACTTTGCTTCAAAGTTATTGTTTATACAACACACCGAATCCTTAATAAAATCAAGGGTCGCAACAGTCTGTTCGGATCATTGTCTCGAGGTTGAATGGCAACGACAAATTCAATGGCACAGGTGCAAAACGATGAAGCGATCCTGCTTGTGGGAATGGTCTACATCCGGACAAAACAAAAAAGGGTACGGAGAACAGGCCTTTTTTGGCAATTGGCGCACCCGAGAGGATAAATCTGGGCACTGGGAATGCCTTTTTCTAATATAGTTGGGTGGCTGCTTTTGGCTGCGGATTCAACCGGTGGATGCAACACACTAAACACTGCGTAAGCAGAAGGAGTGTTGCAAATGAAATATCGTCCAAGGATTTACTACTCGGAAAGCCAGAAAGCCTTGATGTGGGAGCGATGGCGGAAGGGTGATTCGCTACAGCAGATTGCCCAATTGTTCGATCGCAATCATTCCTCGATCCAACGTATTCTGGCTGAGACTGGTGGCATACAGCCACGGCCACGATGTCGATCTCGGCTGGCCCTGACACTTGCTGAGCGGGAAGAGATTTCTAGAGGGCTGGTGTCCGGCCACTCCATCCGATCGATTGCGACCTTGCTCCGGCGAGCGCCATCGACGATCAGCCGGGAAATCCATCGTAATGGCGGGCAGCTCGATTATCGTGCCAGCCATGCCGAACAGGCGTCATGGGAAAGGGCAAAACGCCCCAAGACCTGCAAACTGGCAGAGAATCCAAACTTAGCCCACCTTGTCGCAAGCAAGCTGAAGTTGCAGTGGTCGCCAGAACAGATTGCCGGCTGGCTCAAGCAGGCCTATTCTGGCAACGAGGACTACCAAGTGTCACACGAGACCATCTATCGCACGCTTTTCATTCAGGCGCGGGGTGCCCTGAAGAAGGAGTTGTTGACACAGGACATTCGGTAACTGCAGGACAGCTATATGCCTTTATGGCAGATATGGTTTACGATGAAGTTGTCATTCTTTTGACTACTTGGGATTTCTGCCAATGACCGAAGTTCGCTCATCTTGCCTGCCTGACACACGTTCAAGTACGGAATTTGATCATAAAGAACTTTTTTATTCATGGCATTACGCGTCTACGATCAAGGGATTAGCGGCGACCTTATTGGTCATCTGCATCTCTGCACTTTCTTATTACACTTGGCTAGAAGGCAGGCTTAGCTTCAGTGTGCCTTGGTTATGTCTTCCAATTTTAGTAATAGTCTTGGGCCTAATGAAAACTGGCCAAGCAATGGCTGGTGCACGCATTCTGCACTGGGGCTTGGTTTTGGCGGTACTAGTTGGCAGCTATAGAGTTACTGGTGTTTCGACGCCATCTATCTATTTGCTGCCTGTTTTGGTCATGTCAGCCTTCTTGCTGCTTGGTCGAGGTGAAGCCAGAGTGATGTTTGCTGTAGTAACTCTTAGCGTGTCCTGGCAAGTCTATATCCAGACGCACGGTTGGATACCTCCCATTTCCTCGCGACCGCCAGAGTATTATTTTTTTACGATAGTTTCCGTCATGATGGCGGCGCTGCTGCTAGGGAATGTTGCAGCGAAGAACCTTATTTTTCAGTTCCTCAAAATCAGAACGATGAACCAAGCCCTGATGGACAGTCAGGCTCAACTCATCAAGGAAGTTTCCGATCGAAAAGAGGCAGAGGCTCTTCTCAAGCAAAGTGAGGAGCGGTTGCGGTTTGTGTTAGAAGGAGCGGAGCAAGGGTTTTGGGATTGGGATATTGCCTCTGGCACAGTTGAGCGAAACAAGCGTTGGGCCGAGATGCTTGGATATACTTACGAAGAAATTAAGCATACAACCCAGCAATGGACGGACTTTATCTATCCTGATGACAGGGAGCGTGCTTGGAGTTCGATTAATGATGTACTTGAAGGGAGAGCGGCATCACATAAAGCCGAATATCGAATGCTGCACAAGGATGGCAGTATCAGGTGGATACTGGACCAAGCCAATGTTATGCAACGCGATGCGCATGGCAAACCGACACGCATGAGCGGCACACATACTGACATTACAGAGCGCAAGCTTTTGGAAGATGAGCTTAAACGTCAGGCACATCTGGATTACCTGACTGGTCTTGATAATCGCCGTAGTTTTATGGAAAAAAGCCAAGTGGAACTATCGCGAACTCAACGTTACGACACCGCCTTGTCAGTACTCATGGTGGATATAGATACATTTAAAAATATCAACGACACTTACGGGCACCAGGTGGGTGACTCAGTGCTTAAGATTTTGGCTATGAGATTCCAGGCCGTCTTGCGTAATGTTGATATCGTCGGCCGTTTGGGTGGAGAAGAGTTCGGGATCGTTTTGCCAGAAACAGATATTAAAGAAGCGGTTGAGGTGGCAGAACGTTTACGAGTGGTGATTTCTGAAACAGTGGTTGCATTACCTGCGGGACTTCCAATCCATTTCACTATTTCTGTGGGCGTCGCGGCGCTTACTGAAAGGAATGCAAACATCGACATGCTGCTTCATGAAGCAGATAAGGCTTTATACCGTGCCAAACAATTGGGTCGGAACAAAGTCTGTACGTAACAAATGTCTTCTAAGGGTCGTTAGCAGGTATTGGGATGTCGGATGTAAGGTGTCCAGACTTATCACCCTGGAATGAAATGCAAAAGGGCTGAAACCACTATGGAATCAGCCCTTTTCTGTATGTGGCGCCCCCGACACGAATCGAACGTGTGACCCTCCCCTTAGGAGGGGGATGCTCTATCCACTGAGCTACGGGGGCAAGGCCGCCATTTTAGCTTAAAATGGGGGTTTTCCGCCAAAGGATGGTCTGTGTTGAAACTCCTGATGACATTCGCACTGACGGCCGCCCTGTCGTTGCCATGCTGGCGCGTCATCCATGCCGCCGATCTGCCGGCAAACGGGCAACCCGCACCGGCGTTCTCCTTGCCGGACCAGGCGCAACGCATGCATGCCCTGAAAGACTATGCCGGGCTATGGGTGGTGCTTTATTTCTACCCCAAGGATGACACCCCGGGCTGCACCAGGGAGGCCTGCAGCTTTCGAGACGATCTGGCTCAACTGGAGAAGCTCGGCGCCAAGGTCGTGGGGGTGAGCGTGGACGATAGCGATTCCCATGCCAGATTCGCAGAAAAGTATCACTTGCCCTTCCCGCTGCTGGCCGACAAGGACGGGAAGACGGCTGAGCGGTATGGGGCGCTCAATAATTTCGGCATTATCAAGATCGCACGCCGTTATACTTTCCTGATCGACCCGCAGGGCCGTATCGCCAAAAGCTACCTGAGTGTCGACACCTCACGCCACTCGCAGGAAATTATCGAAGACCTGAAAAAACTGATGCACCCATGAGCGAACAAAACCAACCTAATGCCCTGGAGCGCATGCTGGCAGTGATGCAGGACGACCAGGGCTTCCCTGCCCTGTCCAGCACGATCAGCGAGATCAACAAGATCGTCGCTTCCGAATCTGAAAGCGCAGGCAAGCTGACCAAGGCGATCCTGCAGGACTTCGCCCTCACCAACCGCCTGCTGAGGCTGGTGAACACGGTTTCCTACGGCCAGTTCGGCGGCAAGATCAACACCATTTCTAAGGCGGTAGTGATCCTCGGTTTCGAGACGGTACGCAACGTGGCGATGACGCTGATCCTGCTGGAATTCCTGCAGAACAAGTCGCAGGCGACGCAGTTGCGTGACGAGGTACTTTCCTCCTTTTTTGCCGGCCTGGTGGCACGCCAACTGTCCAACGGACGCAACGTCCGGGACAAGGAAGAGGCGATGATCTGCGCCATGTTCCATAAACTGGGCAAGCTGCTGGTCACCTTTTATTTCTTCGAGGAAAGCCAGCAGATCGCACAACTGGTCGAGCAAGGCGAAACGGAAACGCAGGCTTCTTTCCAGGTGCTGGGAATCAGCTACGACGACCTCGGCGCTGGCGTGACCAGAAGCTGGAATTTTCCAGACCGCCTGCAGATCGGCATGCAGAAAATATCCGGCGAACGCGTGAAGAAACCACGCGACGAGCTGGACCATCTGATCGTCACCGTCAACATGGCTAACGAACTGTGCCAGATAGCGGCCAGGACAGCAACGGAGGACAAGCAGCAGGCGCTGAACCAACTGGTACAGCGCTACCAGGAGACCGGCAACATTTCCGAGCAGCAGCTCAGCAAGGCGCTGGAACAGGGTCTGGAAGAAATCCACCTGCGTGCTGGCGCGCTGAACCTGCAGACCAGCCAGAGCCCGCTGATCAAGACGGTGACCCAATGGAGCGGTTACGAAGAAGAGCCTGAGCCGGAGACCGCCAAGGACCAGTCAATGTCGGGAATTACCCCGATTGACGATGTGGCCGAGCACAATGCCGAGGAAATCGCCAAGCATGATCCAGAGGCGATTCTCAGCGATGGCATCCAGGATGTGACCAACACCCTGGTGTCGGAATACAATCTGAACGACATCCTGCAGATGGTGCTGGAAACCATGTACCGCGGCATGCAGTTCAAGCACGTGGTGGCTTTCGTGCGGGACGCGAAGACCGACACCATGCGCGCCCGCTTCGGTTTCGGGGCTGGCATCGACCAGGTGTTGCCCAAGCTGCACTTCCCGCTCAAGTTCGAGCCGGACGTATTCCATGTCGCGATCGAGAAGGGGGTGGATATCGTGATCGAGGATGTATCCGCCGAGAACATCGCCAGCAAGATCCCCGACTGGTTTCACGACGTGATGAAGGCCGAATGCTTCATGCTGCTGCCAATCATGATCAACCAGAAAGCGATCGGCATCATCTACGCGGACATGCAACAGGCCAACACGCTGCAAGTCACTCCACGTCAACTCAGCCTGCTGCGGACCCTGCGCAACCAGACCGTGCTCGCCATCAGACAGAAACAATAACACCCCATGGCCCTCACCCCGGAAACCCTGATCACCCGTCAGCCCATCGTCGACCGCAACCGGCAGATCGCATTCCAGCGCCTCGCCATCGCCAACCCGGAGCAGGATACGGTCATCCCCTTCGTGCTGCGGCTGGCCAACATCGAAACGCCTCAGGCCGTGTATTTCTTGCCGGTTGGCTGGGTGCAGGATCCGGTGCTGATGAAGAAACTGGCACGCGACATGATCCTGGTCGTGCGCCCGGAAGAGCTGGAGACCCCTGCGGTGGAGGCTGCCGGCGAGGCAGGGTTCCGGATCGCGTTGGCGATGGATGGTGAAGAGACATCCCCCAGGACCGGGGATTTCACGCTGACGCCGTGGCACGAACATCGCAGCGCGACCCCGGACACGATCTACAGCGACATCGTCAGCGAGGATCAGGAAACGCTGGCCAAGGCCACGATGGCCATGTATTACTGTGGACCCTATCTGCTGGACACCTCGAAGCCGGTTCCTGGCGGCAAGCGCATGAATCCAAGCCATGCGCTGATCCTCGAACTGATGGGCGCCGTCCAGCAGGAAGCCGAACCCAAGGAGATCGAGGCGATGTTCAAACGCGACGTCACCCTCTCCTTCAAGTTGCTGCGCTATATCAATTCCCCCTGGTTCGGCCTTGCTTCGCGCGTGGAGTCGGTCCGTCACGCGCTTTCCATCATCGGTTACCAGCAACTGCTGAAATGGCTCACCCTGCTCGCTGCCACCGCAGGCCAGGAAGCCTCGGCGGTGATGACGCACTCGGCCATGGTTCGCGCCAAGATGATGGAACTGATCGGTTCCAGAATACTGGACAAGCGCGAGGCCGACGCCCTGTTCGTGACCGGCATGCTCTCCCTGCTGGACCGCATCATGGGGGTACCGATGGAAGATATCCTGCAATACGTCAACCTTCCGGAATCGGTCACCGATGCATTAATCAGGCGGGAAGGTCGCTACAGCCGCTACCTGTTGCTGGCCATGGCCTGCGAGGGGCAACCCCTGCCGGAAGGGCTGGAGATGACGGATATCGACGCCAGGATGGTGAATACCGCCCACCTCGACGCCATCGAATGGGCGACCCAGGCTTTCAAGACTGTTTAGTAGCGCGGGAAGAATCACCGGCCCGCCTGATGGAATGGAGGAAGCAGGCATGCTGATCGGAGTCCCCAAGGAAACCAAGGTGCGTGAATACCGGGTCGGGCTGGTGCCCGCCAGCGTCGCCCAGCTTTCCGCGCAAGGCCACTTGGTTCTGATCGAAACCAACGCCGGTGCAGGCATCGGTGCGACAGACGAGGATTACCGCGCCGCGGGCGGGGTGATCGTGGATACCCCGCGCGAAATCTTCGATCGGGCCGAACTCATCGTCAAGGTCAAGGAACCACAGCCACAGGAGCGTTCATGGCTGAAACCCGGTCAGATCCTGTTCACCTACCTGCATCTCGCGCCCGACCCGGAACAGACACGTGACCTGGTTCGTTCCGGCGCCACCTGCATCGCCTATGAAACCGTCACTTCCGACGCCGGCGGGCTGCCCCTGCTTGCCCCCATGTCCCAGGTGGCAGGCCGACTCGCGATCCAGGCCGGGGCACACTTCCTTGAAAAAACCCACGGCGGTGAGGGCATCCTGCTCGGTGGCGTCCCCGGGGTCGCGCCGGCGCGGGTCGTGGTCATCGGTGGCGGCATGGTCGGCCGCCATGCGGTCGAAGTCGCCCTTGGCATGGGCGCCCATGTGACCCTGCTCGACCGCAATCCTGATCGCCTGCGCAACATGTGCGACAGGTTCGGCCCGGGACTCGAGACTGCTGTTTCCGCGCCGGATAACATCCTCAAGCAATGCCTGCAGGCCGACCTGATAGTCGGCGCCGTACTGCTACCGGGCGCCACCGCCCCGAAACTGCTTTCCCGTGATCTTGTCAGCCGGATGAAACCGGGCAGCGTGATCGTCGACGTAGCTATCGACCAGGGTGGGGTCGCCGAAACTTCGCGGCCGACCACACACGACGATCCGGTGTTTGTGGTGGACGGGGTCATGCATTACTGCGTGGCCAACATGCCGGGTGCCGTTCCCAGGACATCCGCCTATGCGCTGAACAACGCAACGCAACCGTTCGTGATGGCCCTGGCGGCCTCCGGCCTGCAGGCGATGCGGAATGACCGGCACCTGCGCAACGGCTTGAACGTGCATGCCGGCAAGGTAACCTGTGAGGCGGTCGCCTCGGCCCTGGGCTATGAATATCGTGATGCAGAACAGGCACTGGAAGCCCGATGATGTGGATTAAAACCATCCTGGCATCCCCGGGGGGCGCTTTGAAGCCTGACGGATACATCCGGAAAAATTTTTTTAAAAAAATATGCATCGCAAGGGAACTAATGCAGATATCACTATCTCAAAGTCTGTAGTTCAGTCGTTCTTTGTTTCATCTCCCCCCTGATGGCAACGCTTGCGTTGCCATTTCTTTGCCAGGACAGATATGACATGACATTTACTGATCATGAATACAAGAAGATCGACAACCTCGTCGGCGGCCTCTGCCGCAAGCGCAGTCGAGCCCTGATGAAACACGAGCTTCGGTTCGACTATGAGGTGCATGATGACATCATCATCATCCTCGAATGCCGGCCGTTACATAAGACGCCCGACCACTGGCTGCGGTTTCCCATGGTAAAAATCCACTTCCGCCGCGAAGAATCCGTGTGGGATGCCTACCGGCTGGGATCCAATGGCCAATGGTTATTGCAATCGTCCACCCAGCCCGGCGACGACCTGCTCAAACTGGTGAACGAAATTGGCGACAACCCGAAACAGGTCTATTTTTCCGATCCCGTAAGGTTGCCTTAAGAATTGTCTGATTAAATAGGCCCTGCATGTAGCAATGCTTCATGTTATTCCCTCCCTGACTGGCAGCCTGATCCCCTTGGCTGCCTTTTTTTTGCCTGCCGCACCTGCAGGCCTTTCGCAAAACGATCACCCCGGACATCTTGCCTGGAGTTCTTCCCTTGAGAGCCGGGATCATCTCGCGTCATAGGAGTGGAGAATAAAAAAGGGAAAGCACCTTCGTGCTTTCCCTTTCAGAATCTGGAGCGGGAAACGAGTCTCGAACTCGCGACCTCAACCTTGGCAAGGTTGCGCTCTACCAACTGAGCTATTCCCGCATTGTCGTGCATGTGCACGTAAAACTTTGGTGCCCGGGACCGGAATCGAACCGGTACAGCCGTAAGGCCGAGGGATTTTAAGTCCCTTGTGTCTACCAGTTTCACCACCCGGGCGACAGGCAGAAAATGGAGGCGCGAGCCGGAATCGAACCGGCGTAAACGGCTTTGCAGGCCGCTGCATAACCATTTTGCTATCGCGCCAAAAACCCGTATGCATCGAGTATTTCAGCAAAAAAGGGAAAGCAGATTGTTTGCTTTCCCTTTTTTAAAATTTGGAGCGGGAAACGAGTCTCGAACTCGCGACCTCAACCTTGGCAAGGTTGCGCTCTACCAACTGAGCTATTCCCGCGTCGTCTTAAAGAAGGCGCCATTTTAAGGATTTCAGCCCTTGTGTCAAGCGCTCCGACACATTCTCGATGCAGATTTATTGTGCCCGTATTTGCGGCCAGGCCGCCTTCAGATAATAAGCCATTGACACCAAAGTCAAAATAGCCGCAACCACCATCAGCATGCTACCCAACCACACGGTATCGATACCCAGGACAGGCCGGTAGAACAGCAGGAAAGGAATGGCGACCATTTGCGCAGCCGTCTTCAATTTCCCGATCATGGCCACGGCAACCCCCTTGCCCTGTCCGATGCTGGCCATCCATTCACGCAATGCGGAAATCGCGATTTCACGACCGATGATGATGAGGGCAATCACTGCGCCCACCCGGTCGAACTCGACCAGCACGATCAACGCCGCCGCCACCATCAGCTTATCTGCCACCGGGTCGAGAAACGCGCCAAAGGCCGAAGTCTGGTCCCACTTGCGGGCAAGATATCCATCGAACCAGTCGGTGACGGCCGCCAGCACGAAAATCAGCATGGCCGAAAAGTCACGCCAGTATGGGGACATCTGCTCGTCCGGCAGGTAAAACACCCCGACAAACAGCGGAATCATGACAATCCGCATCCAGGTCAGGATATTCGGGACATTCCAATCCATCAGTGCAAGGCCTCGTAAATGGTTTGAGCCAGAGTTTGGCTGATGCCTTCGACTTGTGCAAGCTCGTCGACGCTGGCCTTGGTCACGCCCGCCAGGCCGCCGAAACGTGTCAGCAGTTTCTGGCGGCGCTTGGCACCCACGCCTTCGATCTCCTCCAGCGAAGAACTGGTGCGTGCTTTGGCACGCCTTCCACGATGACCGGTGATGGCGAAGCGGTGCGCCTCGTCACGAATCTGCTGCAGCAGATGCAGGCCCGGGTTGTCCTTGTTCAGCCGCAGCGGTTCATCCCGATCCGGGAAGATCATCTGTTCCATGCCGGCCTTGCGCTCCTCGCCCTTGGCGATGCCGACCAGCTGGATGCCGGGCAGGCCGACCTCCTGCATGACTTCGACCGCCACGCCGAGCTGGCCCTTGCCGCCATCGATGAAAATGAGGTCGGGCATCTTGCCCTCCCCCGCGGCGATCTTGGTGTAGCGGCGCGTCAGCGCCACCCGCATGGCCGCGTAATCATCCCCCGGGGTGATGCCTTCGATGTTGTATCGCCGGTATTGCGAGTTCTGCATGCTGCCCTGATCGAAGACCACGCATGACGCCACCGTCGCTTCCCCCATGGTATGGCTGATATCGAAGCATTCGATGCGTTCGGCGCTATCCGGCAGGTCCAGCGCTTCACGCAGGGCCAGCAGCCGCCCTTCCTGCGTCGTCTTTTGCGCCAGATGCTGCTGCAAGGCCAGCTCGGCGTTGGTCTGGGCCATTTTCAGCCAGACACGGCGATCACCACCGGCATAAGCGCTGATCTGGATCTTCTTGCCGGCGCGCTCGCCCAGGATCTCTTCCAGCCCGTCCTGCTCCAGCGCCACGCCGGTAATGATGAGCGGCGGGACCGGCTGCTGCATGTAATGTTGCTCCAGAAACGCCTGCAGTACCGTCTGCTCGTCACACCCTTCGACATTCTTGGGGAAATAGCTGCGGTCCCCGACATGCCGTCCGCCGCGAATCATGACCAGATTCACGCACATCAGTCCGGAAGCGCTGACGCAGGTCACCACATCGGCATCGCCGCTCCTGAAGTCGCTGACGAATTGACGCTGCTGCACCTGCCGCAGGCTCTGGATGCGGTCTCGATAAACCGCTGCCAGTTCATACTCCTGTTTCTCGGCTGCGTTCATCATGCAGGTGGAAAGGTCTTCCATCACCTGCTGCTCACGCCCCTCCAGGAACATGGCCGCGTGTTCCACATCCCGCCTGTAATCCTCCAGCGAGATCAATCCGACGCAGGGTGCCGTGCAGCGCTCGATCTGGT
This sequence comes from Pseudomonadota bacterium, assembly GCA_029782295.1. GTDB lineage: Bacteria > Pseudomonadota > Gammaproteobacteria > Burkholderiales > Methylophilaceae > CAIJXJ01. The sequence goes on from JAKOVB010000124.1 coordinate 51,896, forward strand.
ATTGCAGGCAAGGTCGGGAACGGTTGCTGAACACGGAATTCTCACAGGTGCGCAAACGGAAGACTTTCTGCAGCAACTGGATGCTTTCGCGTACGGCCACCGCATTCGGAAACGGCCCGTAATAGCGGCCGTGCTTTTGCTGTGTACCACGGTGGAAAGCCAACCGTGAGAACTCGTCCCCGGTGAGCGTGATGTATGGGTAGGATTTGTCGTCGCGGAACAACACGTTGTAACGTGGCATCAGCGACTTGATCATGTTGTTTTCCAGCAGCAGCGCCTCGGCCTCGGAACGCGTCACCGTGGTCTCGATGCGAGCGATCTGCGACACCATCATCCGCGTGCGCGGACTGGGGAGGTTCTTCTGGAAATACGAAGACACGCGCTTCTTGAGGTCGCGCGCCTTGCCGACGTAGATCACCTCGTCGGTCGCATTGATCATGCGGTAGACGCCGGGCAGGTGCGTCAGCGTCTTGAGAAAGGCCTTGGCGTCAAACATCAGGTCAATATCATGCCCAAGGCATGGATGGCATCAGGATTCGTCCAGCAGTTTCCCGGCAATGGCCCAATCCTCCAGCGCCACTTCCTCGAAAGTGATGTAGGTGTACTCGGGCGGCTTGTGCGCGTGGCGTTCCAGAGTCGCGGTAATTTCTTCGGCGATCTTCTGTTTCTTTTCGCGGCTGATGTTGCCGGCCAGCTTCACACTCACGTAAGGCATGTTCAGGCTCCTTTGCTATCCTGCTGAATACGCGCGAACACCGCATGGAACATCGCTTCGGTGAGGCGCCTCGTCTGGGTATTGTAGCGACTGCAATGATAACTGTCATAGAGGGCGCGGCCGTCCGGCAGCGCATGGCGCACATCATGCCCGAAGCGGTAATCCCCGGCTTTCAGCCCGAGCGCGCGCAACACCGCGCCATGTGCCACGTTGCCCAGCGCCAGGATGGCAGCTCCAGCCGGCAGTGTAGCGATCTCCGCAGCCAGGAAGTCATTGCAGGCCTTGACCTCCGCGGTTTCCGGCTTGTTTTCCGGCGGCAGGCATTTCACGGCATTGGTGATCCGGCAACCGTGCAGCACCAGGCCATCATCGGCGGACACCGAAACCGGCGCAGAGGCGTAACCGAACTTGTGCAACGTCTCGTACAGCAGCACCCCGGCATAGTCGCCGGTGAAAGGCCGGCCGGTCCTGTTGGCCCCGTGCATGCCGGGTGCGAGACCGACGATGAGCAGCGAGGGTTGGTCGTCTCCAAACGGTGGAACCGGGCGAGCGAAATATCCGGGATAGCTCTGCTTGACGTCGTCGAGAAAGCACGACAGGCGAGGGCATCGCCGGCATTCAGGATCAAATGGGATGGGTTCGTGTTTCATGGGTCGACATATTAGAGCCTATAATACGGAATTGCTAACTGGTTGGAGGGTCGCATGCTGTATTTTGCCATCCGGGTACTGGTGTCGGCGTTGCTGATCGCGGCCATTTCGGAAATCGCCAGGCGGCATAGCGGTTTCGCTGCCCTGCTTGCGGCCTTGCCCCTGACATCCCTGCTCGCCTTCATCTGGCTCAACCTGCAGGCAACCCCGGCGGAAGAGATTGCCGCCTTGTCCATACAGATTTTCTGGCTGGTGCTGCCGTCGCTGGTCCTGTTCCTGCTTTTCCCGGTTCTGCTGCGTGCAGGAATCGGCTTCTGGCTCAGCCTGTCGCTGTCCATCGCAGGCACCTTGGCCTGCTATTTCGCTTTATTGCCTCTGCTGAGGCGTTTTGGAGTCACACTTTGAATCGACGTCTGATCGGCGCACTCGCGCTTTCCTGCCTGCTGATGGCCTGCAACAAACTTACTGTCGAAAACTACGACAAGCTCGAAACCGGGCTGACCTATGACCAGACCGTGGCCATCCTCGGCAAACCGGCCTCCTGTGACGACATGCTCGGGATCAAGATCTGCCGCTGGGGCGACGATACCCGCAGGATCATGGTCAACTTCGTTGGCGGAAAAATCGTGCTGACCTCCGCCGAGAATATCCACTAGGGCCTGCCGCATGCTCAGTTACCGCCACGCCTTCCACGCCGGCAATCACGCCGATGTCCTCAAGCACTTCGTCCTGACGCAGGTGCTGAAATATTTTATCCAGAAAGACAAACCCTTCTGGTACATCGACACCCACGCCGGCGCCGGCATGTATGCCCTGGACGAGGGTTACGCCACGCAGACCGCTGAGTACCGCGACGGGATCGAAAGGCTTTGGAACACCCCTGATCTGCCACACGCCCTGCTGGAATACGTTGCGCTGGTCCGAGGCAGCAACCCGCCGGGAAAGCTGCAGACCTATCCGGGTTCGCCCGGCTTCGCACGTCCGCTGCTGCGTGCCGAGGACCGCATGCAATTATTCGAGCTGCACCCGACGGATTATGAGTTGCTCCTGCAGGCCTTTGCACGCAACCGGAAGATCCGGATCGAGCAGAAGGACGGTTTCGCCGGCCTGAAAGCCGTGCTCCCCCCGCCCCCGCGCCGCGCCGTGGTATTGATCGATCCGCCTTACGAACAGAAACAGGATTACGCCCGCGTGGTCGATGCCCTCAAGGACAGCCTGCAGCGCTTCGCCACCGGCACTTACATCCTGTGGTACCCCCTGCTGCAACGCCCGGAACCGAAACTGTTGCAGGAGCGCCTGCAGGACCTGAACCTGCCAAGCTGGCTGCACACCACGCTATCCGTGCAGGAACCCAGTCGCGAAGGCTACGGTATGTTCGGTAGCGGACTGTTCGTCATCAACCCGCCGTGGACGCTTAACCAGACCCTGCAGGACACCCTGCCGGTGCTCGTCGACCTGCTCGGCCTGGATCAGGGCGCGAACTACACGCTGGACGCGCACATCCCGTAAAAAAGGGCGCAAACCTCGCGGTTGCGCCCTTCCCGGCATCCATCCTGCTTGATCAGCCCTCGAGGATCGCCCCCAACACTTCCAGGAAACGGGCGTTCTCGCTTTCCAGACCGATACTGACCCGCAGGTATTCCGGCATCTCGTAATTCGCCACGGGCCGCACGATGACCCCCTGCTCCAGCAACTTGCGGTACACGGCTGCCGCATCCGGAATACGGACGCTGACGAAATTGCCATAGGACGGGATATAGCTCAAACCCAGCGCTGTTACCCCTGCGGTGATCTGTTGCATGCCGGCATCGTTGAGTTCACGGGTACGGCGCACGAAATCGACATCCTGCAACGCAGCGGCTGCAGCCGCCAGGGCGATGCTGTTGACGTTGAACGGCTGGCGGACGCGGTTGACCAGATCCGCCACCCGGGGATGCGCAAGCGCAAAGCCAACGCGCAGACCGGCCAGGCCATAAGCCTTGGAGAAAGTGCGGCTGACGAGCAGGTTTTCGAACTCGGTCAGCCAGCCGATGCTTTCCGCCTTCAATGCATCGGGCAAGTACTCGTCGTAGGCCTCGTCCAGCACCACGATGACATGCTTGGGCACTGCACGCAGGAATGCCAGCAAATCGGCTTTCCCAAGCAGCGTCCCGGTTGGATTGTTGGGATTGGCGATGAACACCATGCGGGTATCCGGCGTGATCGCTGCGAGCATGGCGCTCAGGTCATGACCATAATCACGCGCCGCCACGCTGACACCCCTGGCGCCGATCGCCAGCGTCACCAGCGGATACACCGCGAAAGCATGCTGCGAATAGACAGCTTCCACACCAGGTTGCAGGAATGCACGCGCGGCCAACTCGAGGATGTCGTTGGAGCCATTGCCCAGCACGACCTGGTCGATTTGCACGCCGAATCGCTTGCAGATCGCGTCCTTCAGGACGAAACCGTTGCCGTCCGGATATCGGGCAATCTCCGCCAGTTCGGCCTGCATGGCCTGTCGCGCCAAGGGACTGACACCAAGCGGATTTTCGTTGGAAGCCAGCTTGACGATGGCGGACTCCGCCAGGCCGAATTCACGGGCCAGCTCGGAAATCGGCTTGCCGGGCTGATAAGGGGCGATGGCACGCACATGGGCCGGCGCCAGATCGTAGGAATGGGTCATGCTCGCTGCTCTGTGTAGGGCGTATTAATCAATCAATTCAAATGACGGCAACCGGGTAGGAGCCCAGCACCTTGAGGAAGGCGGCACGTCCGTTCAGTTCATCCAGGGCCTGTGACACCTTGGCGTCGGCACGATGCCCTTCGATATCGACGAAGAACACGTACTCCCACATTCCGGTATGTGCCGGACGGGATTCGAACTTGGTCATGCTGACGCCGTTTCTTGCCAGAGGTTCCAGCAGTTGCACCACGGCACCAGGGGCGTTGCGCGTCGCCATGGCCAGCGAAGTCTTGTCGCGACCGGAAGGTGCGACATCATGGCGGGAAAGTACCAGGAACCGCGTCGTATTGCGCGGATCATCCTCGATATTCTCGGCCAGCAGATTCAGGCCGAACAGTTCGCCAGCCCGGCGGCTTGCAATCGCTGCCGCACCCGGCATCTCACCAGCCAGCCGGGCGGCTTCAGCATTGCTGGCAACCGCCTGCCGCTCGACACCCGGCAGGTTGCGATTCAGCCACTCGTGACACTGCGCCAGCGACTGCGCGTGCGAAAACACCTTGGTGATCTTGCTGCGGTCCTCGGATTTGCCAAGCAGGTTGTGGTGGACCGGCAAGGTGACTTCCCCGCAGATCTGGGCCCCGGTCGCCAGCAACAGGTCCAGCGTCCGGCCGATGGCACCTTCGGTCGAGTTTTCCACGGGCACCACCCCGTAGTCGGCGGTACCCGCCTCGACCGATTGGAACACCTCGTCGATGGATGCGCACTGGACCGGATGGCTAAGGCCGCCGAACTGCTTGCTGGCCGCTTCTTCGCTATAGGTGCCGAGCGGTCCCAGGAAAGCGACAGACAAGGCTTTTTCCAGGGTGCGGCAGTTGGACATGATCGTGCGGAAAATAGCGGTAATCGCCTCGTCCGGCAACGGACCCTGATTCTGGTCCATCAGCCGGCGCAACACCTGCGCCTCGCGTTCGGGACGATAAATCGGCCCCCCCCCCTTGAGGTTGCCAATGGTGTGGGCCAGACGTGCACGCTCGCTGACCAGTTTGAGCATCTGGTCGTCGATCGCGTCGATCTGCTCACGGCATTTTTTGAGTTCGTCGCTCATTACCCGTGCACTTTAGCAAATTGCTGCATGAATTCCACCAGCGCATGCACACCGGCTTCCGACATGGCGTTGTAAATGGAGGCACGCATGCCGCCGACGCTCTTGTGCCCCTTGAGGTTCATCAGGCCGGCAGCTTCCGCTTCCTTCAGGAAGATCGCGTCCAGACCGGCATCCGCCAGCGTGAATGGCACGTTCATGCGCGAACGGTTGGCCGGATCGACCGGATTGCGGTAGAAACCGCCGCTTTCATCGATGCATCGATATAGCTGCTCCGCCTTGCGGACGTTGACCTGTTCAATAGCGGCCACGCCTCCCTGACGCTTCAACCACTGGAACACCAGGCCGGCCACGTAAATGCCAAAGGTCGGCGGGGTGTTGAGCATGGAGATATTTTCCGCCATGACGGCAAAATCCATGGTACTTGGGAGTGTTGGGATCGCCTTGCCCAGCAGGTCTTCACGCACGATCACCAGCACCAGCCCGGAGGGTCCGATGTTTTTCTGCGCACCGGCGTAGATCAAGCCATATCGGCTGACATCGACCCGACGGGACAGGATATGAGAACTCATGTCCGCCACCAGCGGCACCCTCGCGGCCCGGGCCGCGAGCGCAGCGCAATCGTCCTGCACCTCGACGCCGTAGATGGTTTCGTTGGTACACAGGTGCAGGAAGGCAGCCTTGGGATCCAGGGTGATCTCGTCGTCACGCAGGAAGCGGGTGTAGCCGTCCGCGACAGCGCCCTTGGCTGTCGTGCTCCCGGCCACATGGACCGCACCGGCAATCGGTGCCACGCGCTGGGCTTCCTCGACGGCCTTTTTCGACCAGGACCCTGTGACCAGGTAATCAGCGGAACCGCCACCGGCCAGATTCATCGGGATCTGCGAGAACAGCTGGGTTGCGCCCCCCTGCAGGAACAGGACCTTGTAGTTGTCCGGGATAGCGAGCAGGTCGCGCAGGTCAGCTTCGGCCGCAGCGAGAATGATGCCGAACTCCTTGCCGCGATGGCTCATTTCCATCACGGACATGCCACACCCATGCCAGTCCAGCACTTCGTCGCGGACCTGCGCCAGCACTTCTTCCGGCAGCACCGCCGGGCCGGCGCTAAAATTCCAGACGCGCGACATCTTATTCCACGCCCTCGTCTTCCGTTTCAACGACCTTTTCCAGGCCGGAGAGCTTTTCGCCCTCACCCAGGTTGATCAGGGTCACGCCCTGGGTGGCACGACCCAGCTCACGGATTTCCTTGACGCGGGTACGGATCAGCACGCCACCAGTGGTGATCAGCATGATCTCATCGTCGTCGCTGACCAGCTTGGCGGCCACCACCTTGCCGTTACGCGTCGAGGTCGCGATCGCGATCACCCCCTGCGTTGCACGGCCGGAGTGACGGAAGTCGGCCAGCACAGTGCGCTTGCCGTAGCCGTTCTCCGTCGCGACCAGCACGCTCTGCTGGTCGTTGTCGGCGATCAGCAGCGACAACACCTGCTGCTTGGCCTGCAGTTTCATGCCACGCACGCCGCGGGTGGCACGCCCCATCGGACGCACGTCCTCTTCGTCGAACCAGACTGCCTTGCCGGCATCGGAGACCAGCACCACGTCGTTGCTGCCGTTGGTCACTTCGGCCCCGATCAGGTAGTCGCCTTCGTCCAGGTTGATGGCGATGATGCCGGCCTTGCGCGGGTTGGAGAATTCGGTCAGGGCGGTCTTCTTCACGGTCCCCTGCGCGGTCGCCATGAAAATGAAATGATTTTCGTCGAACTCCTTGACCGACAGGATGGCGTTGATCTTCTCGCCTTCCTCCAGCGGGAACAGGTTGACGATCGGCTTGCCACGGCTGATGCGGCTGCCTTGCGGCACTTCGTAGACCTTGAGCCAATAGACGCGGCCACGACTGGAGAAGCAGAGGATGTAGTCGTGGGTATTGGCCACGAACATCTTGTCGATGAAATCGTCTTCCTTGGTGGCCGCGGCCTGCTTGCCGCGGCCACCGCGACGCTGGGCACGGTACTCGTCCAGCGGCTGCGATTTCACATAACCGGTATGCGACAGGGTCACCACGACGTCCTGCGGGGTGATCAGGTCTTCCAGGGAGATATCCTGTGCGTTCTGCTCGATCTCGCTGCGACGCTTGTCGCCGAACTGTTGCTTCACCGCCGCCAGTTCCTCGGAGATGATCGCGGTCACGCGTTCCGGCTTGGCCAGAATATCCAGCAGGTCGGTGATGACATCCATCACTTCCTTGTATTCGTTGACGATCTTGTCCTGTTCCAGGCCGGTCAGGCGCTGCAAGCGCATCTGCAGGATTTCCTGCGCCTGCACGTCGGATAACATGTAGCCGTTGTTCTTCAGGCCGTAAGCCTCGTCCAGGCCTTCCGGGCGGGAGGCGTCGGAAGTGGCGCGTTTCAGCATTTCCTCGACCACCGGGGACTTCCACGGGCGCGCCATCAAGGCAACCTTGGCTTCCGGCGGCGTCGGAGCGGCCTTGATGATGGCGATCATTTCGTCCACATTGGCCAGCGCGACAGCCAGGCCTTCCAGCACATGGCCACGGGCGCGCGCCTTGCGCAGCTCGAATACCGTCCGGCGTGTCACCACTTCGCGACGATGGCGCAGGAACGCTTCCAGCATCTGTTTCAGGTTGAGCAGGCGCGGCTGGCCGTCAACCAGGGCCACCATGTTCATGCCGAAGGTGTCCTGCAACTGCGTCTGCTTGTACAGGTTGTTCAGTACCACCTCCGGCACTTCACCGCGCTTGAGCTCGATGACCATGCGCATGCCGGACTTGTCCGATTCGTCGCGCAGGTCGGAAATGCCCTCGATCTTCTTCTCGTTGACCAGTTCGGCGATCTTTTCGATCAACGACTTCTTGTTGACCTGGTACGGCAACTCGTCGACGATGATTGCCTGACGGTCCCCCTTGCCGATATCCTCGAAGTGGGTGCGGGCACGCATCACCACACGGCCACGGCCAGTGCGATAGCCTTCCTTCACACCCACCGTGCCATAAATGATGCCGGCAGTCGGGAAATCAGGCGCTGGCACGATGTCGATCAGTTCGTCGATGGTGATGTCGGCGTTGGCAAGCACGGCCAGGCAGGCATCGATGACTTCATTCAGGTTATGGGGCGGGATGTTGGTTGCCATGCCCACCGCGATCCCGGATGAACCGTTGATCAGCAGGTTGGGGATCTTGGCCGGCAACACCAGCGGCTCGTGTTCCGAGCCGTCGTAGTTCGGCCCGAAATCGACCGTTTCCTTGTCCAGGTCGGCCAGCAGTTCGTGGGCGATTTTCGCCATGCGGATTTCGGTATACCGCATGGCCGCCGCATTGTCGCCGTCGACCGAACCGAAGTTGCCCTGGCCATCCACCAGCATGTAGCGGAGGGAGAAGTCCTGCGCCATGCGGACGATGGTGTCGTACACCGCCGTATCGCCGTGCGGGTGGTATTTACCGATCACGTCACCGACGATACGCGCCGATTTCTTGTACGGACGGTTCCAGTCGTTGCTGAGTTCATGCATGGCGAACAGCACCCGGCGATGCACTGGTTTCAGGCCGTCGCGCACATCCGGGAGTGCACGCCCGACGATCACGCTCATGGCGTAATCGAGGTAGGAACGGCGCATTTCTTCTTCGAGACTGACGGGTAGCGTTTCTTTGGCGAACTGATCCATTAAGAGCCTATTTTTCGTTGTAAACGACGGCGCTGCGGCCGTCTGGTTTAGTCAGGTATTTAACCTCGTGATTTTAGCATGAGACGTCCGTCCGAAACACTGGAATATCAGGCCAGGGGACACCTTTCCACAGCAGTTTACTTTCCGGTCATATAGTGTAATATACCCACTAATCACCGACCGGTCATTTTTATGCAACCCTATGACGGTACTGAATTTATCACCACTCATGCGCCTCTGACTCGCTTCCGGACAGGGGGTGTCAAAACATGGACGGTGACAAGTTGACAGGAGGAAACGACGATGGAAGTAAAACAGGTCAGTGAAATTTGGGTGCGTCCCGCCCATCGCAACTCAATCTCGATAACGGCGTATCTAGCGCCCTCAAAAGCGTCGGCATCTCCTCGTCACCAGACGGCAAGGCACTGGTGGCCGCCCAGGAACGCATGCTGACGGCGATGGAGGAATCGCAGAAAGCCGCTGGACACTCTGGCGCCCTCCTTCGCGCCGGCGCCCTGGGAGAAGCCGCAGCCAAACTGTCCGGGGAATTGCCCCCCGATGAACTGCGCAAGATCCTCGCCGATACCCACGGGGGACACTGGCGTTTCGAACAGGGGCCCAACGGCACCATCACGGCTGTTGGAGGCGCCGTCGGCGTCAACGGCTCCGGCATGCCCTCCATGACCAGGGAAGCAATCGCCAACCGGGTCGCTTCCACCTATGACCAGAAAATCGGAATGTCAGTGCTTGAAGAAACCCTGGTCGACACGAAAAACATCGCACAACGGCATGGGGCTTTCGACGACAAGCATGCCAAGGCCGCCTGGGAGGCCGGCGAGCACGGCGCCGTACCGGAGGCAGCCAAGGATGCCGTTCAGGCAGGGAAAACCAGCGGCCAGCTGATCCCGGAAGCGGCCGTCGAAAAGGCTGCCGTCGACATTGCCGAAGACGCTGCTGTCATGGCTGGTGCCAAAATCCTGGGAAAAACCCTGGCCAAATCCGTGCCGCCGGTCGGTATCGGCATGGTAGTGGCAGATGTCGCCAGCGCCGCTGAGGAAACATATGAGGACGTCAAGAAGGGTAACCTGCGGGATGCCGGCATCGACGGGGCGAGAACAGTCTCGAAAGCCGTGTTTGGCGTTGCCGGCCAGATCGCCACCCCCACCATCGTTGGGGGCGTAGCGATCAATGCCGCCGGGGAAGGGGCCGACATCGCACTGCAAAGCATGAAGAACGGCACGCAACCGAACCCGCGCGAGCAAATGGCGGAGACTTTCTAGCAGGTCATTCACAACCCTGCCGCAGCCAGGGAAGAGAGCCACCAGTCCACCCTGCAACAGCACCCCGACCTTCAAAAAGCCATTACTGCTTACAGTCTGATCAAAGATGGCCTCAACCAGGACCCCGCCGCCAGCCCGATGAATCAACAAGTGCTTGCCAGAGTCGAGGCCAACATGAACAAGCTGATCCTGGAAGACAAGCTTTCCGACATCAAGCTGCCCCAGATCATAGAAACCCGCACCACCACGCAATCCCGCGGACAGGAACTGACCTTGAATTGACTGCCATCCAATTGACTTCCGACAACCAACCGAACCGAGGCGCCGACCATGTTGACCAGCATCAACCCGATTTCAACAGCCAGAACCCTATTGCTCAGCATGTCCAGTATCACGGCTGGCTATTGGCTTTACCAGGAAACCAGACGATGGAGAGGCAAGCCATCCCATTCGTTATTGAGCATGAGTATCCTTTGCTCCTTCGTCATCCTGTATGGCGCGCCCGGATTGATCGAATACGCCGCCCCCGGGAACAGCCACGAAATGTTCATGATCACGCTTAGCGAGTTGACCATCGCCACGCTTCTGATCGCAATGAATCTGCAGTTCTGGAAAATCGATCAATCGTTCCACTCTCAGCCGACCCCATCCGACCGCATCCAGCAAGACGATTGAACTTAACCATGGCAAGACATTGTTCTTACCGGGCCATAGCCTAAATAAATCAGCCCTATCGATAAAATCAATTAGAAAAATGTTTTAAGTTGAACTAGGCTATTGATCTTTCTCGACCAACCTTCCAAAAGGAGAATTTCATGGCCGTACTCGTAGGCAAAGCCGCCCCCAGTTTCACCACCGCAGCCGTCATGGGCTGCAACACCATCAAGGAAGATTTCACGCTGGCTGACCACATCAAGGGCAAGTACGCTGTCGTCTTCTTTTATCCGCTGGACTTCACCTTCGTCTGCCCGTCCGAACTGATCGCATTCGATCACCGTCTGGAAGAATTCAAGAAGCGCGGCGTCGAAGTGGTCGGCGTGTCCATCGACTCCCACTTCACCCACCTGGCCTGGAAGAACACCCCGGTTAACCAGGGCGGCATCGGCAAGGTCGGCTACCCGCTGATCGCCGACATGAAGCATGACTACTGCAAGGCGTATGACGTCGAAGCAGATGCAGGCGTGGCTTACCGCGGGTCCTTCCTGATCGACAAGGCTGGTATCGTCCGCCACCAGGTCGTCAATGACCTGCCGCTGGGCCGCAACATCGACGAAATGCTGCGCATGGTCGACGCACTGCAATTCACCGAAGAGCATGGCGAAGTCTGCCCGGCCGGCTGGAACAAGGGCAAGCCCGGTATGGACGCCAGCCCCGAAGGCGTAGCGAAGTATCTGGCAGCCAACGCTGACAAGCTGTAACCCGGCGCGTTAGCCACCACCATGAAAACGGGGCCCGAGGGCCCCGTTTTCTTTTTGCATACCGCTAGATCGCTTTCAGCCCCCGCTCGACATCGGTGCGTATATCCTCGATATGCTCCAGTCCGACCGCAATCCGTACCAGACCGTCACCGATCCCCGCCGCCGCCCTTGCCTCGGGCGTCACGCGACTATGCGTCGTGGTTGCCGGATGCGTGATGGTACTCTTGGCATCGCCGAGGTTAGCGGTGATGGAAAGCAATTGCGTATGGTCGATCATGCGCCAGGCTGCATCCTGCCCACCCTTGAGATCGAAGGACACGATGCCCCCGCCGGTTTTCTGCTGGCGCATCGCCAACGCATGCTGCGGGTGTGATTCCAGCCCAGGGTAATAGACACGAGCCACCTGTGGCTGGCCCTCAAGCCATTGCGCCAGCGCCAGCGCGTTGCGTGAATGCGCGTCCATGCGCAGGCTCAGCGTTTCCAGCCCCTTGAGGAACACCCAGGCGTTGAAAGCGCTCATGGTCGGCCCGGCTGTGCGCAGGAAGCCGTACACCGGCTCCATCACATCCTTCTTGCCGAGCACCGCCCCGCCCAGGCAACGTCCCTGGCCGTCGATGTACTTGGTGGCTGAATGCACGATGATGTCCGCCCCCAGTTCGATCGGCTTTTGCAATGCCGGGGAACAGAAACAGTTGTCCACGACCAGCTGCGCACCCGCCCGGTGCGCCAGATCGGCCAGCGCAGTGATGTCGCACACTTCTGTCAGCGGATTGGACGGTGTTTCGACGAACAGCAGCTTGGTGTTCGGCTTCAGGGCCGCCTCCCATTCCCCAAGATCGGTCAAGGACACGAAGGTCACGTCCAGGCCCCAGCGCTTGAGGATATTGCCAAACAGCTGCACCGTCGTCCCGAACACGCTGCGCGACACCACGACATGGTCACCGGTGGAGCACAGGCCCATCACGCAGGCAAGGATCGCAGACATTCCGCTGGATGTGGCCACGCAGAACTCAGCCCCCTCCAGTGCCGCCAGCTTGTCCTGGAACATGGTCACTGTCGGATTGGTAAAACGCGAGTAAATGTTGCCCGGCTCCTGACCGCCAAAACGTGCGGCCGCTTGGGCGGCACTGTTGTATACGAAGCTGGAGGTCAGGAACATCGCCTCCGAATTCTCGCCGAATTCGGTATGGACACTGCCGGCGCGTACGCCCAGCGTTTCCGGGTGTTTGGATTGCGTCATGATCGCCCTTCTCGTCCCGCATGGAGACATAAAAAAACCCGCTTCAGCTATCGCTAAAACGGGCTTTGTTGGCTCGCTTTAGCTGTATTTATATCGCGCCCGCAAGCTGAAACACTCAAATCGGCGCAGTCCGCACAATAAAACCTGCGGCACTCGTTGTCAATCAGGCGGCCTCTTCTTCTTCCTGATTCTCAGAACCCACCAGGTTCAGATCGAGCTGCGTGCTGGAATTGGCCGGTTTCTTTTTCTTGTCGCCATCGCTACGGGCTGCCTCGATCGCTGCGAGATATTCCTCGGTAATGTCACCGGTCACGTAGTCACCGTCGAAGCAGGAGCAATCGAACCGGGTAATGTTCGGGTTGCTCAACTGGATATCGCGCACCAGGGCATCCAGATCCTGATAAATCAGGGCATCGGCACCGATTTCCTTGCAAATCTCTTCATCGGTGCGGCCGGTCGCCAGCAGTTCGTCACGGGAAGGCATGTCGATACCATAAACGTTGGGGAAACGTACCGGCGGCGCCGCAGATGCGAAGAAGACCTTGTTGGCCCCGGCCTCACGCGCCATCTGCACAATGCGCTGCGAGGTCGTACCACGCACGATGGAGTCGTCGACCAGCAGCACGTTCTTGCCCTTGAATTCCATGCCGATCGGGTTCAGTTTCTGGCGTACCGACTTCTTGCGCAACGCCTGACCCGGCATGATGAAGGTCCGTCCAATATACCGGTTCTTGATAAAACCTTCGCGATAAGTCAGGTTGAGCGCATTGGCCAATTGAAGCGCCGAGGGACGACTGGTATCCGGGATGGGGATCACCACGTCGATTTGCAGATGCTTCCATTCGCGATGGATCTTTTCGGCCAGGCTTTCGCCCATGTGCAGACGGGTCTGGTAAACCGATACGCCATCGATGACAGAGTCAGGACGAGCAAGATAGACATATTCGAAAATGCACGGGGTCAGTTGCGGATTTTCCGCACACTGGCGTGAATGGAAGTTCCCATCCATGTCGATGAAGATCGCTTCACCCGGCGCCACATCACGGACCAACTGGAAGCCCAGCACATCCAGTGCGACACTCTCCGATGCCACGATATGCTCGACACCCTTTTCGGTTTCCTGCTTGCCGATCACCAGCGGACGGATGCCGTGCGGGTCACGGAAGGCCAGCAGGCCATAGTTGGCAATCATCGCCACCACACCGTAGGCGCCCTTGACACGACGGTGCACACCCGCAACCGCATTGAAAATCATGTCCACATCCAGCGCGGCGCTGCGAGCCGTACTTTCGATTTCGTGCGCCAGCACATTCAGCAGCACCTCGGAGTCGGAACTGGTGTTGATATGGCGCAGATCCTGACGGAACATCTCATGCTTCAATTGCTCTGAATTCGTCAGGTTGCCGTTATGACCCAGAACGATACCGAACGGGGAATTCACATAGAACGGCTGGGCTTCCGCGGCAGAAGACGACCCTGCTGTCGGGTATCGTACATGGGCGATGCCGACATTACCGATCAGGCTCCGCATGTGACGTGTCTGAAACACGTCCTGCACCAACCCATTGTTTTTGTGCATGTAAAAAGTGCCGCCATCACTGGTGACGATGCCGGCAGCATCCTGTCCGCGATGCTGAAGCACAAGCAATCCGTCATATAGCAACTGGTTGACAGGATTCTTGCCGACAATGCCGATAATTCCGCACATTTTCGATAGTCCGCTCTAAAAGTGAGTTCTAAAATTTAACATGCGTGGCGATTCCCGATGGCAACCAGGGCAATGCGCTGGTCACCAGTGCCTCGAAGGGGGCGCTGAACATCGCATTGCGCCAACGCGCATCCTGCGGGACGGAGGTCAGGCCGGCCAGCAAAACCAGCACACTGACGATCAGTATCCCACGTGCCAGGCCAAACAGCGCACCCAACCAACGATCCAGCCAACCCAAACCGACCTTCTTAAATACTTCAGAAAGTGCGATTGCAAGCAGGCTGCTGACCAACAAGGTCGCCAAAAACAGAATGACAAACGCAGCCAGCAAGCGCAGCGATTCGCTTGGAATCGACTCAGGTAGCAATGGTGCCAGCTCCAGCGTATAGAACCGTGCCACAAAGAATGCCGCTACCCATCCGGCCAGCGCGAGGATTTCTCTCAGAAACCCCCTCATCATGCTCAGCAGGATGGACAGACCAACCACCGCGAGCACGGCATAATCAAAAACGGTCATTACTTGTTGGCGACAATCATGGCCGCCACGCCGGCAGCCTTCAGTTTATTCAATGCGGTTTCAGCCTCACCCCGGGTCGCAAAGGATCCTGTACGCAGGCGAATCTTGGGACCTTTGGGGGTTTCCAGCTTTTCCTTGCTCACATGAAAACCCTGCGCAGCCAACTTCCCTTCCAGTTCCGACAACTTCGGACCTTCCGTGAACACGCCGATCTGGACCGTAAAGGCCCCTTTCTTGGCATTTGGCTTTTGCACAGACGAAGCAGGCTTGGCCACAGTTTTTTCGACTGACGCGGTTTCGACCGGTTTTGCAGAAGTTTCTACGGCCTTCGAAGTGGTTTCAGCTGCCTTGGTCGGCACGGCCAGAGACTTGGCCTCGGGAGCAGGCTTTTCATGCACCGGCTTGACCGGGGTGGAATCAGGTTTTGAAACTGGCACGGAAACAGCCTTGGGTTTCTCCAGAGGCGGGGCCAGTTCGACAGGAGCGGACACGGACTGGGGAGTCACCGGCACGATCCTGGAGGTGAAATCCCCGCCATCCTGACTGGGGATGCTGATGGCGATATCCTGCTGACTGGGTTTCACCTCACGGTCATCAAGAATCATAGGCAACACGGTTACCATTAACAGCACCAAGGCAATGGCCCCGACCAGACGGCGGCGGGCGCGTTTCCTGAACTGTATTTCCTGCTCGCTTAACTGATTGGCTGCCATGCGTCACCCAGAGTTCCCGGTAGCGCGTGCATCACATCGGCTACCGTGTAGAAAGATCCAAACACAACGATTCTATCATTTTCGCTTGCACCGAGACAGGCTTGACGGAATGCGGAAACAACGTCTTCGTAACTGTACACCGGGACATTGACCGCCAAACGGTCCAGACACTCCGACATCACCGAGGCATCCGCACCACGAGGCGCATGGATGCCCGCCACATACCAGGCATCGATGACCGGCAGAAGATGTCTCAACACGCCGACGATATCCTTATCCGCCAGCATTGCAGTCACGGCCAGCGTGCGGCCAGTCACAGGCCGCCTGATCAGATTCTCCGCCAGCCCCTGCGCAGCATGGGGGTTGTGGGCCACATCCAGAATTAGTAGCGGACTGGCTCCCAGAACCTGAAACCGGCCAGACAGACGCACATTCGACAAACCGGCACGCATGGCATCCTCCCTGACCGGCAAAACCGCTTGCAAGGATTGAACCGCTTCCAGCACACACGACGCATTCATCAACTGGAAGCCGCCACTGAGTGCCGGCAACGGCAAGGCCTCGGACCTCCTGCCAGAGGAGGTGAAATCCCATCCCTGCCCATGCTGCTCAAAGAAAAAATCCTGACCCAGGTATCTTATGTCAGCGCCAATATTCCGGGCGCAGACCTTTAACGATTCAGGCGGCTGCGGATCGCCACAGATGGCAGGAACACCTGAACGATATATTCCGGCCTTTTCCAGCCCGATCTCCTCCCGCGTGTTGCCAAGATAATCCATGTGATCAAGATCAACGCTGGTCACAATGGCGCATGCCGGCTCGAAGCAGTTGACTGCGTCGAGCCGACCTCCCAGCCCAACTTCGAGGATGACAACATCGACCCCGACACGCATGAAATGCCACATGGCCGCCAGGGTGCCGAATTCAAAATAAGTCAGGGGTGTTTCGGCGCGTTGCTGCTCGATGGCAGCAAAAGCCTGGCACAAGGCCTCGTCAGTCACCTCCTGTGCATCCAGGCGGACCCGCTCGTTGTAGCGCAACAGATGGGGGGAGGTATAACAGCCAACGCGATAGCCCGCCTCCAGGTAAATACGCTCCAGCATGGCACACGTGGAGCCCTTCCCGTTGGTTCCACCGACGACGATGACGGGAAATGCCGGCTTCAGGCCCAGCCTGTCGCGCACCTGGCTCACACGGTCCAGGCCGAGCGCGATGGACTTCGGGTGCAGTTGCTCAAGATAAGCCAGCCAACCTGGCAGGTCGGCCGGCAAATGCTGGGGATCAGGCAACGGCAGAAAGACGCATCATGTTGCCAATCAGCGTGGAAAGTTTGTCGCGCATTTCGCGACGGTCAACGATCAGGTCGATCGCACCGTGCTCAAGCAGGAATTCGGAACGCTGAAATCCTTCCGGCAGCGTTTCACGCACTGTCTGCTCAATCACGCGAGGGCCGGCAAATCCGATCAGGGCCTGCGGTTCGCCGATGATGATGTCGCCCAGCATGGCAAAGCTGGCGGAAACGCCCCCCATGGTAGGATCGGTCAGCACGGAAATGAAAGGGAGTTGCGCGCGGCTGAGCTGGGTCAGCGCCGCGCTGGTCTTGGCCATCTGCATCAGGGAGAACAGGCCTTCCTGCATGCGGGCGCCACCACTGGCTGAGAAACAGATGAATGGAGCCTTCTGCTCGATAGCCACCTGCACACCGCGCACGAAACGCTCTCCGACCACCGACCCCATGGATCCGCCCTGATACTTGAACTCGAAGGCCGCCGCGACCACAGGAATGGTCTTGATCGCGCCCTGCATCACGACCAGCGCATCCGTTTCGCCGGTTTCCGCCTGGCTGGCCTTGATCCGATCGATATAACGACGGCTGTCCTTGAATTTCAGCGGATCCAGAGGCGTTACTTCGGCCCCGATTTCGTAACGCCCCTCGGGATCGAGCACAAAATCCAGACGGGTTCGCGCGGAAATCCGGTTATGGTAACTGCACTTGGGGCAGACTTCCTGGTTGTTTTCCAGATCGGTACGATAGAGCACTGCCTCACAGGAAGGGCACTTGCTCCATAACCCTTCCGGCACGGTTTTTTTGGATTCGCCAAGGCTACGCTTGATCTTGGGGGGGAGGAGTTTCTGTAACCAGCTCATGGGTAACCTCTTATTTTGCGTCGATTGCGCTACGCAATTCGGCAATCAGCTTGCCGACATTTGCAACCACGTCGTTTTCAGACGAATTCTCGACTTCCTGAACAGTACGACTACCTACGACAACCGCATCGCCGATCTCGGAGATCGCTTTCGCCGTCGCTGCATCACGTACGCCGAACCCGACACCGATCGGCAGGGCCGTATGCTGGCGAATTGCAGCAACCTTGCTCGCCACATCGGCAACGTCCAGATTTGCCGCACCGGTCACGCCGCGCAGGGAAACGTAATAGATGAAGCCACTGGCCGCATCAACAACACGTTGCACGCGGGCCGGCTCCGTCGTCGGTGACAGCAGAAAAATGGTGTCGATTCCATGTCGTTTCAGAACCGAGACGAATTCCGCGCACTCTTCAGGCGGATAATCCACCGTCAGAACGCCATCGACACCACTTGTGGCCGCCATCGTCGCAAACTGCTCATAGCCCATGGCCTCGATCGGATTGGCATACCCCATCAGCACGACAGGCGTTTCAGCATCCTGTTTGCGGAACTCCGCCACCATGCCCAGCACCTTGCGCAAGGTCACATGGTGCGCCAAAGCACGCTCGCTGGCACGCTGGATCACCGGGCCATCCGCCATTGGATCGGAGAAAGGCACTCCCAACTCGATCAGGTTTGCGCCACTCTTCACCATCGCATGCATGAGCGGCACCGTCTTCTCAGGATTCGGGTCACCTGCGGTAACGAACGGGATCAGCGCCTTGCGCCCGGATTGTTTCAGCGCTGCAAATACATTCCGTATACGACTCACAGCGTGATCCCCTTGATACGAGCAACAGTGTTCATGTCCTTGTCGCCACGACCGGACAGATTCACCAACAGCACTTTGTCCTTGCCCATGGTCGGGGCGATCTTGATGGCATGTGCCAGTGCGTGGCTCGATTCCAGAGCGGGGATGATGCCTTCGAACTTGCACAGTGCATCGAAAGCATTGATGGCTTCGTCATCGTCAATAGCGACATACTGCGCACGATGAATATCCTTCAACAGGCAGTGTTCCGGTCCGACACCGGGATAATCCAGCCCAGCAGAGATCGAATGCGTCTCGATGATCTGGCCATCTTCATCCTGCATCAGGTATACCTTGTTGCCATGCAGCACGCCGACCTTGGCATTGCCGGTCAGGGGGGCCGCGTGCTGGCCGGAAGCAATGCCGTGACCGCCGGCTTCCACGCCGATCAGTTGCACGCCCTCCTCCTCGATATAAGGATGGAAAATCCCGATCGCATTGGAACCGCCTCCAACACAGGCAATCACGGCATCCGGCTGACGCCCGATCAGTTCTGGCATCTGCACCTTGGCTTCATTGCCGATCACACACTGGAAGTCGCGCACCATCATCGGATAAGGATGCGGACCTGCGGCGGTACCAAAGATGTAGAAGGTGCTCTCGACGTTGGTCACCCAGTCACGGATGGCTTCATTGCAGGCATCCTTAAGTGTGCGCGAGCCGCTTTCCACGGGCACCACGGTTGCGCCCAGCAGTTTCATGCGGAATACGTTGGGAGCCTGGCGCTGAACGTCTTCGGCCCCCATGTAGACGATGCACTCCATGCCGAATCTGGCCGCCACGGTCGCAGTCGCCACCCCGTGCATCCCCGCGCCGGTTTCGGCGATGACGCGCTTCTTGCCCATGCGCTTGGCCAGCAGGGCCTGCCCGATCGCGTTGTTGATCTTATGTGCACCGGTGTGGTTGAGGTCTTCGCGCTTGAGATAAATCTGCGCGCCACCGAAATGCTCGGAGAGGCGTTTGGCGTGATAAATCGGACTGGGTCGCCCGACGTAGTATTTCAACTCATGGGCGAATTCTGCCTTGAACTCGGGATCATCGCGAAAATGAAGATACTGACGACGCAATTCTTCCACCGCAGGGATCAGCGTTTCCGCCATGTAGATGCCGCCAAACTGGCCAAAATGGCCACCAGCATCAGGAAAATCATACTTGCCCATACAGAGCCTGCTCCATTTGGTTATGGTTGTGCGTCGGTTGCGCCCTGAGTGCAAATGCAGGCGCATACCGAGCGATTTTGTTAATACTGAAACGGGTATCTACGCTGCAGCGTGATCAACGTAGCGACATCGAGAGCGACTCATTCAACAAGCCTGCAGCGATGCTTCTTTCACAGCCTGACATCCCAAGCCCCATCTTGCGTCAGGGATTCGGCCTGTTTCCAGGCAACCACGTCTCTTCATCCGACAACGCTGGCTTCGACCCCGCGCATGAACGCAGCCATCTTCTCTGCGTCCTTGATTCCTTTTTCCTTTTCCACCCCGCCACTTACATCGACGGCATAAGGGTGAACCGCATGAATTGCTTCACCTACATTACCCGGGGTCAATCCTCCGGCCAGGATCACAGGTTTGCCCAGTTCCCCAGGAATCAAACTCCAGTCAAACTTCTGTCCGGTTCCTCCGGGAACGCCTTCTGCAAAAGCGTCCAGCAACAGCGCCCGGGCATCCGCGTAATCGGCCGCATATTGTACCAAATTTGTGTCAGGCCTGACGCGCACCGCCTTAAGGTATGGCAGCCCGAACTGGGCACAATAAGCCGGTGACTCATCCCCATGGAACTGCAATACGTCGAGTCGCACATGATCGAGCACAGCGCGCACTTGTTCAGGGCGAGCGTCGACGAACAACCCCACCGCGGAGACGAAAGCCGGAAGCGCTGCCACAATTTCCGCAGCGCGATCGATGGAGACATGCCGCGGACTTTGTTCGTAAAAAACGAGACCGATAGCATCAGATCCAAAGGATGCCGCTGCCAAGGCGTCCTCTACACGGGTAATACCGCAGATTTTGACGCGGATACGCAAGAATAATTCCTGAAAAAGCAGCTAGATTAACCCAAAGCACAGAGACTGTCAGCCGCAAGGCATCGGCATGAAACCGAGACTCCGCTTGCATTCCGGCAAACCATAAACAGGATCGTAATCGACCCCGGTCAGGTATAGCCCATCCGCCATGAACGTTGGCGGGGCCAATGTCCGGTTGCGGGACGCAAGCAACTCCAGAATCCACGCCTGAGGATGGGCGCCCTTGCCGATATAGACCAGTGCTCCGACCATGTTTCTGACCTGATGATGCAGGAACGCACTGGCGCGAAAGTCGAAAACGATTCCGCTGCCGTACCGCTTCACATCCGCCTGATAGAGGTGCTTGACCGGGGACTTGGCCTGGCACTCGGAGGCCCGGAATGCGCTGAAATCGTGCTCACCGATCAAAAGAGTTGCAGCGGCCTGCATGGCATCTACATCCAGCGGGCGATGGAACCACCCCGCTTTTCCGTTCAGTATGCCAGGCGCCACGGTCTGATCGAACAGCAGATATTGGTAACTCCGCTCCCTTGCTGAGAAACGGGCGTGGAACTCCTCGGCCACCTGGTGCGCCCATCGGACCCGGATGCCCCCAGGAAGGAAGGCATTCACGCCACGCACCCATGCCGTAATCGGCCGAGAAACTTCAGCGTCGAAATGTACGACCTGCACCAATGCATGGACACCCGTATCCGTCCTGCCTGCAGCATGGGTCCTGACCGCATGCCCTGCCACCTCTGCCAAGGCACGTTCCAGTTGGTCCTGGATTCCGCAGCCACCAGGCTGGCTCTGCCAGCCGCACCAAGGTCGACCGTCATATTCTATTCCGAGTGCGATTCTCATCGGGACACCCAAATCAGCGCGGTTACCATCATGACCAGAATCAAGCTATCCATTTTTCCCCATGAGGAGTTCAGCAGTTGAAAGTCAGCCACCGCCATATCCATCGTATCGTTCGAGCCCAGTCTCTGCATGAAGTGGCTTCGCCCTATTGGTTGCGGATTGGTTTCCATGTAATGCAAAGTCAGCCACAACCTCGCGGCCAATCTTTCGACAGGCAACCCCATCCGTCCCAACGGGGATAGCAATTGAAAGATTCCCGACATCAGCATTTCGCGGCCCGTACTCCCCAGCAACGCGGAGAGTCCACCCAGCATCACGAGCAGGCGGAGCACCTGGGTTGCCCCGCCTGACAAACCTTCATAAGTAGGTGCAAAGAACAGTGGCCACCCAGGCAGGTCCTCTCCTGGCGTGGTAAATGCAAAAATCAGCACAAGAGAAAGCAGTAACCATCTCGAACGCCTCAGGGTACGCAGAAATATCGATCGCCAGAAGCCCAGCACTATCATCAGCATCAGCGCCGTCAAGCATGCAAGCGGCTGCCAGGACAGGTACTGGACCATAATTGCCAGCTCGATCAATCCGATAATGCGTAGGGTCGGGTGCACGGGACCTCAGAAACAAAAATGGCCGGATGAAACACCCGGCCATCTTGAGTGGGAAAGTCGATTATCCCAAGCCATCCAGCAACTTTTGCGCACGATCGCGCTGCTGAGGCCCGCCTTCACGCAACACCTCATCCAGCAACTCACGCGCCCCCTCGGTATCGCCCATATCCATATAGGCAGCCACAAGATCCAGCTTGGTATCCACATCTGCTGATTCGCTCCCAGCCAGCGTGATCTCCTCGACCACTTCGGATGGCACCTCCGTTTCAGCAGGCCCGGTTTCAGACAGTTCCGGTTCCGAGGAAGTATCAGTATCGATCTTGATCTCGGGAACGTCCAGATCCAGGCTGATGCCAGTCAGGTCCAGGTCCGGCAACGCGGACGGGATTGCCTGAGCAGCTTCTGCGGTTTCCGGTTGCGCTTCACCAACATCGGCATCAAAGCTGAAATCCAGTGCGGCGCTTTCTTCCGGTTCAGAATCAAACACAATTTCTTCCGCCGCCACACCTTCAACTGGCGCCTGGAAGATCATGGTTTTTTCCATATCCGGCGTCGGAGATTCCATTTCCAGAGACGGCAGCTCAAGTCCTGCCGGGGCAGCTTCGGTCGCTGTCATCTCGGGAGCAGTTTCAATCGTCGCCGATTCCAGATCCGCTTCGACAGGGAACTCGATTGCCGGCTCTTCACTCATCGGCAGTTCAATTGAAGGTTCAGCCACTTGCAACTGGGGCTCGACTTCTTCATGCAACTCTGGCAATTCCAGCGGAACATCAACGCTCTCCGCGGATACTTCCGCAGGTGAAACGGCCGACTCCTGAGATTCGACACTCAATTCCGGCAGGTCAAAGCTGATCTCTTCAACTTCGGCAGGCACCTCAGCCACGGTCTCGGATTCACTCAGTTCCGGAAGGGGCTCCAGACCTGCGGGTTCCTGCATATCGGCCTGCAATGCGGCATCCATGCCCAAATCTGTCGCATCAAGCTGTACATTGTCTTCACTGGCCGGTTCAGGCAAATCGAAACTGAAATCCAGGCCGGCGTCAGACGATGCTTCCAATGACTCCTCTTCGGGCACTAAAGGTACCGCTGCTTCAGTCGGAAGTTCCAATTCAGGCAGCGCGGCTTCTTCAGCAGAGGCTTCCGTGACTTCCTCGGAGGTGAACGGCTCTACCTGACCGGATGCGCCCAGATCGAAATCCAGACTATTGTCCCCGATGACCGGCTCGATCGGTGTTTCATCGGCCACTGATGATTCAGCCGTGCCACTGTCCGCCATGGCAGTAAAGTCCAGGGACATGTCCTGGGCTGTATCGTTGAAGTCACTCGACTCAAGGGCTTGGGTAGCCGTCGTATCGGTTGCTACAGGCGCGTTTACGTCAGCATCGCCCTGATACAGGGGATTGTCCGGCTCAAGTTCGTGCCCCATGGCAGCAAACTTCTGCCATGTCGGATCAGTAGCGCCCAGCGTCGCATAAAGTTCACCGGCAAGGGTCTCGAAAGACGCCGTGTCTTTGCGATTGGCGTAGATCTCGAGCAGTTTCTGGTGCAGTTCGTAACGTTTCGGTTCCTTGCCGATGGCGTCCTTGAGGATTTCCTCGGCCTGCACGTCTCGACCGTAAGCCATGTAGACTTCAGCTTCTGCAATCGGATCGACGTCATTGGTATCGATCATGCCGCCGGAGCCTTGTGACAAATCTGTCAGGAATGAAGTATCCCCAGTATCGACCATCCCGCCGGAAGTATTGCCGAACACGGTATTCGGTTTCAGACCACTCGTCGTCAGAATGCCCTGTTCAAAGGAGTCAAGCCCCTTGCGACGCTTGTTGCGCAGATAGAACCAGCCGGCGCCCAGCAAGGCCACCAGCGTGCCTCCAACCCCGCCAAGCAGCATTGGATCTTCCAGCAAATCAGGCTCTGCCGGTGGCTCCGGCGCCACCACAGGTGCCGGTTTGTGTCTCTTCGGCTTCTTCGCTGCATCTTCTGCCGGTGCTTCAGGCTTGGGCGGCTCCGCCGGCTTGGTTTCTGCGGCAGGTGCTGGTGCCGGTTGTGCGGGTGCGGGCGAAGCGGTTTCCGGTTTAGGCGCAGCGACAGGCTCAGGCTTCTTGACCTCCGGTGCCGGCGGCGTAACCTGAGGGGCTGGTGCAGGAGCGCCCTTCTGCAGGTCGCTCAGCGCCTGATTCTTGACCTGCAGCAGTTTCTGCATGTCCTGGATCTGTTTTTCCAGTGCGGCGATACGTTCGTCGGCCTCATGCTTGGCCTTGTCTAGAGCAGCGGCATCTTCCTTGGCTGCTGCAGCCTTGTCGACCTTGCTAGTCGGCGTCTCAGGTCCTCCGACCTTACCTGAAGTGTCGCTTTTGGAAAGCTTGACCACGTCACGTGGACCCGCTGGGGCATGAGCCGCCTTATCTTCCGCGGGCGCTGTAATCTTGCCGCTTGCTGACTGCCCCTGCGCGCCACCCTCTTCTGTCGGGGCGGCAGCCACTTCACCAGCCAGCTTCTGGCGATAGGCATGCCAGTCAGAACTGTGAACGTGGATTTCCTTGATAGCTTCCTGCTGACTGATGCCCTGCAACTCTTCAGGTGCAGGCGCCCGCATGATCTGGCCGGTCTTCATGCGGTTCATGTTGCTGTCGATGAAAGCATCCTTGTTGGTACGGTAGAGACCGACCAGCATCTGTTCGAGGCTAACGCCTTCCACTTGCATTTGTCTGGCGACACTGCGCAGTGTATCTCCAGAGCGCGTTGTGTATCCTTCGCCAGCAGGTACCTGCTCAGCGGGAACCGCAGTCTCTGCTTTGGAGGTGGCGGGAGCTGTCGAGGGAGCCTTGCGCATCTTGCCGGACTTCTGGGCCGACCTGGCTGGCTGGGAAGCGGCACCAGGAACGGCAGGCGCGGCAACAGGGGCTGACGGTGCCGGCGGAGCAATCGCCGCTTTCTGGTCACCATAACCGGGAGGGTCAAGCAGGGCAGTATATTCGCGCAACAGTCTGCCGGATGACCATTCGACCTGAATCAGCATGTCAAGGAAGGGATCGTTGACCGGATCGGACGTGGTCAGTTTGATGACAGGTGCGCCACTGGCTTGCTTTCCAAGTTCAACCTTGAGCAGACCCAGGACGGAAGGACGATCCAGACCCTGCTCGGCGTAGGTGTCGGATGGCGCGATTTTGGCAGAAATGGAAGACAGTTCTTCCTTGCTGGCCGCCAACTCGATTTCCGCATTCAGCGGTTCACCAAGTCCGGAAAAAACCGTCAGCTTGCCCAAGCCCGCGGCGTTGGCCGCAAAAGGCATCATAGCAAGACAGACAGCCAGCGAAATCCGTTTGATTCTGGAGTTATGCACCATCCCACCCTATTTCCAACTATTTATACGGTTATTAAGCTAACATCAAATAGTTAGAGTTGCAAGCTCATCCCGTACATCACATTCAGTTGCTATCTTCTCGAGTTTATTGCTCGACCAGAATTCTTAACATACGACGCAATGGCTCAGCTGCGCCCCAAAGCAATTGGTCACCGACGGTGAACGCTGAAAGGTACTCGCCTCCCATGTTCATCTTGCGCAATCGCCCGACAGGAACGGTCAATGTGCCGGTAACTGCAGCCGGCGTCAACTCCCGCATGCTGACTTCACGCTCATTGGGCACCACTTTCACCCAGTCGTTCGCCGAGGCGATGATGGCATTCAACTCATCCATTGGCACATCGCGGCGCAGCTTGATGGTCATCGCCTGAGAGTGGCAGCGCATGGCACCGATACGAACACACAGACCATCAATCGGAGTCGGTGTGGCTTCGCGGCCGAGAATCTTGTTGGTTTCGGCCCCGCCCTTCCATTCCTCCTTGCTTTGACCGTTGCCCAGATCCTTGTCGATCCAGGGAATCAGAGAACCGGCCAAGGGCACACCGAAGTGGGCCTTGGGAAAACTGTCGTCGCGCAGGGTGCCTGCAACTTCGCGATCAATGTCCAGAATCGCTGACGTCGGGTCAGCCAGCAGATCCTGGGCAATGCGGTGTGCCTCGCCCATCTGCTTCAACAGTTCGCGCATGTTCTGCGCACCTGCGCCTGAGGCTGCCTGATAGGTCATGGAAGTCGCCCATTCCACCAGATTCTCACGGAACAGGCCGCCCAGGGCCATCAACATCAGGGAAACGGTACAGTTGCCGCCGATCCAGTTCCTGCCGCCTGACGCCAGTGCCTGGTCGATCACATTGCGGTTGACCGGATCGAGGATGATGACCGCATCCTTCTCCATGCGCAGCGTCGAGGCAGCGTCGATCCAGTGCCCGTTCCATCCTTCGGCGCGCAATTTCGGGAAGATTTCGGTGGTGTAATCCCCACCCTGGCAGGAGATGATGGCGTCCATCGCCTTCAGCTCCGCAATGTCCTTCGCATCCTTGAGGGGAGGCACATCCTTGCCAACGTCCGGACCCTTGCCGCCCGGATTGGAGGTCGTGAAGAACACCGGGTCGATCAGGTCGAAATCGCGCTCCTCGCGCATGCGCTGCATGAGGACGGAGCCCACCATGCCTCGCCAGCCGATAAAACCAACTCTCATCTTGATTCCTTTACTTAGAGGGCCGCGACGACAGCGTCGCCCATGGCGTTACAACCAACCTTGTTCATGCCTTCAGTCCAGATATCCGCCGTACGGAAGCCTTGGGCCAGCGCCTTCTTGACGGCATCTTCGACACGGTTAGCGTTGGCTTCATCGTTGAAGGTGTAGCGCAGCATCATGGCAGCAGACAGGATGGTGGCCAGCGGATTCGCGACATCCTTGCCGGCGATATCCGGCGCGGAACCATGGCTGGGTTCGTACATGCCCTTGTTGTTGGCATCCAGCGAGGCGGACGGCAGCATGCCGATGGAACCGGTCAGCATGGAGGCTTCGTCGGACAGGATGTCGCCGAAGATGTTGCCGGTCACCATCACGTCGAACTGCTTGGGCGCACGCACCAGTTGCATCGCGGCATTGTCGACGTACATGTGGCTGAGCTCAACTTCCGGGTACTCCTTGGACAGCTCGATCATCACCTGACGCCACAGCTCGGTGGTTTCCAGCACGTTGGCCTTGTCCACGGAACAGACCTTCTTGTTGCGCTTCATGGCGATGTCGAAGGCGACGCGGCCGATACGCTTGATCTCGGACTCGTTGTAACGCATGGTGTTGATGCCTTCGCGCTCACCGTTCTCCAGCGTGGAAATGCCGCGGGGCTGGCCGAAATAGATGTCGCCGGTGAGTTCCCGTACGATCATGATATCCAGGCCGGATACCACTTCCGGCTTCAGCGTGGAAGCGGAAGCCAGTTCCGGATACAGCAGCGCCGGACGCAGGTTGGCGAACAGGTTCAGTTCCTTGCGGATGCGCAGCAGACCGCGCTCCGGACGCATGTCGCGCGGCAGCGTGTCGTACTTCCAGTCCCCCACGGCGCCCAGCAGCACGGCATCGGATTCCTTGGCCAGCTTGAGGGTGGCTGCCGGTAGCGGGTCGCCCGCAGCTTCGTAGCCGGCACCGCCGATGGGCGCTTCTTCCATTTCCATGCCGATATTCAGCGCCTTCAGCACCTTGACGGCTTGTGCGACGATTTCAGGACCGATGCCGTCACCCGGCAGAACTGCGATTTTCATGTGTCTATTCCAGAATTGATTAAATGAAACCAGGACTGAATCTATGGAGTTAATCAGCCAGGGCTGAAAATTCTATTGATTGAACAACCAGGGCTGTTCAATTCGGTACTTCGCCTCGAATGCACGGATTTCATCCACGTGGCGCAGGGTCAGGCCGATGTCGTCAAAACCGTTCAGCAGGCAATACTTGCGGTGAGCATCCACATCGAATGCAATGCTGCGACCAGAAGGCGTGGTCACCGTTTGCTTTTCGAGGTCAATGGTCAGCCTGTAGCCTTCATTGGCAGCCACTTCACGGAACAATTCATCGACGATGGCCGCATCCATGCGGATTGGCAGGATGCCGTTCTTAAAGCAGTTGTTGAAGAAGATATCGGCGAAACTCGGCGCGATGATGGCACGGAAACCGTAGTCCAGCAGCGCCCAGGGCGCATGCTCTCGACTGGATCCGCAACCGAAGTTCTCGCGGGTCAGCAGCACCGAGGCTCCCTGGAAGCGGGGCTGGTTCAGGACGAAGTCCGGATTGAGCGGACGCACGCTGTTGTCCATGCCGGGTTCGCCGTGATCGAGATAGCGCCACTCGTCGAATGCGTTCGGCCCGAAGCCGCTACGCTTGATGGACTTGAGGAACTGCTTGGGAATGATGGCGTCGGTATCGACGTTCGCGCGATCCAGGGGGGCCACCAGCCCGTTCAATGTCGTGAATGCTTGCATTTATTTGCTCGACTTCTGGATGGCTTCGCCAGCCTTTTCAATATCCTTGCCCATACCCTGGACAGTGTTGCATCCGGCCAGCAGGAAGGCCAGTGCGAAGAAAGCGATCAGGTGTCTCATGTTTTCTCCGATGGGTTAAACAATCTGGCGGACATCGACAAAATGCCCGGCAATCGCCGCAGCCGCGGCCATTTCAGGACTCACAAGGTGGGTGCGCCCACCCTGACCCTGACGCCCCTCGAAATTTCGGTTGGAGGTCGACGCGCAACGCTCGCCCGGTTCCAGCCGGTCAGCGTTCATAGCCAGGCACATCGAACAGCCGGGCTCACGCCATTCGAAACCGGCGTCCTTGAACACCTTGTCCAGGCCTTCCGCTTCGGCTTGCGCCTTGACCAGACCGGAACCCGGAACCACCATCGCCAGCTTGACGTTGGCAGCCACCTTCTTGCCTCTGGCCACTACTGCCGCGGCACGAAGGTCTTCGATACGGGAGTTGGTGCAGGAGCCGATGAACACCTTGTCGACCCGGATGTCACTGATCGGCATATTGGCCTCGATGCCCATGTAGGCATAGGCACGTTCCCAGTCGCCGCGCTGAACATCATCCTTAGCCTGCGACAGATCCGGCACTCGACCGTCGACACCGACAACCATTTCCGGAGAGGTCCCCCAAGTCACCTGCGGCTGGATTTCTTCAGCCTTCAGTTCAATGACTGCGTCGAAGCTTGCACCTTCGTCGCTATGGAGGGTACGCCAGTAAGCGACCGCTGCGTTCCACTGGTCTGCAGTAGGCGAGAACGGACGACCCTTGACGTAGTCGATGGTGGTTTCGTCCACCGCCACCATGCCGGCACGCGCCCCGGCCTCGATCGCCATATTGCAAAGCGTCATTCGCCCCTCCATGGACAGGGCACGAATTGCGGAGCCGGCGAATTCGATCGCATAACCAGTGCCACCCGCGGTACCGATCTTGCCGATCACTGCCAGCGCGATATCCTTGGCGGTGACCCCTTTTTGCAGTTGGCCCTCCACCCTGACCAGCATGGCTTTGGATTTCTTGGCCACCAGGCACTGGGTCGCCAGCACGTGCTCGACTTCCGAAGTCCCGATTCCATGGGCCAGTGCGCCAAATGCACCGTGGGTACTGGTATGGGAGTCTCCACATACCACGGTCATGCCAGGCAGGGTCGCGCCCTGCTCCGGCCCGATGACGTGCACGATCCCCTGACGGGTGTCGTTCATCTTGAACTCGGTCACACCGAAATCGGCACAGTTCTGGTCCAGGGTTTCCACCTGGAGGCGGGAAACTGGGTCTGCGATCCCATGGGAGCGGTCAGTGGTTGGTACGTTGTGGTCAGGCACTGCCAGAATGGATTGCACGCGCCAGGGCTTGCGGCCAGCCAGCTTGAGGCCTTCGAATGCCTGCGGACTGGTCACTTCGTGCACAAGATGGCGGTCGATCCAGATCAGTGCCGTACCATCGGCTTCCTGATGGACGACGTGGGATTCCCAGAGTTTGTCGTAAAGCGTTTTTGCGGTCATATTCAGTTCAAATCGTTAATCGCGGAAATTACCAAACTTGAGCGGGAAGTCGGTAATGGATTTCTTCGCATGGGCGATGGCGTCCTGCAGCACATCGCGCTTGGCACCGGTGACGCGCACGGTGTCGCCCTGAATGCTGGCCTGCACTTTGAGACCGGAGTCCTTGAGCAGTTTGACCAGCTTCTTCGCCAGGTCGCTGTCGATGCCGTCCTGAATCTTCAGCACCTGCTTCACCTTGTTGCCGGATACTTTTTGAATATCCTGCGCATCCAGGCGCTTGCTACTGTCCGGCTCTTTCTTTTCCATGGCCGGGAACAGGATGTCCTTGATCTGATCGAGTTGGAAATCGTTGTCACCATTCATGGTGATGAGCTTGTCCTTCTCGTTCAGTTCAACGGCCGCCGAGGTGCCCTTGAAGTCGTAGCGGTTGCCAATCTGGCGCGCCGCCACGTCGACGGCATTCTTGATGCCGACCATGTCGGCTTCGGAAGTGATGTCAAATGAAGGCATCTGAATCTCCTGTCAAAGTTTCGGCGCAGACCCCGCCAGGCACGAGCGGCAAAGCGGGGGCAAGCGGGTACCTATTCGAAGTGGCAGACGTAGTCCAGGGTTTCCAGCGTTTCAATGTCAAAGCTGGAGTTGCCCGGTACGGAGAACTTTTCGCCTGCACCGTAGGTATTCCAGGCTTCTTCGCCCTTCATGCGGACCTTGCAGAGACCATGGTTGATTTCCATCAGTTCCGGGGAACCGGTGTTGAATGTCAGGGTGCTGGGGAAAATCACGCCCACGGTGCAGCGGGTGCCGTTGGGAAACATGACGGTGTGGCTGACGCACTTGCCGTCGAAGTAGATGTTCGCCTTTTTCTTGACGCTGACGTTGTCGAATTGAGCCATTTTGTTATCTCCTGGATGTGCGCCCATCGGGACGCACCTTGGTTTTTTAAGATCTTCTGGTTTTCAGGTTCGCGGCAATGCGCATGCGCAGCGCATTCAGCTTGATGAAACCGCCGGCGTCCTTCTGGTCGTATGCACCGGCATCATCCTCGAAGGTCGCGATGGTCGGGTCGAACAGGGAATCGCTCTTGCTGTCGCGGCCCACCACGATCACGTTGCCCTTGTAGAGCTTGACGCGCACGGAGCCGTTGACGTTCTTCTGGGTGTGGTCGATCAGGGTCTGCAGTGCGACGCGCTCCGGACTCCACCAGTAGCCGTTGTAAATCAGGCTGGCATAACGTGGCATCAGGTCGTCCTTGAGGTGCGCCACTTCGCGATCCAGGGTCAGGGACTCGATGGCGCGGTGCGCCTTCAGCATGATGGTGCCGCCGGGGGTTTCATAGCACCCGCGGGACTTCATGCCCACATAGCGGTTCTCGACCAGGTCGAGACGACCGATACCGTGCTTGCCGCCCAGCTTGTTCAGTTCGGCCAGCAGGTCGTGGGGTTTCATGCGCTTGCCGTTCAGGGCCACCGGGTCGCCGTTGATGTATTCGATGTCCAGGTATTCGGCCTGGTCCGGCGCCTTCTCCGGGGAAACCGTCCAACGCCACATGTCTTCCTCGGCCTCGGCCATCGGGTTTTCCAGGTGGCGGCCTTCGTAGGAAATATGCAGCAGGTTGGCATCCATGGAATACGGGCTGCCGCCTTGCTTGTGCTTCATGTCGACCGGGATGCCGTGGGTTTCGGCATACGCCATCAGCTTCTCGCGGGACAGCAGGTCCCACTGACGCCAGGGAGCGATCACCTTGATGTTCGGGTTGAGCGCATAAGCTCCCAGTTCGAAACGTACCTGGTCGTTGCCCTTGCCGGTCGCACCATGAGAAATCGCATCAGCGCCGGTTTCACGGGCGATTTCGATCAGACGCTTGGCGATCAGCGGGCGAGCAATGGAGGTCCCCAGCAGGTATTCGCCCTCGTAAACGGTATTGGCACGAAACATCGGGAAAACGAAGTCGCGCACGAATTCCTCACGCAGGTCATCAATATAGATTTCCTTGATGCCGAACTTCTTCGCCTTTTCACGCGCCGGCTCCAGCTCTTCGCCCTGGCCGACATCGGCAGTGAAGGTCACCACTTCGCACTGGTATTCGTCCTGCAGCCACTTGAGGATGACCGAGGTGTCCAGGCCGCCCGAGTAGGCGAGCACTACTTTCTTGATTTCGCTCATTATTCAACTTTTCTCAACAATAAAATTCCATCAGGGTCTTCCGGGAGAGGGTGATCAGTTTTGGCTACGGCCGCCGCTTCGCGGCTTAACTTGCTTACGCAAGTGAGCCTGCGCCGAAATCGCCCTCACGCCCCCGCGATTACCCAGCAACCTTCCCCAGCAAAAGGTATTCCATCAGGGCCTTCTGGGTGTGAAGGCGATTTTCCGCCTCATCCCAGACCACGCTTTGCGGGCCATCGATGACCTCTGCGGCCACTTCCTCACCACGGTGCGCCGGCAGGCAATGCATGAACACCGCATCCTTGCCTGCCACCTTCATCATGTCGGCATCGACCTGCCAGTCGGCGAAATCGCGCATGCGTTCTTCGTTTTCCGCTTCGAAACCCATCGAGGTCCACACGTCCGTGGTCACCAGATCGGCACCCCGCGCGGCTTCCATCGGGTCGGCAAATTCCTCGTAGTGGGCGTGTCCGTAGAGACCGGCGCGTTCCAGCTCCACCTCGTAGCCCGGCGGGGTCGAAACGTGCACGTTGAAATCCAGCACTTCCGCAGCCTGCAGCCAGGTATTGCAGACATTGTTGGAATCACCGATCCAAGCCACCGTCTTGCCCTGGATCGGGCCGCGATGCTCGATGAAGGTGTAGATGTCCGCGAGAATCTGGCACGGGTGATATTCGTTGGTCAGGCCGTTGATCACCGGCACGCGCGAATTGGCCGCAAAGCGCTCGATGATCTCCTGCTCGTAAGTGCGGATCATCACCAGATCGCTCATGCGCGAAATCACCTGAGCGGCGTCTTCCACGGGCTCGCCACGGCCCAGTTGCGAATCGCGGGTGTTCAGGTAGATAGCCGAACCGCCGAGCTGCTGCATCCCCGCCTCGAAGGACAGGCGGGTACGGGTACTGGCTTTCTCGAAAATCATCACCAACGTACGGTCGGACAGCGGCCAGTACTGCTGATAGGCCTTGAACTGCTGCTTGATCCAGCGGGTACGCTCGAACAGGTAATCCAGTTCTTCACGGGTCAGGTCGTTAAATTGCAGAAAATGTTTGATTGCCATAGCGAGGCTCGATTTAGTTTTATTCGCTCAAAAATTGTTTGACCAGCGCCGACAGCCGATCCACCAGCTGCTGCGCTTCATCCTGTGTCATCACCAGCGGCGGCAGCAGACGGATGACAGAGTCCGCCGTCACGTTGATCAACAGGCCGGCTTCCAGGGCAAGCTTCACGAGCTCACCGCACGGACGGTCGAGTTCGATCCCGATCATCAGGCCTGCGTTACGCACGGTCACCACGCCGGACACCCCCTGGAACACGGCCGTCATTGCCTGGTTGATCCAGTCGCCGAGTTTCTCTGCATGCGCGCACAAACCTTCATTCTCGATCGCGTCCAGCGTCGCCAGCCCTGCGGCACACGCGAGGGGATTGCCACCGAACGTCGAGCCGTGATTGCCGGGCTTGAAGGTTTCCGCTGCCACGCCACGGGCCACGCAGGCCCCGATGGGGACACCCGACCCCAACCCTTTGGCCAGGGTCATCACGTCAGGCTTGATGCCGGTGTGCTGGAACGCAAACATGGTACCGGTCCGTGCGATGCCGCTCTGCACTTCATCCAGCATCAGCAACCAGCCGTGCTTGTCGCAGATCTCGCGCAAGCCCTTCAGATAACCGGCGCCATCCTTCGGGATGTTGATGCCGCCCTCGCCCTGCACCGGCTCGACCAGCACCGCCACGATGTTGGAATCCTGCTCGGCCACATGGCGCACGGCATCGAGGTCATCGAACGGGACGCGCACGAAGCCCTGCACCAGCGGCTCGAAGCCGACCTGCACCTTGCGGTTGCCCGTCGCGGACAATGTCGCCATGGTCCGGCCATGGAAGGACTTGTCCATCACGATAATGGTCGGATTCTCGACCCCCTTGTTGTGGCCGTAGAGCCGGGCGATCTTGATGGCGGCCTCGTTGGCTTCGCAACCGGAATTGCAGAAGAACACGCGATCCATGCCGGAGAGCTCGCACAGGCGGTCCGCCAGCTTCGCCTGCTCGGCAATCGTGTAGATGTTGGAAACGTGGATCAGGCGGGCCGCCTGCTCGCCGATCGCCTTGACCAGACCGGGATGGGCATGCCCGAGACCGTTCACGGCGACGCCCGCAAGCGCATCCAGATACTGGTTGCCGCGTTCATCCCACAACCAGACGCCCTGCCCCTTCACGAAGGTGACCGGCTGCCTGCCGTAAGTATTCATCAAGTGTTGAGACATGTTCGTTACCTGTTCCAAAAGCAACAACGGCGGCCAACGCCGCCGTTAGCAAAAATTCAAAGCCCTAGAGGCCGAAAACGGCCCGATGCGACAAACCGCCCGCCATGAAAAACAACATGGGGATGGTCAGCATCATGTTAGTTCGCGATGCCAGCAGGGCGACCCGTCGGGCCCTTGCCTTCTCATCGTCCGTCGCGGGCTTCATGCCCAGGACCTTCTGCTGGTTCGGCCAGATCAGAAGCCACACATTGACCAGCATCACCGTACCCAGCCAGGCCCCGATCCCGATCGGCGCCATCTCAGGCTGCAAGGTAAACGCCGCGACAAATTTCGGCCCAAGCAGGGCCGCTCCGGCCAGCCAGGTCACGACAGCGGCCCAACGGAACCACAACAGGGCACGCGGGGCGACGTGCCGGGTGATGCCGACCTCGGTACCGTCAGCCGCAGCATCCTTGAGCGCCGGCACCTGCACCAGGTTGAAATAGAACAGCATCCCCACCCAGGTGATGCCAGCCATGAAATGCATCCAGCGTGCGATTGCAGGGACGTAATCCACCTCAACCCCCCGCCAGGATAAAATTTTTCAGGAATGCGACCAGCACGACCGTCAGCACCAACCCGGCGATGACCGTACCGGCAATCGAATCCAGAGGATTTTTCATGTGAGCCGCGATTCCAAGTTTTAAAAGGGTAAAGGGTACCGTAAATCAGCCTCGCGGGCAAGGAACCCCTTGATATACAGACGCTATTTCAGCACTTCCAGCAGCAGAATTCCGCTTGGCATTTTCACCCCTGATCCGATTAACTCGGATTTGCAAGTCTTGAAAAAATCCCCCATTCGGGCAAAATACCCACTTGTTATATCCTGAAAGCACTGCAGTTTTGCCTCGGGGCAAGTTTCAATCCATGTCTTCAGCGAACATTTCTCCCTTCCAGCGCCCTGTGCATGCCCAGCTACCGGTTTCGTGGTATGTCGACCCCGACATCTACGCCCTGGAGCAGCGCGTATTGTTCCCACACGCACCCAACTACATCGGCCACGAACTGATGGTGCCGAATGCCGGGGATTATCATTCCCTGGAATGGATGAACCACGGCAAGGCCCTGGTGAGAAACCAGAACGGCATCGAACTGATCAGCAACGTGTGCCGCCACCGCCAGGCACTGATGCTTAAGGGCAGAGGCAATGCCAAGAACATCGTCTGCCCGCTGCACCGCTGGACTTACAACCTGCAAGGGGAGCTTCGGGGCGCACCGCATTTCGATACCCAGCCCTGCCTCAACCTGAGTACCACTCCCCTCCAGAACTGGAACGGGCTGCTATTCGACAGCCAGCGCGACATTGCCAGGGACCTGGCCAGGCTCGGTTTCCTGAAAGACTTCGATTTCAGCGGTTTCGTGCTCGATCGCGTCATGATCGACGAATATCAGTTCAACTGGAAGACGTTTATCGAAGTCTACCTCGAGGACTACCATGTCGCCCCGTTCCATCCCGGGCTCGGCAATTTCGTCGATTGCGACGATCTCAAATGGGAGTTCGGCGAGTGGTACAGCGTGCAATCGGTCGGCATCAACAAGGCCCTGCAGAAATCCGGCTCACCGGTCTACCGGCGCTGGCAGGAGCAGGTACTGAAGTACGGTAACGGCAACCTGCCCAAGTACGGCGCGATCTGGATGGTGTACTACCCTTTCCTGATGATCGAGTGGTATCCCCATGTACTGGTCGTGTCCAACATCATTCCGCGCGGCCCGAACGCCTGCGCCAATGTCGTCGAGTTCTACTACCCGGAAGACATCGCCCTGTTCGAGCGCGAGTTCATCGAGGCCGAACAGGCCGCCTATCTGGAGACCGCCGTCGAGGATGAAGAAATCTGCCAGCGCATGCATGACGGCAGAACCTATCTCCATCGCCAGGGATTGAACGAGACCGGACCCTACCAGCACCCGATGGAAACCGGCATGGAGCACTTCCACCTGTGGATGCGCTCCCAGCTCGAACCGCACCTGAAATAACGGAAATCGTCATTCCGACCGCCCGCTCATGAAATCCACATCCATCGGCAACCTCTGGATGCTGGTCGCAGGCCTGTTTTTTGCCTGCATGGGCGTGCTGGTCAAGATCTGCGCGGTGAAATTCACCAGCAACGAACTGGTCTTTTACCGCTCGCTGTTCGGCTTTCTCCTCATCCTCATCATCACGCGCAGCAGCGGAAAAACGCTCGCCACGCGCCAATGGAAGCTGCATCTGTCACGCAGCCTGCTCGGCTTCGCCTCGCTGGCACTGTATTTCTATGGCATCACCAAACTGCCGCTCGTGACCGCAGTCACGCTGAACTACACTTCCCCGATTTTCCTTGCCGTGCTCACCATGTTCTACATGCCCAAGGAGGCCAAGCCGCAACTGCTGTTCGCCATCGCCGTCGGATTTTGCGGCGTAGCCCTGCTGTTGCAGCCCAGCTTTTCCAGCGGCACCTGGATGCCCGCCTTGCTGGGGCTGGTTTCCGGATTGCTGGCCGGGATCGTCTACCTGCAGGTCACGCAGCTGGGCCGCCTCGGCGAACCCGAATGGCGAACGGTCTTTTATTTCACCCTGGTTTGCACCCTTTGCAGCGGGATCGGGATGCTATTGCACCACTTCGAACCACCCACCCTGCGAGATCTCGCGCTGCTGGCTGCCATGGGCACCTGCGCCACGATCGCCCAGCTGGCCATGACCCGCGCCTATCGCAAAGGCAAACCGCTGATCGCCGGCAGCCTTGCATTCAGCACACCCGCGCTGTCCAGCCTGCTCGGCTTCCTGCTGTGGGGGGAGACGCTCTCCACCACAGGCTGGATCGGCGCCGTCCTGATCATCGCCAGCGGCATCATCAGCCTGCGCGGCAAGGCAGGTTTTGACAAATCCGCACAAGCGCCTACACTGTAGCCAAAGAAAGGGAAAACATGATTACAATCAACAACCAAGCACCCGGGCAAGTCATCGCAGCCGTCCTCGGTGAATTCACCCTCAAGGATTTCCAGGATCTGGAGAATGCCGTCGAACACGCCCTCAGGTTCCAGGGCAAGGCCAACCTGCTGGTCGACCTGCGGGACATGGCCAGCTTTACGCTGGACGTGGCCTGGGAGGAAATCCGCTTCACCCGCCAGCACGCTCATGATTTCGACAGGATCGCACTGGTCGCCGGAAGCGAATGGCAGGAATGGAGCGCATGGCTGACCCGCCTTTTCACCGCTGCCGACATGCAGGTATTCGAAGAATACGAGCCGGCTGTCGCATGGACCCAGGGAGGGTAATGGTCATGTTCCACGACAAGCAGCGCCAGCTTCAGGATATCTTCGACACGCGCAAGCTGTCGGACCGCTTCCAGGAAACCATCATCCAGCCGGTGATCAACCCGGAGGACCAGGCCTATATCGCCGACAAGAACATGTTCTTCCTGGCCACCGTGGATGACCAGGGGCAGGCCAACTGCTCCTACAAAGGCGGCCCGCGCGGGTTCGTCAAGGTCATCGATGAAAAGACACTGGCCTTTCCGCTCTATGACGGCAACGGCATGTACATGTCCGCAGGCAACGTGCTGGCCAACCCCAACATCGGCATGCTGTTCATCGATTTCGAGCAACAGACCCGCGTACGCGTCAACGGCCTGGCCACCATCGACATGAACGACCCGCTGATGGCGGAATACCCGGAAGCCCAGATGATCGTGCGGGTCGCCGTGCGCGAGACCTTCCCCAACTGCCAGCGTTATATCCACAAGATGCAGCTGGTGGAAGAATCGTCCTATGTCCCCAAGTCGGAATGCAAGACGCCGGTAGCTCCGTGGAAGAGCCTGGCGCTCGTGGCAGACGTGCTGCCCGCCCGCGATGCCCATCTGGCCGGCACGGACGACAACCCGGCCGTGGCGGTGAATCGCGCCTGATCGCCATGGCTGCCCGGCTCCGTTTCCCGACCCTCGCTTTCACGCTGCTGTTTGCAGCCCTGGGGTCGGGATGCGCCGGAGGGCCGCTCGCGCAACAGATCGCCTCCTCGATCGCTACCCGCATGGCCGACAAAGTGGTCAGCGACATCGTGGATGAACAATTACGCAAGGAGCGCGAACCCCCCAACATCATCCTCAAGGACATGGGCCCCGATCCCTACATGGCCCAGATGTTGTTGATGCAGTTCCCGGACAATCCTCCTCCCCAGACCGTGGTCGAACCCCTTCCTGCCTATGTTCCACTGCAGTTCGGCGACGCCCGGGTGCCCACAAGCCGCCTGGTGCCGGTGGAAACCTGGAACCTGATCATCGGACAGGAAAAACAGGCCGTCCTGGAGCGTAGCCTGCGCAACGGTTCTACCATCCTGCCCGACCCGGTCGAATGGAGTCGCTGGCAGCTGGCAACCGGGGCCCTCGAGGACCAAGGCAAGTCCCAGGTCAACTTCCTGGTGCCGCCGGACCTCGGCCGCCTCAACAGCGGTGACCATGTCATCGTGGAAATCACCAACACCGGCGGCCTGCACATTGCACGTTACCGCTCAGAATCCTCGCCCCAACAAGACCGCACAGCCACCCTGACGCATGAAATCCATCCCCAAACGCTTCCAGAACAATAATAACCTTCCCCTGCTGCGATTCGCCCTGGACAACGTGCGCGAGGCGGTCTACATGATCGACAAGACCGCGCACTTCCAGTTCGTCAACGACGAAGCCTGCCGATCCCTCGGATTCAGCCGCGATGAGTTCATGACCATGAGCCTGGCGGACATCGACCCGGACAAGAACTGGCCAGCCGACTACTGGTTCGAACGCTGGCAGGAACTCCGCGAAAGAGGTTCGATCACGTTCGAAGCACGGCACAGGAAAAAATCCGGCGAACTATTTCCGGTGGAAATCAATGCCAATTTTTTCGAATTCGAAGGAGAGGAGTACAACCTTGCCCTGGTGCGTGACATCAGCGAACGCAAGCAGGCCAGCAACATTTCCAAACTGCATAGCGAGATCCTGCTGCACGTCCAGGAAGGGGTGCAACTGACCCGGGTCTCCGACGAAACCATCGTGTACTCGACCCCGGTGTTTAACCGCATGTTCGGCTACGAGGAAAACGAATTGATCGGCCGCAAGGTCAGCGTCCTCAACGCCCCCACCAGCAAACCCCCTGAACGGACCGCCGAGGAGATCAATCGCATTCTCAAGGCCACGGGCAGCTGGCATGGCGAGATCCATAACATCCGCAAGGATGGCAGCCCCCTCTGGTGCTGGGTCAACATCACCACGTTCGAGCACCATGAATACGGCGAGGTGTGGGTGGCGGTGCACGAAGACATCACCCGGCGCAAACAGGCGGAAATGGAACTGGAGCAGGCGCGTGACAATTCCCACCGTGAACTGCTGGTACGGGAAGTGCACCACCGGATCAAGAACAACCTTCAGGGCATCACGGGGGTATTGCGCCGACACGCCACGAAAAACCCCCACACCGCCGAGCTCCTCAACCAGGCCATCAGCCAGGTGCAGAGCATCGCGGTCATTCATGGCCTGCAGGGCCGGACCTCCCTCTCCATGGTCCGCCTGTGCGAGTTGACCGACGAAATCGCGAACGGCATCCAGTCCATGTGGCAAAAACCCATCATGATCGACATCCCGGACATGTGGCGCCCGTGGATGATCATGGAATCAGAGGCGGTTCCCCTGGCGCTGATCCTGAACGAACTGGTGTCGAATGCCATCAAGCACGGGCAGGATGGCGAGATCAGAATCCAGTTGCGTTGCAACGGACAGGGCGTCCGATTGTCCATCGAAAATACGGGCATGCTGCCGGAACCTTTCGATCACGCGCAAACCAGCAGCACCGGTTTAAAGCTGGTATCCTCCCTGCTGCCACGCCGCGGGGCCAGCCTCACGTGGCATCAGGAAGGTAATTGCGTGGTAACCTTGCTTGAACTCGGCAGCCCGGTGATCACCAGGACAGATCCATTTCCGGAAACCAATGAATGATGAGTGAAATTCAGCCCGTACAAAGCAAAGCCATCCTGCTGGTCGACGATGACCGGCTGGTGCTGGCCACACTGGCACCGGGGCTGAGTGAAGCCGGATATCGCGTCAGTACCGCGGAATCGGTGGACGATGCCGAGGAGTTCCTGGCCAGCGGTGAACGCCCCGACCTGATTCTGCTGGATGTCCGCATGCATGACCGGAGTGGACTGGAACTCGCCCAGCGCCTGGGCTCCTTCGACCATATTCCCTTCATGCTATTGTCCGCCTACAACGACCAGGAAATCGTCGAACAGGCCACAGCGATGGGCGCGATGGGCTATCTGATCAAGCCTGTCGACACCCCACGCCTGATCCCGGCGATCGAAGCCGCCATTTCCCGCGCGATGGAAATGCGCGACCTGAGGCAGACCCAGAACCAGCTGCAACTGGCCCTGGATTCCGAGCGTGAGATCAGTATCGCAACCGGCATCACCATGATCCAGTACCGGCTCAGAAGGAAAGATGCTTTTGAGTTGCTGCGCAAGACTGCGCGCACCCAGCGCCGCAAACTGGCCGATCTCGCGGCGGACATCATCAAGGCCAGCGAGACCCTCATGCTTTGATGCAAAAATAACCCTTGATCTTAATCAGGATATTCATTATAAATATACCGGTCGATCGTCCCTGAGCCCGACGTCGACATCCCAAGGCCCAGAACACGCCTGATCATGCGACCCGCTTCCATCCAATCGATGGGCAGGTGCATGGAATTCTTTTTTGCGAGTATGAGGAGAATAGCGTGTTCAACTACGAGGCAACATACTGCGCCGTCCAGTACGGGCTGCTTTCAATCCGTATCGTAAACCTGACTGTCGAGACCACCCTGGCCTCCGTCAACGCACTTTCGCTGCCGGGGCGACAGCCATGATCAGCGTCGCGCAGATCGGAGAAGAATTGCAGGTCACCATCAGCGAGACCGCCAACTTCGAAACCTCACGCGAGATGCTGGTCGCCTGCAAGCCGTATATCAGGCATACCAGGCCCAAGCGCATCGTGGTTACCCTCGACCAGGTCACGGAATTCCATTCCTGCACTATCGGTGCCCTGCTCGTCCTGCAGGACGCCGTTCAGGGCAACATCGACATCCACCTCAAGCACTGCAGCCGGGAAGTGCATGACCTCTATGATTCCGAGGCCCTGATCCAGCACTTCGGCGAAGCCCGCTCCCTGACCTCCAAGCTATTGGCCGTCTGCAAGAGTTGCCTCAATCCATTGTGCAAATCTAAAGGCAGCGGCTGCCTGAAACCCGCAGCACTTTAAGAACATATGAATCTGACTAGCCTGATCAACCCGACCGGCCTGGTTCCGCACGGCTTCTGCATCAACTGGACGCCCGCCCTGCTGTGGACCTACGTCATTTCCGACGGCCTGATCGCCCTTGCCTACTTTTCGATTCCGATTGGACTCGCCTATTTCGTATGGAAGCGGAAGGACATCCGGTTCCGCTGGATCTACGGCATGTTCGGCGCCTTCATCCTGGCCTGCGGCACCACCCATGTGTTCGACATCGCCCTGCTCTGGCATCCGCTCTACTGGCTCGATGCCACCATGAAAGCGATCACGGCCGCCGTCTCGATCACCACCGCCTTCAGCGTAGTCTGGATCCTGCCCAGGGCATTGACACTCCCCAGCCCGGCTCAACTGGAAGCCGAGATCCGGGAGCGCCGCGAGGTGCAGCAGGCCCTGGAGGACAATCAGATCACGCTCAGCCGGCAAAGCCAGCAGATGATGGCCCTGATCGAGGCCATCCCGGATGTCGTGGTTCTGAAAGATGAAGCCGGACGCTGGGTGTTCGCCAACCAGCCGGCCAGGAAGCTGTTCCGCCTGGAAGGCGTCGACTGGCAAGGCAAGACCGACCGTGAACTCGGCGCAGAACGGCCGGATCAGCGCATGGCCCACGAGAAACACCTGAGCGACGACGAAATCGCCTGGGATGCCGGCTGCATGATCGTCTTCGAGGAAACCCTCTCCGACGCCGAGGGCAAGCCCCTGAACCTGGAAGTACGCAAGGCCCCGATCTTCGAGCCTACCGGCGACCGCAAGGGCCTGGTACTGATCGGCCGCGACATCACCAGCACCCGCAGGACAGAACAATACCTGCGCGTGGCGGATACCGCCTTCGAATCGCAGGAAGGGATCCTCATCACGGACGCCAACAATTTCATCCTGCGCGTCAACAGGGCGTTCACCCGACTGACCGGCTACACCCCGGACGAAGTCATCGGCAGAACGCCTTCGATCCTCAAATCCGGCCGCCACGACAAGGATTTCTACCGCGCGATGTGGGAAACATTGCAGAAGGAACGCTTCTGGCAGGGTGAGATCTGGGATCGCCGCAAGACCGGCGAAATCTACCCGAAGTGGCTCACCATCACCGCCGTCACCGGCACCAACGGGGAGATCACCAACTACGTCGGGTCGTTTACGGACCTGAGCGAGCACAAGGAAGCCGAAGAAGCCATCCATCGACTGGCCTTCTACGATCCCCTCACCGACCTGCCCAACCGCCGCCTGCTGCGCGACCGCCTGCAGCTGTCGATGAGTTCCAGCCTGCGCAACAAACGCTACGGCGCCCTGATGCTGATCGATCTCGACAACTTCAAGACCATCAACGATACGCGCGGCCATGAAATCGGCGACAAGCTGCTGATCGAGGTGTCGAAGCGCCTCAAATCCTGCATCCGTCAGGAAGATACCGTGTCACGGCTCGGCGGCGACGAATTCGTGGTACTGCTCGAGAACCTGAGCCCGCGCGAAGACCAAGCAGCGGCTTTCGCCGAGGGTGTCGCGGAAAAGATCATGGAGGCCATCAATTCGCCGTACAAGATTTCCGGCCTCGACCTGTACAGTTCCATGAGCATCGGAGTCAGCCTGTATTTCGGGCAGGAAAGCTCGGTCGATGACATCCTGAAACGTGCCGACACCGCCATGTACCAGGCCAAAAACAGCGGCCGCAACACCTTGCACTTCTACGATCCCAAGATGCAGGCCATGCTGGAATCCCGCATGCACATCGAATCCGAGCTGCGCCATGCCCTGGAACGCAACCAGTTCAAGCTGCATTACCAGTTGCAGGTCGACAACAAGGACAAGGTGTTGGGTGCAGAGGTCCTGCTACGCTGGGAGCACCCGGAGCATGGCATGATTCCCCCGTCCGAGTTCATCCCCATCGCGGAAGAAAACGGCATGATCATCCCCATCGGCAACTGGGTAATTCGCACCGCCTGCGAACAGCTCAGCCTCTGGAAAGATTGCCCGCTGAGGGCAAATCTCCACCTCGCCATCAATGTCAGCGCCAAACAGTTCCGCCAGGCGGACTTCGTCGAGAAGGTCTGCGAACTGCTCGAGACCTATGAGATCAACGCCAGCCGGCTGAAACTGGAACTGACCGAGAGCGTGGTGCTGCATAACGTCGAGG
The DNA here is from genome assembly GCA_029782295.1 of Pseudomonadota bacterium. Classification (GTDB taxonomy): domain Bacteria; phylum Pseudomonadota; class Gammaproteobacteria; order Burkholderiales; family Methylophilaceae; genus CAIJXJ01. Next base: position 95,798 of record JAKOVB010000124.1, read on the forward strand.
AAACCATCACCAAGATGCAGGCCCTGCGACTGGTCGGCATCCGATTCTCGATGGATGATTTCGGTACCGGCTACTCCTCGCTCTCCTACCTGAAGAAACTACCACTGACGCAGCTCAAGATCGACAAGAGCTTCGTCGAGGATATCGTCACCAACCAGAACGATGCCGTCATCGCGCGCACCATTATTGCCATGGCCAGAACGCTCGGCCTGAGCGTGATCGCGGAAGGGGTCGAAACGGAAGAGCAACGCGCACTGCTGGAAGAATACGGATGCGCGTTCTATCAGGGCTACCTGTTCTCCAGGCCGGTTCCGGTCCAGGAGTTCGAAGATCTGGTCGGTAGCTATGCGATGAAGAAACTGCCGACCAGGCAACGCCAGTAGCGCACACAACCCCGCCCCGGCGTCAAGGCCGGGGTCAGGGATCGATCAGCCCGGAGCGCATGGCGATCAGCGCGATTTCTGCCTGGTTGCCCGCGTTCAGTTTCTGCTTGACGTTGTAGAGGTGGGTGCCGATGGTCCGCGGCGAGAGATGCAGCGTTTCGGCGATTTCATTCGTGGATTTGCCCTGTGCCAGCGCCATGAAGACTTCGAATTCGCGCGGCGACAGCACGTCCACCGGGTTCTTTTCCCCGGATAGCTGCTGGATTGCCATCTGCTGGGCAATGTTCGCTTCCAGGTACATCTTGCGGCCGGCCACGGTGCGGATCGCCTTGATCAGTTCCTCCGGCGCGCTGCGCTTGGTCAGGTAACCCAGCGCACCGGCGTTCAGCACCCGCTTCGGGTGCACCGAGTCCTCATGCGCCGACAGCACCAGCACGCGGGCGGTGTTGTCCCGTGCCAGGATGCGTTCGATCGCTTCCATGCCGCCCATGCCGGGCATAGTGATATCCATCACCACCACGTCGGGGTGGTGCTCGTCGTACAGCTTAATCGCCTGCTCGCCGTTCTCGGCCTCGGCTACCACCTTCACGTCGGAAGCAGACTCCAGCAGCAGCTTGAACCCCATGCGCACGACCGCGTGGTCGTCCACCAGCATCACGTTGATCATGCTCATGCGCGCCGTCCTTTCATCACCGTGACGATCACCGCCGTGCCCTCGCCCGGCGCCGATTCCAGCTGGAATGTCCCGTTCAGGGCCTGCATGCGCTCACGCATGCCCAGCACGCCGAAATGCTTGCTCTGGTCGACATTGCAGATGTTCATGCCGACCCCGTTGTCCTTGATGCTGAGTTGCAAATCACCGTTCTCCAGTTCCTCGAATCGGATGTCGATCATGTTCGCCCCGGAATACCTCAGGGCGTTGGTCACCGACTCCTGCACAATGCGATAGAGATTGATATTCAGGTTCTCTCCGAGAGAGTCGAGTTTACCGGAAAAGTTCAGACTGAACTTCACCTCCGGGTTCTGGCTTTGCCACTCAGCCACCGCATCCCGCAGTGTTTCGGTCAGGCCGAGGTTGTCCAGTGCCCCCGGGCGCAGCTGGCGGATGATGTTGTGCATGCCGTCGTAGATATGGTTCGCCGCCGCCGCGATGGTCTGGGCGTGCCCTTCCACGTCCGGCATCTGCGCACGCGTCTTGTTGCCGATCGCCACCGCGAAGGTCTTGATCGCCGTCACGTACTGCCCCAGCTCGTCATGCAATTCGCGCGCCAGGCTGCGCCGCTCCTCCTCGATGTGGCGCTGAATCAGGTGCGTCAGCTGGCGGTTTTCCTCCAGCTTGCGTTCGGCCTCTTCCGCGTGCTTGCGCTCGGTAATGTCGCGCATGGTGCAGATCTCGCCGATCACCTGGCCGTCGTGCGGGTCGATCAGGGGCGCGGCAGAGAGCGAAACGTCGATCAGGCGGCCGTCGCGCGTCACGCGCTGGGTATCGTAATTGATGATCTGGCGCTGCTGGGCGATAGAGCTCAGGTTCTGCCGCAGCTCCTCCTCGCGCCCCATCGGCGCCAGCAGCGATGCCGAACGGCCGATGATGTCCTGCTGCGCATGGCCGAACAGCCGCTCGGCCGCCGGGTTCCAGAACGAGATATTGCCGCTCATGTCATGGATCAGGATCGCATCCCCGGTCTGCTTCACGATCAACGCCAGGCGCCGGTTTTCCTCCGTGCTCGTTTCCAGCGATTCCGCCATCCGGTTCAGGTTCTGCGCGATCCGGCTGAATTCCGGCAGGTTGAATTCCGGCAGTCGCACCGTCAGGTCGCCCTGCTCCATGCGGTTGATCGCGCCCAGGATGCTCCCCACCGGCCGCAACGCGCGGCCCAGCACCCAGTACACCATGCCGTTCAGCAGCACGAAAAAGCCGAACCCGATCCACATCAGCTGCCGCACCCCGCTCCACGCCTCACGGACGGAGCCGGCAGAACTCGAACTCACCTCCAGCCAGCCATAGCGGATGCGGCGCTTCACCACCTCCGGCTTCGGCTCCACCATCTTCACGAACCACTGCGGCGGCTGCACATCCGAACGGTATTTCGAAGGCGGTGACTCATACAGCAACCGCCCCTGCAAATCGAGCAGCTCGATGTGGTTGCTGCGCACATAGCCCAGCGACTGCAGGAAACTGCGCAACACCTCGTGCGTATAACCCCACTCCGGGTTCTGGTAGGAACTGACGATCACTGTATCCAACAGCTGCACCGTCACCCGCGTCGCCGCCTCCACCCGCTCGCGGATGGAAGTGCGCGTATCGCTGACGATCACCCACCCCGCCGCCAGCATGAAAGCCAGCGAAAGTGTCGTAATCAGAAGATGTAACCGGAAACGTAAACTCATAACTGATCCAGCGGGCTCTCAACGCCCTTGCCGCCCTTGTTCAAAACATGCGTGTAAATCATGGTGGTACTGACGTCGGAATGCCCCAGCAGTTCCTGTACCGTGCGGATATCGTAGCCGCTTTCAGGAAATTTTGGCGGGAAAGAATCAAGGAAAGCATGCATCCGGCCGAATTCGGAACATGGCCTGGACGCAAGCCGGCACATGCTTATTGCAATGGGTGACATTCCTGCCGAAACTGGCGCCTTCACTGGCCGATCATGGAGATGACCGATGCAACCGTGGATTTCACATAACCATCCTGCCAAACAGCAGTTGCTGGCACTGGCCTGCATTGCCACAGGATTCGTGCTGCTGATCGGATTCCGGCATTTTCAAGGCTGGCAACTGGATAACGACACGGCCGGCTTCCTGCTCGGGTTGCTGCTGTTCGTGACCGGCATCTTCGGATTGCGCGCAGCGGGACGGCAGACGATCACGATCGACCCGCAAAAACAGGTGATCGCCATCCGTGACATCAGCCGCTTCGGAGACAGGACACGGGAAATCGCGTTCAGCGAGATCCGGGAAATCAGCATCGGCTATCTCGGCAAGGCCTCGAACTTCGTGCAGTTTTATTTTCTGGTGCTGAAACTCAGGAGCGGGGAGGAATACCCGTTATTTGCGCCCGGCCGCTTTTACGAGGGATGCGCCGACCACAACGTGGTCGAGTCCTGGCGCCGACGGCTGGAGGAATACCTCCGGCAGGCGGACGCCACATAGGTCCTTGCAGACAGTTCGCAGCCTCTTAAGGAAACACCAGATTCCAGAGCTTGCGTACCGATTCCATCTCGGACAGCACGGCATCCAGCGCCACGCGGGCCTTGTCCAAACCCTGCAGCCTGAGCGCATGCTGCCTTGAACGATAGTCACGATAGGCATCTGCAGCGTTGGCGGCCAGTTCGACCGGGATCAATCCCAGTTCCCCCGCACGCTTCAGCAGGGCAAGGTTGCCGATGTTGTCGGTCAGTTGCGGATGGTGTGCGGCATGCGCCAGCACCAGGTACTGCACGATGAACTCGACGTCGACGATCCCGCCACGGTCATGCTTGAGGTCGAACAGATCGGTCTTGTTGGGGTGTCCATCCAGCATCTTCTGGCGCATCTCGACCACTTCCTCCCGCAATTTCGCCAGGTCACGCCTCTGGCACAGGATTTCCCGGCGCACCTGTTCGAAGGCTGCGCCGATTGCCTGATCACCGGCACAGAAACGGGCGCGGCTCAGCGCCTGATGCTCCCAGGTCCAGGCCTTGGTGTGCTGATATTCCGAGAAGGCCTCTACCGTGCTGACCAGCAGGCCGCTGGCACCGTCCGGACGCAGACGCAGGTCGGTTTCGTACAACAGGCCGGCCGGTGTCATGCTGTTGAGCCAGCTGTTGATGCGCTGACCGAAGCGAGCGTATACCTCGCCGGCTTCCGGCGCATCGTCGTCGTACAGGAAAATCAGGTCAAGGTCTGAGGCGTAACCGAGTTCCTTGCCGCCCAGCTTGCCGTAGCCGATCACGGCAAACTTCGGCACGTCGCGGTGTTTGCCGCGCACCGTGGGCCACAGGGTTTCCAGCACCTGCGCCAGCACCAGATCGGCCAATGCGCTCAGGTAATCGGACAGCACTTCCAGCGACAGACCGCCGGCCAGGTCCTGTGCCGCCAGGCGGAACACCTGTGCATGCTTGAAATGGCGCATGACGTCCATCTGGCGTTCGACATCCCCCTCCACCTCCAGCATGCGCTGGCGCAACTCGCTGCGCAGCGCCTGGAAATCGGGCGGCGCATAAAGATGACGGGTATCCAGCAACTCATCCAGCAGGATGGGATGCTGCGTAAGGTAACTGGCCAGCCAGGGGCTGGTGCTGGCAAGACGCGTCACCAGTTCGAGCGCTTGCGGATATTCAGCCAGCAGGGCCAGATAGCTGGCGCGGCGACAGATGCTCTCGAGCAGGTTGATCATGCGCGCAAGCGCATCGTCGGCATTTTCCCGTCCACCGCAGAGCATGAGTGCAGCGGGCAACAAGGCATCGAAACGCTCGCGACTGAGGGTGGGCAGCTGCTGGTAGCGACCGCTCTCACGCACCGACTTCAGGCGCTGGCGGATCTCCGCGGGATGCTGGTAACCATGCTGACCCAAACGCTGCTCCGCTTCCTCCTCGGGCAACCCGCCCCGCCAGACTTCTTCCAGGGGATTGGACTGCGCAGGGACGGGTTCCTGCATGCTGAACACTTCGTTGAAGTGGCGCTCTACATCGGCACGATGCGGGGCAAGCCGCGCGAGGAAACCCAGCCAATCGGCACAGCCCATGCCCTGTGCGATCCGGGCACGGTTTTCGTCATCCTCCGGCAGCATCTGCGTCTGCGCATCCTGCAGGTATTGCAGCCGGTGTTCGACATTGCGCAGGAACACATACGCCTCGCTCAAGCGGGTCACGGCATCGGCGGTCAGGCAGCCCCGCTCTTCGAGCAGCGCCAGCACCTTGAGCGTCGGCCGGATCTGCAGGGCCCGATCCTGCCCGCCCCGGATCAACTGGAACACCTGGGCGATGAATTCGATTTCACGAATACCGCCCGGCCCCAGCTTGACGTTGTCCGTCATCTCGCGACGGTTCACTTCCCGGATGATCTGCGCCTTGAGGTCGCGCATCGAGGCGAAGGCGCTGTAGTCGAGGTACTTGCGGAACACGAAGGGGCGCAACAGGTCCTGCAGTTCCTTTTCAGGCCCCGCGATCACGCGGCCCTTGATCCAGGCATAGCGCTCCCACTCCCGCCCCTGGGTCTGGTAGTACTCTTCCAGCATGGCGAAGCTGCCCACCAGCGGCCCGGAGTCACCGTAGGGTCGCAGGCGCATGTCGACACGGAACACGAAACCATCGACGGTTGCCTCCCCGATCGCCTGAATGAGCTTCTTGCCCAGGCGGGTGAAGTAGTCGTGGTTGCTGATCTGCTTGGGTCCGGCGGTATCGCCGTCCTCGGCAAAGGCAAAAATCAGGTCGATGTCGGAAGAAACATTCAGCTCACGCCCACCCAGCTTGCCCATGCCGATGACGATCATCTCCTGTCTTGCGCCGCTTTCACCGATGGGAGGGCCGTACAGGACCTGCTGCCAGGCATCCAGGCGCACCAGGGCCTCCTGCACTGCAACTTCCGCCAGTACGGTACAGGTTTCGACCACCTCGTCCAGATCGGCAAGCCCTCCGAGATCGCGGGCGATGATGCGCAGCATCACTGCCTGTCGCAGCTTGCGCAGCACCCGCTTGAGACTGTCTTCGTCGGTCACTTCGCAGGCCGCGATGAAGGCCCGCATTTCGTCTGCCAGGAACGGCTGGCGCAGGCCTGACAGCAGCATCTCCTGCCGCGCCGGGTCGGCATCGAGCATGCGGTTGAAATAGGGACTCAGGGCGCGGGCGCGATCCAGAATTTCCTGATCGGTAGAGGTCATAGCATGAGCTGGCGTTGGTGTTATCATGCCTCCATTATGCCAAGACCGCATTTCAACAGGAATCGATTGTGTGCAGCGATTGGCGATTTGAACATACGATTGATCACCACGGCCTGAAACCGACATGAGTTCACGTACCGTATTCTTCATTTCCGACGGCACCGGCATTACCGCCGAGACCCTTGGCCTCAGCCTGCTGGCGCACTTCGACGGCATCAAGTTCAAACAGGTACGACTCCCGTTTACCGATTCCCTGCAGAAGGCACGCGATGTTTTGCCTCGCGTCACGGCCGCACAGATCGAGGATGGTGACCGGCCGATCGTGGTCATGACCATCGTCAGCCCGGAGGTCCGTGAGCTGTTCCAGAAAAGCGGCGCGCTTTGCCTGGACCTCTTTGGCACGTTCATCAAGCCCCTGTCCGTCGAATTCGGCCAGCAACCGGCGCAGTCGACCGGCATGGCGCGCCGCACGGCGACCGACGAATACCACGACCGCATCGACGCCATTCACTATTCCCTGGGGCATGACGACGGCGTCACCGAAGCGGGAATGGACGAGGCCGATGTCATCCTGGTGGGCGTGTCGCGCAGCGGCAAGACGCCAACCAGCCTCTATCTCGCCATGCAGTTCGGCATCCGCGCGGCCAATTACCCGCTGATCCCGGAAGATCTGGAACGCATGGCATTGCCGGGGGAACTCGCCCAGCACCGGGACAAGCTATACGGCCTGACCATCGACCCGGAGCGCCTTCACCGCGTACGCAACGAGCGCCGCCCCGGCAGCCATTACGCTTCCCTGGAAAACTGCCGCAAGGAAATCCGCGCGGCGGAGACCCTGATGCGGCGCGAAGGGATACCCTGGCTGGATTCCTCCTCTCGTTCGGTCGAGGAAATCGCCACGATGATTCTGCAACACAAAAAATTGAAGTAGCCATTTGTAGCCATTTCAGGAGCCTTTGCACATGACCCAGTATGTCCTTCCCTTCGAACAACTTGGCATCCATGACGTCCCCAGCGTCGGCGGCAAGAACGCCTCGCTGGGCGAAATGATCCAGCACCTGACCCAGGCAGGCGTCCGTGTCCCCGGCGGTTTCGCCACGACAGCCGATGCCTATCGCGATTTCCTCGCGCAGGGCGGCCTCGCTGCACGCATCAACGCCGAGCTTGAAAAACTCGATATCGAGGACGTCACCGCGCTGGCGGAATGCGGCAAGAAGATCCGCCAGTGGATCATGGAAGCACCCTTCCAGCCCGAACTGCAGCAAGCCATCGCCGACCATTACCACAAGCTGGTCGGCGATTCCGACGAGGGCGTGACCTTTGCCGTGCGTTCCTCGGCAACGGCGGAAGACCTGCCGGACGCCTCCTTCGCCGGCCAGCAGGAAACCTTCCTCAACATCCACGGACTGGACAATATCCTGCATGCGATCAAGGAGGTATTCGCCTCCCTGTATAACGACCGCGCCATTTCCTACCGCGTGCACAAGGGCTTCGTGCATGCGGATGTGGCGCTGTCCGCCGGGATCCAGAAAATGGTACGCAGCGACAGCGGCGCGTCGGGGGTCATGTTCACCATCGACACGGAGTCCGGCTTCGAAGACGTGGTGTTCATCACCGCCGCCTACGGCCTGGGCGAAACCGTCGTCCAGGGCGCGGTCAACCCGGACGAGTTCTACGTCCACAAGCCATTGCTGGCCCAGGGCAAGCCCGCCATCGTGCGCCGCAACCTGGGTTCCAAGCTGCTGAAAATGATTTTCACCGCGTCCCGCGCTGCCGGCCGCTCTACCGAAACCATCAACACCAGCGAAGCCGAGCGCCACCAGTTCTCGCTGAACGACAGCGAAGTGCTGGAGCTGGCACGCTATGCAGTGATCATCGAGCAGCACTACGGCCGTCCCATGGACATCGAATGGGGTCGCGACGGCGTGGACGGCAAGCTGTATATCCTGCAGGCCCGTCCCGAAACCGTGAAGTCGCAGGACGTGGGCGTATCCCAGAGTTTCAAGCTCAAGCAGCATGGCAAGGTCCTGGCCAGCGGCCGTGCCATCGGCCAGAAAATCGGTGCCGGCACCGTGCGCGTGATCGAGTCCGCCAAGGAAATGCACCTGGTACAGGCCGGCGACATCCTGGTTACCGACATGACCGACCCGGACTGGGAACCGGTGATGAAAAAGGCCGCCGCCATCGTCACCAATCGCGGCGGCCGCACTTGCCATGCCGCCATCATCGCCCGCGAACTGGGCATCGCCGCGGTCGTCGGCTGCGGCAGCGCCACCGAAACCCTGCAGGATGGTGAACAGGTCACCGTGTCCTGCGCAGAAGGCGATACCGGCTACATCTACAAGGGCCTCCTGGAATACGAGGTCACGACCACCAGCATGAAGCAGATGCCGCACCTGCCGACCAAGATCATGATGAATGTCGGCAATCCGGACCTCGCCTTCAGCTTCGCCCAACTGCCGAACGAAGGCGTCGGCCTGGCACGTCTGGAATTCGTCATCAACAACATGATCGGCATCCACCCCAAAGCCATTCTCGAGAGCGACAAGGTGCGCGAAAGCGTGCGCGAGGAGATCGAACGCCGTGCTCGCGGCTATGCCGATCCGCGCGAGTTCTATATCGAGAAGCTGACCGAAGGGATCGCCACCATCGGCGCAGCGTTCTATCCCAAGCCGGTGATCGTGCGCATGTCGGACTTCAAGTCCAACGAGTACAAGAAGCTGATCGGCGGCGACATCTACGAACCGGACGAGGAGAACCCGATGCTGGGCTTCCGCGGCGCCTCACGCTATGCCGCGCCGGAATTCCGCGACTGCTTCGAGATGGAGTGCATCGCCATGCGCCGGGTACGCGAACAGATCGGCCTGACCAATGTCGAGGTCATGATCCCGTTCGTACGGACCGTGGCCGAAGCCAAGGCCGTGATCGATGTGCTGGCCCAATATGGCCTCAAGCGTGGCGAAAACGGCCTGCGCCTGATCATGATGTGCGAGATCCCGTCCAACGCCCTGCTGGCCGAGCAATTCCTCGAACTGTTCGACGGTTTCTCCATCGGCTCCAACGACCTGACCCAGTTGACGCTGGGCCTGGACCGAGATTCCGCACTGGTGGCACAAGCCTTCGACGAACGCAACGCGGCAGTAAAAGCCCTGCTGTCCATGGCCATTGGTTCCTGCCGCAAACTCGGTCGCTATGTCGGCATCTGCGGACAAGGACCGTCCGACCACCCCGACCTGGCAGAATGGCTGATGGAGCAAGGCATTTCTTCCATCTCGCTGAATCCGGATACGGTAGTCTCCACCTGGCAGCGCCTCGGCCAGGCCGGTCAGAAGTAACCATGCAGGGGCCGGCTCTCACCGGCCCCTGTGATAACCTTGCACTGAAAACCCTTTCTGGAATAATGTCCGGAAAATTAAAACAATAAATACCAATAACAAGATCGCCTGCCTCTCAGTTCATTGACCTTTAAAACTGCAGGAAATACAACATGAGCAACATCGAATCCGTACTGACCGAGCATCGTGTCTTTGAACCGGGCGAGGATGTACTGAAACAGGCGGCAATTCCCAACATGGCGGCCTACCACGCCCTGTGCCGGGAAGCCGAACAGGATTACGAGGGCTTCTGGGCCAGGCAGGCAAATGCGCTGCTGTCCTGGAACAAGCCCTTCACCCAGGTGCTGGACGAATCCAACCCACCCTTCTACAAATGGTTTGCCGATGGTGAACTGAACGTCTCCTACAACTGCCTGGACCGCCATCTGGCGACCCGTGGCGACAAGACCGCGCTGATCTTCGAAGCCGACGACGGCGCTGTCACCCAGGTCACCTACCGGCAGCTCTACCATCGCGTCTGCCAGTTCGCCAACGCGCTCAAGACGCTCAACCTGGATATCGGCGACCGCGTGGTGATCTACCTGCCGATGAGCATCGAAGCCATCGTCGCCATGCAGGCTTGCGCCCGCCTCGGCCTGACCCATTCCGTCGTGTTCGGCGGCTTCTCCGCCAAGAGCCTGCAGGAACGGATCGAAGATGCCAGAGCACGTGCCGTGATTACTTCCGATGGCCAGTTCCGTGGCGGTCGCGCCATGCCGCTCAAGCCCGCCGTGGACGAGGCGCTCGCCATGCCCGGCTGCGAGTCCGTGGAAAAAGTCGTGGTATTGAAGCGTACCGGCGGAGACGTGGTCTGGAACGCCCGTGACGTATGGTGGCATGATCTGGTAGCCGGTCAGGCCGATACCTGCGATCCGGTCTGGGTCAACGCCGAACACCCGCTGTTCCTGCTCTACACCTCCGGTTCGACCGGTCAACCCAAAGGGGTTCAGCATTCCTCCGCCGGCTATCTGCTGCATGCCATGAACACCGTGCGCTGGACTTTCGACGCCAAGGACAGCGACGTATTCTGGTGCACCGCCGACGTCGGCTGGATTACCGGTCACTCCTACGTGGCCTACGGACCCTTGGCGCTGGGCATCACCCAGGTCGTGTTCGAAGGCGTCCCGACCTACCCTGACGCCGGTCGTTTCTGGCGTATGATCCAGGACCACAAGGTCAGCATTTTCTACACGGCGCCGACCGCGATCCGCTCCCTGATCAAGGCATCGGAAATCAATCCCGCCACGCATCCCAGGAATTTCGACCTGTCCTCGTTGCGCCTGCTGGGTTCCGTAGGCGAACCCATCAACCCAGAAGCCTGGATGTGGTACTACGAGCAGGTGGGCGGCAGCCGCTGCCCGGTCATGGACACCTTCTGGCAGACTGAAACCGGCGGCCACGTCATCACCCCGTTACCAGTGACACCGCTGGTTCCGGGCTCCTGCACCCTGCCCTTCCCCGGCATCCAGGCCGCGGTGGTGGACGAAACCGGACACGACGTCCCGTGGGGCACCGGCGGACTACTGGTCATCAAGCGCCCCTGGCCCTCCATGATCAGGACCATCTGGGGCGACCCGGAGCGATTCAAGAAGAGCTACTACCCCATCGACCTCGGTGGCGCACTCTACCTGGCCGGTGACGGTGCTGTGCGCGACAGCAAGACCGGCTACTTCACCATCATGGGCCGCATCGACGACGTACTGAACGTCTCCGGCCATCGCCTCGGTACGATGGAAATCGAATCCGCGCTGGTTGCCAACCCACTGGTGGCTGAAGCCGCCGTGGTCGGCAAGCCGCACGACATCAAGGGCGAGTCCGTGGTGGCCTATGTGGTCCTCAAGGGGCACCGGCCAGAAGGCGAAGAAGCCAGGAAAATCGTCGCGGAACTGCGCGAATGGGTCGGCAAGGAAATCGGCCCGATCGCCAAGCCTGACGAAATCCGTTTCGGCGACAACCTGCCCAAGACTCGTTCGGGCAAGATCATGCGCCGTCTCCTGCGTTCGCTGGCCAAGGGCGAGGAAATCACCTCGGACATCTCGACCCTAGACAACCCGGCCATTCTGGATCAGTTAAAACAATCCGTATCCTGATCGGATTCTCTGCCTGACACGCCGCTTGTGTGCAAGCGGCGTGCGCTGCATGCCCGGAGCAGGTAAAATGCCGGCGTGATCAAAAAATCCCTGGTTTGGCTATATAGCGCAGCAACTTACCTGCTGTGGACAGGCATCATTGTCGTAGCGGCAGTGGTGCTCGGTTTGCGCTATCTGGTCCTCCCGAACATTCAGGACTACAAGGACCGGATCGCCCAGCAAGCCGGCCAGGCCGCCGGCCAGAAAATCACCATCGGCGACATCAAGGCCAGTTGGGACGGCCTCAATCCCCACCTCGACCTGTACCAGGTTGACCTGTACGACAGCCAGAACCGGGTCGCCCTGTCCCTGGATCACATCGAAACCAGCCTGTCCTGGCTGAGCCTGGTGCTGGCGGAACCACGGTTGTCCAGCATCATCGTTTACCAGCCCCGACTGACCATCCGTCGTGAAACCGATGGGACCCTGTACGTGGCCGGTATTTCCATGAGCGGGCCGTCCAGGCCGGAATTTCCCAACTGGCTGTTGCGCCAATCCAATATCGATGTGCAGGACGCCAGCGTCATCTGGCAAGACGACCTGCGCCATGCTCCTCCGCTGGCGCTCGAGAAACTGACCCTGCGCCTGTCCAGCCCGGCATGGGAGAGCTTCATCGGCCATCATCGTTTCGGCCTGCGCGCGACCCCTTCGGTAGGCGCTTCCCACCCCATCGACATCCGCGGCAACTTTCTCGGCAAGGACGTAAGTCATCCCGAGGAATGGGACGGAACCCTTTACGCCAGAGTGGAAGGCACCGACATCTCGGCCTGGCGCCATTGGCTGGATTATCCGTTCGACCTGCGCGAAGGCTTCGGCGCCGCCCAGTTCTGGCTGAAGATCGACAACGGAAAGGCCGAAAGCATTACCACGGATGTATTGCTGGCCAACGTGCGCACCCGATTTGGCAAAAACGCCCCCGAGGCCGTCCTGAACAACCTTTCCGGCCGCCTGGCCTGGCAACACCTGAAAAACGGCCAGTCCATCGAAGCGGAACGCCTGAAGCTTTCCACCCCGGAGGGGCTGGAAATGCACAACGGCAAGGTCATCATCAAGACGCAAACCATCAACGGCAAACCGGTCGTCAATGGCGACGTCCGCCTCGATGAGGTCGGACTTGAACAGATTTCCGTGTTTGCCGGCTACCTGCCTGTCGCCGACTCGTTCAAAAAGGCGCTGGAAGACCTGGCCCCGCGCGGCAAACTGCAACAACTTGCCCTGGGCTGGAGCGGCGATGCCGAGAATCCGGATAAATACAGCCTGCGAGGCAACTTCAATGGACTGGGCATCAACCCTTACCGTGGCGTCCCCGGATTTTCCAACCTGAACGGCTCCCTGGACGCCAACCAGTCCGGCGGCTCCCTCAACATCGACGCCCACAACGCGACCCTGGACCTGAAAAACGTCCTGCGCATGCCGACCCCCGCCGACAACTTGTCCGGGCAGATCAAGTGGACCGTGAAGAAAGACCTGCTTGACGTCAAGATCAGCAATCTGGCGATTTCCAACGCCCACCTGGCCGGCACAGTCGATGCGACTTACCGGTACACGGGAACCGGCCGCGGGGAAATCGACCTAAATGCGAAAATTGGCCACGCCGACGCCAAGTACGCTTTCTACTACTATCCGACCGTGCTTGGTGAAGACACCATGCACTGGCTCGACACCTCCATCCTTGCCGGGCGCGCGGAAAACGTCGGCGTCACCGTACGCGGCAAGCTGGATGAATTCCCCTGGACCGACGAAAAGCGCGGCCTGTTCCAGGTCAAGGCCAACATCAGCGATGCCGTGCTGGACTATGCGACCGACTGGCCACGCCTTGAAGGCCTGCGTCTTGCCATGCTGTTCCAGGGAAATCGCATGGAACTGAACGCGGATCAGGGCCATCTGCTCGGCAACCAGATCATCAAAACCAAGGCCGTGATTCCGGTACTGGACGCAGAACATCCATTCGTGGAAATCAACGGTGAATTGCAGGGCCCTGCGGACGAAGCCATCAAATACGTCAACAACAGCCCGGTCTTGCAGGCCATCGACCGCTTCACGGACGGTCTGCGCGCCACCGGCAACGGCAAGCTGACCCTGGCCCTGCATATCCCGCTCGACACCAACGGCATGGGTTCCAAAGTGAAGGGCAGCTACACCATGAACAATGCCTCGCTGCTGGGGGATGCTGACTTCCCGCCACTGGAAAATATCAACGGCCGCCTGGACTTCACTGAATCCGGCGTGCGGGCACAGAACGTCAGTGCCCAGATCTTCGGCGGACCGGCGCAATTCAGCCTGGAAAACGGCAAGGACGGTGCGCTCAAGGTGACCGCCCAGGGACGAATGAACGACTCCAGCATCCGGCAGGCCCTCAACTTGCCGCTGGCAGACAAATTGCATGGCGGTGCGGAATGGAGCGGCGAGATCAATGTGCGCAAACATCAGGCAGAGATGGTGATCAAGTCCAGTCTGGTCGGCCTTTCCTCCAGCCTGCCTCCCCCGTTTGAAAAGGGCACGGTGGCTGCCCTGCCGCTGCGCATCGAGAAGAAACTGCAAGGCGAAAAGCAGGATCTGATCACGCTTTCGCTGGGCAACATTGCCAGCGCCAGGCTGCTCCGTAGCGAGCAGGGCGGAAACATGCGCACGGATCGCGGCGAAATCAATTTCGGCGGGACGGCCGAACTCCCGGCCAAGCCCGGACTCAACATCAGGGGCAGCATCGCTCACTTTGACCTCGACCAGTGGCAGGAACTGCTGGGCGACAGCAAAACCGGGAACAGCGGCAACCTGGACATTGCCGGCATCAACCTGGCCTTCGGCACGCTTGATCTTTTCGGCAGGCGCATCAATGAACTCAACCTGACCGCCAAAGCCATCACAGATGGCTGGCAGGTCGGCATGCAGAGCCGGGAGATCACCGGCGATGCCCTTTGGCTGCGCAGCGGTCGTGGAAAAGTGGTTGCCCGGCTCAAGAACCTGACCATTCCTAGCGCAGCCCCCGCCAAACTCACGGATGCCGACACCCCTGCACGCAAGGATACCGAGTATCCGGCCCTCGACATCACGGCTGAGGCGTTCGAAGTCAAGCAGAAGAAACTGGGGCGTCTGCAATTGCTGGCCAACCAGCAGGGAGACGACTGGGCGATCGACAAGCTGGTGATCAGCAATCCGGACAGCACACTGACTGCCGACGGCGAATGGCACAACTGGAAGTTCCATCCCAATACCAAGGTCAACCTGACCTGGAATATCTCGGATATCGGTAAGACGCTGGAGCGCTTCGGGTATCCCGATGCCATCAAGGGTGGCAAGGCTGACCTCAGCGGTCAGCTTAAGTGGCCGGGCAGTCCGCATGAATTCAACTTCGCGGAACTCGGCGGCAACCTGCAACTGGATGCCGAGCAGGGCCAGTTCCTGAAAATCCAGCCCGGTGTCGGCCGGTTGTTCAGCGTGCTCAGCCTGCAGAACCTGCCGCGCCGGCTGACTTTCGATTTCCGCGACGTATTCAGTGCCGGCTTCACCTTCGACAAGATCAGCACCAGCGTCCGCATCGACAAGGGCGTCATGCACAGCGACGACTTCCGCATGGAGGGCCCGACCGCCAAGGTCGAGATGCGCGGCGAAACGGACCTCAACCATGAAACGCAGAACCTGCACATCAAGGTGACGCCACTGATCAGCGACAGCCTTGCACTGGCAGCCTTTGCTGGCGGGCCGGCGGTCGGCGCGGCAGCCTGGGTGGCACAGAAACTGCTCAAGGATCCCCTGAACAAGATCGCCGCCTACGAGTACGACATCACCGGCACCTGGGACAATCCACAGGAAGCGAAATCAAAGAGCAACGGTTCAACGCAACCCTCCGTCCCAACACTGCCGGGCAAATGAGGTATGATTGAGCCAAACACGCAGGAATAAGCATCATGCCGATCAAATCAAGAGCTAAAACCGCCAGGTCCGCCAAGAACGGAAAAACGGCCAACACGCCCGGCATCGTCAAGATCGCCGGCATTCAGATGGCTTCCGGGCCCTCCGTATCGGCCAACCTGAGTGAAGCAGAGCGCCTGATCGAGATCGCTGTCGGCCAGGGCGCCAAGCTGGTCGCCTTACCCGAATACTTTGCCATCATGGGCCTGAAGGAAACCGACAAGGTCAAGGTTCGCGAGAAAGAGGGCAGCGGCCAGATCCAGCGCTTCCTCTCGAAAATAGCCAAGACCCACCAGATCTGGCTGATTGGCGGCTCCGTCCCGATGGAGGCTAGCACCCCTGAAAAGGTACGCAACGCCTGCCTGGTCTACGACCCCACCGGCAAGCTCGCAGCCCGCTACGATAAGATCCACCTGTTCAATCTTGACCTCGGGAACGAACACTACCGCGAGGACCAGACCATAGAACCGGGTGAGGACGTGGTCGTGCTGAAAACGCCACTCGGCACCATCGGCCTCTCCATCTGCTACGACCTGCGCTTCCCGGAACTGTACCGTGCCATGGGGGATGTCGACCTGATCGTGGTCCCCTCCGCCTTTACCGATACGACTGGCAAGGCACACTGGGAACCGTTGATGCGGGCCCGCGCCATCGAGAATCAATGCTACGTGCTGGCGCCTGCCCAGGGCGGTTACCATATCTCCGGGCGGGAAACCCACGGCAACAGCATGATCGTCGATCCATGGGGCGTCGTACTGGATCGCCTGCCACGCGGATCCGGCGTCGTCATCGCCAGCATGAACCCCGCATACCAGGCCAGCCTGCGCAACAGCCTGCCGGCCCTAAAGCACCGCAAACTGCATCAGTGCTAGAAGTCTCTGCCAACAAAAAACCCACCTGATGGTGGGTTTTTTGTTGGCAGCCTTTGTCGAAAAACCGGGCTTACCTGTTTTTGCCCTTCATGTGGCTCTTACCGCCTTTGTCGTGGCCTTTACCACCCTGCGGACGCGCCTCGTTTCCAGCGCCTTGCCCCTCGTACCGCATGGCCTTGCGCTCCTCCACGCGCGCTGCGCCCTTGTCCTGGTCGCCGGCGTTCGGACTATTGGTATTGCTAGCACCGCTTTCGCTGACGTGCTCCATCATCTGTGGCTTGCCCTGATGTCCCTTGCCCTCCGGCTTCGCCATCGCGACCGAAGTCACCGCCATCAGAGCAACGGCCATCATCACTTTCACCCATTCACGCATCTTTTACTCTCCTTCACACTTGAGGGCCAGCATGACCCGGACGATACCGTCTCCGAAAAACGACAGCATCACGCAATTATCACCGAATCTCTGAAAATTCAGAGACCTGGATTGTCTCCAAAGACCGACAACTGAAATCACTTACCCGTCAGGCCATCTACGCCATGACCGATCACACCACCGATCGCCGCGCCACCTACCGTGCCCAGCGAACTGCCCCCGGTCAGGACCGCGCCGGCCACGCCACCGATGGCAGCACCAGCCGCAGCATTCTTCTGGCGGGTGGACATCCCTGCACACCCAGTCATCCCGATGATCAACATAACGACTACCAGACTCTTACCTAACGTTTTCATACCATTCTCCTGTTTCATGTTGCGGCGTTCCAACCCGAACGCCTCGAAAGAGGTATGGCAATTGTTGTGCCAGATTATTTTATTTCTAAAAATACATAAAGTTATAATCATTCGCGAATTGCAGCCTGCCCGAACCGGGCTTCCCCTGTCGCCAATCCGGTACGCACCTTTCCTTAGCCACGATTGCAGAAATTAATGATCGGGCATCGCCAGTCAGGCTGGTATCATTCAATCTTTGGAAGTCCCTTAGAAAATCACCACCGCATCCATGACACACGACACTCAATCCGCCGCCAGCCCTGAACCGGGCACGCTCTTCACGACTGCCTCCGACGCGCTGCTGAAACCTTATCATCTGGACATGCCGGATCTGCAGGGAGTACTCGGCAGCATCATGTCGCACAAGGTCGATTATGCCGATCTGTATTTCCAGTACAGCCGCGCCGAAAGCTGGGGGCTGGAAGAGGGCCAGGTCAAGTCCGGCAGCTTCAGCATCGACCAGGGGGTCGGCGTCCGTGCGGTGAGCGGCGAGAAAACGGCATTTGCTTACTCGGACGATATCAGCCTCCCCGCCCTGCAAAAAGCCGCCGAGGCGACCCGCGCGATCGCTGCTCAGGGTAACGACCATGCCACACAGGCGATGAAGCGCCACGAAGCGCCCCGCCTCTACCTCCCCAACGACCCGATCGCCTCGCTCAGCGACAACCAGAAAGTGCAACTGCTCGAGCGGCTGGAGAAAATGGCACGCGCCATGGACCCGCGCATCACGCAGGTCATGGCGTCCCTGGCTGGTGAATACGAAGTGGTGATGATTGCCCGTCACGATGGCCACATGGCTGCGGATATCCGCCCGCTGGTGCGGCTTTCGGTGCAGGTGATTGCCGAACAGGACGGCAAGCGAGAGCAGGGTTCCGCAGGCGGTGGCGGCCGTTTCGACTACGGCTATTTCAGCGATGAGGTGCTGATGGATTACGCCCGCAAGGCCGTGCACCAGGCCCTGACCAACCTCGACGCGCGCCCGGCCCCGGCCGGGGCCATGACGGTGGTGCTCGGTTCGGGCTGGCCCGGCATCCTGCTGCATGAAGCCATCGGCCATGGCCTGGAGGGCGACTTCAACCGCAAGGGCAGTTCAGCATTCTCCGGACGCATCGGCCAGCAGGTGGCGGCCGCAGGCGTTACCGTGATCGACGACGGCACCATCGCCGACCGCCGCGGCTCGCTCAACATCGATGACGAAGGCAATCCGACCAGCCGCACCGTACTGATCGAAAACGGCATCCTCAAGGGGTATCTGCAGGATTCGCTGAATGCCCGGCTGATGGGCACCAGCCTGACCGGCAACGCCCGCCGAGAATCCTATGCACACATCCCGATGCCACGCATGACCAATACCACCATGCTGAACGGCGACCGCGATCCCGAAGAAATCATCCGCTCGGTAAAAAAGGGCCTGTATGCGGTCAATTTCGGTGGCGGCCAGGTCGACATCACCAGTGGCAAGTTCGTGTTCTCCGCCGCCGAAGCCTGGATGATCGAGGACGGCAAGCTGACCTACCCGGTCAAGGGCGCGACGCTGATCGGCAACGGCCCGGAGGTGCTCAAGCACGTTTCCATGATCGGCAACGACATGCAGCTCGACCCCGGCGTCGGCACCTGCGGCAAGGAAGGCCAGAGCGTCCCGGTCGGGGTTGGCCAGCCCACCTTGCGCATCGATGGCTTGACGGTAGGCGGAACCGCTTGATTTCCTTTGCCTTTTTAATATACTTGTCATCATTACGGGTTAACGTTTCGTTTTCCCGGATATTTGTAACCGAAAGGACCTGAACCATGGCTGAAGCCAAAACCAAACCGGCAGCTCAAAAGGCCGCCACCGCTGACAAGCCTGCTGCTGCCAAAAAGAGCACTGCTGCCGCCCCCAAGACCAAGGCACCTGCTGCCGCCAAGCCCGCTGCTGCAAAGGCTACAGCCGCCAAGCCCGCTTCCAAGCGCGCACCGGCCAAGAAGGCCGCCGCATGGAATCCGGGTAACGAAGAACGTTACAACATGATTCAGGTCGCCGCCTACTATCTGGCAGAACGCGACAACTTTGCCGGTAACCCGGTAGAGTACTGGTCTGCCGCCGAGATCCAGGTCTCCGGCATGCTGCCCAAGAAGTAAGACAGGTTTTCGTACACGACCCCACCATATCGCACGCAGTGCGTGCAGGTGGGGTTTTACTTTGGCGGCCACCCCGATGGCCGCTATAATTGGCGTGTTATGCACGCTTCCCTACCCACCCCATCCCCTGGTAAAACCGAACGCGTTGCCGGCCTGCATGCCGGTGCCGACAGCCTTGCGCTGGCCAACCTCGCCCGCCGGCTGAAAAAGCCCCTGATCATCATTTGTGCGAACGCATTCGACGCGCAACGCCTGCTGGAAGAGACGCACTGGTTTGCACCGGAACTGGCCATTCACCTGTTGCCGGACTGGGAAACCCTGCCCTACGACCACTTCTCCCCCCACCCCGACCTGGTGTCGGAACGGCTGGCGACCCTTTACCAGATCACCCAGAATGCCTGTGACGTGGTGATCATCCCGGCCGGCACGGCGCTGGTCAGGTTACCACCACAAGCTTTCCTCGCGGCACACACTTTCATGCTCGAGAAAGGCCAGAAACTGGACCTGGAGGCCTTGCGCCTGCAGTGCGCGGAAGCGGGGTATCATCACGTGAACCAGGTGATGTCGCCAGGTGAGTTTTCCATCCGCGGCGGACTGATTGACCTGTTTCCCATGGGCAGCGCGTTGCCTTACCGCATCGATCTGTTCGACGACGAAATCGAAACCATCCGTACTTTCGACGTGGACTCCCAGCGCAGCCTGTATCCGGTCGGCGAAATCCGCCTGCTTCCCGCGCGCGAATTCCCCCTCGACACACAGGGGATCACCCGCTTCCGACAGAATTTCCGGGAGATTTTCGAAGGCGATCCATCCAAGTGCCGCATCTACAAGGATGTCAGCAACGGCATCGCCTCGGGCGGCATCGAGTGGTACCTGCCGTTGTTCTTCGAGCAGACAGCGACGCTATTCGACTACCTGCCCAGGGATGCCGTGCTGTGCCTGCATGGCGACCTCGACGGCGCCGCACAAACCTTCTGGCAGGAAACACAGCAACGCCATCGCCTGCTCGACCACGACCGCGAGCGTCCGATCCTGCCACCGGCTCGGCTGCTGCTGGTCGCGGATGAGTTCTTTTCCGCCACTCATGCATTCGGCCGTCTGCAACTCTCCCTGTCACCCCAAGCCGAGCTGCCGGACCTGAACATCGAGCGCCGCGCCGAAAACCCGGTTCACAAACTGGAAAACTGGCTGCATGAATTCGGCGGCCGAGTACTGATCGCCGCAGAAAGCCTGGGCAGGCGCGAAACCATGAGCCAGTTGCTGTCCGAACATGGGCTCGGCATGAAAACCTGCGATGACTGGGCGTCCTTTCTCGATTCCGGCGAACGTTTCCTGCTTGGGGTTTCACCACTGCACGGCGGCTTCGTCGATGACGATTTCGCCATCATTACCGAAGCCGAGTTGTATGCCGCCCAGGTGCGTCAGGAGCGTCGTCGCGAACGCGACAAGGCGCGCAGCACGGAAGGCATGCTCAAGGACCTGTCGGAGTTGCGCGAGAACGACCCGGTGGTGCATGAGCAGCATGGCGTCGGTCGCTACCGGGGGCTGGTGAATCTGGATTTCGGCGAGGGCGAAACGGAGTTTCTGCTGCTGGAATACGCCGGGGCAGACAAATTGTATGTGCCGGTCTCGCAACTGTTCCTGATTTCACGCTATTCGGGCGGCCCGCCCGAATCCGCCCCGCTGCACAAGCTGGGGAGCGGCCAGTGGGACAAGGCCCGCAAGCGTGCGCTGAAGCAGATCCGGGACACAGCTGCCGAACTGCTCAACCTCTACGCCATGCGCGCTGCCCGCAAAGGCCATGCCTTCAAGCTCGGACTGCACGACTACGAAGCATTTGCCGAAGGCTTCCCGTTCGAGGAAACCCCGGATCAACTGGCCGCCATCGAAGCCGTCATCAACGACATGCAATCCGGCCGGCCGATGGACCGTCTGGTCTGCGGCGACGTCGGTTTCGGCAAGACCGAGGTCGCCCTCCGCGCAGCTTTCGTCGCCGTCATGGGGGGGCGCCAGGTCGCAGTGCTGGTACCCACCACCCTGCTCGCAGAACAGCATTACAACAACTTCTGCGACCGCTTCGCCGACTGGCCGGTGAAGATCGCCGAGATCTCCCGTTTCCGTACCGCCAAGGAACAGAAAGAGGCGCTGGAAGGGTTGGCCGAGGGCAAGATCGACATCATCATCGGCACCCATCGCCTGATCCAGAAGGACGTGCATTTCCAGAAACTGGGCCTGGTCATCCTCGACGAGGAGCACCGCTTCGGCGTTCGCCAGAAGGAACAGCTCAAGGCCATGCGTGCCGAGGTGGACGTACTCACCCTGACCGCGACCCCGATTCCTCGCACCCTGTCCATGGCGATGGAAGGGTTGCGCGAGTTCTCGGTCATCGCCACGCCGCCGCAGAAACGCCTTTCCATCAAGACGTTTGTCTCGTCATGGTCGGAAGGGGTCATCCGGGAAGCCGTGATGCGCGAGCTCAAGCGCGGTGGTCAGGTGTATTTTCTGCACAACGAGGTCGATACGATCTACGCCATGCGTGACAAGCTGGAGAAAATGCTGCCCGAAGCGCGCGTCGGCATCGCCCACGGCCAGTTGCGCGAACGCGAACTGGAGCACGTGATGCGCGACTTCTACCACCAGCGCTTCAACCTGCTGCTGTGCACCACCATCATCGAGACCGGCATCGACGTCCCGACCGCCAACACCATCATCATGAACAAGGCGGACCGTTTCGGCCTCGCCCAGATGCACCAGTTGCGCGGCCGTGTCGGCCGATCCCACCACCAGGCCTACGCCTACCTGCTCACCGACCCGGACATCAAGATCACGCCGCAGGCACAAAAGCGCCTGGATGCGCTGCAATTGATGGAGGACCTTGGCGCGGGGTTCCATCTGGCCATGCATGACCTGGAAATCCGCGGTGCGGGCGAACTGCTGGGCGACAGCCAGTCTGGGGAAATGCAGGAAATCGGTTTCAACCTGTATTCCGAAATGCTGGCCCACGCCGTCAAGCAATTGCAGGCGGGCAAGGAGCCCAACCTGGATGCCCCGCTCGGCGTGACCACCGAGATCAACCTGCACACGCCGGCCCTGCTTCCGGATGCCTACTGCCCGGACGTGCACGAACGCCTGGTGATCTACAAACGCCTGGCCAATTGCACCACGCCGGATCAGCTCAGCGCGATGCAGGAGGAACTGATCGATCGCTTCGGCATGCCCCCGCCCCAGACCGAAGCGTTGCTGGAATGCCACAAATTGCGCATCACGGCCAAGCCGCTGGGTATCGTCAAGATCGACGCCTCGGACGCCGCCATCCAGCTGCAATTCGACGTTCAGGCCGACCTCGACCCGATGAAGCTGGTCCGTATCCTGCAGACCAACCGCCACGCCCGGATGAACGGGCCCGACAAACTTCGCGTCACCATCGCCAAAGAGGACATCGGACAGCGTGCCGACTACATCCGAGGCCTGATCAAGGACCTGACATGATCGAAAAACTCATCGCCATCCTCGCCGGCTGGATCATTGCCGTCATTTCATCGCTCGGCTACGGTGGCATCGTGCTGCTGATGGGCATCGAATCCGCCTGCATTCCCCTGCCATCCGAAGTCATCATGCCTTTCTCCGGCTATCTGGTATTCAAGGGCGAGATGACCTTGTGGGGCGTGGCATTCGCCGGGGCGGTGGGCTGCGTACTGGGGTCCATCCCGGCCTACTATCTCGGCATGTACGGCGGCCGCCCGCTGGTGGAGAAGTACGGAAAATGGGTGCTGATCTCACACCATGACCTGCACATCGCCGACCGCTGGTTCGATAAACATGGCGAAATCATCATCTTCATCGGTCGCCTGCTGCCGGCAGTGCGGACCTTCATCGCATTCCCTGCAGGCATCGCCCGCATGCACATAGGCCGTTTTATCGCCTACACCTTCGTCGGCTCGCTGATCTGGTGCTGGCTGCTTGCCTACGCAGGCATGAAAATGGGGCAGAACTGGGAAAGCCTGAAAATCTATTTCCACCAGTTTCACCACGTCATCGCCATCGCCGGCGCGGCATTCCTAATCTGGTATGTGCGACGCCACCTGAAGGCGATGAAGCGCGTCCACCACGCCGAAGACAAAAAGGCCTAGAGGCACGCCTGGATTATTCGTACAATCGAACCTGAACCTTACCTGACTGAAGGAACCCTCATGAATCTGTTGCAACTGGTTACCGGCAGCATCCGCAACAAGATGCTCCTCATCACGGGCAGCGGTACCACGCTCCTGCTGTTCAGCGCATTGCTCGGCCTGTGGATGAACTGGAACGGGATTTCGCGGATGGAAAATGATTCCGTGTTGCGCATCGAGGAAGAACGCACGATGGTGGACATGGAGATCCACCTCGGCAAGCAGGTGCAGGAATGGAAAAACACCCTGCTGCGCGGCGGACAGGATCCGGCAGCGCTCGACAAGCACTGGAACGCATCGCTCAAGAACGCCGCGGAAGTGGATCGTCTCGCAGAGAGCCTGAGCGGAATGGCCAAGAACCCAGACGTGGCCAGGATGGCAGCGGATTTCAGCAAATACCACAAGGAAATGAACGCCAAGTATGTGGATGCGTACCAGACGTTCGTCAATACCCACTTTGATATCGCCAGTGCCGACCGTGTCGCCACAGGCGTGGACAAGCAGACTGTCAAGACCCTGGAGACCATGAGCGCTCTGGTGGCTGATCTCGCCAAGAAAGGCAGCCATGAATCTTCCCAGGCCGCCCTGCAAAGCATCCGCGTCACCCTGGGCATGATGGCCGCCGCCATTGCCCTTGCTTTCATCGTATTCCTGACGGCATTGCATCGCGGCATCATCCGGCCTGCCGGCCAACTGGTAAAAGACCTCGATCAACTGGCACGCGGGGACTTCTCGAAGCCGGTCGCCAAGACCACCGACGATGAAATCGGCCAGGTGGCAGCGAGTGCCGAGAAGATCCGCCAGGATCTCGGCGCTGTCATCGCCAGTGTGAAATCCGCCTCTTCGACCGTTGCCTACTCTGCGGAAGATCTCGCCGCCAATGCACGGCAGGTGCTGGGAGGATCTTCGACCCAGAGCGAAGCGGCCTCCGCCACGGCTGCTGCCGTGGAACAGATGAGCGTCAGCATCCAGTCTGTCGCCGATAATGCCGAAGAAGTCCGCGACCTGTCGCGCAACAGCCTGCTGAATACCACGGAAGGCAAGCGCCGCCTGGAGGACCTAGCCCACCACATTGAGGAAACAGTGCGGGCCATGGAAGAAATCTCCCAATCCGTCCAGCAGTTCATTGACAGCACCGCGACCATCACCAGCATGACGCAACAGGTGAAGGATATCGCCGACCAGACCAATCTGCTGGCCCTGAACGCTTCGATCGAGGCGGCCCGCGCAGGGGAACAGGGCCGCGGTTTCGCCGTGGTCGCGGACGAGGTCCGCAAACTGGCGGAAAAATCCGCGCAATCCGCCAACGAGATCGACAGCGTCACCCGCGTGCTGGAGAACCAGTCTCAGCAGCTCAATGGCGCCTTGGGCCGTGGCCAGCAGTTCCTCAAGGCCAGCCAGGGCTCCATGGACACGGCCGCTTCAGCGATGGAAGCCACCTACAACGCCATGGAGCAATCCAGCCAGGGCGTCGATGCGATCACGGATTCCGTCCGGGAACAGACGAGCGCCACCAACGATATCGCCCGAAACGTGGAAAACATCGCCAATATGGCGGAAGAGAACAACGGCAGCATTGCCCGCACTTCCGAAGCCGCCGCCCAGCTGCAACAACTGGCAGCCAATCTGCAGGCCACCGTCAGCAGGTTTGTGAACTAGGCCCAGTTCACGTCAAATCAGCTCGACCAAACGCCCGTGTGCCAGGAAGAACACCGCCTTGCGCACGGGTAATCCCTCTTCGACGAACAACCTGGCATAGCGCTCCAACTGCGTCCGGTAGTGTTCCGCCTGCTGCTCCAGGGTATCTTCCGTCACTTCGCCCAGCAGCGCGGATTTGTAATCCACCACCCAGCGGACGCCATCTTCGACAAAGGTACGGTCAACCACATGATTGACCATGCGCAGGCCCTCCAGCGTGGTCAACGCGAGTTCTGCCGCCGCTCCTTCCCGCTGTCGCAACACCCATCGCCCGACTTCGCTCGCCAGCGTGGCCTGCAGTGCCCGGGTCACGCGTTGCGCCCCGCGCAGGGCATCGGTTTCCTCATGCCCCTGCTGTTCAAGCCAGCGCTGCATGGCCGGTTGCAGTGGCGGAATGCGATGCGGTAGCCAGTCGGCAAGATCCTGCCGGGAGATCATTTCCACGTAGCGATGCGCCAATGTCCCGACATCGGCATCCAGAGGCGTTCCCGGCTGCTCAGGTGCGGCGACTTCCTCGAATACCGGCACGGCAACAACGGCCTCGTCGCTGAGTTGAACCGGCACGGCCGTTTTTGCCAGGCGGACCAGCGGCGGGACAAAATCTTCCAGAAGAACGGCCTTCATATCCTCGTCGGGTTGCGGGGGCGGCACGGGCAGAAATTCACTGCCAACTCGAGCCCAGAGCAAAGCCAAAGGCGTATTGGCAACCGGCTTGGGATCGCCATCCGAACGGACGGCCGAGACCAGATGCAACTTGCGCACCGCGCGCGTCACACCGACATACAACACCCGTGCATCCTCATGGTCGGATCGCTCCTGCTCCAGGAGCCGGAGGTAGTCATACGCCGTTGGTGCGCCGTCATGCCCAGGCATCAGCGGGGCCGCCACCAGACGGCTATCGAGCCCTTCCAGCGTCACCTCCTCCCATAACAGCAGAGGCTTGTCGTCACTGCCGTCACGGCGATGCAGGCCCGGCAGGATCACGGTGTCGAACTCCAGCCCCTTGGACTTGTGGATGGTCATGAACTGCAAGGCATCGGTCGCCTGCACATCCGGCGCGGCAAAAAGTTTTTCAACCTCAGCAGACAAGGCCTCCAGGGTAAACTGCCCTACGCTTTCGAGACGTTCTATCAGATCGAAGAAGGCCTGCACATCTCGCACGTCCCCCCGATCCCACAGGCAGGATGCACCGCCCAGTTGCAACCACACCCCCTCGATCCAGCGACGGGTTGGCTGGCGGCCCTGGCGGGCAAGCGACTCGCCCAGCACCGACTGCATGTGCAGGAGGCGCTGGCGGCCATCTTCGGTCAGCCGTCGGACACGTTCGGCATCGTTCATCAATGCCCAGATCGTGGACCGGTGGTCATCCGCAGCCAGCACATGCAGATCTTCAAGCCTGAGCCCGCACCAGGGTGCGCGCAGGATGGCCAGCCAGTGGACACGGTCGGCGCGATGGTGCAAGGCGAAGGTGAGCGCCAGCAGGTCCTGCACGATCTGCCGCCCGGCCAACGCCTCGATTTCCACCGCAGAAAAATGCAGATCGTGATGATGACGGCGGATTTCAGCGACCAGGGCCTGCAGATGGCTACGCGCCCGCACCAGCACGGCGATCTTGCGCGCCGGGTCCTGGCGCCGCTCATTCAGGATAATTTCGGCGATCCGCTTCGCCTCATGCACGTGCAGATCCGGCATGGGCGTATCCTTGGGCAAGGTCAGCCCGTGGACCTGCACGCCGGCATCCGGCATCGAGCCCCGCGTCGCCACGAAAGGCCGGTACCGGATCGCCCCGCGCATCACGCTGTCATGCGGCGGAAAAACATTCTGGAAAGCATCGTTGACCCATTCCACGACCTCGGGGCAGGAGCGGTTGTTGCGGCACAGCCGCAAACGGGTCAGGTTGACATTGTCGATACCGTCTTCGGCCACGCGCAGGAACAGGCCAACTTCCGCCTTGCGGAAACGGTAGATCGATTGCATGGGATCCCCCACGCAGAACAGGGTACGCTGATCCCCAGGCGACCAGCCTTGCGTCAGGCGGCGCAACAACTCGACCTGCGCGGGGCTGGTATCCTGGAATTCATCCACCAGCAAGTGCTGGATGCGGTAATCCAGCCTGAGAGCGAGTTCGGTCGGGCTACCGCCTGCATCCTCCAGCGCATCAAGCGAGCGGCGGGCGATTTCGACGAAATCGACTTCGCCGGCCTCCTTGAACACCATCCAAAGTTGTGCCGCGGCCAGATTCAGCAGGCGAGCGAACACCCCGACGATTTCCCATTCGGCATCTCCATGCCGCGCCTGCGGCAGGCGCCTGACCCGCGCGATCGCATCTTCGGCGCCTGGCGTCTGTTTCAGCGTCTCGATGACTTCGCTCAGGGACTCCTTGAAGGACTTGGCGGCATCGCCCGGGGGCAATCCCATGTTTTTGTCGAAACGGCTGCGCAGGGTACCGGCGGCAGTCAACAGCAGATCGCTCACGCTGCGCCACATCGACAAGGTTTCCGGATGTGCACCCAGCGGGTCTTCCCAGTCCAGCAGCAACGCGATCGGATGGTCGCAAGGGAGATTGGAGGCAGCAAAACGGGCCACCGGCATCAGCGCCGCCTGCAGCGATGGCGCCAGAGCCTCGGCAGCTTTGGACAAATCGTTCCCGACCAGATGCCGCAACGCTTCTTCCGCCTTGTCCTGCGCACTTTGCCGGTGGGTGTGATGCAGCCACTGATCACGACGTGCCAGCATCGTGGCAAGCAACTGCGAAAGACGGCCATGGTCGTTGTCCATGTGGCTCAGGGCACGCGCGATGATCTCCGCGGCCTCCCCTTCTTCCTCCAGCAAGTCGAGGGTACGGCGCACCGCTTCCGCATAATGCAGCCCAGCATCCAGCGTCACCCCGGGTTGCGAACCGAAGCGTGACATCAGGGGCATCTGCCGGGCAAGATGGCTGCACAAGGAATCGATGGTGTTGATGCGCAGCCGCCCCGGCTGTTCAAGCAGATTCCAGCCCAGTGCCGCAGACACGCTCAGGGCTTCAGTGGCCAGCGCATAGGTTTTCTGCTTGTGGGGCTGCGAAGGCGGAACGCCACTGTCGGCGATGCGCAGGCTTTCCAGGATGCGCAACCGCATTTCCGCCGCCGCCTTGTTGGTGAAGGTGATGGCGACGATTTCTTCCGGCTCGCGCACGGTCTGCAGCAGGCGCAGATAACGCTGCGTCAGCAGCTCGGTCTTGCCTGCGCCGGCCGGCGCTTCCACGATGAAGGAATCAAGTTCGAGTGCCCGCTCGCGGTTTCTCTCGTCTTCCTGCAGCAATGCCTCATGGCTGGTCATAACGTAACCCCCAGCGTAGCCAAACCCGCAACTGTCGCCACAGATCGGCATCGGCGGCATCCGGCAGCATCACGACATGGCGCGCAAACCGCGTCCCCTCCAACCTGAGATTCAGCACCACCAGCGCAGGGGTCACGAAGCTGCTGCCCAGCACGTGTGCGGGTATCCAGCCGGCATTTTTGACATGGCATTGCAGATCACCTTGGGCATTCACTTCCAAAGCATCGATCGAACGCGGGGATCGCAGCAAGACATCCCGCCACATGGCATGCATCGTGGCCGCCGCAATCAGCAGGACCAGCAGCACGCGCGGCCATGGCGGCAACGGCAGCCCTGCAGCGATCAACAGCGCGGCCAGGCCTGCGCCCCACAGTATCACCCCCAGTTGCCGCGACGGGCGCAGGGCGACAGCCAGCGGCTTCACGCTATAATGGTGTATCGATTGTTTCCGGTTGTCGCTCACATGAATTCTCAATGGAAAGACTTTCTTGCCACTCGTGGCGCCGTACTCGAGCTGCATCAGGTAGCACATTTCGGCCAGCCGCAGACAGAACTGCAGGCCGCTGCGCAGGGCACCATTATTACCGATTTATCGCATCTCGGCCTGCTCGAGGTCAACGGCGAAGATGCCTTAACCTTTCTCCAAGGCCAGATCACCAACGATGTCAAACTGCTGGACGGCACCAACAGTCATTACGCAGGTTATTGCACCCCCAAGGGCAGACTGCTGGCGGTCTTTCTCGCCTTTGCGCATCACGATCACTTCCATCTGCAGCTTAACGGCGCCCTGACCGAACAGGTACTGAAGCGCCTGCGCATGTACGTCCTGCGTTCCAAGGTCACGCTGACCGACATGACCGACAGCATCGTCCGCATCGGCCTTGCCGGTCCGCAGGCCAAGGCCGCCCTGGAAGGATTATTTGGCACCGTGCCCCAGGCACCCTTTGCACTGGTTACCCTGGAATCCGCGCATCTCCTGCGCCTGCCGGGAACCGATCGTTACGAAATATTCTGCGCACCTGAACGTGCTCCGGAGATCTGGAAGCAGTTGAGCCAAACAGCAACCCCTGTCGGAGCAACCTGCTGGGAATGGCTGGAAATCCAGGCAGTCGCCCCAGAGGTAGTCCCTGCCACGCTGGAAGCATTCGTGCCGCAGATGGTCAACCTTGACCTGCTGGGCGGCATCAGCTTCAAGAAGGGATGCTATACCGGACAGGAAATCGTCGCACGCACGCATTACCTGGGCAAGGTCAAGCGCCGCACCCTGCTGGCCCACCTGGATGCCGCACAAGCGCCTGTGCCCGGCGATGCCGTCTATGGTACCGACTCCGCGGAACCAGTCGGACAGATCGTGCGCTCGGCAGCCGCGCCGGCAGGCGGTTTCGACGTCCTTGCAGAAATCCGCTTGGACAGCGTGGCTGCCGGGGATGTGCGCTGGGCTGCCGTCGATGGCCCGGTAATGAACCTGCTCTCCATGCCTTACGAAGTGCAATGAATCTCGCGCTGACCATCACGCTGCTCCGCTTTCTCCTCGCCCCGTGGATGGTATGGGTACTGCTGCAGGACAATCATACCCTTGCGCTTGGCATCTTCCTGATTGGCAGTCTGAGCGACGCGCTGGATGGCTTCATCGCCCGCCGCTTCAACCAGTGCACCCCGCTGGGTGCGCTGCTCGACCCTCTCGCAGACAAACTGCTGGTCGCATGCGGCATGCTGACGTTGCTGTGGCAAGGGCATTTCCCGCTCTGGCTGGCTGGTTTCATTGTGCTCAGGGATGTCATCATCCTGAGCGGCGCCTTTGCTTACCGACGCGCCACCGGAACACTGGAAATGCAACCGCTGTATATCAGCAAGGTCAATACCGCAGTGCAATTCACGCTGGTGCTGGTCATCCTGGCGGATGCGGACGGGTATCGGCAGGTCAGTTTTGCTGTGGAACCGTTGATCTGGCTGACCTTGGCAACCACGGTCGCTTCAGGCAGCCTGTACGTATGGGAGTGGTCCCAGCGAGCCCGCAAAAACCTCAGGGTTTGACGGGCTTAGGTGCCCCCGCTGGTGCTGGCGCGGCGGCAGATGCCGGAGCAGACGTCGGCTTGGACTTGGGTGGTGGCGTATTTTCCATCACCTGGTAGAACACCTCGTCCTGCTTGACCATCCCCAGCTCGCTGCGGGCACGCTCCTCGATGGCGGCATAACCGGTCTTGAGGTCTCGCACTTCCGCATCGAGGGTATCGTTCCGCACCTTCAGCGCCGCATTGCTTTCCTTCTGCTTCTCGATCTGCCGACTGAGATCCCAGACCCTCAGCCAACTCCCCTTGCCGAGCCACAACGGGTATTGCAGCGCGGCGATCAGGACGACCAGGATCAGGGTCAGCATCCGCATGGTGCGGGGATCAGCCGATCAGCTGATAGAAGGCATGACGGCCAGGATAGCTGTTGGTGCCCAGCTCTTCCTCGATCCGCAAGAGCTGGTTGTACTTGGCGATACGCTCTGAGCGCGACAGTGAACCGGTCTTGATCTGCAGCGCATTGGTCGCCACCGCGATGTCGGCGATGGTCGTATCCTCGGTTTCCCCGGAACGGTGGGAAATGATGGAGGTATAACCGGCGCGCTTGGCCGTCTCGATGGCATCGAAAGTCTCGGTCAGGGTACCGATCTGGTTGACCTTGATCAGGATGGAGTTGGCTACGCCGCGCTGGATGCCTTCCTTCAGAATTTTGGCGTTGGTCACGAACAGGTCGTCACCCACCAGCTGGATGCTGTCACCCAGATTCTGGGTCAGCAGGCTCCAGCCATCCCAGTCGAATTCGCTCATGCCGTCTTCGATGCTGATGATGGGGTACTTGTCACACCAGGTCGCCAGATAGTCGGCGAACTGTTCGGAATTCAGCTTCAGGCCGTCACCGTCGATATGGTACAGGCCATCCTTGTAGAACTCGGAGCTGGCGCAGTCCAGGCCGATCAGCACATCGCTGCCCGGCTCGTAGCCGGCGGCGGAAATCGCTTCCATGATGTATTGCAGCGCCGCTTCATTGTTCGGCAGATCGGGGGCAAAACCACCCTCGTCGCCCACAGTCGTCGCCAGACCCTTCTTATGCAAAATTTTCTTCAGGGTATGGAACACTTCGGCACCACAACGAATGGCTTCTCTGAATGACGGACGTCCTGCCGGAATGATCATGAATTCCTGCATGTCGATGCTGTTCTCGGCATGCGCACCACCGTTGATGATGTTCATGAACGGTACCGGCAATTGCATGCGACCGGCCCCGCCCAGATAACGGTAAAGCGGCAGACCGGATTCTTCGGCTGCGGCACGGGCACAAGCCAGCGAAACGGCCAGAATGGCGTTCGCACCCAGGCGGCTCTTGTTCTCGGTTCCGTCCAGGTCGATCAGGGTGTGATCGATGAAGCTCTGCTCCTCGACATCCAGGCCGATGATGGCTTCGGTGATTTCCGTATTGACGTTCTCGACGGCGCGCTGCACGCCCTTGCCAAGGTAACGGTCCGCTTCGCCGTCACGCAACTCCATGGCTTCCTTGCTGCCGGTCGAAGCGCCGGACGGCACCGCCGCGCGGCCGATGATGCCGGATTCCAGCAGGACGTCGGCTTCGACGGTCGGATTCCCACGGGAGTCCAGAATTTCGCGGGCGATGACTTCAACGATAGCGCTCATTGCTCTTCCTTTTCA
The DNA here is from genome assembly GCA_029782295.1 of Pseudomonadota bacterium. GTDB lineage: Bacteria > Pseudomonadota > Gammaproteobacteria > Burkholderiales > Methylophilaceae > CAIJXJ01. Next base: position 128,088 of record JAKOVB010000124.1, read on the forward strand.
AAACCAGTATATCCAGGCACCAAGCAAGCGCCGTGCCTTAAGCGTTTTACAACGTTTGTTCGATAAACCCGTGCTGCTTCACCAGACGGTCAATGTCAGCCAGCGTAGACAGCAATGCTTTCATCTTGGGCAGAGGCCAGGCATTCGGTCCGTCGGACAGTGCCACTTCCGGGTTCGGGTGCGTTTCCATGAACAGCCCGGCAACGCCGGAAGCCACGGCAGCACGAGCCAGCACGGGGACATGTTCGCGCTGGCCGCCGCTCTTGTCGCCCTGACCACCCGGCTGCTGGACGGAATGAGTCGCGTCGAAAACTACCGGGCAGCCGGTGTTGCGCATCACGGCCAGACCACGCATATCCGAAACCAGCGTGTTATAGCCGAAAGAGGCACCACGTTCGCACACCATGATGTTGTCTGCACCACCGTTGACCGCCTTGGCCTTTTCCACCACGTTCTTCATGTCCCAGGGGGCCATGAACTGCCCCTTCTTGATGTTGACCGGCTTGCCGGTCGCCGCGCAGGCCTGGATGAAATCGGTCTGACGGCACAGGAATGCAGGGGTTTGCAGCACATCGACCACTGCGGCCACTTCCGGCACTTCCATTTCGTTGTGGACGTCGGTCAGAATCGGCACGCCGATCTGGCGACGGACTTCGGACAGGATACGCAGGCCTTCCTGCATGCCCAAGCCGCGGAAGGTCTTGTTGGAGCTGCGATTGGCCTTGTCGTAGGATGACTTGTAGATGAAATTGATGCCCAACTCGGCACAGATTTCCTTCAACTGACCAGCAGTGTCCAGCGCCATCTGCTCGGACTCGATCACACAGGGACCGGCGATCAGGAACAGCGGCTGATCCAGACCCACTTCAAAACCACACAATTTCATTTACTTGCCTTCCTTGTTCTTGATCGCTGCCTCGACGTACGCTTTGAACAGCGGGTGCCCCGCACGCGGGTTGGAGGTGAATTCCGGGTGGAACTGGCAGGCCACGAACCACGGGTGAACATTCTGCGGCAACTCGACCATTTCACACAATTGCTCGGTTGGGGTACGGGCGGAAACCACCAGCCCGGCGGCCTTCAACTGGTCGACGTAATGGTTGTTCACTTCGTAACGGTGGCGATGACGCTCGTTCACCTCCTTGCCGTAAATCTTCTCGGCCAACGTCCCCGGCTCGATCGGGCACTTCTGCGCGCCCAGTCGCATGGTGCCCCCGAGATCAGAATTCTCGTCACGCACTTCCACCTTGCCGGAGGCATCCTTCCACTCGGTGATCAGCCCGACGATGGGGTGCGGGCCGTTGGGGTCGAACTCGGTGGAGTTGGCCCCTTCCAGTTTGGCCACATCGCGGGCGAACTCGATGACCGCCAGCTGCATGCCGAGGCAGATGCCGAGGTAAGGCACCCTGTTTTCACGGGCATAGCGGATCGCAGCAATCTTGCCTTCAGTACCGCGCTTGCCGAAACCACCTGGCACCAGGATGGCGTCCATCCTCTTCAGCGCATCGACGCCGTTCTTTTCGATGTCCTCGGAATCCATGTAATGGATCTTGACCTTGGACTGGGTGTGCATGCCGGCGTGGATCAGCGCTTCGGTCAGAGACTTGTAGGACTCTGTCAGGTCGACGTACTTGCCGACGAAAGCGATGTCGACGTGATGCTTAGGGTGCTCCCACGCGTCGATCAGCTTCTTCCACACCGACAGGTCAGCCGCCTTGGCGAGGATGCCCAACTTGTGGCAGACGATCTCGTCCAGCATCTGGTCATGCAGCATGCCCGGGATCTTGTAAATTGAGTCGGCGTCGATCGCGGAAATCACCGCTTCCGGCGCGACATTGGTGAACAGCGCGATCTTGCGGCGTTCGTCTTCCGGAATGGAGCGATCGGCGCGGCACAGCAGGATATCCGGCTGAATACCGATTTCGCGCAGCTCCTTGACGGAGTGCTGGGTCGGCTTGGTCTTGAGTTCGCCGGCGGTTGGAATCCACGGCAGCAGGGTCAGGTGCACGTAGCAGGAGTTGCCACGACCTTCCTCGATGCCCATCTGGCGGATCGCTTCCAGGAACGGCAGCGACTCGATGTCGCCCACGGTACCGCCGACTTCGACGATGGCGACCTCGGCGCCTTCGGCACCACGCTTGATGTTGTTCTTGATCTCGTCGGTAATGTGCGGGATCACCTGCACGGTCTTGCCCAGGTATTCGCCGCGACGCTCCTTGCGGATCACGTTCTCGTACACCTGACCGGTCGTGAAATTGTTGCGCTTGGACATGCGCGAGCTGATGAAACGCTCGTAGTGGCCCAGATCCAGATCGGTCTCGGCACCATCATCGGTCACGAAGACTTCCCCGTGCTGGAAGGGGCTCATGGTGCCGGGATCGACGTTGATGTACGGATCCAGCTTGAGCATGGTGACTTTGATGCCGCGCGATTCAAGAATGGCGCCCAGTGATGCGGCGGCAATCCCCTTGCCCAGGGAAGAAACCACGCCGCCGGTGACGAAGACATATTTGGTCATGAAAGAGACTCTAGAAGGTTAGGCGGACGGAAGGCAATTTTACCGCAAGCCCCCCTTTCGAACAATCAAGGCGTCAATTTTCGGCCACTCAGCTCCATTATCATTTTTTCTGATTTCAGCGTAGGCAAACCCATTGATCCTTAAAGATATTAATTAGTTAGATTACCCCCCTGTCATTACTTGAATCTATGGCGTAAAATAATTCCCTAATAAACGACTGGGGATTCATTCCATGCAACGCCAACATAGAAAAGTTGCGAACGCAACCAATGCCTCCGCCGAGCACGAACCACGCTGGCGTCGTCGCAAGGACGACCGGCCACGTGAGATCCTGAATGCGGCGCTGGCGGTTTTCCTGGAAAAAGGCTTCGCCGCCACCCGTCTGGAGGATATTGCGGAAAAAGCCAAGGTCACCAAGGGGACCCTGTTCATCTATTTCGAGAACAAGGAAGAACTGTTCCGTTCACTGATCCGTGATGCGATTGCACAATCTCAGAAAATCTCCGAGATTACCCATGTAGAAATCCAGGCGACTGCGCAGGATACTATAATCCTGTTTGCCAACAACTGGTGGAAGTACATGGCCAACTCCGATCTGGGAAAAATCCCAAAAATGATCATTTCAGAAGCCAACAACTTCCCGGATCTGGCAAAGGAATACTTTGATAATTGTCTGCTTCCCGGGCGCCAGATTCTTGTCGACGCCATTCGTCATGGCGTTAAGAACGGCGAATTCAAGGACATTGACCCAGAGGCGGCTGCCCGCATTTTTCTGGCGCCTTACATGATGTCTCAAATTTGGCGTTATTCAATGGGCCCGATCGACAGCGCGCCGATGGATCATCTAAATTACATCAATACCCACCTCAAGATGACCATGAACGGCCTGCTCAAGCAGCCATCCTGACCTTGGGAACGTATTCTTGAGCTAATGTTATTAGTCCAAGGATAATGAATACATTTTGCCAATTGTCGTAATCGATTTATTTTAAAACGGTTTTTATTGATTCCCTAGGGCAATGAAGGCACCCACCCGCCTTACGAACGCCCCATCGTGCGGGAGGAGATCATTCCCATTCTCCTTGAGATGGGCATACCGCTCGAAAACTACCACCTGTGGTTGACCATCCTCACACAGATGATCACCCTGACCCGGAAGTACTGACCGGAGCCTCACTGGGAAGAATTCGACGTCCTTCCCCAACGACCGTAACTTTTGAAGCGTTCGGTAACCTCGGCCATTTCTGCCCGAGTCAACAGGTGTGGTTCCCCAGCCTGCAGCGCACGCCAGTATTGCTCGCAGAGCGTTTCGATTTCGAGCGCAACCGAGGTGGCGTGAGCCAGGTCGCGACCGAGCGCAATCATGCCATGGTTGGCCAGCAGGCATCCCAGCCGACCTTCCAGCGCCCCGAGCGCGGCATCGGACAAGGCCTGGGTGCCAAACAGCTCATAAGGTGCGCAACGGATGGTATCCCCTCCCACCAGCGCGATCATGTAATGAAAAGGCGGGATCTCGCGACGCTGGCAAGCCAGCGTGGTCGCAAACATGGAATGCGTATGTACCACGGCGCCGATTTCAGGACGGGCCAGCAGGATATCCCGGTGAAAGCGCCATTCGCTGGAAGGCTCACGATCGCCATGCACCGAACCGTCGAAACCCATCCATACCATATCACGCGGACGCATGACATCAACCGGCGTCCCGGATGGCGTCACCAGAAAGCCTTCACCGTCCCGAACACTGACGTTACCCGCCGTCCCTCGGTTGAGCCCCAGCTCGGAAAGCTGCCTGGCAGTATCCAACAGTTGTTCACGCAACATCATGTCAGCGCTCCTGATGAAACAATGTTCGCAAGTCCTGCGGCCGCGCGATGCCTCGCTCGGTCATGATCCCGGTCACGAGGCGAGCCGGAGTGACATCGAAAGCCGGATTGGCGGCAGACGATCCGGAAGGCAGCAGATCGACCGTCCCGATTTTGCCGTCTGCCATGCGGCCGCTGATGCGCGCGACTTCATCCGGACTGCGTTCCTCGATGGGAATCTCACGCAGGCCATCCTTCATCCGCCAGTCAATAGTGGGCGATGGCACGGCAGCATAGAAAGGAATCTGGTTGTCGAAGGCGGCCAGAGCCTTGAGATAGGTGCCGATCTTGTTGCACACATCCCCCTGCGCCGTGACGCGATCCGCACCGACGATGACGATATCGACCTGCCCATGCTGCATAAGGTGACCACCGGCATTGTCTGCGATGACGGTGTGTGCAACCCCGTGGCGGCCGAGCTCCCAAGCTGTCAACGCCGCACCTTGATTACGCGGGCGTGTTTCATCCACCCAGACGTGCAGAGGGATGCCCTCGTCGAAAGCGGCATAGACCGGGGCCAGCGCGGTGCCCCAGTCGACGGTGGCCAGCCAACCGGCGTTGCAATGGGTCAGGACATTCACCGGACGGCGGCTGGTTTCATGCATCTTCCGCAGGATGACGGCTCCGTGCCGGCCGATGCTGCGATTCAGGGCAACATCCTCGTCACAGATCACTTCTGCCAGACCATGCGCGGCAGCCGGCCGGTCTGCGGGAAGCATTGGCCTCAACACATCCAGCATGCGCTCCACCGCCCAGCGCAGGTTGACCGCCGTGGGCCGGGAGGCACACAGTGCAGATGCAGACTGCTCCAGGAAAGCATCCCCGGCATTCTCGCGCATGGCCAACACCATCCCCCAGGCTGCAGACGCTCCGATCAACGGAGCGCCACGAACCCGCATCTCGGAGATGGCAAGTACCATTTCCGAGACTGTCGTTACATGCAGGGTTTCAAAAGCATGAGGCAGGACCGTCTGGTCGATTATCTGCACCGACTTCGTCTCTGCATTCCACCAGATCGTGCGGTAATTTATTCCGTCTATCAGCACCTCGATTTACCCTCAATTTGCAATCCACAATATCTGTGGATAATTCTGTGAATATCTGTGACTTAAAAATGTAACTCAAGCTCCCGTAAAGGTTTTTTACATTCGCCTAAAAATTGAACTAAAAATTATACTTATATAAATCAATATGTTACAAAACGTCCTTGATTGGTTGAGGTTTTTTTGCGTTTGTTAATGTAATACTTGAGATGATGTGCACAACTGAGCCATTTTTGGCAGGGCTGAGAGCACATTTTCCGTTGTTGTGTCAACGATTTTAGCCAGTTCCACGCCCCGGATTTCCGCCATGACCTGGGCGATCTTCATCATCTCGACAGGGGCATTTCGACCTGATCGCCCCAACCATTCCGGCGGAATATCCGGCGCATCGGTTTCGAGTACGATGGATTCCAATGGCAGGCTTGCTGCCAATTCACGAATCCTCAGGGCACGTGGCCAAGTCATGGCCCCGCCGAACCCCAGTTTGAAACCCAGATCGATAAAAGCCTCCGCCTGCTGGCGGCTGCCGTTGAAAGCGTGGGCAATGCCGCCGCGCACCTTGAAACGGCGCAGATACTTGAGAATCGCATCTTGAGAGCGGCGGACATGCAGGATCACTGGCAGATCATGCTTGCGTGCCAGCTTGAGCTGTTCGACGAAGAAATACTCCTGCCGGGCGACATCATGGCCTGGCACAAAGAAGTCGAGGCCGATTTCACCGACAGCCACCGGCTCATGCACCGCGAGTGCCGCATCCAGGGCATGCAGGTGTTCCGGGTTCGCGCGATCGACATACATGGGGTGTATCCCCAGCGCAGGAAAGCAGACCGGGTGTTGCCGGCACAAGGCAATGACGGCATCGAAATTCGCATGCTCGACTGCGGGCACCACCATGGCCACCACCCCGGCGCGTCGGGCCTCCCCGATGACCGCCTCGCGGTCAGGATCGAACTCCGCCGCGTCCAGGTGGCAGTGGCTGTCAACGAGGCCGTGCACGCAGACGAAGGTCCTGACCGACCCGGTCCAGGCTCAGGAGTTCGAGGTCGAGTCGTTGTGTCATGGAAGTGAATTCCGGCAGGCCGAACATCCCCTGTGCCGGATTGCCGAGCAAGGTGGGAGCATAGTAGAGCAGCAATTCATCGACCACCCCCTGCTGCAACAGGGCGCCATTGAGGACTTGCCCGGCCTCGACCATGATCTCGTTGATCTCGCGTGCCGCCAGGGACTGCAACAAAGCCTGGAGAGAAACCCTGCCAGCGTCTTCCGGCAAGGCCACCACTTCGGCGCCCAGCGCGCGCAGCGCATCCGCTTTCTGCCCCTCGGCTGACAAGGCAGCAACCAGGGTAGCGCCTCCCCGCAGGATGCGTGATGAAACCGGAACCCGCAGATGACTATCGACCACAACGCGCAACGGCTGCCTGCCCGGATCGAATTCCCGAACGTTCATTTGCGGGTCATCGGCCAACACCGTGCCGACTCCAGTCAGGATGGCACAGGATCGGGCACGCTGACGCTGAACGTCGCTGCGCGCCGCAGGACCGGTGATCCACTGACTGGCCCCATTCGCCAGCGCGGTACGACCATCGAGGCTGGCAGCAATCTTGAGCGTGACCCAAGGACGCTGGCGCGTCATGCGTGACACGAACCCCTTGTTGAGCTCAAGGGCTTCGGCTTCCAGCAAGCCGACTTCGACCTGCATCCCATGACTTCTCAGGCGATCCAGGCCTTTACCGGCCACGTTGGGATTGGGATCCTGCATAGCGGAAACGACACGGGACAGGCCAGCCCTGACAAGGGCATCGGCACAGGGCGGGGTCCGTCCGAAGTGGCTACAGGGTTCCAGCGTGACGTAGGCAGTCGCACCACGAGGATCGATATGACAGGATTTGAGCGCCTGTACTTCGGCATGAGCCTGACCGGCCGGTTGCGTCCAGCCACTGCCGATGATTTCGCCATCCTTGACGATGACACACCCGACACGCGGGTTGGGCATGGTCGTAAACAGTCCGCGTGCTGCAAGCTGGAGCGCCTGAGCCATGTAACAGTGGTCGCGCTCGCTGAACAAGGCTTACTCCGGGATTTTTTCCGTACTGCGCAATGCCGGCTGATTGAGGTCGCGGATGGCCTCACGGAAATCATCGACGTCCTGGAAACTGCGGTATACGGAAGCGAAGCGGATGTAGGCGACCTTGTCCAGGCGCTTCAACTCCTGCATCACGCGCTCTCCCAGTTCGCGGGCAATGATTTCGCGTTCTCCGCGACTGAGGACGTCCTGCACGATGTGATCAATGGCACGATCGACATACTCGGTCGGTACCGGACGCTTGTGCAGCGCGCGGGTAAAAGACAGGCGCAGCTTGTCGCGGGAGAACTCCTCGCGGTTGCCGTTCTGCTTCACCACCTGCGGCAGCTGCAGGTCAGCTGTCTCGTAGGTGGTGAAACGCTTCTCGCAGGAGGCGCAACGGCGCCGGCGGCGGATGCTGTTGCCTTCGTCATTGACCCGGGAGTCGATGACCTGGGTATCCTCCCCACCGCAGAACGGACATTTCATGAACGATCAGGCACCGTAAACCGGGAACTTAGTCGTCAGCACCTTCACTTCCGCCACGACGCGGGCGATCACCGCTTCGTCGTTCGGTGCATCCAGCACGTCGGCTATCAGGTTGGCCAGCTTTTCTGCTTCTGCCTCCCTGAAACCGCGGGTGGTCATGGCCGGTGCGCCGATACGGATGCCGCTGGTCACGAACGGCTTTTGCGGATCGTTCGGGATGGCGTTCTTGTTGACGGTGATGTGGGCACGGCCCAGCAGCGCTTCGGCATCCTTGCCGGTCAGCCCCTTGGATTGCAGGTCGACCAGGAACACGTGGCTTTCGGTACGGCCGGACACGATGCGCAAACCGCGCTCGGTCAGCACCTTGCTCATCACCAGGGCGTTAGCCAGCACCTGCTCCTGATAATGCTTGAACTCCTTGCTTGCCGCTTCCTTGAACGCCACGGCCTTGCCGGCGATCACGTGCATCAGCGGGCCACCTTGCAGACCCGGGAAAATGGCGGAGTTGATCGCCTTTTCATGCTCGGCCTTCATCAGGATGATGCCGCCACGCGGGCCGCGCAGGGTCTTGTGTGTAGTGGAGGTCACCACGTCAGCATGCGGAACCGGATTCGGGTAGACGCCAGCAGCAATCAGGCCCGCGTAGTGCGCCATGTCCACCATGAAAATCGCGCCGACTTCCTTGGCGATCTTTGCGAAACGGGCAAAATCGATGCGCAGGGCAAATGCGGAAGCCCCGGCAATGATCAGTTTCGGCTTGTGTTCGCGCGCCTTGGCTTCCATGGCGTCGTAGTCGATGTCTTCATTCTTGTCGAGTCCATAGGCAACGACGTTAAACCACTTGCCGGACATGTTGAGCGCCATGCCATGCGTGAGGTGGCCACCCTCGGCCAGACTCATCCCCATCACGGTATCACCCGGCTTGAGGAAAGCCATGAACACGGCCTGATTGGCCTGCGAACCGGAATTGGGCTGAACGTTGGCGGCCTCGGCGCCGAACAGTGCCTTGACACGGTCAATCGCCAGTTGCTCCACCACGTCCACGTGCTCGCAACCGCCGTAATAACGCTTGCCCGGATAACCCTCGGCATATTTGTTGGTCAGCACGGAACCCTGCGCCTCCATCACGGCCGGGCTGGTGTAGTTTTCCGAGGCGATCAGTTCGATGTGATCTTCCTGACGCTGACGCTCGGCCTCCAGGGCCGTGAAGAGTTCCGGGTCGGTTTTGGCAATGGTTTGGGATGCGCTGAACATGGTTCGGGTTCCAGAGTGCTAAAAATGTTGAATTTTAACATGTTTGATGCGGGACATTGTATGCCGGAACCGAGCCGGAATTGGCTGCAGGCAACCACCCGGAATGCAGGCAACCTATCCATGCGCACCAACCCAGCCGTAAAACGGCTATCTTATTGATTTCATTGAACCACAACCGATGGCACACGGATTGCATAAGGTTTACCGACACTCTCCGTGTTTTGATTCCTCGACCCGCCATCGAATGCTTTTCCCCTGTCAGATGGCGGGACTTTTTTCCTCTCCCAACAGAAAAAAACACCAAGTCGCCATTTGGAGACAATATATTTCTTTTTTAAAACAATAGGTAAGGTATTTTTGCGTATCGGGGCGTGTGCTTTTGGAGACAGAACCGCGACTTTCATCGCCAGGCATGCCGGAACATCCGGTCATATCGCCCCGCAAAGCGCAATAATCCTGTGTTGGCAGGATTATTGCAGACAGGGAGTTCCATAACTCTTTTTCATCAGGCAGGCCATGAACCCATCTACTCCCATGTCAAGAACCGGACTCCTTCCAACAATGATCCTTTCGGCATTGCTGCTTCTGCCGGGATGCCAGTCCGTGGCGCTGACCTCTCTCGGCATCGGCGGCTCTACCGGCGTCAACCACGCCATGAACGGCATCTCGTACCGCACCTTCTCGATGCCGACTGCTCGACTCAAGAAGGCGACGATGACGGCCCTCAACCGAATGCAAATCAAGGTTGAATCCACACGCAAAGAGGAAGACTCCGAAATCATCGTGGCAAAAACAGCCAACCGCAACATCGAGATCGCGATGGAGTCCCTGAGCCCCAACACCACCCGCATGCGTGCCGTGGCCAAGGACGGGCTGTTCTATGACAGCGCCACCGCCGCCGAGATCATCTACCAGACCGAAAAGGTTCTGGGCAATTCCTGAACTCTCATTACATAACGAAAAGGAACGCACTCCATGCAATTCAGATCACACCAGCTTTTCATCGCGCTCGCTGCCACTTTCGCCCTGCAGGCTCAGGCCGCCACGGATCCGGCAGCCCCGGTCAGCGTGATTCCAGGCATCCCGGCGACCACTGCACCTGCGCCCACGACAGCTACCGCACCGGCCACTTCGCCAACAGTGTCCACAACGACCACCGCTTCAAGCGATCGTATCCAGAGCAGCAACCTGGTTTCGGACTACACAACATGGGCGGGCTCTCCGGCAAATTCGCAAAGCCTGGTCAACGGCCTGCATAGCGGCACGCCGGTAACCCTGCAGTCCGCTGGGAGCAGCACGACCACGGACGCAGTGACTTTCAGCACCCCGACGCAAAACATGGGCTGGGGCAGCGTCAGCAAGGCCCTTTCGCTGGCGGAGGCCAATCTGGCGGCTATGGGGATCACCAACCCGACCCCCCAGCAAATCCAGACTGCGCTCACTGGCGGCACCATTACCACGATCCAGGGCACGACCACGCAAACCACCCAGGTCAACGGCGTGCTGACCATGCGCAACCAGGGCATGGGCTGGGGCCAAATCGCCCAGAAGCTGAATCTGCAGCCGGGTGCAACCTTCAAGCCATCACGTGTAGAAAACCATGTGCAGGAACAGCATCACAGCGAGGACCACCATGAGGAACTGCACCATCACTCCGATTTCCGCGACAGCAGCCACAAGCACATCGAAAGCAGCCAGCATGACAGCCTTCATCATGCGGCTACCACCGGAACTCCGCAGACCAGCGCTCACCGCATCACCACGGCAGCTGGCGGCCAAGGACACACCATGCGCGCGGAAACCCGCCATGGATCTGATTATCAGCAAGCTCATCTCGACCACACTCCGGTAGCACGTGTTGTCACAGCTGCCGGCGCTCCGATCTCCGCAGGTCCCAGCCTGAGCCATGCCTCACACAGCGACAACCATGTGGAAATCCATCAGGTCAGCCATATCACCACGGCAGCCGGAGGACAGGCCTTTGCCGGCGGCGGGCATGGTAGCGAGGGCAACCACGGCCACCACTAGCAGTTGCCGGGGTCGGGAAAGCGACACCCGCCCCGATCCCATCCTTGCAGCGAGGTCGTTTTCATCCTTCCAGGCGTTATAATTGCGTTTTGAATCCCCGGGTGAGACGACCTCATGCACCTGATCCGCGAACAGGACTTTATCGCCAGCATCGCCGATGCCCTGCAGTACATCTCCTACTATCATTCCCCCGATTTCCTGCAGGCCCTGGACCAGGCCTACGAACGCGAGCAGTCACCCGCCGCGCGGGATGCCATCGCGCAGATCCTGATCAACTCCTATCTCTGCGCCGAGGGTCAGCGCCCGCTTTGCCAGGACACCGGCATCGTCACCGCTTTCATTCGTGTCGGCATGCAGGTGCGCTGGGATACCGACCGCAGCCTCCAGGACCTGGTCGATGAAGGTGTACGCCGCGCCTACAAACATCCGGACAACCTGCTCCGCGCCTCGGTCGTCAGCGACCCGGCCGGACTGCGCAGGAACACGCGTGACAACACCCCGGCCATCGTGCATGTGGAACTTGTTCCGGGTGACCGGGTGGAAATACGCATCGCAGCCAAGGGCGGCGGCTCCGAGAACAAGGCCAAACTGGCCATGCTGGAGCCCTCGGACGATCTGGTGCAATGGATCGTCGACACCGTGCCTACCATGGGTGCGGGCTGGTGTCCGCCAGGTGTACTCGGCATCGGCATCGGCGGCACGGCGGAAAAGGCCGTGGTGATGGCCAAGGAATCCCTCATGGAATCCATCGATATCCAGGAACTCCGGTCACGAGGACCCAGAACCCGCGCCGAAGAACTCCGCCTGGAAATCTTTGACAAGGTCAACGCACTGGGCATCGGCGCCCAAGGCTTGGGGGGGCTGACCACGGTACTGGACGTCAAGGTCATGGACTGCCCCACCCACGCCACCTCCCTCCCCGTCGCCATGATCCCCAACTGCGCCGCCACGCGCCATGTGCATTTCACGCTGGACGGCAGCGGTCCGGCGCAATTGCCGGTGCCTAAGCTCAAGCATTGGCCCCAGGTAGCACTGGACGCCGCGACTCCCATGCGCAAGGTCAATCTCGACACCTTGACGCGGGAAGACATCCGGCAATGGCATCCGGGTGAAAAGCTGTTGCTGTCCGGCAAACTGCTCACCGGCCGGGATGCAGCGCACCGCCGCCTGCAGGAAATGGCGGCACGCGGGGAAACGCTGCCCGTGGACTTCACCAACCGCTTCATTTATTACGTCGGCCCGGTAGATCCGGTGCGCGACGAAGTGCTGGGACCCGCCGGCCCGACCACGGCCACCCGCATGGACCGCTTCACGGACTTCATGCTGGAGCAGACCGGCCTGCTCGGCATGATCGGCAAGGCCGAGCGTGGTGATGCCACCATCGCTTCCATCGCAAAACACCATTCCGCCTACCTGATCGCCATCGGCGGTGCTGCCTACCTGGTCTCCAAGGCCATCAAGTCCGCGCGCGTGGTGGCATTCGAGGATCTCGGGATGGAAGCCATCTATGAATTCGAAGTGCAGGACATGCCGGTCACGGTCGCCGTCGATAGCGCCGGGCATTCCGTGCATCAGAGCGGCCCTGCCGAGTGGCGGGGCAAAATCGCCAACATCAACGTCGTATCGAGGTAATCCTCATGGCCCAACTATTCACGCCCTTCAAACTGCGCGAACTGGAACTGAAAAACCGCATTCTCGTCGCCCCCATGTGCCAGTATTCGGCCGAAGGCGGCATCCCCAACCAATGGCATCTGGTGAACTACGGCAGCCGTGCCGTCGGCGGCGCTGCCCTGGTCGTCGTGGAGGCCACGGCAGTCTGCCCGGAAGGCCGTATCACGCCCTGGTGCACAGGATTATGGTCTGACGCCCACACCGAAGCGTTCCGCCCCATCGCCGAATTCATCAAGCAGCAGGGAGCGGTTCCGGCCATCCAGATCGCTCACGCCGGCCGCAAAGCCTCCTGCGATGCTCCCTGGAGAGGTGGCCAATACCTTCCCGTGGGTGCCGGCGGCTGGCAGACCGTCGCCCCTTCCGCCATCCCGGTCACGCCCTCACACGGTGTGCCGCACGCCCTCAGGCAAGATGAAATCGACGGCATCGTCGAAATGTTCGCAGATGCCGCACGCCGGGCGCTGACTGCTGGTTTCGAAGTCGCAGAGGTCCATTGCGCCCACGGCTACCTGCTCAATGAATTCCTGTCACCGCTATCCAACCAGCGCACCGACGAATATGGCGGCAGCATGGAGAACCGTTGCCGATTACCATTGAAAGTGGCCAAGACCATCCGCGACCTGTGGCCGCAGCAATGGCCGGTCTTCGTGCGGATTTCAGCCACGGACTGGGTCGAAGGCGGCTGGGACCTGGCGCAATCCATCCAGTTTGCCAAATGGCTGAAGGACATCGGGATCGACCTGGTGGACTGCTCGACCGGCGGACTGATCCTGGATGCGCAGATTCCGGCAGCGCCCGGCTTCCAGGTGCCGTTTGCAGAAGGCATCCGCAGGGAGGCCGGCATCGCCACCGGCGCGGTTGGCCTGATCACCGACCCGCAACAGGCAGAGGATATCCTGGTCGGCGGCAAGGCAGATGTCGTGCTGCTGGCGCGTGAATTGTTGAGAGACCCCTATTGGCCGCTGCGCGCCGCCCGCGAACTGGGCGTCGACGTGCCTTGGCCCAACCAGTATGTGAGAGCAAAACGATGAAATGGACTGACGTACAACGTATCGCCGAAGAACTGTTCGACAAGCACCCGGACATCGACCCGCGCACGATCCGGTTCGTGGACCTGCACAATTACGTCGTCGACCTGGACGATTTCGACGACGATCATGCGCGCGGCGGGGAAAAGGTCCTGGAAGCGATTCAGCAAGCCTGGATCGACGAGGCCTCCTGACACCCGGCAAGGTCAATCCTGGCCGATAAAGCGGCCGCGCAGGTCTTCCAGATTCAGTTCGACGAGGATCTTTTCGAGGCGGTCGCGCGCACTTTTCTTTGGCTTGCCGGTGTTGCGCGCGATGATCAGTTCGTTCTTCATCGAATGCTCCCAGCCGACCAGTTCGGTCACGGTCACCTGGTATCCGTTCGCTTCCAGTTGCAGGCAGCGCATCACGTTGGTGATCTGGCTGCCGAACTCGCGGGTATGGATGGGGTGGCGCCAGATTTCCGACAGCGCGGTCCGGCCGAAGGATGCGTTCTTGTGGCGGTTCAGCACAGACGCCACTTCCGCCTGGCAGCAGGGCACCAGCACGATGAATTTCGCCTGCTTGTGCAACGCAAAACGGATGGCATCATCCGTCGCCGTATTGCAGGCATGCAACGCCGTCACCACATCGATCCGTGCCGGCAATTCCGGCGAAGCGATCGATTCCTCGACACTCAGGTTAAGGAACGACATGCGCTCGAAACCGAGCGAGGTCGCCAGATCGCGTGATTTCGTGACCAGTTCCTCTCGCGTCTCGATCCCATACACATGACCTGCCGGTTTCGACTTCAGGAACAGGTCATACAGGATGAACCCGAGATAAGACTTGCCAGCCCCGTGATCCGCCAGTGTCAGGTCGCCCTTCTCGGCATACACCTCTTCCAGCAACGGTTCGATGAAGTGGTACAGGTGGTAGACCTGCTTGAGCTTGCGCCGGCTATCCTGGTTGAGCTTGCCATCGCGGGTCAGGATATGCAGCGCCTTCAGCAGCTCGATCGACTGCTCCGGTCGGATTTCAGGAACGGCCATGTGCTTACAGGGTCTTGGAGTACCGCGGCTTGTCAGCGCTCTGCTGGTGCAGGTAGGCGTCGAATGCCATGGCGATGTTGCGCAGGAACACGCGGCCGGATTCCGTCACGCGCACCTTGTCCGTCTCCAGTACCACGAGGCCGTCTGACTGCATGCCCTTCAGTTCTTCCAGGCCGGCAGCGAAATACTGGTCGAAATCGATGTTCCACTGCTTGCCGAAACTGGCTTTGTCCAGCTCCAGGTCGCACATGATCTGGGTGATGGCGTCGCGCCGCAGCTTGTCCTCGTGGGTAATACGCAAGCCGCGCTCCACCGGCAGCTTGCCGGCGTTGACCATGTCACGATACTCGGACAATACCTTGACGTTCTGGGCGTAAACCTCATCCGTTTGGGAAATCGCCGAGGCACCGAAGGCCAGGATGTCGCAATCCTTGTGCGTGGTGTATCCCTGGAAATTGCGGTACAGCGTCTTGTTCTGCTGCGCCTTGACGATCTCGTCGTCCGGCTTGGCAAAATGGTCCATACCGATATACACGTAACCAGCGGATGTCAGCTTTTCGAGTGTCAGCTTCTGCAATTCCAGACGCGCATCGATTTGCGGCAGGGTTTCTTCCACGATCAGTTTCTGGTGCTTCTTCATCCAGGGCACGTGGGCGTAGTTGAACACGGCGAAACGGTCCGGGCCCATGGCGATCACCCTGTCCAGCGTCTTCTCGAAGCTGGCAGGCGTCTGGTGCGGCAAGCCGATCATCAGGTCGAAGTTGACGCTCTGAAACCCTTCCTCGCGGATCCAGCCATAGACTTCCCGGATCAGTGCCTCCGGCTGCACGCGGTTGACGGCGACCTGCACCTGGTCGTTCAGGTCCTGGACCCCCAGGCTGAGGCGATTGAAACCAGATTCGCGCAGCGCCCTGACGTGGTCACGCGTCAGTTCACGCGGATCCATCTCGCAACCGACTTCGGCATCCGCCGCCATGGTGAACTTGCCGGCCAGATAGGCATACAGGCGGCGCATGTCGTCAGGCTTCAGGTAGGTCGGCGTACCGCCGCCCCAGTGCAACTGGCGCACCTTTCTGGAAGGACTCGTCAGTGCCGCGACGCGGTCGATTTCCTTGAACAGGATGTCGAGATAGGACTCCGCCTTGCTGTAATCCTTGGTGGCGATCATGTTGCAGCCGCAGTAGTAGCAGAGCGTATCGCAGAACGGGATGTGCGCGTACAAGGAAATGTCACGGCCCTTGTCTTGAGAGGCGCGCAACTCTTCTTCCCATTGTGTGGGGCCGAAGGATTCGTTGAAATAAGGCGCGGTCGGGTACGAGGTGTAGCGCGGGCCGGCCTTGACGTATTTATGCAGGAGTTCAGCAGATAATTTCATGGTTGGCATTATACTCTCGACAAAAATCTCCGATTTGATTTTGAGCAGACTTTTGCGATGAAACCACCCAAGGAAATCTTCAAGGCTTACGACATTCGCGGCATCGTCGGAGTGTCCCTGACCCCGGACATCGTCGAGGTCATCGGGCTGGCCATCGGCTCAGAAGCGCGTGATCGCCACCAGACGCAGATAGTCATCGGCTACGACGGCCGGCTCTCCGGCCCCGAACTCGCAGCTGCGCTGGCACGCGGCGTCCGGAGCACAGGCATCGACGTCATCGACATCGGCATGGTGGCCACGCCCATGCTTTACTTCGCCACTTACCATCTCCAGACGGGGAGCGGCGTCATGGTCACCGGGAGCCACAACCCACCGGACTATAACGGGCTCAAAATCATGCTTGCCGGGGAAACCCTCGCCGGTGAGGCCATCCAGGGATTACGCCAACGCATCGAAACGGTGGATTTCTCGTCCGGTGCCGGCACTTACCGGCAACAGGATATTGCACAACCCTACTTCGATCGCATCCTTTCCGATGTCCGGCTGGCCCGCCCGATGAGAATTGCCATCGACGCTGGGAACGGCGTCGGGGGGCCCTACGCAGAAACGCTTTTTCGCGCATTGGGTTGTGAAGTCGAGACGCTGTTCTGCGATGTCGACGGCCATTTCCCCAACCATCATCCAGATCCATCGGTGCCGGAGAACCTGGAGGACTTGATCCGCGCCCTGAAGTCAGGGAGCGCTGAAGTCGGGCTCGCTTTCGATGGCGACGCCGATCGCCTGGGCGTCGTGACCCGCGAAGGTCATGTCATTTACCCTGACCGCCAGTTGCTGTTGTTTGCTCAAGACGTGCTGAAGCGTCAGCCCGGGGCGACCATCATTTACGATGTCAAATCCACCCGCAACCTGCATGACTGGATTGTCCATCGGGGCGGTCATCCCCTGTTGTGGAAAACCGGCCACTCCCTGATGAAAGCCAAGATGAAGGAAACCGGTGCAGCGCTGGGCGGGGAGCTGAGCGGGCACCTGTTCTTCAACGACACCCGCGATGGCCAGCCACGTTGGTATGGTTTCGACGATGGCCTTTATGCCGGTTGCCGGCTGCTGGAAATCCTCAGTCGCAGCAACGACGCGTCAGCCGTGCTCAACACCCTGCCTGACAGCGTCAGCACGCCTGAACTGCACATCCGGATGAAAGAGGGAGAACCCCATGCGCTGATCGCCCGCCTCCGGCAGGAAGCCCATTTCGAAGGCGCAGTGAATATCGTCGCCATTGATGGGCTACGGGTGGAGTACGTCGACGGATTCGGCCTCATGCGCCCTTCCAACACCACCCCGGTGGTCGTGTTGAGGTTCGAAGCCACCAGCGAAACCGCGTTGAAACGCATTGAGAACCAGTGCCGTGCCGCGATCCTGTCCATTGCCCCTGACGTCACGTTCCCGACAAGCTCATGAAACCCGGCACCCTCATTTCCACGGCCATCTGGCTGGTGCTCTTTGCCGGCTGCATCTGGATGGTCGATGCAGCCCTCAACCCCAACAAAGCGAAGGCGCTGGGCAACAGCGAAACCGTGGTTCTCAAGCGCGATCCCAGCGGACATTATCGAGCCGAAGCGTTCATCAACGGCGTCAAGGCAGAAGTACTGGTGGATACCGGGGCGACCGGCGTCGCGATCTCAAGCAAACTGGCTCAAACCCTGGGCATCCGCAGCCACGCCGCCGTCAGCACCACGACAGCCAACGGCGAAACTGTCAGCTACATGACGCGACTCGCCAGCGTACGATTGGGCGGCATCGAAGCGAAAGACGTGGCCGCCAACATCACCCCAGCACTGGAAGGCGAAGCGCTGCTCGGCATGTCCTTCCTGAGCCGGATGGACATCCGGCTTTACAAAGGCACCATGACAATCAGGCAGGTCGAGGAATAAAAGCGCTAGAAAGTCGACTGGGCGCGCTTGCACTCGGCGATGGCTTTGCGCGCCGTTTCTTCATCGACTTCATGCAATGCCGACCTTGCCATCCAGAACCCCATTTTCACTTCCTGCCAGATGTAATAGGCCTTGCCGGCTTCGGTCTTGAGCTTGAGCGATACGGTGTTCTCCGCAATCGAGCCTACTTCATGCTCACCCGGCGCCACCTCCCAGAGGAAGTAGGTTTTGGGACCGGTCTGCCCACCCACGCGACCGTCCAGACTGACCGTCATCGAGATTGCACCACCGAAATTCTCATTCCGGTACACATAGATGCTGGATTTGGCCGGATCGACCTTGAATTCCTTGGCGCTCGAATCCTCCTTCATGGACGTCATCGGCACGCTCGCACAGCCGGCGAGCAGGAGGACCAAGGCAATCCATGCTGCCGTTAAACATTTTTTCATGGACATCACATCCCCATCAGGTAATCACGGTCGGGGCATCCCGGCCGGTGCGGTCACGAAGTTGCGACACCTGCAGCGCGATGCCGATCAATTCGGCCAATGCCACCTGTGCGTCGAGGTGATGTTTGCCGACATCCGGCTCATAGGCTTCCAGGTAGATACGGATGGTCGCCCCCTCGGTACCCGTCCCCGAAAGCCGGAAAACGATGCGCGAGCCATCGGTAAAGCCGATGCGTACCCCCTGCCCGGTACTGACGCTGCCGTCGATCGGATCGGTGTAGCTGAAATCGTCACAGAACAGGACCTTGTAACTCCCCAACTGGCTACCGGTCAGTGATGCAAAGCTGTCATGCAGGTGTTTCATTACACCGTTGGCAGCCTCGGTCGGGATCCCTTCGTAATCGTGGCGCGAATAGACGTTACGTCCGAATTTCGCCCAGTGTTCCCGCACGATGGCTTCTACCGACTGCTTGCGAGCAGCGACCACATTCAGCCAGAACAGAACCGCCCACAGGCCGTCTTTCTCGCGCACATGGTCAGACCCGGTGCCGAAGCTTTCCTCGCCGCACAAAGTCACTTTGCCGGCATCCATCAGATTGCCGAAGAACTTCCACCCGGTCGGCGTTTCGTAACACGGGATTCCCAACGCTTGGGCGACACGGTCTGCAGCCGCACTGGTCGGCATGGAACGCGCAATCCCGGCCAGGCCGCTCTTGTAGCCCGGTGCCAGCGTGGCGTTCGCAGCCAGCACCGCCAGGCTGTCGGAAGGCGTCACGAAGAATCCCTTGCCCAGGATCATGTTGCGGTCGCCATCCCCATCGGAAGCGGCACCGAAATCCGGGGCATGGTCGCCGTAAACGATCTCCACCAACTCATGGGCATAGGTCAGGTTGGGATCAGGGTGGCCATTGCCGAAATCAGGCAACGGCACTGAATTCATCACACTACCGGCGGGCGCCCCCAAACGCTTTTCGATGATCTCCCTGGCGTAGGGACCGGTTACTGCATGCATGGCATCGAACTTGAGACGGAAACCTCCGGCCAGCAAGCCACGGATGCTGCTGAAATCGAACAGCGATTCCATGAGATCCGCATAATCAGCAACCGGATCGATCACCTGCACCGTCATGTCGCCCAGCCGGCTTTCTCCGATGACATCCAGGGAGACGTCAGCGGTTTCCAGAATGCGATATTCATTGATGGCCTTGCTGCGGGCAAAAATCGCCTCGGTCACCTTTTCCGGTGCGGGGCCGCCGTTGCCGATGTTGTACTTGATCCCGAAATCGCCGTCCGGCCCACCCGGATTATGGCTGGCCGACAACACGATGCCACCGAAAGTCTGGTATTTGCGGATCACACAGGATGCCGCCGGCGTAGAAAGGATGCCGCCCAGCCCCACCAGCACACGGCCGAACCCATTGGCCGCCGCCATCTTGAGGATAATCTGGATCGCCTCCCGGTTGTAGTAGCGGCCGTCGCCACCGACAGTGAGCGTGCTACCGGCCGGCGCAGCGATACTGTCGAAAATCGACTGCACGAAATTCTCGAGGTAATGCGGTTTCTGGAACACCGGCACCTTTTTGCGCAATCCGGAAGTCCCCGGTTTCTGGTCGGAAAAAGGTGTGGTCGCAACGGTACGGACGCTCATCAAAACTCCCCTCAGACTATCTTCGCTGGATTCAAAGATTATGTTACCACCGCGTCAGTGGCCCGGCACGTGCAATAAATCACATCGTGGTGTTGACAGGTCATCGAATAATCGTAATAATGCGCGTCCTCAAGGGGGCATTAGCTCAGTTGGTAGAGCAGCGGACTCTTAATCCGTTTGTCGTAGGTTCGACCCCTACATGCCCCACCAGATTTAAAGCGGCTCGCAGCAATGCGGGCCGTTTTCATTTGTGGGTTACGTAGCCAGATCGTAACCATCTAAAACAGAGTCTAGCCGTGAAGCAGCAATAGCCAGATGATCCGGCGCCAGATGTGCTTAACGCTCCACCATTGCCCCAGTTCTCCACCCTCCCAAGCGTTGTAACTCATGCGTAGGTGTTCCAGCTTGTCGCTGCCATGTTGCCCAGGTATGCCTTAAGTCATGCCAGCGGAAATTTTTGATTTCGGCACGTTGCACAGCATTTTTCCAAGCAAGCGTATTAGCGCAGCGGATTGGCCTGCCACGGAAGGTAAATACCCTATGGGAATTAAACTTTGGCCATTGGTTATAGCCAATGGCTGGGTCGTTTGACTGATACTCTTACTCTCGTAACTGTAACGGATACCGTTACAGGGAATTTTGGCAAAAAATTTAATCCCGTTACGGTATCACTTACGAAAAATTAAATGGATTTCCACTTTCGACAAATACCGGTCAATATGTAGAGGATGGAACCGTTAAAGTAAAGCCCACATTAGATATTTCTCAGTCCGGTGAAAAAAGCCTCTCGAACTCCTCTGGCGAAACAGGTTTCGAGAACAGGTATCCTTGGCCGTAATCGCATTCTGCCTTGATCAGCAGATCTCGTTGCATTTCAGTCTCGATACCCTCAGCTACGACTTTCAAGCCAAGTTTGTGCGCCATAGCGATAATCCCTTCGCATAACGCAAGGTGGTACGAACCCTTTTCGAGATTATTGATAAATGAACGGTCAATCTTGATGTAGTCAATTTGAAATTTACTTAGATATGACAGCGAAGAGTATCCGGTCCCGAAATCATCTAGCGACACTTTAACTCCCTGATCGCGGTAATCCATGAGTTGCCTCAAAATGCTTGGACTCGACCCCATTAAAAGGCTCTCGGTAATTTCAATAACGATGCTATTTCCAGGCAGTCCACAACTTTCCAGATATTTAAGCCAAGCTTGGTGATGAGTTTCGTCAATATCATCACGGAACTGGAGGGGAGATTTATTAATACTGATCTGAAAATCCGGGTTGAACGAATTCCTCCAAGCCAGGACCTGGTTTGTCGCCTCCAAGAATATCCAGTTGCCGAGTTCGATGATAAATCCGGTTTCTTCGGCAATTGGGATAAAGGTAGCAGGCCCGATGCTGCCGATTTCAGGGTGATTCCATCGAACAAGCGCTTCGGCCTTACTAATGACGCCGTCCCGCAGGTTGACGATCGGCTGATAATGCAAATGGAATTGCTGTTTCTGCAAACCTTCTCGCAATTGGGCGGTAAACGTCGTTCTGATCTGAACAGCCTCCTGCATGAATTTTGTGAAATAGCAAAACCGATTACGGCCCTGATTCTTGGCTGAATACATGGCTTGTTCGGCATGTCTCAGAAGCAACTCGGGGTCGGCTGAATCTTCTGGGAAAACGGTAATGCCGATACTGGCTGAAAGGTAGGACGAATTTTTCAGGAATGAGAAAGCGTTACTAATGGTACCCAGAATTTTCTTGGCAACCATCTCGATGGCTGCATGCTCGCTGATCCCGCAAAGTATCACCGCAAATTCGTCCCCTCCAACTCGAGCGACAGTATCACTTGATCTAACGCATTGAGATAGGAGCTCCGCTGCCTCCTTGATGACCATATCCCCTGTGGCGTAACCGTCGGCTGTATTGATGTCTTTGAAGTTGTCGATATCGATGATCAGGAAAGCAACCAAATCCCCCTCGCGACTCGCCCTGCCCGTTTCCAACCGCAACCGATCCAGCAACATCTGCCGGGTTGGCAGTCCGGTAAGGCTATCGAAATTGGCCTGCCGCCAAACCTGTTCTTCAGCCGCTTTCTGTTTGGTCAGGTCTGTAAACAAGCCAATGTGGTAGTTAGGAGTACCGTCCGTGTTGTAGACCGTGTTGATGGTTAGCTGCTGCGGGTAAATTTCCCCACTCCTGCGTTTATTCCAGAGTTCACCGGCCCATTTACCCTTGCTGGCAATTTGCTCCCACATGGATTGGTAAAAATCACTGCTCTGCAGTCCAGAGCTCATAATGCTCGGTTCTTTACCCAGCGTTTCTTCTGGCGTATATCCAGTAATAACCGTATAGGCTGGGTTGATGGCGATGATACGTGAATTGGCATCTGTTACCAGCATTCCTTCACTGGTGTTGTTGAACACCATGGAGGCCATCTCCCGCTCAGTAACGTCGGTGTGCGTTCCAATCATCCTCAAGGGCTGTCCATGTGCATCACGGTTAGTGACCTTCCCCCTTGTAAGCACCCATGTCCATTGCCCATTCGCATGGACCACGCGATGTTTGTTGACAAAGGTCTCCGTATTTCCATCGAGGTGGCTCTGTAAGTTCTCCATAAAGCGCAGAAGATCATCTGGGTGAATATTCGGGCTGGATTCCGGCACATTCTCACTACAGATGAAGCTGAGCAGGGCAAGGCATTCCGAAGACTGCTGGATTTCCTTCTTCTGGATGTCCCAATCCCAAACCCCTTCGCCAGCACCATCCAGAATGAATTTCCATCGTTCTTCGCTGGCAAGCAACGCTTCTTCCGCCTGCTTTCTTGCAGAGCGCTCCCGAAGCAATTCAAGTGTCCGAGATGAAAGGCTATCGTACATGGCCAGGACGGTGTCGATCAGAACCTTGGTAGCCCCGCTCATCTGTTCGTTAGCAAAATTCTTCGCTTCTGACAGCGCAGACCCGGCCTGCAAGCTGCATACCGCCAGAGCCATACGGCGGTCAGTGTCAAGGATATGGTAGCCCAACCAGTTCGTCAGGAATCCGAGGATAGACCCTATGGCCTCGTCAAGGTGCTTGCTGGCGCAACCCTCTTTTAACATGATGATTTGGTTTATGAAGTCGAGGTGCGTTCCCTCATGGCTTTGCAACCATTCATCCCCGGAAGGGAAATTTGCACGCCAGATTTCTTCCTCTGCGTTGAAGTGATATTCCGTATATGAAACCAGTTCGTTGAAAATACTCTCAAGTTCTATCAGGCTGGAACGTTCAGCCACATGGTCCGCCAGCCGATTTAGAATATTGACCAGTTGCCGGTGCTGCATGTCGATGAGATCAATCCCGACTTGCAGATTCTTGTTCCAGGGGAATATCTCAAAGTGGATGTTCTGTTGGTTGTCCATAGCGATTATTATTCTTAATTAATTAGCCAAGCAATACTGCATTCTGCCGAACCAACTTCCTGCGCAGAGTTTGTTATTTCGTCCCTGCTAATATTCACGAAAAAACAAAAAAATGTGCGGCGAATCAACTGTCCTCAATCAAATTGGGATTGATCATTTTTTTAAGCCAGGGCTATCCAACCAGATCAGAATCTTATGATATAAATCTTCTTCTTTTATTGGCTTAGCCAGATGGTCATTCATACCTGCATCCAGACAGGCTTCACGATCTTCAGTGAATGCATTTCCTGTTACCGCAATAATCGGAGTGCAAGCGTAGGCCGGCAATTGGCGAATCGCCCTGGTAGCATCGATACCACTCATTTCGGGCATCTGCATATCCATCAGGATCAGGTCATAGTTGCTGGCTTGAGCTTTTTCCAGTGCAACCTGGCCATTTTCGGCATAGTCCAACTGCAATCCGATGTCCGACAGCATCTCTTCCATCAGAAAGCGGTTGATAGGATTATCCTCTGCAATCAGGACTCGCTTCCCTGCATGCTTTTGCTTGATTAACTCTTCTGATGAGATGGTTTCCGATCTAATGGCGTCTGATACAGCTGATTGTTCGCGAATCTTGCCGAGACGTGCTGTGAACCAAAAATTACTACCTTTGCCCGGAGAGGATTCGAGCCCAACTTCACCCCCCATCAGCGTGGCCAAATGCCGTGTAATGGCAAGACCTAGTCCAGTGCCACCATGCTTGCGCGTGAAGCTGTTGTCCGCCTGTTCGAAAGCATTGAAAAGCCGTGCCTGATGCGCTAAAGGAATACCTGGTCCAGTATCCTCTACTTCAAAACGAAGCAGCATGTCTGAATCGGTTTCTTCAACAAGCTTAACCCTCAGGGTAACGCCACCGAGCTCTGTAAATTTGACAGCATTACCTAGGTAGTTAAGCAGCATCTGGGTAAGCCGTGTCGGATCACCCATCATCTGGCTTGGCATTTCGTCAACATCAATTACGAACCTGAGATTTTTGGCTCGCAGCCGAGCATCGATCATTGTCGTAACTTTGCTGATTAAATCTGCACGGTAGAATTGGATTTTCTCAATATCTAGCTTTTCCGCCTCGATCTTGGAAATATCCAGCACATCATTAACGATAGAGAGCAGATGTTCTGAAGCCTCGTTGATTTTGATGAGTTTGTTTCTTTGGGCGTCAGTCAAGTTGTCACTTTTCTTGAGCAACAGCCCCCCAAAACCAACGATTGCATGCATTGGGGTGCGTATTTCGTGGGAAATGTTAGCGATGAACGCACTTTTGGCAATATTTGCAGCTTCAGCTTCCAACGCACGCCTCTCCAGTTGCAAATTGAGCATCACGATCCGAGCTGAACGCTCGGCCACTTGTCTTTCCAAGTGATTTCGGTACTCTTCAAGCTCCTCGGCAAGCTGTTTCTTTTCTGTGACATCTTCCTTTACTGCCACGTAGTGTGTTATTGCTCCATCAGCAGATCGGATGGGGGAAACAATTGCTCTTTCGATATATTCAGTACCGTTCTTACGTCGATTGACAAATTCCCCCACCCAAGGCTTCTCTTGTCGCAACGTTTCCCATAACTCATCATAAGTTTCTTGAGATGTCTTACCCGACTGAAGAAACTTGGGATTCTGTCCCACGATCTCGTGGAATCCGTACCCCGTATTATTTGTGAAAGCATTGTTGACGTACTCTATGTTTGCCTTGAGATCCGTTATTACAATACTTTCCGGGCTTTGCTCGACCGCTGCAGAAAGCTGACGGATTCTTTCCTCAGCCTGTTTCTGTTTGGTGACATCACGTGCGGCTGCGAACACACCTTTAATCGTTCCGTCCGCATTACGGTAAACACTCGCGTTGTAAACCACATCTGTAATACGGCCATCCTGATGAAGAATAGCCAACGGATAATCCATCACGAACTCTTTTTCGAAAGCCTCTAGATAGCCAGCACGTGCTTTCTCAGGTTCAGTAAAATATTCTGAGAAATCCGTACCGATAATTTCTTCGCGGGTTCTCCCCGTAATTCTCTCGGTCGCCACATTTACATCAGTGATTATTCCCTCGGAATTAATGGTTACCAAAGGATCCAGGCTCGCCTCAATTAATGATCGAGCATATTGGGAAGATGCAAGAGCAAGTTGCTCAGCCTTTTTACGTTCAGAAATATCCCGGGTTACAGCAAGATGGACGGTTTCTCCATTTGCCTGTTTCATGGGCACTGCGTGAGTTTCAAGCCAGCGTCGCCCACCTTTCAGGCCAACGACTTCAAATTCCAGTGTCTGAGGCTCACCTTTTATGACTTGTTTGTGCATTCTGACGAAAGCTGCACGATGCTCTGGCGCTATCACATTGAGTACGGGCTGGCTTACCACCTGATCCAGCCTATCCGCCTCAAGCATTGCCAAACCAGCGGGATTCATGTCCTTCAAAGTCCCCTGTGCATCAACAATCTTGATGCATTCCGGCTCACTTTCAATAATAGTTCGCAGCCTGGCTTCACTTTCAGCCAACCTGTCCTGCATGACCTTTCTGTAGGTAATATCACGCGCAGCAGCGAATACTCCCAGAACCACTCCCGCCTCATCTTTATAGACACTTGCGTTATATAGAACATCCACCAAATGTCCGTCACTATGCATTATGGATAATGAGTAGTCAGTGACAAACCCGTGCTCGAAAACGTGTTGATATCCCTCCCGTGCCTTTTTCGGGTCAGTGAAATAATTAGAGAAATCGCTGCCGATAAGCACGTCACGCGTTCGCCCTGTCACTTTTTCGGTCGCCAGATTTACATCGGTGACTTTGCCGTCCCGGCTGATGGTTACCAAAGGGTCAAGACTGGCTTCAATCAGACTCCGCGCATAGCGCGAGGATTGTTGCAAATCGTTCTCGATTTCTTTGCGTCGATAAACAGAATGCGCAAAGAAAAGCAATGACGCCATGTTTAAACCCAGTGCAAGTGCAAACCCGTATCGAATTGGAATAATGCTGCCACTGTCATCGCGCCACCCGCCCTTTGGCCTACCCGCGATCTCCCATTCCCCATCCGGAAACGAAATAGGCATACGGACAGATTGGGAATTGAACAACACTGGGTCACCATAAATGACTTCACCATCATCCTTGTTGGTACCACAGCGACGAATGGATACTTCGATCGGTAGCATGGAGTCTAGAAGGCCACTTTCCTTGTAGAGGCGATTGACATCGATCACGACCGATATTAGCCCCCAGAAGTTTTTATCCGCCCCCTTCCCCTGAATAAACACAGGGATGCGCGCAATGAGCCCAACACCACCCTGAACAAGATTAAGTGGACCATCGATAGTCAGATTTTCCGCTATACGGGCACGTTCGGCGGCTTCGCGCTGAGCAGCCAGCTTGCGGTAATCAAGCCCGATAGCCTTTTCATTACCTTCTAATGGATACATCAGGCGAACCACCATATCTGGCGCCGCACCAATGTTGCGCAGGAGTGATCGTTCTCCAATCAACGGCCTGGCTGCTTGCTCGAATTCAACCTGTGTTAGCCGAGGATTCGCTGCGATTACAGCCACGAGGCCGCGTGTGAGTTGGACATTGCTGTTTAGTTGGGTTTCCAGCCTTGCCCGCAACACCAGCAGATTCTCCTGGACTCGTTTTTGCGCATTCAGGTGCTGGCTATCGAGATTTTGTCGCTCGACATATTGTGCAGCCAAAAGTATCGCCAACATTGATACAACTGCAGCCAAGGCAATCGGCCACCACGCCGAAAACCTATTAAAAAACTTCAACTTATTAGCCTTCCCCAAAAAAAGATGACAATGATCCCATTCATCAACACGCCTCGATTTATACCTGAAAGGCATTCATGCTTAGATGGTGGCCAGTCACGGCCTATGATCACTACCACCATTAGTAACAAATTAATGTTTAGACTAATACAAGTTTTGATTAAAATCTGTCAGATTTACCTTACACGGATACTTGACCTTCAAATCAATGAAACAACCCTCTAGACAAGATCAGTTTCTGCTGGATGCGATCGACGCAAACCTTGCCATTCTTAATGGGCAAGGTGAGATCATATGCACAAACAAAGCATGGAAAGAATTTGCCCTAGAAAATGGACTGCCCCCGGATTTCGCTGCCGGTCACTCACAAATCAATTATTTGGAAGTCTGCAGCAATGCCACCCATGAGTCCTCTGACGGGGCGATGATTGCTTTTCGTGGGATCAGGGCCGTTCTTGACGGGAAGAAAAAGCATTTTGTTTTCGAATATCCCTGTCACAGCCCTGTAAAGCTGAGATGGTTTCGCATGCATGTCACGCCCCTGCCAAGCAAAAACTCGAGGGAGGCGCTCGTTATGCACTACGACATCACGAAGGAAAGGTTAGATGTTCATCTGCGACAAAAGCATGTTCTGGACCTTTGCCAACTTTTAGACAAAATGAAAGGGCTGGCTGACAACATTAAACTAAAAAGCACTGATGAACCCGTACCCAGGAAGCTTGAGGATCTCATTCCTCAAGATTTCCCGACAGCCGAGGCCGATCCTTTTCAGATGTTATCTGGGCGGGAACGCGCTATTCTGAGGGGCCTGGTACGTGGAACCAGACAGATTGATTTGGCGAATGAACTCGGATTAAGTCCTAAAAGCGTTTCAACTTACCGCTCGAGAATCTTCGAGAAATTAGAAGTTAATAGCATTCCAGGACTTCTCGAATTGGTTGGGCGCTTTGGTTACCAGAAGCTTTGACACAATCGCACCCCCACCTAAATATGATCATGGCCGAATGTCCGCAATTGGCCATAGCAGATATTAAGCCAAAAAACAAATGTAGAGATTCTGACGAGCGTCGACCGTGCCATTTCCAGAGTGTGTATCGAAATCGACGATGGCCACTCTCGCCCCATTCGCAACTGCGTGCATTGCACCAATCGCGATGTTGTTGATGAAGCAGAATCCATGCGATCGATTCGGTCCGGCATGATGCCCCCCATAAATCAGGCAAAAGGCATTGGTAATTTTTTCCAGAGAGGACATCATCAACCGCGGTTAATACCGCCCCCCGAAGACAGGTATATCGTCTTCAGTGTGTAAGGGGTCATGACGGTGTCCATGTCGATCACGAAAATATTCACTTCTGGACAATTATCTCGAAGGAACTGGAGATGTTCCTTTGAATGGACGGCCAGAATTGATTCATCCGTTGCCGGAGTCGACTCTTCGAACCTGATTCCTGGCTCCAGCCCGAGTGAAGCCAAGGAGGCTTGTATCGTAGGCAGGCGATCAGGCACCATGGCAAGGTGGTGATTGTGCTGGTCATGCAAGGCGATGTCCGGATGCCAGAAGATTTTTGTGCTCATGACTGGCTCCCGGACAGCAGCGCGGCTATCTTGTCGAAATCCGGGTGGTATTCGATATCTGCAATTTTAAGCAGTGTACGACCACGATGATCAGTCACATCCAGATCGGAGCCTGCGTTGATAAGCATTTTCGTGATCTCGACATCCCCTTTGTGCACGGCCCAGGATAACGCGGTCCATCGCGTATCGTCCTTTAACGCTACGTCAGCACCGGCCTTGAGCAGCATTTCACAGATCTCGGCAGATCGGGCCAGGGCAGCTGACATTAATGGGGTGTACAGGCCTCGGCTACTTTGCGTATTCACGTTCACCCTGGCGTCTATCAACGCGCGACAAACATTTACGCGCGCATGCACTGCAGCTGCCCGAAGGGGTGTCCATCCGCTGTCCGGATCCATGAAATTCAGATCCACTCCTTCGGAAATCGCGAGCTTCACTCCCTCCAGATCACCGTCCACCGCCGCCTTGATGAGCGCTTGTCCATGAGGAGGCGGGGAGGAGCTTTGCCGGGCATCAGGAACAGTTACTGTCTCTTTTGCCTTGAGGCAAAACATGACGTGATGCCAATGCAAATACCCCTGATGGGTTGCAGCAAGATCTAACGCGGCAGAATGCGGTAGATTCAGTTTGTTTTTGAGAAGCTTGGCTTCAACCTTGATGGCAGCGACCTTGGTGGCCGTAGTTGGGATGATGCGCATGACTTGGTTTCCTTTGTGTCTATGCGGAACATCACGGTTACCCACTACCGGAATCCGCAACAAAACACTCAGGAATCCAGAATTTGAAGTTCAACTTTCCTCGAAAGGAATTCGCCATGTGGGCGGCTGGCTTAGTCGAGCCTTGGGGAATGATAATCATCCTATCAAAACCCTGTCAACCGCACCGCACAAAATGAACACCCTCCTCCCCAAGCAGGTTTAAGTCGTAACCAGCAATAAAGCCCTATGCTGGATTGACGAAGGAGGATCCAGGAACGTTAACAGAGCGGGAGGGGGAAAGTTGACAGATGTTGGCGAAAATTGGAGATTCAGGGCGACATTAAAAATGACTACCGCCACTCTTCGACTAAATCCATGACGGATGGAAATGTTCAGATCAGGCGGGAGCAATTGATTGAAACCCCCGCCGTTTCATTACATATTCCCAGGCTCAGTTTTTGTGACGACTGGCAAATGTGGGATGCCGTAATCGTTCAATATCTTTTCAATATCACCCTTATGTTGATCCAGCACCGACTGAATTGATGTTAAGAAATCTTTCTCTTTCTTGCGGACCCCGACGGATATATTCCAATCTTCCTTGCCGTGCGCGTTGACCTGCTTGTACTCTGGACACGGAACGATCTGCAATTGATCCGGAGCCTTTTGCTTCGCAAAATAGCCCCCGATCGGCCCCCACATGATAGCCACATCAATCTTCCCTTTCAGTAGGTCATCGACCATTAGATCTGGAGGGTTGCTGGGGTCATGCATCATGAGATACGCCACCACGTTTCCCATCAACCCCTTGTCGAACAGAGGGCGGGTGGGGGGGGCATAATCCACCACCCCTATCTTGGCCTTGCGTAAATCCGGCGAATCCCAATCAGTGATCTTTAATCCGCTACTCTTCTTATAAATAAAGACATAGCTGCTACGATAATAGGGGTGAGAGGTGAGCATCATGTCATTTCCCGTTCCCGTACCGATAATGACATCGCACAGATGGGCATTCAGGGTTGTTCGGATATATCCGAATCGATCATATCCGAAACTGTATTCCAACTTCTTGCCCATACTGGTGGCAAGCAACTCGGCGATCTTGTTCTCGAAACCTTGCTGCTTTTCATTGGAATAAGGCATATTGTCCTTATCTGCGCAAACTCGAAAAACATTCGGATCTGTTGCTGGAGTCGCTTCGCCAGTCCGACCCACGTCAGGATCGAAAGACAGCACCGTACCTTCTGCAAAAGTTTGCGAAGATGCAATACACATCAGCACGACCACTGTTCCAAGCCTCAACCATGACAACATTATTTTCTCCTCAATCCACGAACCGGTTTTAGGGCAGGTAGAAATTTGTGATAAATGTGAAACTGAGCAACTCAGAATGAGACATGTCATTAGCGCGATAGTTCTAATTTAGATATTAAGGCTACAGATGTGGTGGCGCCTCTTGATAAATCAGAGTGACTTTGGGTGTTGAAATCACTCGAAACAACGTTAAGGAGGGTCGATACCACCAAACCAGCCCCCATCAAACAATGCTCCAAATACATTCCTGGTTCGCTGCAACCATCCAGAGCAAGGCAGGATTTCAAATGAAAAATTTATACCGTTTACAGAAGAAAACGGCGTGATTAATTAACTTGGCAATAGGACTATGTTCACAGTATTCAGACAGTTGCATCGTCTGGCTTACGCCGAGTTACTTAGGTTACGTATTGACCTGCTGCGGCCGGTGTTTCCCGGCATCAACCACAAGCGGGTCTATCGAATATACAGCGCTGCCAATCTGGCGGTCAGGAAACGCAAGAAGGCCAAGCGTCCGGTATCGGAACGAATCCCGCTGCAGATCGCGCAGCGCGTCAACGAGGTGAGGAGCATGGACTTTGTCAGCGATAGTCTGGCCAATGGCAGGCGCATCAAGTGCCTGACCGTGGCTGATGATTTCAGCCACGAATGTATCGACATTGCCGTGGACTAAGCATTTCAGGTCAGTACGTCACCCGCATCCTGGATCAGGCTGCGCTGTTCCGTGGCTATCCGGCCGCAGTTCGCACGGACAACGGCCCTGAGTTCACCAGTCGGGCATTCATGGCCTGGGCGCTGAAGCATGGCATCAGGCACATCCTGATCGAACCGGGGCGGCCAATACAGAACGGCTATATCGAGAGTTTCAACGGCAAGTTCCCGTGACGAGTGCCTGAACGAGCACTGGTTCGAGACGCTGCCCCAGGCCAGAGCCACCATCACGGACTGGCGGCAGGATTACAACGAGGTGAGGCCGCACAGCAGTTGCCAGCGCATGCCGCCAGCCAAGTTTGCCGCCCTACATCGCCTGGGGCACTTTGATTCAAACCAGCATCAACAAACCTAGGAAATCAGTTAACCTTGCAACCGGATTTCCGAACTCAAAGTTGGTACGCCAACAGGGGGCAAATCAATATAAGCCACCTGTAAAATTATGACGAATGTCCGCGAGCAATAGCGACCGAATGATCGCTAACTTGAAATAATTCAGCTATATAACGTTTGACGAAGGTTCGATCATTCATGCCCACCCAATCATAATGGCTAAGCAAACTCGACCCAACTGGAGAAAATTCTTTAGTAATTACATAGCAGCTTGAAATGCCTTATTAAGATTGACAGCATCAGCTTGAGCAGCTGCATCAGCTGCCTGATCGCGATATTGGAAGAACGATGGAATAGCAATGGCCGCAAGAATACCAATAATTGCAACCACCGTTAACAACTCAAGTATCGTAAACCCCTGTAAAAAGCGTTTCATTTTTCACCTTAGCAAACTTCTAGCCAACTCGCTAATTTCATTAGGTTTAAAAGGTTTCCTAACATATGCATCCGCCCCCGCGCTTAGTCCTTTCTCGATATCTTTAGAATCATCCAAACCAGTCAGCAAAACAACCTTAGTCTCAGTGCATATTGGATTAGCTTTAATTTCAGCGCAAACATCAAACCCGTTCTTCCCCCCTGGCATAACAACATCAAGGAAAACCAGATCCGGGTTCCAATCCTGAACTAACTTTAGAGCACTCTCACCATCCACCGCTTCCCTAATATCGTACCTTTCAGCGAAATAGGAAAGAAAAAATTTCAACAGGTTTCTAATTTCGCTGGAGTCATCCACCAGAAGCACTTTCTTCATCCCTACCCCTGCAAAAATCCAACTTTATCAATTAAAGCAATTCTAAAGAGTACATTTGTTGAGATCACTCAGAGTAATTATTAGCTTCAACTGTTGATCATCTGAATTCCAGAATAAGCTACCATCCATCAGTTTATTTGGAAAGAGAAACCAAATATTCGGTTCTAGTTCAATAGAATTTTTTGTCGTGATATGACAACAGACAATCCTCCATAAATTTCTAGATTCTCATTTTTTACCACTAAACAGTTGAGCCATTTAATCCCTAACTATCTGGCAATTATGGTGATTACTCATTAAACCTTTGACATGGGAAAAACAAGGTATTAATCTTGCTTAATCTGTAAATGGCAAACTTGGTCGAAAGACAGGGACGCAAAACCACCGGTCTAAAGGAGAAATCCCATGACAGCGGGGTCACCGGATACTACTTTATTTTGTGGAATTCTCCACAATTCACGGTGCCCTGATGGTTTGCCCAGTTCATCACAAAGAGGTGTAACCATGGCAAAATTTCAACAAGACAGCACCAATTCAAATCCTCCGGGGCACTATATCAACCCCGATCAATTATGTGTTGGCCTTTATGTCCACCTCGATCTTGGATGGACAGAACATCCATTTACTTTCAGCAATTTCAAGATAAAAAATGAGGATCAGATTCTAAAAATTAGAAATCTGCAATTAAAGAAAATACGTATTGATCCCCAACGTAGCGACGTTATCCCAGACTTCCCCAAGACAGTCCAGATGGCACAGTTACATGTTAAAGATTCAAATCATTCAGAACCCCATCCAGAACCAATGGTCAAGATTGACCCAGTAATACGTCAATCAAAATTAAAAGAGCTTAATAAGGCCATACTCAAGAGCAAGCAATCTTATACATCTAACTCCGAAAAAATTCGTGAAACTGTACGCAGTCTTCCACATCATCCTGAAAAATCACGTGAAACAGCGGAACTCCTAGTCAAAGAGTGGGTGAACTCTGTCATTACCGAATCTGATGTTGCACTTCATGCAATAGACATGCAAGGCCAAGCATCTGACACTTACAATCATTCGATGAATGTAACGGTGATCGCATTAATGCTTGCCAAATCTTTAGACATGAAGGAACAAGATGCTTTAACTCTTGGCATTGCAGCCATGTTCCATGATGTTGGCAAGGAAGATGAGTTGAGAAAGAAGTCGTTTGTAGACCTACATTGTGAGATCGGTAGTCGCATGGCCGAAAGGGCCGGATTTTCAGAAAAAGTATGCCGCACAATTGAACAGCACCATGAATATATGGATGGAACGGGCACACCTAAACACTTGCGTGGCGGCCTTATAGATCCTCTGGCTCGCGCCCTTTGTCTAGTTAATCATTTTGACAACCTGTGCAACCCTCCAAACTTAGCTGATGCACTTACTCCTTTTGAAGCCTTATCTGTAATGTACGCAACCCAGCAAACCAAATTCGATGCCACTATGCTACAGGTATTTGTTCGCTCACTTGGAGTCTATCCTCCGGGAAGTATTGTGCAATTATCGAACGATGTATTCGGTATGGTAATAAGCACTAATCCAGCCAAACCAATGCAGCCCATAATCATGCTTCACTTGCCCAACGTTGCACGCGAAACACCAGCATTGCTTGATTTAAGTGTCGAGCCCAATATTTCGATTAAGAAGTGCATAAGGCCACAACAACTTCCTGAGGATGTCCGAAACTATCTACAACCTCGTAAGCGCCTGAACTATTACTTTCTCAAGGCCGGTCAAGCCGATGGGCTTTCACAAAATCCTTCAGAAAAGCTGGTCGATCAAACGTCTCAACCAGCCAATCACCATTTACGCAGGGCATAACCATGCGTCAGATCTAAAGGGTTTAAATTTAATACACTGACTTAACTATCCCTATCGTTTTGGGAAGTTCTTACTTAGCTGAAAACAGATACCAATCTTAAATAATAATCAGGCAAGCATTCATGTCGCGTACCCCTTCTACTGCACATATTGCAACCGCCAGCTTTATCGGAACCTGTATAGAGTTCTACGATTTCTACATTTACGCCATGGCTGTCGCACTGGTCGTAGGGAGTACCTTTTTCCCGGCAGGAGACCCTGCGGCACAAACACTAAACGCATTTCTTACGTTCGGCATTGCATTCGTCGCGCGCCCGGTGGGCGCACTGCTCTTCGGTCATTTTGGCGACCGCGTAGGCCGTAAAACCACTTTATCGATATCGTTGCTGGTCATGGGGGTCTCAACCACGCTGATCGGCCTGTTACCCAGTTACAACAGCATCGGCATGACTGCACCCATCCTGCTTTGCCTGCTGCGTTTCGGCCAAGGTATCGGCTTGGGTGGCGAATGGGGCGGTGCCGCATTGCTGGCCACGGAACATGCGCCTGTTCATCGCCGCGGATGGTATGGCATGTTTCCCCAATTGGGCCCCTCTGTTGGGTTCCTGCTCGCCACCGGAAGCTTTCTGTTACTTTCCATCTGGATAGACGAGAGCCAGTTCCGAGCATGGGGTTGGCGAATACCGTTCATAGCCAGCGCTTTGCTGGTCATAGTGGGGTTGTATATTCGGCTGAAATTGCCTGAAACCCCGGTCTTCAATGCAGTGATCAAACATAACCGCCAACTTGAATTTCCCGCACATGTATTAATGACTAGGCATTGGCGCCCTCTGCTACTAGGAGCCCTTGCCATGGTGGTCTGTTATGCACTGTTCTATACCACGACGGTCTTCGCCCTCAATTACGGCACAACCACCCTGCATGTCGCAAGAAAAGATTTTCTGGAGATGCTGTGTATAGCGGTAATCTTCATGGGCCTCGCCACGCCGTTCGCAGCAGCCCTAGGTGACCGGTTCGGCCGGAGAACCATCCTGTTGTGGGGCAGTACCGCAGCAATGCTGTCAGGGTTCCTGCTCGCCCCCATGCTCGGCAGTGGCGATCCCATCCTGATAACTGCCTTCCTATCACTGGAACTATGGCTGATGGGCATTACCTTCGCCCCCATGGGAGCACTCCTGCCAGAGCTGTTTCCCAGCAACCTCCGATACAGCGGCGCAGGTTCTGCCTACAATCTGGGTGGCATCCTGGGCGCCTCCCTGGCCCCCTACATTTCCCAGAAGCTGGTCATTGCCGGCGGGCTGCCAGCGGTAGGCGGATATGTCTCGATAGCCGCCCTGATCAGTTTCCTGGCAACACTAACCATCCGGGTGCCGGAACCAGCGGAAGCGGACTAAGTCGGCCAATCCCCACGTAACATCTTTTCTGCCCAGAAGAGCGCCACCATGGTCTTGCCATCGGTAATCTCCCCTTTGCGCATCGCCTGCATGGCTTCATCCAGGGACAATTCCAGCAATTCAAGCGTTTCGTCTTCATCACGCCGATGATGCCCTGGCGTCAATCCAGTGGCGAGATAGATCAGAATGCGTTCGTCGGAATATCCGATACAGGGATGGAGTGTTGCCAGTAGCTGCCATTGATTGGCGGAATATCCAGTTTCTTCGAGCAGTTCGCGCTGACCGGTTTCGAGTGTTGTCTCGTGGGGGTCGATCTTGCCGGCTGGCAATTCAAGAAAACTGCACCTCAAAGGATAGCGGAACTGTCGCTCGAACAGCAGATTCCCATTACCCAATACCGGAATGATCAGGACGGCTCCCGGATGGACGATGTACTCGCGCCCCGTCTCGTTGCCGTTGGGTAATAGCACACGATCACGCTTGACGTGCAACAGGCTCCCGCAAAAGACGGTCTCGGAGGAAAGTGGCTTTTCTTCCAGAGAATCAGTCATCGACGCCAGAGGTAGCGCCAGACGAAACCAGGAAAGGCGAACACGAGGAACAGGCAAGCCGTGGTGGCATAGAACTCCCAGTGTTGCTGGGCCACCTGCCCCATCACGGCCTTCTCGGAAAAGAACGCGATGCCTCCGATCAAGAAATAAAGCACGACCAGTTCGAGCAAACGCCAACCCACGTGTTTATGCTTGAGAGGAACGACAAAGAACAAGCGATCGGAAAACCAGGGCAGGTTCGCAGCGAGAAGTGCCAACAACATCAGGATGGCATGGGTCAGACCGATGTTGCTCATTACTGGATACTTTGGGCAATGGCGTAGGCGCACAACTCCATCAGCCACTCCGGCATCAGCCCGATCAGCAGCACCAGCAAGCCGTTGACGCTCAGCACGAATGCCACATCAGCCTGCGGCTTGATCGGCGTCTGATCGATAGGCTCGTCGAAATACATGAGCTTGACGACACGCAGGTAATAGAAAGCACCGATCACCGCCATCAGCACAGCGAAAATCACCAGACCGACGAAGCCAGCCTGCAAAGCCGCCTGCAGCACGGTGAACTTGGCATAGAAGCCCAAGGTCGGCGGTACACCCGCCATGGAAAACATCAGGAGCAGCATGATGAAGGCGTACCATGGACTGCGCTGGTTAAGGCCCTTGAGGTCATCCAGATGCTCCGCCTCGAAACCCTGACGCGACAGCAGCAGCAAGATGCCGAACGCACCCAGCGTCATCAGCACGTAAGCGCTGATGTAGAACATCGCAGAGGTATAGCCGTTGGGTCCCACAGCAAGAAAACCGAAGAGCAGGAAACCGACATGGGAGATGGTCGAATAGGCCAGCATGCGCTTGATGTTGGTCTGGGCAATGGCAGTGATATTCCCGATACTGATGGACAGGACGGCCATGATGATCAGCATGCCCTGCCAGTCGATTCCGAGCGGCTCGAGGCCCTGGATCAGCAGTCGCATGAAGAAGGCAAATGCTGCGAATTTGGGGACAGAACCAATCAACAGGGTTACGGCGGTCGGAGACCCGTGATAAACATCCGGAACCCACATCTGGAACGGCACAGCCCCGATCTTGAACGCCAGACCGGCTACCACGAACACCAGGCCCAGGATCAGAACGGCATGGTCAGGTTGACCGCTCATCAGGGCGTTCCGCACCTGACCCAGTTCCAGCGCACCTGTCGCACCATAGATCATCGACATGCCATACAGCAACATGCCCGAGGCCAGCGCGCCAAGGACGAAATATTTCATCGCAGCTTCGGTAGCTCTAGGATTATCCCGATCTAGAGCCACCAGTGCATACATGCTGAGCGAAAGCAACTCCAGCCCCATGTACAGGGTAAGGAAATGACTGCCAGACACCATGATCATCATCCCGAGCAGGGCGAACAGCACCAGCGCGAAAAATTCACCGCGGTACATCCCCCGTGTTGCGATATAGCTTCGGGAATAGACCAGCACCACGGAAGTCGCCAGCGACATCATTAACTTGAGGACGTCGGCCATCGGATCGTCGACGAACATGCCATTGAAGACATAGGCAACCCCAGGGGTATGGGTGGCCACGGTCAGAATCGCGCTGCCGAGCAAGGTCAACTGGGAAAGCACATAGCCGACATAGCGGTGACGCTCGCTCAGAAACAGGTCAACAAGCAGGATCACCATCGCCATCGTCAGCACGAGGATTTCCGGCCGGGCCGCCATCAGGTCATATACGATAGGATTGTTCATATTAAATCGTTCCGGGCAGCTTGCTCTGGGCCAGATGCGACAGCAACTGGGTGACCGTGGCATGGGTGATTTCCGTCAACGGGGCAGGATACAGACCGAAGCCCAGCGTCATTGCAGCAAGAATAGCCAGTATCAGGAATTCACGACGGTTCACATCCTTCAGTGCTGCGACATGGGCATTGCCGATGTCTCCATAGAACACGCGCTTGACCATCCACAGCGTGTAGGCCGCGCCAAAGATCAGGGTCGTCGCGGCGAGGAAGGCATACCAGAAATCCTGCTGCAGAGCCCCGAGGATCACCATGAATTCACCGACAAATCCGGAAGTGCCGGGCAGCCCGGCGTTTGCCATGGCAAACAGGACGGCAAAGGCGGCAAATGTCGGCATCGTGTTCACCACACCACCGTAATCGGCAATCTGGCGCGAGTGCATCCGGTCATACAGCACCCCGACACACAGGAACAGGGCGCCGGAAACAAAACCGTGGGAAATCATCTGCACGATACCGCCTTCCATTCCCAGCGGATTGAAGATGAACATACCCAAGGTGACAAAACCCATATGCGAAATCGACGAATAGGCGATCAGCTTCTTCATGTCCTGCTGGACCAGGGCCACCAAGGCAATGTAGACCACCGCGATCAGGGACAGGGTAATCATGAACCCTGAAAGGTAATGTGCAGCATCGGGAGCGATCGGCATGGCGAAGCGTAGGAAACCGTAAGCACCCAGCTTCAGCATGATCGCAGCCAGCACCACGGAGCCACCGGTTGGCGCTTCGACGTGTGCATCCGGCAACCAGGTGTGCACCGGCCACATCGGAATTTTCACAGCAAACGCCATGAAGAACGCCATGAAAATGAGGATCTGCACTTCCATCGGGATCGGCAGCATGTAGTAATCGACGATCTCGAAGCTGTGTGTATGGTGGAACAGGTAGATGAACGCCACCAGCATCAGCAGCGAGCCCAGCAGCGTATACAGAAAGAACTTGATTGTGGCATAGACGCGATTGGGGCCGCCCCACACACCGATCACCAGGAACATCGGGATCAGCATCGCCTCCCAGAACACATAGAACAGCACCGCATCCAGCGCGGTAAATACCCCGATCATCAGGCCAGACATGATGAGGAAGGCCGCCATGTACTGTGCCACACGCTTCTGGATCACTTCCCATCCCGCCAGCACCACGATGACCGTAATGAAACTGGTCAGCAGGATCAGCGGGACGGCGATACCATCCGCGCCGAGGTGGTAATGGATGTTGAAGCTGGGGATCCAATCGAATCCTTCCTGAAACTGAAAATCCCCATCGGCCCGATCGAATCGGGTATACAGCGGCAACGTCACCAGGAATCCGGCAACACTGCCCGCCAGCGCGATCCAGCGTGCCAGTGTCGCGTTCTTGTCGCTGCCGGTGAATAGCACCAGGATGCCTGCCAAGATAGGCACCCAGATGGAAAGGCTGAGAATGTGGTTATCTAGCATTTATTTTTTCATAAAAAAGGTCAGCAACACGAACACGCCGATGATCATGGCGAACGCATAGTGGTAAATCAGCCCGGACTGTAAATGCCGGATAATCGCGGAGACACGACCGATCAGGCGCGCAGTGCCGTTGACGAATAAGCCGTCGATAATGGTCACGTCACCGATTTGCCAGAGTTTGCTGCCGATCAGGCGCGAACCGCCGGCAAAGAACTTCTCGTTGAAGGCGTCGAACCCGTACTTGTTGTCCAGAATCCTGTAGACCAGTTCGAAACGCTGTCTTATCGCAGCCGGGATGTCCGGGCGCTTCATGTAGAAGAACCATGACAGGGCAACACCGGATGCCGCCAGCAGGAAAGGCAGGCTGGTAAACGCATGCAGTCCCATCGCGGCAGCACCATGGAAATGGTGCGCCAACTCGTGCATGGTCGGATGCGCTTCCGCATCGACAAAAATCACGTTGCTGAAGAAATGCCCGAACAGCATGGGTTCGATCGCGAGATAGCCGATGACAAGAGATGGAATTGCCAGTGCGATCAACGGGAGGGTCACTACCCATGGTGACTCATGTGGTTTGTCATGTGGCCCCAAACCGTGATGATGCGCGTCGTCATGGTCATGGTCATCGTGACCATGACCGTGGTCATCCTTGGCTTCCATCCAGCGTGACTTGCCGTGGAATACCAGGAAGTACATGCGGAAGGAATAGAACGCCGTCACGAAGACCCCAGCCAGCACGGCGAAGTATGCGAAGCCGCTCCCTGGAATGTGCGACATCTGAGCCGCCTCGATGATGGAGTCCTTGGAATAGAAGCCTGACAGGAACGGCGTACCGATCAGCGCCAATGAACCGATCAGTGAAGTCAGCCAAGTGATCGGCATGTATTTACGTAGACCACCCATATTGCGGATATCCTGATCATGGTGCATGCCCATAATTACCGACCCGGCTGCCAGGAACAGCAACGCCTTGAAGAAGGCGTGCGTCATCAGGTGGAAGATCGCCACAGAGTAAGCGGATGCGCCGAGCGCAACGGTCATGTAGCCCAACTGGGAAAGCGTCGAATACGCGACCACGCGCTTGATGTCGTTCTGAATGATACCGAGGAAGCCCATGAATAGGGCCGTGATCGCACCGATCACCATCACCGTGGACAGGGCCGTCGTTGAAAGCTCATACAGCGGCGACATGCGCGCCACCATGAAGATGCCGGCCGTCACCATGGTCGCCGCATGGATCAAGGCGGAAATCGGGGTCGGACCTTCCATGGAATCCGGCAACCAGACGTGCAACGGCACCTGGGCCGACTTGCCCATGGCGCCGACGAACAGCAACAGGCACACCACCGTCAGCAAGGACCATGAGTGGCCCGGGACGATCTCGACG
This sequence comes from Pseudomonadota bacterium, assembly GCA_029782295.1. Lineage (GTDB taxonomy): Bacteria > Pseudomonadota > Gammaproteobacteria > Burkholderiales > Methylophilaceae > CAIJXJ01. The sequence continues at coordinate 169,526 of JAKOVB010000124.1, forward strand.
TTCATGTCGGCGAATTGCGGGGCGACGGAGAACACGGCCTGATAGTCGAGGCTACCGAAGAAGAACAGCACCATGCCGATCCCGAGCAGGAATCCGAAATCACCGACGCGATTGACCAGGAAGGCCTTCAGGTTGGCGTAAATGGCCGTCGGTCGCGTATACCAGAAGCCGATCAGCAGGTAGGAAACCAGGCCCACAGCTTCCCAGCCGAAGAACAGTTGCATGAAGTTGTTACTCATCACCAGCATCAGCATGGAGAAGGTGAACAGCGAAATGTAGCTGAAGAAGCGGCTGTAGCCCGGATCCTCATGCATGTAGCCGATGGTATAGATGTGCACCATCAGTGAGACAAAGGTCACCACCACCATCATCATTGCCGACAGCGGATCAATCAGGAAACCGACCTCGAACGAAGTGTGGCCGCTGGTCAGCCAAGTATACACGGCCCCGTTGTAGATGTGCCCGGCCAACACGTCCTGGAATACCAGCACCGATAGTGCGAACGATGCGCCGACACCGGTGATGGTGAACAGGTGTGCGGTGAAACGGGGCAGCTTGCGCCCGAACAATCCGACAACGACTGCCGCAAGCAGCGGTAGCAGCGGGATCAGGAGATATATTTTTTGCATGTAAGTCATCTTAGCCGTCAGCCTTTCAGGCTTTGCATGTCATCGACGTTGATGGAGCGCAGGTTGCGGAAGAGCACCACCAGAATGGCCAGTCCGATGGCCGATTCCGCAGCCGCCACGGTCAGGATGAAGAAGACGAAGACTTGCCCGGCGGTGTCGTGAAGATAATGCGAGAACGCGATGAAATTCATGTTGACCGCCAGCAGCATCAGTTCGATGGCCATCAGCAGGATGATGACGTTCTTGCGGTTCAGGAAAATGCCCACCACGCTGATGGCGAACAGCACAGAGCCCAGAATCAGGTAATGCGAAAGACCGACGCTCATGCCTGCTCCCCTTCCCCGTTTTCCGGCATTTCCTTTTCCGCCGGCATGCTGACCATGCGAATACGATCGGCACGCTTGACCTTCACCTGCTCAGCCGGGTCGATGTACTTGCTGTCCTTGCGGCGACGCATGGTCAGCGCGATGGCTGCCACAATCGCGACCAGTAGCACGACGGAAGCCAGTTCGAACGGCAGCACGTAGTCGGTATAGAGTTGGCGTCCGAGTTCGGCCGTATTACTGTAATTGACCGGATGTGGTTCAGGCGTCCCGGTCACGTTGACACCGAAGTGGCGCACCCCAACGATGGAAGCCATCTCCAGTGCCATGACCACACCAACGAATCCAGCAAGCGGGGCATAATCCCAGAACCCTTCACGCAACTTGTCGAGATTGATGTCCAGCATCATCACGACGAACAGGAACAGCACCATGACCGCGCCTACGTAGACCAGCACCAGAGTGATCGCGAGGAACTCGGCTTCCAGCAGCAACCAGATCCCCGCCGCGGTAAAGAAAGCCAGCACCAGGAACAGCGCGGCGTGCACAGGATTGCGCGCGGTGATCACGCGCAGCCCGGCGACCAGCAGGATCGCAGCGAGCGCATAAAAAACGTAGTCTTGAAAAATCATCCCCAGCCCTTAACGATACTTGGCATCCGCGGCACGGTCAGCCGCAATCTGCTCTTCCAGTTTGTCACCCACGGCCAGCAACATGGGCTTGGTATACAGCAGGTCACCCCTCTTCTCGCCGTGATAGTCGAACACCCGCGTTTCTACGATGGAGTCGACCGGGCAGGATTCCTCGCAGAACCCGCAGAAAATGCATTTGGTCAGGTCGATGTCGTAGCGGGTCGTCCGGCGCGTGCCGTCATTGCGTTGTTCTGACTCGATAGTGATTGCCATGGCTGGGCACACCGCTTCGCACAGTTTGCAGGCGATGCAGCGCTCTTCCCCATTCGGATAACGGCGCAGCGCATGCAGGCCGCGGAAGCGGTTCGACATCGGGGTACGCTCTTCCGGGTACTGAACGGTAATCTTGCGGGCGAAGAAATAACGGCCGGTCAGGGACATCCCCTTAAGCAACTCCAGCAGCATCAAGCTCCGGAACAATTCTACGATGCGGTTGATCATGTCTCGCGCCCCTTAATGGAACAGATAACCCAACGGGGTTTGCATGAAGGCACCGATCACCACGATCCACACCAGCGTCACGGGAATGAACACCTTCCAGCCCAGACGCATGATCTGGTCATAACGGTAGCGGGGGAACGTGGCTCGGAACCACAGGAACAGGAACAGCAGTCCGGCGACCTTGATTGCCAACCAAGGGAAGCCATCCGGAAGGAACGGCACCGGCGACAGCCAGCCGCCGAGGAACATCAGCGCCGCAAGCGTCGCGACCAGGATCATGTTGGCATATTCGGCAAGGAAGAACACGGCGAATGCCATGCCGGAGTATTCCACATGGAAACCAGCAACGATTTCAGACTCCCCTTCGGCCACGTCGAATGGCGCGCGGTTTGTTTCAGCCACGGCCGCGATGAAATACACCACGAAAAGCGGGAATAGTGGCAACCAGTACCACTCCCAGAAACCACCCTGCTGCGCCATGACGATCTTGCCCAGGTTGAGGCTGTTGGCGGCCATCAGCACGCCGACCAGGGCGAAACCCATGGCAATTTCGTAAGACACGATCTGCGCTGCGCTTCGCAGCGAACCGAGGAAGGCATATTTTGAGTTCGAGGCCCAGCCTGCAATGATCACGCCGTAGACACCCACCGAGGTCATGGCGAGGATATACAGCAAACCTGCATCCACGTTGGCCAGGACCATATCGAAGTCGAATGGCACGACCGCCCACGCCGCCAAGGCTGGCGCCAGCACCAGTACCGGTGCAAGCAGGAAAAGGAACTTGTTGGCAGCCGTCGGCAGAATGATTTCCTTGAACAGCAGCTTGAGGCCGTCCGCCACCGGCTGCAGTAGGCCGTAATAACCGACGCGGTTGGGACCGATACGTACCTGCATGTAGCCGATCACCTTGCGCTCGGCAAGGGTCAGGTAAGCCACTGCTCCCATGATGGGCGCGACGATGGCCACGATCTTGGCCAGCGTCCACACGACTGGCCACAACGGCCCGAACAGTTGCTGGAGCGTGTCCATCATGATGCCTTCTCCACGCTGATTTCACCGTACAGGTCGCCAAGACGCGCCGTCTCGGCACAGACCGGCACACGGACACAGTTGTCGTACACACGGTCGTCAAGCCTGACCGGCAGCTTCACGGCCTCAGCGTCCTGCTTGACACGCACCAGATCACCTTCCTGCAAACCCAGTTTCTGCATCAAGGCGCTGTTCATCGCTGCCATACCGACGCTGGACTGGCCGGCCTTCTGCAATGGCAGGGAACGGCGCACGATGGCATCCGATTGATACAGCGGGATTTCACCGATGCGTCGCAACGCGGTACTAGTGGCCTTCACATCGACCTCGACCAAATGGCGCAGGTTGTTGTTGAGCTTGTTCCAGACCACCTTGGAAGGCTTCTCACCCCCAAAGATCTCGTTCTTGACCGCTTCGCTGCTGTCGAAATCGAATCCTTCCAGACCCAGCAAGTTGCCAAGTACACGCAATACCTTCCAGCCCGGGCGGCATTCTCCCAGCGGCTTGACTGCAGCCGCGAAGCTTTGTACACGTCCCTCCATGCTCATGAAGGTACCCGAGGTTTCCGTGAACGGCGCAACCGGCAGCATGACATCAGCGTCATTCAAGGCGAATGACTTGAATGGTGTCAGCGCGACGACAAAATCCGCCTGCGCCATGGCATCCGCGGCCTGCTTGCCATTACGACAGTCGAATTCAGGTTCGACATTGACCAGCATGTAGGCTTTGCGAGGCTGTTCCAGCATGGTACGGGCATTCAGCGCGCCGGCACTCGGCAACGCGCGGGCCAGATCCAGCCCCACGCGATTGGCGGACTCGGAAAAAACGCCGAACGTGGCGCCACACAGGGATGCGATCGCCTCGGCCAGGCTGTAGAGCTCGGAATAACGGGGATGATGCTGCGCCATGTTTCCCAGGAACACTCCGGAACGCGGGCTGACCAGATCATAGTCCTTGCCGAGGCCCGCCAGGCTATGGGCGATCGCATCGGCGTTCGCACTGACCTCGATCCCCTCAAGCAGCTTGTTCAGAGACGGCGGCAGGCATAGCGACAGGCGTTGCAGACTGGACATGGCCTTCAGGATCTGCAGCAGCTCATTGATCATCCCATCCGGGCTGCAAATCTCCTTGAACGCCACCGGCATCAGCGGATCATCGTCCAGCGAACTGACGATGGACACCTCGGCGGCGTTCATCTTTACGGCGTGACGCAGGCGGTGGGCCAGCAGAGGGTGCTCGTTGCGCAGGTTGCTGCCGATAACGAGCACACGGTCCATCTCCTGCAGGTCCGGGATGTTGCAACCCATCCAGGGCGTCCCCTGAAAATGGCCGTCCAGACGGAAGTCGCCTCGGCGCAAACGATGATCGACGTTGCCGCTCTTCAGGCCCCGGGCCAGCTTCTTGGTCAGGTAGCCCTCTTCCATTGTGCTGGTCGGAGCCACGAGGAAACCGATATCATTACCGTCCTTTTCCGCCACTACCTTGAGACGGTTGGCAACGTACTCGAGGGCCGATTTCCAGTCGGCCTCTTTCCATTCCCCGTTCTGCTTGATCATGGGCACGGTCAGGCGTTCGGTGCTGTTCAGACCTTCGTAGGAGAAACGGTCACGGTCAGAAATCCAGCATTCATTGATACTTTCCTTCTCACGCGGCAGAACGCGCATCACGCGGTTGTTCTTCACTTGCACTTCGATTTGTGAGCCCAAGGCATCATGCGCGGCAATGGACGGGCGACGGGTCAGCTCCCAACTGCGCGCGGAATAGCGGAAGGGCTTGGAAGTCAGTGCACCGACCGGACACAGGTCGATGATATTGCCAGAAAGTTCGGATTCGACACTCTTGTCGACGTAAGCAGTAATTTCCGCATGTTCACCGCGGCCGACGAGGCCGAGCTCCATCATGCCGCCGATTTCCTTAAGGAATCGCACGCAGCGGGTGCACTGGATGCAGCGGGTCATGTCGGTGGACACCAGCGGGCCGATGTTCTTGTTCAGCACCACTCTTTTTTCTTCGGTGTAGCGTGATTTGACGCTGCCGTAGCCGACGGCGATGTCCTGCAGCTCACATTCCCCCCCCTGATCGCAGATCGGGCAATCCAGCGGATGGTTGATCAGCAGGAATTCCATCACGCTCTTCTGCGCCTCGATGGCGGACTTGGAGCGTGTGAAGATCTTCATCCCTTCGGATACAGGTGTCGCGCAGGCCGGAAGCGGCTTGTTGAACTTCTCGACCTGCACCAGGCACATGCGGCAGTTGGCCGCGACGGACAGTTTCTTGTGATAGCAGAAACGCGGGATCGCGACGCCGATCTTGTCCGCAGCATCGATGATAGTGCTGCCGTGCTCGACTTCTACTGCCTGGCCGTCAATTTCGATTTTCAACATAACTATTTGCCCGTGACCATGCTACGGCCATGCTGGATGTAATATTCGAACTCCGGCCGGAAGTGTTTGATGAAACTTAGAACCGGCGTCGCCGCGGCATCGCCCAGTGCGCAGATCGTACGACCGGAAATATTGCTGCTGACATCCGTCAGCAGGTCCAGGTCTTCCATGCGCCCTTCACCGTCGACGATGCGCTTGACCACGCGGTACAGCCAGCCGGTACCTTCACGGCATGGCGTGCATTGCCCGCAGGACTCCTCGAAGAAAAAGTACGACAACCTTTTCAGGGTCTGCACCATACAGGTCGAATCGTCCATGATGATCACAGAACCCGCGCCCAGACTTGAACCGGCCTTGGACAGACCGTCGTAATCCATGGTCGCGCCCATGATGGAGGCTGCCGGCATCACTGCCGTGGAAGGCCCGCCCGGGATCACCGCCTTCAGCTGGCGCCCCTTCCAGATGCCACCGGCAAGGGACAGCAACTCCGGGAACGGGATCCCCATATTCACTTCATAGTTGCCAGGTTTTTCCACATGACCAGACACTGCGAAAATCTTGGTGCCGCCGGAATTGGCCACGCCCAGATCCTGGAAAGCCTGACCTCCGTGCTGCAAGATGAACGGGATGGAAGCGTAGGACTCGGTATTATTGACGTTGGTCGGCTTGCCGTAGACGCCGAAGCTGGCTGGGAACGGCGGCTTGAAGCGCGGCTGCCCTTTCTTGCCTTCGATCGATTCGATCAGCGCAGTTTCCTCGCCGCAGATGTAGGCACCGTACCCGTGGTGCGCATACAGATCGAAGGAGAAGTTGGTCCCGAACAGGTTCTCACCCAAGAAGCCTGCGGCACGCGCCTCATCCAGGGCCCTTTCGAAGAACACGTAGTCTTCCCAGATTTCCCCGTGGATGTAGTTGTAGCCGACCCGGGCTCCCAGCGTGTAGGCGGCGATCGCCATGCCTTCGATCAACTGGTGCGGGTTGTAGCGGATGATGTCACGGTCCTTGAACGTACCGGGCTCCCCTTCGTCGGTATTGCAGACCAGATACTTGGTGCCATCGTAGTAACGCGGCATGAAGCTCCACTTCAGGCCAGTCGGGAAGCCAGCGCCACCGCGGCCGCGCAGACCGGAAATCTTGACCTGGTTGATGATTTCGGTCGCCTTCACTTTTTCGGTGACGATACGTTTCAGCGTTTCATAGCCACCGATGCTGCGATAGGTCTCCAGCGAACCTGGATTGGGCAGATGCAGGGTGCGGAAACAAACTTCGTTTGCCATTATTTCAGCTCCCCGAGAATTTCATCGACCTTTTCCGGGGTCAGGTACTCGCACATCCGCTTGTTGTTTATGTGGAAAAGTGGAGCGCCACCACAACAACCCATGCATTCGCCTTCCTTGATCGTGTATTTGCCGTCAGGCGTGGTTTCACCCATGTGGACGCCCAGACGCTTTTCAAGGTGATCGACGATTTCGTCCGAACCGCGCAGCATGCAGGAAATATTCGTACAGACGGTAATCTTGTGCCGGCCGACCGGCTCCAGTTCGTACATGTTGTAGAACGTGGCGACTTCCAATGCGGCGATTGCAGGAATACGCAGGTAATCAGCGACGAAGGCGATGGTGTCCTTGGACAGCCAGCCCAGTTCATCCTGGGCAATGCGCAGCGCCGACATCACCGCGGACTGGCGATGATCATCGGGATACTTGGTCAGTTCCCTGTCGATTCTGGCGAGGGATTCTTGCGACAACATCAGCGGTCAATCTCCCCGAAAACAATATCCTGCGTGCCGATGATCGCGACCAGGTCGGCAATCATGTGGCCACGCGTCATTTCGTCCAGCGCGGACAGGTGGGCGAAGCCCGGCGCACGGATCTTGAGGCGATAGGGCTTGTTGGCCCCATCGGAAATCATATAGATGCCGAACTCGCCCTTGGGGTGCTCGACGGCCGCGTAAGCTTCGCCTGCCGGAACGTGGAAGCCCTCGGTAAAGAGCTTGAAGTGGTGGATCAATGCTTCCATGTCCTGCTTCATGCCTTCACGGGATGGCGGCGCAACCTTGGCATCACCCGTAATGACGGGGCCGGGATTCTTCCGCAGCCAGTCGATACATTGCTTGATGATACGGTTGGACTGGCGCAGTTCTTCCATACGCACCAGATAGCGGTCGTAGGAATCTCCATTGACACCAACCGGAATATCGAAATCCAGTCGATCGTAGACTTCGTAAGGCTGTTTCTTACGCAGATCCCAGGCAAATCCCGAACCGCGCAGCATCGGGCCGGTTAGACCCAGCGCCAGCGCACGCTCAGGCGAAACGACACCGATGCCGACGGTTCGCTGCTTCCAGATACGGTTATCGGTCAGCAGGGTTTCGTATTCGTCCACGTAGCCCGGGAAACGGTTGGTGAAGTCTTCGATGAAGTCCAGCACGGAACCCTGGCGGTTCTCGTTCAGGGCGCGGATGTCGTCCTTGCTGCGGAAACTGTTTTCCTGGTACTGCGGCATGCGATCCGGCAGGTCGCGATAAACGCCGCCCGGACGGTAGTATGCTGCGTGCATACGGGCCCCTGACACGGCCTCATAAATATCGAACAGATCTTCACGTTCGCGGAATGCGTAAAGGAAAACGGTCATCGCACCAACATCAAGGGCATGAGCCCCCAACCACAACAGATGGTTCAGGATGCGGGTGATTTCATCGAACATCACGCGGATGTATTGCGCACGATCGGGCACCTGCACACCCATCAGCTTTTCGATGGCCATCACATAAGCGTGTTCGTTGGACATCATTGACACGTAATCCAGACGATCCATATAAGGCACAGACTGGAGGAAGGTACGGTTCTCGGCCAACTTCTCGGTACCACGGTGCAACAAGCCGATGTGCGGGTCAGCGCGCTCGATGACTTCGCCATCCAGCTCCAGCACCAGACGCAGAACTCCGTGCGCTGCCGGGTGCTGCGGACCGAAGTTCATGGTGTAGTTACGAATTTCAGCCATGATGGAAACCTTCGTTACGGATAATGCGCGGCACGTTGTTACGTTCTTCGATGGATACCGGCTGGTAGATGACACGCTGCTGGTCGGGATCGTAGCGCATCTCGACATTCCCGATCATCGGGAAATCCTTGCGGAAAGGATGGCCAACGAAACCATAGTCGGTCAGGATGCGGCGAAGGTCTGGATGATTCTCGAACATCAGACCAAACAGGTCGAACGCCTCACGCTCGAACCAGTTGGCGGCTGGCCAGACTTCATTTACAGAGGCCACGACCGGAAAGTCGTCATCCGGCGCAAACACCCTGAGGCGCAAACGCTGGTTAAGGGAAACCGACAGCAGGTGATAGACCACGGCGAAGCGACGGCCTTCCCAGGCGCCTTCACCGTAATGGCTGTAATCCACACCGCACAGGTCGATCAATTGTTCGAACTTGAGGTCGGCATGATCGCGTAGAGTGACACAAACCGGCAGCATGTGTTCGGCCGCCACTTCAATCGTCACCTCGCCCACGTGGGTATGCAGTGCCACCAAGCGATCTGCCAAGATCGTCTTGAGATGTTCTGTTAGCTTTTCCAGGCGAGTCATGATCGGGCAATCGTATTGGTTCGCTTGATCTTGTTTTGCAACTGGATCAGGCCGTAAAGCAGCGCTTCAGCGGTCGGTGGACAACCCGGAACGTAGACGTCGACTGGGACGATACGATCGCAACCGCGGACCACAGCATAGGAATAATGATAGTAACCACCACCGTTGGCGCAACTCCCCATGGAGATCACCCAGCGCGGTTCCGCCATCTGGTCGTATACCTTACGCAATGCTGGCGCCATCTTGTTAACCAGAGTGCCGGCGACGATCATGACGTCAGACTGGCGGGGGCTTGGACGAAAGACGATGCCGAAGCGGTCCAGATCGTAACGAGACGCACCCGCGTGCATCATTTCCACCGCGCAACAGGCCAATCCAAAAGTCATAGGCCACAAAGAACCCGTGCGCGTGTAATTAATTACTGTATCCAGACTCGTCGTAACGAAGCCCTTCTCCATGATGCCTTCAATACTCATGCGACCACCCTTGAGGTTACTCCCACTCCAGCGCGCCTTTCATCCACTCGTAGATGAAGCCCACGACCAGGATCCCGAGGAACACCATCATGGAAACGAAGCCGAATAGGCCTATCTCCTTGAGAACAACCGCCCAAGGAAAAAGGAAAGCAATTTCCAGATCAAACAGGATAAACAGAATGGCCACCAGGTAGTACCTGACGTCAAATTTCATGCGAGCGTCTTCGAAAGCCTCGAAACCGCATTCGTAAGGAGAGTTTTTTTCGCTATCGGGTCGATGAGGTGCTACAACTTTACCGAGAACGATAGGGGCAACGCCAACACCTAGGCCGACGAGGATGAACAACAAAATCGGAAAATAATTTTCCAGCACACTAAATTCCAGTTTTCCTGGCTAAATTTTTATTGGCGCCAAGTGTCATCTGGCGCATTAAGTTACCTGAAAAATTTACCAGTAACTTGCAGGTAAATTCGCTTGCCGCAAACTTACTTTTTAGAAATCAAATCCTGAGTCTAAGACATCACGATTTGGACGTATTTACAATCCCTGAAAGATACGCACAGCGCCCTGCCTTGTCAAGGAAAACCCCTCATGAGAACAGGACATGGGATTACGATTTCAGCAAAAGCCGTTTGCACTCACACGAGCAAAAACCAACATCAATTTTCGTGTATCCAAACACCATCTCTTCCTAATGAACCACCCACAAAGCCAGCTTGCTACAGATTGAACGTTCACGTCCCACAAAAAGTCTCGTAGACTCGCTCCTGGGGTGATGGTGGCGTGCAATACCGATCTCTCACATCACGTTTTCTATAAGGGTCATTCAGTTCCTCAATCAATTTGTGAACCAGGCTAAAATCCCCCCCCTGCTCCGCCATTTCAAGGGCTTGTTCCACAAGGTGATTTCTTGGAATCACACTCGGATTTGCACCACTCATCCGTAAAACCGCAGACTCAATACCACCTTCCTGCCTATTTGCTCGCGCTTTCCAACGCATATGCCATTCCAAAAAATCGATTCCAAATAGCGAACCGGGCTGCTGACTCAAAGCGTCCGCAATTGCGACAAAGGTATTAGTAAAATCCAATTCATTAGAACGCATGACATGTAACAGATCTTCTATCAACTGAACGTCTTCTTCCTCCTCACCAGTTAATCCAAGCTTATTTCTCATCCCCTGCAACCAACAGGACCGATAGGCATCAGGAAACAAGAGAATTTGATTTTCTGCCATCCGGACAGCGCCACTTGGCTCATCCGCCAGCAACGGCAGGAGAGTTTCGGCGAATCTTGCGAGATTCCACTGGGCAATGTGCGGCTGATTCTTGTAGGCATACCTACCGTGATGATCTATGGAGCTAAAGACGATTCCTGGATCGTAGACGTCCATAAACGCACATGGTCCAAAATCGATGGTTTCTCCACTAATCGCCATATTGTCTGTATTCATGACACCATGGACGAACCCAACCATCATCCAATTCGCCACCAGTGAAGCCTGCCGAGCCACAACTGTCTCCAACAGGGCCTGATAAGGCTGCCCAGCATCCTTGAGATCAGGGAAGTGACGATTGATTGTGTAATCCGCCAACTTACGGAGATCTTCGACATTTCCACGTGCGGCTGCATACTCAAAAGTCCCAACTCGGATATGACTCTTGGCCACACGGGTGAGCACCGCACCTGGCAATGGCAGTTGACGAATCACTTTACTCCCGGTCATGACTACTGCAAGGCTTCTCGTGGTTGGAATGCCGACCGCATGCATATATTCACTGATGATGAACTCTCGCAACATCGGCCCCAATGCAGCGAGACCATCCCCTCGCCGTGAATACGGCGTCTGGCCAGCTCCCTTCAACTGGATATCCAGACGACTTCCATCTGGCGCAAGATGCTCGCCCAATAAGATCGCGCGACCATCACCCAGCATCGTGAAATGGCCATACTGGTGACCAGCGTAGGCTTGAGCAATGGGATGAGCGGTTTCAGGCAACGCACTTCCGACAAGCTCTGCAATCCCAGACTCACTCTCGAGAAAGATCTCACACAAACCAAGTGAATTCGCCAACGATCGATTGAAGATAGCCAGCTTAGGATCTTCACTGCGACGAGGTTTTACGCATGCGTAAAAATCTGTTGGGAGGCGTGCATAGCTATGATCAAAATTCCAGCCAGCAACTGTCGGCATCCACACCTCTCATACGTAAACATAAGGAAATTGCCTAAACATCAGACAACGATCAATTACCCGAGTAATTTACTTGGATAATATCCCATTAGAAATGCACGCGCAAAATAGCGATGGAAATGATTATTTTTTCTGGAAAGGATACCCAAAAAAAGAGGCGCATCAGCGCCCCCGAGGGGTTATAGCAAAAAACGGAAACCTATAGAAGCTTCGGATCTGTATTAAATGCCACTCAATGCGCTTTCAGCCTAACCACGCGCATCACCCCAACGCAAAGTACAGCGGTCATCCCCCTGATAGAAGGTTTCTCCAAATTTATCTACACAATAGCGCGGCGACACAATCATTTCAGAAATCGTCATCCCCTCACTGATTCTGGTGTATTCAAATAAAACAGAACGGGTGACCTTGGCATTTTTTTTAATATGAGAGCCATGGGAGATCCAACAAGGTCCGATGATTTCCGCCCCACTCTCAACATGAGTGTTTGAATCGATATAAACAGGCCCTTCCACCTTCACATTTTGCCAGTCAACTCGTACGTTCAAACCCACCCAAATTCCCGGTTTGATTTCCTTTCCTGGCATTTCCATATGGCTGATTTCGCCACGTAAGACACGTTGAAGTACCTGCCAATAATCGGTGACACGTCCGATATCAATCCAGTTATAAAATCGGCGCTGGGCGTAAAAAGGCAGCTTCTTTTCCACTAACAGCGGAAACAGTTGGCTGCCGATATCGTAGACCTCACCGGGAGGGATTAAGTCGATGACTTCAGGCTCAAAAAAATAGATGCCGGTACTGGCTAAATTTGAACGTGCATTTTCAGGCCTTGGTTTCTCCTGAAAGGAAACTACCCGTCCGTCATCATCCGTTTCAACAATACCGTAACTGCTAACCTCGCTAAGCGGCACTTCCATAGTCACGATACTAACCATCGCCTTCTTTTGGCGGTGTTCAAACAATGCCGCGCCAATATCAAGATCTATCAGCGCATCTCCGCATAACACAATGGCAGTTGTATCAAAAAAACCTCCAAAATCCTGAATCTTGCGGATACCACCTGCCGACCCCATGGGGCGGGGAATGATTTCACCATGCTCATAAGCCCCTTCATAGGAATAACCTATCTGCACACCATACTGCTGGCCATTACCGAAGTAATGCTCGATCTTGGTATGCATATGCGCAGTATTAACCATGATCTCCTTGACGCCACTTCGTGCCAGATGCTCAATCAGATACTCCATCACAGGCTTGCCAAGAATCGGGATCATTGGCTTAGGAAGATCTTTAGTTAATGGTCTGACACGTGTTCCCTGACCGGCAGCAAGGATCATTCCTTTGAGTTTGTTAGTCATTTTTAGTGTGATTCGATCTAAGAGAGTTAGAAATTAATGCGCATAAATTACGATTGCTCAAATTCAAGCAGAAACAAACTCATTAAACCTCATGCCAGCATAGCCCGATCTATCCTCGAAATAAAAACTTCACATAAAAACTTCAGCATCCTTCAAGGGCGATCCCGCCTTATCCTTGGCAGACAATAAAGGCGGTTCACTTAAAGGCCAAGCAATGGCCAAATCCGGGTCATCCCAGGCAATGCACCGCTCATGCTGAGGCGCATAAAAGTCCGTTGTCTTGTATAAGAATTCAGCAAAATCAGTCAACACAAGGAATCCATGTGCAAAGCCCGGAGGCACCCACATTTGACGCTTGTTTTCTGCCGACAAATTTACCCCAACCCAACGGCCAAAAGTTGGGGACGACTTTCTGACATCGACGGCCACATCAAAAACCTCTCCAGACACGACACGGACCAGTTTCCCTTGGGGCTGGATAATCTGGTAATGAAGCCCACGAAGTACCCCTTTCTGGGATCGGGAATGGTTGTCCTGCACGAACGCTGATTTCCAACCAGTGGCATCCTGAAAGTTCTTCTGGTTATAGCTTTCAAAAAAAAACCCCCTGCTGTCGCCAAACACTTTAGGCTCAAGGATCAAGACATCAGGTATCTCGGAATTAATTACATGCATTAAAAAACCTTTTCACTCAACATTCGGATCAAATACTGACCGTAACCATTTTTCTTGTATTTTTCTGCAATTTCCTGAACCTGGTCTGCTCCAATATAACCCATGCGATAAGCGATTTCCTCCGGACAGGAAATCTTTAGCCCTTGACGTTTCTCTATTGTCTCAATGAACAATGAAGCTTCGAGCATGGATTCATGCGTCCCGGTATCCAACCACGCATGCCCTCTCCCCATAACCTCCACATCAAGCTGCTTCATGGAGAGGTAGTGTTTATTGACATCAGTAATCTCCAGTTCACCACGAGCAGAAGGCTTGAGGCTGGCTGCAATCTCAGAAACCTGATTGTCATAAAAATAAAGACCGGTTACTGCATAATTCGATTTTGGTAGAACTGGCTTTTCCTCGAGGCTGACTGCACTCCCGGAAGCATCAAACTCCACTACACCATAGCGCTCAGGGTCATGTACACGATAAGCAAACACCGTTGCACCGTTGTTACGCACACATGCTTTTTGCAACACAGCAGCTAAATCGTGACCATGGAATATGTTGTCTCCCAGGACCAAAGCACTTGGATGATTGCCAATAAAATCCCGGCCGATCACAAACGCCTGAGCCAATCCATCCGGCGATGGCTGCACAGCATAGCGAATGTTAATACCCCATTGACTGCCGTCACCCAGCAGCTCTGAAAACCTGGGGGTATCTTGCGGTGTCGATATCAGGAGAATGTCCCGGATGCCGGCCAGCATCAGTGTCGACAACGGGTAATAGACCATCGGTTTGTCGTATATCGGCAGCAACTGCTTCGACACTGCCTGAGTGACCGGATACAACCTTGTCCCGGAACCGCCAGCGAGAATAATTCCTTTACGTGAGTTCATGATATTCCAGTCAAAGTATCTGCTGCAGGACATGGCCCACACCGATGCGCCAGTCCGGCAATTCGAGATCAAAAGTTTTTTTGAACAAACCCGTATCCAGCCTGGAATTGAGAGGCCGCTTGGCAGGCAGTGGATAATCCTGCGTGGATATGGGATAAATATTATCCAGCGCAATCTTCATCGGCACACCTGCGGTTATTGCCTGCCCGATAACGAAACGCGCGTAGTCGTACCAATTTGTCTCACCCCCTGCCACCACATGGTATAGGCCGAAAGGGAAATCCGTCACACCTTCACGCCTTGCGCGTCCAACCAGTTGCGCAGTCACGTCCGCAAGCAGCGCTGCCGAGGTAGGTGCTCCGAACTGGTCATTGACCACCTTCAACACTTCACGCTCCGCCCCCAGTCTCAACATGCTTTTGGCAAAATTGCCGCCGTGGGACCCCACTACCCAACTCGTGCGAAGAATCAGGCTCTGTGCACATGCGATCTGCAATGCGTTCTCGCCATCGCGCTTGGTAAGCCCATATACATTCTGAGGATTCGTCACATCAGATTCTTTATATGGCTCGACACCAGACCCCTCGAAGACATAGTCAGTAGAGTAGTGGATTACCCAGGCACCGATTTTAGCTGCCTCTTCACCAAGAATGCGCGGCGCATCCCTATTGATACTTGCAGCAAGACCCTGCTCGCTTTCAGCCCTATCAACAGCCGTATAAGCGGCAGGATTGACTATCAGGTCCGGCCTAACCGTTTGCACCAACCGGCGCAATGCCAACTCGTCCGACAGATCACACTCCAGCATGTCTACGGCGCAAACCTCCCCCAAAGGAGCGAGCGAACGCTGCAATTCGAAACCGAGCTGCCCGTCCCTGCCTGTCAGCAGAATTTTCATAGTGTGCTCATCATATCAACCGATTCGGATCTCAAGAAACGCCTTACATTATCCCATGCTTCGAAACCGGCAGCAGCGCATGCATTCTGATGACGTGGTTGATGCTAAAAAAATTCAAGGACGGGGATCGGAACGAAAAGAAATCATTGCATTGCAGGATAAAAATCCCTGCCAATCGCTCAGAATTTTGGTGTTACCACATCTTGATATCCAAGAGTCTAACGATGACATACCAATAGTTTCCATTTGCCCCTCAAGGGACTGTCTTACTTCTGATAGTGCGGGAAGGGAGATCTTCAATTTAAAAAATTTACTTGTTCATGTATTGTGGTGGTATGAATTGCCTCACGGGTCATAGTGAAACTAAATTTCAGATTTCCACCCTTCGATGCAAATTGGTTGCACGATAATATTTGATCTTAAAAAAATTAAAAACTGGCGGAAAGTTATGAAGTTACCAATGATTACATTTGTCGCGTTAGCTTTGCTCTTGGTTAGCTGTGCTCCGCCTCCATCCAAGCCCATGAGAATCGCCAGTAGCCCATGGCCAGGATATGAGCCTCTGTACTTGGCTCGTGAACTCGGATATCTGGATGAATCAAAATATAACCTGACCGAGCTTCCCTCTTCGAATATAACTATGGAAGCGTTCAGTAACCGATCTGCAGATATTGCCACACTCACATTGGATGAAACCCTTTCACTGTTAGCAGAGGGGAGAAAGGTGCGCATACTGTTTGTCTTGGATGTATCTAATGGTGCTGATGCTGTAATGGCAAGCCCGAAGATAAAAGCTCTCGCTGACCTTAAAGGCAAACGAATTGCCATAGTCAATATACCTCTTGGTGTGTACATGTTGACCAGAACACTTGAAAAGGCAGGACTAAAAGCTTCTGACGTCACAATTGTCACCCTGCCGGAAGACAGGCATGAACAGGCTTTCCGCGAGGGGAAAATCGATGTTTCGATTAATTTTGAACCCTTCAAAACCAATTTGGCCAAAGCAGGAATGCACGTCCTGTTCGATAGCAGCAAAATCCCCAATGAAATCTTTGACTTGCTCGTAGTCCAGGAGGATGTCTATAAAGAAAGGCGAGAGGAAATTTGCGAATTGGCAGGCCATTGGTTCAAAACATTTGATTACATCCAAAGCAATACTGATCAAGCTGTCGGGATGATGGCTCATCGCGTAAAGGTGCCTCCAAGCGAGTTTCGCAATTCGTTGAAGGAACTTTTGCAACCGTCCAAAATGCAGAATGCAGTGTTATTGGGTGGGGCTGCACCTGCACTATTGACGCCTGCTAAAAAATTGGCTGATGTCATGCTCGGCCAGCGGCTGCTACCAGTTGCAGTTGACCCCTCACAAGCAATAGACCCAACTTTCCAATCTTGCATTAAATAGCATTCACATGCGAAGACGATTAGCTTACTTGGTACCAACGCTGATAATTCTGGCTTCGGTTATATCGGCTTTTTTGATGTACCTCCTGGCAACGCGAAATTTGCACCAGGTTATCGAGAAGCAAAGCAGAGTTTATGTTGATGCTTCTATGACGTACTTGCAGAACGTATTAAACACCCAATTGGCGACGGATACATTGCAAGATGCAAAGGCTACTATTTCAAGTTTCTCATTGCAGCCAGACTTTAAAAAGATATTGCTGGTAAATGGCGAAGACCAAATTTTGTTGGCCAATCGGGCAAATTGGGAAGGCACCAGCGCCGTCCGGATCCCAGGATATAGCGACGAAACTGCTGAAAGCGTGATTCGGTTGCATGCCAGCAATTTACAAACTAACCTCGAGCGCCAAGTCGTCCAAGGGTATTACCCAATCATCTTGAAGATCGGGGCTCAGGGCGTTGGAAGTGAGCAAAATGGATTGCTCTATGTCGAGTATGACATTAGCCATGACCTTGCTCAAGCCAAGTTCAACGTATTTCAACAATCATTGGTGTTCGGGTTCTTGTTGATCTGTTCGGCGCTGATTGTGGCATTGATACTTCACAAGCTCATATCCGTTCGAGTTGATTCCATGATTGCCGCCGCGAAGAGATTTGCAAAAGGTAATTTTGATGAACCCTTAAAAGTAATCGGCCATGACGAACTTTCTGAACTTGGAGTCGCCCTCAACGAAATGGCAGAACAGCGCAAGATTGCCGAAGATTCTCTTCGAGTTGCAGCCACTGCGTTTGAGACCCATGAAGCAATTATGATCACTGATGCAGAAGCCAGGATCATTAAAGTGAATCAGGCCTTTGAGAAAATCACTGGATATAAAGCCGAAGAAGTGATTGGAATGAACCCCAGGATTCTAAGTTCCGGGAAACACGACAAGGAGTTTTTCGCCCAGATGTGGCGGGAGTTGATAGCTGCAGGCAGTTGGACCGGGGAACTATGGGACAGAAGCAAGTTTGGAAATATTTATCCCAAGGAAATAACAATTACAGCAGTCAAAAACGAGACGGGTGAAACTACTCAGTATGTGGCTATCTTTTCTGACATTACATCACGAAAAAAAACCGAGGAAGAGATTCACAACCTTGCGTTCTACGATGCTTTAACGGGATTACCCAATCGCCGCTTATTGATCGAAAGACTCAATCTTGCCCTCGCGGTTTCATCACGTAGCCATCAATATGGCGCTTTGATGTTTCTAGATTTAGATAATTTCAAGACGATTAACGATGTTTTTGGACATGATTATGGAGATGCACTGCTTGCAGAAGTGGCTTCGCGCCTCAAACATAGTGTTCGAGATGTAGATACCGTTGCTCGTTTGGGTGGTGATGAATTCATCGTGCTCATTGAGAATGTTAGTGCTGATGAACATGAAGCTTCTCAGAACGTAGCGCAATTTGCAGAAAAAATTCGGGCAGTACTTGCTACCGACTATCAACTTAATGATCAAACGCATCACAGTTCCCCCAGCATTGGCGTAACGCTTTTTTGTGGTAATCAGACATCCGTCGATGATTTGGTTAAACGCGCAGATATGGCGATGTATCAAGCCAAGGACTCTGGGCGTAATCGCGTTAGATTTTTTGATCCTCAACTGCAGAGATCGGTAGAAACCCGAGCAGTACTGGAAGCTGATTTGCGCCGTGCTATTACCGAAAATCAATTGCATCTTTATTATCAGATACAGTTGGATCAAGACTTAAAACCCATCGGGGCAGAAGCACTCATAAGATGGATACATCCTAAGCGTGGAATGGTTTCCCCATCACAGTTTATTCCTGTCGCAGAGGAAAGTTCCCTGATTCTGGAAATCGGACTGTGGGTTCTTGATGCCGCTTGCCAACAACTTGCCGACTGGAGCAAGGATGAAAAAACCCGTGATCTAATTCTTGCTGTAAACGTTAGTGCAGAACAGTTCAGACAAGCTGATTTTGTCGAACTGGTAAAGACCATGATTGATAAACACCATGTAAACCCGTCTCAGTTGAAGTTGGAGCTAACTGAGAGTGTGGCACTGGATGACCTGGATTTTGTCATTGCAAAAATGCTGGCATTAAAAGAGGTATTGAAGGTTAGATTGTCATTAGATGATTTCGGTACGGGATATTCCTCCTTATCTTATTTGAAGAAATTGCCGCTGAATCAGATCAAGATTGATCAAAGCTTCGTTCGGGACATGAAATCGAATGCCGGTGATGCCGTAATGGTGAAGACCATTATCGACCTGGCCAGAAATTTCGGGATGGAAGTTATTGCTGAAGGCGTTGAGACGGATGAGCAGCTTGCTATTTTAAGGCAGTTTGGATGTTCGGCATATCAGGGCTATTTGTTTAGCAAACCAGTCCCAATCGGTGAGTTTAAGACAATAATTAAGCAATTTTAACAGTCGAATGCCCTTGGACGGTTGATTGTCCGCGCTGAACGCGTAGAAAATCTGTGCTCTTCAAAGTCAGAGTAAGAAGCAGACATACAGGGTAACGACCATTAGGCACCCTATAAATGTCCTTTGCACTTTTTCTGACTCTATTCCGTTCCAGAACGAAAGCGAATTGACTGAGCAAAGAAGCGTCTCGGCTTGATTGCGTTCACATAGGTGAAGTATCGGATAATGGCGTGATTCCTTCCCTAATACCAAACACTTAGAGATTCCCCTGAAGGACGGGGGCTTGCCACGCGAATCAAGTCAAACCATAAAACAAAACGGCCCAGAAATTACTCTGGGCCGTTTTTGAAAAAGATTTTAGCAACTATTCTGGATTTGATGTCGACTGCTCGCTCAGTGTTTGTGAAAGTCGCTCCAACAATTGCGACTTTTCATATTCACTTTCAGCGTTCTCAAAAGTTACCGAACCCAACCAAGCCAGTGTCTTTTGAAATTCTTCCTCGACCAGCTTCAATCTTTCATAGGAATTGATCCGATCACAAATGTCCTCAAGCAACCTCGACATCACGACGTGATCTTCATTATGGTCCAAGGTCTTGGGATACATCGGATGAGGCGCCCGCAGGATCATTCTATTGCAATGAGGAGCCAAAGGCACACCCTCACCAAAAATAGATAACGTGCAATAGGTATCCCCCTCCATCAGAGAAGTCAATTTTTCGATCTTTGCTTGCATACCCCTCCCAATAGCTCGAATGATCAATGTATCTGAATAATTATTTATCGGCATTCTTAAGGAAGTCTTAATGCCACCCTTAAAAATTATCCAAACCAGCGACGATTGTAAAGAGCCGCCCCCCAGGAACATGGCATCAAGTCACTTGGCAAGATTTTTGCTCACTAATCTACCAAGTTGGTTATGAAACCATATCCAATTGAAATATATAGAATTTTTTATCGACTAAAAATGATACATGACCAAAGCGGCAAGATCTTGCCGCTTATGCCGCCGGTTATTAATTTCGGTATGGAGATGAAAACATGGACTTAGATAGTGGGATCGTATTAGTTGTTCTTATCATCATCCTTGAGTTGTATCTTATCTCATATATCAAATACACAAGATTTAAGAAGTTACTTGATTCCCCGGAACAAGCAGATCAGAAACCACTGCAGTCGCAAGTTAAGAATGGAAAATACAATGGCGTAGAACGAAGGGCGCGCAAAAGATCCAATGGCGCCATTTTCCAGCAACCCAACGGCAATTGGGTATTCCGCTAACTATCTTTCCAAACGGCAATACATCAAAAGGCAGAACCAAATGCTTGTCAGCTATCCTTGGAAATTCGGGTTATCCGCAATCTTCCTTATTACAACTGCTACATCTGCATTCGCAACCCCTCAGCAGATGGACTGTATTGCCAACAACCCTAAAGCACCGATTATTTTCTCGGTTATCTATGACGAGGCGAGTGGTAACGTCACGCACATCGAACATTACGTCACCGGGAAAACACAGACGTACGCGACAGAAGCCACTTTCTCCGACAGTGAAATCAATTATGAATTCACGGATGTCTTTCATCTGACCGAGAGAGTATCAATCAACCGCAAAACCCTCGGTTTGACATTTTTTATCGACATCCCCAAGAAGCCATACAAAACTGATGGCTCATGCAAGTAATGACATTCATTTTTGTCATCTACAGGACGAATTTAAATGTATATAGACCCCAATCAACTGAATCTTGCAGAGCCGGCAACATCGCCTCAGTTTGAAAGAAGAAGCGCAGCCCCCAGTAGTGAAGCCCGTTCACTCCGACCTGGTCAGTGGGAAGATCACCATGAGCTAAACTTGGAAATTCCATTGCACTGGTCGGTACCATGGTCCGATTTAATGATGGTCATGATGGTTATGTTTGCTGTTCTTTTCGTAACAAAGCCATCAGAACAAAACTCCCGTGAGTTGCATAACAAAACCAACTCAAATTCCATCGTCAAAGCATCGCCAAATCATCAAGAAAAATCCATAGATAAATCACCTGACGCATCGATTCCCGCCGAAGAGATCCTGAGGCTGAGTGAGAAGTTGGTGACAGAGGCAAACCTCGACAACATTGACGTAGTGCTGACCGAAAACCAGGCAGTCAAGGTCAGCGTCCGAGGCAATCTGCTATTTGACTCTGGGTCGGCAGAGCTCAAGGAGGATGCAATTCAATTCCTGAACAAATTGGCTGGCGTTATTGCAAGCAATAATTACATGATAGAAGTTTCAGGACACACCGATGATTTCCCTATAAAGACAACTACATACCCAACGAACTGGGAACTTTCTTCGGCAAGGGCATCCAGAGTGGCACGTTACCTGATTGAAGCAGGCAATCTAAATCCTGGTCGATTTACTGTTTCAGGTCATGCTTTTTACCGCCCCGTAGCTAAAAGCATAGACTCAACAAACAAAGCCCAGAACCGAAGAGTTGAAATCCTCATCACTCGAAATGAGTACAAACCGTGAAACAACACACCCACTCAATAACAGGTATTGCACTTTGCTCCCTGCTTCTTTTTAGCACGTTTTTTATTGGGAATGGCGCCTCGCTGATGTTTAGCATGGTCGGCCTCATCGTGGTTGTTGCCGGAACACTCGGAGCGACATTCCTAAGTTACCCGAAGAAGGTCATTGAAGCCGCTGTCACCGTAGCCATCAACAGTTACAAAAGCAAAGTGCCATCCGGGGAAGAAATTGTAGATGCCCTGCTGGACCTATCCATACAATCCCGGATTGAAGGATTACTTGCTCTTGAAAAGGAAGGCGAACGCACAAGCGTGCTGTTTCTTGAACGAGCGCTTTCAATGTTGGTTGATGGATTCAAACAAGATGAACTGAGGGATTCTCTTTACACCGAAGTTCAATTTTTCCAACAAAGACGGGCAAGGCACGAACGACTGTTCCGTCATATGGCCTTGCTCGCACCAGCTTTCGGAGTTGCAGGAGGGGTGGTTGGACTTGTTGGCATGCTTGCGGGAATCGAGAACACTGGAATTGTGTTGCAAACCATCCCAGTCGCATTAACTTCAACGCTTTATGGAATCATACTGGCTTACTTTATTTTCATCCCAATAGCGGAAAACATTCATTCCAAGACTCAAGAGGAGCTTTTGGTACTGAAACTGATTACAGAGGGTGTTTGCCTGATTTCTCAGGAATACAACACTGTGAGACTACAAACCCGACTGCAATCTTTTGTGACACCTCAGGTCAGATCGACACAGCATAAGAGTTTCAGGGAAATCAGAAATCGATACAACGAGTTAAAATCTCGGCAGGCGTAAGGTTGTTCTTTTAAGAACTTTTACCCAGAAACTAATGAATCGCAGAACCTGAGCGAATAAACAGATTCTGCTGGTTCAAGAGTGCATTGGTTGCCTCAATCGTACTCAGCGGACGGCTAAACAGAAACCCCTGCATGACTTGGCATCCCCGTGACTTCAGGTACTCCATCTGCTCAGATGTTTCCACCCCCTCCGCTATTAGCCGCATCTTGAAGCCATCGGCAATCGCAGTAATCGCAGTAACGATAGGGACCTCACTCATCCCATCTGTGACATCATGGACAAAGGATTTGTCGATCTTGATGGTATTAATAGGAAACCGCTTCAGGTAACTTAGCGAGGAGTATCCCGTTCCGAAATCATCAACCGCTATCTTGGAACCTCCGTTTGCGAGCGCCTTAAGCTTGCTGATGGAGTTCTCCATGTCCCGCATCAACGTGCTTTCCGTGATTTCAACTTCAAGACCATCGAGACCGATTCCATTCAGCCCAAGCTGCTTTTTGACCATGCCGACAAAGTCCTTGCGCTCAACATCCTGAGGGGAAAAATTGAGAGACAAACGAACATGGCCAAACCCCATGTCATGCCAAAGCCGGAATTGTTCTGAGGACTTCTTGAGCACCCATTCTGTAATCCTAACTATTAGACCGGTCTCTTCAGCCAACGGAATAAACTCATTAGGTGGAACCAGCCCATACTCAGGATGCTGCCATCGAATCAGCGCTTCCATCCCAACGATGGATGAATTGATAACATCCACCTGAGGCTGGTAATACAAGATGAACTGATCAGCATCAAGTGCACGACGCAATTCATTTTCCATCGACAGCTTGCGATGGAAGACTTCATTCATGTTCTTGTTGTAGAGCATGCAGCCGTTCTTGCCCTCCCACTTGACGTGGTACATGGCAATATCGGCACTTTTGATCAAAGCTTCCGGGGTTTCACCGTGATCTGGATAAATGGCAATTCCAATACTTCCGGAGATATAGGCCTCATGCTCTTCAAGCTTAAACGGGCTCACCAACTGATCAAGAAATTTAGCAGCCAGTTTTCTCGCATGATCGGGGCTCTTCAGTTTTGGCAGTAACAGGTTGAACTCATCCCCACCAACCCGTGCCAAGGTATCCCCTTTTCGAAGGACCTTCTTTAGCCTGGTTGAGACAATTTTAAGCAACTCATCGCCGAAATGATGTCCTAATGAATCATTGACCAGCTTGAATCTGTCGAGATCCAGGAACATGACTGCAAACTGCTCATTGCTTCTCTTGGCCTGTTCAACCGCCAACCCCAGACGATCCTTAAAAAGGGTCCGGTTAGGAAGATCGGTTAGCGCATCATGATAGGCCTGATAATGAATCAGCTCCTCTGCCTTTTTTCGATCACTGATGTCTCGCGCAACTCCGTATGTTCCGATAAAAGGCCCCCCGCCTCCATGGGAGTCATAGAGCCCTTTGGATTTCAGCACAATAGTGACGAAATTATTCTCGAAGTGACGGAACTGCTCATCTCCCAGACGGCACTTCAATCTTAGCTCGATGTTATGTGTGGTACGGTGATCCGTACGACGTTCGTTGAAAACGTACTTTGCTCGATCAATGTCTTCTTCATATACGAGAGCCGAGTAGTGTTTACCCAGCAACTCTTCCTTTGTATACCCAACGAGCATTTCAACCCGTTCATTTACAAAGGTAAAACAACCGTTTTCATCTAAGGTATAGATCAGATCCGGTGAACTATCGACAAGATAGCGGTAGACATTTCTGGATTGTTCGAGCTTTTCGTGGATTTCCTGATTTGCACGTTCGAGTCGCGTTTTATAGACAGCGTTCTCTATCGCCCTAATCAATTGTTCCGGCTCAAAAGGCTTTCTGACGAAATCGTAAACTCCGTTACGCAAGGCATCAATTGCCGCATCAATGGAATTATCACCACTGATGACGATAACCGGAGTCTCGATTCCAAGAAGCTTAATCTGTTCCATGACATCGTGGCCGGTCATGTCCCCCAGATTAAGATCCAGAAGGATCAGATCAAATTTTTCACGCTTAAGCAGGCTTAATGCGTTTTTGCCACTATTGCAGATCTGCTGATCAAAACCCTTCAAGGAGAGTAAAGGTCGGAGACTTTCTACGAACCGAGGTTCGTCATCGACCATCAACACTTTTCCTCCGACCGGCAAGCTGCTTTCCGCAGCTTCGTCGCGAAAAAAATGATGGTCAAACATTTAACCTCCTAAAGCACTACTTAACTAACCAATCATATTATATTGATTTTATTAGCAAGCAAGTGAAATTTGTGCTCACTAATGCATCCCTAATTGATGATGCACTTCATGCAACATATCATCCGGTGTAGCAAAACCATCATATCTGACCCAGCTCTGACCCTTACCACTCCAAATGAAAGTCACAGGAGCGTGGTTCATTTTATCCCCACGATAAGCATCGAAAGCCTTCTGAACCTTGATACTGGCCTCTTCGGTTCCGGTGTAATGATCCCAGTACTTGCTCGCGTGGTACTTATCAGCATATTTTGCCAGGCGATCAGGGGTGTCCTGCTCGGGGTCAATTGATACAGAAACCAGATGCACCTTGTTAAGATCGCCACCCAGCTTGCCTTGCAGCTTGAAAATGGTTTGACTGGTCATAGGACAAATGGCCGTGCAGGTCGTATAAATGAAACTTAGCACGACAGCCCGTCCATCGCTGATCTCATCCTGGAACTGAACCTTTTTCCCATCTTGCCGGACCAGTTCTACCTTGGGCAGACTAATATTCACTTCAGTCCGCTTGGTTTCAGTGGGCATTTCATGATGGTGATGATGCTCATGCATATCCATATCATCATGCGCCATGACAGCAGATGAATAATTCAGCGCAATGAAAAGTGCTGAAAGGGTAGTTCCAAACTTTTTCATACCAATCACTCCTTAAAAATTATTTCTATACGAAATTGCTAAGGCACAATCCAAGAGGAAACTGCTGCAAGTGACGAACCTTCATTGTCGTCAAACTTAACCACATATGCCCCTTTAGAGGCAAAACGTTGCTCCACTCCAAGGCTCATCCGAGGGTATATAGTGGTGCTTTTACTTGGCACTTCGGCATAACCCGTTCCGGGGATATTTTTTTCCTTACCGGCGACAGTCTGTTCAACCAGTGCTTCCTCTTGAGGCGTCCCACGCGGGGTGCGGGTAGACCATCTCATGACCTGACGTGATCGGTCACGAATTTCCGCCTTGGACCCTTCGCTTTTACTGAGCATGTATTCAGCCCGTTCAAGCAGATAATCACGGTAAAGGTTATCCAGCATCTCCGTCATCGTATCGGTCATATAATCAAGCGCGAAATATGCTTCAGCTTGCAGAGGCTCATCCTCAATAGGGATTTCATTTACACGCATCCACCGATGAAAATAATTTAAATTCACAAGACGCTTGTCTGGTAACTCATAAGGAAAAATCATCCGGGTCGATTTTTTCCAGACTTTGGGCAGTGGTGATTTCTCTGCTCCAGACATACGTCCAGAAATGTAAATGTTGGCATTAGGAACCTGGACATCTTTCAACATCTTGCAATCTTCAGGCCTCATCCACAGCATGACTGCATCCTTCTCCGTCAGACCTGACAATGCACTTTTCACAGAGTCCACATTGCCACTCAATAACGGACGACTCTCAACATTAATGCCCTTTTCTTTGGAGGCCCTACTCAATACTGATGCGGCGCTATTGCCTAAAACATCATCATGGTAAAGCTGGATGAGCCGCCGAGGCACTCTGTCAGGCGTTTCGGAAAGGTATTTAGCCAGGACTTCCGCTTCCAAGGCGACGCCCCTCTGGAAGTACAGGTTATAGAAATTTCCGCCTGACTCGACCGGCAAGTCGACGCTTGGTAACCAGCACGGAATATGAGATTGCTCACAAAAATCATGCACAGGCTGCCAGGTAGATCCCGACAAACCTGAAATGAGCGCAAAAACCGGGCGTGATTTATAAAACTCCTCTAATTGAGAACGCCAAGTTTCTGCAGGTCCTTTAAGATCCCAGACTTGCAGGTCCCACTTCCTCTCAGTACCCAAAACCATTTCAGCCGCTGTCACCATATGCCGCCTGCTGATTCTAGGATTTGAAACCACTGTACTACCATTTTTACGCATAAATCCGCGCTGCAGAACATTCAACAGCATCCGCCTTCTTTCCGGATCAACGTCAGGCGTAATTACGGTAGCAAAATAGACGGTATCTTTTGTCGCACCTGGGGAGTATTTCGATGAAAGCTGCTTAAGGAATGCAGTCAGGTAACGGACCTCGTCATCTTTGAGCTGATAGCGCGGCATCAGCACATTCATCTGTTCCCCGGCAACATTGACACCCTCTCGGATCGCGGTGGCAACAGATTGATCGGTATAGGGGTCGTGGGCCTGATTGAACCGCTTGCCACTTCTTGGATCCATAGTGGCAAGCAACATGCCGCCTTGACGATACAGATAATTCCCAGTGATTGGGGGAACCTGAATGTCTCCTTCAACAGATCCCATGCCACTTGGGCGATGGCACAAAACACAAGCCGCCTGCTTCCCGGTAAGCACTTCCCCGGCACGAAAACCCTCAAGCGGCTTTCCGGAAGGCAGTACACCTTCCATATAAATTTTACGTCCCTGTTCAACATCGCTTTCTGCTGCAAAAGTATTTATTGCAGTGAACAGCAGTACTATAAGTACTTGTTTTAGGATGAAATGACTACTCTTGGAAATATGCATCAAGGGTTCTTGGGAGTTTGCGGAACAATTCCTTGAAGTTCCAAATTGTAAATGACCACCGCATCAGGTCCGACCTTCGGCGGCTTCCCCTTGGAAGCAAAAGCAAGCTCAGGCGGCAGATATACTTCCCACTTGGACCCAACAGTCATCAACTTGATTGCTTCTTTTAGTCCAGGAACGAGAGGCTCCACCTTAATATTAGCTGCCTTGCCTGATTCAGATTGCTCAAAAACAGTTCCATCAATCAGTGTGCCGCGATAATGGCATTTGACAATATCGCTATCCACCGGCTTGGGGCCCGAACCAGCTTTAATGACTTTATATTGCAACCCACTGTTGAGCTTAACAACGCCCGGCTTACGCTGATTTTCTTCGAGGAAGGCATCCCCCTTCTTGATATTTGCCACAGAAGCCTTCATCAATGACCGGTCAGGTTTTACGAATTTCCTGACTCTTGGCATGACAACCTCACCATCAGCCGCCTGATTAACCAGATCCTGTTGACTCGGAGGAACATCTGGATACACTGCGGGTGATTCTGCCTGTGCCGAGGGGGCATCGGCTGGAACTGCCGCAGTTTCAACAGTTGCCTGGGCGCCCTCTTCCTCGGCCATCGATGTGAATGAAATACTCAACCCGATCAAAATCGCATACAGGCTCGACCCAGTGGCCTTATAGAAATGATTACCTGACTTAATACATCTCATAAATCCATGACTCCAAGTTAGGACACCAGAGCAAATAACGCATGAAACACTTATTTGATAGACACCAATTCAATTTCAAATATCAGTGTTTCATTGGGGCCAATCTCAGAACCAACTGAACGGGGTCCATAAGCCAGCTGACTTGGGATATAAATTTCCCATTTCGACCCCGTTGGCATCATTTTCAAAGCTTCCTTGAATCCTGGAACCACCTGTGAAACCTGGAGCTTGGCAGGCACCCCTTGCTCGCTCGCATCAAACTGCTTTCCATTGATCAGTCGGCCACGGTAATTTATTTCTACGGTATCGGTATCGACAGGCACCTTACCGCTACCAGCAGTCAGCACTTTATATTGCAACCCATCAGGAAGCACTACCACCCCGGGTTTGGATTTATTCTCGTCGAGGAACTCTTTGCCCTTGCGCATGTTTTCACCTGCAGCAATTGTTCTGTTCTTCTTGATGTTGCGACGAAGCTCGGTCTGAAAGTTATTCAGGACTTTTTTTAACTGATCTTCCGGAAGAAGCAATTCCTTACCCGATGATGCATCGGTAAGTCCTTTAACGAACATATCCATATCAACGTCCACATCATCCCTGACGAAAGTCCGGGCGGTTTGTACGCCGAGGCTATAACTGGTCACAGCCTTATCATTAGCAAAAGTTTGCTTGTCATATTCAGCGGCATAACTGTTAGATACAGCTATAAAAAAAATGCCGGCAAAGCCAGCATAATATTTATTCATCGATTTTTACTCCTATGCTTGCCATCCGGGTGCCGACTCAAGTCGGCACCCGCTGGGATCATTATGGCATAACCACATTGATTACTGGTGATGTTGCCAATGTTGCAGCACTACTTCCAAATGCATTTACAGCCGTCACTTGATACTGATATGAACCAGACACGGTTACGGTGTCAGTATAGGTTCTTGCAATACCACTTACCGCAGCCCCGCTGGCAACAACAGTTGTAGTGTTATTGACCAGATCAAGGCGTTCGATAGTGAAGCTACTTACACTATTGGACGTTTCGGTCCAATTCACCGTCACAACACCCGGGGTAGCAGACTGAGTTGCAGTGACTGTTGCAGGAGCGACAGGCGCTGTTCTCAGGTCAATCCGGGCGTAGCCACTGATCGGGCCTACAGTTGTACCAGACAGTGCATTGACGTAGACCCCATACAGATGGCCAGCTGTCAGCGCCAGGTTCAACGTGGCTGCCAGATTACCGTTAGTCGGCGATGCCACACCAGTGTTGGCAACCAATGTTTGAATCTGGCCATTTGTGAAATCACGCAGGCTGATTTGATAACCAGACTCATTGATTGAGTTGTCAGTCCAGCTCAGTTGAGCTGTCGTGTCATTTACCAAGACAACTGCCACGTTGGTTGCAACATTCAACACCGCCGCCAATGTCGTAGTTGTCACCGATGCACTTTGACCAGCCACCGACACCGTGAAGGTATAGGTAGTGTTCGAAGTCAGGCCAGTCACATCAGCACTGGTCGCGGTCACGTTGCTCACTACCCCACCAGTACCAGTCACAAGCAGAGGCAGTGCGCCACCGTTCGGATTGGTCCAGGCCAGATGCAGGCTGTTCGCTGTCAGGTTGCTGACAACCGGAGTACCAACTGCAACAGCCAGGGTTGTCGTCGACACGGAAGCACTCTGACCCGCTGCAGACACCGTGAAGGTGTAGGCAGTGTTCGGCACCAGGCCAGTCACATCAGCACTGGTCGCGGTCACGTTGCTCACCACACCACCACCCGTCACCACCGGCAATGCACCGCCGTTCGGATTGGTCCAGGTCAGCGTCAGGCTGGTGCCTGTCGCATTGCTGACAACCGGAGTACCCAGAGCAACAGACGGAGTCGTCGTCGTGACAGAAGCACTCTGGCCCGCTGCAGACACCGTGAAGGTGTAGGCAGTGTTCGGCACCAGGCCAGTCACATCAGCACTGGTCGCGGTCACGTTGCTCACCACGCCACCACCCGTCAC
>JAKOVB010000154.1 GCA_029782295.1 Pseudomonadota bacterium
TTCCAGTTGCTCAAGCGGGAGCGAATTCGGCGCAGGATCTATCCGGGCCGCGACGCCGCCCGCCAGGACGTGTTCGAGTACATTGAGATGTTCTATAACCCCGTGAGGCGTCACGGGCATACCGATCGGCTCTCGCCGGTCGAGTTCGAACGACGCCACACGAACCGGCTCGAATGTGTCTAGAGAAGCCGGGGCGATTCAATCCACTTCGCGCACTGGTTTGCCAACCAACGGGCCTGCAAGCGATTGCGCGCAGCCCGGTCGCCTTCCCCGCCAAGGAACTCGAGCCCGTCGTCATCAGGAGGCAGAATCAGCTGGACCCGATCCAGCTCTGACAGCGCGTCGCGCAGTTCGGCGAATGCAAAGAGGGAGAACGAGGGCGTGACGCAGCTGAGTTGGTTGCCGCGCTTGAGGTGCGGACGCATCAGGTCGATGACCCGGTCTGTGCCGGTGTTATGGATCAGCTTCATGGTCAGCGCCCTTCCTTCGGTGGGTCAGGGTGGTCGATCCCTTGATCCACGGACGACTGCTGCTTGATCCAGTTGTCGATGTCCGCACGCGCGAATCTCCATGTTCCACCCACCTTGAAGGCTGGGATTCTCCGGGCCGCCGCCAAGCGATAGACCGTGCGTTTGCCCACCTTGAGGTAGGCCGCCACTTCATCGAGGGTGAATATCTCTCCAGTGTCTTCTTTCATCGCTTCCTCACCCGGTACCGGGACAGGGGCTGGTGATGATGGTAATCTTGGCAAGGATACGGCAAACTTGTACATCTTTGAACAGCCAATCGGCAGGAGGGGGGATGATCGACCCGGCAAGCCAGGCCCAACTGAAGGAGGCCATCGCGGACTGCATCGGCACCGACCAGGGGGTGCTGGACGCGCTGCGGGAAGAGATCCGCCCTCTGAAGAGTGCCACGCGCCGCATCCAGCCGCGTGCCACGACGTCGATCTCGCTGGTCGGCACCGATGGCGGCAACAACCAGCTTCAGTTCGACCCCTTCCTGATCCAGCTGGTCCGGGTGGTGGATAGCAGCAACAACGAGTACTGCCTGGAGGCGGTCTCGCCCACAACCCCCGTCCAGAAGCTCAACGAGCGTCAGTTCGCTGCGGACGGGTCGGCGCGGACGGCACTGGGCGAGATGATGGCCTTTCTGGGTGTGGCCAGCCTGCCGGCGCTCTCCCACATGATTCGGCCAACCGATAAGGGGAAGCCGGTTTCGCCCAGCTGGGTGCAGGTCTACAGGGAACTGGTCGAGTGGGCGATCTTGTTCGCCATCCTGAAGAAGGACTTTGGTACCGACACCTTGATCATTTGCGACGGGCTACTGCGCAGCAAGGTCTTCGCCAAGGACCTGTTCCAGCGACTGCTCCAGGGCATGAAGGACCGCATCGAGGCGCAGTGGAGCAAGAGCCGCCGTCGGGTATACCTGGCTGGCGTGGCCAAACACAGCAAGGTGCTTTCACGGTATCGCCTCGCTATGGCACTGGAAGGCGTCCTTCAGACCGACTATCCGGCCTACGTGGAGGTGCCGCGCGAGGTGGAGGAACAGGCCTACGTCTGGTCGGAATTCGCGCGAGGCGATGACCGCGCCGGTGAGGGTGGAGAGATCAACAAGTTCGTCGGCGGCAAGATGTTCCTGGTGAAGTTCGGTTCACACCGCCGCGACCCAGTGTGGCCGGTGGACATCTTTGTGCCCCAAGTCGGAGAGTCGCAGACCATCCTCGGCTCGATGCTCGCCGACGCGATCAACGGCTTCCCGGTGCCGCACTATCCGCGTTGCCTGCAAAAGGCACATGAAAACGCAGCCCTGGTCGATTTCGATTTCGACATCCTGCAGGACTTCATTTATGAGGGTGTGCGATCGAGTCTCGGTGGTGACGCGGGGACTTTGGACGCGTTTCAACTACAGGACGCCGACCCAGCGCAACGCCGGTACGGATGAGGGGGAACAACATGGCAGAAATCCAACTTTTTCCCAGGGACCAAGTCGTCGGCATTTTCCGGGGCTTCCAGCAAGGGGGCATGGAGTTCCACGCCGACCTGGTGTTGCCGTATCGGAACGAGTTCCAGAACATCCCGATGCATGGGCAGTTCCTTCTCGTCCAGTTGGAGACGCCCGATGAGGCGGTGTTGGGCCGCATCGCCTCTTTCTCCTCAGAGGGCAAGCTGTCTTTCGGCTCCGGCGAGGAGTTCAACATCCGCGCGGTCCGCGAGGATCGGCCGATTCCCGAAGATCTGCGTGAGCAGTACCTGAAATACCGGGTGAACATCCGTGTTCTCGGTGTGCTGCGGCGAAATGGCAAAGGGCTGACCTTCGTTCCCTCGCATCGCCGGCTCCCCCATGTTGGCAGCAAGGTGGCATTTCCGAACGACGACGTGCTGCGGGAGATCGCCGGTCACAACATCGATGGGGCACCCATCGGCCATCTGGCCTTCGGCGAGTACATCTACGCCGCGGGCAGCAAATCACTCCAGGCGCAAGAATGGATGCAGGTGGTCGATCCCGAGGTATTAGTCCGCTTCCCGATCGAGTCACTGGTATCTCGCCGCAGCTTTATCTTTGCCCGAGCGGGTTTCGGCAAATCCAATCTCAACAAGCTGCTCTTCTCGAAGCTCTACGAGACGACGCCCTTCGTCACCAAGCGCGCCGGCAAGCAGGTTCCCGTCGGCACGGTGATCTTCGATCCAGATGGTGAATATTTCTGGCCTGACGACAAGGGCCGTCCGGGGCTGTGCGATGTCCCCGCGCTGGAGGACAAGGTCGTCGTCTTCACCGATAGGAAGAATCCGAGTCCGTTCTACCAGTCGTTCGTGGCTGGCGGAATCAAGCTGGACATTCGTCGCCTACGTCCAGGCGATGTGATTTCGATCGCACTCGGACCAGAACGTCAGGAGCAGCAGAACGTTCGGAAGCTACGCGGGCTTCCGCAAGACCGGTGGGAGTCGTTGGTCAATCTGATCGATACGACCGGGAACACCACGCCGCTTGACGATATCTGCCGACTGCTCGACCTTGATCCTCAGCGGCAGGAGGCCGAGGCCCTGGCGGCCAGAGGCAACATGACGGCGATCGTGAAGATGCTGCATGACAAGAGCAGCCAGCTTATGGACATGCTGGTTCACGCGCTCTCCGAGGGGAAGCTGTGCGTCATTGACGTCTCGCAGATGCGCGGCGGCCAATCGCTCGTTCTCTCGGGCCTGATCTTGCGCCGGATCTTCGACCGGAACCAACAGGAATTCACCGCAGCCGATCCAAAGACGATCCCGACGATCGCGGTCGTCGAAGAGGCCCAATCGGTGCTGAACGAAAATGCACCGGCTGCAGAGCCCTACATCGCCTGGGTGAAGGAAGGGCGTAAGTACGATCTGGGCGCGCTGCTGATCACGCAGCAGCCGGGCAGCATTCCAGTCGAGATCCTCAGCCAGGGTGACAACTGGTTCATCTTCCACCTGTTGTCGGCGGCGGATCTCACGTCCCTGAAACGAGCCAACGCCCATTTCAGTGATGATTTGTTGAGCTCGCTCCTCAACGAGCCGATCCCGGGCCAGGGTGTGTTTTGGAGCTCCGTGGGAGGCAAGCCCTATCCAGTCAGCCTCCGCGCCCTGTCATTCGAGAAGATGTTCTCGATGCGGGACCACGACTACAACCAGCCAGCCGGTCACACCTACGCCCAAACGCTGCGCAGCACCTTCTCCGGGATGAGGCAGATCGCGACGACAGTCCGCGTTCCCGAAGCCGAGGGCGCAGGCGCTCTGTTTCCTGCAGAGGCCGAAGTCGAAGACGCCGAGCCGGTAGACGTCATGGCAAACATCGAGCAGCGGGCTATCGACGCCCTGCGGGCCGATGCCAAGCTGATGGCAAAGATCGAGTCGTCGGAAGGGGCTGCCTGGGGATCGCTCAAAGCGTTCTTCCTCGATCATTTGCCGGCTCATTTGGACGATAGAGACACCTTGGCCTTTCGGCTTGTGAAAAAGGCGCTTGTCGATTTCTACGGCCCTCAAGACCAGGGGTGGGAGCAATACCGCCATCCGACCCGCAACACTGCCTACGTCAGAAAGAGGAGCTAGGCAGTGTCCACCGCACAAACGGCTCTGAACGGAATTTGCCCCTACTTCACGATGTTCCCGCTCGACTTTCCGCTCAACATCCTGAAGCGGAGAGCACAGGCAGGTGATGTAGTGCTTGATCCTTTCTGCGGCCGGGGCACCACCAATTTCGCTGCACGACTTGTCGGCCTCCGTTCCCTTGGGGTGGACTCCAGTCCGGTTGCTGCAGCCATCACGGCATCCAAGCTCGCGACGACCACCGTTGATGACATCCTTGCCGAGGCACGCAGGATTCTGACCGAACGTGAAGCGCGCCACATCCCGACCAGCGAGTTCTGGCAATGGGCGTTTCACCCGACCGTGCTGGATGCGCTGTGTCGATTCCGAGAGGCATTCCTGGAGGACTGCACCACGGACGCCCGCATCGCACTCCGCGGAATCGTCCTGGGTGCGCTGCATGGCCCGAAGCAGAAGACCTTCCCGAGCTACTTCTCCAACCAATGCCCCCGCACCTACGCCCCCAAGCCTGCCTATGCGACACGCTTCTGGCAGGGGCGAGGGCTTGAGCCTGACGCCATCGAAGTCTTGGCCGTGATTGAACGGCGGGCGAAGCGCTACTACGGAACGTCTTCCGACATCACGGGAGCCGTGCGATTGGCGGACAGCCGGGAGGCCGAGGCGCTCCAGCCAGACACGCCGGAAGCTCGGTTCGACTGGGTTATCACGTCGCCCCCGTACTACGGCATGAGGACCTATATCCCCGACCAGTGGCTGCGAAACTGGTTCGTGGGTGGCCCCGACGCTGTCGACTACTCCAACCGCGATCAGGTCGTTCATTCGAGCCCTGAGGACTTTGCGGCCGATCTGCGTCAAGTCTGGCGCAACGCGGAGAAAGTGTGCGCGGAAGATGCCAAGATGGTCATCCGGTTCGGCGGCATCACGGACAGGCGCGCCGACCCGCTCGACCTCATCAAGAGCTCCCTCGGTGACAGCGGCTGGCGCATCACCACCATCAGGGAGGCTGGGTCTGCCACAGAGGGCAAGCGCCAGGCGGACGCCTTCCTGCGAACTAAGTCCAAGCCGATGGTCGAGTACGACGTTTGGGCGACCAGGCAGTAGCCCGGGTGCGTCGGGTAGATCGTGGGTGCCAGGCGCCCGAAGCGGACGCTGGTTCAATTCCTGATTCGGGAATCGAACTGGCGGCCGATTTGAGGTACTTGGCGGATGCCGACGCTGGCAGGAACTGATACGATTGCCGGCAGCAGGGGCTGGGTTCCGCGCGTTTCCGCAGGAGTTGGCAACAGTTCTAAGGCGCTGAGTTACCCAGGTTTGGCGCAGGCTGCCGCCCCACCACCATCCAAAAGGGCCCGGAAAATCTCCGGGCCCTTTTTCTTGCCTGAACTCCCCGCGCGACGCGGAGCTCCGGCCATCCGTGCTGCGGGTGGCTACCTGCCGAAACGCCCCGAATCGGCCACTTTCTCCACCAGAGCCGTCACTATTCTCCGTTTGGCCTGCGGGTAGGCACAGATGGTGATCTCACAAAATCAATAAC
>JAKOVB010000086.1 GCA_029782295.1 Pseudomonadota bacterium
CCAGATGTGGAACAGTTCATGCGGCAGGGTGGATGCGTTGGCGTTCTCGAACAGCTGCAGCAGGGCTTGGCCGTTCTCAAGGAACGTGACGGCCCCGCTGGCGTCCTGATAGAGGCTGTACTTCTGACCTTTCTTGGCGACATCGTACAGCTTGCGGCCCTGATACGCCGTCCGGTCGGCACAGTGTGAGGTGCAGGTGACGCAGGCATCCGCTGCGGCACTGGCCGAGCAGCACAGGGCGGATGGTGTCTTGCCCAACTGCCCAGCCAGGACGTTGAAAATCTTGTCGGCCTGCTTGGGCGTGTAGTTCTCTTTGATGTACCGTTCGGTGTCGGTGTACAGTTGCCGCTGCTTGAGGTCGGATGTACCCTTTTTGCCTTGGGCTAAAATCATCCACTCGCCGCCGACCTTAACGATGCCGATGCGGCTCTTGTAGTTGCCCACCTCGCCTTCGGTGAGGACGCGGCCCTCGACCTCACTGTAAAGGCCCGGCGGGATCGTGGCGTGCATCCACGTCTGCAGAATCTCAGGGTTGTGCAGCGCGTATTCGGCGATCTCTTTCTTGGTGCCAACAACCGCACGCGGCTGTATCTTCACAGTCGGGTACTTCTTGGCGAACTCCTGCATCTGCTGCGAGGAGAACCCGTACTTGCGGTACAGTCTGCCGTTGATAAACTTTGCGTCGCGTCCGGCGGCCTTCAGCTTCTCTGCCAGCTGTTCGTCGGTTGTCCCCATCAGCCGCTCAAGGTTGACCATTGACCCGGGGATGTCGTCGAGGTCGACGGGCACCCAGTACGGGTCGACGGTGGTCTGGACGACAATATCCTTGGCTGTCTTTCTGACGAGTGGATCATCCGACTTCTGCAGTTCTGCG
Organism: Pseudomonadota bacterium; assembly: GCA_029782295.1. Lineage (GTDB taxonomy): Bacteria > Pseudomonadota > Gammaproteobacteria > Burkholderiales > Methylophilaceae > CAIJXJ01. Next base: position 875 of record JAKOVB010000086.1, read on the forward strand.
ACGATCTGCAGTGTGGCCTCCTGCTTCGTGATGACCTTGAGCTTCAGCCCCCGCATGGCGGCATGACGGAAGATGTCGCGAACCTGATTCATCTGGTCCATGCTCAGGTCGCCCGTGCCGTTGACCCGCAGCCCGCCTATGGCGTTGAGCTTGTTGATGGAATCTTGGCTCAGTTGGAGAATTTCTCCGGTGTACAGGGCGGAGCGGTAGAAGTTGACGACAGAGGTGGTGCGGCCCATGCCCGTGACGTAGCAGCCGTCGAGGTAACAGCCGCTTGCGCCAATGTGGAACATCGGGCAGATCGTGCTGAGATTGATCGCCGCCAGTGTCTTGTCGGCATCGCGCAGGGGCGGCGACACGGTGAACTCGCGGGCCTTGACCCGCTGAGCTGTCTTGCCGAATAGTTTCTGGGCTTGCTGCGATCCTGCCTGTGCGTCCTTGTACGCAGCCTCAACAGCCTTGACGATCTGCGACCGGAAGTGCTCGATTGCCTCGGGGTCGAATTTGTCGACGAAGGTCTGGGCAAAGCTGCGAATGAACGTTTGGAAGGTCTGGTACTCGTTCTGCCCGATTTTGCTGCCAGGGCTCTTGATCTCCGTTCGCTGCTCGATGGGGTAGGTGTGGCTGCGGAGCAGCTGGTCGTTGTCGCCCAGCACCTTGAAGCCGGTTGCTTCTTCGGCTGCACGTATCTTTGCCACCGCCTCGGGGTTGGCGCGCAGGGCCTCATTGATGGCGGTGATGTTGTAGAACCTGTGGCCTTCCTTGAGCCGCTTGATCGGCCCGGCGTCCTTGTCGGTCGACCGGCCTGCGTTCATGTACCGGTCGATTTCCGTCCACACCTGAAGAGCGTCCCACACCTTCTGTGCTTCTTCGGTGATGTAGCCCGCCTTCTTGGCGTAGTCGTACACGGTTTTTGTAAGCTGCTGCAGGGTCTCAGTTCCGCGCACGTCCTGTGCCTCGCTTGTGACCCCTGCGATGTTCTCGCTGATCCATGCGTCGGCGGTCTTGCCTACAGCTTTTGCGTGGCCTTCGATAAGGGCGGCCGTGGCCTCAATGTGCTCTTTGGTGATGCCCTTGATGTTTAGCTTGCTGATGGCGGCCTTGAAGTCGTCGATGGTCTTGATCTTGCCGATTTCCTTGGCACGCTCTGTTGAAATGTTCTCGCCGTACTCAGCCCCCAGTTCAGCGATTCTGTCGCCGAGGGCCTTGATCTGACCAAAACCTTCCTCTGATGGGTTTTCGACGAAGTTCTTGACGGCGGCCTCATAATCGGGGAGGAGCTGCTTGATCTCATCCAATTCCGGCATCGCCGCCTTGTTGGCCTCGATCTCGTCAGCAATGGTTTTGTAGTGTTGAACGATCTGGTCAAGGTCAGACAACATCGCCTTTTTCTGTCGTGCTTTATCGCCTGCGCCCACAACCATATTGTCAGCATTGTTGCGGATTGCGGTCAGCTTGGCGGTAAAGCCCTTCATGTAGACCCGCTCCACCACTGCCAACAGTTCGGCCTTCTGGCCGTCTGAAAGATCGGGGTCGTCTTTGATCGCCGTTACTGCCTTATCAACGGCCTGCTGAATCTGGCCAGCGGTAACATCCTTGCGGGATGTCTCCTCCTGAAGCATCTTAACCGCTTTGCCACCAGTCGAAAACATCGTGCCCATTATCGTGCCGATGGCAAATTCTCGGCCGCTCTCTTCCAGACTAAATGGCTTAGGTTTCTTAGCCTCAAAGTCGGGATCACGCGCCTTCATTTCTTCAATAGCCTTGCCGATCAGATAGCGCTCAAGGCCGCCCTGCGACATTTCTTCAACGCCCTCAAAGACGTTCCCGCCAATGGCGAGCAATACCCGGCCAAGCAGTTTCTTTTTGATGGGCTTAGCCACGCCCTTGAGAGCCTTCAAGTTCCACAACTGCTGCACGTATTCGATTGCACCGGCGGCCGGGCCGTAGAGGGACGCGTATTTCTCAGCAATATCCTTGTCTATGCCATGCCACTCTGCAGACTGCAGGAACGATCCGGCCTCCAAAAGCACCATCGGGGTTGCGCCCCCGATATGTTCGACGAGCTTTCGCGTGACAGCGGCGACAACGGGGGATACAGCAATATCGCTGGGATCGGGCCCGGCTGTCACCATTGCCACACCCGCACCACCCCCGATACCCGCGATTGAGCCGGCTGCCTTGCCAACCATCCTGCCGAGCACCGTCGCAATTGTGATTGGTATCTGGTCTCCGAGCTGCGCAGCCCATGTGTTCGCAACATTGGGCACAAGATCGGGGTCGACTTTGTACCACGGATCATCGGATCGGGCAGGCCAGAGATGGCCCTGCAGAGCAAGTTCGGCGCGCTTGCGTTTTTCCGGGTCCTTGAGCGTGGAGAGCCGGGCCGCCACACGCCCCAGGGTTTTGTCAAAGCCTGTAGCTTCGTCCGGTGTGTAGGCCGTCACGCCCCGCAGCATTAAAGCAGGCTTTTCGGCCGCGCTTTGAGTTAACGCATTCCAGAATGTTGAAAGAGGCGCAAGCTTCTGCGGTTCGTCAATGTCAAACTCAGCCGCAGCTTGTGCTAAAGAATCGGGCTGAAAGCCGAGATCGGCGAAGTCGTCATTGTCAGGGACGAAACCCAGATCCCCCCAATCGTTTGCCATCATTCGATCTCCCGAACCTTAAACCCCTTTTTCAAAGCTGCTTGGAGTTTGGAGCGCGGAATCTTGCCTGTCTCGCCGTTTGGTGCTACGACATCAACCATGCCGTTTTCGTCAGTTGGCACCCGTTTGGGTTTCAATTCTGATGCGACGCTCTGTTGCAGAGGATTGGCCCGATCCGCCGGGAACATAGGCGTTGAACTTACGGGGTCGCCCACGTAAGCACGCGACAGCCTGCCCGTCGCTCTGAGTTTCCGAATGTCAGGATCGTCCGGGTCCCATGCCGTAAATTCCCTTGTGGCCGTACCCGGAATTTCTTTGCCTTTTTTGTCAACCATCGGGTACTGCTGGTCTGCCATCCACTTATCCCATGTTAGGTCTAACTGCCGCTTTTGTGTGGGGCTGAAAGTGTCATAGCCAATGCTTTCGCGCCAGCGCTTGTAATCTTCTATAAGTTGCGCCTTGGTTTTCCGGCGCACGCGGCTATGCTGCCAGCGCTTGTAGGCACCGAGCGGGGTAAGCGGGGGTACAAACAACAGCTTCTCTTTCCACGGCATCGGTTCGCCGACGCGTTCTGTTTTACCCTCCTGTGAAATGGTGTCGCCCACGGATGCGTAATATTTATCGAGTTTTTCGGGCGAAAATGCTTCTTCCTCGGCAGGCCGCGGGAAGACGATATTGCGTATGTTCTCAGGCAAAGCGTAATACCAAACAGCCTGCGCGACCTGGTCTCGCGGAATCAACTCCATGTCAGCCATCTGTTGAAGCTGTCGAATGACTGTCACCTGTTGGCCGACGCGCGCTGCCGCCGTGTTTATTTCATCGGTAGCTTTAGCAATCAGCTTGGTATAGGTGCCGGCGTCCATCTGACCCCTGCGAACCTGCTCTTGCCACGCACGCTCTTGCTCTTTATATGGCCTGAGAAATTCATTCCATTGGTTTTGCAGGAACAGCAAAGGTGTCTCAGGCGGCATCGTCTCCTGTACCAGAGGCTGCGTATTCACGAATGACGTAGCCGGAACCCGGCCTAAATTGATTACGTCTGGCATAAATCCCCCTTATCCTGCACTGATGGCAACAGTCCCGCCATTGTTCCACAGTCGGCCGGCGACATGAGGATCGGTAGTGGGCAAGTTGCCAAGCGTCACTGCACTGCCGGTCACTTCAAAATCGCCGTTTATCCGCACGAAATCATTGTTGAATTCCCCATAAATGAGCGGGGAGGCTGAGCTACTGTTTTCGATGTAAAGTTTGTTGCTGCCGGTTTCGTTGTAGCCAGCCATAAAACCTATGAATACATTACTGCCGCCCGTGGTGTTTTCGCCCGCGGCATAGCCAAGAAAAACGTTGTGGTTGGCGGCGAGTTTTCGGCCGGCCCTTGCGCCGTACACCACATTGCGGTGTGCGGTTCCCGAAGCCTGAAAGGCTGCTTCAAAACCGATTATCACGTTGGCGTCGCCGTTCCAGTTCTTCGGCCCCCAGCCCGCAGATGCGCCCATGAATATGTTGAAACTGCCATTGACAAGGTTGCCAGCCGCACCGCGCCCAAACGCAAGGTTGTTGCTGCCCAAAGTGGCGTACAGCGTATTGTTTCCAAACGCAAAATTGTCCGTCCCAGTTACGCTGTTGTGAAGGGCAAGCAACCCCACAGCAAAATTACGGGTTCCGCCGTCCAGATTCATAAGTGCCCCGACACCTATGGCGAAGTTTTCATTGCCCGTTGTATTGCTAAACAACGCGCGAGGGCCGAGGGCAAAATTGTTATAGCCGGTGGTGTTGCTATAGCCCGCCCGATCCCCGATGAAGACATTTTGGGTCGCACCGCCGGCGGCATTGTTCGAATAACCCGCCTGATTGCCAATGAACAGATTCGTTGAATGATCGGACGTGACCCGGAATAATTCGTCACCGGCGCTGTCCACAACCTTTATGGCTGGATTGGACGCTGTTTGCGAAGCGTTGATTTTGACAACGAGCTGTGCTGTGTCGGCCGCCCCGCCTACCGTTACCGCCCCCGTCGTCAATAATGCGTTCGTTGCGTTTGTCCAGTCAATGTGCTCGTTCGCAACAAAATTGGTTAATTGGTCGTGATCGATGTCCGTAGTGAGGTTATGTGTATTAGTAAGTTGGTCATGGTCAATGTCTGTCGTGAGATTGTGCGTGTTTGCAATTGTACCATGATCTATGTCTGTCGTTAAATTATGGGTATTAGTTATCGTGTCATGGTCAATGTCTGTTGTAAGATCGTGCGTATTCGTAAGCTGGTCATGGTCAATGTCTGTCGTGAGATTGTGCGTGTTTGCAATTGTACCATGATCTATGTCTGTCGTTAGGTTGTGAGTGTTAGTTATCTCGTTGTGATCTATATCAGTCGTGAGATCGTGCGTATTCGTAAGCTGGTCATGGTCGATGTCAGTGGTCAAGTTATGGGTGTTGGCTATTGCATTGTGATCTATGTCTGTCGTTAGGTTGTGAGTGTTCAATAACGCATTGTGATCGATATCGCCGGGATCAACCGTGCCGCCGATGTCGCCCAGCGATAATGTCACCGTCCCATCGCCATTGTCGGTGACGATAATTTCATCTTGCGTTCCGGCAATGAAGGCTGAAAGATCGGCAGAAGCCAGCGTTCCACCCGGCGTCGTGCCAACCAATCGGGAGGGCAATAAGCCGGTGATGGAGGCTGCCGAAAACACAGGTTTAGCGTTGGTATTTAGCTTCGCATCAAGCTGTCGAATTGCCTGCGCTACCGAGTTCCAGTCGCCAGGCACGATCTGTGAAATGAGTCGGGCCATTACCAGTACCTAAAATATTCATCCGCGAGAGTCTTCATTATGCGCTGTGATGAATCCGGGCGGCCCAAAATCGCATCGGTCCCGCCGGATGCGCCAATGATGGACCACGGGGAAAGCAGATCGTACGAAGCTGTGGAAGGACTCGATGTCGCAAAAGGATTCGGTGTTGGTGTAACGGGCAGTGCAGACTGACCGATCCTAACAGCGTCTACTGGGGCCGCCATCGGGGCGGGCGCCAGCAGCGGCTGCTGAGTCGTCTGTTCTCTCCTGCTCGCAACCGTGGGCGACTGAAATTGCGCATCGAGGCCGATGCCGCTTGCGGGCGAGAACCCCATCATTGCCTGTGCTTCACTGCCGAGTAACCCCGCCAGCGCCGCGGTTCGCTCAGACGCGGCCCGCTCCCGCATCGGGGCGGCAACTTCTTCTTCGTACGCTTTGCTGAGATTCCCCATCAGTGACGTGCCGGCGAGACCCGCCGACGCCAGGCCCTGCATACCGCCGGCAACCGCCCTATCCCGACCGCGTTCAATGTTCGCTTCCACGCCCCTCATGTAGTCGCCTTCGGGGCCGTACAGCGCTCTGGCGGCGGCGTAGAGTCGACGAATCTGCGCCAATTGCTGCTGCTGTCTTAGCCATGCAAGGCCACCAGCTGTGTACCGCTGTCCATTAACAATATAGATGGGACCACCATATGCCATTATTTAACCCTCCCCGATGCCTTGAGGTTTACACTCATGTCTTCAAACGCCCACGTCTCGTCCAAAGCCGTATTTTGCAGGCGTATTCCCAAGAACTCTCCCCTTGCTGTTTGCCGCCGCGTAGACCCGCGACGCGCACCCGGCCCCTTGAAAACTCCAGCGAACACGGGGTTGTCATTCGCGCTCATTTGTTCAAGGACGTTCTCAGCAGTGCGCGACGTGAACACCTTAAAGGTAATGTCGCCGGAATCGGCCTGAGAACCGCCGTCCAACCCGCCGGCACACGTGATGTCCAAGCCGTTCAGCATCCCCTCATGCCTCGCCGATCCGCTCATGTGAATCGGGCCGACACAGACATAGCTTTCGATTGCATGATTAGCGCCACCGGTACTGTCGTTCTTTGCTGCGTCATCGAAAGTGCGGATGTAGCCATCCATGCCACCCACCAACAGACCTCGCAGCGACGGCGTGTTGGAGTCGTAGTATAGCAGCGAATAAGCACTATATTCTTTCGGGTACACCTCCGGGTAAAAACCGCCGACTCCGTGATCGTCAAGAACCGCCAGGTCGTACCAGTAGTTTGAATTTGACCCATCGTCCAGTTTGGTGATCGTGACAAGGATGCCGTGACGGTCTCGGTCGTACGCCATGAGAATCCTATGTGTCATTGGACTGGCCGCCTCATCCTTGACAAGCTGCGGTAATTTTATTCGTGAGATGCACACCGGCGTGCCGGGGACGGCCGTGCGGTACAGGCCGCCATTCCCCCACCAGTAGAAGTGATTTGTGTCGTCCCAGCAAAATGCACCCGACCCGAAAATTCCAGTGGTCAAGCTAAGTTCACGAATCGCACCGCCGGCGGCCGGATCGCCGAACAGGACCCACATGGTGCTTGCACAGCCGAGAATCAGGTATTCATCCTTGTAGGGGACCAGCGCTCTGATGATGTCGCCGAGCTTCCCTATGTCACCTTGCCCGCCCTTGACCGGCGAACCGGGATCGTTTGACATGTACTGATAATCAAACGCATCACCCTGTCGCGACATGTAAAACTGTGTTGGTTCCGCCGGATTGCCGGCCAGCACTATGCGGCCGTTGTACAGACAGCCGAGGTATGCTTTCGGCGGCAGTTCGCCTTTTGCCGCTGTGTAGTCGTACCAGTGGGGCGGATTTGTTACGGCTGTTGGTGTGAAACTTGAGCCTTCCCCCGACCCGCTCACTGAATGCGACGTGTCAAATGCTTCAGCCTCGCCCGCGTAGTATGCATAACCATATGTCTCCGTCTTGTCGGGATTGGTGTAATCCACGACCATGTAAGCATAATTGTCGTTTCCTTGATTTTGTGTCAGCAAATCGCCTTTGGCGTGCGGCTTACTCAATGCGCTGTGGGACAGCTTTATCGTACCGAAATCGGCTATCTTCAGTTTTTCTCCATTGATAATGAAAGCACGTTGCCACGCTTCAAACATCGCAAGCTGATCGGTGGTATCTATGTCTCCGCTCGCAGCCGTAAGTTCGACCATTTTACCTGCGGCCATTTCCCCCCTCGAATCTTCTGTTGTAAATGTCCATATAGGGGAATCGTAATCAACGCCGTCTATGGTTTTGCGCACAAACCAGCTATAAGTCGTATTGTAATTCAGCGTGTAGCCAAGCCGCATGAAGTAACCAACAATGCTGTAGCGAGATCGGTCAGTCTGTTCCATCCATCCGACGGCCGGATCATGAAACCAGACCGTGTACAGTGAAATGTCCTCTGCGTCTTCATCATCCCATTCGAGTTGTAACAACCAATCGGTGTTGAGGTATATGCCGGTTTCACCGTCGGAAGGGGAAGATAAAGTAGGAGTGGACGGCGGCGGCGGTGGCCCATCGCCTGTTGTGAATGATATAGTTGGAGTGGTAAAGGTTTCAGTTCTTGAGCCGAGCCCACCAAGTAGGGAAAAAGTAATGTCCAATGTAAAACCAAATGTGTACTTAGTGTTCCCATAGAGCGATCCAGTAATATCGTGCTGTACGTAGCCGTTACCAGCATGATATGAAACCCCCTCTATTGAAGGGGTCGCATTCACTACTATATTTCGCCAATTTTTTATACCTACATTTACCCAATCCGAACCATTCCATAACTGTACCCGCGGATGTTGATTAACATAGGGAATGGTGACACTAACTCCGGTAGCTCCGTCAGCGGGAAAATTATAGTCGTCAAGAACGCATCTGGCTTCGTTATATTCTGGCATTTATAGAATACTCGCTACCACACACATAGCCACTACGGGTTGACCGGCCCCGCTGACCAAGCCGCTTTATTTGGTTGTACGCGGTCAGCGAAACAGGCATTATACATCCTCATAATAAATTGTATTATTCGCAGCCGCAATCAATCGTTTGACCGTGATCTGATTATTTTCACCCGAAGGGACTATTACAGGATCGCCGCCGCCGTACGGCACTTTCCATCGGTAACTATATACAGGCGGCTTGAAATCTTCTGTTGTAAATGTCCATGCAGGGGAATCGTAATCAACGCCGTCTTTGGACTTTCTCACGAACCATTCATATGTTGTGTTGTACTGTAGTGTATAACCGAGCCACATGGAATAGCCCACAAGACTGTACCGAGATCGGTCATTCTGTGGAATCCAGGCGGCCTCCGGGTCACTGATGTGCGGGTCATATAACCATACAGTATATAGCGATATGTCGTCCGCGTTTCTATCTTCCCATCTGAATTGTAACAGCCAATCGCTGTTAATATAGACACCGGTCGCATTGTTTTCCGGCGATATAAGCCTTAGTGGAGGCGCCGGCTCCCCTGCTGTGGCAAATACCCATTTAGTAGTGCCGGCCGGCGACAACCCAGGATACTGCATAAACGTGTAAATCTCGTTAAAGCTCCGGTCAAGAACTGCTGAATACCAATTAACACGCGCACTTATCTCAAGTACATAGGTTGTGCCAGTGTCAAAGCTTCCTGAATTCGTAATGGTTACACTAAATCTTCTACGCTGGGGAGTCTCGATTGTCGCCTCAGCTGAAAGCCCGGCCTTGAAAGGCGTCGCAGAAATTGATATGTCGGTAACACTATTTATCACATCAGAACCACTGGCACACCACCCCTCGACACCACTTGTGGGCGAGACAGCCCAAGAGTACATATGCACCCAGGGTATGCGCAGCGTAGTAATATCGGGGTCTACATCCCAGGCGTCTTGCCCCGGAGTACAACTAAACCAGGTGGTTGTAGCTATTGTATCGCCTATCTCTGGCATTATACATCCTCATAAAAGATTGTATTCCGCGCAGCCGCAATCAATCGTTTGACCGTGATCTGATTATTTTCACCCGAAGGGACTATTACAGGATCGCCGCCGCCGTACGGCACTTTCCATCGGTAACTATATACAGGCGGCTTGAAATCTTTTGTTGTAAATGTCCATATAGGGGAATCGTAATCAACGCCGTCTTTGGACTTTCTCACGAACCATCTATATGTTGTGTTGTGCTGTAGTGTATAACCGAGCCACATGGAATAGTCCACAATACTGTACCGAGATCGGTCATTCTGTGGAATCCAGCGGGCCTCCGGGTCACTGATGTGCGGGTCATATAACCATACAGTATATAGCGATATGTCGTCCGCGTTTCTATCTTCCCATCTGAATTGTAACAGCCAATCGCTGTTAATATAGACACCGGTCGCATTGTTTTCCGGCGATATAAGCCTTAGTGGAGGCGGCGGCGGCCCTGCTGTGGTAAATTCCCATTTAGGAGAGCCGTCCGGATCGTCAGTGCCGACCGACGACTTAAACGTGTAAATCTCGTTAAAGCTTCGGCCAAGAACTCCTGAATACCAATTAACAGTCGCACTTACCTCAAGTGCATAGGTTGTGCCAGTGTCAAAGCTTCCTGAATTCGTAATGGTTACATCAAATATCGGGGGAAAAGGCGGGTCGGGGATTATTGTCGCCCTGGCTGAAAACCCGGCCTTGAAGGGCTTCGCAGAAATTGATATGCCGGTAACACTATATATCACATCAGAACTACTGGTATACCACTTCTCACCCTCCCAACCGTCAGACCAAACGCGCATCATCACCCAGGGTATGTACAGCGTAGTAATATCGGGGTCTACATTCCTGTCGTATTGCGGCGGAGTACAAGAGGGCCAGTAGACAGAAGCTTTTCTATCGCCTATCTCCGGCATTAGATCAAACTCGCTACCACACACATAGCCACTACGGGTTGACCGGCCCCGCCGGCCAAGCCGCCGTTGCCCCACTCGCGCAGACCGGGCCTCTGACCGCCGCGCACTCGCCCATCCAGCACGTCGCGCGGCCGCACGTTTTTCATGTCCGACGATGTGGCAAAGGGCTGGTCTGAACAGGCCCGCCCTTTGTTTACCCCCATAACTGGAAACGGAATCACAACTGGTTTACTCATCGCCGCCTCCAGACCGTGCCTGCCGCACCGAAGCGCGGCAGGCCAAGCCTTGATTATTGCTTATCGTTCATCCTCATTGTAAAAAACGAGCGTCGACCGATACACGACCTCGATTGCATAGATATAGAGGCTGTCCGTCGTGTGTGCGCTGGTCGAGAAAACACACGAGGCAGCGTCGCCCGGCCTAAAGCCAAGTCCGTCGGCGTCGATCTCAACCCACGCAGCCCCATCCGTGTTCGAGTTAACAGCATCCGTTTTCGTCGGGTCAAGGTCCGCCGACAAATCTTCACCTTCGCGCTTGCGATAGATGGCAGCGTCGATGGTGGGCGCGTTAGTGTCGCCCGACGACACAGCGAGAAATCGAATTTTCAATTCATCCAGCGTGGCATCATAGTCGCGCGGGATTTTGAAGGTAAGTGTCCCCAGATCGGTCGCTTTGTTCGACACAACCACGCCAACGAAATTCGTTTCCAGCGCCTCCCGCGACGGTTCGGTGTTGGCTGTCAAAATAGTTCCATCCGCGTCCCTCAGGGCGTTGATGTCGACGCCCTGAATCTCGCGCTTGAAGCCGCGGCCCGTCACTATGCCTTCAAGCCTTGCCAAAAATGTGGATGGGTTAAGCCCCATGTTACCCCCTTTCAAATTTCAAATTTCAAATATCGTGTTCCGTTGTTACATTTGCCCAGATACGCCGGTGCATCGGTCGGCACCGACGATTTAGATTTCCGACAGTGCGGGGCCGGCTAAGGCCGTCGATAGCGTGGGCTTGCGGCAAATGCACCTTGTAATACAGCTCCGTCAAACCCTCGTTTATCTCTTCGATGGTTTGCTCGGCCTTCGCTAAAACGGCGGCCTCAACCGCGAAATCGAATTGGAAACCGGCCGGGTGAATGTTGCCTGCCGGTTCGACATAGTACACCGAAGTAGCGTCGGGCGTGCTTCCGCCCGATAGTGCCGTGAAAGTGAATGTCCCGGTCGCTCCCGTATAGCCGGTCACAGTCGCCGACTCACCCTTGCCCTTCCCGTCTATCACCGTCAACACCCAGCCCTTGAAGTAATCGTTGGGCTCGCCCCGCGTCGAATCCGAAAGCGACGTCGCAGACCCGCCCGTCGCGACACCTGTCTCCGCATCCATCTTGTTGAAAGATGAGGTGTACGGAAACTGAATAGTGTCGGCGGAAACGGGCTTTGGGTCCACGACCAGTTCCCACCTTCTCGTTGAACTAAGTGCGGGGGGTGAAGATGGTCCATAGGGTCTAACCGCTGCAAACATGGGATAACCGGATTGAACAGATGTCTGTTTGCGACGGTCAATAAATAACGGATCGGTCCAGCTAATCTGCGTATTGTGGGATGTACCGGCAACGTATGTAGGATTGCCCGATGTAAACCCGCCAAAATCGGCAGGAAGCATGTACCGGGACGGATCACCGTCGATGTTGTCTGGGCCGTTGCCATCAGGATAGAACAGAATGGTAGCCACCCGGTTCTTCCAGTGCCACCCTCGCGGTGGCTGACTCGACTCAAACAGCCGGAAGCCGTCGTTGACAATCCGCTTACATACGTCAAGGTTGTGTGGATCAATCGGAACCATTGCTTTTTGCTGTCCGTCCGGGCCATAGTAAGCCATGCCCGTTTTGATCGCGACTCGCAGCAACAGTTCGTAAAATGTCAGTGCCGATGTAGGTTCCATTTCAACCCTCGACCTTTTCCATGCGGGCGACGCGGAAGATAGCCTCTTCGTGGATTTCTCCGCCGAGGCTGGCCTTGCCGTCAGCCGTCAGTTCAAGAAGACGGTCAACGGCCGTTCTCAAAATACGAGCTTCCGTTTCGTCTAACCGCAGCTTATTGCCGCCGTGCTCCCTAATCCTGCGGGCCAGCAACACAGCTTCGGCTACGTCATCCGCCGAGCGGAATATCCCGATCATGCGAAGCCATGAACAAAGATTCTGACGAAGCGGGTATTCGCAGACTTTGTTGTCGATTTCCACTGTGTACCTGCTTAAATCCAATTCGTATCGCATATCGACCCCCACCAACAAAGGCCGGGCCTGCCCTTCCCCATCGGCAGGGAGGGCGGCCCGGCTAAGAAGCAATTACGAACCCTCCGATCCGGAGGCCGCCTGGACAAACGCCGAAATCGGCAACCAGTCGCCCGACGATAGCGCGACGAGCGTGATGCACATGCCGACATTATTCGCGTCACCGGGCGCAAGAGTCAGCGTTCCGCCATCAGCCAAACCAGCGGTGGCGCCGAATATGATCTTGTCACCACTGCCGGCCCTGATCGCGAGGTTCTGCGCGGCCGCGACCACGAACGTGAATATCGTCCCGGCCGGAGCGCCTGAAGGCAGCGTCAGCGTAATGGCGCCTGATGCGCCCGCGTTGGTGTGGATCGACCCGGACTCAGCCGCCAACAGCGTGTCATTCGCAGTGTGGTCCTCCACCACAACGCCGTGTGGGACGACCGGACGCACGCGCGCCCACACAAGACCGTTTGCGGCCGAACGGTCCACCGTTTCTTCCGCGACAGCAACCACTCTGGAAGCACCCGCAGAAGGCGCGGTGAATGCCGCACTGCCAGCTTTGACCGCCAGCACGGTAGCGCCCTGCACGCAGTTCTGGTCAGTGAGGACAGGGATCATGGACACGCCGTTCGGCACAGCGATTTTCAGTTTGTCACCGTCCGCGCCGCCGTTCGGCCCAAGCTCCAGAACCACGCCCGCGAACGCGTCCAAGTTCCCGGCAGCGGGTTCCTCGACCACGAAAATCCTCGCGTTATATGTCTGCGAACCCTCGGCGTAGGGCGTGCCAGTGTTATTACTTGCCGCCTGCGAATCGACGGGCGTAGTCGTACGCTCTTTGTAATCGGCGGCCAAATCGCTGTTGTAGCACACCGCCTGACCGATCTTTGCAATAGTAGTGGACGTCGACGGTCTCCAAAAGACCTCCTTCACCTGAATCAGCGGATCGGAGGTAGGTCCAGCAACGCCCATAAGACTTACGTTTCCGCTCATATCTTAATTTCCTCCTGTGTGAGTTTTCGTTGAAAAAGTTATTATCCTCGATTGACGGCCGATTACGCAGCCTTGTGCAGAACGAAACCACACGTGCGCCGATTGATGTTCAGGTTGTTATGAGCACCATCGACAAAAACCGTGTAGACCGTGTGGCGGCCCGGACCCGTCATGGGTTCGCTTTCCTCCATCCAGTAACCGTCGTGGACGTACGGGATGAACTTGGCGAAGTCAATGCAGTAAATCGGCGTATAAGCCGCGCCGTTCAACTGCGGAATCGGGACAACCGGGAGCCGGTTGATGGTGACCATGCCGGTCTCGTCCATAGCCAGATTGCCGAGAACTTCCTTGCCGCTGTGTCTGTCATCGCGCATATCGCAGAGTTCCTGCAGCTTCACGTACGTGTCGAGGTCGCAGTAGAACCGCTTCTGCGCAGCGCGCTTGTTGCTTGGGTCGTTGATGAAGATCGGGGCCTTGAACTGCGTGTAGACGAACGCCGTACGCAGGGCGAGCAACAGTGCGTTATCCACTTTGTTGTAGACAGCCGCATAGTTGCGCCATTTGGGCTCCACGGCAGCGTCGATGCCGCTGCACACCGTCCCGGTCGAGCCGTCCTGATATTCGATAGTCGCGCCAACAAAGCCGCTGGATGTATTGACAGTCCCAGCCGAAGTCTTGATATTAAGGTAATACGGAACACCATTCGGATATAGATCATCCGTCGCGTTCAACGGAGTCTTCCACGCACGATCCTCGATCAGATTGGCCAGTGACCACATGCCGTCGATCCGGCGAATCTTCATCAGGTTGATGAAGCCGCGGGCACTGTTCTTGTTCTGGAGAAGTTCGAGCTCATCCCACGAGTAGTTCGTACCGATTCGAGTCCAGCCCACCCTGATCGTGCTCATGGTGTCGCCGACGGTCGGCTGATCCGTGTCGTATGCCCTTCTATACGCCGCATTGCCTGTATTGTCGAGCATAACCTTGCGCTCGATCATCGGGCCGCCGTCCACAACCATCCGCTCTTTCTGAAAAATCCGGCAAAACTCATAATCCTGGTTGTCCCACTGCACTTCAAATTCCTGCTTGGGCAGGTTATTCAAAGTAACAGCAATAAGGTCCACGAGGTCTTGCTGTTTAACTCCCGCCATGTTTTATTTACCTCCAAATGCTTTTCTTAAGTGTGCCTCAACTATAGTCTCTAACTCCGTTCCCGTTTTGGCCTTAGAGGTATTGGACTGCTTTTTAGAGGACGGTTTAAGAGTTGTCCCACTGGCCCTCTTTTTCACTTTCGAAACGATCTCTTTGCGGATCATCTCAGTGCGAATAGGTTCAGTGACAATTAAATGCGCTCGTTCGAGGGCCTCTGTTATATCCATCTTGCGGCCTTGCATTTCCGCGCCGATAAGAATTTCGTCCGCCATGTTTATAACATCCAAGCGGTGGCCTATCTGCTCGCCCGTGAGCTTGCGCCGGTCCTTTGCCGTACCATAAAAATCGCCATACAGTTTCATGTCATCAGACCCGAAGAACGATTCAATGATCTGACGAACATGCGTATTCCCCGTATCGGGGGAAAACTGTTGCTGAACCTGTTGAGCTTGAGCCGGGATAGCGTTAATCAAAGCCTTCATGGTTTTGTATATCGCGCTGTCCTCGCCGTATTCTTCCTTGATGGCGTCAAGGTCGACACCCGACATCGCGCTTGCCTGTTTGGCCTTCGCAGCCTCAGCTTCCTGCTGTGCCTTCATTCTGCCGAAGCGGGCGAATTCAGAACTGATCTTGTTCGTCGCTTCGTACAGCTTTTCGAATGTTCGCTGGGCCAACTCCCTGTTGGCCTTAACGAACTGGTCGACTTCTTCGGGTTTCCATCCCTGATGAATAGCCGCTCTATACAGGGCATCTGAAATCCCCTCTTCCTCGCCGTCCTCGCCGCCACTTCCATCGTCGGTATCTGCCGGGGTAGGCTCTGAGTCGTCGATTACATCGTCTGCCGGTTCAGCCGTTTCTTCGGGGTCCGGGGTAGGCGTTAAATCGGCGTTCTCGTCGTCTGCCGTCAGGTCCGCGCTGTCCATTCGCGCTTGCAATTTTTCTGCAAGCGATTCCTCAGCGGCCGTCAACTCAACCTCCGTTGCCTGTTCGTTATCCTTCGTCATCGTCACTCTCCATGAAAAATATAAATAGGGTTAGCGGGGCGCGTGCCCCGGTAGCTATTGTGCTATGCTATGCGCACACCGCGCCGTTTGATTTTCTGCGGGTGTTTGACGAAGCCCGTAGCTTCCAAGTACTTGTCATGACTGCGAACGCTTTTGAACTCCAATCGCCCGTCGGGGAGAACCCCAACATTCGGGAACAATTTGCGATGCGCAGCCGCTTGGCTTGGGTTAATCGCAAGACTGGCACTTACAAAATTGTAGTCGCCGCACGCTTTGCGGTAACTGGGCCACTCAATCCTCATGCCCTGCTTGCACTGCGGGCATTGGTGTTCTTTCAAATTGTCATCTTCGAGACGGAGCCCACAGTTGTCACACAGAAAATAATGTGTAGCCATCATCCACCACGATTAAAGTGCTATTTATCAAGTAATTTCTCGATGTCCTTGTCGGTCATGCCCGATTTCTTAAGGTCGCTTATGACTTTCTTCGTTCCCGGATTCCGGCCCTTCATGATTGGCTCATCGCGCGCTTTCTTTTTTTTAGCCTTTGCCTGCTTGGACCGCTCAAGCTGTTGCTTGATGTAGGCGCGTGATTCTTCCTCTTTCTTCTTCTTTTCCTCGAAATATTTAACCACGCGATCTTTTAACTGCGTCGCCCAATTTGACATTAGTATAATCCTTGAATTAGTGACTGTTGCATATTCGCCCCCTCCTGCGCCTGTTGCCGAAACTCCTGTATCGGTGTTTCAATTAATTGCTTGCCGGGATAGCCGCCCTGCTGCATAATTCCTTCCTGCGTAATCGGGGTGCCTTTGCCCAAGCCCTGCTGCACCCCGCCCAGCGTCATATACGTCATGAGTTTTTCCTGGTACTGGGGATCGTGGAAGATTTCCTGCAGCCATTCGCCGATCTCCAATTCCTCCGCCACCATCGTCAATGCAGATTGCACGTTAAACGGCACGCCCATTTGCATCGCTACCATAGCAGAATTGAGTATGGCGGGGATTACATTGACCGTGAACTCCATAATGCGTTTCGACCGAGTAGCCGGGTCGAGCTTGCCCATCGATTTCGGCTTTACCTTGACGATGAAATCCGCGGCGTCCCCGCGGCGCTGTTCCGGCGTAAGGCGAACTTCAATCGTTTCCTGCCCCGGTCCGCGCTTAGCGAGCACCATGTTAATGAGCGGGTCGTGATGTAAATACCACATGATCTTTTCACCGACGCGCGCGGTAGCGTCGTATAGGATGTCCTTAGCATCCTCGACCGCAATCATGGCATTCGACTGCAAGATGTTCGCCTGAGTCGCTGACCGTGCATCGGATTTAAGCCCCTGAATCTGATCGGGGTTGCCCGCCATATAGTTGAAATGGTAGTGCAATTCACTCAGCCACTCCGACGTACCGCGATCCTTGCCGCCAAAAGACGCGACATGAACAGCCCCCGGATCATCGGTGGCGATGGTGTCGCCGTCCCGCGATTCAACCACGTCCTGTGCGACATCCGCGTGAGACGGACGATAAAACACAATGTCGCGTTGGCCCTCGGCTTTCTCAAGCTGTTTGTTGAAAGCACGATTGGCGGCCCGTGCAAGATCGAAATACAGACTGACCGGGGCTACCGGAATCGGGTTGTCATCGATGGGCGGCATAAAGCTCAGGTATTCATATGGACCGGAATCCGGGCCGTAGTACTCACGCACACCGATGTATTTGTCAAACGTGACCTGATGGGGGTCTGGGATGGTCACAAGCGCATTCGTACCGGGAACCCACAATTCAACAACGCGTACCATGTCCTGGACTGTTTCCATTTCATAGACACCGCTTCGCTGTCTGGTCAGGTTGGCGACCGCGTTGTTATCAAAGGTATTGTCCGCCGCTGTCGGAAGTTCGAGAATCAAATCATGGTTCAGCCCGTCGGTGTCAAGCAAGTACTGACGCGGAACATAGGTCGCGTGACCCACGAAAGAACTTTCCCGAATGTTGGTGCAGATCGGGTCAATAACCCAATCGTCGAAGCTCACCAACTCCATGTAGATATCACCCGGATCAATCAAAGAATCGCCAAGCTGTATCATGTCCCCCGTCGCGGCGATGCCCACTTTCATGATTCCGAGCATAAACATCGCGGACACGGCCCATCGGCGAATCAAGTTCTTTACATCACACCTGCGCTCGACTTTATCGATACCGAGCGAAAGCAGTTCGGCGTATTGCTTATAGGCCAGAATGTCTGTCTCGACCTGATTGATTGGATTTCGTGAAACGATGACCGGGATCATGGCACGGATCGCGGAGAAGATGAGATTAAGAGGCTGCTCCCCCGTGACGCCGTATTCATCGGCATAATATTGGCCGACAGCCTCGCGTATGAACATAGCCCGCGCCTTACGGAATTTCTGCAGTCGCTCGTAGCCTGACTTTACGACTTCCTGCACCTTGCGCGGTTTCACCATGTCGTTCATGTCTTATCTTACCTTCTGAAATCGTAGCGTTCTCTATAACGTCTCCCCCGCATTTTCGCTTTCATGCGCTGTTTATACCGCCAATCGGGGGAGCCGGGGGGCGGGGGTATGTCATTCACTTGGTCGATCTTCGGGGCCTCGCTGTCATCGAGTGACAGTGCATCAGCCATGACGCAATCCCCGTGCGTCTTCCGTGCAGAAGAGTTTTCTTCGACCAGCAGAGCCGGGCCTATAGAACCGTCGGGGTAATGGATGTAGTAAAGTGCCTCCTCCAACGCGAAATCAGAATGGTTGATGTATTCCCCATGCGCCATTACCCGGTCATAGTTCATTAACAGTTCATTCTTAGTGGTCGGGTTGTTGTGCCAGCCGTACTTAGCCGTCACTTTCCCATTGACTACCCCCGTCTGTTTGTGGCGGTAATAATACGGATAGTTAAATTGGCCCACGATGATGCGGCCGAAATCCCAGCCCGGCCCGTTCGTCTCCCACTTAAGAAAGGGCAGTCTAGCAGGCAACGCACCCCCGCACCACAGGGCCAGCGCCGCAACGATTCGGGCCATGTCATAAGGGGGCGTGTTTGCGTCACGCCACTCGGCGATCTTTTCGCCAGTTTCGCGGCATCGGATGGACACGACCGAGTTCGACGCGCCCTGCCCCTTGCTGATATCGATGCCGAATTGGTATGACTTCGACTGATCGGGGCGGCCGCAGAACAGATGCGTCCAAACCCGCAGCGGGCCGTCTTTCGATTGTCGCCACTGAGCTGCGCTGCAATCACGTCGCCTAATGTAATCCCTAACGTCATCGTTCGAGATGCTTTTCTTCAAATCGATAGTAAACCGCACATAGGGGTCACAAGCATAAAGCGCCCTGTGCCGGTGGAAGTTCTCGATTGTGAAGAACGTGTCGCCCGATTCAATGTCCTGATGCAGGATTTCCTGCGCCACTTCTCTGGGAGATCGGACGGATACTTCATGGTCGAACCACGGGCTGCGAATTTGCCAATTGCCGCGGTCATCTTGCGCCAGATAACGGCCCGCGCCTTTTTGCGGATGGTCCCAAAAGTCGAGTGTAAACACGGTGATAGTGCCGTCTTTTTTCCACTTGGCGTATTCCGTGCCCGCGCCGGCCGGGGTCGAATTGACGATACGCATATAGGCCACGTCGCGCGTAGCCGAGCGCATCTTCGCCCCTATGCCGGGCTTGACTTTGGCGAACTCATCCAGCAGGGCCACAAGGCGTCGGTCGCCCGATGCGGCATGTTCCGTTGTGGCCTCGCCATCGATGCATGCGCCCGTGAGAATGTTGAGCATGTGCATCTTTGTGCGGTACTTGCCGCCCGGCAAACAATCCGGCGGCCTCATCCACTCAGGCAACCACTCGTTGATTTTGTCATGCTTCTGGAACAGGGCTTTCATGTTGCCCGTCTCGTCGACATACGGCTCCGTACGAGACAGTTCCAGTAATTGCGGCCCCTTCGGATGAAACAGCCAGAGCCAATGCATAAAGAACACCGCACACCAAGAAGCCCCCATGTCACGGCACTTGTCGATTAGTATATCTTTTCCCAACTTGAGGTGTTCTTCAAACTTGTTAAACAGCTCGTCCTGACGTTCCCATGTAATCATAGGAACATGGGGACTTACAGATTCGATTCGTTGACCCGTCACGCTGTCAACATCGAACTGATGGTATGTCCAACCAAATGCGTTTATCCAATACAGCAGCGATTCCTTGCAAGCCGCCAACAGATCGGCTTGAAGGATCGTGTCATTTTCCGCTTCCCTGAGCAGCTTCTCGCGCCACTCAATATTTTCCTGTTCACGTTTCGGCACGAGAAGACCGGTCTTGGGGCATTCCCAATACCGCGGCGTGTTCGGGAACGGTTCTTTTAACTTAGGTTTAATCGCTGCTATCATCATTCACCGTCAGCTTGTTCAAACGGGCTTTCGACTGCTCGCTTACCCGATCTGCGATAGTGCGCTTCTTCGATCCCAGGTCGGCGGACAGTGGTGCCCGGCCTTCTATGCGGTCCCAGATCAACGCGACCATTCCCCGATCAGGGCTGCGGGTGACAGTTTCGCCAGTCTTTACGTCCGTTTCGGTATAGCCCAGCGCCATCTTCCACATGAGCCGGGCAAGCGCCTCCGCCTTTGTGCCCAAGCGGTCGCCATCCTGATCGCGGATAAGCTCAGTCTGTTCCTGAGCTATCTTTCGCAGATGGGATGAAAGCAGCTGGCCTGCGCGAATCTTGTCGCCAAGAAACGAAACGGCCGAATCACTGCTCTTTTTTCTTTTTGCCATCACTTTCCCTCCTTCATCCCAGCAATGTCGTGAAGTTGCTCTGCGATTTTCAAACGCTCCTTTTCTCGCTCAATCGCCCTGCGCTTCCTATAACTGCCTTTAACGAACAGCTTGTCCAATATACGAACTGCATCGTTTGTCTTCCGAATCACTTCGTCCTTCCTTCATCTTCTCGGCAACAAAAGCGGCGGCAATGATATAGTCTCTCGGCCGTGCGCAATCGTCCATCCAGCCAGTTGCAAGGAGCGCATCCATCGCAACATTCCAATCGTCAATATTGAGGGGGTCTGGGATGGGGCAGTCACCGGCAATCTCACCTTGACGGCCCTGCTCTTCCTTTCCGCACTTAGTGCATTGCCATGTAGGGGGGTCACCCCACACCTGCCTTGGCTCGTGCCTCCACGGTCCAGGCGTCAGCACCTTCGCCGCTTCCACCGCCAGCTGGGCATCGGGGAGTTCGAGCCATTCCTCAAGGGTTCTCGTGATTGCTCTTTTCTCTTTTGCCGTCACTTTCCCTCCCCCGCCTGCTCACGCCGCGTCGCTTCAAGATCAAGCAGCGTGTACTTGTAACGGATCATTAGATCGTTGTATGATTCCTGCAAGATCAGGAACCATTTCTCAAGATCCGACCGTCGCAACTTCGACAGCGCTCGCGGAAGATGATCTGGCACGTTTTTCATTGCGGGCTTTCTGCAGGGTGTCAGCAATGTCTTCAGCACAAACAGCGAAGCCCATGCCGTCGGCATGAGGCATTTTCGCTATCGCTATCCCAATAACATAGCCGTGTTCGTCGAAAATCGGGCCGCCGCTGTTGCCGACATTTACGGCGGCATCGATCATAAATAGATCGGTGAGATTGAGGGCCGGCAAAGCCACGCGAAGCTTCGCCACGATGCCGCGCGTAACGTAGTTCTCGAACAGCTCACCAACAGGGCTGCCGATGACGTAAACCGTTTCGCCGAGGTGCGGCCGGGTTGCGCGAAGCGACAGGCAATCCAACCCAACGCCATCGATCTTGAGCACGGCGCAATCTGTGAACGTGCTTACAAATACAACCGTCGCATCAGCATAAATGCCGTTTTGCCATGTCACACGGTAGGGAGCCGGCATGTCCGCGACGTGACGGGCCGTGATGATGTAGCCGTCCGGCGAGGCGACAAACCCTGACCCCACGTGCTTGAACGTACCTTCATATTCAACGGACACGCGGACGGTCGATTTCTGTGCGTCAAACAGCATAAGCTCGATCAGGTGCGGTTGAGGGGCCGGGTCGAGCATGTCGGGCGAAGCGATAGTGCCGAGCCACGCAAGTGTGCAAACCGCAACTATGGCGAAGCAGATCAGAATATAGTGTATTTTTTTCATTAGCGCATCTCGACCTGACGCATGAAGCCCACCGAGTTACCGCTATCGGCTGCATAATGGAGCGTAGTGTAGCCGACCGGGATTGTGAAAAAGATGGTCTGTCCGGCCGAACAAACCCACGCGACGTTCGTTGCGTCTGTGACCACATCATCGAGTCCAAAATAGAACGAACCGGTCGTGGCCGTGAATAGATACGACTCCCCCGCGATCACGGCAACCGTGTCATCCGTGTCCTGCGTCGTGGCTGTGATCTTCACCCCTGTTCCCGGAATGGGGTGGGCTACATTGGGATGAGGCGGAACTGCGAAGCCTGCGTTATTGAATAGAGTCATGACCCCTCCTTACTGCGGTGCCGCAATAGATCATTGGTATCAAAGGAATCCATTACCCCGCGCCCATTTCCTGAAGTGCTGCGTCTAAAGTCTGTTCAAGTTCGTCGAGATACTCGAGCGTGATGAACTTGGTCTTATCAAACGCCTTATCGATGTATGCTTCGATGTCTAAATCGGGGTAATTCTGCTGCATCCATCTGTAGTAACAAGGCCAATTTCCCCCAAGCTCAATGTTGCAGCGATAGCACTGGGTGTGGACCCCGTCAAAATCGAAGAGCACGGCGTCGTGTCTGCCCGGTATGAAGTGACCGGCCTGCAATCGCGTGATCGGATATTCGCGGCCGCACGTGACGCACTTGCCGTGATTCGGTTTGCCAGTTGCAAGCAAACAGTCGCGGATGCGGATATATCGGGAAAACTTCTGCCACACCTCGTCCTTACGCCTGTTCAGCGGGGACTTGGTATATTTCCGCTTCGGTTTTCCGTTTGGTTTTTTCCTTTGCCTCGACAACCTTGAGTGCTCGGACTTCCACTATCCACGGGGTCGGAATAACAATCCAACCCAATCCTTCATCGCCCCCAATTGACGTAGTCAGCACAATCCGTTGTTTATCTTTGTAAACGAGAAAGCCGACGCTTTCGATCTTCTCCGGCACAGCTTCGGCAACAATTCGATCCAAACCTTCCCATCCCTGACCGTTGGCCGCGTCGTGCCACACCACTTTGACCGGCTGATTGCGTGCTTTCATCGATTAGTTCCTCAAGGCGAGTGACCCCGCAGGGTGCCGCCTCGCCTTATCAAATCAGTTACCCAGCGCGAGTAAACTGTTATCAATGTATGCTTTGTTGACTCTGAACGCTTGTTGCGCCCGAACGATCCTGTCCAAATCTCTCTGTAAAAGAACCGGGTTAGTGATGTAGGCCAGTTCACAGGCGAACTCAAGAAACGGGACATCGCGGTTAGCGAAGCTGTCGTACAGTCGCTTGTAATCAAGCACGGTTGCGTGCGGGATCGTTCTAAACGCCTTCGCCAACAAGTCGGGCGTACCTTCCGGTATCGGGTAGGAATTGCGTACAGGCAGCTCCTTTTCAGCTTCAGCTGGTTTTGCGGCAGCCTCGGCCTCGGCCGCCTCTTTCGCGTCAAGCTCCGGCACCTGCCCCGGCAGGCGGACCGGATCATTGCCGATTTCGTCCTGCGTTATGCCGAGCGCTTCCGTTTTTTCTTTAATTTCCTCGTCCACCGCCGCCCCCCGTTCATGCATCTATCGCCGGTTCAGACCTTATCCCGTCCACTTGCGAAGCATGTCTTTCAGCTTCCTGAAGATGGGCGGCCCGACAAACGCACCAGCGCCAAACACAGCCACGTTCCACATGATGTTCTGCAATAGCTCGTTCACGACCTGTCCTCCACTCTAACCATTAAATAAATTGTGCCGTTATCGAGGGCCTTGAAACGCATTACCTCGATGGGCCGCAACTTCGGATATGCCTTCTGAAATTGCAAAAGGGCATCGATCTTGGCAATTACGGGCTTGCCGAAAATCCGCCGATCAAACTCGACTTCCATTGTTCGTGCTGCCATTTGACGCCCCTGCGGTCGAAAAACCGGTAAACCGAAAAACACATCCCCCTCTATATATCCGGCGATTCCGTATAAATTGCCCCGTTTGGCGACACAGAAATTTTCCTCAAATCGCAAATTTTTTTTTTTTTTTTTTCTTGATCACATCCACGTTAAACATTAAATAGGGACCCATGTTGGGCAATCATCTAACATGGAAAATGCACATGGTGGCGGGGTCTGATAAAGCCATCCACGCCGGGGACCCCAAGCCGGCAAAGGGTGGTACCCGGGGGTCCGGTAATATCGACAATCCAAACCCACAACCGCGTGCCTCGAATCACTCTATCGGGCGGGTCCGTCTGCGAGGCCACGAGGCCACGAGGCCACGAGGCCACGAGTGAGCGGCGGGCGACGTCTTGCCGGTATCGGCGGCGCCAGGGAGGAGACATGTACCGCGGTGCACGATCTTTCTTTCCAGAAGATCGGTGGCGGGCGTAGAGCTTTGCGCCGGCGAGCGCGGGGCGCGCAGATCCCGCCCCATCCAACATTTTACCCGCTTCAGAAACAAGACTCAAACAATCGTTTGAAACACGTG
This sequence comes from Pseudomonadota bacterium, assembly GCA_029782295.1. Taxonomy (GTDB): domain Bacteria; phylum Pseudomonadota; class Gammaproteobacteria; order Burkholderiales; family Methylophilaceae; genus CAIJXJ01. The sequence continues at coordinate 25,258 of JAKOVB010000086.1, forward strand.
TTTGACACGATACCACCGATACTGCTCATAATACATCGGGCAGTATTAACAAACCCGTGTACATTGTGGATATGTACTGTACAGCAATAATTCCCGCATAGAGCACATCGGGAATAAAACGGCGTTGGTGCCATCGAAAATTGGGTACACAAAGGCGATCCAGATTAAGGTAGAACAGCTAAGTTGAGTAATGACAAGGAGTTACCGATTTTTGTTCTATGCTGCGTGTTGTAAACTTCCTATATGTGGGGTTGTGGGGTGTATGTGACTGTCTTATTGCCCCTATATATCATTATTTTACCCCACAGGAACTTTTTATAGCACAGCATAGAACACTTTGACGTAAACCCTTGTCAGCAAACAACTTAAGTGTTCCATACTGTTCTATGCTGCAAGATGTTGCATAAAACACATCGGGAATTATCGGGGTTTTTGACGGCGAAAACGCGGTTTGGAATTCTGGATGTATTCTATGCAGCAATCCGCCGAGCATAGAACACCGACATGGCAAGTCGGGTATTTTGCAAAAGTCACTGAAAACAGAATAAAATGCCGCCGATATTATGTGTGTCTGTCCTTAATAATAGGCGAACGAAACAGATGGAAAAAATCTGCGAAATTTTCAAAAATGGGGTTGACATTGCCCGCCCGATAGGTTATAGTGATTAGTAGATTGACCGATGAATTGATGACCACAAGGAGATTGAAGATGAATGAGAAAATGAAATCAGACATGCGGGCAATAGAAAATGTTCTCGACGAACCCAGTTTCCGCCGATATGTCCACCAGATTATCAAGTCCGCTTTCGGGGACGATGAAGAGCTCCATGACTGGAGGGCAATGACTTTCCGACAAGTACTATCGGAAATTGAACGTAGTTTCCCCGAAACAATCATATTTTGGGGCGCGTACACGGAAGACCAGCTTAATTTTATCCTCTAATCCCCACTGCCGCAAGGAGAAATAAAATGCACCCAACAATCATTACAAAAGCCGATGTGATGGAAAATCCCATTGCCTACCCTGTTCGTGTTCTAATTGAAGGCGAAGTACACAATGGGCGCATTAAAGGTGTCAAGAACAGCTTTCCTCGTGTTCAGCTCGAATCTGTGATAGGTTGCCCTTCTTTCGAATTTTCGTGGCAAGCAATCCTGAATCACTTAAATTCTGTTACTCCGTACTTACGCGCGTAAACCTAAAACTACTTGATGAAAGGAGAAAGAAAATGGCGGACAAAGAGACTCGATTTATACAGATCGTCGAAGATGTCGACCAAGTCATCGTGTATGAACCGCTCGATACATACACGACCACCAACACCCTTTTTAACGAGCTAATCCGCCGGGCTCGCCAAAGCCCCGATGGCTCCGCGCAGGCGACCGACAGCGAAGGCTGTTTGGTCACGGCCACGATTTTTTCCCGCAAATCCGATTAAAGGAGAATGAAGATGGATACTTATGACGCAACGTGTTTTGCCCTTGCGAAGGAAATCAACTCACTGTTAATGTTTGACTCGACCCGTTCCCGTGGCGACGTGTATTTGCGGTATAATCCGACCGATGGCATCTACGTTTGCGTCGGCAGCGGGACAGACGAAATCGTCTATCGGTATGACCCCCGCTGGGTGGCAATGACGGTAGATGAACTGGCGGCCGATCTGCGAAATAATCTGAGGCGCGTCCCATTTTTTCCCGTAAAACCGAATAGTGGGCAACGTTTACTTGAGCGAATAGACAATGACTTGCGGAAATTGTTAGTTTTGGCGTTTTTCTGTTACGTGGCTTTAATGTAAGGAGTCTGAACATGGATTTCGATAAGATTCTTGCTGAGTTAGATTTTGAAGACTGCGCAACACAAGACGATTGCGCAACGTGCCCTCACGGCGGCGAATGTTTGGGCGTTTAGTTGGCAGCATGTAACGCAGGGCTCTATCGCCCCGATTAGAGCCTTGCTTTGTGTGCTGTTAGGTTTGGGCTTAAGGGTTTAATTACAAGGAGCTTTGCAATGGAAACGCCAAAAACAAAAACAAAAACACGGTCTTTCGAGATTTGGTCGTACGATGTTTGGGTCGATGCCGAAGACGGTTTTTACGTGAATGACCGAACGTGCGTTCACCGAGACTATAAGATATGCTGCAAAGCGCAGACTTACAATGTTGGCACGCCCCATCAATTCACCGTTTACGCGCTGACAGATCGGCAAATCAAGCGCGTTGCGCGTGAAGTCTTCGGGGTTACTTGTGCGCTTGTCATTGGCGGGGACGAGAAAAACATTTACGTGAGCCGGGAAAAAGACGGTTATCCATTGTTTGGAATGCTGGAAAACGAATAACGTTAATCACACAATTCGATAACACGAGAAAAAAAATCTGCCCGATTTCAAAAAAGGGGTTGACACAAGCCGTCGCGTATGGTATATTAGTGATTAGTAGGCGATTGACGCCAACAAAAAATTGATCACTTAAAACCTTTTTAGGGATGGAAAAATGGAACTAACAAAAGACATGAAGGCGAAACTTTACAAGTGGGCTCGGTCACAAGGAGACAGAAAAGAGCTATTTGAGGCCACTTGGCGCAAAATCCTGTGGTTTAACCGTAATTCGGAGATCGATGATCTTTTTGGATTATATGATCAAATTGTGTCAGATATGGTCAATAATCCCAAAAGCCGGTTTTATATCTATGGTTAATCCTCACTGCCGCGCAGGTTAAAAAAGGAGAATAGGAGTTATAACTTGATCTCATTTCCTCACGTGCTACAATGGTCCGTTCTATCGGCGGGCGCAAATTGTATGGTGACGGGTTGGTTTTTTCGTCTTATAGCCTCGAAGATGACTTAAAACATGCCCTTAAAGCATAAAGAAAGGCGGAAATCATGGAAAAGCAAAATAAACACGACCGAATGTATGCACGGATTGAAAAGCACGGACACGACCTCAAGCGGATATTTTCTATCGATGGAGACCCTGTCGAGATTTGCAGAAAGCTGCGCCGTTTGGAGGTCAAAGCCAATCGAATGGCGATTGCTTATTGTAACGGCGAAATCGATACGGCAGAATGGGAGATTTTCTCAAAACGCATAGAAGGCAAGGTCTTAAACGTTATCGGCCGCAAATATGCTGACTGGATACAGATTAATGGCGATCCGCGCGGATATACACTCAAGATTAAAAATGAGATTGTGCGGGAAAAGCAGCTTGATATTTACCGAGATTGGGGAGGCTATGGAATTTTAGCCCCCGATTTCTCGGAAGCATAATCCCCCTTCTGCCGCAGTGGATGAATACCGGCGGCAGGGATTAAACAAGTTAATAACAATCGGGCGAAAGGGAGGATAGATATGCGAAATCTTATGGATCAAATAGCTATCGCACAGCGAGATTTTGTTGCGCAGGCACCGGAAGTAATCCCATTTCCAGGGCCGCGTTATGGTGTGCATATTCGGCGGTGGGAGGGTAGTGGCCCGGGAATAACAATAGAATGCGATCCGGGGTATTGCGGAATTGGTGCAACTTTGAGCGCGAGAGAGGCCCGTGGCCTTGGTGAAGCACTGATTCGCGCCGCAGAGACCATAGAAAAAATGGCATAACAACAGGCTCAAGCGGACCCGGCAGTCCGTGGCGCTATCGAAGCATTATGGGCCATAGCCAACATGCAGGTCCAAGAAGAACAAGTTAATAACAATTTTTCGAAAGGGTAAAAAATGAAACGGATACCAACATTCAGGACATTGGACGGGCCATTGCTCGTAGGCGCGGCAGCGAAGAAGGCATGGGCCAGTCAGGTCGCGCGGTGCAACTGTGGGTATTCCGGCAAAGCCGAAGCCAGCATCGTGGGCACTTACGACGGTACGCCCGCAGAGTGGCTCGGTTGCCCGAATTGCAGCGGTTCCGCCCTGGGCTTCCCATTGATGTACCGCACACAGAGCCAGATCGAAGCGGAAGGAGTCAAAAAATGACACTCGCACAGGAAATCCGCAATCGTCTGCACACCGTCGCCCTGAAAATCGCGGATAATTTCTGTTATCGCTGTTACAAGGTCGTGGAAGGCGACTACTGCCCGACCTGCCGCTCCGATGATTTCATGCGGCACCTGGAAAGCGTCGGCGTCGAATACGGCACCGACTGGGTGATCAGACACCTGCTGACAACCCGCCTGGAAACGGTCGACGGCGAGGAAATGTTCGAGGAACTCCTCGACGAATGCTACCCGGAAGTAAAAATCGGCTGCTGCACCTTCAGCCCAAGCCAGATCATGAAGGAACTGGACCCGATCTGTTTTGACATGGGCGTCCAGGAAAACCTTGAATCCCTCGCCGCCGGCGGCCAGCTCTTCGAGTACTGCGGCAACTATTATCGCCTCGAAGACGTCGAAGACCTGATCGAAGAACTCGAAGCCGATTGACAGTATGCGACGGCGCCCCGCGGGGGGGCGGGGCGCTGTCCTGGATTTTAGTTTATAGTTTTGGATTGGAGAGGTGTAAAATGAGCGGGGAGGATGTCAATTACCAGCAACAATTAACACGAATCAAGCGATGGGCAAAAACAGATCTGCGAAAATGGTTATTTATCTATGCTCTGTGCGAAACCGGCGACATCAACGTCGACAGCGACGGCGATGTCTGGGCCCACAATGAACGGGTGTTCGATCTCGTATTCAATGCTGGAGCGGACATTCTGGAGGAGGCGTTGAAGCGGGCGAAACTCTACGAGGAGCAATGGCCAGGAAACGGCGAACTGGACGAGTTTGATAAGAAGACAGGACGGCGGATGTGGCCTTAATGTTTGGGAGGTGTTATGCTACTAAACAAATCTGCAGTACGAACCACGATCTTAAGCAGGGCCAAAGTACTCCGGCCAGGCCACGAATTCACCCAAGTCGCACCGACAGTGTATCTTCAACTCGATCAGAAATTGCGCAGATACATAGATGATCTGATTACGCGACATCCGTCCACCGGCAAGACGATTAAACAAATTCTGTGCTGAAACTGGATAGCCTGGGTCGGGTATACTTCAAACAATTTTCAGTGATTTAGAATTTTTCACGGGCCGGGGCGGGGGCAATTTGTACGGAACTGCGGGATATGTAGAGAGGCGTCCGTTTTCGGGAGGTAAACATGGGTGGTGACAAGCAACTAACAGATCGGCAGAAAGAAGCAATGCTTCTTGTCTCGCCAAGGCCAATTGGCAGAGGTTTATCGCAGAAAGACGCGGCTGAGGTGATGGGCATTCGGCGACAGCGTTTTCAGGAACTGCTTGAGCGGGCAAGGCGGGCGCGGCCTGATCTGTTCCCGATCCTCTCACAGCAAGAGTACGATGTTCTGTGCATGATCCAGTGCGGGCTGTCAATCAATGAGATTGCAGAGCGCCTGTGGAGTCCGAGGAAGGGGGAGGCTGGGGTGTCGCGCAGGCGAGTCGAACGAATTGTTACATCACTGCGCAACAAAAATCGCGATGTGCGGATGGACTGTGCAAAAACAGCGACTTACGAGGCATGGATGGACAGCCAAATCGTGCAGAAATTCTGAGGTGAGACGAAGTGAAAATGACAATTCGCCAATTGTTTCGAGCAACACCACGAACCGTTACGATTCGACGAACACGGAGAAAAATCGGGCGCAATGAACCGTGCCGCTGTGAATCGGGCAAAAAATATAAACGATGCCATTGGGCCGCGGATCAGGCCAGACTTTAGCACATACCTTCTCCTTTCCGCAGGGCCACTGGAGGGGGTGGCCCTGCCCTTTGTGATGATGGGGATGGCACAGTCATTTATACGTGAAATAGGGGGTAAGATGCACGACAGCCGTAAACGACAAAAGTTCGCCAGCGGAGCTGTGCGGGATGCAGCCGAGGGTAAGCCACGACCCGACTTAATTTCACCGTATGCGAACTTGCGGATTGGTGAATGGCTCCGCAAGGGGGCGGAGAAATACGCCGAGCGGAATTGGGAAGCGGGCATGCCAATCAGCCGATGCGTTGCGTCGCTGTGCCGACACCTGGAGGCGTTCAAGATGGGGAGAACCGACGAGGACCACCTTGCGGCCATCGTCGTCAACGCGCAGTTTATCATGCATTATGAGGCCATGATTGAACGGGGGGTGTTGCCGGCTTCGCTCGACGATATGCCAAAATATGAACAGCTGAACAAAAAGGGGGTGAACTGATGAGAGTGTATTGTTCCCACCCGATACGCGGGGCAAAAGGCAAGAACGCGACCATTGAAGATATGCGAGCCAATAACGCGAAAGCGATCAAACTTGCCGCTCATTGGAAAGACGTCTTGAGCAAGGCGTTTGGCAAGCGTGTCGATGTTTACGTTCCTGGCGAACACGATGAGTTTGTCGCGCTTGCCCACAATGAGGGCTATATCACTGAAAGACAGATTCTTGCCATCGACTGCAAGATTCTCGATACGTGCGATCTGTTGCTTGTACTTAACGAAGATGGCATATCCTGCGGAATGCAAGTTGAAATCATACATGCGCTGAGACGCGGCATACCTGTACTATATGTAAAAGATCAGAGTGAAATCGCGGGGAGGGCGGACTAATGGCGCGTGTTCTCGTAATCGGTGACATTCATTGTCCTGCCCATCACCCGGGCTACCTTCAATTCTGCAAGGATTTGTACCGAGAATGGCGATGCAACACTGTCGTTTTTATCGGCGACGTGGCTGATTTGCAGGCGATCAGTTTTCACGCACACAACCCGAACTGCCCAGGCCCGGCCGACGAATACATACTCGCGAAGCAGCAGATTCAGCAGTGGTATCGGGCGTTCCCCAAGGCGAAGGTTTGTATTGGCAACCACGATGAGCGAGTGGTTCGGTTGGCTGAGTCGGTGAACATCCCCTCCCGATTCCTCCGCGACTACGCAGACATCTGGCGAACGCCAGGCTGGGATTGGAAATATGAGCACATAGTCGACGGCGTATACTATTTTCACGGCACAGCGCAGGGCGGCACGCACCCCGCGTGGAACGCGGCGGGCAAGATGCTGATGCCTGTCGTCATGGGCCATTGCCACAGCAGATCGGGCGTAAAGTGGCGGGCGAATCCACTGACACGCATTTTCTCGGTGGACGTTGGGTGCGGCATCGACGTCGACGCGTATCAGTTCGCTTACGGCCGCCACATTAAAGATCGCCCGATTCTCAGCGCATCTGTGATTCTTGACGGTATACCATACCATGAGGTCATGCCGTGCGGGAAGGGTGAGAAGTACCACAAACGCAATTTCCGTGCTTGAGCCGAGGAATGAGTAATGCATACACAATACCACCATCAATTTGGCGATATCGACAGGTATCAGAAGAAAAAGAAAACCAAAGAGCGAATAGAGGCTATGCTGTTCGAGGCTATTCGTACTGTGCGGAATAAGACGGTAGCTGAGTACGTAAGCCAACATCTCAGCCTGATGCGCCCACCTGCCATAACCGACGACAGCACGCTGCCGAACGGGAATCTCGTGAAGCAGGCATTTCTCAGTCGCACTGACAGCAAAGAAGCGTGCCTGCTCTGTTTCATCAGATTTACGATCATGCAGTACTGGGCGCTGTCCCGCGACGAGATCGACAACATGGATGCGACTGTGTCGTTGTTGGAACAAATTCTCAATCGATACCACAATGCAAAAATCGTGGGGTCGGTGAAAGATGGGTTTACTTTTGACGTGGTAGCCGAGGCTACGGGAGATGCAGAAAGTTAAGAAAATCTTACAGCTTGCAGGCTGGCCCACCAGCTATATCGTGCTCGATTTCGAGACGTACTACGACAAAGAGTACAGCCTGACGAGCACGAACGCGTGGGAGTACATCGCCGATGAGCGGTTTGAAGTGTTGGGGCTCGGCTTTTGGGATTCAGGGGTCAGTGACTGCGGTTATTTAGAGCAGCCGAATGTTCGCAAATATATAGAATCACAAGATTGGGACAATGTTACAGCTGTCGTGCAGAACGCCCAATTCGACCCGCTTATCATGAAGCTGAAATATGGGGTTATCCCCAAGTACATTATCGACATCAAGCACCTTGCTGCCCATCGCGACAGCCGCATGAGTCATCGGCTAAAGGACTTGGCGGAACGCTTTGGCTTACAGGCCAAGGGCGACACCGTCGATTTCATGGGGCTGCGCTACAAGGACATGACCGACGAACAGCGGCAGGCCATCGCCGAATACTGCTTGAACGACATCGACCTTGAGCGAAAGCTTTTTGAAATCCTGCTGCCCAAGTTGACTAACCCGGCCCTCGAACTGACTGTGGCGATGCACACAACGCAGATGTACTTGACGCCGCGCATGTCATTCGATTTCGAACTTGCGGATGAACTTGAATCAGCGATGCAGGGATTTATCGGCGAAGCCTGCGCCAAGGTTGGCATGACCAAGGACGAGGTATCGGGCGATCTGTCGTTTACCGCAGCATTGAAAGCCGCGCTCGAAGCGGTTGGTGAATCGGTCCCAGTCAAGCCGCACAAGCGGCCCGGCAAAAACATGACGGCGTTGCTGGGCCGGCCCGGCGTCGGCCCCGCCCTTGCCAAAACCGATGAGGAAAGCCAGAAGCTCGAAGTCCATTTTGATCCGCGTGTGCGGGCGCTGATGTATGCTCGAAAAGTAGTGGGGTCATGGCCCAATCACATAAGCCGCATCCAGAAAATGCGGCGAATTGCAAAGGCTTGCAAGGGCACGCTCCCGACAATCTTAAATTACTACGGTTCGCACACTGGTCGATGGTCAGGGGGCGGCAAGATCAATCAGCAAAACCTGGGGGCCAGGGGCCGGTCAGGATCGGGTAGCCATCCGCTCATGGGAAAGATGCGGGAATTGTTGACAGCAGGCGAGGACGTATTCCTAATTTGTGATTCAGCACAGATCGAGGCTCGCATATTGGCATGGTTGGCCGGTGCTACCGACCTGGTCGAGGGTTTTGCACAGGGCCGCGACGTGTATTCGCAGTTTGCGTCGAAGCTGTTCCAGGCCAAGGTGTACAAGCCGTCAGACAGAGACCCTGCCCCGATTAAGAAGTTGATGAGCCTGCGGCGCGGATTCGGCAAAGACGCCATCCTTGGGTGCGGATACGGGATGGGTCCAACGAAGTTTTTTATGCGATGTCGGGAAAACCCCGACTTGCGGCCCTTATTCGATTCAGGCCAGTATGATTTTAGCTTCGTCGACGGCCTTATCAAACTGTACCGCTACACCCATGCCGCGATCCCAAACTTTTGGCAGACAATCGAAAGAATGTTTCGCATCGTTGCGCAGTTTCCCAGCGAAAAGTATCAATATAATGTGCCGGGTGCGCCGATGTCGGGGGCCGCGTTGACGCTGTGGAATTGTCGGGGGACTGTCAACATACAGCTCCCCAGCAGCAGGGTGCTGTTCTATCCTCATGTCTCGATTGCCAAAGGGGACGGCCGACTTCGCTACCATCACGGCGATCTGTGGGGGGGCACGCTGACAGAAAACATCGTACAGGCCATTGCCCGCGATCTGCTCGCGTATTGGATTCTTGAGTGCGAGAAGGCCGGACTTCCGGTTGTGCTGCATGTTCACGACGAAATCGTCTGTATTTGTTCTGAACACTTAGCAAAAGACAATTTGGAAGTCATGCTGAGCATCATGGAATCCGGGCCAGGCTGGGCGGCAGGGATACCGCTGGCGGCTGAGGGGTGTATTTCCAAGACGTACAAAAAATAATTATGGAAATCGGCTTGACATTTCCATCCGAATTTAGTAAGATATGGTAATGGATTCTGTGGTGATATGTCAGTGATAACTTTTGTTGGGAGAGTGTGATGAATAAAGCGAGATCGTGGCACCTGTCGGCGACGGCAATTGCAGAGTATAAGCGCTGCCCTTACGCGTTCATGCTTAAGTACGTCAAGGGCATTCGGCGGGCTGAAGACACCGAAGCACAGCGGTATGGGTCGAACTGGCACAGGGTTCTTGAAATCCTGAGCATGCCGCCCGCCGCGGACTGCGTGTGTAGGGGGTCAGGCGGCTGTACGCGGGCTTGCGATTCCCATTGTTTGCTATGCGGCGGGTCTGGTACGCTCCCCGATGATTTGATGGACGCGGCCGTCCGCGTCCTCAATGAAGCTTATGCCGATGTCCCGCCCGGCGTCGACCCCGAAGATTGGGAGGTCGAGCGCATTAAGTTACTCTACTCGGCCTCGGCCTATCGGTGGTACTACGCCGACGACCCGCTGGAAACAATTGTGCGCGAGCACCACTTCAAAGTTGCCGTGCCAAATCCGTTTGCGAAAAACAACAGCACCTTGCGTCAATTGACTCTTGGAGGCATCATCGATAAGATCGTCCGGCGGACGTACAACTATGTAGTGGAACACAAATCCACTGGAAGCTCGCTTGACGATGCTGAAACTACGACCAAGTTTTGGAAACACCTGAACCTTGATACACAGACGCTGCTCTATCCATTCATTTGCCAGCTGGACCCGGAACTTGCTCAGCTTGATGTTCGCGGGGTCTTGTATGACGCTTATCACAAGCCGTCGATTCGCCCGAAGAAACTGACACAGGCTGAGAGCGCCGAGTTTCTTAAAACTTGCGAATACTGCGGGCAGAAATTCGCTGTTGAAAAAGCGAGTGATGGTATTGTCGTCGACGGCAAAGTTGCGCAAGTGGAGCTCGGCAAAAAGGAAGGTGCGTTCGCGATTCGCGAAACGCCTGAAATGTACGGCGCACGCCTGCTGCAGGACATTTGCTCCCGGCCACAGTTTTATTTCGCCCGCCGGGAAATCCCGCGGACGAAAGACGACCTATTCCGTTTCAACATCGAACTTGCCAACATTTACCAGATGATAAAGCTGGCCTATTCAGCCGATTGCTGGATTCACTGTGAGCGCCAGTGCGAAGCGACGTTCAAGTGTGAGTACATCGATTTATGCTACAATGGTGTTGACCCGGATGACGAATTGCCGGCAGGGCTGATCAGGACGTTCGAGAGAAAAGAGGGAGCAGCGGCGCGACGAAAACTGGCAAGCCGCGTTGCGTATGAGTAGACTTTTATAGAGAGGTGTATAATGGCCAAAGAACTGAAGAAAATCCAAGTACCAAAACCACCGTCATTGAAATCGCAAACCACAAGCGCCGCACCGCCTGCGCCTATTTTGAGGAAAGATTTCCGCATCGGTCGCAAGAATACCGTACCGCGCGGCAAGAAGATCATGTTGTATGGCGAGTCCGGCATCGGCAAGTCAACATTGTCGTCAATGCTGCCAAATCCGGTGTTCATCGATCTTGACAACGGGTGTGCCGAACTCACGCACCCCAAGACCGGCGAACCCCTGATTGACCGATGTTTTCAGGATGTCAAGACGTTTGAGGATGTGCGGGGTTTGCTTCAATCGAATGCTTATGACAGCTTCAATTCTCTGATCATTGACAATGTGACTGTCCTTGAAACACTTGCCGTACAGTATGTTCTCAAAACCGTGAAGGCCGGCAATCAGCGAAATATACAGGCTGCGGACATCGAACACTACGGATGGGGCAAGGGTTATCGGCACCTATACGACCATATGAATTTAATCCTGCAAGACCTCGATGTTGTGCTCGACAAGGGTGTCAATGTTTGCCTGCTCGCTCAGTCGTCGGCAAAGACGGTCCCGAACCCGGACGGCGACGATTACCTGCGAGAGGGCCCCCGTCTGTGCAACGCAAAAAACAACAGTGTGGAAGACCTGTACTGTGAATGGGCGGACCACTTGCTGCGGATTGGGTATCAGATGATCTCTGTGCAGGATCGCAAGGCCAGCAGTACAGGGGCGCGGGCGGTGTTCTGCAAGGGCCAGCCGCATTTTAGGGCGAAGAGCCGGACACTCGACCCCACCATCGAACTCGTTACATTTGACGGACCTGCCGATGATTCAATCTGGCAGTTCATTTTCGGCGCGACACGGGTGCCTGAGGAATCGGAGGCGGCGTAATGTGCGGCAAGGGCGACACATACCGTCCCGTAGATCGGGCGAAGTACGATGCCAATTTCGAAAAGATATTCGGCGAAAAACCGTTGAAGTTATCAAGAAGGGAGGATTATGACAACACAGTAGAAAAAGAACAAAATGCTGAAAAGCAATTCTTTCATGAACTAACCGACTATTTGTTAGGGGGATATTGACTATGATGATTTCGGAACCGGGTTGCTACAGGGGCTGTGTTGTTGAGCACGCTGTCAGTATGACGAGCAGCGGTATTCCGCAGTTCGAAGCCAAACTGCAAGCAACTGAAAAGTACGATTTCGACACGCAGGTGTGGGAGTCGATGCAGGGCCGCGAAGATGTGGAAATTATAGCCTACCTGTGCATGTTCACGAAAGACTGCAAGCCGACGTTCCACATCGACGCCATCAAGGGAGTGTTCGGCTGGGACGGCGCGAGTCTGGTAGAACTGGATCAGGCGGATTTCGCGGGCGTTGCGGTACAGTTCTATGTGGAAGACAACGAATACGAAGGCAAGGTTCGCAAGAAAGTTACCCGCATCGCCAACTTTGATGATGCACCGGGCAATGGCACAATTCATAAACTCGATCCAGAAAAGATCAAGGAACTCGACAACAAGTTCGCGGCTGTGCTTCGCAAGCTGAACGGCGGTCCGAAACCGGTGAGCGCCGCGCCTGCCGCTGACAGACCCGCACCGCTGCCGCCGAAACCGAAGAAAACCAAAGCACCAGCAGAGGCCCCCGCACCTGCTCCGGTCCCTGCGGAAGCCCCGGCTCCCGCGCCCGCGCCCAAGCCGCCGGCCCTGAAGCCGAAGGCCGCACCCGTTGCCGAACTGACGTATGAGCAGGCGTGGGAAAAGTGCTACAACATGAAGGCCAAGAGCGTCACCGACGACCAGTTGGCGGCCGCGTTCACTGCGGCCATCGAGCGCATCTGCCCCGGCCGCGATCAGGACGATATCACAGGGACCGAGTGGGCCAAGATCGCCGATGCTGTAGTCGCAGAGCACGGCGTGTTCGCATAAGCGAAGCAGTTCACTGGGTGGGGCTCCGGCCCCACCTTCACATTTCTTCTGGGGGTTTTCATGTCTGACAAAGAACAAATTCCCTTTGCACAGACATTTGAGACATATCGGCAGAATGTAATGCCGGGCATGCTCAGCGTGTTGGCGGAGCAACTCGGAGTGTCCGCCAAATCCCTTGAAGCCATTGGCGTGGGGTACACTTTTGCCACGCAATCGTGGGTGACGCCGGAGCGGGATGAAAACGGCGAGATCATCGGGTTGGTGCAACGCAGCCTTGGCGGCAAGAAAATCGCAATCAAAGGCAGTAAGCGGGGTCTGTGCTACGTTTTCAATCCCGATTTCAAATCCAAGTCTGTCTACATACCTGGCAAGCATAATTGGATTCGCGTATCTCGTGATAGGCCGTGCCCGCTATGTTCAAGAACCAAGTGGTGCATGGTGTCGGCTGAGAATCCCGCCGATCCCGCAGCCGTAATTTGCGGATTGGCCAGCGGGGCGGTGGCCGAATGCGGCAACGGCACGTACTTGCATATCCTGAAGCCCGAAGGTGACAAACGCAGGAACTCAACAACGGTTCTTGCCCCGACGAGCAGTGGGCCGATTTTGATTGTCGAAGGTTTCACCGATACGGCGGCCGGGCTTGACCTCGGTTTCACCACCATCGGCAAACCCGCGGGGGCAGGCGGGTTGAAGATGCTCCGGCAAATGCCGCTGTCCGGCCGCCCGATTTGGGTATTCGGCGAGAATGATTCTGGTGCCGGACGCGAGGGCATGGAGCGTACGTTCCTCGCTTTGCGTGATCTAAGTAATGAAGTCGTGAAGGTCATGCCGCCTGCCGGGATTAAGGATTTACGGGCGTGGCTACAATCGGGGCTAACTCGCGAGGCGCTGGAGGAATATGTCGCTAAGCACGGTGTCGCTGCTGCAGATGCCGCCGTGCTGGAAAGTGATGCGCCAAGCTACATAGCTAAAGTGTGGCTCGATGAGAATAAGGTCGATGGTTTTCTGAGGATTCGTCGGTACGCGAAGGATTGGTTCGAATACGTGGATGGGCACTATACCCTGCTTGATGAAGATGTGTTGCGCGGCCGAGTGTATTCATTTCTCGAAGGCCGCAGGTACAAAAATATTAGTCAAGCCGGTGACGTGACGTTGGTTGAATATAAGGCCAACCGAAGAAAAGTTAGTGACATACTTGACGCTGCTAATCAGTGGTGCCCCGTAGATGCGGAGCCGCCGACGTGGCTCGACGGTCAACCGCATCCGCACGCTATCGATCTGATTCCGTTCCAAAACGGCATCCTCGACGTAAAGGAATACTGCGAAGGTAACATTGTCTTGTACCCGCCCACACCTGCTTTCTTCAGCTTGAACATTTTGCCGTACGATTACGATCCTGACGCTCACAGCGATCTATGGGATGAGTTCCTCAATGACGTATTCAGCGGCAATCAGGCCAAGGTTGCACTACTCGCCGAATGGATGGGCTATAACTGCGTGCCGGACATTTATTTCGAAAAGATGATGTTGTTCCACGGCCCGCCGAGATCGGGCAAATCCACTGTTCTTGAGGCTATGCGGGAGATGTTGGGCCGCCATCAATGCTGCGAAGTGACGTTTCAGAATCTCTGCTCGTCTTTCGGCTATCACGCAATGGTGGGCAAGCTGGCCGCCATGATCGGCGATGCCAAGACACCGCGCGCTCGTGAATCGGATGCCGCGCTCGAAAAGATTTTGCAGATAACGGGCGGCGATCCGGTGAATGTTCAGCGCAAGTATCGGGACGATCTGGCATCAACGAAGCTGTACTGCAGGTTCACTATCGCCATGAACGATCTGCCCGCCTTCACCGATCATGTGAAGGCCCTCGAACCGCGCCTGAACATTCTCGCTTTCGAAAACAGCTACGTCGGCCGGGAAGACCGCAGTTTGAAACGTCGGATATGCCAGGAGGCCAAGGCCGGCAAGCTGATTAACTTCGCTCTGCAGGGCCTTAAGCGCCTGCGTGCGCAGCAGAAATTCACCGAACCACCCAGTTCGCAGCAGCTGGCCGATCAGTTTAGGTTGATCGCTACGCCGATCTACGCGTTCCTTGACGAATGTTGTGAATTAGCGCCAACTGTCGAAGAGCGCAAAGACTATGTGGAATTGAAAGATGTATTATTTCAGGTGTGGAAACGATGGTGCGAGGACAACGGGCGCAGCTACGGGATGAAACAGCAATTTGGGGTGAAGCTAAATTGTATACCGAGCATAACTTCGTCCCGTATTCGGATCAACGGAAAGCCGCAATATGTATATCAGGGAGTGCGGCTGACACAACAAGCAAAGATAACTTACTTGGGTTAGGAGGTAAAGATGAAATACGTTATGAGTTTCCTCATTATATGTGCTTTCGCAAGTCTTTTATTTTGCGGATGCGCGAGTCTTTTGCTTCAACCGAAGTCAAACACTCCGGCGGCGCTAACCCCACAGCAGCAGTTGACCGAGGCACTATCGGGAACGAACTGGGTAACGACTCTGATGCTTTTCGGTATCGGGGCGGGATTCTTCGCTTTCTTGAACGGCAATTCGAAGGGACTTCAGGCGATGGCGGCCTGTTTCGTTGTGCTGAGTTTGGCCCTGGGGATAGCGCGGTTCAGCCTGTGGATTTCAGCCGCGTCGATGGCCGGGGCCGTGTGTTTGATGATTTATACGGTGCTGGTCAAGAACAGGGCCTTGAAGGAAGTGGTGAAGGGGGTCCAAGAGATTAGGACGAATGTTCAGGAAGGCACCAATAGTTTGGATTTGCCGGGTTTGATGGATTCGTTTCTGAAACAGTGGCAATCCCCGACCACTGAGAAGATTATCAAGAAAATCAAAGAAACATTGTAGTTGGAGGGTAGGCTGTGTTTTGTTGGAAACCGTGCATTCAAGGGCGTGGTCGTGCGTTCTTTGAGACGAAGCGGCACATTTATTATGTCACATCGCATATTTATTTTGGCGGATTGACGTGGTACTTGCCAATTCGTTTTACTTTCCCCGGTTACTGGGGCAGTTTCCTGTATGTAAAATTCCTGAAACGCTACTTTACTTTCGGGCGCTTAGAAAAGCTCAGTGAGAGGGAAACCAGCAGCTTGAGGGAAAACATACTTCGAGAACTCGCGTGGGATCGGAAGAAAGAGGAAACGGCTTATCAGCGCGAAGCGATAACCACGCCCGATCAGGCCCGCTACTATGCGGGGCTGTGGCTCAGGCGGGGCTTGTTGTCAGACGATGATCTCAAAGGCCGCAAATCTGAGAGCGGGACAGCATCCGCACTTCGATGTCTTGTTGATAAAGTGTGCACGCCGGAGAAAGCCCGACAATACGTGCAGTTTTGGATTGGACAAGGGCTTTTGGGCGATGGCGGCTGTCGCGAAGACTTGATCGAGTTGCATGGATGTTGCAAGGCCACCGAATGAAGCGTTCCATTCGGACCAGACAAGACCTGCTGGATTGGCTGGCGAATAACGCGCCCAGCATGAGTGTCGCCCGCGCTTTTAAAGTCGGCGGTTCAATCATCGTGTTGGGGGCGTTTAGGCCGGTTCCAAACAGCAATTGGCCCGGCTGGATTGTGCTGGCCCGGACACGATTCCGCGATTACTACGTGGCCGTGTCAGTCAGGCCGAGCGGAACGCTGAACGCATACCTGACCGACATCGTGGATTGGAAGGACTATGACGGCGTAGGATCGCCGAACCCGCTCTATGCCGGGGACAGGCCAGAGCGGGCGGCCATTTTGAAACAAGCACAGAAGTTCGAGATTATGGGGGTTAACAATGCCAAACGATCCGAAGTTGTTGAGAATACGTGACGTTCCTAACAAGATATTGGAATTGACGGGGTGTACGCGGGGCGTTTGCACCATCTACCACTGGATACACAAGGGGCGTCTGACGTACGATGGACGGTTGATAAAGCTCAAGGCTGTTAAACGCTTGAGTACTTACTTGATTCACGAAGATGACCTAATCGAATTTCTGAGGGAGGTGGGGTGATGCGGTCTTTTTACGTGGTCCGAAGTGACGACCAAATCCTGGACATGGGTGAGTTTTTGTCAGTGGAAGACTTTCTCCGCCTTGCCGACAATGGCGGTTTCATTGCGTGGGATCACAAGGGATCATATTTCATAATCCCGACGTTTCAACTAAAGAACGCTGCTTCGCTGATCCGGTCTCGGAACCGCGGGTTCATGGAATTCAACGACACGGACGCAATCCGCCGGTTCATGAAATTCAACAGTACGAACGCAATTCGATTGGACCCGCTGCTTGCTGAAGCTATTACAGGGCGATGATGATCGTTGAGATCAGGCCCAGCGCAAACGCAATCCCAGCATACGTCAAATTCCTGTGGTGGGCATGGTGATCCCGGAGGAAATCCATGACCCACCGCATGTTCGTTGACAGTTCAATAAGCAAATCGTGATCGGTTTGTTGGGGTTCTTGTTCCTGTTCCACCCTCTATCTCCTGCTGCCGGTTCGCCTGCCGCCGCTGCGGCTTGACCGGGATGATCGGGCGCGGGTACTCACTGCTCGGCCGCCCGCGCCTTCGTCCCCGTCCTCGCCCAGCGCGGTTTCTTCCAAGGACCACTCCGACCAGATCAATCGACGGAGGTCATCAGTTCGCCCGGTTGCCAGATCGTATATGCCCTCCGATGTCCGGAAAAGCTGTGCCGGAATTTTGCCTGTAAATGCACCTACTGCCTTCGTGCCGTGCCACGCGGCCTTCGCAATGTCGCCTTCTTTTGCGGCGCTCCTAAGGGCCTTGCCCGCCTCAATCAATGCAAGCTCTTCGATGCCCGTTCGAGCGCCAGAGAATCCCGTGATTGAGTTCAGGATGATGTCACCGATGAAAAAGTAAGTGCCGAGGCCGTATGCTGCCTGATCAAAAACAACTTCTTCCCACGTTCTCGGCAACCTCGCCCTGCGAAGCACTCCCATCATGAAGGCAGGCAATACCCATGACGTGAACACCCTATAAGCGACCATGCTGTTACTGATCTTGCCGGCCCTGCGAGCGCCTATGATATCATGCTTCCAGAAATTCAGGTTGTTGTTCACGTCGTTCATAAATGTGGAAAACAGCCTCGACATAGTGCTCCCCCGAAAGAAATCAGGGAGATGTTCCACGTCGCCGACTGTCTGCGTACGCGCGACCCACTTATCGGCGAACTCAATTGCCGCCGCTTCCGATCCATCGAGGCCGAATGTTTGCTGTACCGATTCGTTGCTCATGGCCGCGTCATACATTGCTTTCCAGCCGAGCGTAGCGCTGAAGTCGTCGACTGCGGTTTGCAGCGCCAGCAAGCGTTGATCCCAAGATTTTTTGCGGAGCAGAAGGTTTTTCGCCTTTTCCTCGCGGCGCATCTTTGCCACGTCCCGATCAAAATTCCGGTTAGCCATGAAGTTCGATTTGCCGACAGCTTCTGCTTTTATCTCTGAAAATGCCGACGGATGTGATGCGCATATAGCGGTGTACTGGAAAATCTTGGCGGCGATCACCGGGTGGGAGGCTGACGCCGTAAGCATAGCGGCTGACTGTCGGGCCGCTGAGGGCATATTGTAGGCGAGCAAATACACAGCCGCGTTTTTGCGGAGGATTAAAAGCGCTTTGTCAATCCAATCGTTAGACTCTTTCACGTAACCCCGAATGCAATCGGAGAGCCACTTATCAAGATTTTTCATGCCGTGGCCGTCAGTCGCGTTGTTCACAGCCTGCCGGAATGACTGCGTTTTGAAGATGTCCCCAACGCGTTTGGCGACCATAGCCATGTTGATAAACTGCTCTGTCCGCTGCACAAGGGAGATGTAGTTGCCGAAGGCATCAAGATTCAGGGGTTGGGTCGCGCCGCCGACGCGCTCCTTGGTGAAACCGGGTTTGGGTACATACTGCGTAGCGTGGGGGCCGCTTAGCAAGCCGAGTAGAGACAGGAAATCCTGCCGATCCTCAAGGGACTCGCCTTGTAAGAACATGCCGAAGTAAGCGGATTCCTGCTTCAATTTTTGGCCCAGCGCTTTTTGTGCCACGTCTTGAACGCGGTCGAAGTTATTCCCCAATTCCTGAACCATCCAGTCAGCGACGGCCTTCTCCTCTGGCGTGAGTGAACGAATAACATCGGCGATGATTGGGTCGGGATTCGCAAACTCTTTGAAGTTGCCGTAGCGGAGGTGGTGCAATCCCTTCTCTTGGTTTGCGTACAGGTAGACGCCGATTCGCTCGGCCGGGGTCAGTGCAATTGTCGCTTTTCCGTCTGTGAATGTTTTTTTCGCATTGCCGACAAGCTGCTTGATAGCGTGCTTATCCACCTTTCCCTGTTCGGCGAACACTTTCTCCACGAAATCGACGAAGTCTGTGACACGTCTGTTAACCCCCGCACGTGCGTTTGCTTCGCCGCGCTTGACCGGCATCCAGATGGTACGGTAGACCGGCCCTTCTTTATGGCCGTCGAGCGCTTCGAGCAGCCGTTCGGGCCGCGTTTGTCCAAGATCAAATCCGCGCTTAATGCTGAGGATTTTCGCGGGCAATCCTTTAAGGCGCTCGATAACCTTTTTGCGCGGCGCGTTCTTTTTGATAGATTCGGCGAGTTCTTCACCCGTGCTGCTGCTAAGCCCTTGTTCTTTGGACAATTTGGTAAAATGCTCGGCGACAACCTTGGCCTCTTCAGGCGTCATGCCCGCCATTGACTTTTTGCCGGTCAACCGTTGTTGGATTGCCCTGCGCTCTTCGTCAGATATGCCGAGGTTGCGGGCGAGGACGTGGACCTTTTTCTTTAAGAGATTCAGTGAAGACGCTATTTCTTCAGGGCGCTTTTTAGCAGTTTCTTCGGTCGGCTCAATGCCGAGCAGGTCGGCGTCCTTTTCCTTTGCACGCTGCTCCTCAGCATATTCCGCGCCAAACAGCTGTTCTGCGGTCGGCTCCTCCCCCACCATTTCTGATGCAAAATCCCGCAGCTTCTGTATCGCAGCTTCATCGCCCTCCATTGCCAATCTAAATAATCGGCCGAGTTCTTCATCCCGCTGCCGCGATTCCTCGTCCATTTTTGGTTCCGGCTCGACTTGCTGCTGTTGCTGCTGTTGCTCCGCCGCTGCCGACAGTTCGGCCTCCTGGCCGCCGAGCGCCGGCGATACAACGTGTGTTGGCTTGACCTTGGACACCTGTCCGGTGCCCCCGACCAGTCGGTCAAAGACGGCTTTTGCCTCGGGCGACACGTGCACGTCGATCTCTGAGCCGCTCAGCTTCTTATAGATCGCCCGCAGCCACTCCCTGAACTTCCTGAATACCTCGGCGAGTTTGTTGTTGGTTGTCTTGCCCTCGCGCAGCCACTTTTCGAACCCCCGGGCTGCGTGTTCGTGGTGCTCACGGGTCCAGACGCCGTTCTCGATGCCCAGCCAGTCCTCAAGCGTCTCGAGCGCCTCAGCGACCCAGCCGGGTGCACCGGGGTCGCTGACCATCCGCTGCAGTTCGGCGGTCCAGATGTGGAACAGTTCATGCGGCAGGGTGGATGCGTTGGCGTTCTCGAACAGCTGCAGCAGGGCTTGGCCGTTCTCAAGGAACGTGACGGCCCCGCTGGCGTCCTGATAGAGGCTGTACTTCTGACCTTTCTTGGCGACATCGTACAGCTTGCGGCCCTGATACGCCGTCCGGTCGGCACAGTGTGAGGTGCAGGTGAC
>JAKOVB010000160.1 GCA_029782295.1 Pseudomonadota bacterium
CAGGACTTGGTATTTTCAATGGCTCAGATTCGGTATTGCCTAGCCGAAGACATCCGCATAGAGGGCGCGAAGGCCGCCCTCAACAACTACAGCGACTCCGATGTCGATCGGTTCAACGCCATGGTGGCTGACTACAACAGCCGTTGCAGCTCATTTAAGTATCAGACTAACAATCGAGGGCGCAATGATTTGAATAGTGCCCAACGAGACATTGAGCCGTACCGGAGCCAACTTCAGGCAGAAGGCAGGAGCCGATTCACTCGCAGCCCATCCACGGGTTCCCTGTCGGCACCAGCACAAGCGCGTCCTGCTGCGGATGAGACGGTACGTGCCGTTCAGCAGAAGCTCAATGAGCTTGGCTACAGCGCCGGCCTCGCCGATGGGCTGATGGGAAGGGGCACTCGTGCCGCCATCATCGCTTTTCAGCAAGACAGAGGTTTGGCCGCCACGGGTGCCGCAGATCAAGCGTTGCTTCTCCAGCTTCAGCAAGCTCCTAGCCGCTCGTCACGCCCACAGCCAGATAGCCGTCCAGCCACCACATCTGTGCAGTTGTCAGCTGCAGAATCTGCATCGCTAGAAGCGGCATGCTCGACTGACAAATATGTGAATGGGCCGGCTGCTTATCGTGCATGTGTTGAAAGGCAGAAGGCAGCTTTGGCCGCAGGTGTAAGACGACCGAATTTAAGCGCCCTGTCCTCCGCCGAGCAGCAATCTATTGAGGCGGCATGCTCTACAGACAAGTACGTCAACGGACCTGCTGCTTATAACGAGTGCCTAGCGAATCAACTTGCAGCAATGTCCGGTCAGGGAGCTAGACGTCCTGATTTGTCCCGACTCTCATCCTCTGAGAGGCAATCGATTGAAGCTGCGTGCTCAACGGATAAGTACGTCAACGGACCAGCGGCTTACAACAGATGCCTCAACAATCAACTCGTGGCGTTGGAACGACAGGGTGGGCGACCAGATTTGTCAAGACTTTCAACTACGGAGAGAAATTCAATCGAGGCCGCCTGCTCAACAGATAAGTATGTCAATGGTCCGGCCGCGTACAACCGCTGTCTGTCTCAGCAGTTGGCAAGACTACGTAATTAGCGGACGGGCACAGTCATGGGCATGGCAATTTGTTTTAAATGTGGTTCAGAGAAGTCAGGCGCATTGCTCGCCTGCGGTGCATGCGGAACCACTCCTCGATTAAACAGCGAGCTGGCTTTGTCACTCGTGCTTACTGATCACCTTTCGTCGAAAACGCAGCTGGCACATTACAGCCACGAGCTTCGCAATCATTTGAAGCTTTCCGTGCCATCTGATGCATTGGCTCAGGCGCAAGAAGCCTTGAAGGACCCGCAGCTCATGGCGATGCTCGGCGCTCAACCGGCATCAAGCGCCTCGGCGGCGCCAGTGTCAACAGCGGCGTCCTCCCGCCCAACCGCTGTGCCTCCTGTGCAATCGGCCCGGAATACCCCATCTCCGCGAGCCCGAACTCAACGGACACTGAAGACAACCGCGCTCCATCAGACGCCCTTCGCGATTCTCGGCGTGACCACTCGCGACGACCGCAGGCGAATCGTTGAATTGGCTGAAGAGAAGTCTTTGGAGCTGGACCACGATGTCTGCCAGAAGGCACGGTCTGATCTAACGAATCCACGCACCAGGTTAAGCGCGGAGATTGCATGGCTCCCCGGCGTTTCTCCACGAAAGGCATCCCAACTTGTTGAAGGTCTGCTCCATGATGCTATGGCGGTCAGGGAGGAATCTGGCCTGCCCACGCTTGCACACTTGAATTTGCTCGCCGCCGCCTTCGAGGCGGTGGATAGCGAGCACGATGCGGAAGACCTGGCCAGTTTCATTCAGGAGGTTGCTTACCTCGTGGATGAGATCGATCCCGAAGATGTCCTGCGCGACATTAATGAAGACCGCGCTGTCTCCGGCTTCCCGGAGGTCCGGGCACTCGATCAAATTGAAGCCGAACTGGCGGAACGTAAACGGTACTACCGCAGCGCCATCAAGGACGCCCTCGACAGGCTGCCACCGACGACGCTTGTGCAGGTCATGACGGACACGGTGGAGGGGGTTACGTTGGGCGGCGAGGATCACGCGCCCGAACTGATCGATGACCTCGTCGACAGCTACGAAGTGGAAACCCAAGGCTTCCTGCAGAAGGAAGCTGAGAACGTCCACAAGCTGATCAAAGCCGCCCGTGACTCGGCGAACTCGGGTGAAGCTGCCGTCAAGCCGTATGTGGACAAGCTTGATGCCGTAGCACGTAATTGGGACAAGGTCGCCCAGCCTATCCAGCTGAGTGCCAAAGCGCGCGGCATCGATCATGAAGCAAGCCGTGACCTGGCCTACGAAATACGTAGCCTCGCCATCGACCTGTTCAACACGCATGACATGTTGACGCAGTCCCAACGGCTGACTGGCCTGCTTCAAGAGTTGTTTGCCGAGCTACCTGAAGTGTCTGAGCGCGTTGAGCAGGATGCGGATGCGCTTGCCGATATCTTCCATGAGCGGAAGCAAGCGGTAGCACGCAGAGACGAATGGGCGCGTGAGATCACCTACCGCGCTGAAATTGGTGTGATGTTCAAGGACACCCTGAGCATTTCGCCCGATGGCATCTCGTGGAAAGGACAGAGTTTTTCTCTGGACTCGATCACCCGAGTTCGCTGGGGTGGCGTGCGCCACTCCGTCAACGGCGTGCCGACAGGGACGACCTACACCATTGCCTTCGGAGACAAACGCTCCGAGGCGGTTGTCGAGCTAAAGAAAGAGGACATCTACAGCAAGTTCATTGACAAGCTCTGGCGAGCCGTGTGCGTCCGCCTGCTGGGTGAGATGCTGGAAGCGCTGAAGGATGGGCGGGACCTGTACTTCGGCGACGCACTCCTTCACGACGATGGCATCACCTTGGTGAAGCACAAATTCCTGGGTGCCAATGAAAGGGTGCGGTGCACGTGGGGGCAGGTGCAGATATGGAATGCTGATGGATCGTTCTGCATCGGGTCCAAGGACGACAAGAAAACCAATGTCGGCATTTCCTACATTCACGTCGCAAACACGCACATCCTGGAGCAGCTCATTCGCATGGCTTTCAAGAAGCCCGGACTGCGCCGACTGAGCGAACTGCTGCAATGACGTAATCCATTCGACTTTGGGGGCAGCTTATATGGGATTTTTATCAAACCTCTTCGGGGGCAACAAAGAAGACAAGGCGTTACGAGAGGCGCTTGCGCACATCCATCGCATCCTGGAT
>JAKOVB010000008.1 GCA_029782295.1 Pseudomonadota bacterium
GGCGGAAGCCCAGAGGCATGAGATATCCACTGGTTACGATCCTGGTGATGATGGTGATGGCGAAGCTGTGCGGGGAAGACACACCCAGCGGGATAGCCGATTGGGTCAAGCATCGCTCGGAGCAATTCATCGAAATGCTCAAGTTGAAACGGAGGACGATGCCGCATCACAGCACCTATCGGCGCATCTCAGAAGATGTGATTGACATAGAAGAGTTGGAACAGGTTGTCAGCACTGTGTTGAGTGGGAAGAAATTCTTTGGCAAGCAAGTTCTGCTGTGCATGGATGGCAAAGTACTGCGGGGCACCTTGGATGAATCCCAAAACGGGACGTATTTATTGGCAGCCTACTTGCCCAGTGAAGGGGTGGTATGGATGGAAGTTGCGATTGGAGGCAAAGGGAGTGAAATCCCGGGTGCTGCGAGATTACTGAAGCTGGTGGATTTGCGAGAAAAAGTGGTCATGGGGGATGCGATGCACACCCAAAGGGCAGTTTCCATTCAAATTGTGGAAGCGGGTGGCGACTACATCTGGTTTGCCAAAGGAAACCAGCCTGAGATGGAGGAAAACATTCGCTTATGGTTTGAACCGGAGCCGGACCCCATCCCTGGCATGGGACGTTTACCAAAAGACTTTGAGACAGCCAAAGAAGTCAGCAAAGGGCATGGCAGGCTCGAAGAACGGACACTCACGGTGAGTAGCCAGTTGAAGGATTTTCTCGATTGGCCTTATCTGGAGCAAGTATTTCAATTGGAACGCCACTTCATCTCTACCAAAACAGGCGAAGTGCAAGAGCAACTCGCATATGGCTTCACCAGTTTGTCTAGAGATGAAATCACACCTAAGAAACTGCTCAAGAAGATCCGTTCCTACTGGGGTATCGAGAATGGCTTGCACTATCGCCGAGATGTCACCTTACACGAAGATCGAACGCATATCTCCAATCGCAATGCGGCACAAGTCATGGCGTGTCTCAACAATCTGGTGATCGGTTTGGTCCTTAGCAGAACCAACTTCGCCTACCTCCCGCATGCCAGGCGCTATTTCGATGCTCAGCCTGCCCAGGCTTTTGCTCTCCTCTCCCGACTTTAAGAAAGCCGTCCGTTGCTTCACGACCGGTTTGCTGGTCTTTGAAGAATAGGAGTATCAATGAAAAAAGGCAGCCATCCCCGCGGAGTGGCTGCCTTAGACCTAGTAGCTTGCTCTTACCACACCCTCACCAACTGTCCCACATAGATCAACTTGACATTGGGAATCTGCGGGTTGAGTGTGGCCAGTGCGTCCACGGTTGTACCGTAGCGCTCGGCGATCAGGCGCATGGTGTCGCCGGACTGAACCGTGTAGTAGGTCGGTGTATTCGCCGGCAGGTTGAGGACCTGTCCGACGTAGATCAGGTTCGCATTGAAGACCTGCGGGTTCACGGCCAGGATGGCGTCCACGGTCGTGTTATAGCGGGCGGCGATCTTGCGCATCGTATCGCCCCACTGCACCACGTACGTCCCGGCGGCGGAAGGCGGCGTGCCGGGCGGAGGAGTTGGAACGACCACGCCGTTCGGCACGGTCAGCCTCTGGCCTTCGTAGATCACGTTGGCGTTGGCGATGCCGTTCAGAGCGACCAGCGTATCGACGCTCGTGCCGTAGCGCGCGGCCAGCGACTTGAGCGTGTCACCCGTGGCGACCACATAGGTGGCGTATCCGTTGCCGTTATCCCAGTAGGCGCCGGGCAGGATGAGGATCTGATTCGGGTAGATGATCAGGTCCAGGCCCGGGTTTGCCCGCAGGATGGCGGAGAGCGTGGTCCCGCACTTCCTGGCGATGGAATACAGCCAGTCTCCTCTTTGGACCGTGTAACTGCCGCCGCAGGAATAGGCATACGCGCTACCCGCGGCTGCGAACATGCCGACGACCAT
>JAKOVB010000017.1 GCA_029782295.1 Pseudomonadota bacterium
CAGCGGCAACAGGGTCACGACTTCCATGCGCCCGGCAAGGCTGTCGGACACGGTCGGTAACGCGAGGAGGTCGGCGGAGCCGGTGAGCAGGAACCGGCCGGGGCGCCGATCCTGGTCGACAGGCAGCTTGATCGCGCGAAGCAGTTCCGGTGCTCGCTGCACTTCATCCACGATGACGCGGTCGAGAGGACGCAGGAATCCCGCCGGGTCATCGCGCGCGGCGGCCAGGGCCGTCTCATCGTCCAGGCTGATGTACCGCCTCCCATCCGCGGCGAAGCCGCGCACCAGCGTGGTCTTGCCGCATTGGCGCGGGCCGTTGACCATCACCACGGGAGTATCCGCAAGCGCGATTGCCACCTGCCTGGTGGCATGGCGCGGAATGAGGGCATCGTCGGCTGGTGGCATGGCGTCAGTCGCAGATTCGGGCGTCGTCCAATCCGGATTGTATGTCCGTCCAATCCGGATTACAAAGCCGTCCATTCCGGAAGCAGCAGGATTCGACTAGGGCTGGTAGCAATAATTACTGAACAGCAAATATTCGAACCAACAGGAGCCACCGTCCCCGAGCGCCTCCGGCCCGAACCGGGCGACACGCGATGAGACGCCGAGGCACCCCCGCCAGCCGGGAGGATCAGTGTCCGACCCTTGTCGGGGGATACGCCCTCGGCCCGGGTGACCGCGCCGGACTTCCGGGTTTGCCGAACCGCAATTTCAGTCACCGTGAGTGACTGAACTCGTCAGTCGGCAAACCTGCCTGGCGAGCCGCATCGGCGATCGCCACCAAACACTACGAATCTAGAGGTCCCGGCACGGTTGACGGTAAAAGGGAGGGC
This sequence comes from Pseudomonadota bacterium, assembly GCA_029782295.1. GTDB lineage: Bacteria > Pseudomonadota > Gammaproteobacteria > Burkholderiales > Methylophilaceae > CAIJXJ01. The sequence goes on from JAKOVB010000017.1 coordinate 834, forward strand.
CTTGGAGCAAACGGATTTCTTTACCGTCAGATTTACCGTCAAAAGAATGTGCTGGGATCAAGTCCTTAGGGCGGCTTCCGCCAAGGACTTGCTTATCGATCAAGCCCTTGGCGAGCAACGTCTTCTCGGAGACGATTTCGATGCCCACATTCGCCGTGACGCTCTAACCAACTGATTCTGCAGAAAAATAGAGACCGCGCACGAGCCCCCTCACTCCCACTCAATTGTCTCCAACCTATCTAAGTGCTGATGATCATTGGACTTCTCAAAACGATCACAGCAATTTACCGTCGAGCCGACCGTCAAAACAAGGCGCTTACAGATGACGGCCGGCGATAGATGGCGAAAGACAATTGAGCCTTCTTGGCTCTCATCTGCGACTTCGACTCTGAATGCCATTTCTAACCCGTCGCCTGGAGCGCCACAAACTGCTGGCTGGATCCGTCGACCCGCAATTCGAGAGCCGCACTTTTTGAAACGACGTAGGCGAGAGACTGGTCGAATACGAACGGATAAAGCACAGCTGATGACTGCAACGTGGCAAGCGCCATCGCCCGCCCCTGATATCGCAATGCAGCTTCAATGAGCCAGGACACGGTCTCCTGATCACTCAGACTCTTTCCCGCCAGTCGAACTAGTCGCTTGCCCTTCTCTACGCGCTCAATTGCTCCCCAATCGGCCTGCGACTGCAGGACCATATTGGTCATTCGGTAGGTACCTTCGCGTTCGCCATAGATCTCGCTCATCCGGCGATGCACCTCGGCGGCGGAGCAGTCACCCTGCAAGGCAGACAGCCGGCCAACAAACTCGGCCACCTTCCCGAAGAAGGGATACGTCGCGATCGCCATGCCCCAAGCAAATGCAGACACATCGACTTCGGGCTTCGCCTTTCGAATGGCTATCGCACGATTCGCAAACTCCTGCAATTCGGGTCGAGGCTCTAACCAAAGGCGGTTAAGTATCGTCCTTACCTTCTTCTTGGCAGCAACGCTCAGTCGCGCCGCGTCTAGAACAGCGTTCACCTCGTCGAGGCTTCCCGCGCCAGTGCGCACGTTCATTACCGCCACGATCCAGCGCAGATCAATGAACCGATCAAAGCCGATTCTTGGTGCCGTAGAAATCATCTTGATCAACGCACCGCACCCACTTTGACAAACGGTACGATCAATTCCTCAATCGAGATGCCGCCATGGACCACCGCATGATCGCCTTGCGGCAAGAACGCAGTTCGCTCGCTGGCAAACAGGCTGAAGAAATTCTCTGGCAGTCCAGCTATATCGAGGCGATAGCTTCTCGGGCTCGATGACGCAGTCTCCGACACGAGCGCTTCGCTGCGGTACGTTCGCACACGCTCGCCACGCATCTCGGCAGCCACGCCCTGCTTTGGGCGACCCTGGCCAATTGCCTCGACATTTCCGTGATCAGCGGTCACGTACACATGAAAGCCCTTACCGACCAGCAGACTAAAGAGACGCTCGACGAATCCCGACTCGCACCAGCTCTCGATCTGCGATGCGATCCCGCGCTTTCCAAGCGCCGCGCCGTGCACAATCTCGTCGACCGTGTCGACCACAATCCCGGCAACCTTCACCGCAGGGTTACTCACCTCAGATTCCAGATTGTCTAACTGGTCATTGCGCTTAATGCCCTTGCGGTACATGACTTCGTTCGCTTTCAGCCCTTGGTCCTGCCAGAACCGCGCCCACTGATTTGGCTCCGGTGCGGTCGATTCGACAGTATCCGCAAACTCCCGTGGCTTGAGGCCAGAAAAGATCGCCTGACGAGAAACCGATGTCAGCGTCGGCAGCCATGCGAAGCACGCCGCTTCGTCGAAAGCGATCTTCGGCGCGTGCTTCGCCATTGCCTCTCGAATCTGAACCCATTGATCGATAGCCAGCCCA
>JAKOVB010000049.1 GCA_029782295.1 Pseudomonadota bacterium
ACATTGCCAGCGACGTCATAGGCCTTGGCCGTCAGGCTGTAGGAGCCGTTGGCCACTGCCGTGGTATTCCATGTTACGCTGTAGGGCGCTGTGTCGTCGGTGGCTATCAGGTTTGTGCCATAGTAGAACTCAACCCGGCTTACGCCCACGTTATCACTGGCCGTTGCACTGACCGTCACATTGCCGGAGACCGTCGCCCCAGCTGCCGGTGCTGTCAGCACCACCGTCGGCGCAACTGTATCGCCAACATCCCCGTCGGGATTTGTGTCATACCAGACACCAACAATTCCCCCGTCGGAGATGCCGGTGGGCACCCACCAACCCTCACCCGTCCGCGACAGGTCAACGGTCTGGGCTGAACCGTTATTGAAAATAACATTGGCAGAGCTGGCTCCCGGTACAACAAACAAGTACCAGTTGTTGCCTTCCGCCGTCATGGACTGCCCAGGCCAGGTGTTTTCTTGGGGAGAACCGTTGGAATTCCAGAAATAACAATTGAAAGTGGACCAGTTGGTGAAAGAGTTGTTCTTAAAATGCACCTTCAAACCGGTGGCCGTGGCATTATTCACCGTCACGCTGCGCGCGGCGGAGGTACCAACATTGCCAGCGGCGTCATAGGCCTTGGCCGTCAGACTATAGGAGCCGTTGGCCACCGTCGTCGTATCCCATGTTACGCTGTAGGGTGCTGTGTCGTCAGTGGCTATTAAAGTTGTTCCGTAATAAAACTCGACCCGGCTTACACCCACATTATCACTGGCCGTTGCGCTGACCGTCACATTGCCGGAGACAGTCGCCCCAGCTGCCGGTGCTGTCAGCGCCACCGTCGGCGCGATGGTATCGCCGCCGGATTGGTTATTGACCGTTACTCTCCTTGCCGCCGAAGTCTGCACATTCCCCGAGGTGTCATAGGCCTTGGCGGTCAAGTTGTAGGTTCCGTTGGCCACCGTCGTCGTATCCCACGTTACGCTGTAGGGCGCTGTGTCATCGGTGGCTATCAAAGTTGTTCCGTAATAAAACTCGACCCGGCTTACACCCACATTGTCACTGGCAACAGCGCTAATCGTCACGCTGCCGGAGACTGTCGCGTTACTGGCAGGAGCTGTCAGCGTCACCGTCGGCGCAACTGTATCGCCAGTCCCCGATGTATTTACGCTAATCTTATCAATCCAGACTGCCTGACCGTTATAAATGGTATTAAGACTGATATAATATGTAGTTTTACTGTATGACCCCTTGGGATCATTAACTGTGGTATCCGTTAGGCTGTTATTCACATTCGCATTCCATTGCCCGTTGAAGTTAAAATTGGCATTGGCATTGGCTGTGGTCCTGTAGTGTACCACTACCTTTGTGGCGCCGGAAGGCAACCCGTTAAATGTTATCTTCCCGCCACCTTGCGTAAGCTTTACATAGTTCCCTTCGACTACCGCCCCTCCCGATAAGGTAGCGGTTTCTGCTTGAAAATCAACGGCGAGCGCAAGTTGGCCGGTGCATACCAGCAGCAATGCCGCCATCATTACAAGCAAAGCCTTTTTCAAATTCACCACGACTTTCCCTCCTTAGAAAAT
>JAKOVB010000079.1 GCA_029782295.1 Pseudomonadota bacterium
ACATGAGTCATCCCGGAGTTGATGCAGGGATGGCAGGCAAAGGCGGCGGATAGTACCGCCAGAGCTTTGAGAGAGCAGAACGGAGTCTGTAAAGCGGTGTCAGGGTATCCTGGCACCGCTTTCCTGTGCGATGGGCCCAGAAGCGGAGGAGCCAGGACTTGAAAGGAGCGAGGGGTGGGTCGAGGAGGGAGAGGAGAAAGGCATAGGCAAGGGAGGCAATCAAGAGGAGCTTAAGGCGGTTGTGCCAGGACCAGAGGCGAGGAGACTCCATGGCGAGTTCGGATTTGGAGTAGCGCCAGGCAAGTTCGATTTGCCAGCGACGAGCATAGGCGAAGATGACATGCCAGGCGTGTTTGGGGGCAATGACGGGGACATTGGTCAGGAGATACCAGGGTTGGCGACCACGGCCCTGACGAGAGATGACCAGCCACAGGGGTTGGTCAGGGAAATCTGGGTGACGAACAGGGATGGCAAGGCAGCCGATGCGGCGGTCGCAACGGCGACTTACGTCCCAGATGTCGCGATAGGCCCAGGTTCTCTTGCCGCGGGCGATCTGCCAGGCCTTACGTTTGCGACCTTCGGGGTCTACGAGCTTGTAGCGTTTGGGCCAGCGCACAACGAAACGTACGCCGTAGGAAAACGCCGTTTGCAGCCAGGGACTGCCGGCAAAGCCACGGTCCCAAACATGAAGGACGTCTTGTCCCCAGGCGGCCGCCGCTTGAGCAAGAAGCTTGTCTTCCTCCGTGCGTTTGTCCGAGGCCAGTGGTCCTCGCCGCGTCCACCAGCGCATGGCCGCCAGGGTCGGTCGCCCCTGCATGCCCATCACCAATAAGCCCACCCAGTGCATGCCCGGCACGAAGATCGGTTCGCTGGGCGGGTGATAGTAGCCAGGTTTGATCCGTTTGAGCCGGCCAGCCACACTAGAACGGACAGCGCAGAGCCCTTCCAATGCCAGGCTCTCCGCCTTCTCCAGGACACTCTCGTCCCATACCACCAGGCACTCTTCTCCATCTGCCTTCAGCGCCTGTTGGCGCTGGTTCCCCAGTTGCCATAGAAAACGCTCGATCAGTTCATGCCCCCATCGTCGCGAACGAAGCAGATTGCTGATCCGCTTCGTTCCAGCCGGCCCCTGTGCCGGACTCAGCAGCTCTTCCCCAAGCTCGCTCAGAAGCAAGCCCGCTCCATCCGCTCCACCCACGATCACCTGGACTAGCTGCGCAAACGTTCGCACCAACCGCTTGTCTAGCACCGCATCCAGCCATAGCAACAGCGGTCCCAAGAATACCTCCAGTCGCTGCCCCAACTCGACCGCCACTTCCGCCGATACTTGCGCACCCAACGCCAACCGTGTATCTTCCATGTCAAGAGACCTCCGTTCGGTGATTTGGCTTGCACCATCAATCTACCGAAGGAGGTCTCTTTTTGCGAATCACCCCCTCAAAATCCGGGATGACTCATG
>JAKOVB010000081.1 GCA_029782295.1 Pseudomonadota bacterium
CGCGTGAAAGTCACCGAAACATTCGGTCGGGCAGGGCACCGGGAGAAGGGATAGAAGAGGGCCCCGGGGAAGAGAGAGAAGGTTTACCATCCTCACCAGGGGATCCCAGGGAGAGGGGACCGTCGTCCCCCTCCGGACCGTCAGAGTCATCATCCTCAGCCTCCTCCAGGAGGTCCCATAACCGTTCAGCCGCATAGACCAACGCAGCCCGTGTAGTATGGTTGATTGTTTCGATCTCAGAGAGGTTTACGAGCAGGACGATCGCCTGCAAGTCTCGCAACCTTTGAGGCACCGTAGGAGAAAACAAATCGCGAATCATAGCATCGACTCCCGGCGCAACTTCCGAACCGCCGCCGCCATAGTGAGCGCAGAGGGAGCCAGACAGGGCACTCGCTTCCGAATCCTGCAGGCATACCCTCGTTCCCACCAGACCCGCGCCCGCTGCAGAGCCGCGACGTAGGTTGGGAAGATCCCCAGGAGATCCCCGTCCGGCCAGACCACCTCATAGTGAACCATCAGACAACCTCCTCATACCAAGTGCTGATAACCCCGGACTTGACCAGGTGATCCCACTTTTCCGGCCCCACCCATTCCCGGCGATCCCGGAACCTATCAAGGTTCACCCGGGCATATCCCAGCTCCGAATACACCCGAGGATCAGGGGGACGGTACCGGTAGTCAGACCCGGCCGGATCCCCAGGCACCCGGCGACGGTATACGCACCGACGATGCACCCGGAAGTACTTCCGTTCTGAAACCGTCTCAAACGACCAGGAGACTGGAGACCCCCGGCCCCGACGTAACCGAGCACCCGGATCCTTGTCATTCTCGCATTGAAGATCCGGACGGCCATCCGGGTCATCGGCCAGGCGAGCGATCACCCGTGTTGCCTGATCTTCCGGTACACCGGCCTCTAGGCACTCCTCACAGGGGATATATTCCCGGCAGCAGTATTCCTTCACTTTTACCATGTGCCGAGAGTTCATGCGGCCAAAACGCACATATGCGCACCTGTTAGGCACTGTAGGGGCATGAGAGAGCAGATATTTAACCACCCGTTCCGGTTCATCAACCACCCGGAGAGTGCGGTATATCCAGTGCGTTCTTACGTAGAAATCTCCCGAGTCATCGAGGAACCCATGCCCCAGGACGTGAACGTGAGGATACCAGACCACATGATCGCGCCAGTCAGGACGATCCAGAACTTCCCGGTATCGATTTGTATTGTTCTCCTTATCGGCCGCATCCGCATCTGCTGACTTTTTCAACCGGATGCCATGCACGATAAGAACCCCGGCCGTTAATCCGGCCTCTCTCACAATATCTATCGCTAAACGTTGGAATTTTTGAAGAAATATCCTCTGGAACCCGGCCGCATCAGTCTCTTCTAAAGTCTCCCGGACCAGGAGATCCACGACGTACCGCGGAGGGCTGAAGGTGATATGTCGCGCCCGAAGAGCTCCCTTATCCAGACCCGGGAACGGCCGTTGCGAGTTACCATGTACGATCGACAAGTACCCTTCAAGACTATCACGCACCCGAGCACCCGCACGTTCCGCCCAGGTCTCCCAGCAGACCGGGCATGATGCCCGACCGCAGGAATCCGGTATCAGGAGCGGTTTATGTGACCCGGGATATTTATTACATGCAGCAACGGTTTTTAACGTATTCCCGCACGAATCTTTCTGATACCCCGTTCCCGTCTCATACCACCAGGGCAGTACTTCAGCCCCCCCCGGAGCGTGTCCGGAGTCACTCGCACCCCCCGTTTCCACGACTGGCACAACGGTAACAGGATACCGGAGTGCATCCGGACCCCTCGACGACCACCCGGGTACCGGATCACCTGGTGAACACTCAACAACACTGTATGACGATACAGAAGAGACCCCCGGCAGACCCTCTACTTCTACCGGGAAACCTTTATCATGTTGTTCTACATATTGTATGTTGCCTAACATGGGTTCTTGGGGTTTTTGAGAGGGGGATCGTCTTGGCGGAGGAACCCCCTCTCAAGGTCTTTTGCAGGTATTTCACCCGCAGACCTTTAGTTATTCGACGGTCTATACAGTTGTAGAGAGTAGTACGCCCACCATTATAAACATTTTCCCAGAAAACCCGATTAACGCGCCTATGTACAAATAATATTGAGTTAAAGCAACCCAGGTTGTACAAGTGCGTTATTTTTCGCCCCCAGTTCGATGTAATACTTTGGAGCGCAGCCCCCCGGCCTTTGCAGATTTCTGCAAAGCCTGCAATCGATACCCGCGCGGAGCTCGCCAAGATCGCCGGGGTGCCCCACGACACTATCGCCCGGATTGAGAAGATCGTGCAGAAGGCACCAGAGGAGGTGAAGGAGAAGCTCCGGCGCGGCGATCCGGGCGTATCAATCAACAAGGTCTTTAACGACATCAAGAAGGAGGAGACCCTCCAGAGACACCGGGAAGAACTCGCTGAGAAGGGGGCGGCAGTCGTCAAACTTCCGCCGTCCGTGCAGGTGTACCATGGCGACTTCCTCAAGGACTATCATATACTCGGTGAGGGATCGGTCGATTGCATCATCACGGATCCGCCATACGTTAAGGACTGGTTGGAGAACTATGAGGGATTCGCGCGGGCGGCGGAATACGTCCTGAAACCCGGCGGATTTCTGATAACCTACGTGGGCCACATTCATCTCGATCGCATCCTCGATCAGATGTGCAGACACCTTGACTTCTACTGGATTGCCGCCCTGAAACACGCCGGAACGACAAAGGCAGTTCATTCTCGGAGTGTGATGTGTGGGTTTAAGCCGATCCTGATATTCCACAAGCCGCCCCGGATGGCCCCGAAGCGGTATTTCTGCGATGTCATTCTCGGCACCGGGCGCGAGAAGTCGGCGCACGAGTGGCAGCAGGGCAAGGAAGAATTGCGGCAGATATTCGAGCCGTTCACCGATCCGGGAGATACCGTCCTCGATCCATTCATGGGATCCGGCACGGTCCTCGATATGGCCCGGGAGATGGGGCGGAAGGCGATCGGGTTCGATATCGACGCGGTGAACGTGCAGATTGTCAGGGGGCGGGTTGCAGGTGTCACGTAAAGATTGGCGAGCCCTTAACGCAGGATACTCTCATGATCCGGAGTTCGTCGTCGCCGCGAAGCTCAACGCCCTCTTTATCCACGATGGCATCCGGGCTGAGCGTCCGGTCGGGCGAGACCGGGCGAAGTTCTCGCCGCAAGACGTGATCGTCCACACCTACGATCGGCGGTCACTGACGTTTGGAAAGGAGATATGCAAGATCGACGTTGAACGCAAACCCAACGATGTTTTCGAAGAATATCCCTCGCCTCCGAGACGGTGGCACTCGTGGTCATTTCTCGCCCGGAAGGTCGATAAGGCGTCGAACCGGGATCAGGATGTTTACATCCTCGTCGATCGAGAGATATCCGATCGGGTATTCTGGATCACATATGGCGCGATCCGAAGACACTTCTCGTTAATTACCGAGGTGGATGAGTGGCTCGTCCGGGATCGGTATTATCGCACACCGATTGATAGTCAGATCGCCGTGCAGAGGGGATACTCGACACTCTGTCAGTATATCGTCGGTCTCCGTGACGGGAAGAGCGACCTGCGGACGTATGGAGTGATCGCATGACCCGCCCGATCCTCTACATCTCCGGCCCCTACTCGCCCGCAAACGGGCGCACGACCGAGCAGCACATCGCGGTCGCCCGGACCCATGCAGAGGCAGCATGGCGGCAGGGATGGGCGGCGATCTGCCCACATCTCAACTGCGCCGGGTTCGAGGTCACCTGCCCGGATGTCTCGCACGAGGAGTGGCTCGCCGGCGACCTCGCGATCCTCGATCGGCTCGACCCGGCGACCGACGCGATGCTGCTCCTGCCGGACTGGATCGAGAGCCCTGGCGCGGTGCGTGAGTATCGCCGGGCTGTGGCGAGAGGCATCGAAGTGATCTACCCCGTGACCTCGCCCGACGCGATCCCGCCGGCGACAGGACGCGGGGTGTGCGAGCACTATCGGCAGGTGCATTACGAGACGGATAGCCGCGACACCTGCGGGAGTGGCCGCGCCCGGTGCCCGCAGGGGAAAACGTGCCCGATCCGGAGGCGATGCCAGTGAGCGACGGACTCAGAGTGGGCCGGGTTCCTGCTCGGCGTCGTGGTGACGGCGCTCGGGCTGCTCTGGATGATGACGATGGCGGTGGTCGCGTGACTGACATAAAACCGATTGAGACTGTGTACAACGGGTACTGCTTCCGGAGTCGCCTCGAAGCACGGTGGGCCGTGTTCTTCGACGCACTCGGCATCAAGTATTACTACGAGCACGAGGGGTTTGATCTGGGAGATGCTGGATGGTATCTGCCAGATTTCTGGCTCCCGGAACTCAAAACCTGGATTGAGATCAAAGGCA
>JAKOVB010000087.1 GCA_029782295.1 Pseudomonadota bacterium
CTGTTCGTCAGGGCCGGATCACTGGTGCCCATGGGCCCGGCCGTTCAATATACCGGGGAAAAGGAAGACCCGATTGAGCTGCGCGTTTATCCCGGAACCGATGCTGTCTTCGAGTTGTACAACGACGCAGGCGACAGTTATGATTATGAGCAAGGCCATTACCAGCTGATAACCATCAGCTGGGATGACTGCCGGCGCGAACTGCGTCTTGCTGAGCGCCGTGGCAGTTATCCCGGGATGCCGCAGGAGGTGACCTTCAGGGTAGTTGTGGTTGGCGAGGATCATGGTGTTGGTGTCTCGGTAGTGGAAACAGCGGATCAGGTTGTGGTTTATCAAGGGAAAGCGTTGACGGTTAGGCTGTGAGTAAAGCATTTGCAAGGCCACATTCCAACAGAAACGGGTGGGAATAATGGGGCACAGCTTTTATTTGCGGTACAACACTCCGGCGGATGCATGGCGCGATGCCATTCCCCTAGGCAACGGCCGGCTGGGGGCAATGGTTTACGGCCACACGGACATTGAACGGATTCAGCTGAATGATGATTCCCTTTGGTACGGCACTTTTATCGATCGCAACAATGAGGCTCTTAAGGAGAAACTGCCGGAGATCCGCCGGTTGGTCCTGGCAGGGGACATATATAATGCGGAAGAACTGATCATGAAGTACATGGTTGGTACTCCTGCCGGCATGCGCCACTACACCACACTGGGCGTGCTGAACATTGCCGTGAACCAGCACCTGCCCTTTGTCATGGGCACACTGCCCAACAGCGAATCGGCGGAGGAATATGAGATGGCGCTGGACTTGATGACAGGCGTCTTGGACATCAGACACAAGGCGGCGGGCGTGTCGTATCAGCGCCAAGCGTTCATCAGCCACCCGGCGCAGGTAATGTGCATGCGCTACACTGCGGACAAACCGGGAGCCATCAACCTGGAACTGTACCTGAACCGGGTGGGGATCTCAGATGCGGTGGGCATAGATGACCGCCGGCCGGGCCGGCGGGTGTCCTTCGGCGGCTGGCCGGGCACCAGGGTTGACTCTCTTCGCAGCATTGACTCACGGACGATGCTGATGCGGGGCAACGATGCCGGCGTAGTGTTTGCCTGTGCCGTTCGCATCGCTGCCGACGGTGAAATAGAGAATGCTGTTTCACAGCTCGCGGCCAAAAACAGCAGTCAGGTTGTGATCTATCTGGCTTCGGCTACTACCAACCGGGTCGATGATCCGGTGGCCGATGTCCTCAAGAGGCTGGATGCAGCGGAGCAGAAGGGCTTTGATGCATTGCTCGAGGAGCATGTGCAGGATTTCTCCGCCCTGATGAACCGCTGCGTGCTGGAGCTGGATCCTTCCTCACCGGCATACACCGACCAGAGGTTGGAAGCGGTCCGGAACGGCGAGGAAGATCCGGGGCTGGCGGCGCTGTATTTCCAGATGGGGCGGTACCTCATTGTCTCCGGCGGCAGGGAGGGCAGCGCGGCTCTTAATCTCCAAGGCATCTGGAACCACCAGTTCATG
>JAKOVB010000099.1 GCA_029782295.1 Pseudomonadota bacterium
CGGCCGTCTGCAAACCCTCTCATGACCGACTGCATGTCGAGGGTCGCAAACTCAATAATCATCAACGTGCGGATCACATCGTAGACGTGGATGTCTAACTGTTGGTATCCTCGCCTGCCGTCCACGTTGTTATTGCGGGCGTAGTTTCGCATGTTGATGATGTTGGTCAGCACCAGGGGATGGACGCCGGGTTTGGACTCCAAACGGTTGCCATCACCCAATGACGCTAGGTGCTTACCTACGTCAACATAGGGCAATTCTCGCCCTCGCTCAAAGTCCCAGAAGCACCAGGGCCGGTAAAAACCAGGATATGGGTGCTTGCTCACCGCCCACGTCTTGTACCCCGGCCCGTCCGTCTTGCGGATATAAAACTTGGGGATGCGGATGAACGTGTTGCCATACTCATCCGTCACCGGCCCCATCTCACCGAATATCTCGGCTCGGTCAAAATCATTGCGAACCCACTCGCCGTCAACGCCAACCGCCGCCTCCATACCCACGGCGTCATGAGTGCGGATCAAAGTGGGGTCAGGGCCCTTGTCCCAGTACGCGCCATAGATAGGCGCGCTTGGCAAGCGCGTTTCCAGCTCATCTATGCGCTGTTGCAACTTCTTAATGCCCGCAAGCGTTAGCTGGCTCATAGTACCACCTCCACCCACTCAGTACCCGTGTTCTGCCGCACGTCGAAGGTGCCGATGAGCTGTGCTGTAGCCCCAACCGGGACCATCGAGGGGTCAGGTAGGTCGTCCCAGGAGTTCACCGTCAGCTCCATTGCGGATGGAGGCAAACTGCCCTGTAGTTGAACTTTCTGCGCGCCGTCCGCGACCGTACCGGCCAGCGTATCGACTGCCGACTTCACGCCGCTCAACGTCGCTTCGGTGGCGAGATTGCCAACCGCAGAAAGTAGCGCCGCCAGCGTCGCTTCTGTCGCGAAATCCTCCTGCGCCAAGGACTCCGCGGCCGCCTTGACCGCAGCCAAGGTCGTCTCCTTGCCAAACGTCGCCAGCATCCCTCGAAGTAAGGCCAGTATAGACGCGCTGGCGGCGTCGGGGTTCGTCTCCTTTGCCGCATTCAGCGCCCCAATCAAGGACGCCAGCGCTGCGTCCCTGGTGTGCAACGGGTTGCTGGAGGACGCAGGGGCCCACACGTTGCCATTCCAAACCATCGCCCCGGCACCGACAACAGGAAACGCCTGTCCATCCAGCAATTCCAACCACGCGGCTCCTGGGATTGCCGTTTGGTCTGGTCCAATCCCTAACGGCCAAGCTCGAGTGGGATCATGTGCCATATTTGACACCTCCAACCGACTGTGTGATCTGGACTAGCACATAACCATCGTTGGGCACGCGCTGTGTGGCGCCACCCAGAAACGTAACCACAAACTCGGCGTAATGGGTTCCGGGTACATTCGTGTCCCCCGGTCGCCAATCATAGCGCACACGCCCTTGCGTCGGATCCTCGATGACTGCGGGGGCCTTCACGTGGTCGCCCATCCTAAACTCCACTGTCGCCACCGACAGGTCGATGGGTTGGTCGTCAGGCCCCAGGAGTTGCGCCCGCAGCGCAGGCAACGTGTCGCC
>JAKOVB010000105.1 GCA_029782295.1 Pseudomonadota bacterium
TTTGCGATAATGGCACAGCAGGCGCAAGCGATACAGCAGATAGCTGCGTCTTTGGACAAGTTGGCGGCACAGGCCGAGGCTGCGGACGCATTGCGGAAGGAAGTCGAACGACTGCGGAACGAGCTTGCGGAAACCGCAATGGCAAGACGAAAGGCCGAAGAGAAGGCGCAGGCGGCGCTAGAGAACGCGGTGACGGCAAAATTGTGTGCGACCGGGCCGGTGAGACACAACAGACGTCAATTTGATTTTCCGACCAGTACGCGCGAGGGGATCGGAGGATTCCACACCCCCCGGCATTGCAGAATATCGCGTCTGGATCACCTGACCCACGCCCCCAGCTTTTCACGCGTAAAACTCGTTTTATGATGCAACTCCCCTGAGCAGCCTAGTGGCCCGTAGGTTTATCCAAAAGTAACACAAAGGTTAGGCAGAATAGGGCACGATCGGAGGCCCCTGCAACGCACGTAAGCGCCAACACTCCCACCCCATAGCCCCAGGATCGACGCAGAGGCCCACAGAGGCCGCAGGTTCGACTTTCGAGGTTCGCAGGAAGGTTTCCCCTCCCGATCCACGAACGAGGCGTGAGAGGCCTAGAAAATGGACCAGGCTACACCCTGCGAAGGCGTGACCGGCGAACATGGCAGCTTTGACATTCGGTTGACGTGTAGACGGTGCCAGGCCCAAGCGCAGCCACCCCCTACAGACCCCCATCTAGCAGGCCTTTAGGATGGATGACCACGAAAAACGGAGCTAGAGCGAGAAAACGGGAGTTTGTCCCTTTCGGCACCCTGGCGCGTTACGCACTCCCCAGCAGAACGCTAATCGACCGTAACGGCGAAATACGCCCGAATCTGGCCCCTGACCGGCGGCGATCACGTCAAAAACGGCGAATAACAAAGATTATCGGGAATTATCCCCTAAGCCCCAGCTAGAAGCGTTGCGAATTTCACCCCTAGAAACGACCCCATGCAAGGCGGCGCACCCATCGAGCGCGTAACCCACCCATGACAGCCCCCCACGGTAGCGCAGGCCACTTTTAAGCCCTCTGATCCATGAACACAAAACACCCCGCCCCTAACCTGTCCACGACGAGAAAAACGAACCTGCGCCCCGGAAAACGCTCTGCGGGGCGTTGAGGCGCTAGGATGACACTCTGAGCCGGTGCCGATGAGCAAAAGGCAAGCAAAGTGCTTGGTATCACCGACCTCACCCCTGGCAAGCCGTTACAGTGTGAACGTAACGTGACCGGCGCACCTTTGGACGAAACCGGTACAAAGCTGGGTAAGCGTCAAATAGCCCACACCTTCCTGGTGTCGTGACACCGAGAGATAATCTCTCCAGAACGAATGTGGGAGGTTGTCTTCGATGACGCGTCATGAGCGCCGGCTGATGTGGCAGGAACGGGTGGATCAATGTCGGGCAAGCGGGATGAGTGTTGCCGCGTGGTGCCGTGAGAACGAAGTGTCGGAACAACAGATGT
>JAKOVB010000131.1 GCA_029782295.1 Pseudomonadota bacterium
GGGCAAGGACTTCGCGACTCAGACCACGCTCGCCCAGGTCAAGCAGGTATTGGACACCCTCAACGGTGCTGTTTCCACGTCCGCAGGCCAGGCGGACATCCAGCAGGCTATTGCTGCCCTAGCTGGCATCGTAGCCAAGGAGTCGACGCTAGGGCAGGTCAAAGGCGTTCTCGATGTCATCAGCGGTAAGGTGGCGACGGATCAGGGTGTGGGATTAGTTGCGTCAGCTGTGGAGGCACTAGCGCAGATAGCTGCTACCGAGAGCACCCTGAGCCAGGCGGTGCAGAAGCTCGAGAGCATTGTGAGCCGTTTGCAAAACACGCTTACGGTGGACGGCGAAGTGCAACTAAAGGGCAGTAAGACTCGAATTTCGTCTGCACCGGTCGTCGGGGTTCGCACCATCACATCTATTGCTGCGGAGCTGCATGCTGGAGCAAGTCGAAAGGTGGGTCGGACGCTGCTCATGGTGCGCAACTTGGATCCGGCTGTACGCGTGAGGGTCGGGCCAAGCACGGTATCGGATCGGACCGGATTCGGCATTGAGCCGGAGGCGGTGCTAACACTAGCCATCGACCCGGCCTCAGACGTGCCAATTTACGCTGTGAGCGAGGCTGGAGCGGTACAGGTGGAGGTGCTGGAGGCATGACGTACGCCATCACGGTCAATGACGACGGAACAGCCACTCTGGCCGTCGATTTTTCAGATGAGGGCGTGGGCCTTCAGGGCAAAACGCACGTAAAGGGCGGGGAGGCCGAGGCTTTGGCGTATCTTCCCGTGTTCGATCGTGATTTGCGTCGAAACTACGCACACCTATTCCCCGCCCCAGTTACGGACCCTGATGAGCCTGCCGAGGGGGAGATGTATGAATGAGCACGTATGTGAGCGGTCCTTATACAAGCGGCAGGTTGCTGCGGGATATCCGGGCTGTAGAGGATTGGATCACGGACGAGTTCCGGCAGCGCGGTCCGATCACATCCGCCATAGATCAACGAGATATAGATGCCAGGGTTCGGGATGTGTCTCAGGGGCGCAATGCATGCTTGTTCGACGACCAGGGAAATCCAAGTATTATGGTGCGGGTGCCCAATTTTATGCTCAACACCATTCATGACGCGTGGCCTGAACAGTTGCACCCAGCGTTCGTTATCAACGGCACCCCAGTATCGGAGCTGTGGATCGCGAAGTATCAGGCATTTACCGTGGGGTCTGGCGCTAATAGGAGAGCACTTAGCCTGCGCAGGGTCGATCCAAGTGTCTACAACACATTTGATGCCGCCGTCACGGCGTGCGCCCAGAAGGGCTCGGGATGGCACCTAATGACCAACGCGGAGTGGGCGGCTGTGGCATTGTGGTGCATGGCTAACGGCTGGTTTCCGCGGGGAAACAACAGCCATGGCAATGACTATCAACGCACCGACGAGTGGGGCGAGGTGACCTATACGTATACATCGGGCGGTACACTCTATAAGGGCCGTGTCGCCACAGGGACTGGTCCTGTGGGGTGGTCGCACGATGGGACACCCTTTGGGATTTGGGATCTTAATGGCAACGTGTGGGAATGGGTTGGCGGGCTGCGCATTGTGGATGGGGAGATCCAGGTTATACCCGACAATGACGCGGCAGATGACGGGGCCGACCAATCGTCAGATAGCCCACTTTGGAAAGCCATTCTGCCCGATGGAACCCTGGACGATCCCGGGACGGAAGGTACGCTCAAGTTTGATGCCACGGGAGCAAATGGAGCGGGAAACCCGATCCTTAACACCAAGGTTGAAAGCCAAAGCACCGGCAATGAATCTGCGGACGTGCTTTTTCGGGATTTACAGGCGGCGCCTGGGGTTGATGTTCCGCCGGTGTTGCGGCAATTGGGTATTGCTCCGATCGGCTCCGGTCAACCCGGTCGTCTGTATGTGCGCAACATCGGCGAGCGCTTGTCTGGGCGGGGCGGCTACTGGACGTACTCGTCCGGCGCCGGGGCGTTTGCCCTGAACCTGGGCGACGCCCCCGCGTACTCCGCCCACAGCCACGGGTTCCGCGCCGCTTTCGTAATCTGAGTTCTGTACTTTGTAATTTGTGCAGGCGGCGAAAGCCGCCTGCCGCGAGGTATCAAGAAAAATGGAACTCAAGATTTTGCAACGCACGTACAACCTGATCCTATACCTCTACCCAGTGCTGAAGCAATTCCCTCGATCGGAGCGGCACACACTGGTAGCTGAAATCAAGAGGACGCTGTTTCAGAGGTGGAGTTTCAGGAGGTAAACGCTTCTGTGCAGTCGTACATGGGAATGCTGAAACACTGTGACAGCTATAGACTACGAACCAAGTTGTTCGGGGAATTGGAGTTTCGTCGGGAGTAGCGCCATG
>JAKOVB010000137.1 GCA_029782295.1 Pseudomonadota bacterium
CTGACCAAATCCTGCCTTCGCGGCCAAATGCATCGATAACTGGCACCAATGGATGAAACCGACCACGGTTTGACGCCACGAATCGCAGATTTGAAAGTGAACAGGAAAGTCAATGAAATCAACGATCTACCAACACCACCTCCGCGCCAGTGCTAGCTTTTCGTACCGTCACTTATTGCACTGAAAACGAGGAGACCCCTAGTGTGCCGCCTCATCGATGCACGCGCAGTCGCGCATGCACAGGTTCCTCATGCGTGCGGACTCAACGTCCCAGCAGGGCTGAGGCGGCGATGCTGACGCCGGTGGCGAGAAGCAACACGCACACGATCCTGAGCACCGTCTCGCGTCGCCAGCGGGGGGGATAGCGTCGCAGCAGCCAGGACGTCCCCAGCACCGCAGGGGCGGCGAGCAGGATCATCTTCAGCGCAAGCAGGCTGAACTGTCCCGTTGCCAGGACGACGACAATCCGCATCACGCTCATCGTGGTCAGCGCGGCGACCAAGGTGGCCCGCAGGGCTTCCATTGCCATGGGCTGTCGGTAGAAGTGGTACACAAGCGGGGGGCCGCCGGCCGAAAACAGGCCGCCCAGCAGTCCCGAGAGCAGGCCGAAGCCGCCGAACCAGATGCCGCTGGACCGTACTGGCAGCACGTTTCCCGGCCGCAACATGGTGATCGCGCACGCGAAGATGGTCACGCCGAGCAGCACGCCCAATACGGTCATGACGTTTGCGCTCAGCCACTGTAGCAACAGCACACCGGCGAGAACCCCCGGCGCGGATCCAGCCACCGCCTCGCGATAGGCAGTACGGTCGACGTGTCTCAGCGAGGTGCGCAGCATTGCCGCCGCGCCCAGCACGGCCAGCGTGGTTGCCACGTTCGCCAGGTCCGTCACGGGCGCAAGCTGGAACAGGCCGGCGAGCCCAAGCAGTACCAGCACGAACGCGAAGCCTGTCAGCCCCTGCGCCAGGGTCGCGACCACCACGAAAGCGATGAACAGTGCGACCTGGGCGCCGCTCATGCGCCCCTCTCGCCAGGAAAGTGCAACCCCGGGCGACCGGAAATGATCTGGAGTGTCCTCAGCACCTGAATGGCTTGCCGAACCAGCGGGGTGTGCATTCGTTGCATGTCCAGCGTTCAAAGGTGTTCACCATTGGACAGCATTCGATCTCGAGGCTTATCGCGTGCCGAACGCTCGCGGAAGGCATCTAGCCCTCGCTCAATGTTCAGTCGGCAGCGTGGCTCAAGCTTCGCTCCGCGACGATACCTGGGCATTCGTCACGTACGAACTCGCCGTTTGGCCAACACTCCGCGACATTGCAAGCCGCCCATCAGGAGCATTCGCGTTGTGAGCAACCTCTTGGCTGCGCCATCTACAGCGGCAGATGCGTAAATGCATCGAGGACGCGTGTCTCCAGTTGCACCCGATGGACGCTGAAGCGCCAGCCGCTCCCGACCCGCACCAGCTCGTCAAGGTAGCGGCCCACCACGAAGAGGCTGGTCTCCCCTGTTGGCAGGGTGCGAAATACCGAGAAGGCCGTTTGCCCT
Organism: Pseudomonadota bacterium; assembly: GCA_029782295.1. GTDB lineage: Bacteria > Pseudomonadota > Gammaproteobacteria > Burkholderiales > Methylophilaceae > CAIJXJ01. The sequence goes on from JAKOVB010000137.1 coordinate 1,546, forward strand.
CGCGCCGCGTCACCCGTCACGCTCACCAGCGGCGGCCCCAGCACGTGCAGACGCTTGGCCGGATCACGCACGTGTCTCGGCACCTCCGAGATGGTTTTTTGCAGCAGCGGCAATTCCTGCTTCCACCATGCCAGCTCCTTGCCAAGCTCAGTGCTGTACGCGGTGATCTCGTACAAGCCATCCGAATGGAACTGCTCCAGCCATTCGGAAAGCTTCTCGGCGTTCAACAGCGCGGCCGTGCGCTGGATGAACTGCTGCACCTCGAACGCGTCCAGAAGATTCTCGTAGCTCACAGCGTCACCTCTTGTGCGTGCGCTTCGAACGGTGCCGACGCGCTTCGCCCCATCAGCCGGCTCCACTCTTGATAGTAGGCTCGCAGGTTCGCGTCGTCCGTCGGATTGAGGTCTTCCTAATCACCGGGTCATTCTGCGCATGTCGCGCAAGAAGTTGAGGTCTTCTATCGCTGGCACCCGCTGTACGAGCGTCGCGTAAGGCGCCAGTACAGCGAGCAGCGAGCCAACGGCGACGTGGTTCACGTCGAGGCGTCGCCCGGCATCGTCATCGTCGTGCCGGCATGGATGCTCGACGCCGTCGCGTGCACGGCCATGGAACTCGGCGCACCGAGAGCGTCGGTACAGGCGCTCGCGGAGTTACACCTGCAGCTGTCCGAGCTTGGACTTCGACGAAGCTTCGCCGGTGTTCAACCCACAGGCGAGCAATCCCATGACCCAGTCCCTCCGCACGACGCGCAAGCCGTCGATCGCAGTGCCGTCACGTCCGCCAGCGCCGCAGCAACTGAGCATGTCGTTCGAGTCCGCCGTGCTGCAGGAACTGAGATCGATCGAGCGAACCAGCGCGGTCGCACACTGGCGCTCCTGCTGCTGCAAGCGGCCGGCCTGGACGCAGGGGGTGACGATGGCGAACTCTGAATTGTTGCCGGCCGCCGTTCTGCGGCGCAAGGCGGTCGTTTACGTGCGCCAATCCACTCAGACGCAAGTCCAGACCAATCTGGAGAGCCAGCGCCGCCAGTACGACCTGGTGGAGGAAGCGCGACGCCGGGGGTTCGCGCAGATCGAAGTCATCGACGACGACCTCGGGCGCTCTGCCAGTGGCATGGTGGCGCGCCCCGGTTTCGATCGGTTGGTTGCATGGCTGTGCGCCGGCGAAGTCGGCGCGGTTCTTTGCTTCGATGCATCACGGCTGGCGCGCAACGGACGCGACTGGCACCACCTGCTGGAGCTGTGTGGCTTGGTCGAGGCCCGGGTGATCGATCTGGACGGCGTGTATGACCCGTGTCGGCCCAACGAGCGGCTGCTGCTGGGAATGAAGGGCAGCATCAGCGAATTCGAGTTGGGCGTTCTCAAGGCACGCATGTATGACGCTGCGCGGGCCAAGGCCCATCGCGGCGAACTGCGCATCAGCGTGCCAGTCGGCTACGTCTGGCACCGAGAGGTCGGCCTCGGGTTCGATCCCGACGCGCGGCTGCAGGAGGCGATCCGATTAATCTTCGAGCGCGTTCGCAAGCTGGGCAGCGCTCGCCAGGTGCTGCTGTCGCTGGCAGCTGATGGCGTGCACTTCCCGCGGCCCTCAGACGGCAAGAAGATGGTCAGCTTCGACTGGACGCCGATCCGCTACCGCAAGCGATCAGGCGCAGACCTCGGCACCTGCACCGGATCTGGCCGGCCTAGCTGACGATCTCGCCGCAGCGTGGAATTCGCCGCATGTCACGATGCGAACGCGCCAGCAGCTGCTGCGCACCCTCGTGAAGGACCTTGAGCATCACCTCCCATTGCATGGCTGCCGCACGCCCGAAGAGGCGCTGGCCGTCATGCGCAGCATGGCCGGCAAGTGGGCGAGCACATCGCCGCGTCGCTCAACCGCATGACGCTTCCGACGGGTCAGGGCAAGACCTGGACCGCGCATCGCGTTGCCTCGGTGCGAATGGTCAATGACATTCGTGCCTACCGCTCCGCGCATCAGGATGGCGAATGGTTGACGATGTCGGAGGCTGCAGCCAAGCTCGGTGTCACGAATCACTGCATCCGGCGCCTGATCAAGGCAGGGCTGCTGCCCGCCGAACAGGTCGTCGCGAGAGCGCCGTACCAGATCCGCGCCGACGATCTGCTCGATCAGCGCGTCATCGAGGCTGCCGCGCGAACAGCTCGCCCGTGTCGCATCGATGGCGGGAATCAGATTCCAATGTTTTCAAGCACTTAACGAAAGCGGGCACTATGAGCAGGCCATCACCACCGGCTTCAAGGCGCGTTCGCCCCAGTTGTTGTCGGCCTCCAGGATGCCGTGCTCCACGAAGGTGTTCAACGCCACCCAGTTGCTCAGCGCGTAGCCGAACGCCTCTCCCAGCGGAGACTTCGGCAACACCGTCGGTGCGTGCGCGGCCGAATGCCTGCATCTTCAACGAATGCGGAGCAGGCGAACTGGAAGGCATCAAGCGACGGCGTTTGGGCAGCCAAGCATGGCAGGAACTGTTTCGGCGGCATGCGGAAAGCGGAGAGCCGATCGGCACGTTCTGCCGGCGCGAGGGGGTGAGCGCGCAAGCTATCGGCGCTGGAAGGCCCGTTTGGACGAGCAAGCGTCGACGGCGGCGACCAAGTCGCCGAGGGGGGGACGCGCCGAAGCCGGGCGCAGTGACGGCGGCGCCGTTTGTCGATCGGGCGCGCTCGGCACGATGCCCACTGCCGCGGGCCGACTCGAGGTGCGACTGGATCTCGGTGGGGGCGCTCGCCGACCCGGACCGCCGGCTCAAAGTGCGGCAGGCGCAGACCAAGCCGCTGACGCAACAACTGCACGACTGGCCACGCGGCCAATGGTCGATTACAAGATATAGTCAGGAAGGCTGCTTTGCTTCACCCCCGACCCGGAGATCGCGTGGATGCTCCCCGGCATCCCGCCAGCCGACCGTCACGCGAGGTGGCACTGATCCGCATTATCACCTTCCGCGTCGGCAAGATCGCACATGGACATATCTACTGGGATCAGCCCTCGTTTCTGGTGCAGATCGGGCTGCTCGATCCGGACAAACTGCCTGTGGTCTGCATCAATGCGGTGCGCAAGGTGCTCCACCCGAAGCTGCCTTCCAGCCACCTCCTGTCGAGGGGACGTCAGCGCTGACGACCTACGCAGCGCGTGCAAACGAGATTCAGGCCGCCAATGCCAGCAGGCGCAGCGGGTTGTGGACCAGGATAGCTTCCCGCTCCGGCGCCTCGGGAACGAAGGTGGCCAAGGCATCCACCAGCGCGGTGTCCTCCGGCACCCTGGCGGCATCGAAGTAGCCCGTGTGCGGCCAATCTGTTCCCCACAACAAGCGGTCGGGACGGGCGCTCACCAGCGCCTGCGCCAACGGCGCTACATCGGCATACGGCGCCCCCTGCCGCGAGATGCGGTCTGCGCCGCTGAGCTTGATCCAGAAGTTGCCGCGCGCAAGCAGCGCGAGCAGGATCTGGAACGGCTCCTGTGCGACACCTCCTGCTGGGTCCACCCGGCCCAAATGGTCAATGACAACCTGCACCGGAATGGCCTCGAGCCACTCTTGCAGGCGCGCGATGTCGGCACCATCGAAATGAAGCTCGACGAACCAGCCCAGGGGCGCAATGCAGCGCACCACATGATTGAATACGGTCAGGTCCAACGAGCCGCCGTGCTGCGGGTTGAAGGCGAAGCGCACGCCGCGTGCGCCGCGCGCGTGCAGCTCGGCGCACGACGCGGGTGAGGCGGACGCATCCAGGCGGACCACGGCTACATAACGGCCGTCGGAGCGCGCCACGGCATCCAGGTCGACCGCGTTGTCGAACCCGTGCGTGTTCGCGTGCACCACCCAGCCGCGTGCGAATCCAAGGGCCTCGTGCAGGCGAAGGCACTGCTCCACCGGTGCGTCGGGCGGCGTGTACTTGCGCTTCGCTCCATACGGAAAGCGAAGTTGCGGCCCCAGGGCGTGAAAGTGCGTGTCCCATGATCCGTGAGGCACATGCCATGCAGGGCGCGCCGTCACAGGCCGCGGACCCAGGCAATCAGGGATCGGTTGCTCACTCATGGGCTGCCTCCGGAATGACCGAACTGGCCTGCTGCAGCACCGCGGCACACATGGCGTCGGCGCTGCCCAGATAGGTGGCCGGATCCGCCAGCGCCTGCAGTTCAGCGTTCGAAAGCACCTCTACTACCGCTGGAATTTCCGCCAGGACGGATTCGAGCGGGACATCTCGCTCTATCGCTGCGCGGCAGGCCTCGTGCACTAGGTCGTGCGCCTGCAAGCGACCGAGCCGCGGCGCAAGCGCCATCATGAAGCGTTCGCCCAGCATGACGCCCCGCGTGCCGTCCAGGTTGCGCCGCATGCGGCTAGGGAATACCTGCAGATCCTCCAGCAGCAGGACGGCCAAGTCCAGGCATCGCTCGGCTGCGATGAACGCGGGCCCGACCACCTGCAGCTCGAGCAGGGCCTCGCCGCTGCGTTCCTGCCGCTGTCGGCCGGCCAGCAGGACACTCATCGCATTCTGGCCGACCAGCGTCGCCGCGGCGACGGTGTGCGCGCACAGAATGGGATTCGCCTTCAGTGGCAGCGTGCTGCTGGTGTCCTTGCCACCGGCGTGGGGCTCCGCCACTTCTCCGATCTCGGTGCTGCCAAGTTCCGCAATATCCTGCGCGATCTTTGCCAGGCTGTTGGTCAATCCCGCAAGGGCTGCCACCCGAACGAACACCTCGTCGCGCATCGCGGCCCAGGTGATCGTCGGTTCGGGCAGGCGCAGACGCCGCATGAACGCGCGCCTCACGGCCAAGCCTTGCTCCTGCAGCGACGCCAGCGTTCCCGCCGCGCCTGCAAACTCCCCCGGGATGGGGCGCGCGACGGCCGCGCGGACGCGCTCCGCATGGCGCAGCACGGACGACAGCCACACCGCCGCCTTGAAGCCGAATGTGATGGGCAGTGCGTGGCCGCCGAAAGTCCGCCCGGCCATCACACTGTGACGATGCGACCGCACCAGCGCAGCCAGCGCTCGCGCCAGCCGCTCCACCCGCTCCAGCACGCCTCTGAATGCCTCGTCGACTTGCAGTGCAAGTGCGGTGTTGACGATGTCCTGTGTCGTGGCGCCCCAGTGCACGAACCGGCCCGCATCTCCGCACGCCTCCGTGAGCTGCCGCACCAGGGGAGCTACAGCGTAGCCGGTGCGCTGAGCCTCCTGCCGCACGCGCGGAACGTCGATGGCGTCCAGTGTCGCACCCCGCTCGATTTCGCGCGCCGCATCTTCGGGGATGACGCCGACTTCGGCTTGCGCATGCGCGAGCGCCACCTCGATTCCGAGGTACAGGGCCAGAGTCTCGGCCTCGCCGAAGATCTCGCCCGCCGATCGCACACTCATTTTCCTTCCACGAAGAACGGCGTTTCCTGGCTACCGCGCAGCACGATGTCGAACTGGTACACCTGTGTGCCCTCCGGCTCGTCGGGCATCCGGCGCGCGATCAGCGAGGCACGCGCGCGCAGGTCCTCCACCCCGTTAAGGATTGGATCAATATCGTTGTACTCCTCGCCGGGGAAGTACATCTGCGTAATGAGGCGCTGCATCAGCCCGGCCGCGAACAGGGAGAAATGCACGTGCGGCGGTCGCATCCAGTTGTCGTAGCCCGGGTTGGGATACGCACCCGGCTTGATGGAGCGGAAGGTATAGCGCCCCTGCGAGTCTGTCAGCGCGCGACCCCACCCCTTGAAGTTCGGGTCCAGCGGCGCCTGCGTCGTGTCGTCCGGGTGCTCGTACTTGCCCCACCGGTTCGCCTGCCAGACCTCGATTAACGCCTTGCGCACCGGCTTGCCGTTCTCGTCCATCACCTGCCCCTGGATAATGATGGGCGTTCCTTCAGCGCGCGCGCCTCTGGGCTGCTTGCATGCCAGGTCCTCGTCACCCGGGCGGACCAAGCCGACCCCGAAGAACGGGCCAATTGTTTGCGAAGGTGTGATCACATGAATGTCTTGGCTCGGCGTGCGCTGCTCGTGGACACGGTAACCGCGGATCACCTTCAGCCGTTGTTGGCCCAGGAACACTGACGGATGAGGCAGAGGAGCTTCGGTCATATGGTTTTCGCAGAGAGGTGGAGTGGTGAGAATGCGCGAGCACTGAGTAATAATTGCGAAACGCAATATTTGCAGTCTCGGAGGATCATAGATCGAGACAGGCAAGGAAGTCAACATGCTTGCTGCTTAGGTGCGGATCGCTGACCATAATTTTTGCGGGTACCGGGGGGGCGGCACAACGGCTGCTTACACATTCGTAGTGCGCAACAGTAAAATTTCGCGATCCCATCCTTGCGCGTTCGCCGCGAGCTTGGTGTGTGTACGAGAGACGCGCAAGCTTCTTTTTCCCGCCAAAGTGCGCAGCTCGGCCAGAGGGTCACTGCGTGTGCGAGGTGGGGCTTATGGCGTCCGAGGGGTCGCGTGCCTTACTTTCCGCGGGTCAGCAGACGCATTTGCGCGTAATTTCCGGGCTGCGTTTCGAGGTGCCTAGAACGTGCTTGCGGGGACGCCGAGCAGCGCGAGCACTTTGCGCTGCAGGTCGGTGAGTGTGAGGTTGAATGCCTGAACGGTGCGGCCGTGTTGACGCAGTTGATGGCGCTCGGCCAGGCTGAACAGGCGCAGCACCTGCTCGGTGGTGGGATGCGCGCACTGGCGCTGCTCGGGGTAGATGGGCAGTTCCTCGATGGCTTCGTGCGCCATGGCCTGGCGCAGCTCGCGCTCGATGAGGGCCTGCACCAGCAGTGCGATCGCGTACAGGGTGAACAGTGCCTCGATGCGACCCTCGTCCTTGAGGAACACCGGGGCGATCTGGTGTACGGTCTTGATCTGCTCGAAGCGCTTCTCGATCATGGGCTGGCCTTTGTGGGCCTGCAGGACCTGTGCGGCGCTGAGCTTGCGGTCGTTCGTCATCAACGGGTACATGCCGTCGCTTCGCCGGTCGTAGGCGATGGCCTGCTCGTCGGTGCTCCATTGCACGTCGAAGCGTCGCTTGGTGATCTTGCGGTAGGCCGTGTCGGGGCCCGGGCGGCCACGGCGGGTTTGCTTGAAGACGTGCTCTTCGCGAACGACGCGGCGAACCTTGAGGTAGCGACCCACATGGTGCCTGTCCACGATGAGCTTGATCTGCAGGTCGATCTCGGGGGCGCCGCGCAGCCGGGTCTTGGCGGAGGCCAGGCGCTGGCGCAACCGCTCGAACTCTTCGATGGCAGCGGCGATGTTGCGTAGCCGCCGGGCATGCTGGCGCAGCGTCAGCAGCGTGCTCCAGACCCACACGATGGACCAGGCTTCCATGGAGGGTAGCGGCGCCCGATGGACGTACCAGCAGTCGCGCGGCCCGTCGCTGTAGCGCGGGTTGGGCCGATCCCACACCAGGGACCACTCGGGCGTGTGGGTTTGCAGCCATTCGCGAAACTGCGCATCCTCAAGCCGGCTGCGTGGCATCACGGTGACGAAGCGGCCCCCTGCGCGGTCGATGTGATCCATGTTCTCGCGCGAACACAGTTTGCTGTCGGCCACGTACAGGAAGTCGCTCCTGCCGGCCACCGCCCTGAGCGTCTCCCAGGTCTGCACGTGGGTGACCGAGTCGCTGGTGTTGCCGTCGGTGCAGCGAAACGCCACCGGCACGTTGCCGTCGGCGCTCATGGTCAGAATGAACAGCAGTTGCTTGAGGTCCGGCCTGTGCGCCTTCGAATGCCCGAAGGTGATCGCGGGCGCGGTGCGAGCGCGAATCTGGCGGCCTCGGGCGCGGCGGTAGCCGCCGCAGAAGCTGATCGATGTGGAGTCGTTGTGGAACTCCTCGAAACGCACCCCGAAGCGCTGCCCAACGGCCAACACGAGCTCAGTCAGCAACGCCGTGCGATCGGCATCGAACAGCCGGTCCAAGGCGCGCCCGAGGCGGTCGTCGCTCAGGTGCTCCATCTCCTGGGCACTGATGCCGAACATGCCATCGGCGAAGCCGTGCACGGTCTCGTGCTGGCGGTAGATCGGTTCGCGCTCCACGATGATCGATCGCAGCAGCACGCCCAGCGCGCTGGCATGGGTGATGCTGCAGCGAGCGTCCGAGGGGATGTGGCGCGACAGGGTGTCGTGCAGGCCGATGCGCTCGATGAAGTGGTTGATCAGGGGCAGCGGGCCCAGGCGCTCGGTGTGAAGAGTGAAGCCTGCCGCCTCCTTGGTGGAAGTCGGGGCTTGCGAGCTTGGCATTCTGGCGCTACTATTAAAGAGAATTGCATTGATCTCTATAGATAGAACTGGCCATGGATCGCTCTACAACGTGCACCTAGTGCGTCTTGCTCTTATTAGGAGCATATCAACTCGGTGGTCAGTATTTTTTTGTGCACTTGGTAAAATATTAATACTATTTCAAATGAAATAAGTTTTAATAATATTTATTGACCTATGCAGCATCAGAACTCATCTTGCAAATATAGCGAGCTATTTATTATTTTTATCGATGTTACCGGCCAAGAGTCTTTATAGATTGAAGAAATTCATTTACTCAATGACCAGTAACGATCAACGTAGCTTGTTTACACGTCGAAAAATACGCTTTCGCCTTCGCCTTGAAGTCTGATTGAAATTTCATAGCAATCTGGTTCGATTTCCTTGGCAATCAGTTTCGACCGGAGATCTTCTGGAATGGAATTCAGAACTGGATCGCTCTTGTTCGCCTCCTCATCATCGAAATACACCCGCGTGTACAGGTGGCGATTCAATCCTTTGCCGAAAATCGAAACAGCAACGTGCGGCGCCTGAATAACTCCATCCCGCATCGGGGCTCCACCTGGTTTCACCGTTTCGAAAGAAAATAGGCCTAAAGCATCGCACATCGCGCGACCAAAACCTTTGAACTCGGCGGTCTTGAGTAAGGGATGATGGCCTGAAAACCGACCGAGTCCATCCGGTTGCCAGATTTCTATCAGCGCGTCTGGAACTGGAAGTCCATCACCATCAAGAACGGTGCCACGCAATGTAATATGCTTTCCCTCGACATCTTTCGTCACCAGCGAATTTGATGCCAACATGCGAAACTTGTAATTAACCGGGCTAAGGCAGTATGCATAGAACGGACCGACTGTTTGAGACGGCGTAATTGTCTTAGGCTTATTTGTGACCATTTTATGCCTCGATGTGTGTGTTTTTTTGACCGCGCAGCACGATGTCAAAACGGTAAGCGAGCGCCCACTCTGACTTTGTTGCACTCATATCGAATTTGGCAATCATTGCTTCCCGAGATGATTCCGGCGCGGTACTGTAAATCATGTCATGCTGAATAAGTGGGTCACCCTCGAAATAGAGCTGTGTAACCAGTCGCGTCAGGAATGATGGGCCAAACAACGACAAATGAATGTGTGCAGGTCGCCAGTAATTATTTAGCCCCATGATTGGATAAGGGCCCGGCTTGATGGTGGTGAACGTGTAAGTGCCGTCGTCTGCCGTTACCGTACGTCCCGCGCCGTAAAAGTTCGGATCAAGTGGTGCCGGGTGAGAGTCCAGAGCATGAATGTAGCGGCCAGCAGCATTGGCCTGCCAGATTTCAATCAGAGTGTTCGGAATTGCGCGGCCGTCCTCGTCCATAACCTGTCCATGCACGAAGATACGCTCACCGATCGGCTCGCCTTCGCCCTGCTTAGTCAAGTCATTGTCAAGGGGCTGCACAGAATCATGCCCGTAGATTGGACCGGACAACTCTGTGAGAGTATGAGGGATCACCCGAAGAGGACGATGCGGCGCGCGCTTGCGGGTGAAAACGTAGCTTGGAGTAAGCATCGGAGGATGTGCCCGAGTGCTTTCTAGGGGGTAATCTGTAGAGATCTCTAGCGGATTAGGTGTGTCCGTTATCATGCTGTATGTTCCTTCATTGTGAACGATGTTTTCCTATAGTAACCGCAAGATTAAGGAGCGTCAACTGGTTCTGTCGCGTTGCCAGTTGATAAACGAGTTTGGGGTAGGAACGGATGCCAGTTCTTCAAACGGGACGGATTTAAGACCGCTGCATAACTGGTAGCACTCCTGATGCGCGTCCTTGGCCGATGCGCTCCAATCGCCCCAGGAGGTGATGACCGATGGACAGCTTCTTTCTGATGGGCGCGCGCCCGCTGGTCGAGTTCAGCCCGAGCATGAAGCTGCACGAGTTGCTTGACTGGAGCGCCATTGCTGGGCAGTTGACGGGCCTGTACCAGCGCGAGATCAGCGGCGCCGGTGGTCCCCAGCCTTATTCGTCGCTGGGCATGTTCAAGCTCATGCTGCTGGGTCAGTGGCACGGTCTGTCCGATACCCAACTGGAGCAGGCCCTGCGCGTGCGCCTGGACTTCATGGTCTTCACTGGTTTCGAACCCTCGGCCGGTGAGTTGCCCGATGCCAGCACCATTTGCCGCTTCCGCAACCGCCTGGTCAAGGCCGAACTCGAGCAGAAACTGCTGGCGCTCATCAACAGCCAGTTGGAGCAACGAGGCCTGAAGGTGCAAGGCGCGCGCGGGGCCATCATTGATGCCACCATCATCCCCAGCGCTGCACGCCCGAGGCAGCACGTCGAAGGTGAAGGCGAGCAAGCCAGACTCGTTGACAGCGCCGACAGTGAAGCGCGCTGGGTCAAGAAAGGCAAACACGCCTTCTTCGGCTACCGGGGCCACACGGCAGTCGACAGCGAAGACGGCTACGTCGAGCATGTGCAGGTGCACCCAGCCAACGAAGCCGAGATCAACAAGTTGCCTGAGATCGTCGAGGCACTCTCGCCTGGGATAGAGGCCGTGCTGGCCGACAAGGGTTATGCGAGCAAGGCCAACCGGCAGTGGCTCGCCGAGCGTGGCATCGGTGATCTGATCCAGCACAAGGGCAGCGCGGGCAAGCCGGTGCATGCGCTACTCAAGCAATTCAACAAGCAGATCGGCTCCATCCGCTTCAAGGTTGAGCAGGCCTTCGGCACGATGAAGCGCAGGTTCCACTTGGGCAGGGCGCGCTACTTCGGCACAGCGAAGGTACAGGCGCAGATGTGCTGGGCGGCATTGGGGATGAATCTGCTGAAGGCCCATCGCAAGCTCAAAGCGATGGAGCTTGCTGGGGCAGGTGCGCCCTGAAAGGCGAAACGGGGCGCTGAAACGCCCCCAAGCACAGAAATCCGGGGCAACAAACGCTCGAAAACATCCAAGATGGCGCCGTAGACCAGCATCACGCCTCAATCCGAGCGGTTATGCAATGGTCTTGATTAACGACAGAATCGCAAAAGTCAAGCACTCATGCCGCGTTCACTCGCACAAAACATCAAGCAGGTCCGAGACAAGATCGGCGGCGTCCGGGCGGCCCTGGCCGACATCGAGTACCTGTGCTCGGGCACGTTGCACATGCGCATGAAGGTGTGCGGCAAGCCCGGGTGCCGTTGCGCCCAGGATCCGCAGGCCCGTCATGGCCCGTACTACGAATGGGGGCACATGATCGGCGGCAAGCTCGTGCATCGCATGGTCACGCCAGCGCAGGCCGAGCTTCTACAACACGCGATCGACAACCACCGCCGTGCCAAGCAGCTTATGCGTGAGTGGGAGGAGCAGACCGAGCGTCTCATCGACTTGGAAGTACCGCGCCAACCTTGACCTTCCCGCGACCGGGAAATTACGCGCAAATGCGTCTGGCGACCTGCGGAAAGTAAG
>JAKOVB010000138.1 GCA_029782295.1 Pseudomonadota bacterium
CTCATAGATGCAGGCAGGATCCAACTCGGCGACTACGTCGACAACGAATCGAGCCAGATGTTGCGCCGGCAACACCTCTCGCAGACTCACGGTCTGATCGAGTGTTGCTTCATAGTCAGCGGTCTTGAATTTCCTGGTCATGCGTTCAGACTATCACAACCTTGTCTGTCGTACACTGGCATCTCTCCGACAGGCTGCTAGAACCTGTTATGAACTTCGGGCCATGAAGGCCACAAAGCGCGACGCCATCAGGATGACAAAGGCCACGAAGTGCAGTCCGGCCAGCGTTTCTGCCCGTACCATGTAAATACCTCCTCTGGAGCCATTTGAGCCTGCAGACGTGACGCCTTGGCCTCGTCGCGCCTGCCGGCTATTTCGCTCATCCGCTCTAATTTGCGCACTCTGAAGGGTTGACTCCAATGTCTGCGGCTGGTATCCGGTATCCTTGTTTCATCGGAGACCATCGTCTTCGAGCACGACCGCGTCCTCTGAGCCGATCAAATCAAGCGTTCAGAGCCCGATCCGAGGGCTTCCACGAAGCCTTGAGCCTCGAAGAACCGAACGGATGTTCAGGGTAGCCAGAACGGGTATCGCCGGAGCTTGTGTATGCGCAGTTGAAGAAGATTCGGGTCTGGCGTCGGCTGGTCGGCACCGAACAGCGTGTATTGTGCGGGACGCGGGCTATGTTGACGGAGAGGTTGCACGGCTGTGGTCTGCGGGCGACGATCCAGACGGCGTTCGTGGAGCGCGTCAACCTGACCCTACGCCAGAGCGTGGCCGGGCTTGCGCGACGGACGTGGTCCATCGCGGTAGCACCAGTCGAACTCGAGGTACACCTGCAGTGGTACCGGGCGTACTACCACTTCTCGCGTCCGCACGAGAGTCTGCGCTTGACGTACACAAACACCAACGCCAAGGGAGAGGAAGTCGTGCGGTACCGGAACCGAACCCCGGCGATGGCGGCCGGTCTGACCCGCCGCCGATTCAGTGTCAAGGAGTTGCTGCTACTTCCCCTGCCGGCAGCGGTTTGACGCGCTCCGGAGCCGAAAAGGCAACGGAGCGGGGCTGCGGGCAGGTCACCGTCTGCTGCGTCAGGTCAATCTGGAAGGCCGACTTTGCCACGACCGGGTCGGCAGGCTGCCTGAGCAGAGCCACGAGGTCGATGCCACGGGCAGCGCAGGCGGCGCGGTTCTCGCCAGAGCCGAAAGCGCCATCGCCTAGCACCCGCTCGACCGTGACGTCCGTGTGCTCCTCCACCCGCTCGATGGTGGAAAGCAGATCCCGACCGTCACTCCCCGGCGCCGGGATGTCCCGGATGTCGAGGATGAGGTCGCTGCTTTGTTCTGTCGTCACCGCCACCTTGAAGCCATTGAACCGCTGCGCCCTGCTCTTGTGCCCATGCCGCATCTCTGGGTCCGTGAGGCTGATGAGACGGTCCGGCGCCGTGCCCCGGGCAATCTGCGGGTGGCCGTGCTCGTCGACAACGATGTCATCGCCCATGATCTTGGCCAGCATCCATCCGGTTGCCTGTACTTCCGGGTCATCCCCATGCGCTGCTGCCAGCGCCAATACCACCTCGGCGTCGGCAAACAGCACCTGCAGTTGCGCCGCGCGCTGCTCCGGGTCCGTCCAGTCAATCGCCGCCTTGCGGTCCTCCCCCAGGTAAGTTTGCACCAGACGCTGGGTTTCCGCCGACAACCCCCGCTGCTTGCCCGCCGTCCCGTATCCCATCTGCTTGAGCAGTTTGCGCACCCCTTTCCGTAACAACGTATACGTGTCCTGCACCGCCCCTGCCCCCCTCACTGGCGTCGTGTCCGTCAGCAGCGTCACCCGGTCTGGGATGAAGCCTGCTGCCCGCCCCACTACCACAAAGCGGTCGAAGGCATAGCGTTCCAGCCCGTGTTCGAGCAACCGTCGCCGAAAGTACGTCAGACTGCTCGGATCGAACCCCGCATAGTCCGTCGGCAAATCCAGCGCCACCTGCCACCGCAGGTCGAATTGCAGTCTCTCCACCGCTTCCGCATCCGACACGTTATCGTGAAACTGCAACAACAGTACCCCACACAGCAACGACGGCGGCAAACTCGGCCGTCCATTGTCCGCACAGTACATCCCTGCCAGATCCTCATCGCTAAACAACACCTCACTGACGCTCGCCATCCGCCCATAGAACGAATCCTTCGCCACCCGGTGCGGCAAGCCCTGGGCCGAAAACAGGTTCCTCTGGGGATTCCGTCGTCCAAGCATACCTCTACTCCTGTACGAAATCGTCGACTGCTAGCTCCTGCTACTCTACCGCACCTCGCGATTTCGCGCGACTTTCACCACCTCCCCAGGTGACTTTTTCAGCGTTCTCCTAGGCGGGCGACTCTGATCCACCTCGGGCAGGAGTCTTTCCAGCTTTTGCGACACCTCGTCGATGCCGCCGCAAAGGTCGAAGCGGTCCAGGCAGTCCACGATGGTCTTTTCGCAGTCTGAGATCTTGAAGATGGCGTCATGGTAGCGGAAGGTATCGATTCCGAAGAACCTGTCGGCCCGGACACCAGCCGGGCGTTCAGCGCCAGGCGGCTGGACCAGCCGGTGAGGCCGAGCAGGGTCAGGGCGGTGCGGTCGCGCGGCCAGGAGCGACCGGCATGGCGCCAGAGATGGGCGAAGGCCGGCGTCGGATGGAGGAGCAGTGGTTGGGGCAGGAAGTCGCCGGCAGACACCGAGGTGCTGAGAGGAAGAGGGAAGGGCGATATTGATGTCATTGCGGGGAAGGGGGAAGCGAAGGAGACGAGGTCGGAATGGCCTCTTTCATGGTAGGGCCATTCCGACTGGCGGTCATGACCAAAAAGGACTAACTCTCCCGCCAACCTGGCCGGGCACGCCCCGACGCCAGCCTCTGTCCTTCGCTGCCGGTTCAACCCAGCGAAATACGTCCATTATTTTCATTGACAATGCAAACATATGGCGGTATCATTACGTCATGAGTGACAATATCTGGAAGGCCAGATGGTCCCGGGACCAGCTGCGAGCGCTGCTGCTGGAGCAGTTCCACGCCTTCTGGGGCCGCGACACCGGCATCGAGCGAGATCGTCTGGCTGACCTGGTACGGGCGGCAGCCTCCCCGCATGCCGTCATCGTCTCCGGGCTGCGGCGGGCCGGCAAGTCCACCCTGCTGGCGCAGCTCGCCCACCGGCTGGGGGAAGACAGCTTCTACTACGTCAATTTCGAGGACGAACGCTTCCTCGGCTTTGAGGCCGGCGACGCCAACGACCTCTACGGCCTCCTGATCGAGCTGTTCGGCGAGCGCCGGGTGTTCGTCGTCGACGAGATCCAGAACGTGCCCGGCTGGGAGCACTTCGTGCGCCGCTTCCTGGACATGGGGTTCAAGTTCTACATCACCGGGTCCAACGCCTCGCTGCTCAGCCGGGAGCTGGGCACACGGCTGACGGGGCGCTATGTACCGGTCGAGCTCTTCCCCTTCTCCTTCACCGAGTACCTGGCCTTCCGGGGCCAGGCCGCACCCGACCTGGAACGGCTGACCACGGTCGAGAGCGCCCGGCTGCGCGGCTACCTGGACGAGTACCTGCGTCTGGGCGGGCTGCCGGAGCCGCTCAAGTACCCGGAACTGCCGCTGGCCCGCACGCTGTACGACGACGTGCTGTACCGGGACATCGCCACCCGGCACCGCATCGAGGAGGTGCGGGCGCTCAAAGAGCTGGCGTACTACTTGATGAGCAACCCGGCGAGCCTGGTGTCGTACAACAAGCTCAAAGAGCAGCTGCGGCTGGGCAGCGTCAACACGGTCAAGAGCTATATCGACTACCTGGAGGACAGCTGGCTGCTGTTCACCACCAACGTCTACGACTACTCGGTCAAGCGGCAGCAGGTGGCGCCGAAGAAGACCTACGCCATCGACACGGGGCTGGTGCGAAGCGTGGGGTTCTCCTTCTCACCTAACACGGGGCGGCTGCTGGAGAACCTGGTCTTTCTGGCGCTCCGCCGGCGGACGCCGGAGGTCTACTACTACACTTCCCCAGGCGGCTACGAAGTGGACTTCTACCTGCCAGAGACGCGCGAGCTGATACAGGTTAGCCAGAACCTGGCGCAGCCGACCACACGCGAGCGCGAAACGCGCGCATTGACCGCCGCCCTACGCGGTCTGGGCTTGACGCGTGGACTGATCTTGTCCGACGCCAAGGCCGAGCCAATCAAGACAGAGGGCCTCACCCTCGAAGTCTATTCCCTGGCTGAATGGCTGCTGCAATCGTACAAGCGGTCGAATTAGCGATCTGACGGGCGCGCCGTGCCTGAGGATGACGGCTGGCGATGAGACGGAGTCGTTGCAGAGCGCCGATCAAGCTGGCAATCGGGGGTCGGTAGCATCATTTGGGCGCGCTGACGCCACCCGACACCATGTCCTGGTGCAGATGTGGCCCGTCAGTCTATGGGATCAGCGCTCAGGCGGCGCGGCAATAGTCGTGGTGGATGCCGCCGAACACGGGCAAAGCGATGACTATTCTTTAAGTCGGTTGCTGGTGGTGGCGCCATCGACAGTTGGGCATTCCGATTCGTCGTGCGTGCAACCAGCTATGGGTGCGCAGTCTCTCAATCATCGCTCTTGGGGATCGGGACGATGCGAATCTCCACGCGTGAGTCTAGAGCGGCTGCCACCTTGCGCAGAAAGGAAATGCGCGGCTCGACGGTCCCGCTTTCCAGGCGGGCAACGCTGGGCTGCTTGGGGCCCACCATCTCCGCCAACTGCTGCTGGGTGAGTCCGTGGAGGAGGTGCAGCCTGGCCAACTGATAGCCGGGTTCCATCTCTTTGGCACTCGCACGAAACTCAGAGTCAGGCATTTGCTCAGCTGCCCAGCTTTCGAAGGGACTGTGCGTGTTCATCGGAGTGTCGTGACAGAGACCAGGTCTGCAAAAGCAGGTTCCACTCTCGCCAGCCGGAGCCTGGTCCAAGATGTGGTCCAGCGCGGCGAAGATGCTCATGCTGGCCCTTCCATTGGATGCAGCTAGAAAATCGTCCTCGCACCTGCAGGAATGACGCCCTTTCTTCCCACCGTGCTGTGGCGAGGAGCCATCATGCCATTGCGGGCGCCAGTTCGCGCACGTCCACCTGCACGCCTGCGCGCACCGCTTCCTCAGCCGCTTGTAGCAACGAGGCCGCGACTTCTTCCGCCACATAGGCCTCGCCGCAATTGGCGCAAACGTCGGCTGGTACGCGGCGAAATACCAGCACAGACCGGCCGCGCTCCAGGGTCACGGTCGTCTGCCCGGGTGTGGTTTCCCCTTGCTTACAGACTACGCATTTCATGGTCGTTTCCTCTTGGTGAACCCGGATTTCCACATGGCCGCATCCGGTTCATAGGCGGTGATATGGATCGGGCGTGAACCACGCCACCCAAGCACCAGACGACTGGGATTTGAAAAGACGAGTCTATGAGCCATTATACTCCTGCATGCCGCACGCTGAAATCGGACCGCTAATGGGCTCTCCGTCCGTTGAACTTGTGCCCGGAAGTACCCAAAGCCACGTTGGGGCGATGGCAGTCTTTGCCCTTCTTGTGGTCGTAGTTCTGCCGGAGAACGGGAAGCGCGGTGCTGCGGGAACAAAGGTGTCGCCGGTGGAAGACCGAGGGCTATCCTTGCCGGATAGGCTTGAACGGCGTGCCGCGCCTATCGTCTTCTCACATTGTCGCACCGCTCCGCCATGGCCCGCCTGGGGACCAGATTGCCTCAAAGCTTTCGTCTCTCGCTGCGGCCAACGCCGGCGGCAGGAGGAATCCCCGGAGGACTTCGATGACGCTTCCTAGCGACGACTCTGTCCCACCGAGTCGATTCCTGCGCAGGAATGCGAGCCACTGATTCCGCTTGGACGGATCATCGGCGAAGCTTGCCGTCAATGCCAGGGGTGCTTGTTTTGGCATGGGTGTTTGCCGCCTGCTGAAGGTGGCGCTCATGGCTGAGCGCAGTGTCGCACCGTCAAAGGTTTCCATCCCTGCCAGCTTCCAGATATCATAGAAGTCCTTCATCCGGCTATTCGCGATGCCCAGCATGACCATTGCCTCGAACTTCTCCGCCACCACTGCCGACATGGGATAGGCCAACACCCTCGGCGCCGGAAAGTCAGGCAAAGTCGGAAAGTCAACTGCCTCGGCCGGCGGAGTGACGATGTCGCCGAAACCCACGTCCACCTGCACCGGAATCTGGGCGCTGCCCAGCCGCACTCCCAACCGAATGCGCACCCCCTGGTAGATATCACCTTCCCTGATCTCCTCACCTCGCACCGTCGCTGCCACAAACTCCAATCCATCATCGGGCACTGCAAGCTCGCACAGCGCAGTGAAGATACTAGCGAGGGTGTTCACATCAGGGGGACCATAACCCAGGAGATCCAGGTCACGAGTGGGTCGTAGTTCCGCTTGATGCCAAACGCTGAATAGAAATGCACCTTTCAACACGAAGCGACTCTGGTACTCGGAACAGCTCAGGCGATAGAGGAGGCGCTCAAGCGCGTATCGCACCAGAACCAGGTCGTAAGGCTCTCCCTTCTGATGGGCCAGATTCAACAGCCGATCATGGACGGAGTGCCCAACGTTACGTGTCATCTTCATGCCAATCCTTCCAGATAGGGACGCATCACGTTGGTCATCCGGCAGACGCCGGCATAGTACCAGAGCTGGTCCATGGTGAAGCGCCGCTCCCGCCAACCAGCCCGCAACGCCTCCAGAGCCACGTCCAGTCCGATCTTGTTTCGATATTTGAAGCAGTCTACTACTGTCTTCGCCGGATCAAAGACAAGCACGTGCACGCCCTCGATATCGTACGCCTCGACACCGGCCGCCAGAGCCGCTGCTGAAAAACGCACGAAACGGAGCGGTAGCCATCCCACCCTGGCAGCCCGAGCCTTGTTTCCAATGGCCAGCCACACCTCCGCCGGCGACTGCGTTGTCAGATCGTGAAAGCGGAGGGCCGACAAAAGGCAGACGACGGCGCCAGGCACGGCCTGACACGCTTCGACCAGGCTGTGTTGTTCGGTGGCTTCTACCTCGAGGCTGCGGTACAAGCCGCGTCCCAGACTTTCGACACTACCTTTCTTTGCCAGGCGCGCGAGATAGGAAGCGGGCAAGCCACGAGCCGCCAGGTCGCGTGGGCGAAGAACACCCTGATGACGGATGAGGTCGCGGACCTGCTGCATTTGACTATCAGACATCATCTCCTCTCGTCCGGTCACAACACGTCGGTACTTACAGATAACTACCGGCATATTATAACACAGCGATCTCACTGTCGAGCAACACACCTGCGTCTGAGCGTGTGACTGAGCTCAAGCAACAACGTACACGTGTTGATGAAGGAGAGACACTCATTATCTGAATAGGCTATGTTGAACGAGAGGGTCCGGTGCACATCCATGCTGGATGCGGGTTGGGCCTGCGAAGCCACAAAGGGCTTCTACCTCCCCTTCACAACGTTCAGATATGGCTCACGCCACCGCCACTGGTCGCCCTCCCGATAGGCCTCGCCCAGCAGCGGTGTGAACGGCGGCCGGCTGAAGTCGGGCGTGCGGGCGGCATAGCCGGCGACAAGCATGTTCTGGGCCGTGATCGTGGCGGCAACCACGGCATCAGCGACGAGCGGCCCATCAGCGGTGATGGTGACGAAACACTCCTGGGGTGGCGCACATGCAATACCCTGCCTTCCAGGCCGCCGGCTGTCCGATCGGTGACGGCACCCTGGAAAGTGGCAATAAGCTGGTGGAGGCCCGCCTCAAGGGGAGCGGCAAGCACCGGGCTCGCACCCACGTCATCCCCATGCTGGCATTGCGCAACCTCGTTTGCAGCGACCGCTGGCAAGAGGACTTGGCCCCACATTGCCGCCACCCTGCGCCTGCAGGAACGCCAGAAGCGCAACGAACGGCGCCAATAGCGGTGGGAAGTTGCCATCCCACCTCCCAGTCCTGCTGTCGCCGTCATTCGCAAGACAAACCGGTCCCAGCGCCCCCCCTGACCAGCCAGCAAGGCCTCAGACACCTCACCTGCCTTGGCGACCACCCCCGAACCACCCTTGTCGCCACATGCCTATCGGTCGCGCCCGCCGCAGACACTAGCCTATTCTGCCGGACGGGAAAAGCGAACCGCCCCCCCCTTGCCCCTGCTCTAGCTCAGCCACAGTGTACTAGTCTGTCGACCGACCCAAGCCAAGGCGCTCGTAAAGGCTGGGCGTCTTGGGACCGGCGTACTCGATCTCAACTATCTGCTCATCATCGCGCACGCGCCAAACCAAGCGGTAGTCCGCGCCAAGCCATAACCGAAAGTGCTCCGGATGCCCTTCCAATTCCTTGCTCCGCGCTGGCCGTGGGTTTTCACTCAGGTCAGCGATCTCCTGCTTTGCCAAAGTCCTAACATGACCCGGTAGATCTGCAATCTGACGCCGCACCTCCTTCGAAAACGCAATCCGGTAGGCAATCACAAATCTTTCATCGCCTCGAGGAAGTCCTCTCCCGTCTCATAGATTTCAAGTTCTTCGTCCGGGTGTGATCGTTTGTACGCCTCGTTGACCTCGACCGCCGCCCACAAGGCTGCTTCTTCGTCGGCATCGGCGCCCGACACGTTGACTTTGTAGTCGAGGAATTCGATGTAGCGCAACACCTCCACCACATATTGGGCCGGCAGCTTGCGCAAGGCCGCCATCACTGCCCGCTCATCGGTCGTGGGCCTCTCAGGTCTCTTGTTTGCACGGGTCGTAGCTGTCATCGCCGCACTCACATACTAATCGGTTGCCAGAGGATTGCCTTTGGCATCTCTGTATGGACGATAGGGCACCTTTCTCGGGAACCCACCACCAAGGATTCTAGTCACTCGCAACCGACAAGTCAAGGACTGCACAGGGCTTCTCAAAAGTCGCGCGAGGGGAGCAGCAGCCTAGAAAAAGACTCCTTCGGCTGATAGACTGGTGTCGTCCAAAACATCACGTCACAGCAGGAGGAGTCAGGATGAAGTGTAGCACAGACGAGGAAGCGGGCGTCGTTGGCGAGTTGGGTGAAGCAAGCGACGTGCGCAGCTTGTACGGGCACATGCAGGGGGTG
>JAKOVB010000152.1 GCA_029782295.1 Pseudomonadota bacterium
CGCAGGGAAGCGGAAGGCCAGAACCCGTTCCAGCTTGATTCCAAGGAGCCCGATTACGACAAGTTCCGGGCATACCTCCAGAGTCAAGTGCGCTATGCCCGTCTGGCCCGCCAGTTCCCGGACAGGGCCCAGGAGCTCTTCCAGCAGGCGGAAGACGATGTGCGCCGCCGGTACCAGCTCTACAAGCGCCTGGCCGAGCAAGGCTAAAGGCAACCGACTTCCTGAAGCAGCCCCGCAGGGGGCTGCTCTTTTTTTGAGCAAATAATTACTAAGTTAGGCAGGAATATCTCAAAAAATGTCAAATAACCGCCATAGTGTCTAGAGCGGCTCAAGAAAAACTATATGCAAAGGGTTGATAAGTGTGACAACCAGTGTTACCTGTCGCGTGGAAGTTGGTCTGCTGGGTCCCTTTACTTTGCGCGTCGGTGGTCGGCAGGTGCGCTCAGACGTCTGGAAATCGAAAAAGGCCCTCACCCTGCTGAAGTACTTGGCCAGCATACATGGTCGGAGGGTTTCCAGCGACGCCCTCATCGAGCTGCTCTGGCCGGACCAGATCAATGTGGATATCCAGAGAAACTTGCATACCGCCATCTGGTTTGCCCGGCGTATCCTCCTGCCGGAAGAGTCGCCCACGGCCGAGTCGCCGCTGCGCTACTCCCACGGCTCCTACTGGCTGGACTTGGGAGGGACCTGCATCGACGTCGCGCTTTTTGAATCGCATGCGACCAGATCCAGGGAACTGGAGGCAACCAACAGAGAGATGGCCCTTTTCCATTGTGAAGCCGCCCTCGCGCTGTATCGGGATGACTTTCTCTGCGAGGATATCTATGAAGAATGGACCATCCCCCACCGGGACGAGTACCGTGAGCTCTACTTCCAAGTGATAGTCAGGGCCGCGGAGCTGCTGATCACACATCGCGGGGACAGCCAGGAAGCCTTGAACCTCTGCCGCGCTGCCCTCAAAAAGGACCCCTTTCGGGAAGAACTCTATGCGGCGGCCCTGAAGGCGCTGATTGCCGGCAGGCGGTTCATGGAGGCTTTGAACCTCTACAAACAGTATGTCAAAATGCTCAAGGATGAGTTCGGCCTGGAACCCAGTCCGGCGGTGACGGATTTGATCAATAACATGAAGGAAAGCGTGCAGCGGGCCAACGCCTCCCCCAAGCCTGTAGGCGGGGCCTATGTGTGCAGCCGTGCTGTGCTCCAGTCGTTTCTAGAGACAGAAAGTAGGCGCCTCAAGCTCACCGGCAACCACTATTCTGTGCTGGTTGTGGGCAACAACGGAGCAAGTGAAGAGCAGTTCCTCACAGCCTTTACCCTGCTCCAAAGCCTGCTGCGGGATTCGGATGTGATCTGCCACTATGCCCCCACCATGATCGTGGTGCTCATGCCCTATACAACCGGCCTGGGTGCCAAAATCCTCTCCAGCAAGGCCCAGCAGGCTTTGGAGCAGAGATTTGGCCGGGCTGCTCCCTTCTCCTTCCTGATCCTCAGCAGCGAACAGCTGGACGTCCTGCAGAACCGATGGTCAGCCCTGGCGGCGACCTGAAAGTCAAACAAAACATGCCCTTGGGTAAGAAAATTACCCAAGGGTATTTTTTTGAGGATCTTTGGAGTTCAGTTTGAGGAATTTATGAGTGGAGCACTTATAATTAGCATCAAAAGCATACCGCATGAGCCGCCTAGACACGCAGCGGTGAGGAGGTGAAGGTCTAACGGTTAGGGGTCATGTTAGAAACAGTTCTTCGAACACAGCCCTGCCCATCCCAGATCGGTCAGCAAGGGATCGGCAGCGGACTGGGGCACGACCAAGCCAGAACATTTTCCAAAACCACAAAGGAGGGTTTATTGTGAAAAAGCTATTCGTGTTGACTCTGGTTCTAGTGTTGGGATTGAGCTCTTTTGCCTTGGCCGCAGATAACGAAGCGGAGGCAGTGCAGACAGGTGACCGTAACGAGGCCTATATCACCCAGGAAGGCGATCGCCAGTTCGCGGAAGTTCTGCAGCTGGGGGATGACAACTTCGCCGTGATCGACCAGGCGGGCCGGGACAACGAAGCTATCGTTGGTCAACAGGGAGATCTCAACGAAGCGTTCGTCAGCCAGGACGCTGAAGAATCTTCTTCCCACAGCCTCCAGCTCGGCGAAGGCAACTTCCTTACCGTAACCCAGGTGGGTGAAGAACACAGCTCAGGTATTGTCCAGAGCGGCGAGGGCAACTTCGCCCTGGTGGACCAGGACGGCGACGGCGAGGCAGCTGCCATCGGGCAGGTGGGCGAGTTCAACAGCGCCTACATCGAGCAGGTGGGCCGCCGGGACGAGGCCGAAATCCAGCAGCGGGGTTCGGACAACGTTGCGGAGATTTTCCAGTCCGGCTTCGGCCTCCTCTTCAGGGGTTACAACGACGCCGACATCTGGCAGGAGGGCAGAGAAAACCACGCCCTGATCATGCAGTTTGACACGGGCCTTCTGTTCAGCGGCTTCAACACCGGCATCATTTCTCAGGTGGGTGACGGCAGCTGGGCAACGATTTACCAGACCAGCTTGGGCCTGCTCGGCAGGGGCTTCAACAGCGCTGAAATCGACCAGGCCGGCGATTTCCATGATGCCCTGATTTCCCAGAGCGGCCTTGCCAACGAGTCTCTGGTCTTCCAGAGGGTGGAAGGCAACTGGGCCGAGGTTTATCAGACGGGAATCGGCAACCTGGCCCTGGCCTACCAGTATGACAGCGATGACGAAATCGGTATCTACCAGGACGGCGACGGCAACATAGCCGAGGTATCCCAGGGCGACCATCTGGCTTCCGCTGGCTTCATGGAGGCTTGGGTCTACCAGGATGGGGATGACAACATGGCCACCGTGATCCAAAGCAGGGGACACGCCTATGCCTATGTCAACCAGCTGGGCGACGACAACGTGGCCTACCAGACCCAGGATAACGAAACTGACTGGGGCAGCGCCTGGGCAGAGATCGAACAGGAAGGCCGGGGGAACTACGCGTTCCAGTCCCAGGTATCCGGAAGCGGCCTGGAGGCCTACGTCTACCAGAGCGGCAGGAATAACGCTTCCTGGCAGTCCCAGACCAACGCCTTCCAGATGGGGGCTACCCCCAGCATCGCCACCACCACTCAGATTGGCAATGAGAACCACGGTTCCATTCTCCAGACCAGTCAGAGCGCCTGGGCGTCCATCACCCAGACCGGCGACAACAACTTGGCCACCATCACCCAATAACCCGCTGCAGCACCAGGGGGGCGAAGAAGTTCTCTTCTTCGCCTCTCCCCCTACTTGCTAAACAGCGGACTGGCTAAAGGAGGTTCAGCATGGGCAGCGCAAAACGCTTTTCGCAGATCGGTATCACGGCTTTGTTGGTACTCAGCCTCTTAACTGCGGTTCCCAGCCCAGCCCTGGCGGAGGCGGTCAGAGCCTATATCTACCAAGAGGGCAGGTACAATACGGGAACCATCGACCAGAGGAGCAGCGAGAGCTGGGCCCAGATCAACCAGCTGGGCAGCTACAACGAAGCCCACACCTACCAAACCGGAGCAGAAAACTGGAGTGTGCAGACACAAACAGGTACAGCCAACCGGGCCCTGGCCGAACAGGAGGGCAGAGGCAATCTGGCCACGCAGACTCAACTTGGGGATGACAACAGCCTGGCCGGATGGCAGTATGGAGACTACAACACCCTGCTTCAAAACCAGGTCGGCAGCGGCAATCAAGCCACAGCCTGGATCTTGGGCAGCCGCAATACGGTGAGCCAAACGCAGCTGGGCGCCGCCCATAGCGCTGAGACCCGGATCACGGGAAGCAGCAACCTTGTCAGCCAGGTCCAGTACGGGGAGGCCACCGTGGTGGAAGTGGTCCACGTGGGCGACAACACCCGCATTGAGATCGTCCGCGTTGGTTTGTAGGTATAAGTCTCAGGATGGGAAGGAGATCAAGATGAAGAAATTCCGGGGATTTCTTGCTTTCGTCCTCACGGCAGTGGTTGTGCTCACCGCATCTCTGGCGGGCTCGGCCCAAGGAACAAGCACAGTAACCCAAGTCGGACTGGAAAACTTCGTGTACCACTACCAAGAACTCCTCAGTGAACTGGTTATCCTGCAGCTGGGCGACGAAAACAGAGCCGCAGTGGAGCAGTTGGGTCCGGAGCATATCGCTGGCCTCAGCCAGATCGGGGAGAGAAACTCCCTGGAAATCTGGCAGCTGGGGCAAAGGGATCTGGTGCTGGCGGTGCAAAATGGCGGAGGCAATGACGCCAAGGTCAGCCAGATGCACTCCCCCGAGGGAGCCACCGGCGTGAGCGATAACGACGCCTTCAGCTACCAGGGAGGCATGTACAACACCTTAAACCTCCTGCAAGTGGGGGACGAGAACACCGCCTCCATCTACCAGATCGACAGCCACAACGAGGTTTTCGTGGTACAGGAGCAGTCGCCCCTGGGCGCAGGGAAAAACGCCGCGCTGATCGTCCAGGCCGGATTGAACAACTGGACTTCCGCCGTGCAGCTGGGCGCCCACCACCTCCTGCGCAGCCTGCAGGTGGGAGATGACAACAGCAGCACGATTATGCAAAGCGGACAAGAAAACCGCGTCTCTGTGGTGCAGGACGGCAGCAAGAACGTCTTCAGCGCCATTCAGAGTTAGTGGAAAGGAGAGTTCTTGATGAAAGTACACAGCGCCGCCGTGTCTCTCCTGCTCTTACTGCTGGTGCTGGCCGCGGGCTCAGCCCAGGCCGTTGAACCGGGCGCAGCAGGGATCGAGCAGGACCGAATGGATCTTTTCGTGGCATCCCAGCGCCTGCTGGAGGAAGCACAAAGGCCTCCCCGCATGAAAGTGGGCATGGTCCTGTCCACCCTGGGAGCCGATAGTGAAGTGTCCATGGGAGTCCGGGTGGAATCGGCCCTGGGTGATCAGGCCCAGGTCAGTGTGGTGACGGAGACCATCTACCTGCGGGCGGAAAACACCTTGGCTGGATTTCTGTCCCTCAAGTTTGTGCCCTTCCCCCACCTCCCCGTGCCCATCTACATAGGCGCCGGAGCAGGCTATGCCGATGGCTTCCGCTACCAAGCCTTTGTGGGAGTGGATCTGACCAAGTACTTCTTTGCCGAAGCCAGGTACATCAACCTGCCCGGCGGGATCGGCGATCGAGGTTTGTATTTGGCAGCTGGCTTCCAGCTGACGTTCTAAAGGAGGGAGATAAAAGTGAAAAAGGCTGTCTTCTTTGGCTTAGCAGCAGTTCTCGTCTTGGGCCTGAGCGCAAGCGCCATGGCCACCTACACCATGAGCTGGGGTTTTAGCATAATCAACAACCCCAACGCCCGGCAGGTGGCTCTAAACATCGCCAGCGCCCAGCATGAGTTGGGCAAGGTGGCGGACGAGCAGAGCGCCCTGGACCGCTTCAAAGAAAGCCTGGATCGCATGGTCATGAGCAAGGCGATCCGCGATATCGTCTATTACGAACCTGATGGAGAGGCCTTCTACGGGTTTATCCCGGTGGATGACGGCTGGATCTACTACGAGTGGGATGAGGTCAGCCAAGCCATGAAGATCTACCACTACTCCAACGGAACCTGGACTGAAATCACCATTGATACAGGAACTAGACCGGAACCTCCAAGCTTTTAGCGGGATCCACATGTAAAGGAGGGATACAATGGAATTTATCATGATCGGGCTACTCTCGTTGGCGTTGTTATTCGGCGGCATGTCCGGTGCCAAAACACCTCCCACCCCAACCGCTGTGGAGGTGGCACAGGCCATGGAAAATGTGTTGGAGGCTCCCGAGTCCATACTGCTCTCGGAGGCCAACGTGACCACGGCAAGCCAGCTTTTGGCTGCGCTTCCGGAACCGGAAAAGCGAGTTCCCATAGCTATCTATGCTATCACCGACACCACGGGCCAGCTCAAGGCTGATGGCGGCGCCGCTTCTACAGTTGTTTCCCAGGGGACCACCGAGATGCTCATCACCGCGCTGCAGAGGTCACGCCAGTTTGCCATTTTAGACCGGGTTCGCTTTGCGGACCTGATGAACGAGCAGAATCTGGTCACCAGCAACAGGGTGGTACCAGGCCAGGGACCGGTTCCCGGACAGCTCACCGGGGCCAGGTACATGATAGGCGGTTCCATCACTGAATACCAGGTGAGCAAAGAGACGGGAGGAATAGGCTTGGTGATCGCCGGCAAGGGCGGCTCCCAGGAGTATGCCAGGGCCACAGTGGCTTTGGATCTGAGGGTGACCGACCTCACCAGCGGCGAAGTGATCTGGGCCGAAAGCCTCCGGGGTGAAGTACTGGGAGAAAAAGTGGGTATTCAGCTCTTCTCCTTCCTGGGGAAGAACATCGTGGAGTTCGAGACTGGCCAGGGCAAGCAGCAGGTGATCAACTTAGTTGTGAGAACATTACTAGAAGAAGCCGTCTTCAAACTGGTCCAGTCCAGGGTACTTACCAACTAGCCAATTCCGCGGCATTCCGCAGCCGCATTCCAACATGCTCTCGCTGAGGTAGGGAGCACCGCTCCCCATCAACCGTGCCACCGTCAAAAACCAACATTTCACCAATAGATCGTCCCATCGTCGTTCTTTTCCCCAGATAAAGGTACGCCCACCTGCAGGTGGGTACAAAACCACGGATCCAAGGAATTGGACAACCGGGTTACCAAGGAGGAAAATGAGTGAAGCACAGAATGGCATTTACTGTTTTGGCATTACTTTTGGTGAGCCTGCTCGGCAGTGCAAGCGCACTGGCCCAAGAATTCCCGCCGATGATGATGGATTTGGAGGCCTGGTTCCTTGACTTTTTCCAGGTTTCCGAAGATGAGATAGAGCCCCTGGCGAACTTGGCCTACGTCCACCAGGAAGGGAACGACAACAGTTCCGAACAGGTTCAGCAAGGTGAGAACCTGCGGGCCTTTGTCTACCAGTCCGGCGACGAAAACCAGGTTCAACAGTGGCAGACCGGCTGGGGGCACTGGGCTGGTACCTACCAAATGGGTAACCGCAACAGTGCGGTGATCCAGCAGGTGGGCACCGACAACTGGGCAGGCACCTACCAGCTGGGTGATGCCAACACAGTCAGGATTGAACAGAGCGGCCTCAGCTTCACCGCTCTGGTCACCCAGATTGGCCATGGCAACTCTGCGGTGATTATCCAAGGAAGCCAGTAAGTTTTTGGTTTAGAAAAAACCTAGGCAGCACGGTGTGCCAATCGGTGGTCCCTACCCACGAGGGGAGGCCAAGATCGCATGATCTTGGCCTCTTTTCAACCGAACACGTGGTTGCCTATCTGCAGCTTGATAGGGCGCGACCAGACCCAGCTGGTGGGCGAAACCTTGGTCGGATTCCAAAAAAACAGGGCTCCACTTGTTGGATCAGCCCCCTGCCAGGCTTCCAGCGCCGCTTCGTACGCCCGATTGTTGGGAATCATGTTGATGGAACCGTTGGCCACGGGCTCAAACTGCCGCGGCTGGTACACCACCCCTGCCACGGTGTCGGGGAACTGGGGATGCCCCACCCTGTTCAAGACTACGGCAGCCACCGCTACCTGCCCCTGGAATGGCTCGCCCCGTGCCTCGGCGTAGACCAGCCGGGCCAGGAGTTCAAGGTCAGCCAGGTCCTGCGGCGTGTAGCTCCCTTCCGGCAGGTCGAACCCACCCTCCAGGGAAGGCAGGGTGGCAGTGGGTACTACCTCCTGGAGCTCATCCTCCGCCAGGGGGATGATCAGCTCCTGGCCGGGATAGATCGTGTCCGTCACCAGCCCGTTGGCGGCGCGCAGCCCATCCAAATCCACTCCGTACAACCGGCTGATGCCCCACAGCGTATCACCGGGCTGAACCGTATGGGTTACTGCCATTGCTCTCCCTCCTTTTGCAGTATGCTTGTAACAGGATATGCCGCTCTGTCTCCCTGGCGCCAAACCTGGTGGAGGAAGAGCGTCCCCTTTTGTCAAACTATAGAAAGCGATGACATCTTAAGGAGGGAACAAACATGACTACTCCGCATAACGCGGCTAAGCCAGGCGATATTGCCAAGACTGTCTTGATGCCCGGCGATCCCCTGCGGGCGAAATTTGTTGCAGAAACCTACTTGGAAGATATAAAATGTTATAATGAAATCCGGGGCATGTTGGGCTTTACGGGACTGTATAAAGGCAAGCCCGTTTCGGTACAGGGGCACGGCATGGGCATGCCGTCCATCGGCATTTACACCTACGAACTGTATAACATGTACGATGTGGACAACATTATCCGCATCGGCTCCGCGGGGGCCATCAGTGAA
>JAKOVB010000153.1 GCA_029782295.1 Pseudomonadota bacterium
CGCAGCACGGCTATGCGCGGCCTGCCGGAGTCTGGGCGTTTGACTGGATGGCGTCAAGCGGATTGGGGAACTACGGCGGTGCACGCGACCGCGTCAACACCGCGACGATTACCAGCTTCGAGTCCGTGTTTAACGCGCTCGCGCCTGGTCAGCTGACCACTATCCGTCGGATGCTGATTGACCTGGCTCGATAGCTGACACAGTAAAACGAATCCGTCGCCGCGGCGCACGTCGCGCCGCGGGCGGATTAACCGAAAGGGTGACCTATGAATATCTCGGACCTGTACCCTGGGATGGTCAAAAACGCGCCACCGAGCACGCAGGAACAAACCGCGCCCGCGGGCGCGGTGGAGCGCGGCGCTTCGGTGTCGTGGCTGGCGGTCTTGGTGCTTTTTATCGTCTTCCGAATCGCTTATGAGATGGCGGAGTAGACCGTATGACGACCGCTCAAATTTTCGCCGTTACCCAAAGCGTGCTGGCGATTCTGATTGTCGTGGGCGCTGGGGTGCTGCTTGCGCTCGACGTGGTCGAGCCTGAGTTACTCATGGGTATCGTGGGCGTTGTCGTGGGGTTTTTCTTCGGGAGCGCCGTAACACCGGTCCCGTTCAGGCAGAAAAACACTCTCGATGGCCCAAACGGAAGGACGTGAAAATGAGGACCGCGGTAACGCTGCTCATTATCCTGCTGGTGTTGTACGTGCTCTTCTCAGGGCGCGGCGTCAAAGTCTGGCAAGCGCTTACATCCTGATGGGCGAGAAAACGCTGCGGTATGTGTTGTCGGCGGTTATCGTGGCGCTCGTAGTCGATGCGCTCGACTCCGTCGACCGTCGGGCAGCGGTAACGCTGGCCGTGGTGATTGTACTGTTAGTCCTCATCGCTAACGCTGATAAGGTGTCCGCCCTAGCCGGGCGGTGAAAGGGCGAAGACAAGATGAATGTAAACCGTATCATCGAGGGCACTATTACCTTGGTGTTGGTGTTCCTTGTGCTGACCAATGCTAACGGGTTTGACACGGTCGCAAGCGCTATCGGTAACCTGTACAGCAATGCGGTCAAGACGCTTCAAGGGCGATAGCGGCTATGTCGGGCGGGAATCTCTTTCAGTGTTATGACGGTCCCGGACCTGTTCATGGTCAGCCGATTACCCAACAGATTTATAGTCAGGTGTTGGATGTGACGGCTGCCGAAGCGTACAGTAAGCCGGGACTTGTGGGGATGGTCCACGTGACGACCGCGCCGGTCGTGCATGTGCAGACGGTGGCGCTGCTGCTGCCCGCGGGCGTCGAGTGGACCGCGGACCCCATCCCCGGATTCGAGGGCGG
>JAKOVB010000163.1 GCA_029782295.1 Pseudomonadota bacterium
ACCGCGGCACCGAACGCGCAGAGCTGAGGTCAACCCGAGACCACTGATCAGCTTCAGGAGATCGAGTCTGCTGTCGGCGGCGCAGCCCCGGTAAGGTGCGCGACCCGCCACGGCGTTACGCGACGGACGTGTTCCGACTCGCGCTTCTAGAGCGCGGCAGGCGCACAGACGGATCACAGCACTGCGGTAACCAACCCGCGAATATCAGCATGATCTACCGTCGACAGTGCTGGCTGCGCCGCCCACAGCAGACTCGCTGAACATCATGACGTGAAAAAACCCTCGATCCGCTCACCGCCAGACTTGACGGCGGAAGTCATATCAACGCCTTAATTGGGCCGCACCGCGGAGCGGCGTCGACCTAAAGCAATTGTTTGGCCACGCTTACGACTCCTTGCAAAGCTCAATGCTTTCACCCGAAGTGCCGTCAGGATTGTGGCGGAAGAGAGTTCCCACTGAACCGGTACCAGAGCCCTTTGTCCACCACTCCAGCTCGTCACCAATATAACGGGAGCCGCTGCCGGAAACCGCAATCAGCATGATGTAGCTATTACCCTTGTATTGAACCGTGGCCGAGTCGGTGGAGGGGTAAGTTGCAACAATCGTCTCGCCGCTCTCGCACCGATAGTTGTGCGCGGAGGCCACTGGTGATGTCGCCCCAGGCGTTTGGCCGGCCTCCTTGTCCAGCGGGGAGCTTGCACAAGCAGAAACGAGCAGGACCGAAGCGAACCCAAAATGGTCGAGAACTTTCATGCGAGCCTCCATTTTCTCGGTGTATGGCCTGACGTCTTCGCTGAGCGCGCCGCCTGCCAGCGCAGCTTGTTGGCACTGTATCGATCACGGCCGCGCTCGAGTGATGTGCTGGGCATCATTTGGGCATACTGACGTCTGATGCAACCAGTTGATGTTCCTGATCGGCCCAAGCAGCACAATCGAAGAGAAGTCTCTCGGGAATTCCATGATCAGCACTGAATGTAGTCCACAGACAACCGGGCTCGCTAGTAGCGTCGCGCTCTACGAGGGCAAATAGTTCGGTGGGTGCGAGAATGCAGCAAAAGTCCCCGCTCTTTGGAACGTGCATGCCCTTTTGACAGGGCCCAAGCGACTCTGCATACGTCGCAGAAACGACTTGCGAGGCGGTCGCGATCCCCATCGCGCCTCGCAGCGGGTAGGTACACCTCTAGCGTATCTTTGGATCGTTCGGTTCTTGGCGCATCGGATGGCGATCCCAAGTAGACATTGATCGGTTCGGCTCCGTGCGCGGCAAGCTACGCCAAGGATGCAAGGCAGGCCAAGCGGGTGATCGCCTTCGTGACTATCGTCGTGATGCCTTACGCTCGGGTTCAGCGGCGGACCGCGCAGCGGACCGTCCGCCGCAACGATTTGTTAGGCTGCGGTAGCCGAGACCTTAACGCCGAGGCTCTGCAGCACCTTAAGCACCGTGTCATATCGGGGCTTCGCCCCGGGCGTGAGCGCCTTTTCTCACGCGCATTCACCTGCGCACGTGGCGTGCAGCAACTTGGCGGGCTTTGAATCCTACCGCTTCCTGGGGAGTTCAATGCCGTACGCACGTTCGCTACCCTCCTTGACGACGAAGTAGGTAATGAGAGTTCCAGGAAACCCGAAGATGAAGGCCACGACGCGCCATCCCGTGCTCGAGCTGTTCTGCGCCCTCATTCCGGCAAAGCAGATGTTTGCAAGAACCCAAAGTCCAGATACACCAACATTTCCGACCGATCGCGGCGCCTGCCGCATGTTTTCCGCCGCCGCTGCAATCCCTGGCATCAAGCACGCAACAGGAGCAATGCACTTAATGAGTACCTTCATCCCCATCTCCTTGTTTCCAAGCCCAACGCTGAGCCTGAGCGGCGAGCTGTTGAGATCTCCGGTGCGCCGGCCCAGACCTCGTTGCTCTACGATGAGAGTAGTCGCAACGGCCGCGACGAGCAACGCAGCCGCCTCACAAGCCGGCACATCTCGGGTTTCCGAGACATCGCGGCGCGCCACCCGTGAGCTTCACCGCCTGCGTCGCGGTGAGGTATGGACGTGTGTAGCTCCCTGACGATCCGGGCCAGGCGGGAGTAGAGCTTCCCTGACCTGCCCCCAGCTTTGGCGCCGGGCCTCAGTTCGTAGAGTCCTTGCCCTAGAGATTCCTGGGCTCAAGACCGGTGTGCTTGGCCAAGCGAGCGAGCATGCGCGGACCAATCTCATCACTATCGTCGAATGCAAACACGACGTCGGGTCAGCCTTCACGAGAAAGCGTCTTGTGTGAGGCCGACTGGCGTTTGATGCTCCAGCCGATGCGAAGAAGAGCGGCCAGTACACGGCGGACCTTGGCGGAAGGCCACTGGCTCATGCCGCAATAGAAATCGAGATCGGCTCGGGCGAGATCTCCAAGTGCTCGATGCGCTCGGCGAGAACGCGGAGGGCAAGCACGTGGGCGCGTGCCAACGCCTCGCCACGGCGCGCCCCATAGGCAGGCACGCCAGGCAGCTCAGGAATTACTGCCAACCAGCGACCGTCCTCTTCACGCTCGGACTGGATGCTGAGCTTCATGGTGATGGCCTTGCTACGTCAAATTCAGGTGACTCTCAAACGAATCTATGCCAGATAGTCAATGACGCCAAACGATTGAGCTGAGCGGCGGTGGGACAGGATGTCGCACTTAGCACCTTATCCACACGAATGGCGATGCCCGATCGCGTCATGGACAACGCTCCTCCCGTCCCTTCGAGCGACTTGTTATGCAGATCCTTCAAGGCTCATCTTTATAGACGAAGGCAATCTGCGTCCTGCACGCAGCATCCCTAACAGGGTATCGCACTGCTTGAACCTGATAGCGCGCATACTCAGACAAACACTGCGCCGCGTTCGGTTTCGAGTCGGGTGGAGTTTCAACCGATATCACAGAAATATCAGATGTGCGCCCATCGACACCGACTGTAAAGGCCGCCACCACGCGACCCACAAGGCTACATTGCTCGACAATGATTCTTGGATCACCGAACTCGGACGCGTGAAGCGGCCTTTCGCATGGCGGAATGCTTTCGCCAGCCAACGCCGGGACAGCGCTGATCAAGCCGAAGAGTGGCGCTACGCATCTAAGGAGCTGCATAACGTTGGGCGTCAGCGGCGCCCGCGTGCGGGCGTCCGCTGGACGCCAGGGTTAGCCGCCTCCATGATCTCGCGTAGCTCATCAATCGTGTACGGAGGCGTCCGTTTGTGAAGCATCGCGTGGCAGTTGGGGCAGACGGGCCTGAGGTCGTCTACCGGATCCACTATGTAAGATTTGCCGATCTGCGCCAAGGGCACGGTGTGGTGCACGTGAATGAAGCTCTCGCCGAGGGTTCCGTAGGCAAGCCGAAAATCAAAGCCGCACGCCAAACATCGTGAGCCGTAGTGACGGATGGCCTTGGCGCGCGCCTCTGGGTCGCGCTCGAAGCGATTGACCGAGATGCGTTGAACCGCGCCCTCAACGTGCCTATCGCTGTCGCTTACCTCATCAGGGAAGGGGCTAGTTTCACCCTTTGTGATGATCGTGAATCCATTGTTCTCCAAAACGCGGAAGCAGGCCGACTTTAGCCCGCCTTTGAAATCGTAGGGACCGAGAAGCACACCCGTTAGCTTCCTCGCGGCTAGGCCGACGACCGCCTTTGGGGCGTAACGACGCCCCTCGAACAAGACGTCATACCCAGTGGACTCGCCGAAACCATGGCGCACGCCTCGGTCGAGATCCCGGATGGCAGCAACAATGTGCTGCGACGCAATTCCTCTGGGGATCTTGTTGGACATGGCGTCGTTTCTGAGGTGGCTAACGCTTGAGCTGAGCGCGCCGCGCGCTGAGCAATTGAGTTAGCACTTTATCGTTCACGGCCGCGCTCCAGCGATTTGTTGTTAGACGGCGCGTTCAGCTGAGCGTATCGGTCCAAGAGCGCACGAATCATGCGCTGGTACTGGGTGCCATGACGCTTCGCCTCCGCGCGGAAGAAATCGACACTGCGCCGGGAGAGAGCGATCGTCACCTTCTCCACGTCTTCCTTTGGCACCAGCTCCGAAGGGCGCGGGAGAAAGTCCTCGACGATCCGGACTTCATCGATCGGACCTTTTGTGTATTTGATTCGCTTGTTCATAGATGCGTTTGCCCTTAGTCCAGTAGCCCGCACCAAAGATGCGGATGACACTGCCTCGATACGTGAATCGCACCGTAAGTACACCGTCGCCAAGACGACCGATGCAGAACCAGCGTGTTTCACGATGAGAGCTGTGCTTGACGTCCTCGACGATGACGCGCCGCGGGTCAAAAAAGGCCAGCTGCGCCTCGGCGAAGCTCACGCCATGCTTCATCTGGTTGACGCGATCCTTGCGCAGGTCCCAGTCGAACGTGGCCGACATTGCGAGAGTCTAACACAGCGTATGGGTCTATTGCCATACGATGATATGGATTGCTGTTTCGCTAGTAGAGCGCTGTCTAACGCCGGCGCTCAGCCGCGACCGAGCGCGCAGCGCGAGGGCGTCGGCTGGAGCGCCTTGTTAGCACGCAATTGTTCTTGGGCCTTCCTAAGCGCTCCGAACTCCCGCGCCAACGCCTCGTATCTGCCGTTATGCGGATTTGTTGCCGAAGCCTTGGGGACGCACCAGCCACTAGTAAGTGCGGTTTCCGCCACAGCGGAATAGCTCTTCGTTTCATCGTCTTCGAATGTGGTCACGCTCCACAGTTCCGCCTCGACCGGGCTCCCGGATGAGTGCGGGGAAACGGCTAGGGTCGTGTCGTCGTCAATCACTAAGCGCCGAAGGTATCCGATGCCTTCTGCAGTGCACGACACACCGTCCATCACGACGTGCCTTCCATCCGAGAGTTCCAATACACCGTTGTCCGTGGCGCGCACTACCTTCCAGCTCGGAGCATTGAAGGGAGTTGGAGACGGGGGAAAGCGTCTGTTGATGTCTTCACCAAGGGCCATTAGTGCTCGGACGCTGGTGCTTTCCTCAGAAGTTGCCTCACGCGTTGACACCGTGCCACCGCATGACTCTGCCGTGGCTGAGGCCTCGATTCGCATCGGTTCGCCATTGCCGCATCCCGCCAAGGCGGCGACGAGTGTAAGGGACGTGATTCTCATTGCGTGCTAACGACAGAGTTGAGCGGCACCGAAAGCCGGCGCGGCTGTTTCGTAAGCAAGAGCCGTGCGGGCCTTCGGGGTCCGCTCTAACGATTTGTTAGACGGCCACATCTGGGTTGTCGTTTGGAAGAGCATGTATGCCTTCTCGGTGTGTTTCGACCCATTCACGGAACTGCATTGCCTGACGCTCGTCGTGTTTCACGCGAATGCCTCGACCGCCAACCAGACCTAGGAACCGCTCAGGCGGGCATATCGCATCCCGTCCAAAGTACCAGAATCGAGTACCTACGAAGGCGAAAGGTCGGCGCGTGTCCTTCACTAGAAACTCCGCCCCTATGTGGAAGCGATTGCGATGCTGTTTCCACGTTCCATCGTCGGCCTGACTGTAAAAGTTATCGCCACAGCGCCGCATCCAGTCGCCGCGAAGGTCAGGCCTTTTTGCATGAAACCGCGGATCGTGGAAATAGTGATCGAGGTGCAGCCGCTCTGAAACTTCCATCGCGTAGACGAACCTGTAGTCTCGATCCCTTGTGAGGAACCCGGCGATCCAATCTCCGCAGCAGAGCCTCGCGCCCTGATGGTTCGGCGTACACACCGCCAAGGTGCAGTAGCCCCAATACGGATTCGGAGCGAGGCCAGTGTCGTTCGTGATCAAGTATGTGCACAAGCGCGGCATGGCCGTCTAACGTCTTCGCTGAGCGCGCCGTGCGCTGAGCTCATGGATTGGCACTTTATCGTTCACGGCTGCGCTCGAGTGATGGGATGGACTCCTCCCGGTCTGTTTTGGGCATCATCGTGCCAGCTGGCCTCATGTGGTGTGGGTGTCAGCGCAACCAACCGGAAGGAGTCCGAGATGCATGCTACGACCGTCGCCGTCGACTTGGCAAAGAACGTCTTCGAACTCGCGGTGGCCGACGAGCACTGGCGGGTCGTCGAACGCCATCGACT
>JAKOVB010000167.1 GCA_029782295.1 Pseudomonadota bacterium
TCTAAGTAGGTAGCAGGAAATTCTTTCCCATTCAGGCGGCAGTCCAGACCAGAGCCTGGGCCGGCGTCATATCGGCAAAGAAGGAGTCAACGGTATCCAACAAACGTTGCAGAGAGCCGTACAAGCGGTCGGCGGCGATGCGACCCTTCAGACGCAGCCAGATGTTCTCGACCGGATTCAAATGCGAGCAGTAGGTTGGCAAGTACAACAACTGCAGACGCGGGTGTTGGCTGAGCCAGGACTTGACATCGTCAGCAACATGACTGCTATAGTTGTCCACGATCAAGATGATCGGCTGCGTAGCGTAGACCGCCAGCAAGTGTTCAAGGAAGAGGATGAAGTCTTCCTTGCGCATGTGCGGACGGACGAGATAGGTCCACTGCCCACTGTGAATGTTGAAAGCGCCGAACAAGGCTCGTGTGACGTTGCTGCCCGGTGTCGACACGCGAACCTGCTGGCCTCGCTGTTGCCACATCGCCCGGACGAGCGGCAACAGTTGAATGCGAGATTCATCAGCGTACAGCACCGCAGCTTCCGGACCGGCCGCAATCACGGCCTGGACGATGGCCCATTGCTTAGCGGCCTTGTTAGGGTCGGTCTTCTGCGGCATCGCCAGCCGGGGTCGGTGCCAAACCAAGCCCG
This sequence comes from Pseudomonadota bacterium, assembly GCA_029782295.1. Classification (GTDB taxonomy): domain Bacteria; phylum Pseudomonadota; class Gammaproteobacteria; order Burkholderiales; family Methylophilaceae; genus CAIJXJ01. The sequence continues at coordinate 643 of JAKOVB010000167.1, forward strand.
CCTCATGCAGCGCCTGCCGCACGGAACTGGCACTGAGTTGCACCCCCAATCGTTCCGTTACAGCCAGTAGCAGCATGGCGACCGTCCACACCGTGGCTAAGAACCCTGACTTCTCAGGGTCTTGTCCTGCCATCTCGACCATCTCCAGGCTCACCTCTGCCGTCAGCTTGCGCGGTCGACCGCTGCGGGGTGCATCGTAAAGCCCCGCCGGTCCCCGGTCATCAAACTGGCGAATCCAGTACCGCACTGTCTTCCGATTCGTCTCGAACAGCCGCGTGATCTCAGGCACACTCCGTCCTTGCGCCGACAGCAGTATCATCTGCGCCCGTTGGGCCACACGCCCGATCTCCTGCCGTGTCATCCGTTTGAGCTCATGATGTTCTTCGTCGGTGGGTTGTCTTACGTAGATCATGGCGCACCTCCGCCTTCGATTATCGCGCTACTCGTTGGCGAAAGTGCCGATTAGTTTCTGCAACCTACTTAG
>JAKOVB010000181.1 GCA_029782295.1 Pseudomonadota bacterium
ACAGGGCAAATACCACGACGGCTACTTTTCCGATGACCTCGTTGCTGCGTGCGTGAAGATGATTCAGGAGTGGAATCCGCAACCGAGCCCGACCTGGGTGACCTGCGTTCCTTCGCTCCGGCATCCCGAATTGGTACCGAATTTTGCGCAACGCTTGGCTGCTGCGCTGGGTCTGCCGTTTCATATGGTCATCGCAAAAACGGACGCAAGGCCCGAACAGAAGACGATGGCAAACAGTACACAACAGGCGCGCAACATTGATGGTTCGCTCGCACTCAACGGCCAGCCCATTCCTCCCGGACCAGTCCTCCTGGTGGATGACATGGTCGACTCGCGCTGGACGCTGACGGTGTCTGCATGGCTGCTGCGTAAAAGCGGTAGTGGCGCAGTTTGGCCTATGGCCCTTTCACAGACGGGGCACGACGAATGACGCCAGTCCTCTCACCCAACACCCAGGCGATCCTGCTGCTGACTGCGCCACTCATTGCCGGACGAGGCACTGCTTCATCGGATCTGCTCTCGCCTAGTGAATACAAACGTCTCGCGCGCCATTTGCGCGAGATCCAGCGTCAGCCTGCGGATCTCCTCTCGCCGGACGCAGCTGAGATCCTGCGTGCGTGCCAACCGGTGATTGACGAGAGCCGCCTGCAGAAATTGTTGGGGCGCGGATTTCTGCTGAGCCAAGTGATCGAGCGCTGGCAGGCACGCGCCATTTGGGTGGTCAGCCGCGCCGACGCTGAGTATCCGCGCCGTCTGAAGGCCCGCCTGCGCGAAGACGCCCCAGCGGTGCTCTACGGCTGTGGCGACATGGCTTTGCTCGAAACCGGCGGGCTTGCCGTCGTTGGATCGCGCCATGTGGATGACGCCCTCATCGACTACACCATGGCAGTTGGCCGGCTTGCTGCTCGGGCAGGTAGAACGCTTGTCTCCGGGGGCGCCAAGGGCATCGATCAGGCCGCCATGCGTGGCGCGCTCGAGGGTGGTGGGAAAGTTTGTGGCGTGCTGGCGGACAGTCTGGAAAAGACCACCATGAACCGCGAGCACCGCAACCTGCTGCTCGATGGGCAGCTGGTGCTGATTTCGCCCTATGACCCGAGTGCCGGGTTCAATGTGGGCAACGCCATGCAGCGGAACAAGCTTATTTATGCATTGGCGGACACCTCACTGGTGGTCAGTTCCGACCTCAACAAAGGTGGCACTTGGGCGGGCGCAGTCGAACAGCTCGACAAACTCAAGTTCGTCCCGGTCTTCATTCGATCGACGGGCGAGTCTTCCGCCGGATTGGATGGATTACGAAAGAAAGGCGCACTTCCCTGGCCGAACCCGCAAGACGTGGATTCGTTCGAGGACGTGTTCAACGTGGCGATGCCAACGCCGACGGCATCCCCACAGGTTGGTTTTGCGCTGTTTTCAAACGAAGAACCAACGTCGGCTGACGCCAAGCCAATGGCGCCCGTGCCACCCGACGCCGCGCCATTGCCTCAGGCCGAGAGTCAGCCATCGGCACCGGTCGACGTTGTTTCCGATGCACAGCCACCCGCTACGGCATTGGAAGAACCGCCGCCAGTCACACCAGAGGCTGTGGCGCCGAAAGATGAGGCCAAGGAATCTCCGCAGCCGGAATCGACCCCGGCCGAAGTGCTCTTCGCTGCCGTGCGCGCAACGATTCAGCGGCTATTGAGTACGCCGATGAAAGACGCGGAGGTGGCTGCAGCGCTGGACGTGTCAAACGCGCAGGCCAAGGCATGGTTGCAGCGTCTGGTCGACGAAGGCGTATTAGAAAAACAGAAGAAGCCTGCCGGCTACATCGTCAAGCAAAAGCGGCTGTTCGAGTAACTGATGAAGACCAAACAAGAACACAAGCCGCAGTGCGACGGCATCGATATAGAAGGGCCATGCGTTTGAGCGACCAACAAATCACACTCAGCCAGCTTGAAAGCCACCTCTGGGAATCCGCCAACATCCTGCGCGGCCCTGTGGATGCGGCTGACTTCAAGACCTACATTTTTCCGCTGTTGTTCTTCAAGCGCATCTGCGACGTCTGGGACGAGGAGTACCAGGAGATCGTTGATGAGACCGGTGACGAGCAACTCGCCTGGTTTCCGGAATCGCACCGCTTCCAGATCCCGGAAGACTGCCACTGGAACGACGTTCGCACCAAGGCCAGCAATGTCGGGACGGCCCTTCAGCGCGCGATGCGCGAGATTGAGAAAGCCAACCCCGACACTCTGTACGGCGTGTTCGGCGATGCCCAGTGGTCGAACAAGGATCGGCTGTCTGATGCCTTGCTCAAGGACCTGATCGAGCACTTCTCCAAGCTGCCGTTTGGCAACAAGAACGTCAACTCGGATCTGCT
>JAKOVB010000114.1 GCA_029782295.1 Pseudomonadota bacterium
CGTCTGGTCCGACAGCCTGCTGAAATCAGTCCGAAGCCCACAGCCGATCGTCATCCTGAGTCGCGGCCCAGAAGTCATCGAACAGGGCCAGCTTGGCTTCGTCCTTGGTCGCGTAGGTCTTGGCGCTGAACCGGCTGCCGATCCGGTAGCCCCAGCGCTTGAACTTGTTCATGTGGACGCCGAGGTTGTGCCCATCGACGTTCAGGAAGCTGTTCCCCTTGGCGGACACCCGCCACTTGCGCTGCAGCCATCGGGTTCGGCGTGCTGCCCGGTTGCGCAACTTGGCCTCACGCCGTTTCGGTCCTTCGTAGTCGCCACTCATCTTCTCGGCGCAGACGCAGCCAACGTCGAAGTTCTCATCCAGATCCGGGTGCTCCATGATGTGGACGTAGCGGATCTTCTCGTTGCCGCACATCTGGCAGGTCGCGTAATCGATTTCGTCCGCCGACTCGCCGTCGGCCCGCAGGTCGACCACATCCACGCAGTGCCATCCTTTGTGGGGCACGCCCGGCTGGTCCCATCGATTTCCGCTCATGCCGTTCACTCCATTTCGAAGTGCTGAAGCTCCGGAAAAGTCTGCACAGCGTCCATGCCAGTCATATCGTCGCTGCGCCTCTTGTGGTTATCACAATGCGACCCACCAACAAATCACAAACGAATTATGGACAGATTTTAGAGCGGACCATATACTTTCCGCAATAGCCATCACAAGCATTCGCTAACCCGAACGAGCCAGCCAGGATGTCGAACGAACAGCTTGCAGATCTAACCCAGCCACAACGCGACCGGCTCGCGTTTGTGGAATTGCGCGTGCGCTTCATTGGGGAGATACGCCGTCAGGACTTGGTCACGCGGTTTGGCATCCAGTCCGCCGCCGCATCCAGGGATCTGGCGCTGTACAAGGAGTTGGCCCCGGGCAACATTGATTACGACTCCAAGGGCAAGTCCTACGTCCTGGGGCCGGACTTCCGACCCGTCTTCGACTTCCCCCCGGAGCGGGTGCTGTCGTGGCTGACCCAGGGCTTTGGCGATGGTGAGCCGATGCGGCTCAAGGCGTGGGTGGCCAGCGAGAGCCCGTCGCGGCTCACGCACCCGGATCTGGATGTGCTGGCGAGCGTGACCCGGGCGATCCACCAGGAGTGTCCGCTCGGCGTCGAGTACCACTCCATCTCCAGTGGCCGCACCGAGCGGGAGATCGTCCCGTTTGCGCTGATCGACAACGGTCTGCGCTGGCATGTCCGCGCCTTCGACCGGAAGTCGCAGGAGTTCCGGGATTTCGTCATCACTCGGATCAAGCGCCCGGTCCTTCTGAGGGATGCAGATGTGCAGCCCCATGAGCGCAGTGATCAGGACATCCAATGGACCCGGATCGTGGAGCTGGAGCTAGTGCCGCACCCGGATCAGCCCCGCCCCGAAATCACGGAGATGGACTACGGCATGGTTCGCGGGTCACTGCGGATGAAGCTGCGTGCTGCCACCGCCGGATACATCTTGCGACAGTGGAGTGTGGACTGCTCTCCGGACCACAGTCTGCGCGGTTACGAATTCAGGCTCTGGCTGAAAGATCATCTGGCGCTGTACGGCGTCAAGAATGCTGTGTTGGCGCCGGGGTACCGCTCGCCCGACCAAAACAAGGGAGAGCAATAACATGGCCTACGATCCAAAACGCGCGTTGGAATTGCTCCGGATCGGTTCCGGACGCGCCGATGCCACCTTCCGCGACGGCCAAGAAGATGCCATTCGTCACATCGTCGAAGGCAAAGGCCGCTTGCTGGTCGTGCAGAAGACCGGGTGGGGTAAGAGCTTTGTCTACTTCATCGCGACCAAGTTGCTGAGGGAAGCTGGGGCCGGCCCTGCGTTACTGATCTCGCCGCTGCTGGCGCTGATGCGAAACCAGATCGCAGCGGCAGAGCGGATGGGGGTTCGCGCCGCCACCATCAACTCCGATAACCAGGATGAATGGAAATCGGTTGAAGCCAAGCTCCGTCGAAACGAAGTGGACATTCTGCTGATAGCGCCTGAAAAGCTGGGTAACGACTGGTTTAACACAGAGGTTCTAGCTGGTATCGCAGGGCAGATTTCGCTGATGGTTATCGATGAGGCCCATTGCATTTCCGATTGGGGTCACGACTTCCGTCCTCACTACCGACTGCTGGAACGTATCGCCAGAACGCTTCCAGCCAATCTGCGGCTGCTGGCCACAACGGCAACAGCAAACGATCGGGTTATGGAAGATCTTGTGGCTGTGCTCGGCCCCAACATGAAGGTGCTGCGTGGTGACCTGAATCGAGATTCTCTGACGCTGCAAACGATGCGCTTGCCCAGTCAGGCTGTCCGTCTGGCCTGGATCGCGCAGCAACTCAGTTCACTTCCAGGGCACGGCATCATTTACACGCTCACTATCCGAGATGCCAATCAACTGGCAGATTGGCTCAAGGCCCGGGGCTTTGCTGTAGAGGCCTATACAGGTAAGACAGGCGACCGGCGTGAGGAGCTAGAGCAGGCTCTGCAGGAGAACAAGGTTAAGGCACTTGTAGCGACCACCGCATTGGGTATGGGCTACGACAAGCCGGACCTGGCATTCGTTATCCATTTTCAGATGCCCGGCTCAGTTGTCGCCTATTACCAGCAAGTAGGGCGCGCAGGAAGAGCACTGGAATCTGCATATGGCGTGCTCTTAAGCGGAGATGAAGAAGAAGGAATTACCGACTGGTTTATCCGTAGCGCGTTCCCAACTCGCCAAGAGGTAGACGATGTCCTGGGGGCTCTTAATGAAGCGCCGGAAGGACTTTCAATACCTGATCTCATGACCTGCGTGAACATGAGCAAAGGCCGCATCGAGAAGACTATCACGGCACTTTCTTTGGAATCTCCAGCGCCGATCGCCAAGCAAGGTACGAAGTGGCAGCTTACTGCAGCCGAGCTAGGAGAAGGATTCTGGGCGCGAGCAGACCGACTCACCAAATTGAGGCGTGCCGAACTCCAGCAAATGCAGGAATACGTCTCTCGGCCTTTCGGGCAGCACATGGGCTTTCTGATTGATGCGCTTGATGGCGATTCAAGCACTGTCAGCCCGCCGTCGTTGCCGCCGCTGCCAGAAGACGTAGATCAGTTGCTGGTTCGGGAAGCTGAGGAATTTCTTTGTCGCACAAGTCTGCCCATCGAGCCTCGCAAAAAATGGCCCGTGGGGGGAATGCCGCAGTACGGAATTCACACCGCATCCACCATTCCGTATCAAGCGCAGCCAGGCAAGGCCCTCTGCGTCTGGGGCGATGCCGGTTGGGGTGGATTGGTTCGACAGGGCAAATACCACGACGGCTACTTTTCCGATGACCTCGTTGCTGCGTGCGTGAAGATGATTCAGGAGTGGAATCCGCAACCGAGCCCGACCTGGGTGACCTGCGTTCCTTCGCTCCGGCATCCCGAATTGGTACCGAATTTTGCGCAACGCTTGGCTGCTGCGCTGGGTCTGCCGTTTCATATGGTCATCGCAAAAAC
>JAKOVB010000053.1 GCA_029782295.1 Pseudomonadota bacterium
TTTTCCGGGCGTGCCCCGGCTATTCGGTTTCCCGGTCGAGGGGGTGGCGGCTCCTGAAATAGCGGGTGACTTCGGCTGACGCCAGCGGGTGTGCGTATAGATAACCCTGGACTTGGTCGCAGCCTTCATTCTGCAGGTATCTGACCTGGTCACGTGATTCGACCCCCTCCGCGATGATCTGCAGGTTGAGCCCATGACCGAGCTGGATGATGGAGCGAACGATGGCCGCGTCTTCGGTGTCGACCGAGAGGTTGCGGATGAAGGACTGGTCGATTTTCAGCTTGTCCACGGCAAAGCGTTTCAGGTAGGCGAGGCTGGAATAACCGGTGCCGAAATCGTCGATGGCCAGCTTGACGCCGATGGCCTTGAGTTGTCGGACAATCTCGAGTACCTGCTCGATATCATGAATGAGGATGGATTCGGTCAGCTCCAGTTCCAGCCACTGGGGTGCAAGGCCGGTTGCCTTGAGGATGCTGGTGACGGTCTCCACGACGTTGCCGCGCCGGAACTGCAGGGCGGACATGTTGACCGAGACCGTGAGGGGTGGATGTCCCGCGTCCTGCCAGGCTCGATTCTGGCGGCAGGCCTCCTGCAGCACCCACCGGCCGATCGGCACGATCAGACCGCTGTCCTCCGCCACCGGGATGAACTTGGACGGGGAAATCATGCCGAGTTCAGGACTGTTCCAGCGGATCAGTGCTTCCACGCCGATGATGTTGCCGGTGGCCAGTTCGAACTGCGGCTGGTAATGCAGCATGAATTCGTTGCGGTCCAGTGCCTGGTGCAGGCTGTTCAGCCACTGCAGCCGCTCCATGGCATTGACGTTCATCTGCTCGGTGTAGAAGCGGTAGGTGTTGCGGCCGGCATCCTTGGCGTAATACATCGCGGTATCCGCCAGCTTCATCAGCGTGTCGAAGTCGGTGCCATCGTCCGGGTACAGCGTGATGCCGATGCTGAACGAGGTGTTGAGGGCGTGGTGGCCGATGGTGAAGGGGGCATCCAGGTGATCGAGGATCTTCTGGGCGACCAGCGTGGCATCGCCCGCCTCACGCAAGTCGTTGAGCAGGATGACGAATTCGTCACCCCCGAGCCGGCTCACCGTGTCGGTATCGCGCACGCATCGGGAAATCCGTTCCGCGACGGCGAGCAGCAGCTGGTCCCCCACTTCATGCCCGAGTGAGTCGTTGACGGCCTTGAACTGGTCCAGGTCGAGGAACAGCAGGGCGACAAGCACTTCTCCGCGCTGCGCCAGGGACATTGCCTGCTCGAACCGGTCGCGCAGCAGGATGCGGTTGGGCAGCTTGGTCAGCGGGTCGTGGTAGGCCATGAACTCCAGCTGCGCTTCGGTGGCTTTGCGTTCCGTGATATCGGAAAACAGCGCGATGTAGTTGGTCAGGCGTCCGTGTTCATCATGGACGGTACTGATGTCCAGCCATTTCGGATAGATCTCGCCATTCTTGCGCCGATCCCAGATTTCACCGCGCCAAGTTCCCTCCAGGCGCAGCTGCTCCCACATGTTTCGATAAAACTCCTTGTCCTGCCGGCCAGAGGAAAGGATGCGCGGGTTCCTGCCGATCACTTCTTCCGCTGTATAGCCGGTCACCTCCGTGAAGGCGCGGTTGACGGAAAGGATGGTGTTGTCCGCGTCGGTGATCAGGACGGCTTCATGGCTGTTGGCCAGCACCTGGTTGGCCAGGCGCATCTGTTCCTGGGCATGCACCTGCTCCGTGATGTCGCGGCCCAGGATAACCAGGGCCAGTCGCTCGCCGTCAGCTTGGAACAGCGGTGTCTTGATGATGTCCATGACACGCTTCTGGCCATGCAGCTCGAGTTTTTCCTGAAGTCGGGACGGTGTGTCCTGGCGCCAGGAAAGTTCGTCAGACACGCTGCATACGCGCAATTGCTCGCCGAGCGGTTCGACCAGTTCGTTCGCCAGTTCGGCATTGGTCCGGCCCCGCCAAGCGAGTCCATCGAGTTGGTAGGCGGATGCGGCGGCGCGGTTGATTTCCAGCCAGCGGCCCTGGCCGTCCTTGATTGCGATCAGGTCCGGGGTGGCATCGAGCAGGGCACGGAACCCCGCTTCACAGGGCTTGAATGCACTTTCATGCAATTGCCCGACGAAACGGTAGCCGCGACCGTATTCATTCTTGATCAGCTTGTCCGCGCGGGGATTGGCTTTCCTGGAAGCAAGGTTGATGACGGAGATGCAGCGGGCGATGCTTTCGTCGGAAACGCTGCTGCTTTTCCAGACTTCTTCAGCGAGCATTTCCTTGGTGACCAGTTGGCCGCCGTGCCGGACCAGCAGGCAAAGTGCCGCGAGTTCCTTGGGGTGTAAATGGATGTGCTGGTCCTCGAACCGTAATCCGCGTTCACTGTCGAGTACAAATCCATCGAAAGCAGCCAGGAACTTGTTATCCATGCCTCCCTCGTCTCTTCCTGTTCCTGCGCGTGCATCACACCGGAACTATTTTATGAGTTTATTATGCGACGATTCTGTCAATACAGGACCGATAAATCTTGATTGAATGCTGATCATCAACTGCAGGGCCTCAACATCTGCGAGGATGACCGCATGTCCGCTATAATTCTATTTTTGCCCAATCTGCAGGATTTGCCATGCTGAATGACTACCGTACCCATGTCGCCGAACGCGCCGCGCTCGGCTTGCCGCCGTTGCCACTGAATGCCGAGCAGACCGCTGCCCTGGTCGATTTGCTGAAAAACCCGCCGGCCGGCGAGGAAGGCATGCTGGTCGACCTGCTGGAGAATCGCGTTCCCGCTGGCGTGGACCAGGCGGCCTACGTGAAGGCGGCATTCCTGTCGGATATCGCCAAGGGCAGCGCGCGCTCGCTGCTGGTCTCGCCGGAACGTGCCGTCGCCTTGTTGGGCACCATGCTCGGTGGCTACAACGTGCAGGCGCTGGTGGCGTTGTTGGACGGCCCGCTGGGCTCGGACGTGGTCAAGGCCCTGTCGCACACCACGCTGATGTTCGACGCTTTTCATGACGTACAGGAAAAAATGCTGGCGGGTAATGCCAATGCCCGGGCGTTGATCGAATCCTGGGCGCATGCGGAATGGTTTACCTCGCGTCCGGCATTGCCCAGCGAGATCCGCTGCATCGTGTTCAAGGTGCCGGGTGAAACCAATACCGACGACCTTTCGCCGGCACAGGAAGCCTGGTCGCGTCCCGACATCCCCCTGCATGCCAAGGCCATGCTGGTCTCCAAGATGCCGGACGGCCTCGCGACCATCGACACCCTCAAGCAGAAGGGCTTGCCGCTCGCCTATGTGGGTGACGTGGTCGGAACCGGATCCTCGCGCAAATCTGCGATTAACTCGGTGCAATGGCACATGGGCGAGGATATCCCCCATATCCCGAACAAGCGGACCGGCGGTATCGTGCTGGGTGGCAAGATCGCCCCGATCTTCTTCAATACCGCGGAAGACTCCGGCGCGCTGCCAATCCAGTGCGACGTGTCGCAGATGAACACCGGCGACGAAATCGTCATCCTGCCGTACGAAGGCCGCGTGCTGAACGCACAGGAAACGGTGATCGCCACGTTCGACCTGGCCCCGCTCACCATGCCGGACGAAGTGCGAGCAGGCGGCCGCATTCCGCTCATCATCGGTCGTGGCCTCACGCAAAAGGCCCGCGAAGCGCTCGGCATGCCGCCATCCGACCTGTTCATCAAGCCGGTCGCGCCGGCCGACACCGGCAAGGGGTTCACCCTGGCGCAGAAGATGGTCGGTCGTGCCTGCGGAGTGGAAGGCGTGCGCCCCGGTACCTATTGCGAGCCGAAGATCACCACCGTGGGCTCCCAGGACACCACAGGCGCCATGACCCGCGACGAACTGAAGGAACTGGCCTGCCTGGGCTTCTCCGCTGACCTGGTGATGCAGAGCTTCTGCCATACCGCGGCGTATCCGAAGCCGGTGGACATCAAGTTACAGCATACGCTGCCGGAATTCATGTCCAGCCGTGGCGGCGTGTCCCTGCGCCCGGGCGACGGGGTGATCCACTCCTGGCTCAACCGGATGATCCTGCCGGATACCGTCGGTACCGGTGGCGATTCGCACACCCGTTTCCCCATCGGCATTTCCTTCCCGGCCGGTTCCGGACTGGTGGCCTTTGCGGCGGCCATGGGCGCCATGCCGCTGGACATGCCGGAATCCGTGCTGGTGCGTTTCAAGGGCGAGATGCAGCCGGGCATTACCCTGCGTGACCTGGTCAACGCCATTCCCTATGCCGCCATCCAGAAGGGTGAGCTGACGGTAGGCAAGCAAGGCAAGAAGAACGTGTTCAACGGCCGCATCCTGGAAATCGAAGGGCTGCCGGACCTCAAGGTGGAACAGGCGTTCGAGTTTGCCGATGCCTCCGCCGAGCGCTCCGCCAACGGTTGCAGCGTGCGTCTGAACAAGGCGCCGGTGATCGAGTTCCTCAATTCCAACATCGCCCTGATGGAAAAGATGATCGCCGATGGCTACCAGGATGAGCGTACCCTGCGTCGCCGCATCGAGGCCATGCAGGGCTGGCTGGCCAAGCCGGAACTGCTGGAGCCGGATGCGGATGCCGAATACGCCTACGTGCTGGACATCGACCTGAACGAGATCAAGGAACCGCTGGTGGCCTGCCCGAACGACCCGGATGACATCAAGCCCTTGTCTGCCGTGGTGGGTGACAAGGTCGACGAAGTCTTCATCGGTTCCTGCATGACCAATATCGGCCATTACCGTGCTGCCGCCCGCGTGCTGGACGACGCCGGGCTGATCCCGACCCGTCTGTGGATTGCGCCGCCGACCCGCATGGACGAAGCCGAACTGCGTGAAGAGGGTGCCTACGCCGTATTCGGCCGTGCCGGTGCGCGTACCGAGGTGCCGGGGTGCTCGCTGTGCATGGGCAACCAGGCACGCGTGGCGGACAAGGCAACGGTGTTCTCGACCAGCACCCGCAACTTCGACAACCGCATGGGTAAGGACGCACGGGTTTACCTCGGGTCCGCCGAACTGGCTGCCGTATGCGCGCGGCTGGGCCGGATGCCGTCACCGGAAGAGTACCTGGCGACCCTCGGGGACAAGCTGAGCGGGAACGCGGCAGAGGTCTACCGCTACCTCAATTTCGACCAGATGCCGGAGTACACGAAAAAGGTGATTCCGATTTCCGAAATCGGCCTCGGCATGTAAGCCATGCGCCTGATCGACCAGCTGTTCGCCAAGCCGACCCGCGGCAGCTGGAAGATCATGCTGCCTTTCTGGGGGCTGTTGCTCGGCCTGCTCTGGCTCGGGGAGTATTTAGGGCTCGACCAGCGCGTGGTGGCGGCTGCCGTTCTCCTGATCGGTTTTCTTTCAAGCGCCTTCGTATGGCTGCTGGGTGTCATCGACATGGTGCCCGTGGTCGGCCCGCTGGTCGTCAAGGTGTTAAGCATTCCTTTCCTCTGGCTGCTCAACTTCCTCGGCTACATGGTGTCGTTCTTCGCCATCCGCCGAGGCTATTCCCAGGATGTACTGACCTATCGCGGATTGACCATCGCGTTGATCGTCGGCATCGTCATCGGCTACGTGCTAGGCAAGTTGATCTGAATTTTTGTCATCTTGTGTTCGGGTACCTGCCGGGCCTGGGGTGGAAGAGGACCGATCTGCATCTGAAAGCAGCAGATCCATGGTCGGGGAATCGGGATCGGCGCCCTCGGCGAGGGCGGGAAGATTCAGGATCGATAGCCTTCGTAGAGCTTCTCGAATTCAACGGAATAACGCTCGAGCACCATCCCGCGCTTGAGTTTGAGGGTGGGCGTGAGCAGCCCGTTGTCAACGGTCCATGGCTCTGCGAACAAGGCTACTCGGCGGATGCGGGCATAGCCGGGAAAAGCCTTGATCTGCTGTGTGGCCCGGGCCAGAGCAAAAGCCATGGCTTGCGAGTTCTGCAAGCCTTCAGGCCAGGTGGTAGGGAGATCGCGTTCGCGCGCCGTTTCAATCCAGCGGTCTCGGTTGACCACGGCGAACAGGCTGAGATAAGGCTTTCCTTCCCCCACGACCATGACCTGTTCGAAGAGTGGATCGCGCAGGATGGCGTTTTCCATGTCGACCGGTGGCACTTTTTCGCCATTGTTCAGGACGATGATTTCCTTGATTCTACCGGTGATGGTGATATGTCCATCGGCGTCGATCATGGCGGTATCTCCCGTATTCAGCCAGCCATCATCCGAGATCATCGCAGACGTGGCTTCCTGGTTGTTCCAGTAGCCCAGCATGACATGCGGGCCGCGGGTAAGGAGTGCGCCATGTTCACCCAGCCTGACTTCGATGCCGGGGATAGCCCGGCCAACGCTGGTGGGCAGGTTGTCGTCGATGCTGTTGACCCCGATGACCGGGCTGGTTTCGGTCAGCCCGTAGCCCTGCAGTATCGGCAGCCCGAGCCCGATGAACGTTCGGGCGATGTCCGGGGCCAGCGCTGCGCCGCCTGAAACCGCCAGGCGCATCCTGCCGCCCAGGCGGGACATGAGTTTGTCTGCGACCAGCAGTTTCAGCAGCGGCCACAACAGCAGGCGCGGTGCCCAGCGGGCGCGGCGCTGGGCATGTTCGAAACGCCGGTAACCTGTCTCGACAGCGAAATTGAAAAGCCAGCGCTGCAAGAAAGGGCCTTTGTCCAACCTGTTGCGCAGGCTGGCCTGGATGCGTTCGAAAATGCGCGGCACCGTCACCAGAACCGTGGGGCGAACCTGCAGCAGGTCATCCTGCAATAGCTGGAAGGAGCGGGCGAATGCCACCGTGGCCCCGGCCATGATGGGCAGATAACAACCTGCCAGACGTTCCAGGCAGTGGGACAAGGGCAGGAAGGACAGGAGCTGGTCGCCTTCCTCGACGGAGAAGATCTGGAGCACGGCCCATGCATTGCTCAGCAGGTTGTGGTGGCTCAGCATCACCCCCTTGGATTTGCCGGTGGTGCCGGAGGTGTAGACGATCGTCGCCAGGCGTCCGCCGTCCCTGAACCGGTGCTGGAAGCCGTCCCCGTGTGGCGGCAGCCATTCGTCCAGCCCGCGCAGCCGTGGATCGTCATCGCCTTCAGGCGGGGTGCGGATCGTGACGACGCGTGCCAGCGCATTCGGCGAGGTACAGGCCTCATGCAAGGGATGCCAGTGTTCCGCGCTGTCGATTAGCAACATCCTGGCGCCGGAATCCTGTAAGACATGGGCGACATTTTCCGGACGGTCGGAGGTATAGAGCGGGACCGTGACCAATCCAAGCCCAAGCGCGGCCTGGTCGAAGATGATCCAGTTCGGGCAGTTCTTGAGCATGATCGCTACCCGGTCCCCGGGTTCCAGGCCATCATGCAGCATGGCGGCCTGCCAGCGTGCAATTTCCGTTTCGACTTGTGCCCAGGTCAGGGAACGCCATTCATCGTTGTGTTCGTCGTAATAGCGATAGGCCGTGGCGTCAGGCGTAGTCCGGGCACGCAGCTGGAACATGCCGTCCAGCGTCAAGGCCTGATCCGGATCGATCGGACTGGTGCGGGCAGGCCTGCTCATGCGCCGGACTTGAGGCCGAAGAAGTTGCGGATCCTGGATAGCATGTCCTGATGCTGCAAAGACATCTGCTGGGCGCGGGTGTCTGCGTCGACGTCCTGTTGCATGCTGTCCAGGCCGAAGCGTCGGCTGACCAGGGTGCGTGAGATTTCTTCTGCCAGTTCCGGGCGATTCTTGAGAATGTCCTCGAACGCGGCTTTTTCCAGTTGATAGCACTCTGCATCGGTGGCAGCGACGACGGTTGCGGTGCGTGGTGCACCGGTCATCAGCCCCATTTCGCCGAAGAAATTCCCCGGTTGCAGCGTGGAAAGCTTGCGTCGGGGCTGACCGGGGGATTCGAGGAATACTTCGGCTTCACCTTCGATCAGAATATACAGCCAGTGCGCAACCGCGCCCTGGTGCGTGATGACGTCCCCCTTGGCAAAGGGGGAATATTTCAGGCGCTGGGCGATGGCCAGCAGTTCGCTTTCGGTAAAACCGTTGAAAAGTTCGACCTTGCGCAAGGCGTTGGTGCGTTCCTGCAGCCGCTTGATCTCGCGTGCCTGTTCGTGCTTTTCGCTTTCCTTGGTCATGTGCACGTTGTGTTCCGGGAAAGCGAGGCGGATGCCGGCGCGTTGCAATGCGGCATAGATATGCCCGCGCACTTCCGAATCGGTGCCGTCGTCGTTCTGCAGGTCGGTGAGCCAGTAACGCAGGGCATAGCGACCATAGCTCTGGTCGAAGTCCATCAGGACGCAACTCGGTGCCGGGGAGGCGGAGACGTTATGAATATCCGATTCCTGCAATGCCTTCTGGACGGTGTCGATCACACGGGCCGGCGGAATCTGGAAAGAGATGTTGAACCAGACCCAGCGCCGCCACTGGATGGGCGATTCTCCATGGCGGCCCAGGACGGAAAATTTGGATTTCATCAGCTGGCTGTTGGGGACGATGACGGTTTCCCAGTTGCGGGTTTCAACCGCGGTATGCCGCCAGCGGATGTCGACGACCTTGCCGGTGACATCCTCGACCTTGATCCAGTCCCCGACCTCGACCGAGTTGTCCAGTTGCAGGGCCAGTCCGCCAAGGATGTTGCCCAGTGTATCCTGCATGGAAAAGGCCAGGACTGCCGTGATCACCGCCGAGGTGGTGACGATGCCGGAAAGGTCGAGCCCCGCGTAGTGCAGGCGGACGAAGCCCCAGGCCAGATAGGCGATGAACACCACGATGTCTTCGAGGATGCGGGGCGGCTGCAGTCGCACCATTGGCAGCAACAGCCGGAACGCGAACATGCCGCCGAGGCGGATGGCGGTGACGCCCTCCAGAATCAGGCCGGCCTCGTGCAGCCAGGAACCGATGCCGGAGAATCCGATCTGCACGATGAAGCCGCTGACGAATTGCGCGGCCAGGCTGCCGCCGAAGGTCGACAGCGTGGCCACTACCGACCGCCGGTCGACCGGCCTGAACCGGATCATCAGCACGGCCAGGATGCCCAGCAATGCGGCCAGGTACAACACGTCTTCGTGCCAGGCGTAAAGGTTGGCGCTTTGCCACATCGATTGGATCTGGTTCATGAAGGGCATTCTAAAGGGAATGTTCTGCGTAGGGAAATAGCGGCCTCATGATTATCATGAGCGCAATTTGCTGATTTTTGCGCTGTACCGGAGTGTGCCGTCTGACGAGAATGGCGTTGAACGTTTGGCAGTGATTGCTGTTCGTTCTACCAAAAACCTAAACTAGGAGACATCAACATGTGGACCAAGCCTGAAGTGACCGAAATGCGTTTCGGCTTCGAAGTGACCATGTACGTTTGCAACCGCTAAGTTGCAATGGTCCGAAGGCCGCTTCGTGCGGCCTTCTTGCACTGATTAATAAAGACTTTTATATCCTTTTAGTGGTGTTATCGATATGCATATTCATGTTTTAGGTGCCGGCGCAGGGGGTGGTTTCCCGCAGTGGAACTGCAACTGCCATAACTGCGACGGCCTGCGTAAAGGCACCATCAAGGCGCGTCCCCGAACCCAGTCTTCCATCTGCGTGAGTGGCGATGGCGTCAACTGGGTCCTGTTCAACGCTTCGCCGGACGTGCTGAAACAGATTCAGGAATTCGCACCGCTGCAACCGGGTCGTGCGCTGCGCGATACCGGCATCGTCGGCATCGTGCTGATCGATGCCCAGATCGACCATACCACCGGCCTGCTCATGCTGCGCGAAGGCCAGGTCAAGCGCGAGATTTTCTGTACCGAGATGGTCAGGAATGACCTCTCCACCGGCAACCCCCTGTTCAATATTCTCGGCCACTACTGTGGCGTCAACTGGCACAATGTGCCGATCGACGGTTCCTCGTTCGAGATTCCGGGGGCGACCAACCTCAGGTTCACGACGGTGGCGTTGAAGAGCAAGGCGCCACCCTATTCGCCGCACCGCTACGACAGCCACGATGGCGATACCATCGGCGTACTGGTTGAAGACACCAGCAATGGCAAGAAACTGTTCTACGCGCCAGGCCTCGGCGAAATCGAGCCGCATCTGCCGCCTCTGATGGCGCAGGCCGACTGCATCATGGTCGACGGGACTTTCTGGACCGATTGCGAGATGATCGATCTGGGCCTGATGGACAAGACTTCGCGTGATATCGGCCACCTGCCGCAATCAGGCAAGGGCGGCATGATGGAAGTTCTGTCGGAATATCCCAATGCGCGTCGCGTGCTGATTCACATCAACAATACCAATCCCATCCTGAACGAGGAATCCCCGCAGCGCCGCGAACTGGAAGCGACCGGCATCGAGGTTTCCTACGATGGCATGGACATCATTCTTTAATCGGAGCAAAAAATGAGCGACAACCTGCAACCCTGGAGCCGTGAGGAGTTCGAACAGAAGCTGCGTGAGCGCGGCCGCGGTTATCACATCTATCATCCGTTCCATGTGCTGATGTACGAGGGCAAGCTGACCAAGGAGCAACTCCAGTGCTGGGTCGCCAATCGCTTCTATTATCAGATTGCCATCCCCATCAAGGATGCGGCGATCCTTTCCAACTGCCCGGATCGCGAAGTGCGTCGCGGCTGGATTCAGCGCATTTTCGACCACGATGGCAGCGGCCATATCAATGAAGGCGGCGAGGGCGGCATCGAGGCATGGATCCAGCTGGGTGAAGCCGTGGGCATGACCCGCGAGGACGTGACCTCCCTCAAGCTGGTGTCGCCGGCGGCACGCTTCGCCGTGGATGCCTATATCAACTTTGCGCGTCAACGGCCCTGGCAGGAAGCTGTGTGCTCCTCTCTGACCGAATTGTTCGCCCCGCACATCCACCAGCAGCGCATCGATGCCTGGCCGGAAAAGTATCCCTGGATCAAGCCGGAAGGCATGCAATACTTCAGGAACCGCCTGACCCAGGCCCGCCGCGATGTGAAGCAGGGTCTGGATATTACGCTGGACCACTTCGGCAAGTCGCGCGAGATGCAGGAACGCGCCTGCGAAATCCTGCAGTTCAAGCTGGATGTGCTGTGGGCGCTGGCGGATGCCATCATGCTGCAGTGCTGTGACGTCAAGATCGAGGGTGGCACGCAATATGTCCGACAAGATCAGGTCTGATCAGGTTTTTGGCCTCGCCAAGCATTACCGTTTCCAGTGGGAGGAAGCGCAGGGCGGTTATGTCCTGCTCTTCCCCGAGGGCATGATCAAGCTGAACGGTGGTGCCGGCGAGGTGATCAAGCGTGTCGACGGCAAGAAGACCGTGGGCGAGATCGTTGCCGACTGCAAGGCGGCATTCCCGGATGTCCCGGACCTTGAGGCGGATGTGCTGGCCATGCTGGAACTGGCCGTCGGCAAGACCTGGATTACGTTGAAGGAATAGCCATGGCACAACAAAACAACGGCGCTTCGCTGAATCATCCACCCAAGCCATTCTGGCTGCTGGCGGAGATCACTTATCGCTGCCCCTTGCATTGCGCGTTCTGCTACAACCCGACCGACTATGCAACCCACACGCAGAACGAGCTGAGCACCGAGCAATGGATCAAGGTGCTGCGCGATGCCCGCAAACTGGGCGCGCTGCAGTTGGGGATATCGGGCGGGGAACCGCTGCTGCGAGACGATATCGAAGAGATCGTGGCGGAAGCCGGAAGCCTCGGCTATTACTCCAACCTGATCACTTCCGGCGTGGGCCTGACCGAAAAGCGCATCGCCGAGTTCAAGCGTGGCGGACTGGACCATATCCAGTTGTCCATGCACGACATCACCAAGGACATCAACAACTTCATCACGGATACCAATACCTTCGAACTGAAGAAGAAGGTGGCCGCGATGATCAAGGAGTATGACTATCCGATGGTGCTGAACGTGGTGATCCACCGTTACAACATCGAGCATATCGGCGAGATCCTTGAAATGGCCGAGGCGATCGGCGCGGATTTCGTTGAACTGGCGAACACCCAGTATTACGGCTGGTCGCTGCTGAACCGGGCGCAGTTGATGCCGACCCGCGAACAGCTGGAAAAGGCCGAGGCCATCACCAACAAGTTCCGGGAACGCGTCGGCAACAAGATGAAGGTATTCTTCGTGGTCCCTGACTACTATGCCGACCGTCCCAAGAAGTGCATGAACGGTTGGGGCGAGGTATTCATGATCGTCACGGCCAACGGCGACGTCTTGCCATGCCATTCGGCACGTTCGCTGCCGGGGCTGGAGTTCCCGAATGTGCGCGACAAGGGTCTGGAGTGGGCCTGGAATGAATCCCCGGCCTTCAACAAATACCGCGGGGATGACTGGATGAAGGAACCCTGCCGCACCTGCCCGGAAAAGGAGAAGGATCTCGGTGGCTGCCGTTGCCAGACCTATCTGCTGACCGGTGATCCCGAAGGCACCGATCCGGTCTGTTCCAAGTCCCCGACGCATCAGATCATCCTGGATGCCATCGAGGAAGCCAAGAATCCGCAGATCGCTTCCCGTCCCATCCTGTTCCGTAATGACAAGAACTCGCGCCTGATCGCCGATGGCGAGCTAAGCGAGATCGTCAAGCCCTTCCACGCACTCCCCTGATCGACTGCCCCGGTGCTTTACGCACCGGGGACGGTCTTGCCTTTTTCATACAGTTGACTTAACGGTCATCAATGTGTTGCAATGATTCTTGCATGACGCATGACAGGGGAAGAAGGTGGCATCGGAAGAGCAGGCAGGTCGGCATCAGGAAGACGAATCGCTGTTGAATCAGCAGCGAAAGGCCCTGGACGACCCGCGCAAGCCTGCATCGCGGGAGACCCTGCAGGCTGTTCTCGATTCCCATGACCGTCTCAAGGCCTGGAACGACCAGATCGAGGCAGTGATGGAGGATGGCCGCGCCTTGCAGGACGGGGTCCTCATGAACAACGTGCGCACAGCCGCAGCCTTGTTGATTACCTCCGGTCGCACAGTCGACAGCCAGAATTTCGAACTCATGCGCGTCATGCAACTCAACGACCGGACATTGTCCGGTCCGGCCATGGCGGAAGGCTTCATGCAGGGAGTGCTGCATGAAGCGGGCAAACCCGGCCAACGTCTGCTTGACGCCCTGGCACCTTCCGATATGAATCTGGCGCACGCCAGCCAACGCAGTCAGGCGTTGCAACATCAGCCCGCGGAGCTGGCCACACAGGCCATCGACGCTGCTACCCGGCTGGCAGAACATGTACAGCAGGCAGCCAGTGAACCGGAGCGGTTGGCAGACAGGATGAAAGCGTCGATCGACGCGATGCCGCAAGCCTATGCCGAGGCACTGGATCAAGTGCGCCAGGAGCTGGCCGAACGGGTGCGTCAACCGGATGCCAGCCATGCCTTGGGCTATCAAATGGGTTTGGCCGCGGCCGGTATCGTCCGCGAGGCATCCGATCCCGGGCGCAAGGCTGAGCGCCTGGATGAACTGGCGGATACAGTTGCGACCAAGCCTGACGAGTTGGCCAGAACTCTGGGTGGAGGTGCCTTCCCCCCTGAAGGACGTACCCAGCGGGATTTTTCAGGCGCCATGCATTTCGAGAAGGCGGTGGAGACCCTCGACGGTCCCATGTCCCGCGTCCATTACCAACCTGCGGAAGGTCATTCGATCAATGCGCTCGTCGATCGCAACGGGCAGCTGCATTACCACATCATCAAGTCGGATGGCGAGCGGCACGGCCATGGGGACGAAATGTTCGCTTCCATGGTCAGGAAGTTCGAGGAGAACGGGGTCGAAATCACCGGCCTTCGCGATATCTGGCGCCTGAACGGACGGGACAGTACCAACGGTCGCCAGTACCGAGAGGCATTGGAGCGGGGCGATTCTGCGGAAACTGCGGCGTTCCGCACCTTCTCGGGCGTGCAGGCCAGGGAACTTGGACTCAACCGGGTATCCCATCTCGATGCCGCACCGGGTCAACCGATCCGGCCGGTTTTCGACAGGCCGGACTGGGGGGCGGATGCTGCCTGGGGCGAATATGCGAATCGATGGGTCAGTTCCATGGCGCATGCCGGAAGGCATTCCGGAGACACAGGCTTCGAAGCGCGCGATGTCGGGAGTCCGTCGCGATTGCAGGAAAAGCGGCAACAGACTGAGACCTCCGTACCGGCCAGCTCGAATGCCTTGGAGAAGTCACCTGATGCGCAGACTTCCATGTCCTGGCCGGAATATGGTGCCACGATGAGCGGAGGCGCATTCAGGAAAGCGGGTGCCCTTCAGCGGGATTTCTCGCACATGATGGAGCTGGACATCTACGACAGCAAACTGGAAGGACGTTTTTCCAAAGTCGACTATACGCCCGATCTTGGCTCAAACAATTATGTTCACGGCTTGGTCGATGACGATCATCGTCTCAGTTTTGAAATTGCCAGTACCGATAAGAAATACGGGTATGGCACCGAAATGTTTGCCTCCATGGTGCGCAAGTTTGACCAGCACCGTATCGGAATCGATGGGCTCGACGCCTACTGGATCAGGGATTCGGTCGATGCCAGTACCAACGCACACCAGTTCGAAAAGGCAATAGGAGAAGGGTATTCGCCAGAGAGGGCTGCTTTCAGCACGTTTACCGGTCGGCAGGCGCAGGAACTCGGCTTGACCAGAGCGACGTTTCCCGAAGAAAAATACGAAGGCATCCTCACCCCGAAGTTCGATCGCCCCGATTGGGGACGTAGCCCGCCCTGGAGCGATTACGCCAATGCATGGGTGTCCACCATGGCCCATGCTGGACGTCAGATCGAAAACGAGAAGCTGGGCATTCCGAATCCGACATGGGACGGTGGCAGCGCGCCCAGATGGCATGAAGTCGGAAGAACCGGGAAATCATGGACAGATCATCTGGGGGCCGGCAGCATGCCCGCCGAGCCAGGGCTGGATCGCGATTTCTCGTCCCGGATGGTTTTTGTCCCGGGGAATGCGACGCGGGAACAGCCTGATCAGGTCAGATATGAGCCGGTCAAAGGGCATTGGGCCCTCGGCACAGTCGATGCCCGTGGGCGCATGGATTTCGGAATGCATAGCAAGGCTGGGGAGGAGCACGGCTTCGAGGATGAAATGTTCCGTTCCATGGTGCGCAAGCTCGACACTCATCGGGTCGAAGTCAAGGGTTTTGATCTTGAATGGAATATGCGTTCGGCATCCGGCGACACCAATGCAGACCATTTCCTGAGGGCGCTTGCGGAGGGGCGGTCCATCCAGTCGGCGGCATTCGATACTTTCGCCGGACGTCAGGCGCAGGAGCTCGGTTTCACGCGCGTGACCATCCCGCCGATGCTGCACGAGCAATGGGTGACACCGAGTTTCGATCGACCGGATTGGGGCCCCGATGCCGGCTGGCGTGATTATGCGAATGCCTGGACGTCCTCGATGGCGCATGCCGGTCGCCATGCCGACAAAGCGTCGATAACGCCGGAAGGGCATGACCTGTCCGGGCCACCGGTGCCTGATAGGCCGCGCCATGGGACAATGGACGCGGCAAAGGCGAGCCCTCAGACGGAGGCTGGCGCTTCGCCCTCACTGCAGGCCGCACAGATCGCCATCGTCTCGCAGATCCAGTCCCTGGGCCTGCCGCCGGAAGCGGAGGCCATCGCCATTGCACAGGTCGAGAAAAACGTGGGCAAGGCCGCGCAACAAGGGCAGAAATTGCCGATTCAGATCGAACAGACGGAAACCCCGTCTCCCGGGCGGGACGATCTGTCGCAGAAGTAAGGTCCGGCCTTCAACGGGGTCGCCTGTGGCACAATAGGCGCATGCGTTCACAGACCACCATTGCCCTCGTTCTGGCCGCCCTCGCAGCGCTTGCGCCCTTTGCCATCGATACCTATCTCCCCGCATTTCCGGCACTGGCCCGGGATCTTGGCGGGACGACGCTGGATATCCAGCAAAGCCTGACGGTCTACCTGTTGCCTTATGCGTTGATGACCTTGTGGCACGGCGCCATTTCCGACGCCATCGGACGGCTGGCGGCCATCCGCTGGGGGCTGATCGTCTTTGCTCTGGCCTCGGTGGGGTGTGCCCTGGCGCCGAATGTGGAAACGCTCTGGTTCTTCCGCGTGTTGCAGGGACTCTCCGGCGGTGCTGGCAACGTGGTGTCGCGCGCCATGGTGCGGGATCTGTTCGAGGGGGTCGCGGCACAGCGGGTGATGGCGCAGGTGCAGATGATTTTCGGCCTGGCGCCTGCCGTGGCGCCCATCGTCGGCGGGATGCTGCTCGGCATCCACTGGCAGGCCATTTTCATCTTCCTGTTTCTTTACGCGCTGCTGGCGCTCTTCGCCGCCTATCGATACCTGCCCGAGACGATGCCGGCCGACCGGCGCGTGCCGCTGGCGCCGCGACAGATCCTGTGGGATTACCAACGGATTTTCGGCGACAGCCAGTTCCGCTTTCTGGTGGTCGCTTTCGGGGCCAACTTTTCCGGTTTCTTCGTGTATGTGCTCGCAGCACCGGTGTTCCTGATCCAGCATCTCGGGCTGAATGCCCATCAGTTCGGCTACATGTTCGTCCCGACGGTCCTGGGCATGGTCGGGGGTTCCTGGCTGGCTCGCCGGTTTGCGGGAAAGATCCCGGAGGCTACCGTGTTGCGCCTGGCCTACGGCTGGATGGCAGGGGCGGTGCTGCTGAACGTGGCTGTTTGCCTGTGGATGCCGAGGGGGCCGCTTTACAACATCCTGCCCATCGCCCTGTACAACATCGGCATGGCCTTTGCGATGCCCATCCTGTCCGTGGCAGCACTGGACCGCCATCCCCGCCTGCGCGGCACAGCGGCCTCCGGGCAGGCGTTCATGCAGATGCTGCTGTCGACCGTTTCGGCCGGCCTTCTGGTGCCTCTGCTGTGGCGCCAGCCGCTTGGTCTCGCTTTGGGGATGGGCGCTTATCTGCTGCTTTCGTTTGCATTCATCCGCCACGCGGACCTGTGGCAAAAGAAGCCTGCATAGTCATGGCAATCCCGCCCATGGCCTGTTATTGTCCCGAAAGACAGGTAGGGGTAGAGGTCTGCAACAATCTGGATTAACATGTCCTTTAAGGGGGGGGCGGGCAAGCTGTGCTTGGATCTGTGTGTTTTTTAATTCAGAAAAATTGTGCCCGTGGATGCAATCATGTTTACGATTCTCATCGTCGATGACACACCAGAGAACTTGACGCTGATGAGCGGTTTGCTCGAACCGCTTTATCAGGTGCGGGCTGCGGGGAGCGGGGCACGGGCCCTGGCCGTGGCGGCCTCAGACCCGCGACCGGATCTGATCCTGCTGGATATCATGATGCCGGGGATGGATGGCTATGAGGTGATGCGGCAACTGAAAGCCAATCCGGTGACGGCTGACATCCCGGTAATCTTCGTGACTGCGCTCGATAGCGGCCAGGACGAGGAACAGGGGTTGCAACTCGGTGCGGTGGACTTTATCGCCAAGCCTGTTCGCCCGGCCATCATGCTGGCCAGGGTCAAGAATCATCTCGATCTGAAATCGGCTCGAGATGAATTGCAGGCACGAAACAAACTGCTGGAGGCCGAAGTGGCTGCCCGTATGGAGGAAAATGCTCAGATTCACGATATCAGCATTCGTTCGCTGGCCCATCTGGCGGAAATCCGGAGCCGGGAGAGCAGTAGCCACCTGAAACGCACCCAGCTTTACATGCGTGCTCTTGCCCTGCATTTGCGCAACCAGGAAAGGTTCGCATCCTATCTTTCTGAAAAGAATGTCAAATTGCTTGTCCAGTCAGCCCCGTTGCACGACATCGGCAAGGTCGGGGTGCCCGATCATGTCCTGTGCAAGCCCGGCAAGTTGAACGGTGAAGAATGGGAACTCGTGAAGCAACACAGCAGCCTGGGTTATCAAGCCATCCGCGACGCGGAGCAGGATCAGGGCGGTCCCGTGGATTTCCTCAGCATGGCCAAGGATATCGCTTACTACCACCATGAGCGCTGGGATGGCAGCGGTTATCCAAAGGGCCTGGCGGAGGAGGATATTCCGATTAGCGCCCGCCTGATGGCCGTGGCGGACGTCTTCGATGCCCTGATCTCCCGACGCAGCTACAAACCTGCCTATTCCTTCGACGCCGCGGTCGAGATGATGCGTGAAGGGCGGGGCACCCATTTTGACCCGGATGTGCTCGATGCCTTCCTGGCCCATCTGGGCACGTTCGAGTCGATTGCCAGTCGCTATGCGGATGGGGGAGGCACTTCTCTCCAGGACGCCGAGCAATCCCTGACGGAAGCATCAAAGGAGCAACGCAATTTGTCAGGGGTTGAAGGATGATGTTGGTTGAGGGGTTGAAACTGCAGGACATCATGAGCCGGGAGGTGGCGTATGTCACCCCGGACTGCACTTTTGCAGCGGCTGCGAAGCGGATGGCGGATGCGCATATTTCCTCGCTGCTGGTCATGGAGGAAGCACGACCGGTAGGCATCCTGACCGAGCGCGACCTGCTCCGACACCTGCACGCCAAGGTACCGGTGGAAACCCCGGTGTCCGCACTGATGAGCGCGCCTGTCCTGACCGTTGCCATGGATCTCGATTTCCAGAGTGCCTATTTGCTGGCCATGGAACACCGGGTGCGCCATCTTGTCGTGGTGGATACCGCCGGGCGGGTGGCCGGCATGGTCAGCGAATCCGATTTCCGCAGTCGTCTGGGCATGGAAGTGCTGCGCAAGCTGGATGATCTGCAGTCGGTCATGGAACGCAACGTGCCGATGCTGGCGCCGGAGGCGACGCTGGAACAGGCGGTCGCGCTGATGCAGGAGCAGAACAGTTCCTACGTGCTGGCCGTGAAGGATGCCCAGCCGGCCGGAATCCTGACCGAGCGCGATCTGGCCGGCCTGGTCAACGACCTCCCGCGTGCCGACCAGGTGTTGCTGTCCGAAGTCATGCGCAGCCCGGTGCGCGTCGTGAAGGATGACCTGTCGGTGTCCGAAGCGGCAGCGTTGATGGCCGATCGTAACCTGCGGCATCTGGTCGTCATGGATGGTGCGGGCCATCTCTCGGGGGTGATCACCCAGCATCGCTTGCTGGAGATGGTGGGCTTGCGCGCCATCGAGTCGCAACAGGAAGGGCAGGACGCGCTGCAGAAAGAGAACGTCCGTCTGGAAATGAAGCTGCAGCACGTGCTGTCGGCGATCAGGATGGGTTTCTGGGAATATGATTTCACGCAAGACCGGCTAATGCGTGACAAACAGCTTTGCGACCTTATGGGGATCGACGAGGATTCCCCACCGGCCCCGATGTCCGAGTGGGTGGCCAACATCCATCCGGATGATCAGGAAGAAACCCAGCGCATCCTGCACAAGGCAATATCAAGCCCGGGTTCTGATTTCTACGAGTACGAATATCGTGTGCGGCGGATATCGGACCAGCGCTGGATATGGATTCACGTGCGCGCCAGTATTGTCAGCCGCGATGCGGCCGGACGCCCCTTGGTGGCCATGGGGACGACCATCGATATTACCGACCGCAAGCTGAACGAAATTGCCCTGCTCGAAAAGGAACGCTACCAGCGTGCATTGCTGGACAACTTCCCGTTCTCGGTGTGGCTGAAGGATTCCGAAGGGCGCTATCTGGCGGCCAACCAGACCTTTGCCAAGGCGATAGGGGCGGAGAATGCCGAGGATCTGGTCGGCAAGACCGACCTCGATATTGCCCCGCCCGAAATCGCAGAACAGTCCCGGGTCGACGATCAGGAGGTGATGTCGGGCAGGATGCAGAAAAACACCGAGCAAGTGTGCTTCCTGCAAGGGCTGCCGCAGTGGAATGAGTCCTTCAAGATGCCGGTGACCAATGAGACCGGCCAGGTGATCGGGACTGTCGGGTTTTCGCGGGATATCAGCGAACGCAAACTGGCGGAAACCGACCTGGCCGAATCCCGCAATCTGCTGCAAGCGATTATCGATACAGCCCCGGTGCGGGTATTCTGGAAGGACAGGGATTCACGCTACCTGGGCTGCAATCCGGCCTTTGCCAGGGATGCCGGGTTTGAACGGCCGGAAGAACTGATCGGCAAGGATGACTTCCAGATGGGCTGGAAAGCCCAGGCCGAATTCTACCGGGCCGACGACCGTCAGGTCATGGAATCGGGGATCGGCCACATCTCCTACGACGAGCCGCAGACCACCCCGGACGGAAACACTATCTGGCTGCGCACCTCCAAGGTGCCGTTGCGCAACAAGGCCAACGAGGTGGTCGGGTTGCTCGGCGTGTATGAGGACATCACGCAGTACCATGCCATCGAGGAAGCGGTTCATCAGGAAAGCGCCCTGCGTCGGCAGATGATGGAATCCCTGCCAGGGGTGTTCTACATGTTCGATCAAGAGGGCCGGTTCCTGTCCTGGAACAAGAACTTCGAAACCGTGCTCCAGCGCACCCCGGAAGAGATCCAGGCATTGCATCCCGTGGAACTGTTCGAAGGGGAGGACAAATCCCGCGTTGCCGCAGAGATCGCCAAAGTGTTCGAAACCGGACAAGGCAGCATCGAGGCTGCGCTTGTGGCCAGGGATGGCTCCCGGACGGATTTCTACCTGACCGGGTTGCGCATCCAGTTCAACGGCCAGCCGGTTGTGATCGGCACGGGCGCCGACATGACCGAGCGCAAACGGACGGAGAACGTGATCCGCGAAGCGAAGGAGCGCTTCGAACTCATTTTCAACAGCAGTCCGGACGCATTGTTCATTGCCGAGGCCGGCGGCAGGATCGTCGAGGTCAACCAGCCCTTCATCGACATGAGCGGTTACACGCGGGAAGAACTGATCGGACGGACGTCGCAGGAACTCAACCTGTGGGCCGATCCGCGTGACCGTGAACGCCTGGTGGAGGAGATGAATAAGAATGGTTACTGCCATAACCTGGAAGCCACTTTCCGCAACAGGCATGGCGTCACTTTCGAATGTTCCCTTTCTGTCAACCTGTTCACGATGGATGGCAAGGAATACGGGGTCAGCACTGCGCGGGATATCAGCGACCGCAAGAAGCTCGACCGCGAGATTCGCGAAAGCAAGGAAAACTTCGAGAAGATTTTCAAGAGCAGCCCGGACTCCCTGCTGCTGACCCGTCTCCCGGACGGGTTGATCTCCAATGTCAACGATGCATTGACCCAGATGACCGGCTACAGCCGGGACGAAGTGATCGGAAAAACAACGCAGGAAATCAATCTGTGGGGGGATCTGTCCCAGCGCCAGGTCTTCATCGACAGCGTCATGAAAAATGGCCTGATCAACAACTTTGAAGCGGAATATGTGAGCAAAGGGGGCAGGCGTCTGCTGTGCGTGGTTTCGGCCAGCCTGATTTCCCTGCAAGGGGTGCCCTACATCCTGAGTTCAACCCGCGATATCACCAGTCGCAAGCGCGAAGAGCAGGAGCTTCGCGAGGCGAAGGAAAACTTTGAAAGGATTTTCAGGAGCAGCCCGGATGCGATGATGCTGAGGAGGCTGTCCGACGGCATCATCATCAACGTCAACGATGCCATGTGCGACCATATCGGATACGGGCGTGACGAACTGATCGGCAGGGCCACGAAGGACATCAACCTCTGGGCCGATCTGGATGCCAGGGATCAAGTGGTCCGGCAGTTGATGAAGGAAGGCTCGATCAGCAACTACGAATCGGAATTCATCACTAAGCAGGGGGAACGTCGTCAAGGCGTGGTGTCGGCCACGATGATCCCGTTGCAGGGGGAGATGCACGTGCTGAGCGTCACCCGCGATATCACCGAGCGCAAACGGGAGGAGGAAGAGGTTCGCGATGCGAAGGAACGGTTCGAATCCATTTTCCAGAGTACGCCCGACGCCCTGATGCTGAGCAGGTACCCGGACGGTCTCATCATCAATGTGAACGATGCCCTGGTCGAGCAGTCCGGCTATTCCCGTGAAGAACTGATCGGCGCTACAACCGAGCATGTGTCGATGTGGGCCCGTAATGAAGACAGGGACGCGATTATTCAAACATTGCTGGCGCAAGGATCTGTTCGGAATTACGAGGCGGATCTTGTCGACAAGTCGCGAGTCACCAGGCGCTGCGTCATATCCGCTACCATGGTCCAGTTACAGGGGGTGCCGCACATCCTGAGCGCTACACGCGATATCAGTGAGCGTATACGTAAAGAGGAAGAGGTCCGCGAAGCGAAGGAGAGTTTCGAGATCATTTTCAACAACAGTCCCGATGCGCTGGCGATCAGCACCATCCCCGAGGGGGTGATTACCAATGTCAATGAAGCCTTTGTCCGTTTTTCCGGTTTCAGCCGGGAAGAGGCGCTAGGCAAGACCAGCAAGGATCTCGATCTGTGGGAGGATGAACAGGAGCACCAGCAATTTATCCAGGAAATGGAGATGCACGGTGAAGTGTTGGGCATGCATCTGCAATATCGTCATAAAAACGGTAGTGTGCGTTTGTGTGCCATGTCGGCCCGATTGATCACGCTTCAGGGGGATATGCATTGCATCTATACCGTCCAGGACGTGACCGAAAGCCGCAAGCGGGAAGACGCCCTTCGACGCAGTGAGGAAAACCTCAACCGGGCCCAGTCGGTCGGTCGCGTCGGCAGTTGGTACCTGGATATTCCATCCGGCCATCTGGAGTGGTCGCAAGAAACCTATCGAATTTTCGGGATCAACCCGGGAGAACCACTCACCCTGACCAGATTCATCGACTGCATCCACCCGGATGACCGCGATACCGTATTGAATGCCTGGAATGAAGGATTGTCGGGTTCCGTTTACGATATCGAGCACCGCACCTTGGTGAATGGACAGGAACACTGGGTGCGAGAGCGGGCGGAACTGACCCGTGATGAAAGCGGACAACCGGTGATGGCGACCGGGACTGTGCAGGATGTTACGGACCGCAAGGTGGCCGAGTCAGCGTTGATGAAGCTCTCGCTGGCGGTAGAGCAAAGCCCCAACCAGATCCTGATTACTGATAAGCATGGACTGATCGAATACGTGAACCAGTCGATGATCGAGAAATCTGGTTACGCCCATCATGAGATCATCGGCCAGAACCCCCGCATCCTCAAATCCGGCAAAACCCCTCCGGAAATCTACGAGGCGATGTGGCGGTGCCTGAACCAAGGAAAAATCTGGCAGGGTGAATTCGTCAACCGGCGCAAGGACGGCGTCGAGTATTTCGATAAGACCCTGATTTCCCCCGTACGACGGCCGGATGGTGAGGTGACGCACTTCGTGGCGATCAAGGAGGATGTGACCGAGCACAAGCGCGTAACGGAAGAGCTGGATCAGTACCGTCATCATCTGGAAGAACTGGTGCGGACCTGTACTGCGGAACTGGAAGTCGCGAAATCCGCGGCGGAGGAAGCCAGCCGCGCCAAGAGTACCTTCCTGGCCAACATGAGCCACGAAATCCGTACACCGATGAATGCGATCATCGGCCTGACACATCTGCTGAAAAATGAAATCAGCGACCCCAAACCGCATGCTCAGCTGATCAAGGTCGGGGATGCCGCCACGCACCTGCTGGGCATCATCAATGATGTCCTGGATCTGTCCAAGATCGAAGCCGGCAGGCTGACGCTCGAGAGAATCGAGTTCTCTCCGGTGCAAGTGATCGAACATGCCATCAGCATGCTGGGGGACAGAGCTGCTGCCAGAGGCTTGAGGCTGGTGCGTGAAATCGCCCCTGGGCTGCCTGCGGCGTTTTACGGCGACCCGTTGCGGCTCGGCCAGATGTTGATGAATTTCCTCAGCAATGCCGTCAAATTCTCCGAGCACGGGGATGTGGTGGTGCGCGCGCGCAGCACGGAATCCAGCGATGGCCGACTTATGCTGCACATCGAAGTGCAGGACCATGGCATCGGCATGACGCAGGAGGAGCAGGATCGTCTGTTCCAGCCTTTTACCCAGGCAGATGACTCCACCACCCGCAAGTACGGCGGCACCGGACTCGGGCTTGTGATTACCAAGCGTCTTGCCACCCTATGGGGCGGGAATGTGGGCGTCCAGAGTTCACCAGGCGAGGGGAGTACCTTCTGGCTGTCCTTGCCGATGGATTCCGTAGCTTCGAAAGGAGCGCCGGGTGCAGCTGTGAGGCACCGCGAGGCCGAACAGAAGCTGTCCCGGCAGTACCGTGGAAACCGTTTGCTCCTTGCAGAGGATGATCCCATCAACCAGGAGGTCGCGAGGGAATTGCTGAATGTGGTCGGCCTGCTGGTTGACGTGGTGTCGAACGGCGAAATGGCGGTGGAACGGGTCAAGAACGGAAACTACGCACTGGTGCTGATGGATATGCAAATGCCTGTGATGGATGGACTGGAAGCGACGCGTGCGATACGGCAGTTACCGGGCAAGGCCAATCTGCCCATATTGGCCATGACGGCGAATGCCTTTGATGAGGATCGAAAGCGTTGCATCGAGGCCGGCATGAACGATCATATCGGCAAACCGGTCGATCCCGGGAAGCTTTATGAGATGCTGCTGCGCTGGTTGCCTGCGCCGACGGCTCCCACGAACGCGGCGGACTTGAACAAAGCCATGGACGACGACGATTCGCTGCGCCAGGTGTTGGCGCGGATTCGCGGTGTCGATATGGAAGCCGGCCTGAGCATCGTACGCGGCCACCTGAAAAAATACCTGAATCTTCTGAAACTGTTTGAACGTGGCCATGGCGAGGACGTGGCATTGCTGCGGCAGCATCTGGAACAGGACCGGATGCAGGATGCCTTGCGTCTGGCGCACACCCTGAAGGGCGTCGCCGGGACGATGGGGGCGGAACGCCTGCGTCAGGCCGCGCTGAACCTGGAAATGGGCTTCAGGGAAAACATGGCCAAAGAGGACCTGATGACACACATCGACCTGCTCGACATCGAACTCGTTCCCATGATCCAGGATATCCGTGTGGCGACAAAGGCGAGCGAAACGCTGATGCCGGCAAATGCCGCTCCGGACCCTGAAAAGGTGCGTCTGGCCCTGCTTCAGTTGCAGGCCTTGCTGGAAAAGGATGATACCCGGGTCAGTGCAGCCTGGGTGGAGCGTGCGCCGTTGCTGAGGTCGGTGCTGGAGCCCAGTCTGGCCGAACGTCTGGACAGCGAGATCGGGCGGTTCGAATACGAGCGGGCACTGGCGACCGTACGCGAGATCCTGAACCGGCAGGTGAACTGACGATTCCTTGAGACGGGCAAAAGAAAAACCCCTTTTCCGCCATGAGCGGAAAAGGGGTTGCAATGCAGGAGAGTCTTACTCGACCAGCAAGCTGCGCTTGCCCTTGACGCCGTTGTTGGCGTCAGCGTCTGGCAGCGGATCCTTCTTGGCGGTAATGGTCGGCCATACCTTGGCCAGGCGGGCATTCAGCTCGATATACTCTTGCTGATCAGCCGGCACGTCATCCTCGGCGAAAATGGCTTCTGCCGGGCATTCTGCCACGCACAGGGTGCAGTCGATGCATTCGTCCGGGTCGATCGCCAGGAAGTTCGGGCCTTCCACGAAGCAGTCCACCGGGCAGACATCGACGCAGTCGGTGTATTTGCACTGGATGCAGTTTTCGGTTACGACGTAGGTCATTGCTTTCACTCCAATTTCATGTTTTTTTTGAATTCTACCACTGAACGCCGGTACCCGGCACTCACTGGATCATGCCGGCGCCCACGGTCATGTTGGTGAAGTCATCGATCACGATGAAGCCGCCGGTGGCGCGGTTGTCAGCGTAGGCGTCGCACGCGATCGGCTTCAGCAGCTTGAGGCTGACCTTGCCGATTTCGTTCATCTTCAGCTCTGCCGGAGCGGCGATGTGTTCCAGCGTGTTCACGTCCACGCGCTCGACCAGTGACGTGACCATGGCCTTGACCGTATTGGTGGCATGCTTGATCAGGTACTTCTTGCCGGGCTGCAGCGGGGTCTCGTGCATCCAGCAGATCATCGTGGTGATTTCCTTCTCCACGCGCGGCTGGTTGTCGGTGTGCACGATCATGTCGCCACGGGAAATGTCGCGCTCGTCTGCCAGGGTCAGGGTGACGGACATCGGCGCCCAGGCTTCCTTCAGGTTGCCTTCCCAGGTGACGATTTCCTTGATCTTGCTGGTGAGGCCGGACGGCAGTACGGTAATGGCGTCACCGACCTTGACCGAGCCGGATTCGATACGGCCCATGTAGCCGCGGAAGTCGTGCAGTTCCTCGGTTTGCGGGCGGGAAACGTATTGCACTGGGAAGCGGAAGTCCTCGGCGTTGATCTTGCCTTCGACCGGCGCGGATTCCAGCTTTTCGAGCAGCGTCGGGCCTTCGTACCACGGCATGTTGCTGCCGCGCTCCACGACCATGTCACCTTCGAGGGCGGAAATCGGGATGAAGGTAATGTCACCACCGGGAATGGACAGCTTGCCGTGGAAATCGGTGAAATCCTGGCGGATCTTGTCGTAAACCTCTTCCGAATAGTCGACCAGGTCCATCTTGTTGATCGCCACCACCAGATGCGGGATGCCCAGCAGGCGCGAGATGTAGGCATGACGGCGGGATTGCGTCAGCACGCCCTTGCGCGCGTCGATCAGGATGATGGCCAGGTTCGCGGTGGAAGCCCCCGTCACCATGTTGCGGGTATATTGCTCGTGCCCCGGGGTGTCGGCGATGATGAATTTGCGCTTGGGGGTGGCGAAATAGCGGTAGGCCACGTCGATGGTGATACCTTGCTCGCGCTCGGCCTGCAGGCCATCGGTCAGCAGGGCCAGGTGAGCGCCCTTGGCGCCCTTTTTGTCTTCCACGCTCTTGGCGGCGTCGAGCTGGTCTTCGAACACGCCTTTGGTATCGACCAGCAGGCGGCCGATCAGGGTGGACTTGCCGTCATCCACGCTGCCAGCCGTGGTGAAGCGCAGCAGTTCGGTTTCGACCGCGTTGAACAGGGTTTTGTCGATGGTACTCATCAGAAGTAACCTTCCTTCTTCTTGTCTTCCATGGAATTGCTGCCATGGTCGATGATGCGGGTCTCGCGCTCGGAGCGCGTCGCGATCGCCGATTCGGCGACGATTTCCTCGATGGTGGTGGCGTCGGAATACACGGCACCGGTACAGGGTGAGCAACCCAGCGTGCGGAAGCGGCACATGACGTTCTCGGCCACTTCCCCTTCCTTCAGGTTGGCCGGGTCATCACCTGGGATCAGCATGTTGCCGCGCTTCACCATGGGGCGCTCCTTGGCGTAGTACAGCGGCACGATGGGGATGTTCTCCAGCTTGATGTATTGCCAGATGTCCATTTCGGTCCAGTTGGAGATCGGGAACACGCGGATGGATTCGCCTTCGTGCACGCGGCAGTTGTACAAGTCCCACAGTTCCGGCCGTTGGCTCTTGGGGTCCCACTGGCCGAATTCGTCGCGGAAGGAGAAGATGCGTTCCTTGGCGCGCGAGCGTTCTTCGTCGCGACGGGCGCCGCCCATGGCGGCATCGTAGCCGCCGGCTTCCAGTGCGTCCAGCAGGGCCTTGGTCTTGAGCGCGCCGCAGCAGCGGGCGACGCCCAGCTTCAACGGGTGCGCGCCTTGTGCGATGGCTTCTTCGTTGCGATGCACGATCAGCTTGGCGCCGATTTCCTTGGCGTACCAGTCACGAAATTCGTACATTTCCTTGAACTTGTAGCCGGTGTCGACATGCAGCAGCGAGAATGGCAGCGGGCCGGGCGCGAACGCCTTGCGAGCCAGGTGCAGCATGACGCTGGAATCCTTGCCGATGGAGTAGAGCATCACCGGGTTGCGAAACTCGGCGACCACTTCACGCATGATGTGGATGGATTCGGCTTCCAGCGTTTGCAGATGGGTCAGTGTTTTTTTCGTGGTCATCGTCAGACTTTCTTTACATGCAGGCCGCATTCCTTGCCTGATTCGTCTTCCCACCACCAGCGGCCGGCGCGGACATCTTCGCCGACGGCGATGTTGCGCGTACAGGGCGCGCAGCCGATGCTGGGGTAATGTTTGTCGTGAAGCGCATTATACGGGATGCCGTTGCCGCGGATGTATTCCCACACATCCTTTTCGGTCCAGTCCGCCAGCGGGTTGAACTTCTCCAGCCCGTGGTCGGCGTCGTGTTCCTGTACCGGCATGTTGGCGCGGGTGACGGCTTGCTGACGGCGCATGCCGGTGATCCAGGCGGTCTTGCCGGCCAATGCGCGTTTCAGCGGCTCGACCTTGCGGATCCCGCAGCAGGCCTTGCGCAGGTCGACGCTGTGGTAGAAGGCGTTGATGCCGTTGTGCTCCACGTACTGCTGCAGCGCGTCGGGTTGCGGGTAATAGACCTTGATTTCAACCTGCTTGCCATAGGTTTCCTGCACCTTGGCCAGCAGTTCGTAGGTCTCCGGGTTCAGGCGGCCGGTATCCAGCGAGAAGACGCTGATGCCGGGGGCGTGTTTGGCGATCAGGTCGGTCAGCACCATGTCTTCTGCGCCCAGGCTGCTGGCGAATGTGGCAGGAGAGAATTCGTCCTGGATGCGTTTCAACACCCCGGCGACTGCTGCGATCTTGGCTTCGAGGGTCATGCTCAGTCCACCTGGTCTTCGTGTGAAGGTTGCACAGTGGCGGTCCTGGCGGCGTGATGGCCCATGCGGGCGTGGCGACGCCACACCGGCAGCGGGTTGTCGACGGCGCCTTGATAGGGCTCGCTGAAATCACGCAGGCTGGCCAGGGCGTCCTCGGCCGAACGATCAGCCCGGATGGCGTAGGCGTCGAAACCGCAGCGCCGCATGAAAAACAGTTGATCGCGCAGCACATCACCGATCGCGCGCAGTTCGTTGCGGTAGCCGTAACGGGTGCGCAGCTGGGCAGCGAGGGAGAAGCCACGGCCATCGACGAATCGCGGGAAATGGATGGCGATGAGCGGCAGGGCGTTGATATCGGCAAAGCAGTTGACCAGCGGCTCGAGCAGTTCGAAGCTGTCTATCCAGATGCCAAGCTCGCCCTTTTTGAGGCGTGCAGAGAGCGTGGCTTTCCTCGCCAGCCAGACCGGCAACGGCACAATGACCTTGCCTGAGTCAGGGATGACGGTTTCCTGGATCTGGGCCGCGGTGGCGGCTTGTTCGCCCGTGACCTTGAAGATCACGACCTTGCCTGCCTGTTTGCGGACGGTGTCCTCGGCCGGAGCGGGCAGGGGAACCAGCGTCCATTCGTCAGTCACAATCGCGTTGTTCTTGATCAGGTTGGACATTACGCAGCCTCCTTCGCGTAGACATGGGCCTTGAACGGCGCGACGCCGATGCGGCGAACGGTATCGATGAAACGCTCTTCTTCGGAACGATGGGCGACATAGGTCTCGAGCAGTTTGCCCACTACGCCGGGAATTTCGTCCGCGGCGAAAGAGGGACCGATGACAGTGCCGATGCTGGCATCGCTGCCCTGTTTGCCGCCGATGGTGACCTGGTACCACTCGGACCCGTCCTTGTCCACGCCCAGCACGCCGATGTGGCCGACGTGGTGGTGGCCGCAGGAGTTCATGCAGCCCGAGATGTTGAGGTCGATATCGCCGATATCGTGCAGGTAGTCGAGGTCATCGAATTTACGCTGGATGGCTTCGGCAATGGGGATCGACTTGGCGTTGGCCAGGCTGCAGAAGTCGCCGCCCGGGCAGCAGATGATGTCCGTCAGCAGCCCGATATTCGGGGTGGCAAGGCCGTTCGCACGGGCGCCTTCCCAGACGGCGAACAGGTCGCCCAGCCTGACGTCGGCGAGAATGATGTTCTGCTCGTGCGAGACGCGCAATTCGCCGAAGGAATAGCGTTCCGCGAGGTCTGCCATGGCATCCAGCTGCTCTGCCGTGGCGTCGCCTGGTGCGACGCCGGTCGGCTTCAGCGACAGTGTCACCGCCCGGTAGCCGGGGACCTTGTGGCCGTGCACGTTACGCTTGATCCAGGCGGCAAAGGCCGGATGGCTCGCCCGGGCAGACTCGAAACTGGCGTCCTGGTCAGGGAGTGTTTCATGGCGGGAGACGCTGAAGAAGCTGGCGACCCGGTCGAATTCAGCCTGCGTAATCGTGCTTGGACCGTCCTTGTGCAGTGCCCACTCTTCTTCGACCTGACGGGCGAACTCTTCGGCGCCCAGCGCCTTGACCAGGATCTTGATGCGGGCTTTGTAGGCATTGTCGCGACGGCCATAGAGGTTGTATACGCGCAGGATGGCCTCGCAGTAGGTCAGGGCGTGCTGCCACTCCAGATGCTCACGAATGACCGTTCCGAGGATCGGGGTACGGCCGAGGCCGCCGCCGACCCAGACGCGGATCGCGAGCTGGCCGGCCTGGTCGAGGTAGAACTCGAGGCCGATGTCGTGGGCCTGGACCAGTGCGCGGTCCTGCTTCGAACCGCTGACCGCGAGCTTGAACTTGCGCGGCAGGCCGGCAAACTCCGGATGGAAGCTGCTCCATTGGCGCAGGATTTCGATCATCGGGCGCGGATCGACGATTTCGTCCGGGGCCACGCCAGCGAACTGGTCGGTGGTAATGGCACGGATGCAACTGCCGGAAGTCTGGATCGCGTGCATCTGAACGGTCGCCAGTTCCGCCAGGATGTCCGGGGTGTCTTCCAGTTTTGGCCAGTTGAGCTGGAAATTCTGACGGGTGCTGAAATGGCCATAGCCCTTGTCGTAGCGGCGGGTGATGTCCGCGAGCTTGCGCAACTGGCGAGCATTCATCAGACCGTAAGGCACGGCAATGCGCATCATTGGCGCGTGGCGCTGGATGTAGAGGCCGTTCTGCAGGCGCAGGGGTCGGAACTCGTCTTCTGTCAGTTCTCCTGCCAGGTAGCGACGGGTCTGGTCGCGGTATTGGGCGACGCGTTCGTCGATATTGCGCTGGTCAATGTCGTCGTAAATATACATAACTGATGAGATCCAATTATTTGTGGCCGGCAAGACGCTTGTCCAGCCAGTGCTTGAACAAGGCGATGCTCAATAACACCGCCAGACCGAGGATTTGAGGAAGTTGGGGGAAAGCGAGTTTTTGTCCGACATAAACGAGAATCAGTGCAAGCAGGTTACGCACCCACTGCTCGCTGAATTTCGTGGTCATGTGACTGCCGATCCAGATCCCGGGAACCGAGCCGATCAGCAAGGTCCCCAGCAGGGTGTAATTCACTGTTCCCAGGCTGGCGTGACCCAGGCCGGCGACAAGCGTCAGCGGAACGGCATGGGCGACGTCGCTGCCGACGATCTTGTTGACGGAGATTTTGGGATACAGGATGAGAAGGGCGGTTACGCCCAGCGCTCCAGCGCCGACGGAAGTCAGCGTGACCAGAAAGCCGAGTACCAGGCCGAGCGTCACGGTGGCAGCCGGGACATATTGGTGCGGCACCAGATGCTCATTCTTGTTGAGGCGCATCAGTTCGTGCCGGAAGAGTACGGAGACGGAGGTCAGCAGCAGGGCGATGCCCAGCCAGAATTTAATGCCGTGGACCACGGATTCGGAGGCCGTGCCGACATGGTGGAGGTAGACCGTGGTCAGGGCCGCCGCAGGAACGCTGCCCACCGCCAGGCGCCCGACGATGCCCCAGTCGATGTTGCCCAGCTTGCCGTGCGCGAGAATTCCCACGGATTTGGTAATGGAGGCATAAAGCAGGTCAGTCCCGACCGCGACTGCGGCCTTGACGTTGAAAAACAGCAGCAGGATAGGCGTCATGAGCGAGCCGCCGCCCACGCCGGTCAATCCGACCAGCCAGCCGACGATAAATCCTGCGATCACATAGCCGAAATCCATGGTGTTTTCTGCGAGTTTGAGAGGCTGGCACTATACCAGTCGACATGTAACGATAAAAATACTATGTTATTCTAGATCTAGAATTATCAGTTATATAGATATGAGGATAACTTAATGAAGTTGCATCAGTTGCGTTATATCCGCGAGGTCTCGCGCCAGGGATTCAATGTGTCCGATGCGGCCGATGCCCTGCATACTTCCCAGCCGGGCGTCAGCAAGCAGATCCAGCTGCTGGAGGAGGAGCTGAACCTGCAGATATTCAAGCGCAACGGCAAGCGACTGGTGGGGCTGACCGAGCCCGGGGCAGCCATCCTGCAGATGGCGGAGCGCGTGTTGCACGAGATGGAAAACATCAGGCGTGTCGGCGACGAATTCAGCCACGAGGACACTGGCGACCTGGTCATCGCCGCGACCCATACCCAGGCACGCTATCACCTGCCGGGTGCTGTGAAATCCTTCATGGAGGTTTTCCCCAAGGTGCACCTTGCCATCCATCAGGGCAACCCGACCCAGGTGTCGGAACAGGTCTTGTCAGGGGAGGCCGATATCGGGCTGGCGACCGAGGCCATCAGTTCCTACAAGGATCTGGTGACCCTGCCCTGCTATCAGTGGAACCGTTGCGTAGTGGTGCCCCAGGATCACCCGTTGATCGAGGATGCTCCGCTCACGCTGGAAAAGATCGCGCGCTATCCGGTGGTGACCTATGACTTCGCATTTGCGGGCGGCAGCATGGTCAACCGCATTTTCGCGGAGCATGGCCTGGAGTTGAACGTGGCCCTGACCGCCATCGATTCCGACGTGATCAAGACCTATGTCGAGCTGGGGCTGGGGGTCGGCCTGCTGGCGAAGATGGCGTATAACCCCGACCGCGACCGCAACCTGGTGATGCTGGACGCATCGCACCTGTTTCCGGCCAGTACCACGTACCTCGGCATCCGGCGCGACGCCTATATGCGGGGCTACCAGTACGCTTTCATCCAGACCATTGCACCGCACCTCGACCGCAAGGCCGTGGATGCGGCGTTCCGGGCCTATCCCTGATCGCGCTTCCTGGCTTCGATCAGTGCGCTCATGACGGCGATGTCACGTGCCGGGCGGCGCTGGCCGCGCATGTAGATCACGTAGTACATGCCGGCTACCAGGACCGTGCCGCCGAAGATGTTGCCCAGGGTGACGGCCGCCAGGTTGCTGGCGAAACCGGCCATGTTGAGATGGGCGGTGACGGTCGGGGCCAGCTTGGCCGCCGCGACGACTTCCGGATCCAGCATGGCCAGGTAGCCCATGGGGATGAAGAACATGTTGGCTACGCAGTGCTCCAGCCCCATGTTGACGAAGGCGGCGATCGGGAACACGATGCAGAAGATGCGATCCACGACGCTACGGGCGGCGAAGCACAGCCAGACCGCCAGGCAGACCAGGGCGTTGCACAGCAGCCCCTTGAAGAAAGCCTCGGTGAAGGTCAGGTTGGTCTTGGCGGCGGCGATCTTGAGCGCCTGTACGCCGAAATTCAGGTCTACCGTGTGCAGCACTCCGGAGAGATAGGCTAAAGTGACCAGGAACAGACAGCCGATCAGGTTGGTGAAATACACCCATACCCAGTTGCGCATGACCTGGCGGTTGTTGACGCGGCCTTGCGCCCAGGCCATGGCGATCATGTTGTTGCCGGTGAACATTTCTGCGCCGGCGACGACGACCAGGATCAGGCCCAGGGAGAAGGTGACAGAGGCAACCAGGCGCGGCATGCCCTGCGCCATGGCGGTAATGAAATTCATCGCCCCAAGGGAGATGAACGCCCCGGCCAGTATGCCCAGGCCGATCATCGGGATCAGGGGCATGTTGGCCTTGGCGACACCGACCGTCTCCACGCGATATGCCATTTCGGCGGGGCCGTAGGCGTCAATGGAACCATCTTGCATATTTTCGGACATAGTTAAGTGCCTTGCTGAAACGAAATTGGCGCACATTATAAGGGAAGGTCAGGGAAAGGGTTGATAATGAAAGGCTTGCGATATTTTTTCGTGATTCTTGGGTGCTGGATATCGGCCGTACAGGCGGGTCCGATGCCGCCCGTCGATCCGGAAACGCCGCTTTACGTGGTCCCGGTGGAAAAAGGGGTGAGCTATCAGGATGTGGTGGATAGTCTGCAAAGCGGTGCGCAGGGC
Organism: Pseudomonadota bacterium; assembly: GCA_029782295.1. Lineage (GTDB taxonomy): Bacteria > Pseudomonadota > Gammaproteobacteria > Burkholderiales > Methylophilaceae > CAIJXJ01. The sequence continues at coordinate 33,764 of JAKOVB010000053.1, forward strand.
AAGAACTTCGTCAGCCCCGCCACTTTCCCCCTCGGCCAGCACATCCGCGAACGCGGCCTGCCGCTACAGGGCGTCCTGGAAGTGCGTTCCTACTGCAGCCTGGGCATCGGCGCGGAAATCCTGATGGAAAGCCCCGAGTTTGCAGTGTTTGCGCCTTGCCGCATCGCGATCTATGAAAAACAGGGGCAGATGTTCCTGGCGCTGGATCGGCCGACCTACGCCCTGCGGCATATCAAGGGTCACAGCGCCAAGGCTGAGGAGGCGGCGAAGCAGATCGAAGACACGCTGATCTGGATGATGGACAAGGCGCGCAAGGGCGAGATTTGAATTTCCGGAAGCCGACTTTCCGGAAAGTAATGAAACAGGATTGGAAGAACATGATGAACAGACTGCTGAAGTCAATGCTGGGTCTCTGGCTCATGCTGGGGATGGCCGCGGGTTACGCCGCCGATGACGGGCTGGATATTGCCCGCGGCATCTATATGTCAGCCCAGGCGAATTTCATCGATAGCATGGCCAACCCGGAAAAAATTGTGGGCGGCGGGCGAAACTTCGTACGCTATCTTGCCAAGATCCAGGCGGCAAAGCGCCAGCTGGACGCGGCCGGCGCAGCCTACGAAGTGCAGTTGAAGCAGGTGCTGAAGAACGATGAGCGCTATGATGACCGTGAGTATCGTGAAGTGGCGGGTTTGCCGGAAGCGCTGGCTGACTACGATGCGATCAGCAAGGAAGTCGGCGAAGCGGCCATGTCAGAAGCTGCGGCGGCCTACGCCGATGAATTCCACTGAAGGTCAATCGTTTTCGAGCAGTTCGTGGATTTCCAGCCAGCGCATTTCTGCGGCCTCGATATCGTTTGACAGTTCCGCCTGCCGCTTGAGCAGGCTTTCGAGCAGAGCCCGGTCCGGGTTGGTGTAAAGGTCCGGGTCCCCCAGACGGTTGTCGAGCAGCGACTTTTCCCCTTGCCAGCCGGCCAGGTTCTTTTCCAGCTTGTCCAGTTCCTTCATCAGCGGACGTCGTTGCGCCAGTTTTTCCTGGCGTGATTTCTCTTCAGCGGCGCGTGCTTCCTTGCGCTGAAGCTTGGCTGCATCCGGGGATGTTTCCACGGCCCGGCTTTCCGCCAGCCAGTTGGCGTAATCGTCGAGATCGCCGTCGAACACCTTGCAGCCTTGGTCGGCGACCAGATACAACGTATCGGCGGTCGTGCGCAGCAGATGGCGGTCGTGCGACACCAGCACAACGGCGGCGTCGGTTTCCTGCAACGCCAGGGTGAGGGCTTCGCGCATTTCGAGGTCGAGGTGGTTGGTCGGTTCGTCCAGCAACAGCAGGTTGGGACGCTGCCAGATCAGCAGGGCCAGCGCGAGGCGCGATTTCTCGCCGCCGGAGAACGATTGGCAGGGCGCGGTAACCATGTCGCCACGGAAATCGAACCCGCCCAGGTAATTGCGATGTTCCTGTTCCCGCGTCTGCGGGTCCAGCCGCAGCATGTGCTGCAGCGGCGATTCGTCCGGGCGCAGGGCTTCCAGCTGGTGCTGGGCGAAATAGCCGATGGTCAGTCCCTTGCCCTCGCGGCGGGTCCCCGAGAGCGGCGGAAGCACGCCGGCCAGCAACTTCACCAGCGTGGACTTGCCGGCGCCGTTGGGACCGAGCAGGGCGATGCGTTCGCCCGGGCGCAGCATGAAATTGATGCCTGAGATCATCGGCGTGTCGTTGTAGCCCACGGCGGCATCACGTAGTTCCAGCAGGGTGTCCGGCATGGCTGCCGGGTCGCGGAAGGCAAAGCTGAAGGGCGTATCCACGTGGGCCGCGGCGACCTCTTCCATGCGCGCCAGCGCCTTGATGCGGCTCTGTGCCTGACGGGCCTTGGTGGCCTTGGCACGGAAGCGCTCGATATAGCTGTGAAGGTGAGCGATCTCGCGTTGCTGCTTTTCGAACATGGCCTGTTGCAGGGCCAGATGCTCGGCACGCGTGCGCTCGAAGGTGCTGTAGTTGCCGGTGTAGAGTTTCAGTTTTTGCTGCTCGAAGTGCAGGATGTGATCGGTCACGGCATCGAGGAAATCTCGGTCGTGCGAGATCAGCAGCAGCGTGCCCGGGTAGCGCTTGAGCCAGGTTTCCAGCCACAGTACCGCGTCGAGGTCGAGGTGGTTGGTCGGCTCGTCCAGCAGCAGCAGGTCGGACCGGCACATCAGGGCGCGGGCCAAGTTGAGGCGCACGCGCCAGCCGCCGGAGAACTCCGCGACCGGGCGGTTGAAATCCGTATCGCTGAAACCTAGCCCCGAGAGCAGGCTGGCGGCCTTGGCGCGAGAGGCGTAGCCGTCGATCTCGGCGTAGCGGCCGTGCAGCAGGCCGATACGCTCGCCATCGTGGGCGGCTTCGGCCGAGGCGATGTCACGTTCGACGGCGCGCAGTTCCTCGTCGCCGTCCAGCACGAACTCCAGCGCGGCTTCCGGCAGCGCCGGCGTATCCTGGCCGACGTGGCCCATGACCCAGCTGGCGGGGATTTCGAGGTCGCCTCTTTCCTGATGCAGCTGGCCGCGCAGCAGGGCGAAGAAAGAGGACTTGCCGCAGCCGTTGGCGCCGATCAGGCCTACTTTCCATCCCGCGTGAATTTGCAGGCTGGCACCTTCGACCAGAGGTTCGCCGCTGCGGCCATAGGTCAGGTCACGTAAAAGAATCATGGGGGCGCTTAGAGGGTAAAATAGCGGAGCATTTTAACAGGGCATTAACCCGTGAATTACAACGAAATCATCAAAGAGGTCGGAAGAGGCAGAGAAGGAGCGACCGATCTTGACGAGGACACAGCCTGTGCGCTCTATACCGAGATGCTCGATGGCCAGGTGCCCGAGCTCGAGTTGGGGGCGATGCTGGTCGCGTTCCGTATCAAGGGAGAATCCGAAGCGGAAATGCGCGGTTTTTATCGCGCGATGCAATCCCGTGTTGCCCGCCTGAAGCCTCCTTCCGGCAAGCCATTTCCAGTGATCCTGCCGACGCACAATGGCGCACGTCGGCAAGGCAACCTGACACCGCTGCTGGCGCTGCTACTGCAGAAACATGGCATCCCGGTGCTGGTCCATGGGGTTCGGACAGATCCCAGGCGGGTGACGAGTGCCGAAGTGTTTGCCGAACTGGGGATCGAGGCCGTCACGTCCATCGATGCGGCGCAGGCTGCGCTGGACGCGGGTAAAGTGGTTTTCCTGCCAGAGGATGTCATGTCCCCCGGGCTCGATTACCTGCTGGAACTGCGCTGGCGGCTGGGGGTGCGCAACAGCACGCATACGCTCGCCAAGCTGGCAGACCCGTTCGACAACCAGTCGGTGCGGGTGGTGAGCGTTTCCCATCCGGATTATCTCGGTCGCATGGCGTCTTTTTTCCTCGATACCGCCAGCCGTGGCCTGCTGTTGCGCGGTACGGAGGGGGAAGTCTACGCCAACCCCAAGCGCTGCCCGCGGATCGACTGGTTCGAGGCCGGACAGGCAAGGACGCTGGTCGAGGCGGAGGAAGGCGTGATTGCGGCGGTCCCACCGTTGCCAGAATCGATGGATGCCCGCATGACCGCAAGCTGGATTCAACGGGCGCTGGCGGGTGAGGTGCCCGTTCCTGTGCCCATGCTCACCCAGACCGCCTGCTGCCTGGTGGCGGCAGGCGCCGCGCCAGACATGGCGGCGGCACAGGATATTGTTGCCAACAGTTAACAGAAAGCCCCCGATATGACTGAACCGCTTCTCATCGCAAAGAGTCACGATCCCCTCTACCTGCTACCGCGCATGGCCAACCGCCACGGCCTGATCGCCGGGGCGACCGGCACCGGCAAGACCGTGACCCTGCAATCGCTGGCCGAGCAGTTTTCCCGCGCCGGCGTGCCGGTCTTCATGGCCGACGTGAAGGGCGACCTGGCCGGCATGAGCCGTGCCGGCGGGGGGAATCCCAAGGTGGAAGCCCGCGCCAGGGAACTGGGGCTGGATCCCTTGACCTATGCCGACAATCCGGTGGTGTTCTGGGATGTCTACGGAGAAAAGGGGCATCCGGTGCGCGCGACGGTTTCTGACATGGGGCCGCTGTTGCTGGCGCGCATGCTGAACCTGAACGACACCCAGGCCGGCGTGCTGACGGCGGTGTTCAAGATTGCCGACGACCACGGCTGGTTGTTGCTGGACATGAAGGACCTGCGCGCCATGCTGCAACATGCAGCAGAAAATGCCGCGGAATTTACGACGGAATACGGCAACATTTCCACGGCGAGCGTCGGTGCCATCCAGCGCGGCCTGCTGCAACTCGAGCAGGAGGGCGGCGACCAGCTGTTCGGCGAGCCCATGCTCAACCTGGAAGACCTGCTGCAGACCGATGAACGCGGCCGCGGCGTGGTCAATATCCTCGCGGCGGAGAAGCTCTACAACGCCCCGCGCGCCTATGCCACGCTGCTGCTATGGCTGTTGTCGGAGCTGTTCGAGAAGCTGCCGGAAATCGGCGATCCGGACAAGCCCAAACTGGTGTTTTTCTTCGATGAAGCCCATCTGCTGTTCAACGACGCGCCGGAAGCGCTGCTGACCAAAATCGAGCAGGTGGTGCGGCTGATCCGCTCCAAGGGGGTGGGCGTCTATTTTGTCAGCCAGAACCCGCTGGACATTCCGGACGTGGTGCTGGGACAGCTCGGCAACCGTGTCCAGCATGCCCTGCGCGCTTTTACGCCGCGTGACCAGAAAGCGGTCAAGTCGGCGGCGGAGACCTTCCGTCCGAATCCGGCGGTGGACGTGGCCGCTGCCATTACCGAGCTGGGCGTGGGTGAAGCACTGGTCTCCCTGCTCGATGAGAAGGGACGCCCGCTGCCGGTGGAGCGTGCCTTCATCTGCCCGCCGGGCAGCCGTCTGGGGCCGGTGACGGCCGAGGAGCGTCAGCAGACGATCCAGGGTTCCCTGATTTACGGGCACTACGAGAAGCTGGTCGACCGTGAATCCGCCTATGAAATCCTCAAGGGCCGCGCCGCGACCTCCGCTGAACAGGCGCCTGCCGGGGAAGACCGCGGCTTTGACTGGGGCGGTCTCCTCGGTGGCGAGACAGGGCCGCGCGGCGGTCGATCCCGGCAGGGCGTGGTCGAGGCGGTGGTCAAAAGTGCCGCGCGTACCATCGGTTCGGAACTTGGCCGCCAGATTATCCGTGGCGTCCTCGGCTCGCTGTTGGGTGGCAAGCGCTAGCGCATGTCCGGGCAGGTTACACAATGTCCCAAATGCGGTTACGTGCTGCCGCAACCCATGCCGGACAGTGCCCAGTGCCCGGCATGCGGGATCTATTTCTTCAAATGGGGGCAGGCGCCGGTGCACCATGCCGCGACGCAGGACCCCGATACGAGCGGCTGGTTTTCCCCGATGCCGGCCATGGATCCGACAGCCTTTTACGGTCGCTGCCTCGCCTGGGTGCTGCTGAGTATCTGGAGCTGGTCCCTGATCCGGGCCGACTACACGGATGGCGAGATCTTCGATTCCTTCATGCACAACATCCTGTTGCCAATCCACGAGGCGGGCCATGTTTTCCTGATGCCCTTCGGTGAGTTCCTCACCATTCTGGGCGGGAGCCTGTTCCAGCTGGCGCTGCCGTTGGCCATCGGCGTGGCTTTCCTGCTGAAGAATCGCGACAATTTCGCCGCATCCCTGTGTTTCTGGTGGGTTGCCGTGAGCCTGCTGGACCTCTCGCCCTATATCTATGACGCCCTGCATCCGCAGTTGACCATGCTGGGCGGCCACACCGGCGAGGACGGCCCGCACGACTGGATCTACCTGCTGGGTGTGTTCGGGCAGATTCAGCGCGCGCAGCATTGGGGTGCCGTCACACACACGCTTGGGGTGATGGCTGTCCTGTTCACGCTGGGGTGGGCACTCCTGGTATTGGTCCGGCAGCGAGGTCAAACGCATGACGGGTCCTGAACGCAAGGCCGTGGAAGCGGCCCCTCCGCGTTTTCACCCGCGCAACCGGCACCAGGGCGAGTACGACTTTGATCGCCTGATCGCGGCCAGTCCGGACCTCAAGCCTTTCGTGAAGCCGAATGCCTGGCAGGTCATGTCCATCGACTTCGCTGATCCGCATGCCGTCTTGGCGCTCAACCGGGCCTTGTTGCTGGACCAGTATGGCATCCGGGACTGGGCGATCCCGGACGGCTACCTGTGTCCGCCCGTGCCGGGACGCGCGGATTATCTGCACGCCCTGGCCGACCTGCTGGCGGAGGACAATGACGGATCAATTCCGACCGGCGATGCGATCCGGTTGCTGGATGTGGGCGTCGGGGCCAATGTCATCTATCCCCTGATCGGCCGGCGTGAATACGGCTGGTCCTTCGTCGGCGCGGAGATCGACGTCATCGCCCTCAGGAATGCTTCGTGCATCCTGGCATCCAACCCGGATCTGGCATCCGGGATCATGCTGCGCCACCAACCTGATGCCGGGCATGTCTTCTTCGGCATCATTCATCCGGATGACCGTTTCGACCTGACCCTGTGCAACCCGCCTTTCCACGCCTCTGCTGCCGACGCGAGCGCAGGCAGCCAGCGCAAATGGCGCAATCTGGGCAAGGGGGGCGCCAGCAAGCCCATGCTCAATTTCGGCGGTCAGGCCAACGAACTGCATTGTCCCGGTGGGGAAGCGGCGTTTATCCGGCGCATGATCATGGAAAGCCATGCCTTCAAGGGACAAGTGCTCTGGTTTACCACCCTGGTTTCCCGAGCGGACAACCTTCCAGCCATCTATCGCCATCTCAGGCAGGCGGGTGCCAGGCTGGTGCGTACCAGGGAGATGAGGCAGGGACAGAAACAAAGCCGTTTCGTCGCATGGACGTTCTGCGACGATTCGCAACGACAGGCCTGGCGCAAGGTGCGCCGGGAAGTCCGGAACAGGAGTAAATAAGATGCAGACACGCACCCACAGCATTCTGGAAAGCATTTCGAACACGGTGATCGGCTACATGGTTGCAGTGGCCAGCCAGCTGGTCATCTTCCCGATGTTCGATATCCATATTCCCCTGCAGGACAACCTGCTCATCGGCGTCTGGTTCACCGCCATCTCGCTCACTCGCAGCTATCTGGTCAGGCGGTGGTTCGTACGGCACGGCAAGCGGCGCTGGCGTTGCGTAACCGGGATGGGGGAGCGCTGCTGCTGCCATCAGATGGGCAAGTCATGAGCGAGATACTCTGGCGTGAACACGACCAACCGCATTCGGCGCGCTGGCGTTCCGAAGCCGGCGTACCCCCCCCGCCAAAGGTCACGGTCGGAGACGACACCCTCAAGGCCGACGATGCCTGGCATCTGGCCTGTGAGGGGCATGCCATCCTGTGGCGTGGCGACTTCCAGAACGCCCGGCAGCTGCTGCAGGCCATGGCACGCCGGCTGGATAAATCCGGCAAGAAAAAGGCCAGGATCCCTGCCACCCCTGCCGAGGCTTTCAATCAGCATCGTCTGCGGCAGGGCCAGCGCGCCCGCATCCTCGGCATGCTGCTGATCCCGATCGAGGCCGATTTCACCATCCCGCTGCGCCGCGCCCCGGATGTCCGCGAAGCCTGTGTCGAAGCCTGGGGCGAGCCGGATGATCGGCCCTCTGTCGTTTCGCTGCGCGAACTCCAGGGACTGGTCGGCGCTCACGAATGGCGCAGGAAAGGGGTACCCATTGCTGCGCTAGGGGCCAGTATTCATCCCTACTATGGCGTCTTCTCACCCGTGCGTGGCGAATACGTCGATCTGGTCGCCGAGGCCCCGCTGCCTGCTTCTGACCTGGCCTTCGATGTCGGTACCGGAACCGGTGTGCTCGCGGCCTTGCTGGCTAAACGCGGGATCAAACGGGTGGTGGCGACGGATCAGGATGCCCGTGCTCTGGCCTGTGCCGGTGAAAACATGGCTCGGTTAGGTCTCCAGGCGCAAGTCGATGTCGTTCAGGCCGACTTGTTCCCGCAAGGGCGCGCCCCGCTGGTCGTTTGCAACCCTCCCTGGCTCCCGGCCAAGCCCAGTTCGCCGCTCGAATTTGCCGTTTACGATCCGGATAGCCGCATGTTGCGCGGTTTCCTGCAGGGGCTGGCCGAGCACCTCGCCGAAGGCGGCGAAGGCTGGCTCATCATTTCCGACCTCGCCGAGCATCTGGGACTCCGTAGTCGTGACACTTTGCTTGCATGGATTGATGCCGCCGGACTGCAGGTGCTGGGTCGCATCGATACACGTCCGCAACATCCCAAGGTCATGGATGCGGATGATCCGCTGCATGCCGCACGTGCAGTGGAAATTACTTCGCTCTGGCGTCTGGGAAAAAAATAAACCCGGTGGGCATTTGCCGTCACCGGGTTTGAACGAATCTGGCTAGGGAATGTTCTAGATGAAGACCAGAATCTCGCCCTTGCCATCATTCGCCAGATCGCCGGCATAACGTTGCACACGGTTGCGGTTGATCGCACCGAACTTGCTTGGCAACCCCTTGAACGACTTGAACATCAGGCTGAGGAAGGGCAGGGTGTGGCTGCCGCAATCCTGCAGGGTGGCGTGCATCTTCGGCGTGCTGAACAGGAGCAGCGTGCCGCGGCGCATGCCGTAGCCGATGTGGTCGCCAACGCTGCCCATCACGCCGATGGTGCCTGCCAGCATGCGCGAGGCGCAGTAGGCGCCGACGTTGCCTTCGATCAGGATGATGCCGCGACGCATCTGGTCTCCAGCGCGGTCTCCGGCGTTGCCGGTGATGATCACGGTACCCCCCTTCATGCCCTTGCGGTCCCCAGGGATGGCGGCGGCGAGGAAATCGCCGACGTTGCCGTTGACCTTGAGCAGGCCACCGGCCATGCCGCTGGCGGCAAAGGCGTCGGCGTTTCCGTTCAGGGTGATCTCACCCTTGCGCATCTGGAAGGCGAGATACGAGCCGGCGTTCCCGTTGACGGTGATGCTGCCCTGTTTCATGCCGCGGCCGATGAAGTCCAGCTTGCCGTTGGCGTTGTTGATCACGAGGTTGCCGGCGTCGTCGCCGGCGATGTCGAACAGGCTGTCCACGCGCAGTCGGCGGTTACCGCTGAGCAGTTCGATGGCGGCGATGTCAGCCATGGACTTTCCGGCAAGGTTGTCCGGGGTCAGCGGCGCCATGTCGATGCGTTGCTCTGGCGCATTCTTGAGAGTAAGGGTCAGGGCGCTCATGCGGCTTCTCCGCTCATGATTTCACGTAACTTGAAGTGGAACTGGCCCAGCTTGCCACCGTAGTTGCCGGCAGAAATACGTTTGATGCCGTTGGACGCACCCAGCTCGCAGGCAGCCGCGATGCCGACCCGCGTCGCCTTGCGGATGTCTGCGTCAGACAGGCCGTCGATCACGATTTCCATGACGGATTCGATTTCAGGGGACAGGTCGGTCTTGGTGATGCCCTTCAGGGTAGGACAGAAAGCGTCGTTGGTCGAGGCGATCAGGGCCTTGTACTTGGAGCCGACCTTGGAGCCGGAACGGACCACGCCACCCGGAAACGGCATGATCACATTCGGTACCTTCTTCATGGCTTCGATTGCTGCTTCGCACGCGGCCAAGGCTTGCGGCTGCGATTCCGCCAGGATCAGGAAATTGCCGCCGCCGACGGCGCGGATCATGCCGGTGGTTTCTTCCGTCATGAACTCGCCGTCCATGACCGGTACGCGCCAGTAGCGCTTGCCGCCGAACTGCTTGGAGATCTGGAAGCCGTCGCCGAAGAAGCGCAGGTTCTTGCCGAGGTTGATGCGGGTGATTTCCGGATAGCCTTCGTCAATGCCGGAGAACGCCGCTGTGGTCGGGCAGGTGAGAATACACTGGCCCATGCGGGTTTCCAGTTGTTTCATCAGCACCGCGCTGCTCATCGCAAACAGCAGGACAGACACGCCGGGGCGGCCATCCGGTGTTTCAGACGGATCCAGTTCGCGCTCGATACCGGCTTCCACGCCGCAGGCAATCACGGAGGTGGCGAAACCGGTCATCGCAGCCGCGGCTGTGTTGGCCCACTTGTGGTTCTGCGCCGTAATAATCACGCGGGTGCCGCGCATGCCGAAGGCTTCGGCAAAAGTGTCGTCAATCGTGACGCCATTAATGATCATGCTAATTTCTCCCTGCGGCCCTGGCATGCCTGCACCTGGACGTGGCCGCGGCCATCGTCGGCAATGTGCTGGTCGGTGACCTTCACGTGGTCCATCTTGACCGTGTGATAGGTGTCGTAATACTTGGCGATTTCCTTCTCGATGGCGCGGTCGAATTCCGGCTTGACCACGTGGGTCGCACCCCAGGTGACCTTGACCACGGAACCGTCCTTGACCACCAGTTCGCCATCCTTGAACACGTAGTCCGGTTTGGCGAACATCTTTTCGCGGTCCGGGTTGTCGGTGTAGACGGAGATGTCAGCCGCTGCGCCCACGCCCAGATGGCCGCGGTCGTGCAGGCCGACCAGCTTGGCGGCACCGGCGCGGGTCATGATAGCGATTTCGTACAGGCTGTATTCGCGGTCGATCGAGGCCAAGGTGCTCATGGCCTGCGCGTCCGGGCTGATGCGGGACAGCATGTCGTTGCGGAACGTCTTGTCCGTCAGCAGGCGGATCAGGTGCGGGTAGCTGGTGAACGGTGCACCGTTCGGGTGATCGGTGGTCAGGAAGATGCGCCACGGGTCATCGACCAGCAGGAAGATTTCCAGGCCGATGGCCCACTGTAGCGCGTTGACGAAGTTCTGGTCCTTGTACTTGAACGGCACCACGCCGCAGCCGGCATCGCATTCAATGTCCATGCATACCCACTTGTTGGGGTGGGCGTGACCGGCGTTGCGGAACTGTGACATGTTGTCACCTGAAGCCGTTACGGTCTGGCCGAACAGGATCTGGCCAACGTCGGCGGAGATATGCTTGTTCTTGTTGATCGCCTCGGCGATGCGGGCTGCGCCGGAGGAGAACTTGCGGTCGCCTTCAGTCCCGTAGCTGTGGAACTGGATGTGCGTCAGGTGCAGCGGGTAGCCGTCGACGCCGGCGATGGTATTGAGCGTGGTTTCCACGTTGCCCGGCACGCCTAGGTTGTTGCCGTGCACATGCAGCGGATGCGGTACGCCCAGTTCGTGGACGGCGCGTGACAGGCGCTGCAGCACTTCGCGCGGGGTCACCTGGTAATGCGAATTCTTTTCGTCCAGATCCAGCATGCGCTGGTTGAACTTGAAGGCGTTGATGCCGCCGGCGTTCACCACCTTGATGCCAATAGCCTGACTGGCGTGGATGGTCCAGGCGACATAATCGTTGATCGCGTTCTGGTCCTTGTTGGCCGCCATCATGCGCAACAGCAGGTCGTCGCTGCCCAGCATGGCGTAGCCGCCCTTGTCGATAATGGGGGTGTCCCCCATTTCCAGATGGGCCTGACGGGCGTTCATCGGCAGCACGGCGGGCTCGAAACCGGCGGTGTAGCCCATTTCGGCATAGCGATAGCCTGTCGTCAGCGTGGAAGGGACGGCATGACCGCAACCTGCCTTGCACAGTTCTGTGTGATCCACCGGGTCGCCGCGGTGATCTTCCGGCAACAGGGTGCGCGCGATGTTGACCTTGCCGCCGCCAATGTGGGTGTGCATGTCGATGGCGCCGGCCATGACGACCTTGCCTTTCAGGTTGTATTCCTGATCGATGCGTTCGCCGTCGTGCTGGCGTTCGACGATGCGGCCGTCACGGACGAGAATGTCCATGACCTTGCCGTCGATGCCGTGGGCCGGGTCGTAAACAGTGCCGCCGGTCAGTTTGATGAGCATGATTCGTGATTCCTTGGAAACTTACAGCGCTTGTTCGATGGCGGTCAGCACAGTGTTCAGGCTGGGCAGGGCGCTCTGGCGCAAACGGTCGATCGGCAGCGAGACCACGTTGTCGGAGCGGAAGTAGACCCCGTTATGGTCCATGCCGGGCGTGCCGACCGGGATAAACACGTCCGGCTCATTCTCCAACTTCATGTCGGCATGGCCGAACACGACCGTGGGCAGGTTCGTTGCCGGCGGTGTGCGGTCTGGATTGAACGAGGATACCCAGAACAGGGTGTCTGCTTCGCCGCTGGCGAGCAGTTTGTCCGTTGAAAAATGGTAGGGGTCGTATTCCGGGTGCTGGCTGGCGTAGGAAGTCCGCACCGGATAACCGGAAATCCATGCGCTGACCTGATTGGCGTTCATTTCGCCTTCGTTGCCGCCCAGTGGCAGGCCGGAAGCGCGGGTGGTCAGGTTTAGGGTTTTGATCATCTCGGTGAGATTCTGCACCGCGAGCTCCGCATGCGGGAAATTCAGGGTGCCTGCTGCCCAGGTCAGGACACTGTATTTGGCGGCTTTCAGGCGGTCAGCCAGGTTTTGCAGGTCGGTCATGGCAATGCCGCCGACATCGGCGGCATGCAGCTTCTTGCCGTTGATCAGCGCACGCAATGCGGCGAGGACATCCGGGATGCATTCCGGGTCGCACGGCAGGACGTCCGGCTTGCGGCCGTCCGGGGCCACGCCGGCACTGGTGTCGATGTTGCGGCCGCCCAGATAGACCACTTCCCGCTTGGAGGTGTCCTGTCCGAACATGGATTCCTTGTTCCATATCTCGCGTTCGAAGAAGCGGGGAAACAGGCTGACGATATCGGTGCCGAGCACGACCAGCAGGTCGACGCGGTTGCGTACCTCGGTCAGGGTGCACGTCTGCCACCCAGAGTTCTGGATGACCTGGATGTTGCGCATGAAGCCGTTGGAGTTCATGTGGTCGATCGTGGCGCCAGCCTTGTCGGCAAGGCTCATCACGGCGCGCATGCCCTGGACTTCAGTGCCGAGGCCTGCAATCAGCGGTGACTTGGACCGACCCAGGAGTTCGGCCGCCTTGGCGACGGCCTCCGCAAGCGTGGCGTTTTTGCCTGCGATGCGGGGTGCGGCCTGGTTGGGAGCACGCCCGAAAAAAGTGATGCTTTTCTGGCAACCGTTCCTGGTGACATCCAGCTTGCCTGCAGCGTCACGTTGAACCGTGAGGTCATCGCAGAGCAGGCCGCAGAAGGGGCAGGTGACCGATTCCAGGGTCGCTGCTTGTGCAAAATTCTCCATCGGAAACTCTCACTCCCATGAGGGGTGCAGGAGGACACTGCACCAGCAAAATTATTCAGGTTATGAAGACTGTTGGCCGCATGTATAAACACGCGCAGTCATGGCTTAGAAATGCGTTCAATTATCTGGCGAAGCACCGGGAGCGTCAAGACGAATCGGCCTGTTTGCAATGGCTTGCGAGGATGCATGAAATAGTCTGTCGGTCCTGGGTGTTTTGGGGGTGCATTGGGGCAGGAACCCATTGATGCCGCCATTTCGATAGGAAAATGAGGAAGGGTAGGCTAATATTTCGTCTATTGTCCAACCCCCTATTGAATGGAACCACCACATTGGCCAGTCAACTTCCTCACGATGTCCAGGTGAGCACGACCGCCAGATTGCACATGGGCTTTCTTGACCTGAACGGCGGATACGGGCGGCGTTTCGGCAGCCTGGGGCTTTCGCTCGAACATCCGGCAACCTGCTTTACCGCATTGCGTTCAGATGGTTTTGAAGCGCAAGGTCCCGGGGCGGAGCGCGCGGTGTCCTGTGCCCGTCAGTTCGCCAGTCGCGCTGGTATTCGGGGTGGGGTGCGCCTGGCGCTTGAATCTACGATTCCCGAACATGCAGGGCTGGGCTCCGGTACGCAGCTGGCGATGGCGGTTGGCGTGGCCATGGCGCGCTTGTATGGCTTGCCCATGAATGACCGTGAAGTAGCAGCCTTGACCGAGCGTGGCGCCCGTTCTGGGATCGGCATTGGCGCCTTCGAGTGTGGCGGCTTTCTCGTCGATGGCGGTCGCGGAGAGCGGACCGTGGTACCGCCGATACTGGCGCGCATGGATTTCCCGGAGGAGTGGCGCGTCTTGCTCGTGTTTGATCATGCCGCCACGGGTGTGCATGGCAGCCAGGAAATCTCTGCGTTCCGGACCTTGCCGCCTTTTCCTGCCGATGCAGCGGCGATGGTCTGCAGGCGAGTGCTGATGCAGGCGTTGCCTGCTGTTGCCGAACGCAATCTTGCAGTGTTCGGCGAGGCGATCCATGAAATCCAATGTCTGCTGGGAGATCATTTCGCTGCGGCGCAGGGGGGCGGACGCTATACCAGCCCGCAGGTCAGCGAGGTGCTGGAATCGTTGCGTGGCGAAGGGGTTGGCTGCGTCGGCCAGAGTTCATGGGGGCCGACCGGCTTTGCCGTGGTTGGCAACGAATCCGAGGGGCGTATGCTGCAACAGTCACTGGCGTTACGCTATGCCCATCATGCAGGATTGAGGTTCGTGTTGTGCAAGGCACGTAATCAAGGCAGCGAAGTTCAGGTAAACTATCAGGAAAATCAGGCAGGGCCCGTCCTGGCGACGGGTTGAATCGATCAATTTTTTAATAAAGGGTAAAAACATGAGCGCGGAAAAGCCATACGTTCTTCATTTTATTACGCCGGCCAAAAACGCCAGCCCGTTCGACGTGAACATGGCTTACGATGCGGGTTATGACGCCATTGCGCCGTACACCGATGTTCAGCTGAACGAAGTGACGGGCCTGGTGCAGGATGCCATTTTCTCCCGTGGACCCCGTGGCGTGTGGCGTACCGGCATGCTGATCGGTGGACGTGACATCGATCTGGCGATGGATATGCTGGAGACGGCCAAGAAGTCCATGATCCCGCCCTTCGAGATTTCCGTGTTCGCAGACCCCTCCGGTGCTTTCACGACCGCCGGTGCCATGATGGCCGTGGTCGAACGTACCCTGAAGCGCAATTTCGGTGGCGACCTGACTGGCCGCAAGGTCAGCATTTTCGGTGCAACGGGCCCGGTGGGCGGATGTACCGCGGTGATCGCTGCCAAGAACGGTGCCAAGGTGGAGCTGATTGCTCACCGCGCCGTCGCAGACGTTAAGGAAAAGGCCGAAGCCTACAACAAGCGCTATGGCACCAACATCGGCTACGCCGACGGCAGCACCGAAGAACTGAAGCAAAAGGTTCTGCAGGATACCGACATCGCCCTGTGCTGTGCCGCTGCCGGCGTGCGCGTGCTGACGCTGGCGCAGATCGCCGCTTCCCCGACCCTGAAGGTCGTGGCGGACGTTAACGCTGTGCCGCCGACCGGTGCGGAAGGCGTGGGCGTGATGGCCGACGGCGCGCTGATCGAGGGCACCAATGTCTACGGCCATGGTGCGCTGGCGATCGGTAACGTGAAGTACCAGGTCCAGCAGAATCTGTTCAAGAAGATGCTGGAAGGCCAGGCTCACGTTTATCTGGATTTCCTGTCTGCGTTCGAACTTGCACGCAGGGATCTCGCCTAAACGCCTGATCATCGCTGCGGCCAGCGCTCGTCCTTTTGTGCGGGCGGCGGTCGCGGCGGGTTATGAAGTCATCGCGGCAGATGTGTTCTGTGATCAGGACACCTGCCGCGATGCTTTTATGGCCATTCCGTTGCCATATGTGAATGGCGGATTTTCCCCGGAATCTTTCCGGAAAGCGATTTTTCCGCTGCTGAACGGAAACGGCGTGGCCTTCATCTATGGTAGTGGTTTCGAGACGCAGCCGGATCTGCTGGACCAGGTCGCACAGCACTGCCCGATAATTGGCAATTCTGCTTCGGCGATCCGTGCTGCCAAGGACCCGCAGCGTTTCTTTGCTTTGCTTACATCTCTCGATATCCCTTGCCCGGAGTTTGCGCTTGATCCACCGGCGTTTGCCGACGGATGGCTGCGCAAGCTTGTCGGCGGTTCGGGTGGCACGCATATCGTGGGCTCCGGCAGGGGGGGGGGTGAAGCTTCTTACTTTCAGCGCCTGGTACCCGGGGTGCCGGTTTCCCTTCTGTTCCTGACCGATGGGTCCGGGGTGAGGGAGGTCGGCTTCAACCGGCAAGTGCTGGCCCCCGCGTCCGACATGCCTTATCGATATGGAGGTGCGGTCAGTCAGGTCGATCTGGCTGAGCCGGTCAGGCAGGGGATGAAATCTGCGGCGCACGGGATTGCATCGGCGTTCGGCCTGAGAGGGTTGAACAGCCTGGATTGCATGGTCGAAGGTGACCGATTCTGGGTGCTGGAAGTCAACCCGCGCCTGAGTGCGACATTTTCACTGTATGACCATTTCGCTCGAGGCGCCCGTCTGTTCGAGGCCCATGTTCAGGCCTGCGCTGGATCCCTGGCCGATGTGCTGCCGTCCGAGCAAGCGCAAGCGCATTTGATATACTATGCTGATAATGATGTGACGATACCGCAGGGAATGATCTGGCCTGAATGGGTGGCGGATATTCCCGAGGACCGCTCCCGTATCAGGGCCGGGGAGCCGCTGTGCACGGTCATGGCGGCAGGAGATGTTGCCTCGCAGGCTGAAATGCTTGCCAGGTCTCGCCTGGCCCAACTAACAAATCGAATCAACCAAATTCAGGAATCCATAAGATGAGCGAAAGCACCCTCGATACGAGCAACTGGCCCAGCGTCAATGCACTGACGGCCCCCCTGGTGGCGAACCTGATCGCGAATGCCAAGGTGTTGCGACTTGGCGTGGAAAAGCATGCCAGCGGTGCCACCATTATTGATGCCGGCATCAAGTCCCCGGGCGGGCTGGAGGCTGGGCGTCTGATTACCGAAATCTGCATGGGCGGGCTTGGCCGGGTATCGCTTCACTCCAATCCGTCCTTCGCGCATTGGCCATGGCAGTTGTCCGTGCACTCCACCAACCCCATCCTGGCTTGCCTCGGCAGCCAGTATGCCGGATGGAGTCTGCAGCACGAGAAGTTCTTCTCTCTGGGTTCCGGCCCCGGTCGCGCGATGGCCGGCCGTGAGGACCTGTACAAGGAGTTGAATTACAGAGACCAGGCGGACTCCGCCGTGCTGGTGCTGGAAAGCGACAAGGCCCCCCCGCAGGAGGTGATCGAAAAGGTCGCCCGCGATACTGGTCTTTCCGCAGGCAGGCTGACCTTCATCCTGACCCCGACGCGCAGCCTGGCAGGCGCCGTGCAGATCGTCGGTCGCGTTTTGGAAGTGGCGATGCACAAGATCCATACCCTGCATTTCCCCCTGGAGCATGTGGTTGACGGCATGGCCAGCGCGCCGGTGCCGCCGCCGTCCCCGGATTTCCTGACCGGCATGGGCCGGACCAATGACGCCATCCTGTTTGGCGGTCATGCGCATATCTTCGTGACCGGTTCCGATGAAGCAGCTGCCAAGCTTGCCCAGGAACTGCCCAGCAGTGCCTCGCGGGATTATGGCCGTCCGTTCGCCGACGTATTCAAGAGCGTCAACATGGACTTCTACAAGATCGATCCGATGCTGTTCAGCCCGGCGGCCGTCACCGTGACAGCCGTGGAGTCCGGCAAGAGCTTTACCGGCGGCAAACTCGACGCAGCGCTGCTGGATCAGTCCTTCGGCTATCCTGCCTAATTGAATTACCGCATTCCCGTCTTTACCGACGATCCCGGCTGGCACGGCAAACGACTCAAGGAGGCGTTCGCCGCGCAGGGCCGGGAGGCGGTATTCATTTCCCTCAAGGATTGTTTCCTCGATCTAGTTCACGGTCGGCCCGGTGTCGTCATCCCGGGGTTCGAACAGAACCTGCCGGATGGCGTGTTCGTGCGTGGGGTTCCCGGTGGCACCCTGCAACAGGTCATCGCCAGGCTCGATATCCTGCATGCCCTGAAAATGCTCGGTGTGACGGTCTATAACGATGGTCCCGCCGTGGAGCGAACGGTAGACAAGGCCATGACCAGCTTTCTGCTGCATCATCATGGCGTTTCTACGCCTTCGACTTGGGTCTGCGAGTCGAGGGCTCATGCTCAATCGGTCATCCTGCGCGAAACCATGGCAGGACGCGCGCTGGTCATCAAGCCGTTGTTCGGGTCGCAGGGGCAGGGCGTGCGGCGGCTGGACATCGAATCGCCGTTCCCGGTACCGATGGAGGCGCATGTCGATGGCCTCTACTACCTGCAAAGCTATATCGATAGCGGGGAGGGCGAGTGGCATGATCATCGTGTGTTCATCATCAATGGACGGGCCGTCGGTGCCATGATCCGCCATGGCAGCAGTTGGGTGAACAACGTCGCTCAGGGGGGGCGCTGTGAATTCATTCCGGCGGACGGGGATATCGCCGAGCTTGCCCTGGCGGCGGCGAAGGCCGTCGACATCGATTATTGCGGCGTTGACATCATTCGCGACCGCGGCGGTCGGCTCTATGTGCTGGAGGTCAACAGCATCCCGGCCTGGAAGGGCTTGCAGGGGGTGGTTGATCTTGATATCGCCGCGGCACTGGTGGGGGATTTCCTGAGCAAAATTCGTCCTCGATGCGACTCCATGGCTGCCGCAGTATGACTGAAGCGAGCAATCTCATTTCTGATGCTTTCAAGTGGGCATGCCTGTCCGAGCTGGAAGCGATCAAGCCGGGAAACGTGCATATTTTCTCGGATGGCCACGGAATGGTCGTGGAGGATTTCCTCAAGAGTGCCGAGGCGGCTTCTTCTTTCATTGCCCAGCCGGGGCTGAAGGTAGGGGAGCGCATCTACGCCTCGGTCGAAACGACATGGGATGCCGTTGGATGCAATACCAATCTGGGTATCCTGTTGCTTTGTGCGCCGTTGGCGCATGCGGCACTTCTGGGGGCCGGCGGACAACTTCGGGGCCATCTCCTCCAGGTGTTGGAACAGTTGACTGTCGACGACGCCGAAGCGACATTCCGGGCGATTGCTAAAGCTGCACCTGCCGGCTTGGGGGCAAGTAGTCATTACGATGTCCATGAACAGGCCACTGTGACGTTGCTGCATGCCATGCGTGAAGCGCAGGATCGAGACAGAATCGCGTGGCAGTTTGCGCATGATTTTTCGGATGTGTTTGATTTTGGCGTGGAGCGGTACCGACACTTGATTACCCGATGGGAGCGCCCAGCGTGGGCGACGACCGGAGTCTATCTGGGGTACCTTGCACGCCAGCCGGACACGCATATTGCCCGCAAGCACGGGCGGGCCGTGGCCGAGGGGGTGCAGCATGAGGCGGCAAGTCATGAGCGTCATCTGCTCTCGCTTGAAAATCCCAAGCTTTACCAGCGAGATCTGCTGGATTTCGATGCCAGCCTGAAGTCGCGGGGACTGAATCCCGGAACCTGCGCCGACCTGACGGTGGCGACCTTGTTTGCGTACGCGCTGGAAAGGCTTCCCTAGAAAAAAGGATGACTCCACGCGCCGGCTCGTAGTAATATCCGGCTTCTGTGATGTTCAAAAATATGCACACCGGATTGTTTATCTAGTTATCTCAAGGAGGAAAACCATGGCTAGTTTGTTGGAACAATTGAAGAGCGTGACCACCATCGTGGCGGACACTGGTGATGTTGGCGCGATCCGTGCCGTCAAGCCGCAGGATGCTACCACCAACCCTTCCCTGGTTCTGAAGGCCAGTGCTCTGCCTGAGTACGCACCGCTGATCGACGACGCGATTGCCTACGCCAAGGCACAGGGCGGCGACAAGGCTCAACAGATTGAAAACGCCGCTGACAAGCTGGCTGTTTCCATTGGTCTGGAAATCCTGAAGGTTGTTCCGGGCAAGATCTCCACCGAAGTGGACGCACGCCTGTCCTTCGACAAGGACGCCATGCTGGCCAAGGCCCGCAAGCTGATGAAGCTGTACAACGATGCCGGCGTGTCCAACGACCGCGTGCTGATCAAGCTGGCTTCCACCTGGGAAGGTATCCAGGCTGGCGAGCAACTGGAAAAGGAAGGCATCAACTGCAACCTGACCCTGCTGTTCAGCTTCGCACAAGCCCGTGCCTGTGCTGAAGCCGGCGTGTTCCTGATTTCCCCGTTCGTTGGCCGTATCCTGGACTGGTACAAGGCCAAGGAACAGCGCGATTTCGGTGCGGATGAAGATCCGGGCGTCGTTTCCGTGCGCAACATCTACAAGTACTACAAGGATCACGGCTACAAGACTGTCGTCATGGGTGCATCCTTCCGTAACGTTGGTGAAATCATGGCCCTGGCCGGTTGCGACCGCCTGACCATTGCGCCGACCCTGCTCGAAGAACTGGCTTCCGTCGAAGGTCACCTGACCCGTCACCTGGTCGATAATGGTGCTACCAAGCAGCGTCCGGCCCGCCTGACCGAAGCGCAGTTCCGTCTGGACCACAACGCTGACGCCATGGCGACTGAGAAGCTGGCCGAAGGTATCCGCGGCTTCATCGTGGACCAGGACAAGCTGGAAAAGATGCTGGGCGACAAGCTCTAACGACAAGTTGTAATATTGGGCAGTTAGAATAAGGCGCTACCCGGTGATGCAAAGCCGGGTAGCGTTGACAACCTTGCATTCCACTATAGAATGCTATTCTTTCACCCAATTAAAACTTCAAAAACAGCAAACACTCGGAGGAACCTATCGTGGCAAAGCCGTTGATTCAAGTGGCACTTGATTCCCTGGACTACGATCAGACGCTGGCACTCGCACGCCAGGCTGCACCGTACGTCGACATCATCGAAATCGGCACGCCATGCCTCAAGGTGAATGGTCTGGCACTGGTCAAGGCCATGAAGGCCCAGCACCCGGACAAGCTGCTGTTCGTTGACCTGAAGACCATGGACGCCGGCTACTATGAGGCCGAACCGTTCTTCAAGGCTGGTGCAGACATTACCACGGTGCTCGGCACGGCAGACATGGGCACCATCAAGGGTGTGGTCGATGTGGCCAATGCCTACGGCAAGCAGGCACAAGTTGACCTGATCAACGTCAAGGACAAGGCCAAGGTTGCTGCTGAAGCTGCCAAGATCGGCGCTCACATCATCGGCATCCACACCGGTATCGACCAGCAGCTGGCTGGCCAAACCCCGTTTGGCGATCTGGCAAACCTGGTAGCCCAGGGCCTGCCGGTCAAGATTTCCGTCGCGGGCGGTATCAAGCAATCTACCGTGCAACAGGTTGTTCAGGCTGGCCCGAACATCGTCGTTGTCGGTGGCGCAATTACCGGCTCCAATGCACCTGAAACCTCTGCCCGCGAGATTCGCGAGCTGGTGACATCTGCATAGGCGTCAGTAGCATCCAAATCTTGGATATACCAAGAAGTTTTAACTCAACCACTCTTTATTAATTGGAGGAAGTATCATGGCATTGACTCAAATGGCACTGGATTCACTGGATTTCGACGCAACCGTTGCTCTGGCTGAAAAGGTCGCTCCGCACGTTGACATCCTGGAAATCGGTACCCCCTGCATCAAGCACAACGGTATCAAGCTGCTGGAAACCCTGCGCGCCAAGTTCCCGAACAACAAGATCCTGGTTGACCTGAAGACCATGGACGCTGGCGAATACGAAGCTACTCCGTTCTACGCAGCTGGCGCAGACATCTGCACCGTGCTGGGTACCGCTGACCTGGGCACCATCAAGGGTGTTATCAAGGCTGCTAACGGCTACGGCAAGCAGTGCCAAGTTGACCTGATCAACGTGGCTGACAAGGCTGCTCGCACCAAGGAAGTGGCTGCTCTGGGCGCTCACATCATCGGCGTACACACCGGTCTGGACCAGCAAGCTGCCGGCCAAACCCCGTTCGCTGACCTGGCTCTGGTTCAGTCCCTGGGTCTGGGCGTGACCATCTCCGTTGCTGGCGGCGTGAAGGCTGCTACCGTGAAGCAAGTGAAGGACGCTGGTGCTGGCATCATCGTTGCTGGCGCTGCCATCTACGGTGCTGCTGATCCGGCTGCTGCTGCTGCTGAGATCACCGCTCTGGCACACTAAGCTTTAACGCTTAGACGCAAGTCAAAATCCACCATCTCGGTTCAATCCTGACCCGATTTGGTGGATTTCTTATTTGTAAGCATGCATTTCCGGATACCGGAAGTGCTTCAGGAATTTACAAGGGGTAAATAACATGCATCAGGAACTTATCCTCAATAAGATCAACAGCGTGCTGCAGGCAACTGACGAAGCACTGGTTGAGAAGGTCGTGGCCCAGGTCGACAAGGCCAACCGCATTTTCATTACCGGCGCAGGCCGTTCTGGTCTGGTGTCCCGTTTCTTCGCTATGCGCCTGATGCACAGCGGCTACAAGGTCTACATGGTTGGCGAAATCGTCACCCCCAGCATCCAGGCAGGTGACCTGTTCATCGTCGTTTCCGGTTCTGGTGGTACCGAAACGCTGCTGCCGCTGGTCAAGAAGGCCAAGTCCATGGGTGCCGCCATCATGGTCGTTTCCATGAAGGGTCAGTCCCCGATGGCCGATATGGCTGATCTGGTTTGCCAGATCGGTAGCGGTAACGAAAACAGCTTCGGTATCGTCAAGGGCATGCCGATGGGCACCGTCTTCGAACTGTCCACGCTGGTGTTCCTGGAAGCGATTGTGTCCTATATCGTCCATGAAAAGGGTTTGACCGAAGAAGGCATGCGCGCACTGCACGCCAATCTCGAGTAATACCCTGTTTGATAAGAAACGGATGGCATATGCCATCCGTTTTTTTATTTTTATCGCGACTACCTGCCATTCGTGATCGTCAAATTGTTCTGCGTGCAAAATTACGCATGCGCCTGATGCAAAATTTTCAGCATGGGTTTACACTCATTCTTCAAGTTAATGGATTATATGGAGATTGATGATGGCCTCTGCACATTCTTATACGACTAAGCAAAATTTGAGTCGACTCAGCATCGCGACTTCCGAATCCAAGGCGACGGTTTATACCAACCGTGTAAACTCGAGCCGGCTGAGCGGCGTAAACACCGACGCATTTGTCAAAAATGCCAGCTTGCTGAGCCGACTTGGTGGCGAATCTGCATTGAATACCCTGCTACGCATTTTCTACGGCAAGGCTCTGCATGACATGCGCATCAGCCGTTTGTTCGACTCCCCGGATGCCGTGACGCAAGAGGCTCGGATTCAAAATCAGCTGGCTTTTCTGAAGGCAGCGATTGGCGGTATCAATGATGGGTCCATCGATGTCAAGGCAACCTATGCCTCGATTTCAGCCATGGGAATCGACGATGCGAAGTTCGATGCATTCGTCGAAGCGGTTTCGGCAACACTCCGCGGCCAGAACTTGCCGCCGACTGTGATTGCCGAGGTAGAGGAGTTCTGCAACGGCATCCGCAAGCAGGTTGTTGCCTGAAGAACAAGCGTTTAGAAATAAATCTAATATTTAAAAAAGATTTTTTCAGTGCTGATATAATGCCCGAAATTTTTAAGCAGGCCTGGATTGTTTCTGATTCGGGCTATTTACCAGTATTTTAGGAGAATAATATGGCAGTAATTGATCGTGTCCTGGTAGGCGAAGCTCTCGTCATTGACAACCGTCCTGACGGCAGCGGCCTGGATCTGCTGAACGTAGCGCACATTGACCTGATCATCGGGCCGCGTGGCAGCGCTGCTGAAGAAGCTTTCTGCCGTACGCTGACCGACCAGAAGGAAGGCGTGAATGGCTTGCTGGCCGTCGTGGCTCCTAACATGATGACAAAGCCGGCAACCGTGATGTTCAACAAGGTGACCATCCGTAACGGCAAGCAAGCCGTTCAGATGTTCGGCCCGGCACAGCGCGGCGTGTCCATGGCCGTGATGGATTGCGTGGCTGACGGTACCATCCCGTTGGCAGAAGCTGAAGATGTCTTCATCTGCGTCGGCGTGTTTATCGACCATAAGGCCGACATCGACGAGCGTATCCAGGAATGGAACTATCAGGCAACCAAGCAAGCTCTTAAGAACGCGATTGCTCGCGAGCCTAAGGCTGCTGACGTTGTGAAGAACTACAAGTCCTCTGCACACCCGTTCGCTGCAAAGAACTAAATCAGGCGATACGAAACCGCCCCATCCAGTGATGAGGCGGTTTTCTTTGGTTGTTTTTCGGAATTTAAATTTCCGAAAATAGAACAGGAACTTGGACAATGTCTATTCTAGATAAGATTCTAGGTTTGTTTGGCGGTGCGAAGTCTGAAACTCCCGCCAGTGTGGTATCGACGCCTGGTGGTCGCGTGATCGATCGCGTGCTGGTCGGTGAAGCGCTGGTAATCGACAGTCGCCCCGATGGTAGCGGTCTGGATTTGTTGAACGTTGCCCATATCGACCTGATCATCGGGCCGCGTGGAAGTGCCGCCGAGCGTGCATTCACCCGCACACTGACAACACAGCGCAAGGGTGTCAACGGTCTTCTGGCCGTGGTGGCGCCTAACATGATGACCAAGCCTTCTACCGTGATGTTCAACAAGGTGACCATTCGTAACGGCAAACAGGCCGTTCAGATGTTCGGCCCGGCACAGCGCGGCGTTTCCATGGCTGTGATGGATTGTGTGGCTGACGGCACCATTCCCGCGGCAGAAGCAGATGACGTGTTTATTTGCGTCGGTGTCTTTATCGACCACAAGGCCGATATCGATGAACGCATTCAGGATTGGAACTACCGCGCTACCAAGCAGGCGATCAAGAGTGCTGTCGCACGTGAACCGCGTGCCGCTGATGTGGTGAGGAAGTATAAGGATCCGATGAACGCACACCCGTTCCAGGCGAAGTAAGCCTGATCTGATTGAGAAAGCCCGGGTTAATCATCCGGGCTTTTTTATCGCCGTAAATCTTGAGGTTTGATGCGCCCATCGTGCAAGGCGCTGGCGATCAGTACACCCTTGGCACCGATGGATTCAAGTTGCTCGATGTCATCCATATGCCTCACTCCGCCAGCGGCAATGACGTTATGCGTTGGCGCCTGAAGGCATAGCTTCCTGATCCGATCGAAATCTGGCCCTTGCATGCTGCCGACGAATGGGAGCGACATTGCAATGACCGTATCAGGCCATTTTTCGGTTTGACTCTGTAGAAGCGCCGGCCCGATGAATCCGTTTGGACCTTCATCCAGGGAGAGTATGAGTTCTTCCCTGCCGGAAGCCGCGGCGAGGTGACAATAGGCATCCATGGAGCAGAGATTTTCACTCCCGACGACGACGCGCAGCCCGTATCCTGACCAGTTGTGGTATTGCACGGCCGCGCTGATGCCTGCGTCCAGCCAAATTTCCACTTCGGGATGAGCGTGGCGGATGCGGGCAATGATGTCGCGATGCTGCCCGCGCTGTTGTATTGCATCCAGATCGGCGATGTAGAGTCGTTTGAATGGGTATAATCGCAGAATGGCCGCAATGATGCTGAGCGGCTCGCTCCCAGCACACAGCGATGATTGGATAGGGCGGTATGCATGACGCTCCCCGCGTTTGGCATGCACAACCTGACCCTGCAACAGGTCGATGACCGGAATGATATCCACTTGAAGATTTTTGTATTTGAATTTGTAACAGGTGGTGGATTATATCGTGAGCCTTTGCCGGAGGGTCTTGCTCACGAAGGTGATTTGATGTTGCGGACCCTCGTTCAGGACCTGTCCGAGGTTCCTGGTGTCACGCTGACCACGTCCCGCGATGCTCGAATGGCTCCCATTTCATTGCCGATTGAATGTGTCGCTGTGACACCGGAGGTCGGTTACCTGAACATTTTCAAGTCGTTGCTGCATCAATCCGATGCGGTCTGGCTGATTGCGCCTGAGACCGGCGGTATCCTGACAGCCCTTGCGCAACTGGTTGTAGCGTCAGGCAAACGATTGCTCGGGTGCGATCCGGAGATCGCGGCCATGACTTCCAGCAAGTCCCGCACGGCCGATTTCCTGAAGCAGGCTGGGGTAGACGTTATCCCGGTGCTGGCACTTCGGGATATCGACGTCTCCGCGGTTGGAGACTGGGTCGCCAAGCCGGATGATGGTGCTGGATGCGAAGATACCTGGAGGTTTCGTGAAGTTGCATTCCTGCGGGAGTGGATGGCACAGGGTAACCGAACGCGAACCCATGTGGTCCAGCCTTACCAGTCCGGCGAGGCGGCGAGCCTTTCGATGCTTTGCCGTCAGGGGCATGCGTGGTTGCTGAGTTGCAATCGCCAGAAGATCAGCGTTATCGAGAATCGTTTCTTGTATGGGGGAAGCATCCTCAACGCCAAGGCGGATCGCTGGCATGCTTTCGAGCACCTTGCGCAGCAGATTGCCGAGGCGATGCCTGGACTTGCCGGCTATGTGGGTGTCGATCTGATGGTGGACGGTGACCGTCTGGTCGTCGTGGAAATCAATCCGCGCCTGACAACCTCCTATGTGGGTCTGCGTGAGGCGACCGGCTGCAATCCGGCCCGGATGGTTCTGGACCTGTTCTATAATGAAACTTTTGAGCTACCTAGGACGATGGCGCGCAACATCGTGAACATTTCCCTGCATGAATAACCGCACCAAGATCCTCGGATGGGACCTGGGCGGTGCACATCTCAAAGCCGTGCTGGTCGATGCGCAGGGGGTAGCCCTGCACGCCGTGCAGTTGCCTTGCCCGTTATGGCGAGGGCTGGAGTTTTTGCAACACGCGATTTCAGAAGTTCTCGAGGAGGTCGAAGTTGCAGAGGTACGTCATGCGGTAACCATGACTGGTGAACTGGCGGATATCTTCTTCAGTCGTGCCGAAGGGGTACGTCAACTCTCCCGCCTGATGTTCCAGCGCTTCGGCAGCGATGCCGTGCGCGTCTATGCGGGCCCTGAAGGTTTTGTCGACGAGGCCTCAGTTGAACGGCATCTGGCTTCGATCGCTTCTGCCAACTGGCATGCCAGCGCCAGTTTCCTGGCCAGTGCGGTGGCGGATGGACTATTGATCGATATCGGCAGTACCACTACCGATATCATCCCCTTGCAACACGGGGCTCCCCGGTCCATGGCCATGGATGACGCCGGCCGCATGCGTTACGATGAACTGGTATACACCGGCGTAGTGCGTACCGCCGTCATGGCGGTGACGCGTCGAGTTCCGTTCGATGGTGCCTGGCAGGGCGTTGCCGCGGAGTTGTTTGCCACCATGGCCGATGTTTACCGATTGACCGGTGACCTGCCGGAAGGTTGCGATATGGCGGATACGGCTGATGGTGCCGGCAAGTCCATCGAAGAAAGTGCACGCCGTCTCGCCAGAATGGTCGGGCGGGATCTGGAGGATGCCACTATTGCTGAATGGAGGACCCTGGCCGCGGCGATCAAGTCCCAGCAGATGGCGATGCTGACAGAAGCGGTCGAGCGGCAGTACTCGCGCGGTCTGCTCGGAGAGCGTTCCGCTGTGATCGGCGCTGGTACCGGTCGATTCCTTGCACGAGAACTGGCCCGGCGCATGGAGCTGCCTTATCGGGATGCCGCCGAGTTTGTCGAGGCATTGCCGGCAGTTCATGATTGGTCTGTGATTTGCCTCCCGGCCTATGCTGTGGCTCGAGAAGCGATGCGGGAGGGTGCATGGCGCTCCTGAAAGCTTCATTACCTTACCGTAAGGATGCTGCGGTCGTGTTTTCGGCTGTGGCTGACCAGCCATGGGCGATCCTGCTCGAGAGCGGGGGGGCACCTGGCCTGGATGCACGCTACGATATCCTGGTCGCAGAGCCTTTTATCACGCTGGTGACGCAGGGCGAGGAGACGCTGATTTCCGATCAACAGGGATCCACGGTGTCCCACGATGATCCATTCCGCTTGCTGAAGCAGATTCTGCAGCGTTACCCTGCAGGGCAGGTCTCAGGCCTGCCGTTTGCCGGCGGCGCCATGGGATATTTCGCTTACGATCTTTCACGCCGCATCGAAACGCTCCCGAGCCTTGCCGAGGATGCGGAACAACTGCCTTGGATGGCTGTCGGTGTCTATGACTGGGCGGTAGTCGTGGATCATGTGTTGCATCAGTGCTGGCTGGTCAGTCATGGCTTCGATCCCGCTACCCTCTCGCAATGGGATCGTCTGGTCGACCGTTTCAGCAGGTTATCGACACCTCATCCGGCAGTCTTCGAAGTGACTTCGGACGTGTCATCCAACCTGGATCTTGCTGCCTACGCCACTGCTTTCAGGCAAGTGCAACGCTATATCCATGACGGTGACTGTTACCAGGTCAATCTGGCGCAGCGTTTCGTTGCGGACGCGGATGGGGATGGCTGGAGTGCGTATTGCCACCTGCGGCAGATCAGTCCGGCGCCGTTTGCGGCTTTTCTCAACCTGCCCGGTGCGCAGATACTGTCTGCATCGCCCGAGCGCTTCCTGCACGTCCTGGATGGTCGGGTGGAGACCAAGCCGATCAAGGGCACCCGACCCCGGGGAGAGAATCCGCGTCAGGATCTGGCACTGGCAGCCGATTTGCTGGCCAGCCAGAAGGATCGTGCCGAGAACCTCATGATCGTGGATCTGCTACGGAACGACATCGGGAAGAATTGCGCGGTCGGCTCGGTGCGTGCGGACCGGCTGTTCGAACTGGAAAGTTTTGCCAATGTGCATCATCTGGTGAGCACGGTCACCGGGACCTTGTCACCCGATCGCGATGCCATTGACCTGCTGCGGGGTTGCTTCCCCGGCGGCTCGATTACCGGAGCACCCAAGCTGCGGGCCATGGAAATCATCGAGGAACTGGAGCCCAACCGACGTGGCGTCTATTGCGGAGCGATCGGATATCTCGGTTTTGACGGTAACATGGACACCAATATTGCGATCCGGACGGCCGTGTATTCGAACGGCAAAATCCGCTTCTGGGCCGGTGGTGGTGTCGTGGCAGATTCCGAAATGGAAAAGGAGTACCGCGAAACCTGGGACAAGGCCTCCAGCATGCTGCAACTGATGGAGCACTTCCATGTGGGTCGTTAAGCTGGGCGGCAGCCTGCTAGGCGAGCCGGCCCTGAAGCATTGGCTGAGGATGCTGGTCAGTCAGGGCGATGGCCGCGTCATTATCGTGCCTGGAGGTGGCGTTTTCGCTGACGCAGTGCGCGAAGCCCAGGCCACAGCCGGCTACGATGATGCGGCAGCTCACCGCATGGCGGTGCTCGCGATGGATCAATATGCCCTGGCCATGAAGTCGCTGGAGCCTGAGTTGGTGACGGCATCATCCGAACTGGAAATCGCGGAACGATCCTGGCAACACCGAGCAATTCTCTGGATGCCGAGTCTGATGGTGCTGGCAGACGAAACGATCCCCATGTCCTGGTCAGTGACCTCGGACAGCCTGGCAGCCTGGCTGGCCCGCAAGCTCGACGCAGACCGTCTGGTGCTGGTCAAGCATCGTGGCATTGAAGAACGCCCCCTGCCTTTGTCGCAACTGGTCAGAGACGAAGTCCTGGATGCCGCTTTTGCGGAATTTGCATCGACGTTGACTTGCCCGATCGATCTCCTCGGCATCGAGGATATCGCAACCTTTGATCAGTTGTTGTCCGATGCCCCGGCGCCAGCCAGGGCGAATTGAAGGAGATTCCCATGACTGAGCACTCGCAGGTCGGTACCTATTCGGAATCCGAAATCCAGAAAAAACTGCAGGCGGAACTTCCTCACTGGTATTACGAGGATGGCTGGATTCGCCGCAAGTACAAGACCAGCGGCTGGAAAAGTACCCTGATGGTGGTCAATACCATAGGCCATCTTGCCGAGGCTGCATGGCATCACCCGGACCTGACGGTTTCCTATGCCTTTGTGATTGTCAAACTGGTCACGCACTCCGCCAAGGGGGTCACCGACAAGGATTTCTTGCTGGCGAAAAAAATCGAGGAAGTGGTGCAGTGGCAGTCAGGATTGGAGGGGCAGGGCCTGGAGGGCACCCCGAATGACGATCCGCGGTTCAAGTACCTGAAGTACGACCGCTGATACGGGTTCAGCTGTAATTCCGGTAACTGTTGCGTCCGGCCTGTTTGGCGCGATACATGGCCTCATCGGCCTGGTTGACCAGTTGTTGCGCCTGCAGTCCATCCCTCGGGTAGAGGCTGATCCCGATACTGACACCCACCCGGAGTTCCAGCCCATCGATGGTGTAAGGGGTGCCAAGCTGTTCGATCAGCAGGACGGCAACTTTCTCGCCGGCATCCGGACTCGCCAGATGCGGAATGATGACGGTGAATTCGTCACCTCCCCGGCGTGATACCGTGTCCGCCTCGCGCAGCAGGGCACGCAACCTGGCCGCGATCGCCTGCAGTAATTTGTCTCCCATCTCGTGACCATATTGGTCGTTGACAGGCTTGAATTCATCGATGTCGAGGAACAGGACGGCCAGCATGGTGCCGTTGCGCTGCGCGTGGGCGATCTCCAGCGCCAGCCGGTCGTCGAACATCAAGCGGTTTGGCAACTGGGTCAGGATGTCGTGATGGGCCAGGGCGCTGAGGTGTTCCTCTGTCTTGCGCTGCTGGGTAATGTCAGTGAGCGTGATGATCGAGACATTGGTGTCATCCATCATGATATGGTCGCGCTCCAGGGTTGCATGGAAGTAGGTCTGGTCGAACTTCCGTCCCATCCACTGGCCATGATCGAGTTTGATCAGATCATCGACATGCCTGCCAATCAGATCACCGCTCCTGCATCCGAACAGCATTTCTGCAGTACGGTTTGCCTTGATCACTTCCTGTTTGTGGTTGACGACCAGCACGCAGGTCGAGACCTTGTCGATGATGCCATCCAGCAGGCTGTGGTTGCGGCTCATCAGTTGCATGCGATGCAGGTAAAGTCCGAAGGCGCCGATGAAATTCAGCAGCGCCAGCGCAAAGGCGGCGCCCTGAAACCAGCGGATCTTGCCGGCTTCCAATTGTGTCTGCTGTTCCAGTTCTGTCGTCAGTTTGTTCATCAGTGACAGCAGTTGCAGGTTATGCTGTTTTGCGTAAAGCAGGGCCGGTTCGAGTGTCACATCAAGCTTTGCCGCATTGCCTTTCAGCACTGCCGTGACCAGGGTGTGATAGGGATTCCAGATTTTCTCGGCTTCATGGACGATCGCCCTGGCCTCGGGTTGACTGACTGCGTTCAGGAAAATAGCTTCGCCTTCACCGCCACGGGTTTTGGCGCCACTGGCGAAGCCGCGCAAGGTGCTGTCAAACAAGTCGACCGTCAGTTGCAGTTCGTCCAGATGTGGCTGTGGGTCGCCGTGCTGGATGCGTTCGTCTTCGGTCTGCAGCAAGGCTTTTACCATGCGCTGCGACAGCATGCGCTGGCGGCCGGCGAGGTTGATGCTGATCGCCTGTTCCTCGATTTTCCATGACAACCAGAAATTGAGCGCCAGCGCGGTGAAGTCAAACACCAGGAACAGGACGATTGCCACCAGGGCGATGCGCATGTTGAGCTGGAGCTTCTGCAGCATGGTGAGGAGTTTCTGCTTAAACCGTTTCGTTTTTCTCGAAGCGCCCGAAATGCAGCATGATGGTGGGCAGGATCAGCAGGTTGAGGATGGTCGAGGTGACTAGGCCGCCGACGATGATGGTCGCCATTGGGCCTTCGATTTCCCGGCCGGGCTGACCACTTCCGGCTGCAAGCGGCAATAACCCCAGTGCCGTGACCAGCGCCGTCATCAGGATAGAAGGCAGGCGTTCCGATGCACCGCGAATTGCCGTTTCCAGTCCCCAGGTCATGTGTTCCTCGTCCACCAGATGCTGATAGTGTGATACTAGCATGATGGAATTGCGCAAGGTAATGCCGAACAAGGTGACAAAGCCGACCAGCGACCCCAGGGAGATCCATCCCCCCGTAAACAGGGCCGCCAGCACCCCGCCGATCAAGGCAAACGGCAGGTTGGCGAACGTCAGCAGCAGGTTGCGCAAGCGTCCGAAAGCGATGTAGAGCATGAGAAAAATACCGACCCCGGCCAGCAGGGAGTGCACGATCAGGTCCTCGCGCGATTTTGCTTGTGCTTCGGCCTCTCCCGTGAAGGTGGGATAGTTGCCAGGGGAGAAGCGCACGTCTTCCGTCACACGTTTTTTCATGTCCCGTGAGAAGCTTGCGATGTCGCGATTCAGGACGTTGCAAGTGACTGTCTGGATACGCTTGGCCCCGGCATGGAGGATCTTGGAGCGACCGTTTTCCTGGTCGATGTCTGCCAGTTCGCGCAGGCGGACGATCTTGCCATCCGGGTTCTTCATCGGCAGGTCGCCGATTTCACGCAAGTCGTCGCGTACATCCTTGCTGAACATTACATTGACACTGATGACACGGTTGCCCTGGTAGACCTGGGCGGCTTGAACGCCTTCGTAGGCCGCCTGGATGTTTTCCAGCACGTCCAGGGGCTGCATGCCCCAGAGCGCCAGCCGCTCCGGTCTCAGGCGAATGCTCAGCTTGGGGGTGCCGGGTGGCGACTGGACCTGGACGTCGGAAACGCCGGGAATGCCGGCCAGCACTTCGGCCACCGCGTGGGCATCCCGGTCGAGCGCATCGAGGTCCTGGCCGTGGATGTTGATCACCATGGCTGCCGTGAAACCGGAGATGGTTTCCTCGATGCGTTCGGTCAGGAAAGTATTGATCGCGAAATTGACGCCAGGAAAACTCTTGCCCCCCTCACCCGAAAGTGTGCCTCGGATCTCGCTCAGGATGCGATTCTGTTCTTCACCTGAAAGCGTGCCGATCTCGACCTCGAATTCGCTGTAATGGGTACCGAAGGTGTCTGCGCCGTTCTGCGCGCGCCCCACCCATTGGGAAACCGACTTGACGCCCCGGATAGCGCTGACGGCTTCCGCGACCCTTTCGCCGATGCGCAGGGATTCCTGCTGCGAGGTGCCTGGAACGGCTGTCATGTGCAGGATGTAATGGCCTTCATGCAGATTCGGGATGAACTGGCTTTTGAACAGGGGCAGGATGCCAAGGCCTAGGGAAATGAGCACTAGCGCCAGCGTCACGGTGATGCGGTAATGGCGCTCGATTGCGCGCAGCAATCGCTCGTAGCCGCGTTTCATGATGCGGATGAGGGGCGGGTCTTCACTCTCCAGAGGGGCTTTGGCGAACAGCAGATAGCACAAGGCCGGGGTCAGCGTCAGTGCGACGGCCAGTGAGGCGAGAATAGCACTGATATAAGCGTAGCCCAGCGGGGCGAACAGCTTGCCGGCGACCCCGGATAGCGTCAGCAACGGCATGAACACCATGGCGACGATGATGGTGGCATAGACCACCGAACTCCGGACTTCCATGGAGGCATCGAAGACGACGAGGTGGGCCGGGCGCGGATGCGCCAGTTGCCGGTTCTCGCGCAGACGCCGGAAGATATTCTCGGTATCGATGATGGCATCGTCGACCACTTCCCCCAGTGCGATGGCAAGGCCCCCCAGTACCATGATATTGAGACCGATACCGAAATACCCGAGCACGATGATGGCCGTCAGCAGGGAGAGGGGGATGGCCGTGGCGGAAATGAAGGCGGTTCGTACATTGAACAGGAACATGAACAGCACAGCCACGACCAGCACCGAGCCGATCAGGATGTCTGTCTTGACCCCGTCGATGGAGGTTTCGATGAAATTGGCGGGACGGAACAGACGCGGATAGAGCTTGACCTGCTGTGCTGCCAGCGCGGGCTCCAGTTCGTGCATGGCCTTCTCCACCGCGAGTGTGACCGCCTTGGTGTTGGCGCCCAATTGTCCCTGGACCGAGAGGTAAACCCCGGGCTTGCCGTTGATGGCTGCGCCGCTGATCGATGGCGCGGGCCCCTCGACGACCTGCCCGATGTCTCCGAAACGTACCGTCTGGCCATTGCGGTGCAGCAAGGGCATCTGTGCAACCTGGGCGGGGGTCTGTGCCTGACCTTCACTGTTGATCAGAATGCGCTGGTTGTTGTTCTCGATGTACCCGGCACCACGGACGCCCGTGGATCTGGCCGCGGCGGCCAGCACCTCCTGCAGAGACAGATTGTAGCGAATCAGCTTGTCCGGATTGACCTGAATCTGGAACTGGCGGATTTCGCCGCCGAACACGTTGACATCGGCCACGCCCGGTACCGCCATCAGGTGCGGTCGGATGGTCCAGTCGACCAATGTGCGCAACTCCATCAGGCTGCGCGAGTCCGAGGTGATGCCTAGTCCCAGTACAGTACTCGCCGAGGAGGCGAGGGGGGTGATGTTGGGAACCACGTTGCGAGGAAGCAGGCTCGTCAGCGTGCCGAGGCGCTCAGCCACCACCTGACGGTTGCGGTAGATATCCGTGCCTTCCTTGAAGATGACGGTGACGACCGAGAGTCCCGGGATGGATTGTGAACGCATGGAATCGATCCCGACCGTGCCGGAGATGGCGTTCTCGATCGGTTGCGTTACCAGCGATTCCACCAGTTCGGCGGTGAGTCCAGGGGATTCCGTCTGGATGACGACCAGTGTCGGCGAAAATTCCGGGAATACATCCAGGTTGGCGCGGGTCAGGCTGTATAGGCCATAGACCACGACCAGACAGGCAAGGCCGACGATGACGCCATGGAAGCGGACCGCGAATCTGACGAGTGCAGACATCATTTTTGGATGCCCCTCGTGATGGCGACCCGCTCCGAAGTGTCGATTGAAATGCTTGTGTATGCCATGACGGTTTCGAAATTACGTGCAGCAAACACCCGTCTCCAACGGCAGGAGGATTGACCGGCCATATCAATCCTCGTTTTCATTCTTGATCTGGTACTTGAACTCTTCGGATAACAGCAACTGTGCGCCGCTGGTCACGATCTCCTCACCCGGCTGGAATGGGCCGGCATTGAACCAGCTATCCCCGACCTCTGACTCCGTGCTGACCTGCTGGCGGACGAATTTATCCGCAGAGGCCTTCCTGTACACCCAAGCCTTGTTGGCATACCACACCACCGCGGATTGCGGGATCAGCACCCCGGCGGTCGCTTTGTCCTGTGCCTGCATCCTGACCGTGACCCGCATCCCGGCGCGCAGATTGCCCGCGGCGGCACGGTAATAGTAGGTCTTGCCCTGAATGGTATTGTCGGTTTGTGGTGAAGGGGAGACGTACATCGCCTGGATGGCCTTGCCCTGAGCCCCGGCGGGCTCGATCATCAGGGGGGTGTTTTTGCCTGGCGTGGCGGCATCGTAGGGGAGCGTGACCTGGATCAGCACCTCCCGGTATTGCAGCAAGGCTTGCATGTCAGCGCCCGGAGATTGCTGTGTCGCCCATTCGGTCAAGGTTTCCCCCCATTGCTGGCGAATACTGTCACGGATGCTGGATGCAGCGACCTCCGCTGCGGCCAGTTTGGCCTCGTCGGCCTTCCATGCCGCTTCAGCCGCGGACACGGCACGGTCGGAGACGTTGTGGTTGTCACGGTTGAGCATTTGCAGGCGCTGGTATTCCTGCTGGCTGTTGGCGATGGCGGCACGGACGACGCTGGCATCCGCCTTGGCGGCAAGGTAACGGGTGCGCTGTTCAACCAGTGTGTCGATGCCGATCACCATGCCGAAACTGGAGACCGCCGCGACGTGAGTCGAAGCCTTCAGCGGGGACGTGGCGATGCCGCTCTGCTGCTGGGATTCCGGAGAAAGCGTGATGGTCGCCGCGCCGTTTTCAGTGGTGACGTGCGAAGCGCTGGCAATCACATCATCGTGCTCGCTGGTTGCGGCTTCATATTCATCCTTGCCGTAGAACACCAGAACCCAGAACAGCACAATGATGATCAGGGTTTGCAGGGCGATGATCAGGGCGATTTTTCGATTCATGGCCGGGATACCTTGTCTGCCGGAAGCGGGAAGTTGAGAGTGGGGTCCAGTGGTCGCTGTGTTGATTCCTCGAGCGCACTCACCGCGACTTGGGCACGGTTCCTGGCCGCAGCCAGGCCTTCTTCCGCGTTCAGCAGTTCCAAGCGGGTTCCCGTCATTTCCAGGCGGTCGATGTAGCCGGCGTCATATTGACGTTCACTCTGTGCGGTGCGCTGCCGTTGTGCGGATAACAGTTTCTCGGCCTTGGCGATTTCCTCCAGTGCGGCACGGTATCGCGCATGAGCCTGTTCCGCTTCACCGATAATGCGTTGCTGCAATGCCTCGAACTGCTGCATCTCCACCGCACGCTGTGCCTCGGCCTCGGCGATGGGGCCCTCGTTCCGGTTGAGCAGTGCCAGGATCATGGACAAGCCAAACGACCACTTGTTGTCTCCCTGGTCGAAGCTATAGCCGGGCGACAGTGTGATATCCGGACGTTGCCTGGCGATTTCGAGCTGCAGTTTCGATTCGGCCGCGGCATAGCGGGCCAGGGCGGCGCGCAGATCGAGCCGGTTCAGCAGGGCCGAGCGTTGCAGGGCGGCGGGGGTGGCGTCAGGAAGCGGCGGCAGGGTTGCGATACGCTTTCCATTCAGCGCCTCCGCTGGCAGTCCGACAGCTTCCGCCAGCCCTGCGAGTTGAGAGGGAAGTTTGCCGTGCTCTGCCAATAGCGATTGTTGGGTCTTCTGTGCCAGCAGGCGGGCATTAGTCAGCTCGATATCCGACACCATGCCGGCTTCCATGCGTGTCTGCAGCATCTGCACGATCTCTTCCCGAAGTGCGAGCTCTCGCTTCAGCAGGTCGATCTGCTGCAGCGTGGACTGATATTCGACGTACTGCTGGCGCAAGCGGCTGCGAACCTGCCAGGCGACCTGGCCGATTTCGATGCGGGCTGCCTCGGAAAGGTTGGCCGCCCTTGCCATGCGGGCTGCCCGCTTGTCGGAGGCCTCGAAGGGGATGCTCAGGGAAAATCCGAGCGTCCAGGGTGATACGCCGCCATCGGTCTTGCTATGATGTTCCCCCCCGGGATTGATGCTGGGATTCGGTTTCTGTGCGGCGGTCTGGGCCGCGGCTTGAGCGGATTGCCACTGTGCTCGGGCGACTTCCAACTGGGGGTGGTAATGAAACGCGGCCAGGGTCAATTCGTTCAGGCCCCAGATTTCGACGGGGAGCTTTTGTTCAGGGTAACCCTGTGCCACCATGTCGATGCGCAGTTCAGGGCTGTCGAGGCTTCGCGACTCGAAACGTGCCAGCGACTGGACCGGTTCGATCGGTTTAGCCTGATAGGTTTGTGTCGCGCAGGCAGCCATCTGTGCGCACAGCACTGCAATCAGGTAAGGTTTGGCCTTGCATTTCGTCATGGCTTGCGAGTTTACAGTCTGGCTCGTCAAAAGGGGAGGGTGAATGGCAACAATCGATGTGACCCGCCGGCATGCGCTGGGGATCGAAGGGGGCAGGCAGGCGGTGGAATCGGTTGCTCAGGAGTTGAAGAGTGACCTGAACGCCAATCATGTCTGGCAAGGGGATACCTTGAAATTCGATTGTCCGGGTGCTACCGGGCACATTCAGGTCGAGGAAGATCGCGTCAGGGTGGCCGTGGACTTGTCCTGGTTGCTCAGGCCCGCCAAAGGCAAGATCGAACAATCGATACAGGAATACCTGGATCGCTACCTGGCATGACCGGTAGTCAGGCGATATGTGCCTGAACAGCGTTGAGGGCGTCCTGCAGGGTTTCCTCCGACAGCGCGTTGATTCCCTCTGCCATCAGTTCGGCGGCTTCAACCGCGCCGGCCGGCAGGTCGTGGCTGTCCAATTCGGCAATCAGTCCGGCAGCGGCTCCGGTGACGACCAGCATGGATTGACGTTCTTTCATCAGCATTTCCAATTCAGCCCGAAGCAGGGCGACTTCCTCGGCGTTGATCGTATTCGACATGGTGATTTTCCTCGTGATTGGTCACCTCATCTTGCGACCCGGGCCGGGGCTTTGTCAATCAGGAAGCGGATAAGGTTTTCCCGAGCTTCCGACTCGGTTACAATATAGGGATTTCGCCTATCGGACGTGGCGTTTCGGCGCCCATATTTTTAACCATGCGAAAGTGGCGGAATTGGTAGACGCACTGGATTTAGGTTCCAGCGCCGCAAGGCGTGAGAGTTCGAGTCTCTCCTTTCGCACCAACGTGATACGTTATTGAATTAAGGATTAAGCACATGCAATCAACCGTTGAAACCCTGAGCACTCTCGAGCGTCGCATGACGGTAACTGTGCCGCTGAAGCCCCTGGAAGAAGAAGTCAATCAGCGCCTGTCCGGTATGGCCCGCAATGCCAAGCTGCCCGGCTTCCGCCCCGGCAAGGTCCCGATGCACCTGGTGCAGAAAAACTATGGCCCGCAAGTCCGTGACGAAGTGTTCTCCAAGGCGGTTGAATCCAGTTTCTCCGATGCGGTCGAGCAGAACAAGCTGCGTGTGGCCGGCTATCCGAACATCGAGCACAAGCCGTTCCAGGAAGCTGCTGATCATTTCGAATATGTGGCGACTTTCGAAGTCTTCCCGGAAGTCGAAGTCGGTGATCTGTCCGGCGTGGCGATCGACAAGCCGAATGTCACCGTGACTGCCAAGGATGTGGACAAGACCATCGAAGTACTGCGCAAGCAACGCGCCACCTTCGAGCCGGTAAAGCGTGCTGCCAAGAAGGGGGACCGCGTCAACGTGGCTTTCCGTGCTGAAATCGACGGTCAGGAAGTGGAAAGCACCAACGGCCAGGGTATCGATCTGGTGCTGGGCGAAGACGGCCGCATCGCCGAGTTCGATGACAACATCATCGGTGCCAAGGCCGGCGCCACCCAGAAGTTTGATATTACTTACGCCGAAGACAATCCGAGCCCGCAACTGGCCGGCAAGACCGTATCCTACGAAGTGACCGTGAACAGCGTTTCCCAGATCAAGCTGCCGGAAGTGGATGCCGAGTTTGCCAAGCTGCTGGGCGTGGAAAACGGTGACGTTGAAAAGATGCGTGCCGACATCAAGGAAAGCCTGGAGCAGGAAGTCGCCAAGCGTGTCCGCGCGGGCGTCAAGGATCAGGTATTCCAGGCACTGCTGGGTGCTGTCACCATTGAGCTGCCGAAAGCGCTGATCACCATGGAACTGGGACGTCTGATGGAGGCCGTGCAGAACGATCTGCAACGTCGCGGAACTGACATGAGCAAGGTGCAACTGCAGCCTGCCATGTTCGAAGAACAAGCCCGTCGAAATGTGGGTATCCGCGTCATCCTCGGCGAACTGATCAACAAGAACTCCCTGCAGGCCAACGCTGACCAGGTGCGCGCGATGGTGGACGAATTCTCCAAGAGCTTTGAGCAACCGGAGGACGTGGTACGCTGGTACTACGCTGACCCCTCGCGTCTGGATGAGCCGTTCGGTATGGCAACCGAAGAGAACGTCGTGGCCTGGGTGCTGGAACGTGCCAAGGTCAACGAAAAGAAGGTGTCCTTTGACGAAGTAATGGGGAACAAGGCCTAAATGAGCATGCATAGCAGCTGGGAGCCGCAAGGGCTCGGGTATATCCCGATGGTGATCGAGCAGAGCGGTCGTGGGGAACGTTCCTACGACATCTACTCGCGATTGCTGAAGGAGCGGGTGATTTTCCTGGTCGGTCCGGTCAACGATATGACGGCGAACCTCGTGGTCGCGCAGCTGCTGTTCCTCGAGGCGGAAAATCCGGACAAGGATATTTCCCTGTACATCAACTCTCCTGGTGGTTCGGTGACGGCTGGCATGGCGATCTATGACACCATGCAGTTCATCAAGCCCGACGTTAGCACGCTGTGCATCGGCCAGGCGGCCAGCATGGGGGCTTTGCTGCTGACGGCGGGTGCCAAGGGCAAGCGTTTCTGCCTGCCCAACTCCCGCGTCATGATTCACCAGCCGTTGGGCGGTTTCCAGGGTCAGGCTTCCGATATCGAGATCCACGCCAAGGAAATCCTATTCCTGCGAGAGCGACTGAACCAGATCCTGGCTTCCCATACCGGCCAGCCGATCGAGAATATCGAACGTGATACCGACCGCGATAATTTCATGAGTGCAGAGCGCTCGGTGGAATACGGTCTGGTCGATCAGGTCATTGCCAGCCGCTGAGTTGCCGCATAAGATAGTATTCGTTAAGTAGAACTGAGACCAAATAGTTATGACCAGTAAGACGGAAGGCGAGAAGCTGCTGTATTGCTCCTTTTGTGGGAAAAGTCAGCACGAAGTCAAGAAGCTCATCGCCGGCCCCTCCGTATTCATCTGTGATGAATGCGTGGATCTGTGCAACGACATCATTCGCGAGGAGATCCAGGGTGGCGACGGCCTGATGGCCCGGAGCAACAGCCTGCCTACGCCCAAGGAAATCTGCGAAATCCTTGATCAGTATGTGATCGGGCAAACAGCCGCCAAGCGCATTCTCGCGGTGGCGGTCTACAATCATTACAAGCGACTCGAGCAGAGCGACCACAAGGACGACGTCGAGATCGCCAAGACCAATATTCTGCTGATTGGCCCGACCGGTTCCGGCAAGACACTGCTGGCGCAGACACTGGCCCGCCTGCTCGACGTACCTTTCGTCATGGCCGATGCCACCACGCTGACCGAAGCCGGTTATGTGGGTGAGGATGTCGAGAACATCATGCAGAAGCTGCTGCAGAAGTGTGACTACGATGTCGAGAAGGCTCAGCGCGGCATCGTCTACATCGATGAAATCGACAAGATCTCCCGTAAATCGGATAACCCGTCCATTACACGTGACGTATCCGGTGAAGGCGTGCAGCAGGCATTGCTCAAGCTGATCGAAGGGACTGTGGCTTCCGTGCCCCCTCAGGGCGGTCGCAAGCATCCTAACCAGGATTTCGTGCAGCTGGATACGACCAACATCCTCTTCATCTGCGGCGGTGCTTTCGACGGCCTGGAAAAAGTCATCCAGCGCCGCTCGGAAAAGGGTGGCATCGGTTTCGGCGCGGAAGTGAAGAGCAAGGAAAACGTCCGTGCCGTGGGTGAGGTATTGCGTGAAGTCGAGCCGGAAGACCTGATCAAGTTCGGCCTGATTCCAGAATTCGTCGGTCGGCTTCCGGCCGTTGCCACGCTCGAGTCCCTGGACGAAGCTGCTCTGATGAAGATTCTGGTCGAGCCCAAGAACGCGCTGACCAAGCAATACATGAAGCTGTTCCGTATGGAAGGCGTGGAATTGGAGTTTCGTGAATCCGCACTGTTGCTCATTGCCAAAAAGGCTCTGGAGCGCAAGACAGGTGCCCGCGGACTGCGTTCCATTCTCGAACATTCGCTGATCGACATCATGTTCGACCTGCCCTCCATGCAGCATCTTGAAAAGGTGGTGGTCGACGAAGGCGTCGTCCTTGGTGAAACCCCGCCTCTGCTGATCTATTCCGAGCAGTCCCGCCTCGCCGAGTCTGCCGGTTAGTCAGAGGAATTCGGCAAGATATTTTCGCATCAGGTCTTGAACTGGCCTGGTGCGACCATATCTAACCTTAAGTAGTAGCTTGGCCAATCGCCGGCTGTAGCTTCCGATTTGCGGTAGCTGTCCCTTATTAGAGGTTCCCATGACTGAAAATACTCCCGCCGTTCAACCCCTCGACGCAGGTCTGGTGCCTTTGCTGCCCTTGCGTGATGTGGTGGTTTATCCCCATCTGGTCATCCCGTTGTTTGTGGGGCGCGCCAAATCGGTCAAGGCCTTGGAGATATCTTCCGAAAACGACAAGCAGATTCTCCTGGTTGCGCAGAAATCGCCAAACAAGGATGAGCCTGAGGCAGCCGACCTGTATGAGGTCGGCACGATCGCGACCGTGCTGCAGATGCTTAAGCTCCCGGATGGTACCGTCAAGGTGCTGGTGGAAGGGGTGCATCGTGCGCGCGTGACCGAGTTTGTCGAGACTGCGGACTGCATCGCTGCCAGAGTTGAAAAGATCGAGCCGGAAAAAACGGACGATGCTGAAATTCAGGCGCTGATGCGTACCGTATTCACGCAGTTCGACCAGTACGTCAAGTTGCACAAGAAGATCCCGCCAGAAATCCTCACGTCCTTGGCGACCATTGATGATGGTGGTCGTTTGGCCGATACCATTACCGCCCATCTTTCGCTGAAACTGGAAGAAAAGCAGCAGATTCTTGAAATGATCGATATCGGCAAGCGTCTGGAACACCTGCTGGGTGTACTGGAAGCCGAAATTGACATCCTGCAGGTGGAAAAGCGTATCCGTGGCCGCGTCAAGCGCCAGATGGAGAAGAGTCAGCGCGAGTATTACCTGAACGAACAGGTCAAGGCGATCCAGAAAGAACTCGGGGAGCAGGACGAAAACGCCGATATCGACGAGCTTGAGCAGAAGATCAAGGCTGCACACATGCCCAAGGAGGCATTGAACAAGGTGCAGGCCGAAATGAAGAAGCTGAAGATGATGTCGCCGATGTCCGCTGAAGCCACCGTGGTGCGCAATTATGTAGAAACCCTGGTCGGCCTGCCGTGGAAGAAGCGCACCAAGATCAGCAAGGATCTTGCTGCCGCTGAAAAAATCCTCGATGCCGACCATTATGGCCTGGAAAAGGTCAAGGAACGCATCATTGAGTATCTCGCCGTACAGCAGCGCGTGGACAAGCTGAAAGCGCCGATTCTTTGCCTGGTCGGACCTCCGGGTGTTGGCAAGACCTCGTTGGGGCAGAGTATTGCCAAGGCAGTGAACCGCAAATTTGTACGCATGGCCTTGGGTGGAGTGCGTGATGAATCCGAAATCCGCGGGCATCGCCGCACCTACATCGGCTCCATGCCCGGCAAGGTGTTGCAGAGCATGACCAAGGTGGCGGTAAAAAATCCGCTGTTCCTGCTCGATGAAGTGGACAAAATGGGACAGGATTTCCGCGGCGATCCATCCTCTGCTTTGCTTGAGGTCCTTGACCCTGAGCAGAATCACACTTTCGTCGACCATTACGTGGAAGTCGAATATGACCTGTCGGATGTGATGTTCGTCGCGACATCCAATTCGCTCAATATTCCTCCTGCGTTGCTGGACCGGATGGAAGTTATTCGCCTCGCCGGTTATACCGAGGACGAAAAGGTCAATATCGCCATGAAATACCTGCTGCCCAAGCAGTTGAAGACCCATGGCCTGAAAGAAACCGAAATCAGTGTCTCGGAAGCGACCGTTCGTGACATCGTGCGCTATTACACCCGCGAAGCTGGTGTGCGCAGCCTGGATCGAGAGATTTCCAAGATTTGCCGTAAGGTAGTCAAGGAACTGCTGACGACCGCCAAAGGCAAGAGCGGCAAGCGCGTGACGATATCTCCGCGTAACCTGGACAAGTATCTGGGTGTTCAGCGCTATGACTTCGGCATCGCCGGCAAGGAAAATCAGGTAGGCCAGGTGACCGGCTTGGCCTGGACCGAGGTGGGTGGTGAGCTGTTGACCATCGAAACCGTACTGTTGCCGGGCAAGGGCAAGACCATTACCACCGGGAAACTGGGGGATGTCATGCAGGAGTCCATCCAGGCGGCCATGAGCGTGGTGCGCAGTCGCGCCAAGCGCCTCGGCATCAGCGAGGACTTCTATGAGAAACACGATATCCACATTCACCTTCCTGAGGGAGCGACACCCAAGGATGGACCGAGTGCCGGGATCGGCATGTGCACGGCACTGGTTTCGGTGCTGTGCAATATCCCGGTCCGTGCTGATGTTGCCATGACAGGTGAGATCACCTTGCGCGGCGAGGTTCTGCCGATTGGTGGGTTGAAGGAAAAACTGCTGGCGGCACACCGGGGCGGCATCAAGACCGTGATGATTCCGGAGCAGAACGTCAAGGATCTGGTGGATATTCCGGATAACATCAAGAACCAGCTGGATATCCATCCGGTGAAATGGATTGACGAGGTCTTGGAAATTGCGCTTGAGCGCATGCCGGAACCCTTGCCCCAAGCGGCGGAATCTGTCGAAATTGGTGCAGGAACAACCGTTTCGGAGCCTTCCGGCATCACCAAGCATTAGGGCTGAAGAAAAGGGCTGGAAAGTCTTGACATGGACTTTTCCCGCTTGCTATAAAGCGGGTTGCAGGGTTCGTCCTGTCATTCTTAAATAATGTGTCGAAAGGGGATTGCTCGTGAACAAGTCTGAACTGATTGAACAAATCGCAAAAGCTGCCGGTCTCTCCAAGGCTGCAGCCGGTCGTTCGCTGGATGCTACTACAGATGCAATTGCCAAGGCTCTGAAAAAGGGTGATCTGGTAACCCTGATCGGCTTCGGTACCTTTTATGTCGGCAAGCGTGCAGCCCGTAGTGGTCGCAATCCCCGCACAGGCGCCACCATCAAGATCAAGGCGGCGAATTCTCCAAAATTTAGGGCTGGCAAATCCCTGAAGGATGCTGTAAACTAGCGGACTTTGGTGATCGCGGTAGCACTTTCAAAGGGTGCTTAGCTCAGTTGGTAGAGCGTCGCCCTTACAAGGCGAATGTCGGCGGTTCGACCCCGTCAGCACCCACCAGTTATCGCGTCACTTAGGATTCGAGTATCAGTATTCGATCCAACAGTTTTAGGAGTGGTAGTTCAGTTGGTTAGAATACCGGCCTGTCACGCCGGGGGTCGCGGGTTCGAGTCCCGTCCACTCCGCCAATAAAAAAATGGCGAGCCTTTGGGCTCGCCATTTTTGTTTCCGGCATCATGACAGGGCCGCATCCGGCCCTTCTCTGTGGTATAGTCAACCCTTTTTTAAGCCTCGCGTCATGCCTGTAGGGTGACTGGCGCGGCGGTTCAGTTCAATGTTTTAACTAAGGTTACTGTCATGCTGGAAACATTTCGTGAGCATTCCAAAGGTTGGCTGGCCAAACTCATTCTGGCTTTCATTACTGTCCCGTTTGCCCTGTGGGGGATCGATTCCTACCTGCATAACGCCGGTTCCAATGTGGCTGTTGCCAAGGTCAATGGCAAGAGTGTGACCGTGCAGGAGTTCGGTAATGCCATGCAGGATATGCGTAACCAGTTGCAGGCCAGTGGCAAGACCGATCCGGCCATGCTGGATGATCCAGCCGTGAAGCAATCCGTGCTGAACAAGCTGATTGTCACGCGCTTGATGGGTGATGAAGTTCAGCGTTCCAAGCTCACCATCTCGGATGAGCAACTTGGCAAATACATCATGGGCATGCAGGAATTTCAGCAAGGTGGGAAATTCTCTCAGGAGTTGTATGACAGTATCCTTTCCCAGAATCACCTGACACCCAGCCAGTTTGAAGCACGCATGCGTGCAAGCCTGCTTTCCCAGACTGCGCGCGACAGCATCGCTGCGGCAGCGAATATTTCCCGTTCCGCCAGTGACAACATCCTGAAGGTGGAA
Organism: Pseudomonadota bacterium; assembly: GCA_029782295.1. Lineage (GTDB taxonomy): Bacteria > Pseudomonadota > Gammaproteobacteria > Burkholderiales > Methylophilaceae > CAIJXJ01. The sequence goes on from JAKOVB010000053.1 coordinate 78,553, forward strand.
TTCCAGCAGCGTGAAGTCAGCGTGGCCGATCTGAAAGCGGATGATTTCCTTGGACAGACCAAGGTCGATGATGCGGCGATTCAGGCCTATTACGACAAGAACAAGGACAAGTTCCGCACGCCGGAACAGGTGAAAATCGAATATGTCCTGCTCTCGGCCAACAATTTTGTCCCGAGCATGCAAGTCACTGAAGACGAAGTGAAAAAATACTACGATGAGAATGCATCCAAGTTCCAGGGGGATGAGCAACGTCGTGCCAGTCACATTCTGATCAGCTTCGGTGGCAAGACTGATGCGGCTTCCAAGAAGGAGGCACGAACCAAGGCTGAATCCGTGTTGGCCGAGGTCAGGAAGAACCCGAAGAAATTTGCCGAACTTGCCAAGAAATACTCTCAGGATCCTGGATCCGCTGATAAGGGCGGGGACCTGGGATTGTTCGGCCGTGGCATGATGGTCAAACCTTTCGAGGACGCCGTTTACAGCATGTCACCAGGCGCCATCAGCGATCTCGTGGAGTCAGACTTTGGCTATCACATTATCCAACTGACCGAAATCAAGGGGCAGGGCCAGTCGTTTGACGAGGTGAAGGCCAATATCCGTGGTGAGTTGATGTATCAAAAGGCATTGGCCAAGTTTGCCGAACAGGCCGAGACCTTCAGTAACATGGTATATGAACAGTCCGACAGCTTGCAGCCGGTCGTCAAGAAGTTCGGTGTGCCGAGCCAGACCAGCCAGTGGATGAGCCGCGAGGATGCCAGCAAGTTCTTCAAGAACGACAAACTGGTGAATGCTATTTTCTCGGACGAAGCGATCAAGGAAAAACGTAATACCGAGGCTATCGAAGCTGCACCTAACACCTTGGTATCTGCGCGCGTTCTGGAATACAAACCGGCGGCTGCACGTAGTTTTGCAGAGGTGAAGTCGGCCATCGAAGCTTATCTGAAGCATGAACAGGCCATGTCACTCGCAAGCAAGAAGAGCGCTGAAATGATAGCTACCCTGAAGCAGGGTAAAGATGTCGAGGGCCTGAATTGGATTCCTCCAGTCGTTATCGATCGCCGTAATGCGCAGGGGTTGACAGATGAAGTGATGCGTAAGGCTTTCACGATCAATGCTGATAAACTCCCGGCCTATGATGTAGTGGACAGGAAGAACATCGGTTTCAGCATTATCAAGGTATCCAGAGTCGATAGCGCTATCCCGACTGAGGAGGCGGATAGGAATGCCGCTTCGATCGAAGTGCTGTCAGCGTTGTCCGAGGAATATGTTTCCGCGTACCTTGCCTCGCTGAAGAACAAGGCCTCGATCACGATCAACAAACAGGCTCTGAGTGCCGGCGCACCATAACATCACCAGTGACCTGATAAAGAAAAAGGGGCCATTGGCCCCTTTTTCTTTATCCTCATTTCAGACACGAAATGATTTGCTGCCGAGTGAGGAGAGGTGATTCAGGATGGCCTTTGCCATGTCTTTCAACGGAACGATGTCATCTACACCGCCTTGAGCGATGGCTTCCTTCGGCATGCCGAATACAACGCAACTGGCTTCATCCTGGGCAAAGGTGTGGGCTCCAGCCTCATGCATTTCCAGCATGCCGGCAGCACCGTCCTTGCCCATACCGGTGAGGATGATGCCAATGGCGTTCTTGCCGGCGTTGTTGGCTGCAGATCGGAACAGGACGTCCACAGATGGACGATGACGGTTTACGGGTTCTGCCTGGGATAACTCACAAATGTAATTGGCGCCACTACGGGTAAGCAGTAAATGCGAGTGGCCTGGCGCCAGGTAGGCGTGGCCAGGAAGGATCCGGTCACCGTGTTCTGCCTCTTTGACGCGAATCTTGCACAAACCGTCCAGGCGAGCTGCAAACGACTTGGTAAATCCTTCCGGCATGTGCTGGGCGATGACAATCCCCGGGCTGTCAGGAGGCATGTGAATGAGAACATCTTTCAAGGCTTCCGTGCCACCGGTCGATGCACCGAACACCAGGATTTTCTCGGTGGATGTCACCTTATTCTGCAGCGAGGGAAGCACCACATCGGCAGTTTTGCTTGAACTTGAAGCGATGGGTGAAAGCTGTTTGACACGTGCTTTGGCCGTGATGCGGATTTTGCCGGTGATTTCATCGGCATAATCCTTCATGCTGTTCTGGATATCCATTTTCGGCTTCGAAATGAAATCGACAGCACCAAGCTCCAAGGCTCTCAGTGTGACGTCAGAACCGCGTTCTGTCAGCGTGGAAATCATGAGCACCGGGGTGGGGCGCAGGCGCATCAGTTTTTCGAGGAAATCCAGGCCGTCCATCTTCGGCATTTCCACGTCCAGCGTAATGACATCCGGGTTGAGGTTGCGAATCATCTCCCGGGCCACCAGAGGATCAGGGGCCGCGCCAACGACTTCCATATCTTTCTGACTGTTGATGATTTCCTTGAGCAGTGAACGGATCAGGGCCGAATCATCGACAACAACCACTTTGATTTTATTCATGGTTTCTTTGGAATGTTCTTATAACGATTACTGAATGTTAAATCTGACGCCGTGCACAGGAGAATAGGTTAACACCAGAAGTATCGTTGATTAGGTAAAGAGTTCGATATCACCTTCCACCTTGGATTCGACCAGACGGGAACTGTACTCGCGCTCACGGCTGACGATCGTGTCGTTGTGGATGTTGCGTAGTTTCTTGACCAGCACTTTTCCTGTTGCCGGAAAGTAATATACCTTTCGCGGATAGATATCCAGCAGGTCTTTGGCGATTACCGGAATTCCTTCTGTCTTGAGGTAATCGAGACCGAATTTTGCATTCCGTTCACCGACATTGGTCGCACTCATGTTCTTGATGACTGCGCCACCGCCGAACAGTTTGGCTTCCAGATTCTCACGGGCTGCACCAAGCTTCAATAGCTGATTGATCAGCATTTCCATGGCATAAGTCCCATAGCGTGTGGAGGATGCGCCCCATCCGCCCTGTTCCTGTGCATTTTCCGGCAGCATGAAGTGATTCATGCCACCGATGCCGTTGGTACGGTCTCGAATGCATGCGGCAACGCAGGAACCCAGCGTGGTCACCAGCATCATGTCGCGACGCGTGACGTAATATTCTCCCGGCAGGATCTTGGCCGACTGGATGTTGAAGGTCCGATCGAAGTAGAGATTGGGGGCGAGGGTTTCTTCAAACCCGCTTGCTTGTCTGCTCATCGTGTCGCCGAGATTGCCAGATGTTTGGATTTGTCAGCAATGGTATAGACCGTCTTGCCACGGATATGGAACAGATCGGCAGCGTGCTGGAAGCTTTCAGAGTGTCCGGCAAACAGTAATGCATCACTGTGCATCAGGGGAACGAATTTTTGCAGGATCTTGTATTGCGTCGGTTTGTCGAAGTAAATCATGACGTTTCTGCAGAAAATGGCTTCGAACGGGCCATGGATCGGGTATTTCGCATCCAGCAGGTTGAGTTGCCGGAAGGTGATCATGTCTCTCAGTTCCTTGCGGACCTGAACATAACCGGCGTTCTTGCCGGTCCCTTTGAGAAAGAAACGTTTCAGAACGTCCGGGGAAAGTTTTTCAACCCGGTCCAGGGGGTAGATGCCCGACTGTGCTTTTTTCAATACGTTGGTATCCAGGTCGGTCGCGAGAATATGGACTGGGGGAGTAAAGCTTCCGAAGGCATCGACCACCGTCATGGCCATCGTATACGGTTCTTCACCAGTCGAAGCTGCACTGCACCACAGATCAATGGGCTTGCGGTGCCTGACCTTGTTGAGGTGTTCTGCCAATAACGGGAAGTGATGGGGTTCCCGGAAGAAGGCCGTGAGGTTGGTCGTCAGGGAATTGACGAATGCCTCCCACTCCACTTCATCGTTGGTTTCCAGTAGTCCAAGGTATTCTCGGAAACTTCCTAGCCCGGTGGCCCGCAACCGCCTCCCCAGGCGGCTGTAGACCATGTCCTTCTTGCCATCGGAAAGATTGATCCCGGCATGGTCGTATATCAGTTTGCGAACACGCTGGAAGTCCTGTTCTGTGAACAGGAACTCGCGAGAAGGGGTATCACGCTCTGGAAGAATGGCCATGGTTAAGCAATTGTTATTCTCGATTAATCATCTTGAACTGAATGGTAGGCATATATCCTGATTAAAATTCTTCCCATTCCCCATCGCTATTTCCTGATGGGGGTGCAGGCAGGGGCGGGCGAGCCTGACGGGAAGCATTCGATCCTGGTAAAGAGACGTTGCGTGAGACCGTCGTCCTCGAGGATGTGGTTGGGACTGAACCTGGAATTCTGAAGATGCTGATCGATTCGATGAGCGTCTGAGCCTGCTCTTCCAGAGATTCAGCTGCTGCGGCCGCTTCCTCGACCAGCGCGGCATTCTGCTGGGTGACTTCGTCCATCTGGGTGACGGCCTGGTTGACCTGGTCGATGCCGGAACTCTGTTCGACAGAAGCGGCGGTGATTTCGGCCATGATGTCCGTCACCCGCTTGACCGAGGTGACGATCTCTTCCATGGTGGAACCGGCCTGTTCCACTTGTCTCGAGCCATCCTCGACCTTCTCGACGGAGTCGGAGATCAGTTGCTTGATTTCCTTGGCGGCGGCGGCGGAGCGTTGTGCGAGGTTGCGCACTTCACCCGCCACGACGGCGAAGCCACGACCCTGTTCGCCGGCGCGGGCAGCTTCCACCGCGGCGTTCAGCGCGAGGATATTGGTCTGGAAGGCGATGCCGTCGATGACGCTGATGATGTCGACGATCTTGTGCGAAGCACTATTGATGGCGGACATGGTATTTACCACCTCACCAACCACTTCGCCGCCCTTCACGGCGACGCCGGAGGCGGCGGAAGCCATCTGGTTGGCCTGCTTGGCGTTCTCGGCGTTCTGCTTCACGGTGGAAGCGAGTTCTTCCATGCTGGAGGCGGTTTCTTCCAGACTGGACGCCTGCTGCTCGGTGCGCTGTGACAGGTCGGTATTGCCTGCTGCGATTTCCTTGGCCGCTGTATTGATGGCATCCGAAGCGGTTTTGATGTTGGTGACGATTTCCGTCAGGCGATCGATCGTCAGGTTGGCATTATCCTTGATGACACCGTATGCGCCCTCGTAATCGCCATCGATACGCTGGGTCATGTCCCCATTGGAAATCCGTTCCAGGGCGCTGACGGTATCATTGATGATGGCCTCTGTAGCCGAGACCATCTGGTTGATGCCTTCGGACAGGTTGCGGAAGAAGCCCTCTTTACCCTGCAGGGATATCCGTTGCGTCAGATCGCCGCGTGAAGCTGCCTGCACGATTCCCGAAACCTCATTCTCCACGGCGACCTCCAGTGTGCGGTCGACCCATTCGGCAACCGCGCCCAAGCGTTCCCCTTTTTCGTTGACGACCGGATTGGCCCTGACGACCATGGTCCGGCCACCGACATTGACGTTGGCCGTGTAGGTGGAGGTGAAACTGGACAGCAGGTTGGCCTGGTGTGCAGGAACCTTGTGGAAACTATCGATATTGGTACCGATGAGCTTGGAGGCAGAGAAGTTCGGCAATTGCCTGCGGATATCTGACTCGGCATCGGAAAGGGTTTTTACGACAGCGCGATTGACGTAGATGATGTTGCGATCATTGTCAGCGATCATGACGCCGGTACTGACGTTATCCAGTGCAATGCGTACACGGAGGTTCTCTTCGGCCAGTTTGTGTTCACGTTCCAGAGCTGCCAGTTCTTCGGTGATGTTGAACCATTCCACCACGCTTCCGAGGCGTGTTCCGTCGGCGTCGATGACCGGGTTGGCGTAGAGCCGGAAAGTCAGGCCTGCAACCTTGATCTGTGTGTCGTGTGTGCTGGTGAAAGCACCGAGCAGGCGTCGTTGGTGAGCCGGATTCTTGTGGAACTGGTCGATGTTGGCACCCATGAGCTTGCTGACGTTGAAGCTTGGCAGGTCTTTCCTGAGATCGGCCTCGGCAGCGCTGAGCATCTTCACAATCGACTTGTTCATGTAGATGATGTTGAGGTCCGGGTCCGCCATCATGACGTTGGTCGACACGTTATCGAGGGCAACCTTGATGCGCAGGGATTCGGTCGCGATGCGTTTGGTTTCTTCAACATCTGCTTTGAGGCGGGATTGTGTCTGTTTCAGGGATTCCAGCACCTTGCCGACTTCATCGGATTGATTGACCTCGATCTTGCTGTCGAAATTTCCCTGGGCAATACGATCGAAGATTTCCAGCACACGCTTCAGTGGTCGCGTAATCGAGTTGGAAAGCATGACACCGATCCAGAGCGCGAGAATGACGCCCATGATGGTGAGGGTGATCGCTGTGTACTGAATCAGCCTGTAACGCTGCGCAGCGGAAGTGTATTCGGCAGCTGCACCGTCGTGATGGTATTTGAGGAGTGCATCCAGATCGGATTTAGCGGCCAGGTAGAGGCTAGGGACACGGTTCAGGCTGACGTCACGTGCACGTACATAATCTCTGGCACGGATCGCGCCGATTGCTGATTGCAGCCCCTCTGTGACAAATGCCTTGCGTGATGCTGCGTAGTTGTCTGCAAGTTGCTTCTCGTCTTGTGCAACGATGGCTTCGTAGTAGGTTTTCCAGATAGCGGTGATTTCGTCGCGGTTCTTTTCGATATCCCTTGCACTAGCGTCCATCTCGGACTCATTCACAACGGTTGTGTTTTCCTTTTTGTTGCTGACCGATGTGCTAGCATTGGCCAGCATGTTCGACACATTCAACCGGTTGAGCAGCATCAGTCGATCGATATTCTGCAATTGTCCAGTTGGCCGCATGCGTTCTTCATAGACCCGCCGTAATCCTTCGTTGGTCATCGAGATGCCGACAATACCCGCGAGGCCTCCGACAATCATCATGGCGGAGATGAACCCGATGACCATGTTCATGCGGGTTTTGATCGACAGGTTCTTAATCATCATGATGTTTGCCTCAAACGAAATATCCTGGAATGCAGCTCACGCAGCTGGATGCTATGGAAAAAGGATTGCGGCATGCCAGGTCAAGCCGTTTTGCCCGGGGAGAGTCCCCGGGCATGCGCTGTTTATGATTAGAACTCTTCCCACTCGCCATCATCGCTGGAGGACCCGCGGGGCGGCAATGGTTTGCGGGAAGGCCTTGCCGTCCCTGCACTGGCGGCAATGGAGCGGTTTGCGGAAGGCCGGGAAAGAGCAGGGCTGGAACTGCCCCCTGGCAACTTGAACACACTGACCGATTCAATCAGGGTCTGAGCCTGTTCTTCCAGGGATTCAGCTGCTGCGGCTGCCTCCTCAACCAGCGCGGCATTCTGCTGAGTGACTTCGTCCATCTGGGTGACGGCCTGGTTGACCTGGTCGATGCCGGAGCTCTGTTCGACAGAAGCGGCGGTGATTTCGGCCATGATGTCCGTGACCCGCTTGACCGAGGTGACGACCTCATCCATGGTCGAACCAGCCTGTTCGACCAGCTTGGAGCCATCCTCGACCTTTTCGACGGAGTCGGAGATCAGTTGCTTGATTTCCTTGGCGGCGGCGGCGGAGCGTTGTGCGAGGTTGCGCACTTCACCCGCCACGACGGCGAAGCCACGACCCTGTTCGCCGGCGCGGGCAGCTTCCACCGCGGCGTTCAGCGCGAGGATATTGGTCTGGAAGGCGATGCCATCGATGACGCTGATGATGTCCACGATCTTGCGCGAGGATTCGTTGATGGCTGACATGGTATTCACTACCTCGCCGACCACTTCGCCGCCCTTCACGGCGACGCCGGAGGCGGCGGAAGCCATCTGGTTGGCCTGCTTGGCGTTCTCGGCGTTCTGTTTCACGGTGGAAGCGAGTTCTTCCATGCTGGAGGCGGTTTCTTCCAGACTGGACGCCTGCTCTTCAGTGCGCTGCGAGAGATCCATGTTGCCTGCGGCAATTTCCTTGGCGGCGGTATTGATGGATTCGGCTGCCGTCTTGATCTGTTCGATCAGGTTGCGCAGGTTTTCGACCGTGGCGTTGGAGTCGTCCTTGAGTTGGCCGAAGGTGCCGAAGTACTCATTGGTGATGCTTTCAGTCAGATCACCACGGGAGAGGGCGTTCAGCACGCGAACAACTTCGTTCAGGCCGATATCGCTGGTTTCCAGCAGTTTGTTCATGCCTTCGGCCAGTGTCTTGAAGAAACCTTCCTTGTTGGAACTGTCGAGGCGGGTCTTGAAGTCACCCATGACCGCTGCTTCGACGACCTGGGAGATTTCCTGCTCGACGCCGACTTCCGCGGTGCGGTCAATCCATTCGGCTACAGCGCCAAGACGATCGCCCTTGTCGTTGATAACCGGGTTGGCGGTGACCCGCAGGTTGCGGCCACCCACGACGAGGTTGGCCGTGTAAGAACTGGTGAAGGTGGACAGCATGCGAGCCTGATGCGACGGATCCTTGTGGAAGCCATCGATATTGGTGCCTACCAGACTGTTGGCAGAGAAATTCGGCAACTGCTTGCGGATGTCGGCCTCTGCACCAGACAGGGTCTTGACCACGGCCTTGTTGACGTAAATGATGTTGCGCTCGTTGTCGGCGATCATCACGCCGGTGCTGACATTGTCCAGGGCGATACGGACACGCAGGTTCTCTTCCGCCAGCTGGCGTTCGCGCTCCTGTGCTGCCAGTTCTTCCGTAATGTTGGCCCATTCGACCACAGCACCCAGACGTTCCCCCTTTTCGTCGATGACAGGGTTTGCACTGAGACGGAAGGTGAGGCCTGCGACCTTGATCTGAGTCGTATAAGTGCTGGTAAAGGTGGAAAGCAGGTTGCGCTGATGTGATGGGTTCTTGTGGAAACCGTCAATATTGGTCCCCATCAGTGTGCTGACATTGAAGCTTGGCAGCACCTTCTTCAAATCAGCCTCTGCAGCGGTCAGCATAGTCACGATGGACTTGTTCATGTAGATGATGTTGAGGTCGGTGTCCGCCATCATCACGTTGGTCGATACGTTGTCCAGTGCAACCTTGATACGCGTGGTTTCCTGGGCGATCTTTCGGGTTTCGTTCATGTCATAGCCCAGTTTGATCTGGACAGATCGCAAGGCTTGCAGGACGTGGCCGACTTCATCGTTTCTCGACATGTCGAAGTGAATGTTCAGATTGCCTTCCGAGACGGTTCGCAGATGGCGAGCAGTCTGTTGCAGTGGTTTCAGCAACATGCCGGAAATGAACAGATAGCCCCCGATGGCACCAAGGAGGCCCACCATGATGGCCAGAAACTGATAGTGTGACGCAAGTCCAAGCTTCATGCTGGCTGCCAGGAACAGCAGACTGAGGAGTGGGAGAGCGAATGCCGAGATGAGCTTGAGGTTCAGCGGCATGTCGATCAGGGTCTTGCTCAGGCGGGCTGTCAGCGGTGCCTTTGGGAAGACCCCCTGGTTCCACTGGCTGTACAGGGCGCTGGCGGATTCGATTTGCGCCCGGCTTGGCTTGTTTCGTACCGACATGTAGCCGGTCACCTGGCCGTTTTCACGCAGCGGTGTGACGTTGGCTTCTACCCAGTAGAAATCGCCGTTCTTGCAACGGTTTTTAACGATCCCGGTCCATGGGCGGCCAGCTTTGACGGTATTCCACAGGTCCTCGAAGGCAATCGCCGGCATATCCGGATGGCGGACGATATTGTGGTTAACACCGATGAGTTCTGCCTCGGTAAACCCGCTGATGCGCAGGAAGTCTCGATTGACCGAAGTGATGTTACCTTTCAGGTCGGTCGTCGATACGATGGTGTCCGTGTCGGTCAGAACGTATTCGTTCGTGGTGACGGGCATGTTGATTCTCATGGGATTCTCCTCTAAATCCTACGCACTAACACTGTCGATGAGCGCCATTTCCTGGCTGTTCATCAGACTTTCGATATTGACCAGAATGAGCATGCGATCATCCACGGTACCCAGCCCGACCAGATACTTGGTATCGATGGTGGATACCAGATCGGGTACGGCTCTTACCTGAGAGGCCTGCAGGGTAATGACGTCCGAGACGCCGTCTACCACGATGCCGACGATGCGCCCGCTCAGGTTGAGGATGATGACGACCGTGAATTCGTTGTATTCGACCTTGCCCAGGTTGAAGCGTACCCGCAGATCTACGATCGGGACGATGGTGCCGCGCAGGTTGATGACGCCCTTGATGAAGTCCGGGGTGTTCGCGATCTTGGTGACTGCGTCATAGCCACGAATTTCCTGGACTTTGAGAATCTCGATCCCGTATTCCTCGCTACCGAGGACGAACGTGAGGTATTCACCCACAGGGGCATTCGAAACCTGGTCGATTGTTTCAGTACTGCTGGCGTTCATTGCTCCTCCTTTGCCAGTCCGCTAGATATTGCCTTGGCCGAGCTTGATCAGCGTCGGCACATCCAGAATCAGGGCGACGGTACCATCCCCCATGATGGTCGCGCCCGAAACCCCGACCACCTTGCGGAAGTTGGTTTCCAGGCTCTTGATCACGACCTGTTGCTGGCCGACCAATGCGTCGACAAACAATGCTGCCTTCTTGCCGTCCGCCTCGATCAATACCAGGACGCCCTGACATGGATCGGTGACTTCGGTCGGCATGTTGAACAACTGGTGCAGGGCGATGATGGGCAGGTACTCCCCGCGCACATGCACCATGTGACCCTGGCCGGTGACGGTCTTGAGATCTTCCTGTCGGGGTTGCAGCGTTTCCACGATCAGGTTCAACGGGATGACGTAAATGCTCTTTCCCAAGGCGACTGACATGCCATCCAGTATGGCTAGTGTCAGGGGCAAACGGATCGTCATGGTCGTGCCGACCCCGGGCGCAGAACCGATCTGGACATCGCCGCCCATCTCGGTGATGTTGCGCTTGACGACGTCCATGCCCACGCCACGGCCCGATACATCGGTCACGACTTCGGCGGTCGAGAATCCTGGCTCGAAAATCAGCATCCAGACCTCATTGTCAGACATCCCTTCATGGGCATTCAGGCCACGCTCCATGGCCTTGCTGAGGATGCGTTCGCGGTTGAGGCCGGCACCGTCATCCGAGACCTCGATGACGACTGCACCGCCCTGGTTGGATGCTGACAGGGTAATCGTGCCTTTGGCAGGCTTGCCGGCTGCAATACGCTTTTCGGCGGTTTCGATGCCGTGGTCCAGGCTGTTGCGTACCAGATGGGTCAGCGGATCTGCAATTTTTTCGATGAGGCTCTTGTCCAGTTCGGTGGTGTCACCCACCGTGACTAACTCGACCTGCTTATGCAACTTGCCTGCCAGATCGCGTACCACTCTGGGGAAGCGGCTGAACACGAAGCTGATCGGCATCATGCGGATCGACATGACCGATTCCTGCAGGTCACGCGTGTTGCGTTCCAGTTGGGCGAGGCCGCTATGCAGGGACTCATACAGGATGGCATCCACCTCAGAGGCCGTTTGTGCCAGCATCGCCTGCGTGATGACCAGTTCACCGACAAGGTTGATGAGCTGATCTACGCGTTCGACGCCCACCCGAATAGACGTTTCACCTGTAGAGGCTGCTGGCGTTTTCTCCTTCGCCTTGACAGGTGGGGCAGCTTTGTTCGTGGCAACGGGAAGAACAGGGGTCGAGGGTGGAGATGCAGGTTGCTGAATCGGGACAAAGAACCCATATCCGTCGCCCTCCGTGACATCTGCCTGCGCTGCCGCAGTCTGGGCTGGCAGATCGGTAAAGAAGCCGTAACCATCGTTGTCAGTGCCCACGGTTTGTGCTGACGAACCTTCAGTGGGCAGATCGGTAAAGAAGCCATATCCGGAATCCTTTACGCCGGTCGTCTCCGGTAATGGCTCGAAGAATCCATATCCGTCGTCCTGAGCTAATGCCGCTGTTGCAGCTACGGAGGGTGTTTCCGGTAGTGGTTCGAAGAATCCAAAACTGTTGTCTTCTTCAGCCGGAGGGGAAATGATGGAGTCAGGGGATGAAACGACCGATACGGTGAAGTCTTCAGGGTCGGCAACGAAAGAGAGCAGATCCTGAATATCTTCCAGAGATTCTGTCGTGGTCAGTTGGAAGCGCCACTCGATAAGCGGCTTGACCTTCTTTCCCTTTTTTTCCTTTTTGTCTTTCTTCTTTTTTTCTTGATCTTCGGCGGGTTCGGCGAGGATCACGAGTTCGCCGATTCTCTCGAATTCGGATTTCAGGTTCGCGAGGCCGGATTCACGCTTGAGGAAGGATTTTCCAGGACGGAAAACGATTTCATAGATGTTGGTGGAAGACTCAATCAGGACTTCAGCGTTGTCTTTGGCCGCTGGCGCCGCCATCGCTGCCGGTTGAGGCTCGGCTGAAACGGTTGGCGGGGTTTCGGCTACAGGAGGGGGAGATTCGTCCTGTGTCAGGGCTCGTAATTTTTCGCATACGGCCTCGGCTACTGCAGGGTCGGCATCCGTCCCCTTGACGTGGCAATCCAGCTGGTCCTTGAGGACATCTGTCGCTTCAAGGAATACATCGATCATTTCGACCCGGGGGGCCATTTCGCCCTTGCGCAGGCGATCGAGCAGATTTTCAAGGACATGGGTGACTTCGGTCATGTCCGTGAAGCCAAATGTCCCGCTCCCTCCCTTGATGGAGTGGGCGGCACGGAAAATGGCATTCATTTCCTCGATGTCGGGATTGTCGACATCCATTTCCAGTAGCAGGCGTTCCATTTCAGCCAAATGCTCAGCGCTCTCCTCGAAGAACACCTGGTAAAACTGGCTCATGTCGATGCTCATCGTCTCTCCTCGTTAAGCGACATGGACATGAGTGATCGTTATCCGATGACTTTTTTGACGACTTCAAGCAGTTTTGCGGGGTCAAAAGGCTTGACCAGCCAGCCGGTGGCGCCAGCAGCACGTCCCTGGGCCTTCATTGCATCCCCGGATTCGGTGGTCAGCATCAGAACGGGTGTAGTCTTGTACTGGGGCAGGTTGCGCAGGTTCTTGATCAGGGTCAGGCCATCCATGCGCGGCATGTTCTGGTCGGTGAAAATCATGTCGAATGATTTGGACTTGGCCTTGTCGAGGCCATCCTGACCATCCACCGCCTCGGTCACGTCATAACCGGCGCTTTTGAGGGTGAATGAAACCATCTGCCGAATGGAGGCTGAATCATCAACGGTAAGGATGGATTTCGCCATGTGCAACTCTCCTTATTAAAACATCCCGGAACAACCTATCCTGTTCGGGAATCAAGTCAATCATGTGAACAAAAACTTCTAATTAAAACAATTCGATATCGCCTGCGTCTACATTCACCTGCTTGACCGGATTATGGCGTGACTTCTCGATCAGATCAGTCATTTCCTGAATGGCACCACGCAGGCGTGCCAGACGGTCGTTTTCAACCTGATGGCTCTGCTCGATGTTAGCGATACCCTCGATGATCGATTTGATGATGTCCATGCGCCTGCCGGCATGCCCAACCAGCTGTGTCGCCAGATCCTGGAACTGCAGTGTGGTGATCGCAGTGTGAACGTTGTATTCCACATCCTGCGTCGATACGGCAAGTTCCTCGGTTGCCTCAACCATGCTCTGGTTGATCTCCTGGATGTGGACAATCATGCCTTCGACGTTCTGCTTGGATTGCAAGGCGAAGTTCATGTCCTTGGAAGACATCTTCTTGATCAGGTCCTCTGCCTGACCGACGGAGTGGTTGACATCCGCCATGTGAGTACGGATTTCCGTACTGAACTCACTGGAGCGCAGGGAGAGTTTTCGCACTTCATCCGCGACCACGGCGAAGCCCCGCCCGGCTTCACCGGCGCGCGCCGCTTCGATGGCTGCATTGAGTGCAAGCAGGTTGGTTTGGCTGGCGATGCCTTCGACTTCATTCAGGATGTCGTTGATTTTTGACATTTCCCTGGCGATTTCATCCATCTTCATCACCAGTTCCATGCCCAGTTTGCTACCCTGAATGGTATTGTCTACGAACAGGGTGAGCGTCTGTGAGGTATCGGAGAGAAATTTCTCAAGTGTCACGTTGCCCGAATTAGCTTCGGACATTTCTGTCTCTGCACCGTCGGAAACGTTGTTTTCTTCAGGCTGTCCGTGCTGGCCTCTTTGCGTCAATTGCAGCACAAGATCATGTTGACGTCGTGTGGTGGCTTCAAGCCCAGTGAAACTGTTGATGAGCTTCAGAATCGCGTCATCCAGCAATTCCCGTAACTGGGACAGCTCGGTTTGAGTATCGCTGATCTGGCCACTGAATTCTTCATGAAGGATGCGAAGCAGGCCATCAAAGCTGTCAGCCAGACTGGAGATCTCAGTGTCGATGGCGCGCGGTTTCCATTCACGCTTATCCCGCTTAGGGAAAGTGGATATCAGAAGCGTCATCCAGGCGATGAAGCCAGCCGCAAGGACGGAAATCTGCGGCGCGTTAAGCGGGGCATTGTCTCCGGCAAGCAATATCAACGCCGACATCATGGCGGCAGAGATCAACAAGCCGATAACGATCGGTTTCTTTTGCATGAGTAGCCTGATGCGCTCTGGAAATGCTCAGGAAATGGTAAACAGCTTGTCGAAATTCGCAATCTCGAGAATTTGACGTACCGAACCTGAGGTCTTTGTGATGCTGAGCTTGACGTTGCGTGCGGTAACCCTGTCTTTCAGCAGCAGCAGCATACCAAGTGCGGAACTGTCCAGATAGTCGACCCCAGCCATGTCGATTTCGAGATTTTGCACAGACGGCTTCTGGAGCAGAGCCTCATACCCCTCGCGGAATTCGCGATGGGAATTGAAGTCGAATCGACCAGTTAATGAGAGCGTTGCATTCTCGTTATTCAGGCGTTGCGTAACTTGCATACCCCCCCCCGGATTTTATTTAAGTTATATGTGGATAAGTTTATACGGTAATCGTGATGACGAGTCAACGAGTTGTCACGCCATCGATTCCACCGAACCAGCGGCTGTGGTATTCATGCCGCCATCGACATAAGTGATCTCACCGGTCACGCCGCTGGCCAGATCGCTGCACAGGAACGCGGAGACGTTGCCGACTTCTTCGATCGTGACGTTGCGACGCAACGGAGCATGACGTTCATTGAAATCCATCATCTTGTCGAATCCGGCGATACCGGAGGCGGCGAGCGTCTTGATCGGGCCAGCGGATACCGCGTTTACGCGGATGCCCTTGGGCCCCAGGCTCTGGGCCATGTAGCGGACGTTGGCTTCCAGGCTGGCCTTGGCGACTCCCATCACGTTGTAGTTGGGCATGGTGCGTTCCGCCCCCAGATAGCTGATGGTCAGCAGGGAGGCGTTGCGGCCCAGCATCATGGGAAGTGCGGCCTTGGCGAGAGCTGCGAAGCTATAGGAACTGACATCGTGGGCAATGCGGAAATTCTCGCGGGTGACGCCATCCAGATAGTCGCCGGCGAGGGCCTCTTTCGGTGCGAATGCAACGGAGTGAACGATGATGTCCAGACCATCCCACTTCTTGGCGAGGTTTTCGAATACCGCTGCGATCTGGCCGTCGTCGGTGACGTCGCATTGCAGGACGATGTCGGAACCGAATTCTGCGGCGAGCTTGGTGACGCGGTCTTGCAGCTTCTCGGTCTGGTAGGTGAATGCGAGTTCCGCACCTTCACGCTTCATGGCCTCGGCAATGCCGTAAGCGATAGAGCGGTTGCTGAGTAAGCCAACAATCAGTGCGCGTTTTCCAGAGAGGAATCCCATAGTTTTACCCTTTAACTTTTTGTTCTTGGATCGAGTGCATCTCGCAACCCTTCACCCAGCAAATTATAACCTAATACCGTGATGAGTATCGCCATTCCGGGGAAGGCGGACAGCCACCAGGCAAACTGGATGTACTCCTTGCCATCCGTCAGGATGTTGCCCCAGGAGGCTTGTGGGGGTTGCACGCCAAGACCGAGAAAACTCAGGCTGGATTCGACCAGCACTGCACTGGCGATGCCGAGCACGGTGCTGACGATGATGGGAGTCAGGCTGTTAGGGAGCAAATGCCTGAAGATCAACCGGAAGTTCCGTGCGCCCAGCGTTTCCGCAGCCAGCACGTATTCGCGCTCGCGCAGGCTGAGGAACTCGGCGCGGACCAGGCGGGTAACCCCCATCCAGGAGGTCAGGCCGATGACGATCATGATGTTCCAGATTGACGGTGTCAGAAAGGCGATGACAGCGAGGATGAGGAAGAAAGTCGGAATAGACAGCATGATGTCGACCAGACGCATGATGACGACATCGATCCAGCCGCGATAGAAACCGGATATGGCGCCAAGGATCACGCCAATGAAGGTGGCGATGCCGACGGCGACGAAGCCGACCAGAAGGGAAATGCGGGCGCCGAACAGCATGCGTGAGAATACGTCCCGCCCCAAACCGTCCGTGCCCATCCAGTGTGTGGTGGACGGTGCGAGCAGGATGGACTTGACGTCGATGGCATCCGGGTCATAGGGGGCGATCCATGGGGCCAGTGCCGCCAGTACGAGGATCGTGGCGATGATGGCAAATCCCCATTGGGCGAGCGGGTTGGACAAGGCGCGGTTCATCGCACGACTCCTCTCCGTACCCGTGGATCAGCCCAGGCGTAGGCGATGTCTGCCAGCAGGTTGCCGATCAGGGTCAGTGCCGCGCCGATCGTCAGAATGCCCATGATGACGGGGAAGTCACGCATCATCACGGCATCGTAGAACAACTTGCCCATGCCGGGGATGGCAAACAGGGTTTCGGCGATCACCGATCCGCCGATCAGGCCAGGAATCGACAGGCCCATGATGGTGATGAGCGGAAGCAGCGCATTGCGCAAGGCGTGGCGCCTGATCACGACATCCTCGGCCAGTCCCTTGGCGCGGGCGGTGGTGATGTAATCCTGATGCAGGACATCGAGCATGCCGTTCTTGACGAACAGGGTAATGCCGGCCAGTCCCGTCAGTGAAGGGATGACAATCGGCAGGAACAGGTGGCGAGTGGTGTCATAGATCTTGTCCCAAGTGCTGAAGGATTGGTAGTTGATGCTGTGGATGCCTGAAATCGGGAAGATGTTGTAGACCACGCCCAGCCAGTACATCAGCAGGAGCGAAAGCCAGAAGCCCGGTATCGAAAAGCCGACGAAATTGAACACGGTAATCGCCCGATCCTGCCACTGGTGATGTTTTCGGGCAGCGATCATCCCGAGGGGGATCGCCAGCAGCATCGTCAATATCAAGCTGATCACGTTGATCAACAGGGTGATCGGCAAAGCCTCCTGAATCATGCCTTTGGTGACGTTGCCTTTCTCATCCTTCTTTTCCCAAAGGACCGGGCGCTGGTGGCCGGCAAAGGACTCGCCGAAATCCAGGGTGGCCATGCGTTTGAGCCAGAGACCGTATTGCACCATCAGAGGCTCGTCGAGGTGGTACAGTTTGCGCAGCTTCTGCCGCGACTCTTCACTGGCCTTGGGGTTGAACCCGGCTTCAGTCGTGGTGATGTCGCCCGGAGCAAGGTGCAGGATGAGGAAGGAAATCAGGCTGATGCCGATCAGCAGCGGCACCATCCAGAACAGGCGTTTGGCAAGGTACTGGATCATTTTTCGGCGATCTCCGTCCTGCGCAACGGTTCCGGGATGTACCACTCGTAGGCGTTGTGGCCGATACCGGCCGGTGGGGCGGGGTTGTCGATGCCTTTGACCCGTTTGTGGATGGCAGGCAGGCCATATCCGGCATACAGATAGACGATAGGGCTGTCCTCATAAAGCTGCTTCGAGAATGCGTGGTAGATCTTCATGCGTTTGTCCGGGTTCAATTCGAGGCGGCCCTGCTCCAGCAGTCTGTCGACTTTGGGATTGCTGTAACCGATGAAGTTGAACTTGCCCGGGTCCTGCTGCGAGGAATGCCAGATGTTGAACTGGTCTGGTTCCTGCCCCAGGCTCCAGCCCAGCACCACGACGTCGAAATCGCCGGTCTTGATGAAGCGGCCGATGAAGCTGGCCCATTCCAGCACGCGGATCCTGACGTCGATGCCGATCTCCTTGAGCCGACGCTGGATCAGCGTGGCGCTCATTTCCCGTTGCTTGTTCTGGTTGGTGAGGATCTCGAAGGACAGCGGCTTGCCATCACGGTCCAGGATGCCGTCACCGTCGTGGTCCTCGAATCCTGCTTCCTTTAGTAACTGGCGTGCCCTGGCCGGATCGTAAGGATAGGGCTTGAGATCGGGGTTGCTCCAGCGCGTGCCTGGCTTGTAGGGCGAGGCGATGGGTTCACCAAGGCCCAGCAGGACCCCGTCGATCAGTTCCTGCTTGTCGATGGCGTAGTTGATGGCGAGGCGCACGCGGCGGTCATCCCAGGGTTTGTGCTTGAGGTTGAAACCGAGGTAGGTGTAGGCGTTGCCGAGTTCCTTGTACTGTGCGATCTTGCGCGTGAGCTCCGGACGTGCCGGGAAAATGCGGGCGTACTGGATGGGGCTGAGGCCCATGGTGTCGATATTGTCAGCCATCAGTTCCAGGAACTGGGAGGCAGGGTCAGGGATGAAGCGAGACACCAGACGGTCGATGCGCGGCTGGCCCTGCGTGGCATTTGGGTTGCGCTTGAGGGAGATGCGCTCCCCGTTCTTCCATTCGTCCAGCTGATAGTAGTTGCTGCCGATGGGGTGGCGTGCGAACGGGGTGGTATTGATGTCCTGGCCTTCCAGCAGGTGCCGGGGCAGGATGTGCAAGCCGGCCCAGGAATCCAGCGCAGGAGCGTAAGGTTGGGCGTAGGTCACGCGGAAGGTCAGCGGATCCGGGGCTTCTGCCCTGATGACCAGCTTGTAGTCTGCGCCGTAAGGGGTGCGGGTATTGTCGTCGGTGACCAGCTTCCAGGTAAACAGCACGTCATCGCTGGTCAGCGGTTTGCCATCGGACCATTTCATGCCGGGCTTGAGGTGGAAGGTCAGGGTCTTCTGGTCCCTGGACACCTCCCAGGACTTCGCGAGTTCCCCTTCCAGCTCCAGATTTTTGTCATATTTGAGCAGACTGTTGAACAGGTTGGCGGCGATGGCGGAAGCGGCGGATTCCCCCGCCAGCATGGCAATCAGGCCACTGGGTTCGCCGCTCATGGCATCGACCAGTGTACCGCCCTGGGTGGGGGGGTAAGGTTTGTCCAGGTCTGCGGTCTGGTCGTGCGCGGGCTGCCCACAGGCTGCCAGCAGCAGGCATGCTGCCAGAAGTAGTTTATGCGGCATCGGGTTTGTAAATGATGAGCTTGTGTCCCGGTATGAGCTTGCCGCCACTCAATTTGTTCCAGCGCTGGATGTCATTCTTGTCGACATCGAACTTTCTGGCGATGCTTGCCAGCGTGTCGCCGCGGTGGATCAGGTAGAGCATTTTGGCCGGCTTGCCCTTGGCGGACTTGGTCGCAGATTCGGTTCTGTGATTCGGTTTTGCCGGTTTGGCAGGCGAGGCCGCTTGTACCATGAGGGTCTGGCCGTTCTTGAGTTTTGCACTCTTGAGATGGTTTATCGCCATCAGTTGTTTGGCCGTCAGCCCGTATTTGTGGGCAATGGTGTTGATGTTTTCACCTTTGCCGACGGTGTGGTGCCGCGCCGGCACTGGTTTGTCGTCCTTTTCTTCCGGCTTGGGCGGTGCAGCAAGTTCTTCGGTCGGAATTTCTGCCGGGGCTGATTCGTTCTGTGCCGGAACTAGGAGCGGGCGGCCCGGGCTGAGCTTGCCTTTGCCGCCGATGTCGTTGACGTCGCGCAGTTCGGCAACGCTGACGCCAAACTTCCTGGCCACGTTATCGATCCGTTCGCCGCGTTTTGCGTAATAGGTTTGCCAGCTGACCAGCGGTTTGTCGTAATTGGCGAGATTGGCGGCGAATTCATTGTCCTTGCCGATGGGCAGGAGAATTTCATGCGTGCCGCCAGTAGAAGTCATGACTGGTCGATTGTACTCAGGGTTGAGTGACAAGAATTCATCGAGTGAAACCCCTGCCAGCTTGGCCGCCAGCTTGGTGTCGATCTGCTTGGGTGCGGCGACCTGGGTGAAGTAGGGTTGGTTGGCGATCGGTTGGATGTCCAGGCCGTATTGCTGGGGGTTGGTGACGATGTTCTTCACCGCCTGCAGTTTGGGAACGTAGTTCCTGGTTTCCGGAGGCAGGTTCAGACTCTGGTAATCCGTCGGCAGCCCTTTTTTTCGATTGCGCTCGATAGCGCGCATGACGGTGCCTTCGCCGGCATTGTAGGCGGCCAGTGCGAGCTCCCAGCTGCCGAACATGACATGCAGTCGCTGCAGGTAGTTAAGTGCTGCATCTGTCGCGGCGGTCACGTCACGGCGGTTGTCTACCCACCAGTTCTGTTTCAAGCCGAAGTTCTTGCCGGTGGAGGGAATGAACTGCCAGATGCCTGAGGCGCGGCTGGTGGAATAGGCTTGGGGGTTGAAGGCGCTTTCTACCATGGGGAGCAGGGCGATTTCGGTCGGCATGCCGCGTTTCTGGACTTCCTCGACGATGTGGTACAGGTACCTCTGACTGCGGCTGATCATCCGTTTGACATAGTCAGGACGCGCGGCGTACCACGATTCGTGGGTGGCGGTCATGGGGGAGTCCAGTTCGGGCATGGCATAACCGTTCTTGATGCGTTGCCACAGGCTGTTCGTGTCCACCGCGGCATTTTCTCCCATCATTGGCTGGCCGTTCAGCTCGGGAATGGGTTGCAGTGCGTCAAGGGGCGGTTGGGAAGTGTTGCCGGATTCGCTGTCGTTGATGTAGGTAATTTCATCGCCCGTGGCGTTCGTGTCGGCGTAGGCGGGGGTAACGAAGGAGAGGGCGAGGATGACCAGTGTTAGCAGATGTTTTGAAGCCATTAATGCATATCTCTGGTAGCCAAAAAGTTGGTTGGATGTTACTCGCCAGCGGATGGTTCCGTCAAGTATTAAATTACATTAACATTATTTAATAATAAATTGATTAAAAAGAGTTTCTTAATGTTCTTGCTGTGCAAAAAGCAGAGATCGGGTTGTGCTGCTCCAGCGCGGTTTGAAGCGCAGGGGTATGACAGCGCAGGAAGGGGTTGGTCTCCAGTTCGAGCGCAATGGTCGAAGGCAGCGTAGGTAGATTCTTCGACCGCAGGCGATCGGTTTCTGCGGCGCGGACCTGCAGGGTCGGATTGTCCGGTTCAAGTGTCAAAGCGAAGCGGATATTGTGCTGGGTATACTCATGGGTGCAATAGACCCGTGTTTCCGGAGGTAATGCGGCCAGTCTTTGCAGGGAATGATATAGCTGCTCGCATGTCCCGGTGAACAATCGTCCACAGCCGCAACCGAACAGGGTGTCGCCACAGAATAGGGAATTTGCGCCATAATAAACCACGTGACCGAGCGTGTGGCCGGGCGTTTCCATTACCATCAAATCCAGGTTCAACTGCGGGAACGCGATGCGGTCGCCTTCCCTGACAGCCCGGTGCGGAAAGGCGTAGTTTTCCCCAGCTGAGGCGTAAACCGTGGCCGGATAACACTCAAGTAACTGCTGGACTCCGTCGACGTGGTCGGAGTGATGGTGCGTGATGAGGATGCCGTCCAGACTCAGGTTGCGAGACTTTAATGCCGCGATGACGGGGGTCGCGTCGCCCGGGTCGACCACGACCGCGTGGTCATTGGACTGCAGCAACCAGATATAGTTATCCCGGAAAGCCGGGATGGGGAATACATCGAACATGGACGCAACATACACCGAACAGGACTGGCTGCAAACCCCGCTCGGTGCATATCTGCTGGAGCAGGAGCAGGTCTTCTTCGATGCCACGGTTGCGGACCTGTTCGGTTTCAATGCCCTGCAGCTGGGCATGCCTGAGACTGACCTGCTGCGCAACTGCCGTATTCCCTTCCGATTCAAGGCGGCTGGTAGCGGAATGACCTCGCTTCGATGCGACAGCATCCAGTTGCCATTTGCGACCAACAGCATCGATCTTGTCGTCTTGCCGCATGTGCTGGAATTCTCGTCGAATCCGCACGATACCCTGCGCGAAGCCGAGCGCATTCTCCTGCCGGAAGGTCATGTCGTCCTGAGCGGTTTTAACCCGATCAGCCTTTGGGGAGCCAGACGCCTGCTGGATCGCGGGGGGGAATATCCATGGCGGGGGCGCTTTCTGACCCTGTCGAGACTCAAGGATTGGCTGGCGCTTCTGGGCTTCGAGGTGATGGGTGGGCGCATGGGCTGTTACGTGCCGCCTGTTCGCACGGAAATGTGGATACAGCGCAGCGAATTCATGGATCGGGCAGGGGATCGCTGGTGGCCGATGCTGGGCGGCGTCTATTTCCTTGTTGCACGCAAGCGTGTGGCTGGCATGCGGCTGATCCGGCCAAGCTGGAACGGCACACGGATGGCGCAGGTCCTGATGCCCAAACCAACACAACGAACGGAGTGCCAGAAGAACAACCATGAGCAATAAAGTCGAGATTTATGCCGACGGTGCCTGCAAGGGTAACCCGGGGCGGGGAGGATGGGGCGCATGGCTGCGTTACGGCGAAAATGAAAAGGAACTATTCGGCGGAGAGCCGATGACCACCAACAATCGCATGGAACTGCTGGCGGTGATCCGCGCGCTGGAAGCGCTGACGCGTCGTTGCGAAGTGAGAGTGCATACCGATTCCACCTACGTTCACAAGGGCATCAGCGAATGGATCTCCAGCTGGAAGGCTCGTGGGTGGCGCACGGCGGACAAGAAGCCGGTCAAGAACGATGACCTCTGGCGCCAACTCGACCAGTTGGCCCAACAGCATGACATCGAATGGATCTGGGTCAAGGGCCATGCGGGCAATGAGGGGAACGAGCGGGCGGATGCCTTGGCCAACCGTGGCGTGGAAACCCTGGGGTAGCCTGGACTGCCCTCGATAGACCTGCGATTCAGGTTGGGTTGGCGTCGGTCCAAGTTTGACCTTCGAATCGGTTCAGATTGACGTCATTGCAAGCTGGAATACTTGTGACGGAAGGGAGTCTCAATGCGCTATATTCGTGAAGGTGACAAAGGCGACAATGTTCTCAGGCTCCAGCAGCGCCTGCAGGAACTTGGCTTCAGTCCCGGCGATCTCGATGGTGATTTCGGTCCTTCAACCAAAGCAGCGCTCATGGCTTACCAGCAAAGCGAGGGGTTGCTGGTTGATGGGGTTGCCGGACCCCGAACCCAGACGGCCTTGGGGCTGACCGACAACCCTGCACTCGAATCCGTTATTGAGCAGGTAACGGTGACAGTCGTTTCCCGGATGTTCCCGGTGACCCCGACCGGAAATATCAAGAGGTACCTGCCGTATGTACTGAATGGTCTTGAAGAGCGTGCGCTGCACGATAAGCCCATGGTGCTGATGGCATTGGCGACGATTCGGGCTGAAACAGAAGGCTTCGTCCCCATCGACGAAGGCCTTTCCAAATACAATACCTCACCTAACGGCCATCCTTTCGACCTCTATGATTATCGCCGGGATATCGGCAATCGTGGGCCAGATGATGGCGCACGTTATAAGGGTCGAGGATTCATTCAGCTCACCGGACGAGATAATTATCGCAGGCACGGCGAGGCCATCGGGCTTGGAACCCGTTTGCTGGATAGCCCCGAACTGG
Source organism: Pseudomonadota bacterium (assembly GCA_029782295.1). Lineage (GTDB taxonomy): Bacteria > Pseudomonadota > Gammaproteobacteria > Burkholderiales > Methylophilaceae > CAIJXJ01. The sequence continues at coordinate 102,035 of JAKOVB010000053.1, forward strand.
CCAATGAACCAACGATTGCTGCCAATCTGCTGGCAAGTTTCCTGGCCGACAAGGAAAGGGCTATCAAGGAGGCGCTGAATGGCGGGTATCTCTCCCTTGCCCGCAGGCTCGTCAACGGAGGCAGTCACGGATTTTCCAATTTCGAGGATGCATATCGTATCGGTGATGGGTTGATCACATAATCTTCTCGCAAGAGGATTTCATCGCATTTGCTCCAGCATCCGCAGCCAGCGGTGATTTCGTCCATACGGAATCAACCTGTCCCCCGATAGCCACGTTACTTTTGGTTTTTAGCGCGCACGTTTACACAAGTCATTTAAGACTGCCAAAGAGGTTCTATCAATAATCTTCCTGCCCCCGGTGATTTCCCCAAAACATCTAAATAACCGACCGGAAAGAAAGTTATTTACTTAATGACTTATCGGTAATATGATGGTGTTGTTGTTAACTGATTGATTGTGCGTATTGACGGGGGGTGTATGAGCAAACTAATAGTCGCGATGATTGCCGGATTGTTGATGTCGATCATGAGCCACACTGCTTATAGTGCTGTATTTCGATGTGCAGACGAGAAGGGGGCGGTCACCTATACGGACCGTCGATGTGCAGGCAATGTCGATGCCAATGTCAATTCCTCAACTGGTGCGCAACGCGGTAAGACTCCATTCCACAATGCGGAAAACAATCATCAGTGGATCGAGGCAATTCGCAGTCCCAGCGGAGTCTATTACGTCGATGGAGTTGTCTCCGGTAATAAAACCACTTTTCAGGTCGATACAGGTTCGACCATGACTACGCTTCCAAAAAGCATGTCCGAATTGGTCAGGAATTGCCGTCCCAACATGTTTCATACGGCACTTGGGGACGTTGCCGGATGCATCGGGCGCATCGATGTGATCGAACTCGGACAGATCAGATTCCAGAATGTCGAAGTCGCACTGCTTCCGGATCTGAAAACGCCACTTATGGGAATGGATCTGATCAACCGTTTCAATATTCAACATTCTGGCAATGGCATGCGCCTGATTGCAAAGGGTACGGAATACAGATAGCCACGTTGCAAGGGTGTTATCGTGCCGGAGGGGTTGGTCAGCCAGCGTAACTGTGAGATATCCGATTTGCCTGGCAGGCGTAAACGGTGAAACTGGGTTAGTATTTGCGCTCGTTTAGCAATCTGTCAGCCAATGCTTGGGCGGACAGATTGGATTCTGTCAGGAAATGTATGCGTCAAATCTTTCTGGATACCGAAACTACAGGCCTGGATCCGGCCCAAGGACATCGTGTCATCGAAATCGCGGCGGTGGAAGTGATCAATCGTCGTCTGACCAAGAACCACTTTCACGTCTATCTGAATCCGGATCGCGACATCGATCCCGGTGCGCAGGAAGTGCACGGGATCACGCTGGATTTTCTGCAGGACAAGCCGCGTTTTCCCGATGTGGTGGATGATTTCCTGGACTTTATCGCAGGGGGTGAGCTGATCATCCATAACGCCCCTTTCGACGTCGGATTCCTCGATCATGAGCTTGGCATGATCGGCAAGCCTGGCGTGCGGCAGTCGTGTGCGGGGGTTATCGATACGCTGCGTATGGCGAAGGAAATGCGTCCGGGGCAGCGCAACAATCTTGACGCGCTATGTCGCCATTTCGGCGTGGACAATTCCTCACGTACGTTGCACGGGGCCCTGCTGGATGCGGAATTGCTGGCGGATGTCTATCTGGCCATGACGCGCGGACAGGAAAGCCTGATAATCGAGATGGCGGAGCCGCAACGCGAGGCTGGCCAGCTGTCAGAAATTGCTCGCAAAGGACCGCTCAAGGTGCTTGCGGCTGCAGGGGATGATCTATTGGCGCATCAGGAGTACCTGAAGGGGCTGGACAAGGCTGCTGGTGGTGCCTGCATGTGGAATCAACTGCAGGGTGATCCGCAGGCTAGCTGAGAGCATCCGCCCAACTATTGGGCGTTTCGTAGAGGCGGACGCGTTCCAGCTTGAGGTGATTGCCGTAGGTATCCCGATACAGGGCGTCCAGGATGCGGAAAGCTTCTGCGGCCATATTCTCGGCGGTCGGTATGCTTTCCATGACCACCGTCTTGTGGTCAGGAAGCGAGTTCAGAAACGCCAGCACTTCCGTATCTCCCTTGTAGACCAGGAATGCGTGGTCCCACACATCCACGACGGCCTTGCGGGCGATCGCCTTGACATCCGAGAAATCCATCACCATGCCATTGTCTGACGCGCCTTCCTGACGGATGATGTCACCGGACAGGGTGATCTCCATGGCGTAGCGGTGGCCGTGCAGATTGCGGCACTGGCTTTTGTGGCAAGGAATGCGGTGGCCGGAGTCGAATTCGAGGCGGGTTGTGATTTGCATGGGCCGGATTATACCAGCCCATGCGCATCAATGAGTTAGAACGTGTACATCAGCGTCAGCCAGAACTTGTCCGTGCTGCGGATTCGGCCTGCAGCGTACTGGTCGTCTTCCCGGTAGGTGCCGTATTCGACCTTGCCGGAGAGGTGCTTGTCATAGGCGTAAGCGGCGGACACATCCCATTCCGTGCCGTAGCGGCTACCCGTGCCGCCACCTACCCTGGCGAAATCCTTGTCGGAGTCGATCCAGTGGTATTCGGTCAGCAGGGTCACATCCTTGAACTTGCCGCCGGCGGTGATGAACGTGTCGCGGATACCTGCAACCGGTGTCGTCAGGAACTTGTCGACCCAACCCTGGAACAGGTGGTTGGTGCCAAGCGGGGTCTGGAAAGCGTACTTGCCGTTATTGCTGGACAGAAGCTCCTGGTCGACGCGGGCAAACCAGCTGTCGTAACCGGCCCCGGCGCCGATCTTGTAATAATGCGCATCGACCTGGCCTTGTGCGGCAGTGCGTTTTCCACTGTCGTCAAGGTCGTCCTGCTTGGCGTATTCAGCGGTGTAAAGCACCTTCCAGTGATCGTCGATCTTGTGGCTGCCGTCCGCACGCACGCCAACCGTGACGCTGGAAATGTCGCTGGCGACCGCGACATGATCCATGTCGTACCAGTAGGCGTAGCCGGTCAGGGTCTCGGTCGGACTCAGCTTGTAGGCGACGTGAAGGATGCCGGTATCGTCAGGGCGCAAGTCGGTAGTGATCTTGCGCAGGCGGGTGTAATAACCAGCCATGATTTCCGTGTTCTTGATGCTCCTGTTTTCGACGGTGATGCCGTCGAAAACTTGCATAACCTGACGGAACTCGACGTTGCCGATGAAGCGGACGTTGTCGAGCTTGAGCGATTGTCGTCCGGCACGGACCTTGGTGTCGGGGATGCCGGTCCAGTCCAGATAGAGCTGGTTGACGTTGAAGAATCCGGGGTCGTTGACGACGGCGTGGTTGGCTTTGCCAGGCTGGTTGGCGCCGTTGCGGAAATCATTGAAGTCGTTATCCAGCTTGGTGACCCCAATCAGCTGGGCGCCGATGCTGACACTGTGGAAAGGCTTGGTCTGCCAGCCGATCAGGCTGCGCAGTGTCCAGGCATTGGCATCGTCAGGCTTGGCGTCATCGCTGACATTTTCATAGCGCAGCCGGAAATTGGTCATGGGCTTGCCACCGAAGATGGCGTCCTTGATCGATTCCGCTTGTGCTGGCTCGGCCGGGGTGTCTGCGGCGTAGGCATGTGGTACTGCAAGCGCTGACAGGGCCGCAAGTGTGCAAAGATGTAGTTTGTAGTTCATGGTCCTTCTCCCTGAGGTCAGTATGAATCCTGTTTTGTCTGTTGCCAGTAAATCGGAGTAAATTTCAGCAGCCATCCCGAGAATGCGAGTAGCCATAGTAAGGCCGCGCACAGATAGAGGTGGCCAGCGTAGCGATTGATACCGGGCAGGTCGGCCAGGACGCGGACCAGCGCGGTGAGCTGGATGGCGATAAAGATCATCCAGGCACGATTATCAGCGGTCAGGGGCCTGCCTGAATGGCCGAGGGTGACACGGGTCGACATGGCCACCAGCATGCTGCTGAAATAGCCGATCATCAGGGCGTGCAAAGGGGCCCGCCCCAGCGTCAGGTCATGACCGGTCAGTAGCGCCAGGCTTTGCAGCCCATACAGGGCCAGCGCGATGCCGAGCCAAAGGAACCCCAGGTGCAGCATAGCCAGGATGCGTACATGGAAACTCTGCCTGATACGCCAGGCGATGGTGAGCCAGAAGGAGGTCGCCGCCATGGGCAGGTCAACGGCCCAGGTCCATTGGGTCAGGCCGGCCAGTTCCAGACCTCCATGGATCAGGCCGCCGGCAGTGATGATCCAGAGTGCCCAGTCAGGCCGGACGATGGTGTACCCAGGCAGTACCGAATTGGAGAAGAACGGGATCAGGCGATGGCTCACGGCAAAAAACACCGGGTACAGGAACCACCAGATGCCGCCACTACGGGCGAGGTCGACGAGCAGCGGGTGGTCGCCGGCAACGCCGGCGGTATAACTGAGCAGCAGCAGCCATCCCGTGAGCAGCACGCCGCTGGTGATACGGGCATGGATGGTATCGGGTCGCGATGCGCCGATGTAGACCCGAAGCAATGCATACAGTCCCATGCCCCAGCCTGCGAGATGCAGTGCCAATGCGGGCAGCATCAGTTGCATGCCGGTGGCCAGGCCGGCATAACCGGTCATGACGGCAGCTGCAAGCAGGGATGCGGCTGGCAGGTAATGGCGGCGATCGACCGGCACGCCATCCATCCACTTGGGATAGGTAGTCATCAGAAAGCCGAACATGTAAGGCGGGAACAGCGAGTAGATCATCAGGTAGAGATGTGCCCATGGGCTGCTGATGCTCCAGACAGCCGGTGTGTACCAGCCGCCATAGCGTCCGCCAAGGTCGATGAGCCACCACACCATGACCAGCACCGCCTGCACTGCACCCAGGGCAAACATGGGGTGGTGCGGCATTGAGGTAAAGTGTTCCCAGCGCGTTTGATGCGTTCCGGCCTTGGCGGGTTCTGCCTGATGCAGGATGTGGAGCGGTATCATGGCGTACAGGACTCCACTTCCAGATGGGGGACGAGAACGTCGAATGTGCCGTGCTCGGGGTGATATTCGAGCAATTCGCCCTGGCGCATATCGAAGTACCAGCCATGCAGGTCAAGCTTGCCATCATCGACCCGCTGGCGAACCCAGGGATAGGACATCAGGTTTTCCAGGGAGACCAGGATCGCGGCCTGTTCACAGGCTTGGGACAGCGTCTCGATTGGCTTGCCCGGAAGGGCTTGCAATACTTTGAGGCGGGCCTCTTCGGCGATACCCAGCCATTTTGTGATGAGTTCCTCTTCGTTGCAGGTCGGCGTCTTATGTTCAAGCAGGGCGCGGATGCCGCCACACTGCGCATGTCCCATGACGATGACGTGTTCGACTTCCAGATTGTGAATGGCAAAGGCAATCGCGGAGGTGGTGGCGGCAAAGTAGGTGGCCTGGACATGCGGCGGAACCAGGTTGGCGACGTTGCGCACCACGAACATGTCACCCGGATCGCAGTCCGTCAGCAAAGCCGGGTCGCAGCGTGAATCGCAACAGGCAATCATCAGGGCGCGTGGACGCTGTCCCTGCTGTACCAGCTGGTCGAACAGATCATGATGCTCGCCCAGATAGCTTTGCTGGAACCGTTTGAATCCGCTCAGAAATTTTGAGACGTCGCGCATTTCGCCAGTTTAACCATGTATCGAATATCAACCTTTGATATGAATCAAGAAACCCATTTCCAAATTCCGGGATTGGGTCATCGATGACGACCGAATCCCGGGCGGTGTCCTAGTTGAAATGTCGTTTGCTGCGCACTACCTGATATGGGCGTCCCAGGTAACCGACTGGGGCACTCCATACGTGCACCAGACGGGTGAAAGGGAAGACCAGGAATACGGTCATGCCGAAAAACAGGTGCACCTTGAAAACGGTGTCGACATTTTCCAGCAGGGCCGGGTTCGGTCTCAGATGCACGATGCTCTGCGCCCATTCGGCCAGGGCGATCATCACGCCCGGATTGCCTTCATGGGCATGACCGAGGGAAACCGGGATCGTCGAGAGGCCCAGCAGCAGGGTGACGAGCAACCATGACAGGATGAATTTGTCCGTGCCGCGGCTGGTGACCGAGATGCGCTTGTTGAGCATGCGGCGGTGCCACAGGATCGCCCCGCCCAGCAGGCCTAGCCCGCCGAAGATGGAGCCAGCCCATATCGCGACCATCTGGTGTGTCATGTCGGATACGCCGAGCGACAGGAAGAAGTGGTGTGGTGTCAGCAGGCCGACGGCATGGCCGAAAAAGACGGCGATGATGCCGACGTGAAACAGGTTGCTGCCCAGACGCAATCCCGCTTTCGACAGCAACTGGCTGGAATCGCTCTTCCACGTGTACTGCTCGCGGTCGAAGCGCAGGATGCTGCCTAGGATGAAGATGCTGAGAGCGATGTAGGGATAGACCCCGTAGAGGAAATCATGCAGGTTCATGGTGTTCTCCTTAGGCGGCGAGTCGGGTCAGGGTGGCCCGGCCTTCGACGATGGATAGCAGCGGAGCGTACGGGCTTTCAGCCTTTTTCAGGTTGTCGGCCAGAACGTTCAGCACCTTGTGGGCATCCGCCAGAAAGACGCTGGCTTCGCCTTCTTCCAGATAGGCGGCGAATTCCAGGATCAGCGGCAGGTAGTCAGGCAACTCGTTGGTGACGACTTCGACGCCGTAGTCCTTGTACAACTCGCCCAGGTCAATCAGTGCCGGACCGCGGTTCTTGTCGTCGCCGAACAGGTGATGGGTCAGGTGCAGGCTGTGCTCAGCCGTCAGGTCGAAGGTCTTGACGTAGTCGGCTTGCAACTCGGTCAGCGAGGCACTTTCAAGGTGCCTGAGAAAGCGACGCATGGCTGACCGTTCTTCATCGTCCATGTCGACGCAATCGTCGATTTCGCCACGTAGTTCCTGCAGGTGGTCGATCAGTTCCTGGTCCGGGTATTCGAGCAGGACGGATAACATCTTGTAGAGTCGCATCATGTTCTCCTTGATTAATCGCCAGACGGAGCGAGTGCCTTGGGTTCTACCGTTTCCTTGCGGCGACGCGGGAACAGGGTGATCTTGGAGATGCCCGCGGAACTGTCGTTGCCGAAGGTGAATCCGTTCTGGCCCTGGAAGCCATAGGCGTCATCCAGCGATTCTTCCGTATGGCCGGTCGGGATGACGAAGCGGTCTTCGTAGTTGGCAATGGCAAGGTAACGGTACATCTCCTTGGCCTGATCCTCCGTAATACCCGCTGCATCGATGGCGCGCGTATCGGCGACACCTTCAACATGGACCGAGCGCTGGTAGCTGCGCATGGCGATCAGACGGTTGAGGGCGCTTTCGATCGGCTCGGTCTTGCCTGCGGTCAGCAGGTTGGCCAGGTACTGCACCGGCAGGCGCATGGTGCCAGCGATTGGAATCGCGCCATCCGGGCCGACCGGCAGGTTGCCCTGGTCGATCTGAGACTGTACCGGGGAGAGCGGCGGGACGTACCACACCATGGGCAGGGTGCGGAATTCCGGGTGCATGGGGAAGGCGATCTTCCAGTCCATGGCCATCTTCCAGATTGGGGACTTGCGGGCGGCTTCGATCCAGTCTTCGTTGATGCCTTCCGCACGGGCAGCGGCGATGACTTCAGGATCATTCGGATCAAGGAAGATGCGGCGCTGGGCTTCGTACAGGTCCTGTTCATTGGTGGTGCTGGCCAGTTCCTCGATGCGGTCGGCATCGTACAACATGATGCCGTTGTAACGGATGCGGCCCACGCAGGATTCGGAACATACCGTCGGCATGCCGGATTCCACGCGGGGGTAGCAGCCGATGCACTTCTCGGCCTTGCCGGATTCCCAGTTGTAGAACACCTTCTTGTAAGGGCAGGAGCTGACGCACATACGCCAGCCGCGGCATTTGTCCTGGTCGACCAGGACGATGCCGTCTTCCTCGCGCTTGTAGATAGAGCCGGAAGGGCAGGCGGCTACACAGGCGGCGTTCAGGCAGTGGTTGCAAATACGCGGCAGATACATGTGGAAGGTATGCTCGAACTGGCCATAGATTTCCTTCTGGATGTTCTCCAGATTCTTGTCCTTGCTGCGTTTCGAGAACTCACCTGCCAGGTCGTCTTCCCAGTTCGGGCCCCATTTGATCTTTTCCATGCTCTCGCCGGTGATCTGAGAGATCGGGCGGGCGGTCGGCGTGGCCTCCGAGAGCGGTGCATTCTGCAGGCGCGCATAGTTGTAGGTGAAAGGCTCGTAGTAGTCATCGATTTCCGGCAGATCGGGGTTGCCGAAAATGTTGAGCAGTTTGTTCACGCGGCCGCCGGATTTCAGCTCCAGCTTGCCGTCCTTGAGCACCCAGCCGCCGTTCCATTGCTCCTGGTTCTCCCAGTTTTTCGGGTAACCGATGCCGGGCTTGGATTCGACGTTGTTGAACCAGGCGTATTCCACGCCCTTGCGGTTGGTCCACACGTTCTTGCAGGTGACCGAGCAGGTATGGCAGCCGATGCATTTGTCCAGATTGAAGACAAAGGCGAATTGTGCACGTACTTTCATGATGTTCTCCTGTGTCCTGGTTACTTGGCGCCGATACCGACGGGGTTGAGTTGCGCCTCGCGTTCGGGCGTCAGCGGTCGTTCGAGCCAATCCACGTCCTTGTCAGCGATCTTGTGGATGGCGACCATGGTGTCGCGCTGGCAGCCCACTGTTCCGTAATAGTTGAAGCCATAGGCCAGTTGCGCGTAACCGCCGATCATGTTGGTCGGCTTGATGATCACGCGGGTCACGGCATTCAGGATGCCGCCACGCTTGCCGGTGGATGGCGAGCCTGGGACGTTTACGTTCTTTTCCTGCGCGTGATACATCATCGCCATGCCCTGCGGCACACGCTGCGAGACGACGGCGCGAGCGACCGTGGCGCCGTTGTGGTTCACGGCTTCGACCCAGTCGTTGTCTTCGATGCCAACCTGCTTTGCGTCAGTCTCGGAGAGCCAGACATAAGGGCCGCCGCGGAACAGCGTCAGCATGCGCAGATTGTCCTGGTAACTGGAGTGGATGCCCCACTTGGAGTGCGGCGTGATCCAGTTTACGGTCAGGTGCGGCTTGGCTTGGACGGCCTTGGGCAGATTGTTCAACTCGCCCAGATCGACCATGGGCTTGAAGGTGCAGAAACCTTCGCCGAAATCCAGCATCCACTCGTGATCCTGATAGAAGTGGGCGCGTCCGGTCAGCGTGCGGAACGGAATATGTTCATGCACGTTGGTGTAGCCGGCGGTGTAGGACACCTTTTCTGACTCGATACCGGACCAGGTGGGCGCGGTAATGATCTTGCGCGGCTGGGCCTGAATATCCTTGAAGGTAAACTTGTCTTCGTGGCGTCCGGCGTAGAGGTGATGGTGATCAATGCCGGTTTTCTTCGACATCGCAGCCCAGGACTTGTGTGCGACTTCGCCGTTGGTTTCCGGCGCCATGCGCATTACCGAGTCGCAGACGTAGATATCTTCTTCCAGAGAAGGCATGCCTTGCGACACGCCGGGCTCTTTCACCGTCGCGTTGTGCTTCTTGAGTTCCTCGTATTCCTGGTCGGTGTTCCAGTCCACACCCTTGATGTTGTTGCCGAGCTTGGTCATCAGCGGGCCGAGGGCGATATATTTGCGGTAGGTATCACCGAAATTCCGCTCGACCAGTTTGATGATGGCCATCGTCTTGCCGGGGATCGGGTCACACTCGCCGTTCTTCCAGTTCTTCACTTCTCCGAAAGGTTGGGCCAGTTCGGCGGCCGAGTCGTGCTGCATGGGCAGAGCAACGACTTCTTTCTTCGTACCGAGATGCTTTTCAGCCAGCACCGAGAAGTTCTTGGCAATGGTCTTGAAAATCTGCCAGTCCGATTTCGATTCCCAGCCCGGTGAAACGGCTTCCGACAGCGGGTGGATGAAGGGGTGCATGTCGGTGGTGTTGAGGTCGTTCTTCTCGTACCAGGTAGCGGTCGGCAGCACGATGTCAGAGTAGGCGCCGGTGGAGTTGAGGCGGAAATTGATGTCCACCATCAGATCCAGCTTGGCGATCGAGGCTTCTTCGTGCCACTTGACTTCCTTGCTGTCGCGGCCTGCGCCGGACTCCTGCAGTACACCATTCTGCGCGCCCAGCAGGTGCTTGAGGAAGTACTCATGCCCCTTGGCAGAGGTACCGATCAGGTTGGCACGCCATACAAACAGATTGCGTGGCCAGTTCACCGGGTTGTCCGGGTCGGCATAGGCCACGTCCAGAGCGCCGGATTTCATCTGGCCAGCAACGTACTGTGCGACCGAAGCTTCGTCGGTTGCGCCGTTCTTCAGGGCTTCTTCCGCCAGTTCGATGGAGTTACGGTTGAAATTCGGCATGGAGGGCAACCAGCCCATGCGGGTGGCCTTGACGTTGTAGTCGGCCAAGGTACTGCCCTTATTCTTGCCCTTGCCTGCAGGTGAAAGCAGCGTATCGGCTTTCAGGGTTTCGTAACGCCACTGGTCGGTGTGGAAATACCAGTAGGACGTCGAGTTGGTGTGGCGCGGTGGACGGTGCCAGTCGAGCGCGAAGGCGATCGGTGCCCAGCCGGCTTGCGGCCGCAGTTTCTCCTGGCCGACATAGTGCGCCCAGCCGCCGCCGGTCTGGCCGACGCAGCCGCACATGTGCAGCAGGTTCATGATGGAGCGGTAGGCCAGGTCGTTGTGGTACCAGTGGTTGATGGCGGCGCCCATGATCACCATGGAACGACCCTTGGTCTTCGAGGCGTTGTAGGCGAATTCACGTCCGGTACGTTCGATGTCGGCGGCTTTGACGCCGGTGACTTTCTCGGCCCAGGCCGGCGTATAGGCGACATTCGCATCGGCGTAGCTGCTGGCGACGTTGCCACCGCCCAAGCCGCGATCGATCCCGTATTGTGCCACCTGCAGATCGAACACCGTGGCGACCAGGGTTTCCTCACCGTTGGCCAGTTTGACTTTGCGCACGGGCACGTTGCGGTAGAGCAGGCTGTCTTCGCCATGCGTGAAATGTGGGAACCCGACGGAAACCACGTCATCACGGTGATTGATGCAGGTCAGTTGCGCTGTCGTTTCACGCTGGTCGGCACCAGTTTTCTCGAGCAGATTCCACTTGCCTTCTTCGCCCCAGCGGAAGCCGATGGAACCATTCGGAGCGATGAAACTGTTGGATTTTTCATCGAAAACGATGGTCTTCCAGTCCGGATTGTTGGTCTCGCCCAATGCGCCATCGAAATCCGATGCGCGCAGCAGACGGTCGGTGACGTAGCCATCCCCCTGTTTGCGCAGCATGACCTGCATGGGCATGTCGGTGTACTTGCGGGCGTACTCCTGGAAATACGGGTCCTGCTGCTGGATGTGGAATTCCTTCAGTGCCACGTGGCCCATGGCCAGGAAGGCTGCAGCATCGGTACCCTGCTTGATCGGCATCCACAGATCCGAGAATTTCACGAACTCGGCGTAGTCTGGTGCCATGGCAACGATCTTGGCACCTTTATAGCGTACTTCCGAGGCGAAATGTGCATCCGGGGTCCGCGTCATCGGCAGGTTGGCACCGGTGATGATGATGTAAGTCGAGTTGTACCAGTCGGCCGCTTCCGGCACGTCGGTTTGCTCGCCCCAGGTCTGTGGGCTGGCAGCCGGCAGGTCGCAGTACCAGTCATAGAAAGAACCGCAGGCGCCACCGATCAGGGAGAGGTAACGGGAGCCTGCGGCGTAAGAAATCATGGACATCGCGGGGATGGGGGAAAAGCCGAAAATGCGATCCGGCCCCCATTTCTGGATGGTGTGTACATTGGCCGCTGCGATCATTTCGTTCACTTCGTCCCACGAAGCGCGCACGAAGCCCCCCAAACCGCGTACCGAAGTGTAGGACTTGCGCTTGTTTTCATCGGCCTGAATGGCGGCCCAGGCTTCTACCGGATCTTTGCCGGACTTGCGTTCGGCACGATACAGATCGAGCAGGCGACCGCGGATCAGTGGATGCTTGACGCGGTGCGGGCTGTACAGGTACCAGGAGAAACTGGCGCCACGCTGGCAACCACGTGGCTCATGGTCGGGCAGATCATCGCGGGTACGCGGGTAATCAGTCTGCTGCATTTCGAACGACACCAGACCGTTCTTGACGAAAATCTTCCAGCTGCAGCCGCCGGTACAGTTCACGCCGTGGGTGGAACGCACCACCTTGTCGTGCTGCCAGCGGTGACGGTAGGCTTCTTCCCATTGGCGATCTTCGTTGGTGACGATGCCGTGGTCATTGGAGAAGGTCGCCTTGACCTTGTCGAAGAATTTCAGTCTATCCAGAAAGTGACTCATAGCAGCAGACTCCTTGGTAAATGCGTTTTTGCAGATCAGGGGTTCTTGATTTCGGCGCCGGCGCGCAGGTAGAACCACCAGTTCAGAACCAGGCACAGGGCGTAGAACACGGCAAACCCGTACATAGCCATCTCCGGGGTGCCTGCCTTGATCTGGCCCTTGATAACTTCCGGGGCGATGAACGAGCCGTAGGCGGCGACGGCAGAGGTCCAGCCCAGCACCGGTCCGGCCTGTACGCGGTCGAAGATCACGCCGACCGTGCGGAAGGTGGAACCGTTGCCGATGCCGGTCGCGGCGAACAGGATCACGAAGGTCACCAGGAATTCAGTGAAGAAGATTTCCGGGGTGGCCGAGTGGTAGGCCTGCATCATGATGTAGCCGGCGTAGGCCGATGCCACGACCATCACGGCGGAGATCACCTGGGTGACGATGGAGCCGCCCACCTTGTCAGAGATCCAGCCGCCAACCGGGCGAATCAGCGCGCCGACGAAGGGGCCGATCCAGGCGTAGGTCAGGGCAGAGGGCGCGTTCGGGTTTTTGACGTGTGTCCAGACACCAGTCACGGTATCAAGCATATGTTTGTCACCGAAAATGACGGTGATGGACAGTGGCAGTGCCATCGAGAAGCCGATGAACGAACCGAAGGTCACCACATAAAGCGCGGTCATCGACCAGGTGTGCTTGTTGCTGAATATGGCGAACTGCTTGGCGATGTTGTCCTTCATCGTGCCGAATGCTGCCAGTTTCATCACCAGCAGTGTCGAGACGATAATGAGTGGCATGGCGACCCACATGTTGAGCAGGCCCAGCCCGGTGGGTGCCGGCAGGTAGAGATACAGCCCCACGATCGCTGGAACGAAGGCCAGTGTGTACAGCCAGGTAATCTTGATGAACGCGGTCAGTGTTTTGCTGCCATCTGGCGAGATCGGCAGCAGATTGCTCATGCCGAACCAGGCTGCAATCGAGATAGGAAGGAGCAGGAGAATCCAGACATAACCGGCATTCTGGATGTAGGTCTGCGTCCCGGCGGTGATTTTTCCGAAGATCCATCCGCTATCCTTGACCAGGGCCACGGAGTCGCCACCCATCGCCCCGAAAATACCGGCCGTCATCACCAGTGGAATCAGGATCTGCATGGTGGTGACGCCGAAGTTGCCGAGGCCGGCATTGATGCCGAGTGCAGTGCCTTGCAGGCGTTTCGGGAAGAAGGTGCTGATGTTGGACATGGATGCCGCGAAGTTGCCACCGCCCACGCCGGACCAGAGGGCCATCAGTTGAAACACCCACAGCGGCCATTCCGGATGCTGCAAGGCAATACCGGTGCCGATGGCTGGCGTGATCAGCATGGCGGTCGTGAGAAAGATCGTGTTGCGCCCACCAGCGAGGCGAATGAAGAAAGAAGAGGGGATCCGCATGGTCGCCCCTGCAAGGCCTGAGATGGCCGTCAGAGTGAACAGTTCATCCTTGCTGAATGGGAAGCCCAGGTTGCTCATCTGCACGGCGATAATGCCCCACATGAGCCACACCGCGAAGCCGCAAAGGAGCGCCGGTACCGAGATCCACAGGTTGCGGTAAGCGACTTTCTTGCCGGTAGATTCCCAGAATGCCTGGTCTTCGACATTCCAGTCCTTGATATTGGTCGACACGATAGATCTCCTTTAGATGGAAGAAGCTTGTTTTGCCTGGCGCTCATGGTGGCGGCCGATCTTGACCGGGCGAACTTCCGTCCAGTACATCCAGATCAGCGATACCCAGACGATGCCGAACATCAGCATGAATGCGGAGGAACGCACACCGGTCAGATCGACCAGCGCACCGAACATGATGGGCATCAGGAAGCCGCCCATGCCGCCGGCGAGGCCGACGACGCCGGAGATGACGCCAATGTTGTGCGGATAGTCATCCGAGATGTACTTGAATACCGAAGCCTTGCCGATGGCGAACGCGATGCCCATGCTGAACATGATCACGGTGAACCACACTGCGCTCAGGCCGATATGGAAGGTTTGTGGTCCCTTCACCGTCATGATGGTGAGGTCTGTCTGCGGGTAAGACAGGAAGAACAGACAGATCAGCGAGATCCACAGCACCCACCAGGTCACGGTGTGGGCGCCGAACTTGTCCGAGAAGTGCCCGCCGATGGCGCGCAGCACGCCGCCCGGAATGCTGAATGCCGCCGCCATCAGGGCCGCGTGCTTGAGATCGAAGCCGTACTCGCTGACGTAGTACTTGGTCATCCACAGCGCCAGCGCCACGTAGCCGCCAAAGACGATGGAATAGTACTGGCTGTACTTCCACACCTTGGGATCCTTGAGGGCGGCGAGTTGTTCACCCACAGTGACGGTCTTGCCGACGGTGTGCGTCGGGTCGGAATAAGTGAAAAACCAGAACAGCACGGCGGTAACCAGCATCAGCACGGCATACACTTGCGGTACCATGGTCCAGCCATAACCGACCACGATGATCGGTGCGACCAGCTTGGTGACGGCTGCGCCGGTATTGCCTGCGCCGAAAATCCCCATCGCCAGCCCCTGACGATTCTTGGGGAACCAGCGGGCACAATAGGAAATGCCGACGGTGAACGAACCCCCTGCCACCCCGACAAACAGGCCTGTGACCAGGAAGTGCCAGAATTCGGTGCATCGCGAGATGAAGTAGATAGGCACGACGGTCGAGAGCATCAGCACGAAAAATACGATGCGCCCACCGAATTTGTCGGTCCACATGCCCAGCGGCAGGCGGATCAGGGAACCGGTCAGCACCGGGGTGGCGACCAGAATGCCGAACTGGGTTTCATTCAGTCCCAGCGTCTGCTTGATCGGAATGCCGATCACCGCAAACATCATCCAGATCATAAAGCACACTGTGAATGCCAGCGTACTCGCGACGACAACCGACCAAGCTTTGTGTTGTTGTGTGGCCATGACAGATCTCCCTGATTTATACAGGGCAAAGCGTATTCCCTTAATCAAGCGGGGGGTATTCTTCTTAAGTAGGATACGGATGTATGAAAAGAACTAGTTCTTTCGAACTAGGTTGGGTGTGGAATCCCCTTGTTGCAAGGAGTGGAATGGTTGTTGCTTATGAGAATTGCCTGATTGTCATGAATCTGACATGAAAGAATCCACCGCTTATGTGGGATAATTTAATCTGAATTTATTGAATGGCTGAAAGAAAACATGCAAACAAATCGTGCCGATATCGGTCTTGTTGGACTGGCTGTCATGGGTCAGAACCTGGCTCTGAATATTGCCGACCATGGCTATACCATTGCGGTCTTCAACCGTAATCCTGACAAAACCCGAGAGTTCATTGCCTGCTGCGAGCGGCAGGAGCCATCCAGTGAGCGCCTGATCGGATGTGTCGACCTCGCTGAGTTCGTCCGCAGCATCAAGCGTCCCCGCAAGATCGTATTACTGGTGAAGGCCGGCGAAGCGACCGATGCCACCATCGAGCATCTGCTGCCACACCTGGAGGCAGGCGATATCATCATCGACGGTGGCAATGCCCACTGGCAGGACACCACCCGCCGGGAAAAGCGCCTGAGCGCGCTCGGCTTTCACTTCATCGGTTCCGGTGTGTCCGGTGGCGAGACCGGCGCCCGATTCGGCCCGTCACTGATGCCGAGCGGTACCTTCGAAGCCTGGCAATCGCTGGAGCCGATCTGGCGTGATATCGCCGCCAAGGTCGATCCGGATACCGGAAAGCCCCTGGAAGGCGCAGCGCCTGGCAAGCCGATTCAGGGGGGGATCCCGTGTACCGCGTATATCGGCCCCAACGGTGCCGGCCACTACGTCAAGATGGTGCACAACGGCATCGAATATATTGATATGCAGTTGATCTGCGAGGCCTACTGGCTGATGAAGAACCTGCTTGGCATGAACGCGGGTGAGATCGGCAAGATTTTCGAGGAATGGAACCAGGGCGAGCTGTCCAGCTATTTGATTGAGATCACTGGCGATATCCTGCAGCAGAAGGACCCCGAGGGTGACGGCTATCTGGTCGACAAGGTACTCGATACTGCAGGTCAGAAGGGCACCGGACTCTGGACCGCGGCCAACGCGCTGACGCTCGCCATCCCGGCGAATGCCATTGCCGAGGCGGTTTACGCCCGTGCATTGTCTGCGCTGAAGGACGAACGTGTGTCTGCCAGCCAGATGCTTGATGGACCGGTCGTCACGCAGGAATCCGACCGCAAGGCCCTGATCGAGGCGATCCGTAACGCGCTGTTCTGCTCCAAGATCTGTGCCTATGCCCAGGGCTTCCAGTTGATGGCTGAGGCCCAGATCGAATACGACTGGCAACTGGATTTCGGCACGATTGCGCAGATCTGGCAGGGCGGCTGCATCATCCGCGCCGGTTTCCTGCGCAAGATCACCGAGGCCTACCATCGCAATCCGGGCCTCATGAACCTCATGCTCGATCCGTATTTCAAGAACGCGCTGCACGAAGGCCAGTCCCATTGGCGCAAGGCGGTGTCGCTGGCGGTGGCCAACGGTATTCCGGTGCCTGCCTTCGGCTCGGCCGTGGCCTATTACGATGGATACCGCAGCGCATTCCTGCCGGCCAATCTGTTGCAGGCCCAGCGTGATTTCTTCGGTTCCCACACCTACGAGCGGACCGACCAGCCGCGCGGCAAGTTCTTCCATCTGGACTGGTCCTCTTCTGACCGACAGCAGAACGAAGTCTAGGTCCTGAAAATGCGTTCAGACAGAAACCCCGAATTGGTCACCAGTCCGGGGTTTTTGTTTTATCATCAGCACGATTGATTGATTTCGATTGGAAAGTGCGTCCCGATCACTTAACGGATTGTCCGAGCGTCTGGAATATGCAGAAATACCATTGGTTGCACAGGATTCTGAGGATGGCCCTCTGGTCGTTTTGCGTCTCTGCGTCTCTGGCTGCAGCATCCGATCAGACGGGAACGCAGGTCATTGACCTGCAGTTGCGCTGGCACCACCAGTTTCAATTTGCCGGCTATTACGCGGCGGTGGAGAAAGGCTTCTATCGCGACGAAGGTCTCGACGTCCGCCTCCATGAGGGCGACCCCGCGCATCAACCGGTCGGGGAGGTGCTGGCGGGACGTGCGCAGTACGCAGAGGGTAACAGCGAGCTGCTCTACTACCGCTTGCAGGGCAAGCCGCTGATCGCGCTGGCATCTATCTTCCAGCATTCCCCTTCGGTCCTACTGGTGCGCAAGGATTCCGGCATTGACTCGGCGCAAGGACTGATCGGTAAGAAAGTGATGATGGCGAACGGTATCAACGATGCCGATTTCCTGACCATGCTGCTGAATGAAGGGGTGCCTCTATCCAGCGTCCGGATCATTCCCAGCAGCTACGATCTCGGGGATCTGATTTCCGGCAAGGTGGATGCCTTCAACTCCTACCTGACCAATGAACCGTTTTTTCTGAAGGAACGGGGCATTCCCTACAACGTGATCGATCCGAGCAATTATCGCGTCGATTTCTACAGCGACATCCTGTTCACTTCGGAATCGGAGTTGCGCAACCATCCTGAACGGGTGGCAGCCATGCGCAGGGCGACCCTCAGGGGATGGCGCTATGCCATGGACCATCC
This sequence comes from Pseudomonadota bacterium, assembly GCA_029782295.1. Taxonomy (GTDB): domain Bacteria; phylum Pseudomonadota; class Gammaproteobacteria; order Burkholderiales; family Methylophilaceae; genus CAIJXJ01. The sequence goes on from JAKOVB010000053.1 coordinate 119,932, forward strand.
CGAGGAGATTATCGACCTGCTGATCAACCAGTACCATGTCGAGAAATCGCGCAGGCATCTGGAATTCGAGGCTACCGAGATGCGCAAACTGATCCTCCCTGAATTGATCGAGATCGGCCATATGAATCCGGGGCGCTTCCAACATATGGCGGATACGTTTGTAAGTGCCGGGATGATCAAGCCCGACTATTCGCTGGATGGCTTCGTCTACGACGATACGCCAAGACGCATGCCAAGCTGGGTGGCACCGACCCTGGCTGGTGCTGTGGGTTTGATCGTGCTGATCTCGCTGGCAGGCTATAACCAGTTCAGGCTCAATCGCCGTCTGGCGAATGCCGAAGCCCGGGTGCGCAAGGCCAATGAGTCGCTGTCCGTCAGGCTCAAGGAAATTGGAACGCTCAACCAGCGCATTCAGGAGCAGGCGATTCGCGATCCGATTACCGGGCTGTACAACCGCCGTTATCTCGACGAGATGCTGGAGCGCGAAATTTCCCGTGCCAAACGAGAGGGCTATCCGATCAGTCTGGTCATGATCGATCTCGATCATTTCAAAAGCATCAACGACAACTACGGTCATCAGGCCGGCGATCTCGTGTTGCAGAACCTGGGCAGGCTCCTGCATGAGAACGCCCGCGAGGGTGACATTGCCTGCCGTTACGGCGGGGAGGAGTTCGTGCTGGTGCTGCCTCGTCTACCGATGGAAACGGCATTGCATCGCGCCGAGGAATGGCGTGAGTCGTTTGCGGAGCGCTGCACCCATCATGGCGAGTTGTCAATCTATTGCACCATGTCTATCGGGATCGCGACCTACCCGGACCATGCAGCCCAGGCCGAGGATCTCCTGGAGCAGGCGGATGTTGCGATGTACCGCGCCAAACGTGGCGGGAGGAACCGTACCGAGGTCGCGGGACAGGTCTCCAGCGAACGTCAGATGGCAGGTGATCCCGCCTGAATCTCTGCGGTCGGCTGCTCAGCGATCGGTCACCAGGCCGTGTTCCACCGCATAGACGGCTGCTTGTACACGGCTGGCAAGGTTGAGTTTGCGCAGGATGCCCTGCACATGAATCTTGACGGTGGATTCGGCGAGTTCCAGGTCACGGGCGATTTCCTTGTTGCTCGCCCCTTTCGCCAGCATGATGATGATTTCCTTTTCCCGTGGCGAGAGCTTGACTGCGCCTGTATCCACGTTGCTGGCAGGTTTCTGCGGGTGACGCATGGCGTCGGCCAGTTTTGAAGCCATTTGCGGGGACATCACCGATTCACCGGCCGCTGCGCGCCGGATGGCATCGACGAGGAAATCGGTCTCGATGTTCTTCAGCAGGTAGCCGCGAGCGCCTGCCCGCAGGGCATCCAGAAGGTCTTCCGCGTCTTCCGAAACCGTCAGCATGACCACCTGGGTCTGTGGCGCGTCATCTGCCAGCAGGCTCAGCGCTTCCAGGCCGCTTGTGCCCGGCATGTGCAAGTCGAGCAGAACCACGTCAGGCTTCAGTTGCTTGGCACGCTTGACTCCTTCCAGGCCGTCCCCGGCTTCACCGACGACTTCAAACCCTTCCTGCCGCTGCAAGACCAGTTTGATCCCGCTCCGGAACAGGGTGTGGTCGTCCACGATGAGGATGCGCAGTGGTTTCATGAGGAGGATTCCATCTCGTTGGGGGGCAGGGATAGCCGGATCCAGGTGCCCTGTCCGGGTTGTGATTCGAGCACGAAGTTGGCCGCGATGCGATGGGCACGTTCTCGCATAATGCGCAGGCCGACATGGGTATCTCCGGCGTCGCTTGCGGCATCAAATCCGGTCCCATTGTCTCTCACGCTGATGCGGCATTTACCGTCGTTGACGAGTTCGACGTCGACGCGGCTGGCATGGGCGTGTTTGCGGACGTTGGAAAGCGATTCCTGCAGGATGTGCATGACCTGCAGGACATTCTCGGGGCTCAGGTCTGGATCGGTGCCGCGCAAGGAAAACGTGGTGCGGATACCGGTCTGACCCTCGAACTTTTCCAGAGCGCTCCGGATGGCAGTCGAGAGATCGGTGTCACCGATCCGGGTCCGGAAATGCACCAGCAGCTCCCTGACGTCGTCGTAGCTTTCCTGCACGCCTTCACGGATTTGTGCCAATCCCTGCAGGGCCAGCGCGGTCTTGCCTTGCTGCAGGTCTTCCTGCAGCAATTGGACCTGGAGGTTGAGATAGGCCAGGGACTGCGCAATGCTGTCATGCAGTTCCTGCGCCAGCAGGTTGCGCTCTTGCGAAATCGCCATTTCCCGGTCGCGGGCAGCCAGTTCGCGGTTTTTGGCTTCGACGCTGCGGGTCTTTTCCTCCACCCGATGTTCCAGCGTTACATACATGTCCTGAAGCTGGTCAGCCATGCGGTTGAAACCTTTGGCCAACGCTCCCAACTCATCCTGGTTGTTGACTGACAGACGTACGTCGAAGTCAGCTTTCCCCATGCGTTGCAAGCCTTCCTGCAGGCTGGTGATGGGTCGGATGATCATCTTTGAAAACAGCGATATCAGCAGCACGGTCCCGGTGATGGCGAGTATGACGAGGCCTATCTGGAACATGCGTAGCAGCGCAGTGGCCCTTGCATTGCTCTTTTCTACCATGATGACGAGGTCGTTGATGCCAGACACAAAGCCTTCAACGGCCGGGCGGTAGGCGTCCAGCAATCTTTGTTGCTCCGACGTATCCCGACTGTCGAGAATCGACTTGATGCGCGGCTGGATGCTGGTTTGCCAGGCGATGCGCAGATTGGACATTTGTGCCTGGACATCCGGGTCTTTGGGCAGCGAGAGTGGTCTTTGGGGATCGCCGTGCTCGAGCCCCAGCAGAACCTGCTCGAATTCTGCGACCTTGGATTCGATTTCATGGCGCAACGCTTCGGAGGGCTGTTGCACCTGTTTCGCCAGCAGGAAAGCGATATGGTAGGAACGCATGCGTTCGCTGCCAGCATCGTTGATGGCAGCCGCGCTGCCTTCCAGACGCCAGGAAACGAAAAGCGTCGAACCAATTCCGACCAGCGCGACCACAAAATAGAACATCAGTAGCCCGGTGATTTTTTCGCGGATCCTGATCTGCATGGATTCAACCGAGCGGGGTAAGCAGTAAAGGGCGTCGCGCCGACATCAGATATCCGCCAGCGTCCGGATATGGGCCGTGGCGCTGTCCGCCAGGGAAATCAGGTCATATCCCCCCTCCAGGGTGGAGACGATGCGGTCCTGGGCATAACGCCGCGCGATGGCCATGATGTAGCGCGTAACCCAGATATAGTCGTCCCGGATCAGGTTCAGGGAGGCCAGCGGATCGTCGCGATGCGCATCAAAGCCGGCGGAGATGAAAATCATCTCGGGCCTGAACGCCGACAGGGCCGGTCCGAACTCATGCTCCACCGCATGTCGGAAGGCTGCACCATCCGCCCCGGCTGCCAGCGGCACGTTGATCATGCGATCGATACGGCTATCCGCGCCGCGGTGCGGGAAGAACGGGTGCTGGAAAGTCGAGCACAGCATGACCTTCGGATTGTCACGGAAGATGTCCTCGGTTCCATCGCCATGATGGACGTCGAAATCGATGACGGCAGCCCTTTCAATCCCGTGGTGGGTGAGGGCATGGGCCACGCCGACGGCGACATTGTTGAAAATGCAGAATCCCTCCGCATTGGCGCGGCCGGCGTGGTGGCCGGGGGGGCGCACGCAGCAGAAAGCGTTGAGGGCCTTGCCGGAAATCACCTTGTCGGTCGCCATGACCACGGCACCTGCGGCGTGCAGGGCTGCTGACAGGGTCATCGGTCCCATGGCGGTGTCCGGGTCGAGATGCACGATGCCGGCCTGCGGTGCCAGTTCCCGGATGCGACGGATGTAGGCCGGGTCATGCACCCGGGCCAGTTGTTCGTCAGTGGCGAGCGGTGACTCGAAGTGTTGCAGGTGGTCGTAGACCTGGGCGCCGATCAGCCGGTCCTTGATTGCGGAAATGCGTGCGGGCGATTCGGGGTGGTTGCCGTCCATGACGTGCAGCAGGGTGTCGGGATGGCTGATGAAAGCGGTATGCATGGTGCTCGTTCCTACGCGATCTCCGAAAGCAGTTTCTGATAGGCCTGAAGCCTGATAGTGCTGATTTTGCCACTTTTGACCGCGTTGAGGATGGCGCAATCGGGTTCCTGCAGATGGCGGCAGTTGTTGAAGCGGCATTTGCCGAGGAAAGGGCGGAACTCGATGAAAGCCATTTCCATTTCGTCCGGGGTCAGATGATTGAGCCCGAATTCCTGCAAGCCAGGAGAGTCGATGAGGTGGCTGTCCTGGTCCAGATGGTAAAGACGGGCCGAAGTGGTGGTGTGCTTGCCGCTGTCGAGCACATCCGAGACTTCCTGCGTCCGTGACTTGGCCTCTGGCACCAGCGCGTTGACCAGCGTGGATTTGCCCATGCCGGATTGACCCACCAGCACGCTGGTATGGCCTTGCAGCCTGGGGCGAAGCGCACTGGCATCCTCCAGCGCGGACAAAGTCTGTACCGGGTAGCCCAGCGACTGGTATAGCGCAAGTTTTTCCAGGGCAGCCGGGGTCTCCGGCAGATCGCTCTTGTTGAGCAGGATGAGTGCCTTGATCCCGGCGGCTTCCGCGGCAACCAGGCAGCGGTTGAGCAGGTCCTCGTAAAAGCTGGGGACGGCCGCCAGCACGATCACCACCTGGGTGACGTTGGCGGCCAGGTACTTCTTGCGGAAATCGTTGCTGCGATAAAGCAGGCTGCTGCGCGGCAGTTGGGTTTCAACCACGCCTTCGTTGTCCGCGGTCAGCTTGATTTCGACATGGTCGCCGCAGGCAAGATCCCCCTTCTTCCCGCGTGTGACGCAACTGATCTGGCGGCCGTCGGTCAGTTCGACGTCATAACGCTTGCCGAAGGCGGCGATGATCAGTCCGTGCAAGAGCGGGGCGTTCATCGGCCGGCCTGTATTGCAGCCGGGGGGGAGGGCATGGGGTCGAGAGCGTGCAGCGGATGGAAGTTCATGGGAAGTGTATACATGAGTTCGGAGATGACAGTCAATCCGCGAAGGCCTTAAAAGAACTCGGCCATGATGAAGTCTTCCAGGCCGTCATTGTCTTCCGGGCGGGCAGACAGCACGACGACCCGCTGCAGGCGTTGGGAATCCCAGTTGAAATTCCCGCTGTAATGGCGGCGGATGATCTCGATCATTTTCTGCACGATCTTGCGCTTGATGTCTTCGTCAGGCATGGCTTCCACCTGAATGACCTCGCTGCGGGCGTTGCTGGCACTGGTGGTCCATCCCCTGAAAATGAACTGGGCATGGCTGGGTGCAAGATTGATGATGGTGAAGATGCCGCTGGTGCCGGTTTGCAGGTTGCGTTTGATGATCTCGTTACGACGTTCGTCTTCGGTCGGAGCGCGCTCCCTCGGGGCGGCTTCCGCGTTATCGCGTTCCGTTCCGGCCTCGGCCTGTCGCCGACGTTCCCGCATCATGGCCATATAGCTCATCATGTCCGTCGGCGCCCCCGGAGAGGTTGGCGCAGGCGCGGGTGCGGCAGGCTTGGGCGTTGGCGGGCTTTCTGCCGGAAGCCGCAACGGCGACGCCTCCGCGGACATGACCTTGGGCGCCTCAGGAGGCTTGGCAGTGTTCTGCGTCCTGACCGGGTGGGGCTTGCGTGGTAGCGGCGTTGGGGGCTCCACCGGCAAGGGAGCGGGCTGTGGTGGCTTGATCAGGGGCTTTTCAAGACTGAGCTCCATGACGATGGGCGGAGCCTCTGGCGCAGCTTGCTGCATTTCCAACTGGTGTTTCTGGTAGGTGATAAACAGGACGATGTGGATCAGGATCGAGAAGATGGCCGCCGCCAGCATGTGGCGGTCGAGCCGGATATGGATGGCGATGTCCCGTTTTCCTGCGGGGCTGAGACGCCATTCTGGCGTCGGGTTGGGGAAAAGTGGGCGGTACATGGCAATTCAGGCGTGGTCAGGACGCGGTCAAGGTACCTCGGGTCACGCAGCCTGCACGGCGATCTTGAACACGGCCTTGCGGATGGAGCCGTTACCCACCAGGGGCGCATGGGCATCTTCCGGGAAGAAGATGCAGAACGATCCCGCTGGCGTGGTCACCCAGGCGTCGGCAGGGTCGTGGAAGAAACGGATGTCCTTTTCCACCAGATAGTCACTGACCGGGGCATGGCAGTCCTGCAGCGGTTTCCACCCCATTTCGTCCACCCCTTCCAGCACCAGCTGAATGTCGATGTACCTGCGGTGGCATTCCAGTTGCGCCTCCTCTCGGGAGCGTGCCTGCAACTGCTGGATGACGACAAACAGCTCGTCGCCTAGGATACGGTGCCGGCCGGGAGGAAGGGCACTGAGGTCCTGCGTGCGCATGAAGTCGAAGGCCATGGCGAACAAAGGGTGCAGTCCCGCATAGCGGTCCGCATTGGAGAGCGTGTCGAGGATCATGGGATCAAGTTAATGCCAGACTTTGCGATAGGCCTCCAGCAGACGTCGGTGCATGTTGCTGCCTTCCATGTCTGCGCCCAGGGAATTGAGGCCGAAGAAGAATTCCTTCCGGTCGAGCAGGGCGTGCGCCTGCCGTAGCGTTTCTGCCCCGTACATCAGCTTCAGGCTGGATTCGAAAGGTGTGGTGTCCTCCAACTGCACCATGTCGCTGATGCAACGGTAAACACGCTGGCGATGAGCGTCGAGTTGCCCGAACTGGCTGATCCAGGTGCAGCCTTCCAGGATCGTGTCATCGTCACCGATGGCAAGGCCGAGCAGTGCCTTCAGTTCTCCCACGCGCAGGTCTGCCCAGGCTGTGCCCGGGTCCGCGCACAGGCCGATCAGCGTCGTCACCGGCAGGCTGTCGGCCAGGTCGAGTTCCAGCAGGGTGTCGAGCAGATCTTCGCATTCTTCCCCGCTTAATTCCTGGATCCGCAGTAACGCCGGACGCACGAGATTCCCGACGGTGTTGTTTTCCCATTGCAGTTCCTCGATCGGATAGATCTCGGACATGCCTGGCACGAAAATGCGGCAGGCGTAGACGCCAAGATGGGTGAAGTCGGCGATATAGATGTCATGGCCGCTGGCGTGGATGGTGTCCACGCACCAGTGATAATCCTCCTCCGTGGTCGTGCTGAAATTCCAGTCCACGAATTCGAAGTCAGGCGTGTCACTGAGGAAGTTCCAGCTCACTACGCCACTGGAATCCACGAAATGGATTTCCAGGTTCTGCGCGTCGGCGATTTCATCCATGTCGAATCCAGGGGCAGGGAAATCCTTCAGCGCGTTGAGTGCCCGGCCCTGCAGCAGTTCGGTCAGGGCACGTTCCAGGGCGACTTCGAAGCGCGGATGGGCCCCGAAGCTGGCGAACAATCCCTGGTCCTCCGGGTGGAGCAGCGTCACGCACATGACCGGGTACCGGCCGCCCAGGGACGCGTCCTTGACCAGGATGCCGAATCCTGCATCGCGCAACCCACGGATACCGGCCGCGATACGCGGATAACGGTTGATCACTTCCTCCGGTACATCCGGCAGGCACAGTCCTTCACGGATGATGCGGAACTTGATATCACGCTCGAAAATTTCCGACAGCGCCTGTGTCCGTGCCTCCATCAGGGTGTTGCCGGCCGACATGCCATTGCTGACGTAGAGGTTCCCGATGAGGTTGACCGGAAACAGCACGGGCTGGCCATCGCGCAAACGCTGGTAAGGGATGGCGCAGATGCCGCGTTCGGCGTTACCCGAATTCAGGTCGATCAGGTCACCTGCAGGGACAGCCTGGTCAGGGTTGTAAAACTTCTGCAGCTCCGGGGTCAGGAGGGAACTTGGCCAGGCCTCGTCTGTGACGGGGAACCATTGCTCATTAGGGTAGTGGACGAATTCCTTATGGCTGATCGTTTCACCCAGGTAGAAATGCGTCCAGAAATAATTGGTACTGAGGCGCTCGAAATATTCGCCCAGCGCGCTGGCGCGTGCGGCCAGCTGAGAGGCCCCTTTGCCGTTGCTGAACAGGCGCGGGCAGTCGCGGTCGCTGACGTGTACCGACCAGATGTTTTCAATTTCATTCAGCCATGAGCGTTCCTCGACCACGATACCGAGGCTGTCAAGCTTGCCCTGCAGGGTGCGGATGGAGGACTCGAGCGAGGCATCCTTACTGGGGATGAAAGTTTCTGAGGAGGTCATGGCGGATGCTCGTAAAAGAAGGGCGACAGGATATCAGGCTGGCACGGGGCTGCGCATGGAAATTTGCAGGCGATGACAGACCATGGCAGCCGGAAACGGTCAGGGTCCGCTCCGGCTGGGAATGGCAACTTACTTGTCGAACTTGTAGTAAGTCTTGTTGAGGTAGCTTGCGACGTGCAGTTCTTCGTCTTCGAACCACTTCAGGCCGAGATTGGTGTTGCAGTTGCGAATCTGTGCGATGAGGCCTTTGGCGGATTTGACGCGGTGATCCTCACGCGTGTAGATGCTGGAGCCATCGCCGCCATAGCTGGATGCATGGCAGGAGACGCAATGCTTTTCCACCATTTGCTTGCCGATCTTGGCATCCCCTGCGGCGAAAGGATCGCCGGCCGTGGCGCTGGTGCTTGCCAGACCGATCGCTCCAAGAAATATCATTCTAATCAACATATTGTTCTCCTTATGCGGCTTCCAGTTTGGCGATGCGGATGCTGGCGGGTGGATGTGAATCGTAGAACGCGGAATGCAGCGGGTCCGGCGTCAAGGTCGAGGCGTTGTCTCGGTACAGCTTTACCAGCGCTTCGACCAGGTGTCTGGCGCTGGAGTGGGCAGCGGCGTAGGCGTCAGCTTCGAATTCGTTCTTGCGGGCATAGCCGGACATCAGCGGGCGCAACAGGAACATGAACACCGGGCTGACCAGCAGGAACAGCAACAGCGCCATATGGTTGCTTGGCGTGGTAACGCCCAGGCCGGTAAAGAACCATGCCTGGCCAACCAGCCAGCCCAGCAGGGCCAGTCCGGCGAAACTCAGTGCAAACATCAGCGCGATCCGCTTGATCACATGATGGTGACGGAAGTGACCGAGTTCGTGGGCCAGCACGGCTTCGATTTCGTCTGCATCCAGGCGCTCCAGCAGGGTGTCGAAGAACACCACGCGCTTGCTGGCGCCGAAGCCGGTGAAATAGGCGTTGCCGTGGCTGCTGCGGGTGGATCCGTCCATGACGAACAGGCCCTGTGACTTGAAGCCGCATTTGGTCAGCAGGGTTTCGATGCGCACTTTCAGCCCCTCGTCTGCCAACGGCTGGAATTTGTTGAACAGCGGCGCGATGAAGGTCGGGTAGATCGCCAGCATCAGCAGGTTGAACACCGACCACACCACCCACAGGTACAGCCACCACGCACTTCCGGCGCCACGCATCAGCCAAAGTGCCGCGAACAGGAGCGGCAAGCCGAGCGCGAGTCCGACCAGTGCGTTTTTCACGAGATCGCTGACGAACATGGCGCGCGACATCTTGTTGAAGCCGAAGCGTGCGTCGATTACGAAGGCCTTGTAGTAGTCCATCGGGACATCTACCAGGCTGCTGATCAGAAAAGCACTCAGAATCACCAGTACGCCGCGCAGCAGTTCATGGTCGGGCAGCACGGATTGCCAGCTGGTATCCAGCCATTGCAGGATGCCCCCGAGCGTCAGGGCCAGCAGCAGGGCCGCCTGTACGATGCCTTCGACCATCACCAGCCGGGTTTTGGCCGAGGAGTAATCGGCAGCCTTCTGGTGGGCATCCAGGCTGATGCTTGCGGCAAACGCCGCTGGAACCTGCTGGCGATGCGCCTGCACATGTGCAACGTGGCGCTGTCCCAGCCACAGGCGGATCAGGACGGTGGCGGCGAGTAGGGTGAGGAACAAGGTCGTGAAGATGGTCATGGTCAATATCAGGTAAAATCAATGCTTTTTTTGAGCTGCAAACCGCAGGAAGGTTCATTATGGCACAAGACAATAACAATCTGATTTGGGTCGACATGGAAATGAGCGGCCTGCTGCCGGATAGCGACGTCATCCTCGAACTGGCTGCCGTAGTGACGGATTCCGAACTGAACGTGATTGCAGAATCGCCTGTGTTCGTTGTGCACCAGTCGGATGAAGTGCTGGATGGCATGGATGCGTGGAACAAGGGCACCCATGGCAAGTCCGGCCTGATCGACAAGGTCAAGGCCTCCACTCTGAGCGAAGCCGAGGCAGAAGCGCAGATGATCGAATTCCTGAAACAGTACGTGCCGGCCAGCAAGTCTCCGATGTGCGGCAACTCCATCGGGCAGGATCGACGATTCATGGCCAACTACATGCCCAAGCTGGAAGCCTATTTCCATTACCGCAACCTGGATGTCAGCACCCTCAAGGAACTCGCCCGCCGCTGGAGACCGAAGCTGTATGACGGCTTCAAGAAGGCTAACTCCCATACCGCCCTGGCCGACATCTACGAGTCCATCGACGAACTGAAATACTACCGCGAGCATTTCATCAGGATGGAAGAGTAAAAAAGAGGGCGCCAGGAGGCGCCCGAAGGGAGGAGATTTTAGCTTTGGAGAAAGCTCGCTTATACATAAGCAATACGTGTGCCAACTGAAGCTTTTATCATTCTGAACGTTTCCTGTTACAGAAATATGAAAAAACCCCGATGATGAGTCGGGGTTTTTTCATTTTGGCAAGCGCTCGGGCTATCTTAGAGAAGCGATTTGTACACTTCCCGATAGGCATCGGCGCTATGGTCCCATCCTACGTCCTGGGCCATGCCGTTACGCTGGATTTTCTTCCAGGTTTCCTTGTCGCGGTAACAAGCAAGCGCGCGCTGGATGGCGACATGCAATTGCCAAGTGTCCGCTGTATCGAACACGAAGCCGGTGGCGGTGCCGTCAGCAATGGACTCGGCATTGCTGTCACACACGGAGTCGGCAAGACCGCCCGTGCGGCGTACGACGGGTGGAGTGCCGTAGCGCAGGCCATACATCTGGTTGAGCCCGCAGGGTTCAAAGCGGGATGGCATGATGAAGATGTCGGCGCCGGCCATGATCTGGTGGGAGATCGCTTCGTTATAGCCGATGGTGACGCTGACCTGTTTCGGGTATGCCTTGGCCAGGCTGACGAAGCCCTGCTGCATGGAGGGGTCGCCACTGCCCAGGATGGCGATCTGGCAACCTTCTTCTGCCAATGAGCCGGCACATTCCAGGAACAGGTCCAGGCCTTTTTGATGAGTGAGGCGGCTTACTACGCCCAGCAATGGAGCATCCGGATCGACGGTCAGCCCCAGGTGCTCCTGCAGGGCGCGCTTGACCAGCCCCTTCTTCTGCAACGTATCCGCATCGTAGTGTTCAGGCAGGTGCGGGTCGGTTGCCGGGTTCCATTCATTGGTATCGATGCCATTGAGAATGCCGTGGATATGGGAACTGCGGTCGCTGAGCAGGCCTTGCATGCCGAAACCGAATTCCGGAGTCTGGATTTCCCGGGCATAAGTCGGGCTGACCGTGGTGATGCTGTCCGCGTAGAAGACGCCGGCTTTCAGGAAGGAGAGCTGGCCGTAGTATTCCAGGCCGTGGATATGGTAGGCCTCGTAGGGAAGGCCCAGCTTTTCCACCCACTCCTCCGCACAATTGCCCTGGAAGGCCAGGTTGTGGATGCCCAGCACCGATTTGGCGCATGGCGCACCTGAAAAGCGCATGAATGCCGGAGTCAGGCCGCCTTGCCAGTCGTTGAAGTGAACAATGTCGGGAATCCAGTTGCTGAGCGGGCTGGCCTTGCTGGAAAGGATGGCGGCGACCCGGGACAGGCTGCCGAACCGTAAGGGGTTGTCCAGCCACTCATACCCGCGCGGATCGAGGTAGGGGCCGCCATCGCGTTCGTACAAGTGTGGACAGACGATCGCCATGACTGGAACGCCAGTGTCCGGCATTTCTCCGCCCATGATGGTCACGTCGCCGACGATGGGTAGCCATTTGAGTTTCAGGAGCACGCGCGGATTACGCAGTTTATCCAGAACCTGGCGGTATCCGGGGATCAGGATCCGGACATCTTCACCGATGTTTCTGAGGGCGGCGGGCAGGGAGCCGCTGACATCGGCGAGGCCCCCGGTTTTGATCAAGGGATGGGCTTCGGAGGTGACAAATAGGATACGCAATGGATTTTTCTTTCTCTTTACGGCCTCTGGCCACTATAATTGCCGCAATTTTGGCGCAATTTATCTGTAACAATCGATCATACTGATGTGGAAAGGGTGGCGCAACCCTGGTACATCCGTGCTGCACTGGCTCGACCGGTGGCGTTCAGACGGGTGTGCTGGCGCTGACAGGGCAAGTCTATTGCCACAGGCGACCACGCAGTGAATCAGGAGAATATAACTAAATGAGCAAACAGGAAATGATCCCCGGGCCATGCCATTTCGTGATTTTTGGTGCGACCGGTAATCTGGCTACCATCAAGCTGCTGCCTTGCCTTTATAACCTGGAAGCGGCTGGCCGTATTCCGGGTGACATGAGCATCCTGGCGCTGGGTCGTCAGGAGCACACCGACGAATCCTGGCTGGAGCATCTGAGCAAGGTGCTGCACGACAAGTTCGGCGACAAGGTCGATCCGGCGATCGCCGCACGTTTCGCCAAGCGTTTTTCCTACATGCACGGCGACCTGCGCGAGTCCGCGTTCTATCAGCGCCTCAAGGACAAGCTGGCAGAGCCCAAGGAAGGCTCCGGCAGCAATATCGTGTTCTATCTTTCCATCATTCCGAAGGATTTCAACACGGTCATCAATTTTCTCGATGAATACGGTTTCTCCGAGCCGCGCGGCCTGCACCGCATTGTGGTCGAAAAGCCGTTCGGTACCGACCTCGAGACTGCGCAGCAACTCAACCGCTCGCTGCACAAGCACTTTGATGAAGAGCAGATCTACCGCATCGACCATTACCTGGGCAAGGAAACCGTGCAGAACCTGCTGGTTTACCGTTTCGCCAATACCCTGATCGAGCCGCTTTGGAACCGCAACTATATCAACCACGTGCAGATCACGGTCGCGGAAGATTTCGGGATCGGCACCCGTGCTGACTACTATGACAAGTCCGGCGGTGCGATGCGTGACATGTTGCAAAACCACCTGATGCAACTGTTGACGGTGGTGGCCATGGAGCCTCCGGCGACGATGGAGGCCGATGCGGTACGCGACGAAAAGGTCAAGGTGCTGAAGTCCGTGCGCATCATTCCTGAAGAGAAGGTCACGGATCATGTGGTCCGCGCCCAGTACACGGCCGGGACGGCCAAGGGTCAGCCGGTACATGGCTACATGGACGAATCGGGTGTGGATCCGGAATCCGCGACGGAAACTTTCGTGGCTGCCAAGTTCTATATTGATAACTGGCGCTGGCGCGGTGTCCCGTTCTACCTGCGTACCGGTAAGCGTCTGGCCAAGACGGAATCCTCCATTTCCATCCGCTTCCGTCATCCGCCGCAGCACCTGTTCCACAACGAGGAACTGGACCATATCGAACCGAACTGGATCCACCTGCTGCTGCAGCCGACCGAGCACATGAACATGGAAATGCACGTGCGCGCGCCGGGTCTGGGCATGAAGACACGAACGGTGGCATTGAATGCTTCTTATCGCCAGGCAGATGACGAAAAGCCGCTGGAGGCCTATCAGGCCCTGCTTCTGGATGTGATCCGCGGTGACAAGACCCTGTTCATCCGCTTCGACGAAGTGGAATGGGCATGGCGCGTGGTCGATCCGATCATCAAGGCCTGGGGCAAGACCAAGAGTGACGTTCAGAACTACCCCGCCGGTACCTGGGGGCCAGAAGCACGCCACATCTTTGATTGCCATGACCAGGAGTGGCGCAACAACTGATGGGATTCAGCGGATTCGTTGCCGTCGGCATCGGTGCAGCCATGGGTGCATGGCTGCGCTGGTGGTTCGGCGTCCTCATCAATCCGCTGCTCCCTGTCCTGCCATTGGGAACCCTGGCCGCCAACCTGTTCGGCGGCTACCTGATGGGCATCGCCCTTGGCATGTTTACACATTTTTCCAGCTTGCCAGTGGAAGTCAGGCTGCTGGTGACCACAGGTTTCCTCGGCGGCCTGACCACGTTCTCCACCTTTTCCGCTGAAGCCGTCACGCTGCTTTCTCGACAGCAATATACATGGGCGGCGGTCCATATTGCATCACACGTGCTGGGTTCCCTCGCATTGACTGCGCTGGGTATCCTGACGGTCAATCTTCTGAGGAGTTGAGATGCAGGGTGAATTCCTGAAATTCTATGTGCCGCAGATGGCACGGCATGACGGCAGCCTGATGTATGAATGGTTGCTGGAAGAGGCGCATGCCAGTGGCGTGTCAGGTGGCTCGGTGTTTCGTGCCATCGCGGGTTATGGCCGTCATGGGAAACTCCATGAGGAACACTTCTTCGAACTGGCCGGCGATCTGCCGGTAGCGGTGGAGTTCTTTGCCGAGACCGACGCGGTCGAACGTTTGCTGGCGCGCATCGCTGCCGTTAAAGTCGCCTTGTTCTATATCAGGCAACCTGCCTCGGGTGGTCTCACGACAGGCTGATCTGTCGCAAAAGCCTATTTGGGCGCAATGACCGAAGTGATGCCGAGCGCCTTCAGTTTTTCCCGTGCCTGATCCGCTTCTGCGCGAGTCTTGAATGGCCCCACCTGAACACGTGTCTCCGTATGTGAAGGAATGCCATGTTCGGCCAGCTTGGCCTGCAATTGCTTTGCATTCTCCATGTCGCTGAATACCCCGAGCTGAACTTCAAAGCTTTTTGGCGGTGCGGATTTGGTTGGTTCAAGTGCCGGAACCGGCTCCGCTGTCTTCGTTGGGGCTATGGCCGGGACTGTCTTGGCCGGTTGAGGCATGGGTTCGGGCTTTGTGCTGATGGTCTGTCCACCGGTTTTTTCTGCACTTGCCATCGGTGCGGGATGCGGTTTGGGGGGCTCCGCGACAGGAAGCGTGCCGGGGACTGGCGGAGGAGGGGGCGGAGTCGTTTCTGGTTCACTGGCCGGTTCGGGCATAGGCGGTGAACTCATGCCGGAAACTTCGGGAGTGCCGGATTCAGCCGGTTTTTCAGTTTCCTGACTGGAGATGCTGGTCTGGCTGGGTGCCTGCGGGGATTCCGCAACAGGTTCATGGCTTGTCTTGTGCTGGTTGAGCATGGCCAGAATGCCGACCGCAGTCACCAGCAGGGTCACAGCGACCCCGACTCTGACTCTGGCCCTGCGGCTCGCTTGTGCCGGATCTTCGATAACGGGAGGAGATGCCATGACGTACTCACCATGTATTGTTGTTACTGAATATTAACATGTGGTCACCGACTTGCAATTCATGCATGAAACCCATTGATTTGGCGTGTGGTTTCGACTAGAATCGCGGGTTCTTCAAACCTTGCCTGACCGTTTTCGCATATCGGCAGGCTGTTTAGCCAAAAGGAGAGTTTATGCGACATTACGAAGTAGTCTTTATCGTCCACCCGGACCAGAGCGAGCAAGTGCCCGCGATGATCGAGCGTTACCGCTCCCTGGTCACCACCTCCGGTGGTGCCGTGCATCGTCTGGAAGACTGGGGCCGCCGTCAGCTGGCCTATCCGATCCAGAAAATCCACAAGGCACACTACGTGCTGATGAACATCGAATGCGGTCAGGAAGCCCTGGCTGAACTCGAAAATGCGTTCAAGTTCAACGATGCTGTGCTGCGTCATCTGACCGTCGCCATGAAGGAAGCCGTGTCCGCACCTTCCCCCATGATGAAGGAAGAGAAGTCCAAGTCTGTCCTGAACAAGGAAGACGCACCGGCTGCGGAAGCTGCCGCAGCCTAAGTGAACAGCAACCGGCTAGTGCTGACCGGTGAGGTAACGGAAGTTGCCGAGCTGAGATACACCCCGGCAGGTATCCCGGTCATCAGCTTGACGTTGAAACATGCCTCCCGGCAAATCGAGGCGGGTATGCAGCGTAAAGTTGAATGTGAAGTCCCCGCCATTGCCATGGCGAAACTGGCTGAAAAAGCCAAGGGATTGAAGGCCGGTGATATTGCTGAAGTTGCAGGATTTCTCGCCAAGCGGAGCCTCAACAGCCGACAGCTGATATTGCATATCAACGAATTAGAGATTATTGAGAAAGGTTAGACCATGGCACGCGATATGTTCCGCCGCCGCCGTTACTGCCGTTTTTCGGCAGAAGGCATCAAGGAAGTCGATTACAAGGATGTGGACCTGCTGAAGGACTTCATCCAGGAAAACGGCAAGATTATTCCTGCACGCATCACGGGCACCAAGGCTCGTTATCAGCGTCAACTCACCACGGCTATCAAGCGCGCCCGTTTCCTGGCCCTGATGCCTTACTGCGACAAGCACTAAGGAGAACGTAACATGCAAGTGATTCTTCTGGAAAAAGTGACCAACCTGGGTACCCTGGGCGACATCGTCAAGGTCAAGGACGGCTACGGCCGTAACTTCCTGATCCCGCAAGGCAAGGCCAAGCGCGCAACCGAAGCCAACAAGGCCGAGTTCGCAGCACGCCGCGCCGAGCTGGAAAAGAAGCAAGCCGAGATTCTGGCTGCTGCACAAGCCCGTGGCGAAAAGCTGGCTGGCTTCATGCTGCAGATCACTCAGAAGGCTGGCGTTGACGGCCGTCTGTTCGGTTCCGTGACCAACCATGACATCGCTGAAGCGCTGAATGCGCAAGGCTTCGAAGTGTCCAAGGCTGAGATCCGCATGCCGAACGGCCCGCTGAAGACCATCGGTGACCACCCGGTCAGCGTTGCTCCTCACAGCGATGTCGTCGTCGATATCACCGTTTCCGTGCTGGGCGAAAGCTAATCCGGAATTCGGGATGTCAAAAAGGGCTGCCTTGGCAGCCCTTTTTCATTTCTGTTTGCAGCCTTGCAATCTAGGCAGGTTGAATTGATTCAGCCAGCAATTGACCAAAAGCTTCCGCGGGGAGCGGTCTGGAGTAGAGATAACCTTGCAGGTAATCACAATCGATACGTTTAAGGATGTCACGTTGTGATTCCGTCTCGACCCCTTCGGCGATCACCTTGAGACCAAGCTTGTGTGCCATGACGATGATGGCCTCTGACAGGGCGAGGTCGCTTTCCTCCATGTCCAGGTTACGAATGAAGGACTGATCGATTTTCAGGTAATCGATATCGAACTTTTTAAGGTAGGACAGCGAAGAGTAGCCGGTGCCGAAGTCATCGATCGCTACCTGAATCCCTGCGTCACGGAACATCAGCAATTTGCTGGTGATGCTGTTGTCCGCGTGCAGCAAGAGGCCTTCCGTGATTTCGATGACAATGTTCTCTCCAGGGATGTCGTGCTCTTTCAGGTAGGCAATCCAGGCATTATGGGTCCTGTCCTCGCTCCGGAACTGGACCGGGGATTTGTTGATGCTCACCTGGAAATTCTCATCATAGATCTTGCGCCAAGTTTTCAGATGACGCACGGCTTCCCTGAACACCCAGTCACCGATCTCCTGAATCAGGCCGGTATCTTCAGCAATAGGGATGAAAATTGCCGGGCTGATGAAGCCATGTTGCGGGTGTTTCCATCTCAGCAGGGCTTCAGCCTTGTAGATTCTGCCACTTTGCGCATCCACGATCGGCTGGAAGTAAACCATGAATTGGCCCAATGCCATGGCCTGGTGGATGTCCTGGACCAGACGCATGCGCATGGTGGCGGCTTCCTGCATGGAGGCCGTGAAGTAACTGTAGCGGTTGCGCCCTGCGCGCTTGGCTTCATACATGGCCTGGTCAGCGTTCTTGAGCAAGTCTTCCACTGTCGTGGCATCTTCCGGGTATACCGTGATCCCGATGCTCGCTGAAATATAGGCCTGGTCTTCCCCTAGCTGGAAAGGCTTGGCCAGAGTTTCGATAATGCTGTTGGAGATGCGGCCAATGTCGGCGATATCGTTCAGGTCGGGCAGGATGACAGTGAACTCATCCCCGCCCAGGCGGGCGACACTGTCGGATTCGCGGACGCATCGCTGGATGCGGTGTGCGGCCTGGATCAGAAGTTCGTCGCCCATGTGGTGCCCGAGGGTGTCGTTGACTTCCTTGAAGCGATCCATATCGATGAACAGCAGTCCCAGCAGGGCAGAGTCGCGATGCGCCTTGCGCAAATCCATTTCCAGTCGATCCCGGAACAGGCGTCTGTTGGGTAGCTGTGTGAGCGTATCAAAATTGGCCTGATTCCAGATCAGGGCGTCCGTCCGCTTCTTGTCGGTGATATCCGAGAACAGCGCGACACGGCGGTGGACGCTGCCATCCTGGTTGTAGATGGTATTGATGGTCAGCCATTCGGCATATTCATCCCCGTTCTTGCGCCGGTTCCAGATCTCGCCCTGCCATTTCCCGGTCTTGAAGATCGATTCCCACATGGTCTGGTAGAACATCTGGTCCTGGCGTTGCGAACCGAGCATGCTGGGATCTTTGCCCAGCACTTCGTCGCTCTGGTACCCGGTCATGCTGATAAAAGCCGGATTGATGGCAATGATGCGGTTATCGCCATCGGTGACCAGCATGCCTTCACTACTGTTTTGATACACCAGCGCGGCGAGTTGAAGGGCCTCTTCGGTCTGGTGCCGCTCGATCGCGATGCCTGCCAGGTTGGAGAAGTGATCGATCAGTTCAATATCTACTTGCGTCGGGACATTGGGTTCATGGTGATAGATGGCAAAAGTGCCAAGGATCTTGCCGGATGCTGACCGGATCGGGTTGGACCAGCAGGAGCCGAGTCCTGCTTTGGCAGCGATTTCCCGGTAATTCGACCAGTATGGGTGGTTCTGAATATCTCCGACGATGACGCGTTTACCGGTGAAAGCCGCAGTGCCGCAGGAGCCGACCCCCATGCCGATTTTTACGCCATGGATCGCTTCATTGTAGAACTCCGGCAAGGAAGGCGCTGCGCCTGAAAGCAGGTGATCACCGGTTTCATCCAACAACAGGATACTGGCTAACATGCTGGGGTTTTCCTGCTCAACTCCCCGAGTAATGGTTTCCAGCAAGATTTTCAGCGGGGCGGCCTTGGCCAGCATCTCCAGCACTTCGCTGCGGTTCTGCTCACGAAGCTGGGAAAGCTTGATCTGGGTGATATCCTGCGCCAAGACGATACGGGCTGTCTTGCCCATGAATTCCAGGGAATGCCCGACCAGTTGTACCCAGAAAACGGTGCCGTCTTTCTTCCTGTTTTTCCAGATGGAAACGGCAGGCCGGTCAGAATTGCGAATTTCTTCCGCGACGTGCTGCACCACATCCGGGACTTCCTCAGGCAGGAAGATCCGCAAGACTGACATGCCGATGAATTCTTCCCTGGAGTAACCGTATTGTTCGATCGCGGCATCGTTGACCGACAGGAATTGTAGGGACACAGGGTCATAGACGCCCAACGCGACAGGATTGGTATCAAACAGAAGTCGGTAATGCGCTTCAGCGCTGCGTAATTCCCTCTCCATTTCGAGGCGTTGTGTGATGTCGTGGACCTGCACGATGCGAGCCGGATGACCATCGTAGTCGATAGGGTGGGCCTTGATCTCGACCCAGATGGCACTCCCGTCCTTCTTTCGGTTTCTCAGGGTAATGCTGGAGAGTGCTACGCCCTGCGCCAGCTCTCTGGCGAGGTACTCTCGGAAAAGTGGAAGATCCTCTTGGAAATACATGTCCAGTGCCGAGAGTTTGGGCGCTTCATCCCGGTTATACCCGTAAAGCTGTAGCGCGGCGTCATTGAAGGCGAGGAACTTGAACGTCTTGGTGTCATAGACGCCAATAGGCACTGGGCTGGCGTCAAACAGCATGCGGTAACGCATTTCTGCGGAGCGTAGTTTGTTCTCAACTTCCAGGCGTTTGCTGACGTCGTGGCCCTGGAAGATGCGTGCGCGGCGTCCGGCGAAAAGGAGTTCATGCGAACTGACCTCCACCCAGATGGCGCTGCCATCCTGTCTGCGATGACGAACGATGGAGGTGGAGATGGTCTTGCGGCGGTGTCCTTGCAAAGCAAGATAACGCTGGAAATCTTCGAAGTCTTCATCGAAGAACAGATCCCTGAGCGTGCGTGAGGCCGATTCCGCGCGGTTGTAGTGGTACATCTTCAGCGCAGCATCGTTGATCGCGAGAAATTCGAGCGTTTCGCAGTCGATGACGCAGAGTGCGATCGGGCTGGCGTTGAACAGGATCTCGTAGCGCTCGATCGCTTCCTTCAGGGAGTCCGCCGTCTTCTTCTGCTCTGTGATGTCTTCGTATAGCCCCAGGACGCCGATGATCTCGTTGGCTGTATTGCGAAGCGGCATCTTAGATGTTCGCAGCCAGATGTGGTGGCCATCCGCCGTGGTCTGGGGTTCTTCGAACGCAATCTTTGATTGACCGGATTCCATGACGGTGCGGTCATCGTGGCGGTAGAGTTCGGCCTGCTCTTTCCATGTCAGGACATAATCATCCTTGCCGATGATGTCTTCAGGCTTTGTGCCTCCACCATCTTTTGCAAAGCTGCTGTTGCAACCCAGGTAATGCAGATCCCGATCCTTCCAGAACACCCGGAGCGGGATGGTCTCGATGACGGTTTGCAGCAGGCTGTTGGCATTGGCCAGTGCGTTGGTTGTTTCCAGTTGTTCCGTCACGTCGACCAGGATGACCAGATGGTAGCCATGGAACTGTTCACCCAACTGGGCAGCAGTGGCGACAACAGTAAGTTCGCGCCCGTCCTTGCAGCGGATCCTGACCGGGAACGGTTCGAACGGGGTATTTTCCTGCCTGGACTGAATGGTGCGTTCACGCCAGTTGTACGCGACCTGCTGGCGGTATTCCGGATCGGGATAGGCGGCGGGCCACCATTGGTCGAGCGTCGGGATATCAGACCGGGTGTAGCCGAAAGTCTGGATGAAAGCACGATTGAGCAGAGTGATCTGGTGCTGGTCATCATTGACGGCCATTGGAATCGGACTGGCATCGATGATGGCCAATAAAACCGACAGATTCTGGTCTGAATCCAAACTTTCCTCCAAAAACCACAAACAGAACTTTATGGCGGGACTGGTTACCAATCTCACCTCTGGCACCGGGACGAGGCGAGGTGCTGGATGATGTTTTGCAAAGAGTTTACCATCCCTAAAGCGCTTGGTGCGCTTGATCATGCGACATCTTGATCTGTTTCGGGCGTAGCCTGACAAAAAACATGAAAGGATGGAAAAATGAGCAAAATCATCGTGGAAAACAATCCCGATCAAGCCAGATTGAATTCTCTTGGCGTGTCGGGGTGGCCGACATGGTCAAAGGAAGTGTCCGTTTTTGCCTGGACCTATGGCGATCAGGAAATTGCCTACGTGCTGGAAGGGGAGGTCGTGGTGACCCCTAAGGGAGGAGAGCCTGTGTCTTTCGGTGCCGGCGATCTGGTGACCTTTCCGGCCGGGATGTCTTGCACTTGGGAAGTGAAGAAGCCTCTGCGCAAGCATTACCGTTTCGGTTGAAACAAAAAGAGCCATGCAGCGGCATGGCTCTCTGTCAGACTGGCCTTGCTTAATCCTTGCGGAGCAGGCCACCCAATAGTGCGGGAATTTCACGCTTCTGCTTGGACAAGGGGCGCGGTGTGTGACGCACCGGTGCCGTGCTGTTGTCAGGCTCGTAGGGCTTGTCGAACCAGGGGTCGCTGGATTTTCTCGAGGCACTGGGTGTCGTTGCGCGCGATACCGGAGCGGATGGTGCACGTTCAGTGCGACGTTCGCTGGATCGTTGGGCGCGTGGAGCCTGTTCTTCCGGAATTTCGCGCTTGATCAGCTTTTCGATTTCCTTCAGGTATTTTTCTTCTTCCGGGGAAACCAGCGAAACCGCGACGCCTAATGCCCCGGCGCGGCCGGTACGGCCAATCCGGTGCACGTAATCTTCCGGTGCGTGTGGGATCTCGTAGTTGATCACCAGTGGCAGGGAGTCGATGTCGAGGCCCCGGGCCGCAACATCGGTGGCGACCAGGGTCGTGACCTTGCCCTGCTTGAACGCGTCCAGTGCCTGGATCCGTTCCTGCTGGCTTTTGTCACCGTGGATGGCATCGGCAGCGATACCGTCCCGCTGCAGCAGGCGTGCAAGGCGGCTGGCGGTCAGCTTGGTCTTGGTGAAGACGATGGCCTGGGAATTTTCCTGGCGTAGCAGTTCAGCGAGCACGCCGTGCTTGTCACCGGCGGATACGCGATAGATTTTCTGGGTGACATTTTCAGAAGTGGCGTTGCTGCGGGCGACTTCGATCAGGGTCGGGTTGGTCAGGAAATCATCTGCAAGGCGTTTGATGTCGTCCGAGAATGTCGCCGAAAACATCAGGTTCTGGCGCTGTTTCGGCAGCAGGTTCAGGATGCGCTTGAGGTCCGGCAGGAAGCCCATGTCCAGCATGCGGTCGGCTTCATCCAGAATCAGAATCTGTACCTGGCCGAGTTGCACGCTGCGGCTTTCCACGTGATCCAGCAGGCGACCGGGTGTTGCGACCAGGATTTCGACGCCTCGCATCAGATGCGGGGTCTGGGTCCTGATGTCGACGCCGCCGAATACGACCAGCGAGCGCAGCGGAACATGTTTGCCATATGCCTTGACGCTTTCCTCCACCTGGATCGCGAGTTCGCGTGTCGGTGTCAGGATCAGCGCACGGACAGGATGGCGTGCCGGCGAAGCACTGGTGCTGGCATGAGGCAGCAGTTTCTGCAGCAGGGGCAGGG
Organism: Pseudomonadota bacterium; assembly: GCA_029782295.1. GTDB lineage: Bacteria > Pseudomonadota > Gammaproteobacteria > Burkholderiales > Methylophilaceae > CAIJXJ01. The sequence goes on from JAKOVB010000053.1 coordinate 142,577, forward strand.
TGAATGCTGCGGTCTTGCCAGTCCCGGTCTGGGCTCCAGCCATCAGGTCGCGTCCTTCCAGGACAAGCGGGATGGCCTGTTCCTGGATCGGTGTTGGTTTGGTGTAACCCTGCTCTTCAATGGCACGCAGAATCTGCGCGTCCAGGTTGAGCGAGGCGAAGGTAGTGGTTTCAGTACTCACAGGGATCTATTTTCTCTCAAGTGGTAAATGAAAACGGGGACGACAGGAACGCCTGACGCATAGGCGTCGACGGTTGCTCCATGTGTCCCCGTGCTTCATTGACGGTGCTCGATTACGCGAAGCTGCGGCCCGGGCGTTTGCTGAACGATTTCTCGCCATCACGACGCTTTTCGCCGCCGTAGCCCTGGCCACCGTTGCGGTTGCCCGCACCCTTGTAGCCGCCATTCTTGCTGCCGGGGTGTCCGCTCTTGTTCGCCGGATGGCCGCTGTTACGCGGACGGTCGCCGAATTTGTGCGGCTTCGGTTGCTGGATGCGCTTCTGCGGTTCCAGGCCGGCGATCACGCTGGCTTCCAGGCGATGACCAGTGAACTGCTCGATCTTGCGCAGCTGGAAACGTTCCGCATGGGATGCGAAGGAGATCGCGATGCCGCTCTTGCCGGCACGACCGGTACGGCCGATACGATGCACGTAGTCCTCGGCGAACTTGGGCAGGTCGTAATTGATCACGTGGCTGATGCCGGCGACGTCGATGCCGCGGGCGGCGACATCCGTGGCGACCAGCACGTTGATGTCACCGTGGCGCAGCTTGGTCAGGGTGCGGTTACGTGCTCCCTGGGTCATGTCGCCGTGCAGTGCTGCAACCTTGTGGCCTGCGGCATGCAGGTCTTCGGCCAGCACGTCGGCGTGGCGCTTGGTCGAGGTGAACACGATGGCCTGGTTCACTTCGGGGGCGATCAGCAGGTGCTCCAGCAGTTTGTTTTTATGGCCCATATCGTCGACGAAGTGCAGGCGCTGCTCGATGTTTTCGTGCTTGGCTTGTTGTGCGGCGATCTGGATGGTCTTGGGCTCCTTCAGCAGTTGCTTGGCAATGCGGGCGATTTCGCCTTCGAAGGTGGCAGAGAACATCAGGGTCTGGCGCTCGCCGGGCAATGCGGCGGTAATGCGCTCGATATCCGGCATGAAGCCCATGTCCAGCATGCGGTCAGCTTCGTCCAGCACCAGCATCTGCAGGCGCGCCAGATCGATTCGGCCGCGCTCCATATGGTCCAGCAGACGACCGGGAGTGGCGACCAGAATGTCCAGCGGCTGGGACAGCAGCTTGTTCTGCAGCGGGTAGGGCATCCCGCCGACAATGCTGACGGTGCGTGCGCGGATAAACTTGCCGTACTTGCGTGCGGCATCGTTGACCTGCTGGGCCAGTTCGCGGGTCGGCACCAGGACCAGAATGCGCGGGCCGCGGCTCTTGGAAGGATGCGGGGTTGCCAGCAGGTTCAGGGCCGGCAGGGTGAAGGCAGCGGTCTTGCCGGTGCCGGTCTGGGCGGAGGCCATCAGGTCGTGGCCAGCCATGATTTCCGGGATGGCCTGCGCCTGGATGGGCGTCGGCTCGGTGTAACCCGCTTCCTGCAGAGCATGGAGGATGGACGGGTGCAAATCTAGATTTTCAAAAGACACAAATTTTCCTTAAACATTAGGAATGGTAAATACGCAAGCAGGCTCCATTCCGTCTGCATGACGAAAAAGGGCGCAGAATTCTTTAGGCAGAGATTCTTACCGGCGCTCGGGCATAGCCACTAACCGGTAATCAAGAAGAAGTATGAAAATAACTTCTGGAGGGTCAGGGCGATGAATCGTCGGCTGCAGGGCAACCGAATCGAAGCGCGAAGTATACGCACAATCATCAGCGTGTCAATGAGTTTGTGGTAGAATGCGCGACTTTTTCGTAACAGGCTCAATAAATTATGACGCGCGCCCTCCGTAATATCGCCATCATCGCCCACGTTGACCACGGCAAGACCACCATGGTCGACAAGCTGCTGCAACAGGCCGGTACCTTTGCCGCTCACCAGGCAGTCACCGAACGCGTGATGGACTCCAATGATCTGGAAAAGGAGCGCGGCATTACCATTCTGGCCAAGAATACCGCGGTCAATTTCGAAGGCACTCACATCAATATCGTCGACACCCCCGGTCACGCCGACTTCGGTGGTGAGGTCGAGCGCGTGCTGGGGATGGTGGATGGCGTGGTGTTGCTGGTCGATGCCGTCGAAGGTCCGATGCCGCAGACCCGTTTCGTGACCAAGAAGGCGCTGGCGCTTGGCCTCAAGCCCATCGTCGTGATCAACAAGGTGGACCGTCCGGGTGCACGTACTGACTGGGTGATCAACCAGACGTTCGACCTGTTCGCCAACCTGGGCGCAACCGATGAGCAGCTGGATTTTCCGGTGGTCTTTGCATCCGCGTTGAATGGCTTCGCGACGCTGGACATGAACGTGCCGTCCGACAACATGCGTCCGCTGTTCGAAACCGTGCTGAAGCACGTCGAACCGCCCAAGGGGGATTCCAACGCCCCGCTGCAGTTCCAGATTTCCGCGCTGGACTATTCCAGCTATACCGGTCGCCTCGGCGTCGGTCGTATCCAGAACGGTCGCATCAAGCCGGGCCAGGTCGTCGCCGTAATGAACGGCGACATCCAGCTGGCCCAGGGCCGAATCAACCAGGTACTCGGTTTCCGTGGCCTGGAGCGTGTTGAAGTGGAAGAAGCTGAAGCCGGCGATATCGTGATCATTTCCGGTCTGGAAGACATCGGCATCGGCGTGACCATTGCAGACCGCGATAAACCGGTTGGCCTGCCGCTGCTGGAAGTCGATGAACCGACCCTGACCATGGACTTCATGGTGAACTCCTCTCCGCTGGCCGGTACCGAAGGCAAGTTCGTCACCAGCCGTCAGATTCGTGATCGCCTGACCAAGGAACTGCTGGTCAACGTCGCGCTGCGTGTCGAGGATACCAAGGATGCCGACGTATTCCGCGTTTCCGGTCGCGGTGAGTTGCACCTGACCATCCTGCTGGAAAACATGCGCCGCGAAGGTTTCGAAATCGCCGTGGGAAAACCGCGCGTGGTGTTCCGCGAAATCAACGGTGAGAAGTGCGAGCCGTATGAAATCCTGACCGTAGACCTGGAAGACGCCAATCAGGGCGCCGTCATGGAAGAACTGGGTCGCCGTCGTGGCGAAATGCAGAATATGGCTTCGGATGGCAATGGCCGTACGCGCCTCGAATACCGCATCCCCGCCCGCGGCCTGATCGGTTTCCAGAGCGAATTCCTGACCCTGACCCGCGGTACCGGCCTGATGGCGCACATTTTCGACGACTACGCACCGGTCAAGGCCGACATGCCGGGTCGTCGCAACGGTGTGCTGATCTCCCAGGAACACGGCGAGGCCGTGGCCTATGCCCTGTGGAACCTGGAAGACCGCGGCCGCATGTTCGTTAGCCCGGGCGACAAGCTGTACGAAGGCATGATCATCGGCATCCACAGTCGTGACAACGACCTGGTCGTGAACCCGATCAAGGGCAAGAAGCTGACTAACGTGCGTGCTTCCGGCACGGACGAAGCCGTACGCCTGACACCGCCGATCAAGCTGACGCTGGAATCCGCGGTCGAGTTCATCGACGACGATGAACTGGTCGAGATCACTCCGCAAACCATCCGGTTGCGCAAGCGTCACCTGCAGGAACATGAGCGCAAGAAAGCAGCTAAGGAAACCGCAGTCTAAGCGCGGTGCATACACAAAAAACCCGGCATCAGCCGGGTTTTTTGTGTTCTGGAACTAAGTCAGTCTTTCAGCCGGTAAAGCCGTTCTTCCAGCGATTTTCCATCGGTGATGTTGTCGAAACGATTGCCGATGGCATCCCCGAGTCTGGCCAGACGGTCATCCGGATGCGGGTGGGTCTTGAACAAGAGCGCTACGCTGCCATCGTCCTTGCTGCTGTGGCCGATTTCCTGGAGAACGGATGGCAGCCCGTAGGGGTCGTAACCGGCACGGCCTGCCAGCACGACGCCGATACGGTCAGCTTCGAATTCCGCATCCTTGTCCAGGCTGCGTGCACAGATTTCCGCGCCGCTACCGATCAGTTTCTGCACGGTGCTGTTGTCCTTGCCGAGGCTGCCGCCCAGCAGGCCGGCGCCCAGGCTCAGCAACTGTTGCTTCTGGATCAGCTTGAGCTGGTGTTTTTTGATGACGTGGCCGATTTCATGGCCGAGCACGCCGGCCAGGTCGGCTTCGCTTGTGAGTTTGCGATAGAGGCCCTTGGTAATCATCACATAACCGCCGGGGGCTGCAAATGCGTTGATGTCGTTGCTTTCGATCACGCCGAAGTGCCAGGGCAGGTCGGGGCGTTCACTCTGGGTGGCAACCCAGCGTCCAACCTGATTGACGTATTTCTGCAAGGCCTCATCCTTGACCAGCGGGGCTGCGCCCAGCAGGTTGCCGGCAATCTCGCGGCCGAGCTTGATCTCGTCTTCCTGAGATGGCTTCTTCAGGTTGATGGTCGAGGGTTGTGCCTCTGGCGGCGCGACGGATTGAGCGTTATCGGCAGGGGAAGTTTCCTGCGGCTTCTGCTCCACGACGCCCTTGAGCGCCTTGCCCAGATCCAAAGCGACTGCAGGAGCCGAGAGACCGGTCAGCAGCAAGGCCAGCAGGAGGCTGGTTCGGGATGGTTTGTTCATCATGGCTGGCCTCCTTGCGTGTTCGGTTTGGGCAGGTAATCCAGTTTGCGTGGCTTGAGTTTGCCGGATGCGGCGAATTGTCTTGCCTGATCCGACGTGATCAGACCGGACTCAAGTTTTTTGACTTCATCTTCGTTGAATTTGGCAGCCTTCAGATCTTCTTCGTTGAGGCCCCGTACGCCGGTCGTCGAAACGACCTGACCAGTCCCTGCGCGGCCACTTGCCACGCTGAGTACGCCCGATGCCTCGTTGGATTTTGTGCTACCTCCGCGCTTGACCGAAAGCAGCCGGACCCAGCCGCTGCCCTTGGGGGCCTTGACCTTGAGCCAGGCACCTTTCTTGTCGAGAATCTCGACCTTGTCGTTGCGGGCAATGCTGCCTGCCGACTTGGCATCCGGGAATGGTTCGGCACGTAGCGTGTCTGATTTCAATGCAGTGCCGGACTCTGCGTGTGCCATGGCGGTTGCCAGCATCAACATGCCGGCGGCCAGTATTCGGGAGGGATTCATAGGTTTGGTTCCTTTTCGGATTGGTCCGTGTTTTCCAGGAGTATGATCGCTTGCGCGAACAGGGTCCGCCATTGCGGTCCAAGGGGGTGATCCCCGTTCAACTGCCCTTCGTGCAATGAATAACGCATACGTGTACCGTTCGGTAGACCCGATTGTCGTAGCAGGTCATCGAATGCCTCTGCGATCAGGTTCGCATCCTCCCGCGATTTGTTCATGAGTTCATGATCATCTGCGGATCCGGTCCAGGTGACCATGATCATGTCACCGAACAGGCCCCAGACTCCGCTTTGCGTTCCCTTGAGGAGTTCGACATCTTTGCGAGTCGCGCCCAAGCTTTCGATGTGACGCCGCAGCTTGCCCATGATGACATCGCCGGGTGCGACCGGCGTTTCCAGGAGGATGGGCATCATGACCACATGCAGGCCGTTGCTTCCGGGCTTGACGCCGATTTCAAGCCAGCGTTGCATGGCTCGGTCATTGGCCAGGGCATACATCTTGGCGATACTGAAGTAAGCCACGGCCCAGGTGACGGGTCCGGTCAGGTCAAGATAGGTGTTGGTGAGGTTGATGCCAATGTAGGAAACTGCCAGCAACCCGGTCTGCGAAAAGCCGAAGCCCTTGGCAAAGCGGTCCCGGTCGACATTCTTGTAGAACGCCGTCGCTGTCGCCCAGATCAGCATCAGGCTCAGTAAAACGTAAATCGTCGAGCCCCTCGGAAAATGCAGATAATCGTTGTGGCGAACGTTGTCGATGGCAGTCGCCAGGATTTCGACGCCGGGATGGATTTTGGCCATGGCAGTGGCCTTGAGGTCGAACAGGCTGGGCGCGGTCGAGCCGATGATGACAATCTTGTCCTTGAATTCGTTCTGCGAGCGTTTGGGGGTCTTGGCTGTCATGTCCCGATAGACATCGCTAAAGCTGACGTTGTGATAGGTGAAAGGGCCGCCGCGCCAATTGATCAGTATGTTCTGGGGGGGCGTGTCCTTGTCGATCTGCGTGTAACTGCCTACCTGCAATGGGAGGGAAGGGATTTTCCAGCCGGATTTGTCCTGCCATAGCCGGTATTCGCGCACGATGCCATCGGCGTCCGGATAGATGTTGTGGGTTCCGAGACGTCCCGGCTTCAATGCACCTTCGAAATGCGGCAACACGACAGCTATGGTTGCTGACGGATCGCCGCTGCCCTCGGTGGCGACCACGCCCGGGATCATGCCGGGTTTGACCTGGCTGAGGCTATCCTGCTGTTCAGCAAGCCTCAGGAAAGGGAAGAACGTGTTGTCGACATCCTTGATGACGTCGTTGAAGTAAGTATCGCTATCGGGGTTGTAGACGTCGGCATCGGCGAACAGGATGTCGAATACGATGGCCTTGGGTTGCTGTGCTTCCAGATGTTCCACGAATTCCCCGAACACCTGTCTGGGCCAGGGCCAGCGTCCAAAGTCGCCTGCGAGCGCGGCCAGGCTGGCTTCATTGACATCGACGATGATAATGTCGGGGTCGGGCTTGGGGGTCACCACGCGGTGACGCACCATGAAGTCAAACGCTTTCTGCCGCATGTTTTCGCCGACATGGAAAACGCCGGCATCCAGCATGACGCCAAGGGTGAGCAGGGCGGCAAGAAACAGATAGAAGTTATTCCGGAAACGGCGGGTAAAGCTGGTCGACCACTGGGTGATGGCCAGCCGGAGACGCATCAACATGTTTTAAACCTCACTGATTGCCGTGGATTCTGGCGTATCTTTGGGCGATGGTCAGTTGAGCGTTGAGGAGTTTGGGGCTGATCGGCGTATGCAGGACGAAGTCAGCTCCCGCCTCATACGCATCAATCTTGCGGCGTTCATCTTCGAACTGGTT
>JAKOVB010000065.1 GCA_029782295.1 Pseudomonadota bacterium
GTAGGCCTTGCGCAGCTTGTCGAAATCGAACGGTTGCGGCGCATCGCCTGACATACCGATCTCGACCACGTGCAGGTAGGCCAGGTTGAACGGATTCAGCGCCTCGACCACGTGATGGAACAGGGCCTCGGGGTTGGAATCCCGGATGTCGTTGAACTGGTTGATCGGCGACAACCGGACGCCCACGCGATCAGCGCCCCATACCTTGCTCACCGTGGAAACCACTTCGATCAGCAAGCGGGTGCGGTTGGCGATGGAGCCCCCGTACTGGTCGCTGCGCTGGTTGGTATTGTCGCGCAGGAACTGATCGAGCAGATAGCCATTGGCCCCGTGCACCTCTACTCCGTCGAAACCCGCCTGCAGCGCCAGTTCGGCGGCACGACGGTAATCCTCGACGATGCCCGGAAGCTCGTCGGTGGTGAGGGCGCGCGGCGTCACGTAGTCCTGCAGGCCGCTGTAGGTGAACGCCTGACCGGCCGGCTTGATGGCGGAAGGCGCCACCGGCAGCGCGTTGTCCGGCAGCAATGAGGGATGCGAGATACGGCCGACGTGCCAGAGTTGCATGTAGATCCTGCCACCTTTGTCATGCACCGCATCCACTACCTTCTTCCAGCCGGTGACCTGTTCGGTGCTGTGGATGCCGGGTAGCGCCGGATAGCCGTGCGCCATCGGGGAAATCGGCGTGGCCTCGGTGATGATCAAGCCAGCGGAAGCCCGCTGGGCGTAGTAGGTAGCGTTGATGTCCTGCGGCACGTTACCGGGCATGGCGGCGCGGTTGCGAGTCAGGGGGGCCATCACGATTCGATTTTTCAGCTCCGTACGGCCGAGCTTTGCCGGTGAGAAGAGATCCATTATTTTGCCTTTTCCTTGATGCCTTCGATCAGCAGCGTGACTTCGATGTCGGTGCCGACCGGTCCGTTGGGGTTGGCCGCCCAGCCGAAACCGTAATCCGCCGCCTTCAGGGTAGTATGTGCCTCGAAACCGGCGCGCTGACCACCCCACGGGTCATTGCCGAAACCGAGCACCTTGAACGGTAACACGATTTCTCGGGTCACACCGTGCAGAGTGAGCTTGCCGGTGATCACGCCTTCGTCACCGCCTCTGGCTTCCACCTTGCTGCTGACGAAGGTCATCTGGCCGAACTTGCCCGCTTCCAGGTATTCCGGTTTCTCGCGGAGATGCTCGTCACGCTTGGGTAGCGAGGTATTGACCGACAGCACGTTGATTTTCGCATCGACGCTGGACCGGGAAAGATCCGCGCGGTCGATGACGATGCGCCCGGTCACGTCCGGGAACGTGCCGGAGGCCTTGGAAACGACGTGCCGGATGCTGAAGTTGGCAAAACTGTGGCTGTTGTCGATATTGTAGGTCTCGGGCTCCGCCCACACGCTGCCGGAAAATGCAGCCAGCAAAGCGGTCATGATCAGTTTTTTCATTGGTTTGTTCCTTATCGTAAAGTATGTAGATGGATTAACGTTGATACTTGGCAGCGACCTGGGCGACACGTTCACCCAGCCGCCTCGCCGTCAGGAGGTCGCTTTCGATGGGGGCGACTTCCGCTGGCTGGTCGTTGTTCGATTGTGCCAATGCCCCGAGGAACCCGCCCAACCGGTTGAGGTCATTGACCGACCCCTTGCTGTGATTATTGCCGGGCAACAGGTCCAGACCCACCCAGATCATCCCGTGCTGTGCCGCGAAAATCGCCAGCTGGATCAATGTATTCAGTTTGTCGCCGCTCTGGCTCGAGGAATTGGTGAAGCCGGCCGCCAGCTTGTCCTGCCAGCCACGCCTGAACCAGACGCCGGAACTTGCATCCATAAATGCCTTGAACTGGGCCGAGGCGCTGCCCATATAGGTCGGGCTTCCGAAGATGATGGCATCCGCCGCATCCAGTTCGTCCCAGCGTTGCTGGGCTTCGTCGGAATTCAGCAGAATTACTTCTGTGCCAGCCACGCTTGCAGCACCCTGACGTACGGCCTCCGCCTGCTTCGCCGTATGGCCGTAGCCACTGTGGTACACGATGGCAATTTTTTTCATGTTAGCGCTCCTTTAATAATCACCTGTATCAGGCAGATCGAAGAGCAGTAACTCGCCCTCGCCCTGCCCTGTCAACACGAGGCGTTCGTCGCCGCTGACCGCGGCCCCGTCCCCGGCTTCCAGCAAGATATCGTTCAGTTTCATGCTGCCGCGCGCCAGTTGCAGATAGCAGCAGCGACCCGCTTGCGGCCGGAACTCAAGGGATTCCCCTGTCTGCAAAACGGTCGCCAGAATCGCGGCGTCCTGCCTGATCGCCAGGGAATCCTCACGCCCATCCGGAGAAGCGATCACCTGCCATCGGCCCCGCTTGCCCTCCATCGGAAAGGACTTCTGGGCGTAGCGGGGCTCGACCCGGCGCTGCGCAGGCAGAATCCAGATTTGCAGCAAACGCACCGGCGCCGTCCCGGAGGCATTGAACTCACTGTGCAGCACGCCGGTGCCGGCGCTCATGTATTGCGCATCCCCCGCTTCGATCACCGAGCCGTTGCCCATGCTGTCCTCGTGGCGCAACGCCCCCTCCAGGATATAAGTCACGATTTCCATGTCCCGGTGCGGATGCCGGCCGAAGCCCGCAGCGGGCGCGATCACGTCATCGTTGATCACGCGCAGCACCGAAAACCCCATGTGCGCCGGATCATGGTAATCGGCGAACGAAAAGGTATGGTGCGCGTTCAACCAGCCGTGATCGGCATGGCCACGCTCATGGGAACGCCGCAAGGCGATCACAGCTTGGCGTGGCTGCCGTCGCACAGCACACCGTTGCTGCTGTGCTTGCAGCCGCAGAAGTAGACCGTACCGCTCTGTTCGGCCTTGTACTCGACCGGCACGAATTCGGTGCCCTTGTGGGAACCATCGCAGAACGGCTGACCGGCGCTCTTGCCGCAGGAACACCACCAGTAGCTTTTGCCCGCTTCGACTTCGACGGCGACAGGGGACTTTTGGGCAATCACAGGTTCAGACATCTTGGGTTACTCCTTCAATGGATGGATGAATCCGGCCAGAACGCGTAGGTATCCATGGCCAGCATGTTGAACTCGACCCCACTGTACAGGGCTTCTGTTTCAAAATCCCGACCGGCGGCACCGATGGCCACATAGAATGGCAACAGGTGTTCGTCTGTCGGATGGGCCAGAACGGCACCCGGCGCCTCACGGCGATAATGCAGCAATCCCTCGACGTCCGCCGATGCCAGGCGATCACGCACCCAGCCCTGGAACGCCTTGACATATTCGGGCGGTGCCAAGGCCCCGCTCAGTTGGTGGAAATGCCCGAGGTTATGGGTCAAGTTGCCGGACCCAATGATGAGCACCCCCGCCTCCATGAGCGGCGCGAGGGCCTGCCCCATACGATAGTGATGCAGCGGCCCCAGATGACTTTGCAGGGAGAGCGTCAGCACCGGCACCGACGCATCCGGGAACATCTGCCGGAGCGGGATCCATGCGCCATGGTCCAAGCCACGTTCGGGATCGAGCCCGACCCTGAACCCCGCCTCCTCGAGCAGGCTCCTGGCATCCATCGCCAGCGACACTGCGCCTGGCGCCGGATACCGAATCGCATACAGCGGTTGCGGAAAGCCGTAAAAGTCATGGATGGTTTCCGGTCTGGGGACGACCCCGAAGGTGGGAATTTCCGTATCCCAGTGCGCTGAAACGATCAGCACCGCCTTCGGTTTGCCGATACGCTGCACGAAGGCACTCATGGCCGCACCTGCCTCGCCGGGTTGCAGGGCAAAAGTCGGCGCACCATGCGGTACGAACAAGGTCGGAAAGGTCACTGGGGTTGACGTGGCATTTGACATGGATGTAGTTTGACAATTTCCTTAAACGGGATAAAGATGCATTCAATACATTATTTATCCCGATTTTCGGTTCAATAAGGAGAGTCATGGACAGGCTGCAAGCCATGCGGGTATTTACCACGGTCGTCGAAACCGGATCCTTTTCCAGGGCCGCGGAAAAACTGCACCTGTCCGCCACGGCCACTTCACGTCACGTCGCCGATCTGGAAAAGCATCTCGGCGCCCAACTGCTGCAACGTTCCACCCGGCGCATCCACCTGACGGAAATCGGCGCCAACTACTACGACCGTTGCCGCCTGATCCTGGCCGACGTCGAGGAGGCCGAGACGCAGGCCGCCACCTCCGAAAGCCAGCCCAAGGGGATCCTGCGCATCAGCTTGCCGCACAGCTTCGGGCTGCGCTATGTCGCCCCGCTCATCCCGGAATTCTCCAAACGCTATCCTGAACTGCAACTGGAGCTGAGCTTTTCCGACCGCAGAGTGGACCTGGTAGAGGAAGGCATCGACATGGCCATCCGCATCACGGGCGACCTCAAGACCAGCCTGGTGGCACGCAAGCTCGCCCCGGTGCGCCTGTCCTGCTGCGCTGCTCCCGTTTACCTCGAGACCCACGGCACCCCCGGGATACCGGAAGACCTGGTTCAGCACGACTGTATCACCTACAGCTACGCCGCCAGCGCGAACACCTGGACTTTCCTGCGCGATGGCAAGCCCGTCGAAATCCAGGTCAAGGGGCGCCTGCGCTCCAACAGCGGCGACCTTGGGCGGCTGGCGGCACGCGACGGCCTGGGCATCACCACATTGCCAGACTTCATCATCTGCGATGACTTGCGCTCCGGCGCGTTACGTGCGCTCCTGCCCGACTATCCGATCCCGTCCATCAACGTTTATGCGGTATACCTGCCCGGTGCGCGCCGTTCAGCCCGCATCCGGGCCATGGTCGATTACCTGTGGGACGCGCTCGGCCGCGGGAATCCGCCCTGGCAGGCATAACCCCTGTTCGCAACCCCATGCCTGACATACAATCAACCCATCCCAACCTTCCAGAACCGTCATGTCACAGGAACATTTCCCGCAGGAACTCAACACCTTCAATCGCGTGACGATCAAGGCCATGCTGTGGCTCAACGGTATCGCCCACATCATCATCGGCCTCGCACTGGCCATTTCGGTCCTGATGTTTACCTGGCTGTTCGTACAGGACGTGCGCGAAGCGGCCAGCGCCCACAATCTCGTGCATGGATTTCTGCATGCCCTGGGCACGCTGATGCTGTTGTGGACTATTTCCGCCCTCATCACGGCGGAAATCCGCTACCTGCAAGGCAGCAAACTGGAAGTAGAAACCTTCATTGAAGTCGCCATGGTCGTCATGGTCCGCAAACTCATCGTCATGCCGGTTCAGGACGCCTCGCCCACGCCGGAGGACCTGGCCATGTGGGTCGGTGCCGCACTGCTGCTGGGCATCATGTACGTGCTGGTACGCTGGAGCCAGCAATACCGGTCCGAACGCAAACTAACCAACCGTTCCGCAGAATGACTCCCGCCATGACCCTGTCCCCGCTCTACACCGCTGCCGAGATTCGCCGGATCGAACATTCAGCCGGCACGGACGGGCTGATGGAGAAAGCCGGCCAGGCAGTGGCCACTTTAGCGGAGGAACTGCTGGGTGAAGACGGTGAAGCCATTCTGGTCGTCGCAGGCCCCGGCAACAACGGTGGCGATGCTCTGGTCGCAGCACGCCACCTCAGAAACAAGTGGCACAGGATCACGCTCCTGTTCGCCGGTTCACGCGACAAGTTGCCGCCCGATGCAGCGGCCGCCTACGACGCCTGGATCGCTGCAGGCGGCACCGTGGAAACAACCCTGCCCGACCGCCATTACGACCTGATCATCGATGGCCTGTTCGGAATCGGACTTTCCAAACCCCTGCAGGAATTCCACGCCGACCTGGTCGAAGTGATCAACGCCCTTCAGGCCCCCGTACTTGCCATCGACATCCCCAGCGGCCTCTGCGCCGATACCGGACGCATTCTCGGCTGCTGCGTCCAGGCCACCCATACCCTGACCTTTCTCGGCCTCAAACCCGGACTGTTCACGCTGGAGGGTCCAGACCACGCCGGTGAAGTGCTGGCCTGCGACCTCGGGGTCGATGCCCGGGAGCATGTCCAGGCTTGCGGCGCCCTGCTCGACACCCCACCGGCATTGCCCGCTCGCCGGGCACGCAACAGCCACAAAGGCACGTTCGGCAGCGTCGGCATCCTCGGCGGAGACAGCACCATGGTCGGCGCAGCATTGCTGGCCGGGCGTGCCGCACTGCTGACTGGCGCCGGCCGGGTCTATGCCGGACTGCTGGATGAACATGCGCCGGCAGTCGATCCGGTACAACCCGAACTGATGCTGCGCAACGCCAGAACGCTGCTGGACGTACAACATCTTTCCGCCCTGGTCGTGGGCCCCGGACTCGGTCGATCCGCCCGCGCTGCCGCCGATCTCCGCCGCAGCCTGCACACCCCGATCCCCCTGCTGATCGATGCAGACGCCCTGACATTGCTGTCGGAAGACAGCGAAAGCCGTGAACTGCTCAGGCATCGCACCTTCGCCACCATGCTCACCCCTCATCCCGGCGAGGCTGCAACCCTGTTGGGCTGCGCGAACTCCGAGATCCAGGCCGACCGGGTCTCGGCCGCCCTGCGCATTGCCCGAGACTATCACGCCACGACCGTACTGAAGGGATGCGGGACCGTCATCGCCACACCGGACGGACGCTGGTTCATCAACACCAGCGGCAATCCCGGCATGAGCGTGGCGGGCATGGGCGACATCCTGTGCGGCATCATCACCGCCCTCATCGCACAGGGACTGGATGCCGAAGAGGCCACCCTGCTCGGCGTCCATCTGCACGGTCGAGCCGCGGACATCCTGGCCCATGAAATCGGCACGGTCGGCCTGACTGCCAGCGAAGTCGCCCATCAGGCACGCCGCCTGCTCAACCTGTGGGTCAATGCATGGCCATGACCACCCAGGCCACCCTCCAACGCATCCTCGATGCCGCCGGCCAGGTCATCCTGGGCAAGGAAACCCAGCTCAAACTTTCCCTCGCCTGCATTCTGGCGCGCGGCCACCTGCTGATCGAAGACCTGCCGGGCATGGGCAAATCCACGCTGGCCCATACCCTGGCCCAGGTACTCGGCCTGGAGTTCCGCAGGGTCCAGTTCACCAGCGACCTGCTGCCGGCCGACATCCTCGGCGTCTCGGTCTATGACCGCAACGCCGCGGAATTCAGGTTCCATCCCGGCCCGGTCTTCACCAACGTGCTGCTGGCGGACGAACTCAACCGTGCCACCCCCAAGACCCAAAGCGCCCTGCTGGAAGCCATGGAGGAACACCAAGTCACCCTGGATGGCGAAACGCGCCCTTTGCCCGAGCCGTTTTTCGTCATCGCCACCCAGAACCCGACCCACCATATCGGCGCTTATCCATTGCCCGAATCCCAACTCGACCGTTTCCTGATGAAGATCTCGCTCGGCTATCCCGACCAGCAGTCGGAACGCAGCCTGCTCGGCAATGCCGGCGGACGCAACGTTACCGCGCCGACCTGCCTCGATGCCTCCGGCCTGATCGCGCTGCAGCAGTCTGTCGACAACGTACACGTCTCCGCAGCCCTGCTCGATTACCTGCAGGCCCTGCTCGACCTCTCACGCAATTCCGCGCATTTCCTCACCGGACTCAGCCCCCGTTCCGGCATCGCCCTTAGACAGTGCGCCCAGGCCTGGGCCCTGATCGCCGGTCGCGACCACACCCTTCCTGAAGACGTGCAAGCTGTCCTGCCCGGCGTGGTCGGACACCGCCTTCGACTCGACAGCAGCCACCCTGCATCCGAAAACCCGGCGGATATCCTGCTGAACACCGTTCCGGTCAATTAATCCAGCATCTGATTTCCTGACTTGATGATTAGTGACCATCTGTCACTGAATCATCACAATTCATTAATCCCCAAGCAGTTACCTGTCGTTCGTGCGAAACTATTGGTGCCGCCAACCCCTTCTTTCGTTGGCACTTTTCATCAACATCACCACTAAGGAGCACAAAAATGGACACAAGTTACAACAGCAGTGTAAAAACTTTCGATACACAGTTTCAAAGGCAATCATTATTGGATTTGATATCCATGCAGAACACGACAGAAAGCCTGCCATTTACGGTCAAAATTGTTCAGAGCATCCAAGAAATGGAAAAAGCAATCGGCATTCGACATGCGGCATATGCTCGACATGTACCGGATCTGGCAGAAATCCTAAAGGAGCCTGAAAAATTTGATTTTGATGAGGATGCAATTGTCTTGCTTGCCGAATCGAAACTAGATGGTTCCGCCCTTGGATCCATGCGCGTTCAGACCAACCTGCACAAGAAACTTAAACTCGAGCATTCTGTAACACTCCCTCCATGGTTACAGAACTGCTCCTTAGCAGAAGCAGGCCGCTTGGGTATTGTCGGTTCAAGGATGGGGCGGATCGTAAAATCAATACTTTTCAAAGCATATTATGAATACTGCTTGCATGAAGGGATTGAGTGGATGGTCATCACCGCACGCGCTCCGGTAGATAAGACGTACGAAGCCCTGCTCTTTAGAGATGTTTTTGATAGCAAGGAATACATTCCGATCAAGCACGATGACAATATGGCATGCCGAATCATGGCATTTCACGTGCCCACTGCAGAGCAGTTATGGAGAATCAACCAGCATCCACTTTACAACCTAGTGTTCCTGACCAGGCACCCTGACATTGATATCTCGATGCCAGACGCAATATTGACCGCCCAAGAGCCTCCAAGAATGCCTTACCAAGCATCCGCACATGCCATTTGAGTAATACTATCTCATGATTCAAGACCAAGTGGCCACACTATTTGTGGCCACTTATTTTTCTAAAGATTCAGCTAGAATGGCCGATGAGTTATTTTATTGGCCAGAAGACAACACCAGATGACTGTCAAGCTCCTAGCTAGATTGCAAAATCTTCTATCACATTTCAGAAGGTTCACAATGAGCCATCTAAATGTGGAGCCTATTCTCTTCGGCTTTTCCATTTATGCGTTACCCATCCTGATCATCGTCACCACGGTTATTGCTGTCAGCGAATGGCCTGATCGTTTTCCTCAATATCCTGCCGAACCCTTGAAATTCAGATATATCGATCAGACAGATTCCCCTCTCGACCCTGCGAGTGCGCTCGAGAAACTGCAACATATGCCGGAAGTATCAACCATAGATTCAATACTGCATGAGGCATCGTTCTGGTTTTTGGTCAAAGTGCCGCCGACATTGAAGAACGATTTAACCGCTATGGAGCTGCCCGTCAGGCAAATCAAGGAATTTGACTGCTGGGACTCTGAAGGTCTTCGCCCACTCGGGCATGCCACACGTGACGAAACGCACGGAGCCATGTTTACTGCACGCACCGGATTTGCAGTTTCCCTTGGGAAAATTGAATCAAGCAAGACGCTGCTATGCAACGCAAAGTTCGCCGGATCTCCCATCATCACCTTTGCGGGCTGGCCCTATTCAGAGCTAGAGCAATCCATGAACAAATTTCATCGAGACTCGGGGCTTCTTGAAGGCGGTTTAATGATGCTCGTGGTTTTCAGCATTCTTGCTGCAATCATCAATAAAGACCTGCTGTATTTACTTTTTGCTGCCTGGTTGGTGGTCACATTAAGAGTCGCCTCAATCTCAGCCGGATGGGACATGCAATGGTTTGGTTACAACATACCAGGGATCTGGTTGCTACCCATGCGCAAGTTCTCATTTGTAACCTATTACATACTCACCACAGTACTGTTCAGTAAGCTGTTTGCTTTCAGCTTCAAGCAAAAATTTCAGGCCTTCATTCTCAACACTGTCCAATGGTCATGCCTGCCTTTACTGGCACTATCCATACTCCTGCCCTACACAATGTTTCTGCCATGGCTATGGGCAATTACCGGGATGGGTGTGTTAGGACTGATGTATCTTCTGGTTCACACCATACTAAAAACTCAGTCCAAGGTAGCTGTCCTTTACGGTTTGGCAATTGCTATCATCCTGATCACCAGCGTTTCGGAAGTGGTCGCTGCAGCGTTAGGTCTTCGTGGTGCACTCAGCTTCATTAACCACGTGACCGGCGCATTACTCTCCAGTTTGGTAGTCGCACTGGCCATCGCCGAGCACATGCGGCTTGAGCGCCAGGAAAAGATCACTGCGCAGGCGGAGCTGAAACATACTTACGATGCCATGCCCATCGGCCTGTTCACACTGGATGAGCAGGGGCTTCTCCTCAGCTTTAACCCGGCCCTGCAATCCCTGCTGCTCATTCCAGCCGCGAGTTCCGAGCAAAATCGCCACTGGCGGAATTATTTCAGCGATGAAATCTGGGAACGCCTGGTCCACGCCTGCCGCACGGAAGATGGTTGCGACATGGAGGTGCCATTCCACCCCCGCAACAGCACCGTCACGCGCTGGGTGCAAATCAAGGCCGCCTTCGCCCAGGGCAAGATCGAAGGTTCGCTGCAGGATGTCACGGTACGCCATATCGCGAGCGAGAAGCTGCGTTTTCTGGCTGACCACGACCCCCTGACCGGCATCCTCAACCGGCGCGGGATCGAGAACGCGCTCACCGCCACGATCGAGGGACTGGGCGAAGGCCAGTCCGCCATGCTGGCGTACTTGGACTTGGATCGTTTCAAGCTGATCAATGACCTTTACGGACATATCGCCGGTGACGACGTGCTCCGCCAGGTCTGCCAGCGACTGCTCAAGATACTCAACGGCGACCATATCATCGGTCGCCTGGGAGGCGATGAATTCATCATCCTGTTCCGGCAAGGCACGGTGCAATCCAATTCGCTGCTGTGCGAACACCTGTTGTCGACGCTGGAAACCCGCCCCTACCAGGTGGATGGCAAGGCATTCCAGCTCAAGGCCTCGGTCGGTCTGGTCGAAATCACCGGGGATATCCGCGTGACGGACGCCATCTCCGCCGCCGACCGGGCCTGTCGCGAAGCGAAGAACGGACTCAAAGGCCATCTGCAGACTTATGAGAAATCCGCCGCATTCTTCCGGGAACGCGAATCCGAACTGAAGATGATCGAGTGTTTCAGCGGCAACCGTGTCCCCGAAGGCCTGTTCCTGGAAATGCAGCCCATCATGTCGCTACGGGAGCCTTTCGCAACGCACAATTTCGAAACCCTGATCCGCATGCGGGAGCCGGATGGCACCATCATCCCGGCCCACCGCATCATTACGGCCGCAGAGAACAACGGTAACAGCGGCGTGATCGATCGCTGGGTGCTTTCGACGATTCTTGGCTGGCTCGACGATCATCTCACCGCGCTCGACAAGACCCGTTTCGTCTGCCTCAACCTGAGCGGTGCCTCGCTCAACGATGAACGCTTCATCGAGGACGCCTTCAGCATCCTCGCCAACCACCCCAGAAGTTCCGAGCGCGTGTGTATCGAAATCACGGAAAGTGTGGCATTGAACGACCTGTCGATGACACGCCGGTTCATCGACGGTGCACGCAAATACGGTTCCAAAATCGCCCTGGACGATTTCGGCGCTGGCTATACCTCGTTCTCCTACCTGCGCGAACTGCCGGCGGATGCGGTCAAGATCGACGGTTCCTTCGTGCGGGATGTCTGCAAGCACCCGACCAACCTTTCCATCGTCTCGACCATCGCCGAACTGGCTCGCAACCTCGGCATGAAGAGCATCGCAGAATGGGCGGAAGACCTGCCATCCGTAGAGGCGCTGGCCGAGGTTGGCGTGGACTACGTGCAGGGCTGGGCGATTTCCAAACCTCAATCAGCCGAGCGCATCCTCAGCGTCAGTTCCTCCGCCGAGCTGATCCTCGACCCGGTGATCGCCCGGTTCGTGCGTGAACAGTTGCCGGCCAAGACCCAGCAAGGCGGCTTCATGCCGTTCTCCCTGCACTGAGTCTTTTCCTCCCTGCCCTGCTGTTCCAACATGGCCAAGTTACCCGACTGGAATACCTGGCTGAGAACGGCCGAACCGGTTCAACAGACCGCCCGACTCGGACGACGTTACATCTACATCCTGCCGACGCGGCACGGCTGGACTTTCGGCCTGCTGCTCATCGCCATGCTGGTCGGAGCCATCAACTACGCCCTCAGCCTCGGATTCATGCTGACTTTTCTGCTGGCGGGACTGGGCATCATCGCCATGCTCCACACCTGGCGCAACCTGGCGCATCTCACCATCACCTCCGGCAGGCTGCACCCGACCTTTGCCGGAGACATGGCACGCTGGGACATCACCATCACCGAACCTGACGGGTTGCCCCGTTTCGCCATCGCCATCCAATGCGACGGCAGCCCCATGATCTGGGAAGACATTCCAGCCGGCACCCCAAGCCAGGTCACGCTCGAGGTCGCGGCGATGCATCGCGGATGGCTCACGCCACCCCGCATCTCCCTGTTCACGGAGTTCCCGCTCGGGCTTTATCATGCCTGGGCCTATGCCAGGCTCGATGCCCGCGGTATCGTCTACCCGAAGCCCGCCCCGCCCGGCAACCCGATTCCCTCCCTGGCCTCAAGCCAGACCGGGGAGGGACATGCCCCCCTTCCGGGCGATGATGATTTTTCCGGGTTGCGCCCCTTCCAGGCCGGTGATTCGCCCAGACGCATCGACTGGAAAGCTTCCGCGCGCGAACAGGGGCTACACACCAAGCAGTTCGACAGCGCCGCCGACCGGAGTCTATGGCTGGACTGGAATCACACCGAGGGACACACGGAACAACGCCTGTCGCAACTCTCACGATGGATTCTGGATACGCGGGATCTGGGGCAACCCTACGGCTTGCGTTTACCGGACAACGTCATTCAGCCCGGGCGCGGTGAACAGCATGAGCGCTCCTGCCTCGAAGCACTGGCCCTGTTTGGTGGCTGAATGAAAAACTACGCACTCGCACGGGAGCACGTCTACTGGCTGCTGGGGTCGCTGTTGCTGGCATATGGCACCCAGTTCCAGCACCTGCCGCCCTGGATCAGCGCCACTGTAGTGCTGGCCACCTTCTGGCGGGCCGGGGTCGCGTCCGGGCACCTCAGCCTGCCACGCGCATGGCTGCTCATCCCGCTGGCGGCCGCGGGAGTGGCCGGAGTCATCGCCACGCACGGCGGCATGTTCGGCCGGAATGCCAGTGTCAGCCTGCTTTCGGTCATGATGGCGTTCAAAATGCTGGAGTCACGCAGCCGCCGCGATGCCATGCTACTGGTTTACCTGGCCTTTTTCCTGATCGTCACCAGCTTCCTGTTCACGCAATCCTTGCTGCTCGGGATCTATATGTCCCTGCCACTGACCGCTTTGACAGCAACCATGATCAGTGTCAGCCATCCCAACGGCCGGTTGAGCGTCCAGACCCGTCTGCGCATGGCAGGCCAGATGCTCGTGCAAAGCCTGCCCCTCATGCTGATCCTGTTCCTGCTGTTTCCTCGCATCGAGGGTCCCCTGTGGGGCGTGCCCGAAGATACCTACAGCGGCATGACCGGCCTCTCCGACCAGATGTCTCCCGGCAGCATCAGCCAGTTGTCCCGCTCCGACAGCGTTGCATTCCGGGCCGTCTTTCAAGGCAGGATCCCCCCGTCATCCGAACGATATTGGCGGGGACCCGTATTCTGGCAATTCGACGGCCTGACCTGGCGCGCCGGGGCGCAGGCCGGAAAACTTCCGAAACCGGATCTGACGCATTCTGGAAACGCCGTTCAATATACGATCACGCTCGAGCCCCACAACCGCCCATGGCTGTTCATGCTGGACATGCCTGCCTCCCGACTTCCCGGTAGCACCATGACACCGGACATGCAATTGCTGAGCCCGGAACCGGTAAGAATGCGAAAGCGTTACGAAGGGCTCTCCTGGACGCAATATCGCCTCGGAACGATTCTGGATGAGGAAACCCGGTCGTTGTCATTGCAACTGCCAGCCGATGGAAACCGTCGCAGCCGGGATATGGCAAGACAGTGGGCCGCCAGCGCCAGATCCGGTGAAGCCGTCGTACTGCAGGCACTGCGCCATTTCCGGGAACAGCCGTTCCGTTACACCCTGAATCCTCCGCGCCTCGGCAACGACGTGATTGACGGCTTCCTGTTCGAGACACGCAGTGGCTTCTGCGAGCATTACGCCGGAAGCTTCGTCTTCCTGATGCGGGCCGCCGGCATCCCTGCCCGGGTAGTCACCGGCTACCAGGGCGGCGAACTGAATCCGAACAGCGACTACCTCCTGATTCGCCAGACCGATGCCCACGCCTGGGCTGAAGTCTGGCTCGACGGGCGCGGTTGGGTTCGTGTGGACCCCACTGCCGCAGTCGCCCCCCAACGCGTTGAATCCGGCATGGCCAATGCCGTCCCTGCCGGTGAACCGGTTCCGGTGTTACTCCGGCCGAACATGCACTGGCTGCACCTACTCAACCTGCGCTGGGACGCCGTCAATCATGCCTGGAACCAGTGGGTGCTCGGTTACGATGAACATCGCCAGATGGCGCTGTTATCTCGACTGGCAGGCAGCCGTCTATCCGCAGGGGACATGGTGTTGCTCATGATGGGGTTGCTGGGTTCCGCCCTCACGCTCACGTTGACCTTCATGCTGCTGAAGAGGCAACGCGAAGAACCGCTGCAAGCCGCCTATCGCAAGCTGCAGCGAAAGCTGGCGCGTGCA
>JAKOVB010000115.1 GCA_029782295.1 Pseudomonadota bacterium
GAATCCATCCCGTACCGTGATCGTGTACGTGGCCATATCCTAGCCTCTCACCGGGCGTTGCTCCTTGACTTTCTTCTTGCCTGTGACGAGTTCATCACGGGCAATGGCAATGTGCGGCGGGGCCTCGATTCCCAGTTTGACCTGCCCGGGCCGAATCTCGGCCACAACGATCCGCACGCCATTGGAAAGCACAATCCCTTCCCCGATCCGTCGCGTCAAAACCAGCATCCGTCACTCCTTTGCCGTTAAAAGACTCCTCACACAGCTACCGAACGCAGTTCCCGCTTCTTTTTCACTGCCAGATTGAAAAGCCGCGTCTTTTCCTCCGGGTCCAGGGCCTCGTCCGCCTTCAGACTGGCAATCACCTGGTCAATCGCTTCCAGACTTGCCGCCTGCTCGATCAGTCCGTCATAATCCGGTCCGCCGCCGGTTTCCCTGGTCTCTTCCTCCTGGGCTTCCACGGGCTGGCCCGCCTCGTCCTCCCGCTCTCGCAGAATGAGACCCAACTGCGGCCCCAAGGGGATGTACTTCAAGAGCCGCTTGAGCACCGTTTTCCTGGCCATTTCCGGCCAGTCCGTCTGCCAGGGCGAATCCTCTTCCTTATTTCCGCTCCGCTCCGCGTTGGCCTCGATTTCTTCGGTAGTCATCCATTCCACCAGCGGCTGGCGACAATCCCGCCACCAGCAAATGGCATAGGCCCCGATGGCGACATTGGGTTCGCCCTCGGCCACGTTCAGCCGGGGCCGGTGATCCACCACGTGCCCCTCCGGGTCGCCGTATCGAAGTTCGAAATGATCCCGCTCCCGCACCACGTGGGCCTCGATCAGCGCGACCCGGGGATTTTCGTAGGCGACTTTGAGCAGCCCCCGGTACCCTGGCACAAACACAGCCCGGCGCTTGCGGGGCGTGATGTACCCCTCGTCCGTCGTGCCAGTGGGGTCAAGCCCCAGGGAAACCGCCTTGTGGACGGCCCCGATGATACTGGCTGTCGTGCACTCCTGAAGCCGCGGCGTCTGGCTTACCAGGTTGAGGACACCTTCCACCACGGCCCGCACGTCTACCCGCCCTTTCGCGGCAATCCCGAAGCGGGCCAGATTCCGTCTTAGCTCTTGTTCCAGTCCGATCAGTCGGGACATCTTTAAAACCCCCAGTCAGTGCTAAGCAGAGGGCCAGGGAGGGCAAACCGCTCTCCGGCCCGTCCTTCTGGTGGTGGCGATTTCAACGCTGGCTGACAGGCGCGTGATACGAAAAAACTCCGGCCGCGTTCTGGGCCGCTCTTTGGTATCCGAGCGACGGTTCCGAGCAAACCACAGCCGCGGCCGGAGCGGGGCACGTGTGGTCCCCGGCGTGGACCGCCCACGCCACCAAAGGGACCGCGTGTCGTTGTGCGTTTCAGATATCCCAGCCCTTCGGAACGGGCATAGACTCCAGCAGGTTGATAATCACGTCCCGCTGAACGTAATAGTCCTCTAACACGTCCAGTTTGCGGTGTCCTGCCACCAATCGCGATACGAGTGGATTCCGTTCGGCAAGCCAGGTCAGCGTGGCCCGGCGAATAGCCTTCAAGCCAAGTTGCCGGTCCGTGGGCATCGCTTTGGTCAGCAGTTTCCAGCAATTGCGAAAAAACGACAGCGAGCCGTTCCACGCGAACATGCGGTCTTCGCCCTGCGTTTTCACTCGCCCCGCAGCCTGGCGCGCCGCTTCTGAGAGATACACTCGGCGTCCAGCCTTTTTTTGCTTGTACCTTGCCGCCGGGATTACAAGCCACCCGTCTTCGGTCACCCATGACCATCGGGCATTTAGAAGATTCATGCGCCGCAGGCCGGTGTGCCATGCGAAGCGGATTAGAGACGCCCACCACAGGGGTTGGTCGTGACACGGGATGGCCGAAGTGCACTTTATTTCGCGGCAGCTCTCGATGAGAAGCTCTATTTCCCCAAGCGTGAATGCCTGCTCCGGTTCGCGGGGCGTGCCCTCGGGACGCTCGATGTAGGGCACCCTGCTGATGATCTCGGCTGCGTTTCTGTGTCTGCGGTCCGCTGGCCCGGCATGGTCGAGGATAAACTGAAGGTGAATGGCCGTCTTTCTCTGGGTTGATTCGGCCATTCCCATCTCTGCAAGCGCAGCCATGAAGCGAGCACAGGTTTCGGCCGTGATCTCGTCCAACGGCGGGTCTCCGGTGATCCTTTTCCAGTGTCGCAGGGCAATCCAATCCTGTTCCACTGTCCCGTTGGCGCGCCCCTTTGGACGTCGGATCATTGGCAAGACATAATCGGCGTAAAACTCCGTAAGAGTCGGCTTTCGAGCGGGTCGAGGCGATGAGCCGCGCGGCCAGTCTTCTGGCCACATGATGCGAAACTGAGCCTGAGTCATAGATGCGTCTCCGTAGGTGCACAGCGGCCTCCGCGGCCGCCATGCCCCTGGAGGGCCGCAAGCCTATCAGCGCGTCCTCTATTTGAAACTTACTTCGCCTGGGCATTTGAGGATTCCGTTTCGGTTTCGCAAAGCCATTTCAGGTCGTAATCGCCAAAGGTGATGTCGATGTCCTGCAAAAGGTCTTCTTCCAGGACGTAGTCCCGCAGCTCCGTGATCTTCC
>JAKOVB010000126.1 GCA_029782295.1 Pseudomonadota bacterium
ATGGCGAAGCAGAAATTTGATCGGTCGAAGCCGCACCTGAACGTGGGGACGATGGGACACATTGACCACGGGAAGACGACGCTGACGGCGGCGATCACGAAAGTGTCGCAAATGCTGGGGAAGGCGGAGTTCAAAGCCTACGACCAGATCGACAATGCGCCGGAAGAGAAAGCGCGCGGGATTACGATCAACATCGCGCACGTTGAGTACCAGACGGACAAGCGGCACTATGCGCACGTGGATATGCCGGGCCACCGTGACTACATCAAGAACATGATCACGGGAGCGGCGCAGGTGGATGGTGCGATCCTGGTGGTGGCTGCGCCGGATGGACCGATGCCGCAGACGCGGGAGCATGTGCTGCTGGCGCGTCAGGTGGAAGTGCCGTCGATCGTGGTGTACCTGAACAAAGTGGACATGATGGACGATCCGGAGCTTTTGGAGTTGGTCGAGCTGGAACTGCGAGAGCTTTTGAACAGCTATGGTTTTCCGGGTGACACGACGCCGATCGTGCGTGGGAGCGCCAAGCAGGCACTGGACAGCACCTCGACCGATCCGAATGCGCCGGAGTATGCGAGCATTCGTGAGCTGCTGCGGGTGATTGATGAGTACATTCCGGAGCCGAAGCGTGAGACGGACAAGCCGTTCATGATGTCGATTGAGGATGTGTTCTCGATCAAGGGACGTGGCACAGTGGTGACGGGACGGATTGACCGCGGCGTGGTGAAGGTAGGGGATGCGGCGGAGATCATCGGGTTGAAGGACAAGAGCACGAGCACAGTGGTAACTGGTGTGGAGATGTTCCACAAGCAGTTGGATGAAGGCATGGCTGGCGACAATGTTGGCTTGCTCTTGCGCGGCATCGAGCGGGAGGATGTGGAGCGGGGGCAGGTGATCGCCAAGCCGGGTTCGATCACGCCGCACAAGAAGTTTCTGGCGCAGGTGTATGTGCTGAAGAAGGAAGAGGGCGGGCGGCACAAGGCGTTCTTCACGGGCTATCGGCCGCAGTTCTACAT
>JAKOVB010000132.1 GCA_029782295.1 Pseudomonadota bacterium
CCTAAAAAAAGCAGTTGAATTTTGGGCATGAATTGGGGCGCAAGCCACCCTCTTTCAGCTTGCATGAAGGCTTGACTTTTCGCTTTTTTTCGTTTTTCCCTCCCCGCCTGCACTCCCGCTACCCCGGGTGCGCCAGCGGCAACATCAGCTGCCCCCCAATTTGCGGCGGGAAACACGTGTTTATGAGATTGTATTTTCTGAATGCATACCACAGGACGAGCTTCCAACGCTCCTCCCCGCTTAACTGCGTCGCAGTTGATATCTCGTTTATTTTCAACATTATATCCGTGTACATATCCCTGGCCTTACCTTGTCCCGACGCACTGCAGACGAGGTACTTCTGTCCGCCGTGCGTCGTCAGGCGTCCCACGACCTGCTGCAGCAGCGGTCTCGAGGTCTTCGCCTCGGCATGCCGCTCCGGAGCCATCGTCCTGCAGAAGATGTTCCACAAGTTTGCCACCAGCGCAACCAGGGCGGCCATGACGCCGCAGCGTTCCAGCGACTGCGTCGTGAAGCCGCACCATCCCCATTGGTTCTTCATCTCGTCGAAGATGTTCTCGCAGTTCCCCCGGTCGCGGTAGAGCTGGGCGAGCGGGAGGATCTGGTGGTCGAGATCCGTCACCAGGACGTGCCAGTCGTATCCGCCGCAGTCTCCGGGCGGCAGCACTTCAAGATCCGGGAACTGGAACTCCATCTGCCCCGTTTCGGCTGCCTTTCCGGCCCTTCCCCCCGGCTCCATGCCCCTGGCCTGGGAGAGGGGACGCGGCCGCCTCACGAAGACGGCCCGCCTCGCGCACCTCCATCCATCCAGCTGTAGGCTGGCCTCGCAGCCTTCCCATCCCTGCCCCGCGTCAACCCATTCGACGCCAGGCGCGAGGCATTGCCGCCACATCCTGGTGACCGCCGGGGTGCGCCTAAGCTTGAACAGGTACTTGACGCCGTTGCTCTCGCAATCCTCCATGACATTGTCCACGCCGAAGACGACGTCGCCCCTGGCGAACCGGGGCCTGAGGGGGCCTGGAAGGGTGCGGAGGAAATGCCCGAGCATTCCCATCGAATGCATGCCCGAGGTCTGGTTGCCGGGGTGCACTACGACTCCAAGGACGAGCCGCAGCTCCGCAATGCACATCGTGTGGTAGCAGTGGGACGGCCTCCCGGGCTTGTGCGGATTGTAGCCGAGGACGGCGCCCTCCTGGCTCCCGTAGAGCGGCTTCACCGTCGGGTCGAGGTCGAGGACGTAGGGCTGGTCGAGAAGCGGCGTCAGGTTGCGGATGTTCGCACTCCACGCCCATTCCAGAGCCGCGCCCGGATCATCCTCGGACATTTTCCGGATGGCGCGCCGGGCCGAGTCGCAGGAGACGAGCTTCTCTACCCCGTATATCGTGGGCAGGACGGGATCGTGATGGAGGACGTCGAGGTGCCTGTACCTGGAATGCCCCTCCAGGATGCCGCTGAAAAGCGTGGCGAGCACGCCGCGGACCGAGGGCGCGTTGTTGCTGGAGTAGCGGAGCGGGCAGCTTTCCACAAGCTGGTCGAAAGCTCCGCCGGCTTGCACAAAATGACTGAAGAAAGCGTTGTGGCAGCGCGGCGTTACCAGCGTCGTCTCGTCCCACCTGCACTGGATGATCCCGCCGGGGGTGTTGATCCGCAGGGAATCATGCGCAGACTTGTAAATTTCCGTAGCGGCATTATTTTTTACGTTGGTTTTCATGCTGTCTCCCTTGTCTTTTCACTGTGGTAGGTAAAATTTCAAGGAAAGATAGTATGAAAACCACTTTTTTCAATGCGCTTCACCAATATGGTGAATGGTGAAAGTTTTATAAATCTTTGAAATCCAATGCATTATAACTAAAACAAAGCTTTAACTGCTTTTTTTAGG
>JAKOVB010000141.1 GCA_029782295.1 Pseudomonadota bacterium
GTGTTCTGGATAGCAGAGTAAGACTATGAAGCGTACGATTCCTGACCGCGAGTCGATCACAGTTGAATTCAAGAGCGACCGCAGCCGCTTGCCGGATCGAGATCTGGTTGCCGCGGTTGTCTGCCTGGCCAACACTGAGGGTGGCGACATCTACCTTGGTGTGGAAAAAGATGGTGCCATTACAGGACTCCACCCTGAGCATCAGAACCTCGCCAGCCTGGCTGCGCTTGTTGCCAACCGCACCAGCCCGCCCGTCAGCGTGCGCGTAACCGCTCTCCAGGAAGCAGGACAGACGATTGCGCGCATCGAAGTGCCCAAATTTACGCGTTTGGTTGCCACCGGCGAAGGGCTGTTGCAGCGCCGAAGATTGCAGGCTGATGGGACACCGCAGTGTGTGCCGTTTCATCCGCACGAGTTTGCCAGTCGGCAGTCAGACCTGGGCACGCTGGACTATGCAGCACTCCCGGTAACGCAAGCAGCCGAGACTGATCTCGATCCTTTGGAGCGCGAGCGACTGCGCCAACTGGTAGAGCGGTATGGCGGTGATCGTCTTCTCTTAGCGTTGAGCGACGAGGAATTGGATGGCGCCCTGGGGTTCGTCCGCACTGAGGGTATGCGCCGAGTGCCGACCGTTGCTGGCCTGCTCGTCTTGGGGCGAGAGACGGCTCTTCGCGAGCATTTGCCAACGCACGAGGTTGCGTTTCAGGTATTGGAAGGCACACACGTCAGGGTCAACGACTTCTATCGTGCACCGTTGTTGAGGACTTTCGAGCGGATCATGGAGCAGTTCGAGGCTCGCGTGCAGGAGAACGAGATCCAGGTTGGGTTGTTTCGGGTTCCGATTCCGACGTTTGATAGGCGAGCACTGCGCGAGGCACTGATCAACGCTCTCACCCATCGTGACTACACGCGTTTGGGAGCGGTGCACATACGCTGGGAGACCGAGGGGTTGATCATCAGCAATCCCGGTGGTTTTGTGGAGGGCGTTAATCTGAGGAACCTGTTGGTGGTCGAACCAAAGCCGCGCAACCCGCTTCTGGCTGACGCGATCAAGCGAATCGGCTTGACCGAGCGAACCGGCCGCGGCGTGGACTTGATCTTCGAAGGACTGCTGCGTTATGGACGTCCGGCCCCTGACTACACTCGCAGTGATTCCACGACGGTGGTTGTCCAGTTGAGCAGCGCTCAGGCCGACATCGCATTCCTGCAGATGGTGATCACAGAAGAGGAGCGCAGTGGCGTCCGTATGCCCCTTGACGCATTGATCGTGATGACGCAACTGAGGAGAGAACGCAGACTCGATGTTCAGACCGTTGCGACAGCCCTTCAGAAGAACGAGTCAGCGGCTCGGGCAGTACTGGAGAGGTTGGTCGAGGCCGGACTGGTTGAGGGTCGCGGCGCCACACGTGCGCGTACGTATACGTTGAGTGCAAAGGTGTATCAACGGCTTGGCCAGAGCGCTGACTATGTCAGGCAAGCAGGTTTTGATCCTATTCAACAGGAGCAGATGGTCCTGCAATATGTGAGTACGCAAGGTCGCATCACGCGCAGTGAGGCTGCAGGATTGTGCCGCCTTAACTCTGATCAGGCCAAACGGCTGCTGTCCAGGATGGTCCAGGAAGGTCGTTTGGTACAACAGGGTGCAGGCAAAGCGTCATACTATGAGCTGGTCCCATAAATACGGGCGCGCCCGTATTGTTTGTGGGCGCGCCCGCATCTACGGAATCCGAGACGTTGTGACTGGCGACTGTTTCGTAGATGCAATGCGACCGGAGATCGCCGGGCCAGAGTGCGTTTTGACATGCAGTTCGCGTTGCTGTAACATCCTCCCCAGTCAACAACGGTCAGGCTCTTGAGTTCTTCTCAATCCTGTCACCCCAAAATTACTTGGATAGGGGCCGACGCCCGTCGCTCCCGTTCGACATAAAGTCCGCCAATTGGCGGACTTTTTTGCTTTTTGGGGTCCGAAACCCGGGTGTTTGGATCGCGGGTTTGATGGTGCATCGCTCCCGCGAACGTGATGGGGTCAGGATAAGGAGTCAGAACCCGTCTGCTGGTCGGGAGGAACGACAACCTCCTTGAGCCCTCAAGTCAGAACGCATGAGGCGAGCGGACTAAACGGGTCCAGTTGCCGAGTCGGGGAGTTTGACTTGGCGTTGGAGGATGAGCAGCTGGTGCCGCAGGAGGGCGTTTTCGGCAATGAGTTGGGCCATGCTGCGAACCGTATCGTTGGCAGCTCCTTCAAGCAGGGAGACGGTGTCGGGTTAGAGCATCTGTTGGATGCCCTCACGTGCGTGGCGGATGACATTGAGGATGCGAGTTCGGAGGCGATAAGAAACGATGAACACGCTACCCAGATTGCCCCATGACACCCTACCGCGAAAGCATCCCGGAATCTGGTGGTGAGATCGAGAGGATGCCCGCCGTGGTCGTCAGAATTAACCCGGCAAGTGTTCAAATCAGAACGG
>JAKOVB010000142.1 GCA_029782295.1 Pseudomonadota bacterium
CCGTTCTGATTTGAACACTTGCCGGGTTAATTCTGACGACCACGGCGGGCATCCTCTCGATCTCACCACCAGATTCCGGGATGCTTTCGCGGTAGGGTGTCATGGGGCAATCTGGGTAGCGTGTTCATCGTTTCTTATCGCCTCCGAACTCGCATCCTCAATGTCATCCGCCACGCACGTGAGGGCATCCAACAGATGCTCAAACCCGACACCGTCTCCCTGCTTGAAGGAGCTGCCAACGATACGGTTCGCAGCATGGCCCAACTCATTGCCGAAAACGCCCTCCTGCGGCACCAGCTGCTCATCCTCCAACGCCAAGTCAAACTCCCCGACTCGGCAACTGGACCCGTTTAGTCCGCTCGCCTCATGCGTTCTGACTTGAGCGCTCAAGGAGGTTGTCGTTCCTCCCGACCAGCAGACGGGTTCTGACTCCTTATCCTGACCCCATCACGTTCGCGGGAGCGATGCGCCATCAAACCCGCGATCCAAACACCCGGGTTTCGGACCCCAAAAAGCAAAAAAGTCCGCCAATTGGCGGACTTTATGTAAAACGGGAGCGACGGGCGTCGGCCCCTATCCAAGTAATTTCGGGGTGACAGGATTGAGAAGAACTCAAGAGCCTGACTGCTATTGTCCAAAAGTAATGCTACAGCATGACCGATGACCTGTCAAAACGTCTCCAAGGGCAAAGCAACTTCAACCTGGCGCGGTGCAAATTGCCAATCGTCATCAGTAGGGGGCAAGTCCGTCATCCGAAATGGCTGATGTCTATCCTAGGATAACTGGCAACGAATAGGTGCTCACGCCGCCGTCTTTGTCCCTGATCTTGCCTTTGACTGTGCGTGCACCCAGCCGGGTGACGGTGCACACCCGGCTGTTCGCTACACCGAAGGCGTTGAAGCCCTTACCGTCACCGCAATCGAAGCTATACGTAAACCCGATGGAGGTGTCAGTCGACGAAGGATCAACAGCGTTGGTCAGATGCAAGGAGAACACGGTGCAATGGGCACAGGGGTCGGCATTGAACTGGGCCACAGGGGCAACGTTGTTGACTTTGAGATCCGCAGTGTATGTATGAGTGGCACCATCCTTGTCCCGAATCTGACCTTTGACCGTGCGACTACCATCGTCGGCGGGACCAGGGCAGACTCGGCTGCCAACTATCCCCCAAGATCCAAAGCCAGCGCCGTTGCCACAGTCAAAGCTGTACTGGAACCCGGCCAGAGTGTCTGCCTGTGATGGGTCGGTAGCGTTGAGGAGGCTGAGACTGAATGTGCTGCCCTCGTTAACCGGACCATCGTTGCTGAAAGTGGCGCTGGGCGCCACCGATTTGACGACTACCACGGCACTGTAGGTATTGTAGTCGCCGTCCTTGTCCTTGATCCTTCCCTGCACTGTCAATGTGCCGCTCTCAACACTGGCGCAGGTATGACTGCTGGCGGCACTCCAAGTGCTGAAGAGGCCATCGCCGCAGTCAAACGCGTACTGGAAGCCGGCAGCGGTGTCCACAGAAGAGGGATCTTCCGCTTTGGTGACCTTGAGGGTGAAGCTTCCGCCCTCGTTCAGGCTTGTGGGTGCGCCGCTGAGAGTGGCTTTGGGCGGCACGTTGTTGACAGTGACAACAGCAGTATCCTCTGCGGTGTTGTGGGAGGCATCGGTTACTCGCAAGCGCACCCTATAGGTACCACTGTCGGCATAGGTGCAGGCTTTGCCCGTAGACCTAGATGATGATACATCGTAGCTCCCGTTATCGGTGCAGTCCCACTGGTAGCGGGTGATACTGGCGCTTGGACTGGAGCTAGAGGCGTTGAGAGCAATCGGACTGCCCTCATTGCCGCTGTAAGGACCACCAGCGTCGGCCAACAAGGAGCCGGGCGCAACCACCACCTCGGCGCTATTTAGGCTGGTGAGGTCATTCTGTTGGCCGCCATGGTTGGGCGTGAACGTGCGTAATACACAGTAGTAGGGGGTGGCGGGGATGGGAACGCCAAGGGTGAGGCCGGTGTCGCTCTTATCTGCCGTCCTGCCTTGCACGGCATAGGGTCCGCCGCTGGTCAAGCCGCACAACACCTCGTAGTACCCGCCATCTCCGGTATAGAGTATCGGAGTCCAGGTCAACTGGAACTCGCTGGAGGAGATGGAGTTCGCCTGGACGTTTGTGGGCGCCACGGTTTGGGTACTGGCCCAGGCGGGGTCTTTTATCGTCACGCACGGGTCGTCCTCCCCTGTAAGTTTGTTGTAGCCCATGTCGGGGAAAGCCGCGTTGCATACCCCAGCAGGGATGCTTCCACTCAGTTGGTTGTTGTACAGGTAGAGAAACTGCAATCTAGTGTGGGCAGAGAAATCGGGGACACTGCCGCTCAGCTGGTTGGCGTTCAGGTCGAGGTATTGCAGGCTGGTCGGAAGGTTGGTGGGAACGCTACCGCCGAGATGATTGTTGCTCAAGTCCAGGAATTGCAGACTGGTGAGGGCAGAGAGGTCGGGGATGCTGCCGCTCAGTTGGTTGATGTGCAAATCAAGGCTGGAGAGGCTGGTGAACGCGGAGAGATCAGGGATGCTGCCACTCAGTCGATTGGCGTTCAAGGCGAGAGAATGCAAGCTGGTCGGCAAGGTGGTTGGGATGTTGCCGCTGAGTTGGGTGTAGCCTAGATTCAGATATTGAAGGCTAGTGAGGGCAGAGAAGTCGGGAATGCTACCACCGAGTGGGTTGAAGCCAAGGCTGATGGCTTGGAGGTTGGTGAAGGCGGAGAGGTCGGGAATAGTGCCACTCAGTCCGATGGCATCCAGGTTGAGATAGTGCAGGCTGGTCGGCAAAGCAGCGGGAAAACTGCCGTTGAGCTTGTTGTAGCTCAAATCCAGGGACTGCAGGCTGGAAAGAGCTGAGAGGTCGGGGATAGTTCCATCCAGGTTCTGTCTCGAACGATTGATTTCGGTGACATGTCCCGGACTGCCGGCGCTGCAGGTGACGCCCGCCCATCTGCACGGAGTATCTGTGAGGTTCCAGTTGTTGGCGGGGCTATCGTACCAGCTTGCCCCGTTCGTACTGTTGTAGAGAGTGACCAGCGCCTCGCACTCGGCTTGGGGGATGTCAGTCTGAGTCGTGCAGACGCTGGCAATAGGAGTTGGGGTTGGTGTGGCGACTACCTCACCTCCATACTCCCATGTATCGTCCAACAAATCGGCGTCCAGCCGCCCCCCGAAAAGAATGGACTTCTGCCTCACACTGTCGTAGGCCATGGCCTCATAGGTGCGATTCGAGGGATAGGTCGGTTGCGGTGCATAGGTCCAGTCGTTGCCATCCCACTCCCACGTGTCCCCCGTCCCAGAGCAGCATCGCCCAGCCATCAAAACCGAAACTCCCCGCGCCTCGTCGAACGCCATCACCGGGCCGGTCATCCAGCCCGGCGCGGTGGCAGGCGTATGCTTGGTCCAGTCGTTGCCATCCCACTCCCAGGTCTCCCCTGGGGGAATGTAGCCGCCGTAGACGACCGTCACCTGGCGGCGCGAGTCGTAGGCCATGCCGTACCACCCGTTGGCCGGTGGCGAATGCACCGGCGTGCGCTGTATCCAGTCGTTGCCATCCCATTCCCAGGTAGTACCGGCTCCATTTTCGCCGCCGTAGTAGCTGTAGAGGACGATGACCCCACGCGCCGAATCGTAGACCATCCTTGGGCCACCCTCCTTGGTAGGCGAATGCGCAGGGAATCGCTGTGTCCAGTTGACCCCATCCCATTCCCAAGTTCCGTTCCAGTAGAAGAGCACCGTCTTCTTTCGCCCACTGTCATAGGCGAGAGCGGTCACGCCATCCGCCGGAGGACTTGTCACCGGGAAGCGTTGGGTCCAGACCGTGCCGTTCCACTCCCAGGTGTCACGGAAATTCTGCAGCGCGGAGCGTCCGCCAAACAATACTGTCACCTCGCGATCGCGGTCATAGGCAAGGCCGGCCAGATCCCGCGGCGGAGGGCTGCCTTCACGCCAGAACTCGGTCCACTGAACACCATCCCACTCCCAGGTTCGCTGAAACATGCCACCAAAGAGCACCACCGCATGCCGGCGTTCGTCGTAGACTAAGGCATGTTCAGCGCGCGGCGAAGGGCGCGGGATGACTTCGCGCTGTGTCCAATTCACACCGTCCCATTCCCAGGTGTCCCCCCAGCCATTGCCACCCCCAAAAAGCACGGTGACCTGCCGCTGGCTGTCATACGCCATGGCCGTGCTGTAGCGCGCTCCGGGGGCGCTTTGTGGCGTCCGCTCGGTCCAGGTCGTTCCATCCCATTCCCAGGTGTCACCGAGGAAGGCTTCAGCGCCGTCTTTGCCGCCAAAGAGTACGGCCACTTGTCGTGCAGAGTCGAAGGCCATGGCCGTCAAATACCGGAGAGGTGGGCTTGTCGCTGGGCTGAGTTGAGTCCAGTCATTCCCGTCCCAGACCCACGTGTCGCCCAGCACGCTGTTGCCGTTCCGGCCCCCAAACATGATCACAACCCCCCGCGTGGCGTCAAAGGCCATCGCCTGCCCATAGCGGGCGGGCGGAACCGTGGCTGGTGTTCGCTGCACCCATTCCGTGCCGCTCCATTCCCAGGTGTCATTCAAAGGATTGTTCGGTCCGTCTATCTCGCGACCGCCAAACATGACCGTGACGCCGCGCCCCTTGTCATAGGCCATGGCATGGTCGAATCGAGCAGGGGGACTAACCGTAGGATTACGCTCTATCCAGTTCGTTCCATCCCGTTCCCAGGTGTCGCCCAGGACAAAAGGCCATCCGCCGAACAACACCGTCATCGCGCGCTGACTGTCATAGGCCATGGCGAGCCGGATGCGTGGGCTCGGCGTCGCGACAGGAATTCGTTCTACCCATTGCGCCGCTGAAGGCGTAGAGACAGGCATGGCGCCCCTGCTCGGTTCAGCCGACCTCGACGCAAAGCTTGGTGTAAGAATACCCCACCCGCTCACCAGGACCAACAGCACAAATGCGACAGCGTAGGCAAGAATCTTCGTTCTCATTTGCGGCCTACCTCCTCACGCCGGAGTGGGCACGCCGGCGATGGGCTTGACCAGCGCCAAACGCAACGCTGGCAAGAAGAAGATGTGTGGACGTCTATCTGGTTGGATCGGCCTACTGCTCTGGCACCACTGCTAAGTAGAGCGGCGAGACTCCAGCAGAGACGGCGAGCAACAATGGAAGCAAGTTTACCCCATTTGCCCCAAACCCGCAAACAAGATTGCAGAGCGTGGCACGCGCTGCAAAGGCCTCCGCGAATGGCGAAGAGCCGTACCGTGGAAATGCCCGTACCGTGGAAATACCTCATCTGAAGCCATTTGAGCCTGCAGACGTGACGCCCTGGCCTCGTCGCGGCTAAAATCGTGCCCACTTTGTCGGCACACTTGCCCCCCGGTCACGAGAGTCACTCCATGATCTGGTCTATCCTGGCTCAGCTCTTCGCGGCCCTCATCAACCTGCTCCGCATCAGCCGCCTGCCCACAGACGAGAAAGACATCGAGATCCTCATCCTCCGCCAGCAGCTCGATATCCTCGCCCGCAGACAAGACCACGCCATCAAGCCCAGCCGGCTGGAGAAATGGACACTCGCCGTCCTCTCTGAAACGCTCAAGAGGCGGGGCTGCCTCACTACCGATCAACTCGGTGACATCATCCGCATCTTCAAGCCGGAGACCGTCATCGGCTGGCACCGAACCCTCGTTCGCCGCAAATGGACCCAAACCACGGTTGATCGCGGCGGCAGACCGCATGTTAGCCATGAGCTACGAGAGCTGATCCTTTGCCTGGCCAGGGACAGCTCACGCTGGGGCTACGGCAAGATCGCCGGCGAACTGCAGAAGCTGGGTCACGACGTCTCCACCAGCACCGTGCGCAATGTCCTCAAAACCCATGACATCCTCCCCGCCCCGGTGCGCTTCGGCTCCATCGGCTGGCGGACCCTGATGCGGCACTACAAACACCAACTGCTCGCCTGCGACTTCTTCACCGTCGAAACCATCCGCCTGCAAACCCTCTACGTCTTCTTCTTCGTCGAACTGGGTACCCACCGTGTCTACCTGGCTGGCGTGACTCCCAAATCCGATGGCGCCAGGGTGGCTCAGCAGGCGCACAACCTCCTCTGGCTGCGGGAGGAAACAGCAACCGAACTCCTCTGCCTGATCCGTGACCATGACAAGAAGTACACGCCTGCTTTTGCTCGAGTGAAACCAAAGAAAGCGCTTAGGCAGAGACCTTCTCAGAGCACAGGGACCCTACCTAGGCTGGACGAACTGTCAATCATATCCGTGGGGAGGTTCGGAACATGCCGAACTCCGAACCGCATCTGTTGCTTAATACTGAAGACCGGTGTGACCAAACTGCCGAAATTGTGGTAGACTTGGGTATGAAGGAATACAGTCTTGGCGGTCATTGCGGTCCTGCTAATTGAGTGTACAGGACCCACCTCCAGATGGATATTCCTCGCGGCTGCGCCATGCGGATGGATGACTGCAAGGCCTTGTGTATGTGCAGGAGGCGCCCGAAATGAAGAACTCTTCCACTTTTGGCTTCGATTTTGATGAGGTCGCCACTTGCGCTCGTTGTGATAGTGTTGGCGTACTTGAGCCTTGTGCTCGTTGCCATCGCCTCTTCTGTGGCGGGTGTCTTGGGCCCTCGCTTCTGGTACAGAGTGGCGTAACTGGCAAGATCACCAGTGGGAGACTGTGTCGGGATTGCCAGGCCCGGCAACGCACTTCTATTCACTTCGGGGACGTGACAGCGAAATCCACGCGGAGAGCATCGCGACTTGGGTCAGCACCATCCTTCGAAATCCCTAGGCTCGATCCCATACCCCCAATCGACATTCGACCGCTCGAACCCGATCATCTTCCATCGTTCGATAGTCCGAGACTCCGTGACTTGGCAAGTGGGCAGACCGTTCACGATGGGGCCTATGGCGTCCCTCCGATCGCGATTGGAGCTTGGGACGTGATCCAACCTGATGTTGACGACAAGCTGCATGGTGCCCTCCGGCGTCCGACCGGAACAAGACCGAAGGAAGGAGATTCGGGTGCGTTTGGAAAGACATTCGGGGTCCTCGTATTCCTCATCATTCTTGTTGTCGTCTTGTACGTCCTCTTCTCTTGACGGTCGTCCCTTTGCGTGTGGTCGGCAGTTTTGGAGGGCCGCGCCCCGGCCCTTGCGCCTTCTGGCGGACCGTAGGTGTGCCTGATCTCGAGTTTGGGGACCGGAAATGGAGCCGACTGGCCGCTTTCCCTGGCCTTTTCCAGCTGCAGGACGCGGTCCGATGCATGCATCGGTTAACAACCCGCTGCTAGCTCGTAGAGCAGGAACCCCTGCACCGTCCAATGGTACCTTGTCAGCCCCGCCGCCATCACGATCATGGTGTTTCCGCTCAGATCAAACACTTTGACAGTTTGGCAATGAGAACTACAATTCTCGCAGGCTCGATTGCCGTTTCTTGTTCCTGCTAACCCAATGCCGTACCGGCAGTTCTCTCGATAGGGGGGTCTATATGAATCGTTCTACGCGCTGGTTTGCCTTTGTCCTGGTCGTTGTTCTCTTCTTGGTCGTTGTCGTGGCGATGCCAGCCTCGGCTGCTCCGAAGTTCCCGACGGTTGAAGAGGTGAAACAGTTGATTGCACAGGCCGTCGCCCCGCTCCAAGGCTCGGTCAGCAGTCTGACGATCCGAGTCACGGCGTTGGAGGCAGCGGTCGGGTCCCATTCCCAGGTTGGGCCCAACCGGCTGCTTGTCCCCGCCGGCTCCATCCCCGTGCCAACCTATTCTGGAAAAGCAGAGGTCGCCTTTCGTCTGATCAACATGGATAGCGGCGACGTCATCTACACATTCACGACTAACAGTGCTGCCAGTAATTCAGTGAAGGCGAATCTCATCTGCGACGGCACATTGGCGTACTTCGTCACCGAGCACTACGACAGCCAAAGCAACACCTCTAGCCAGGTCTTCGGTCTTATAGACGCGAGGACGGGTCAATTGCTCTGGAACACCGCCATCCCAGATGTACTGGGTACGGGGGCCGGCGATGACATGCTTCAGGTTGATTGTGCAGGTCGTAGAATCCTTGTAACCAAAGGACAATCCTTTGACAGGCTCATCCAAGCAGCCTATTTGCTCGACATGGACACCGGCCAGTTGATCTACAGGCCGTCCGACAGTGCCGCAGTTGGCCCTGGCTACTTCAGTGCACAACTTGTGTGCGGTAACCAAGCCATCCTTGTGAGCTACATGGTCTCGCTTGTTCCAGAGCAGCCGTCGCTCAAGCGAATGGTGCTCGTGCGCGCCTCTGATGGTCATGCTCTCTGGCAACAAGATTTCCCGTATTACGACATGGACTACGACTCTGCGAACTGCTCATCGGTTCCCGCGGCGTCCTGACAGACGATCAATCCGATGCCCAAGCACGTGTCGGCGCAGATAGCGGCAACCCGTGCTTGGGCAACTCACCAGACCGCCTAACCCACCTGGCTTCTACCCATCCTACCAGCGAGTTGAAGCCGATCCGCAGCCAGTGTCCTCGTCCTCTGACTCGGCAACGATGCGAAACCGCTGATCCCAGGCCGCGTAGCCGATAATCGGGTAAGCCGTCCCCGAACCAAAGCGCACGTTCAGGGCGCTGGCAAGCACGACGGCCACAGGCGGTTCCGGCGTGGGCGCCATCGTCGGTGTGCGCGTCGGCACGGGGTCCTTCCATCACATACGGTTGGTAATTCTTGAAGGCTGTCTCCCCGACCCCTACGCCTTCAGGTGGACCGTAGACGTGCCTGATTTCGAGTTTTGGGACCGGAAACGGGGTCAATTACCCGTCCTGGCTACCCGTGCCGGCTACTTGACTCATCCGTTCTAATCTGGGCACTTTGAAGGGTTGTTTCCAACGTCTGCGGCTGGTATCCTCCCGATCTCACTGCCAGATTCCGGGAGCCATCAAAGCCTTGTTCAATATCCTCAGTCGTCTCCGATCCAAGATCCTCAGCATCGCCCACCAGATCGGCGATCGGATACAACAGGGCCTCAAACCCGCCACCGTCTCGCTGCTCGCAGGAGCCGCAAAGGATGCTATGCGCAGCAAGGCCGAGCTCATTGCCGAGAACGCCCTCCTGCGGCACCAGCTCATCATCCTCCAGCGCCAGGTCAAACACCCTCAACTCAGCAACCGTGACCGGCTGAGGCTCCTTCTCCTGGCAAGAGCGACCCCCTTCTGGAAGCAGGCGCTTCTCATCGTCCAGCCAGACACCCTGCTCCGCTGGCATCGCCAGCTGTTCCGCCTGGTTTGGCGACGCAAGTCCAAGCCCAAGACGCCACAAACCCGAATCACACCTGAGACTATCGCCCTGATCCGCCAGATGAGAAGGGAGAACATCACCTGGGGAGCCGAACGCATCCGCGGTGAACTGCTCAAGTTGGGCATCAAGGTCAGCAAACGCACCGTCCAACGGTACCTTCCCCCGGAAACCGCACCTGCAACCTCGCCCTCCAACCAGAACTGGGGCACCTTCCTGCGGAACCATGCCGATCAAATATGGTCCTGCGACTTCACGCAAGTCCATACCATCGTCTTCGCTCCCCTCTTCGTCTTCGTCATCATTGAGCTGTCATCACGAAGAATCGTCCATACGGCCGTGACCTCTCATCCCACAGATGCCTGGGTCGCCCAGCAACTCCGTGAGGCAACCCCTTGGGGCGAGCATCCCCGCTTCCTCATCCGCGACAACGACTGCAAATACGGCCCCCATTTCGAAGCCGTCGCCGCCGGCTCCGGCATAGATGTCATCCGTACGCCCTTCCGGGCGCCTGATGCGAATTCACACGTGGAAAGGTTCCTTCAATCTCTACGGCGAGAGTGTCTCAACCACATGCTCATCCTCAATGAGCGTCACCTGGCCAAGGTGGTCAGGGAGTACGCTGGATTCTTCAACCACGCTCGCCCTCATCAAGGAATCCGGCAGGCTATTCCCGTACCGCCGAAGATGGAGCCACCGCAGACGGGCAAGGTCATCGCCTTCCCCGTGCTCGGCGGTCTTCACCACGACTACCGCCGCGCCGCCTGAGCGCTGACTCCCATAGACTGACGGCCCGCATCCGCGCCAGGACATGGTGCCGGGTTGCTTCAGCGCGCCCAGGCGACGCTCCTGACCTCCAATTGATGGGTGGTCCTCCCATTAGACGCAGTTGGCAAATCCTCCTGGCCTTGCAGGAGTGCTTCGGCCCTGTGCACGACTCAGTGATGGCCTTTGGCCGCCTGTCAAGGTAGGGAAATCCGGCCGTGCCAGCACCGCTCCGTTGCCTTTTCGGCTCCGGAGCGCGTCAATTCGCTGCTGGCAGGGGAAGTAGCAGCAACTCCTTGACAGTGAATCGGCGGCGGGTCAAGCCTGCCGCCATCGCCGGCGTGCGGTTCCAATAGCGCACAACTTCCTCACCCTTGGCGTTGGTGTTGGTGTACGTCAAGCGCAGACTCTCATGGGGACGCGAAAAGTGGTAGTACGCCCGGTACCACATCAGATGCACGTCAAGCTCAGTCGGCACTGCCGCCACGGACCATGTCCGCCGCGCCAACCCCGCCACGCTTTGACGGAGCGTCAGGTTGACGCGCTCCACGAACGCCGTCTGGATCGTCGCCCGCAGACCACAGCCATGCAGTCGTTCCCTCAGCATCTCCCTGGTGCCGCTCAGCATGCGCTGTTCGGTGCCTACCAGCCGCCGCCACACCCTGATCTTCTTCAACTGCGCATACACGAGTTGCGGCGATACCACCCAGCGCACCTTGCCTTCCTCCGTTTCCTGCCACTCGCCGAAGTGAGCAGTGAGACTGTAGAAGTAGTGGTTCAACCCGTCGCTCGTGAACGCAGGAACACATCCGGGCGCCAGCATCCCTGCTAGCGAGTGAACGACCCCGTGTGCAACCTCTTGTGTGCGAGGCCCCAGCTGCAGCACCGGCATCAACTTCGTCTCCGCCTCCAGCGCCACCCACAGCCACATCTCGCGACCTTTGCCCCGTATCTGAACCACCAGTTCGTCCAGTTGGACATGCTCAAGCCATAGATTCCGAAAGAGCCGCTCGTGTAGACGCTCGCCATGAGCGCCCGCTCGCGCCAGCCAGCACCGCATCGTTCCCTCGCCATGCCCGAACACACGCACCGCTGCCGACAGGTCCACTCCCTCCGCCAAGGCCGTCAGCACCTCCGCTACTCGCCGACTCGCCGTCTTCAGCCTGTACATCGGCGTCTCCCAGCGCGACGTCACCTTCTTACCACAGGCCTGGCAGTAGAAGTCGGGGATGCGCTCGCATTTCCCGTGGCTGCCGTACCCGATCAGTGCATGCAGATTCTGGTTCCGAATCCCACGATAGACGCACTCCCGATTCCTGCACGCATGCCCCTCGGTCATGATCTGCTTCTTGCGGCCACGACGACTCTTCACTTCCGACCACGGCCGCGGCAGCTCCCGCTGCTGCACCACCCGCTCGCACCGGCTGGCATGCTTCTGCCGGCAGTACGGGCAGTCATCTGGCGTCCGCGCCCGCAGCTGCCGCACCTTCTTGGCCGGCTCGATCTTCCAGCCCTTGCTCTGGCATAGCTTCCAGAACTGACACAACCACACCAGCATCAAGAAGCTGGTCACGAATACCAGGCTGTCGTTCCGATCCATGGGGGAATCTCCTGCTCACCGGCTCAACTCAAGCCGACCCGGCAAGCATATCCCCCACCAGACCGCTCGTCCACCCCGTTTCTTCTCCCCTCGCCGCACCCCGTCGCTTCTGGAAATTCCCAACTGCGGATAGTGCCAGTACCCACCGGCTCGAGTCAAGCCGATCCGGCAAGCATATCCCCACCTGACCGCTCGTCCACACTGCACCTGTTCCCTCTCCGCACCCCACCAACCCTGGGAATTCCCAACTGCGGATAGTGCCAGTACCCACCCTCGGGAATTACCAACCACGGATAGGGCAAGGACCACCTCTTTCGCCAGCATCGGTCGTCTACCTCTGAGTCCGACCGATGCTGGCGACGTCACCTCCAGCAACCCAAGAATCAGTCCCTCAACGCTACGGCGTTCGGGCACATCGGAACCCGAACTGTACACTCCCGTCTGGTCCACTATAGGTCCGGTTTGCAGTTCTCGGCTGGTACCCATCCCAGGAATCACCTAGCCCCCAGCCCGCACCCCTTATCACCGGCCAAGTGCCACTTGACGGTCCAGGAGGGTTAGATGACGGAGAAGAGCTGTAATAGCTCGCACTGTACCAGTCTGCCACCCACTCCCAGACATTGCCCGCCATGTCCATCACACCGTATGGACTGGCCCCGCTGGGATAGCTTCCCACGGCAACGGTGTCACCCACGCAAGAGCCATAGGTTGCCCAGTTGGCAATTGAACAGGTCGCAGTGTCATCTCCCCAGGGATAGGTCAGCACGGTTGTGCCCCTGGCAGCTTTCTCCCATTCGGCTTCGGTTGGCAGCCGTCCTCCGGTCCAGCTACAGAACGCGCTCGCCTGGCTCCAACTCACCCAGATAACGGGATAGTTGGCGTAGATAGGGTTGTTGTAATAGGAGGCACGGGTGTAGGAGGAATTGCTGATTGGAGGCGTGCAGGGCCCGGCGATGACACATTGAGCGTATGCGGCATTGGTCACTTCGTATTTGTCGATGTAGTACGCATCCAGGTAGACGGTGTGCAATGGCAATTCTGCGGCCGCACAGCCATGATTCGCGTTGTGCGATGGGTCACAGCCCATCGGAAATGCCCCGGCAGAGACTGCAATGAACTCACCTAATCCGGGATTCATGCCGTCGCAATTGTTGTCAATGCCATCTCCTGGTACCTCCGCAGCATCCGGGTTCACTGCAGGATTGCGATCATCGCAATCGTTGCCGTTGTCAACGAAACCGACCGGTGCTCTGCAAGCCATCACCGTTGCGTCAGCGTCCCCGAAGCCGTCATCATCGGCGTCAGCATAGAAGCGAATGGGGTAGAAATCACCATGGTTCGCAAGATGCGCTTTGACGGCATTCTCGCTCACGGTTATCGGGTGGACTATCCCTTCACGGTCTATGTGGCAGATGTCCACCCGGCTGCCCCCGGCATGCAATGTCCCCGGGTTCCCTAACAGGAATGCAACAACGCTGACAACGAACACCACTCCAAACACGTACTTCAACATTCGAGTGTGCATTGCTCACCTCTTTACAGGTAACTGCGATATCAAGATCGAGAAGGCCACGGATACGTCGATTGCCGGTCAGTCCATAGGCAGTCACCCCCTCTGATGTGCGCGCTGTTGAGGCATCTGTTGGTCTTGCGCGACCAACAACAAAAGCCTGCAACCATATGCATGGTTGCGTACTCGCATGCAGCGATGGTTGTTCGACTGTGGCTGACGCAACTCTGCCAACCCGGGGCGCTTGTGATACCTCGACCTCCAGAAGCGACCCACCCTGTGGCGGCAGGCATGGCATCGCCTTCCCTGGCGATCCGCAGTATACAAATGCAACCTTCGCTGAATTATACGCCGCGTCTGGGTAGCCGTGATATGATCCCCATCATATCTGCGATGCATTTCGGACCCGAGTCGGCAGGTCGCTGCGGGAGCCTGCCGCCATTGACACCTCTTACCAGATCGGCGGCACCCGACCCGATCGTGCGACAGCGCGGTCGTACTTGATGGGCCGCGCGCTCCACGCCAACGCTTCCGCCACGATCAACCGATCATGAATATCAAGAGTCCTGGTAGCTGCCCGTACCGTGGAAATACCTCATCTGAAGCCAATTGAGCCTGCAGACGTGACGCCCTGGCCTCGTCGCGGCTAGAATCGTGCCCACTTTGTCGGCACACATGCCCCCTGGCCACGAGAGTCACTCCATGATCTGGTCTATCCTCGCTCAGCTCTTCTCTGCCCTCATCAACCTGCT
This sequence comes from Pseudomonadota bacterium, assembly GCA_029782295.1. Classification (GTDB taxonomy): domain Bacteria; phylum Pseudomonadota; class Gammaproteobacteria; order Burkholderiales; family Methylophilaceae; genus CAIJXJ01. The sequence continues at coordinate 13,923 of JAKOVB010000142.1, forward strand.
CCGCATCAGCCGCCTGTCCGCCGATGAGAAAGACATCGAGATCCTCATCCTCCGCCAGCAGCTCGATATCCTCGCCCGCAGACAAATCCACGCCGTCAGGCCCAGCCGGCAGGAGAAATGGACGCCGGCCGTCTTGGTTGCGACACTCAAGAAGCGGGGCCGCCTCACCACCGATCAACTCAGTGACATCATCCGCATCTTCAAGCCAGAGACCGTCATCGGCTGGCATCGCACGCTGGTGCGCCGCAATTGGCCGCAAGGATCCGACAGTCAGGGCAGCAGGCCGCCCATCGACTCCGAGGTGAGCGAGCTGATCGTGCTTCTGGCCAGGGAAAACTCACGGTGGGGCTACGGCAAGATCGCCGGTGAACTGCAGAAGCTGGGACACGAGGTCTCCGTCAGCACGGTGCGCAATGTCCTCAAGGCTCATGACATTCTCCCCGCCCCAGTCCGCTTCGGCTCCATCGGCTGGCGGACCCTAATGCAGCACTACAAACACCAGCTCCTGGCCTGCGACTTCTTCACCGTCGAAACCATCCGCCTGCAAACCCTCTACGTCTTCTTCTTCATCGAACTGGGCACCCGCCGTGTCTATCTCGCTGGCGTCACCGCCAACCCCGATGGCGCCTGGGTGGCCCAGCAGGCGCGCAACCTGCTGTGGCTGCGGGAGGAAACAGAAACCGAGCTCCTCTGCCTCATCCGTGACCATGACAAGAAGTACACGCCTTCCTTTGATGCGGTCTTCCAGTCCGAAGGCATGGGGATTATCGCCACACCCTACCAGGCGCCAAATGCCAATGCCTTTGCGGAAAGGTGGGTCCGCACCGCCCGGGAAGAGTGCCTGGATCACATCCTGGTCCTCAGCGACGCCCATCTGCGGCGCGTTCTGACCGAATTCGTCGCCTACTACCACACCCGCCGCCCACACCAGAGCCTGGATCAGCAGTCTCCGGTCACTCGCACGCCGCCGGTAACCGCCGGTCCCGTCGCCTACCGTCCGGTCTTGGGCGGCATCATCAAGGACTACTTCAGAACGCCAGCATTGTTGGGGGCGTAGCCGGCCAACAGGGGAACTCGGACAACTGCATGGCGGGAAAAGGAGACCGAACGGATCACTCGGTCTATCGCACGCTGCAGTGGGGCCGAAAGGCCGTCTCACCTGATGTCATCGGCGACCGCTGATCCTATCGCCAACGATTACTGAACACATCCGTCCGCACGCAGATCGGCAAACATGACCCGCCGGCCTGTTGTCTCGAGGTCAGTTCTACTGCCCAGGCGAGGTCTTTACACGGTACGGCCAGCACGGGGAGGGTTCGTAGCAAGGAATATCCCTAGGCAACATGATCTACGTCATATTCTACTGGTCGATTCTTGGCTATCATTTCATAAGCCATAGTTGAATCATTGGGGTAGGCTCTCTCAGTGGTGCTCTCAGTGAGGTTGTTTGCCGCCAACCACCTGGGCAGATGCCATGGAGGTGCTTGCACTTGTCGAACCGCGACCTCGCCCGCGCCAACTGGCAACGTGGGCGTTCTCTTTTTCCGGCGACTGGCGGCTTACGGATGGACAGCTCACCCGGTACTTGCACAGCCCCATGAAGCTAGGAGATGCCTACTCAGTTCATCGGTCATCGGATGCGGTATGCCCGGTTGTCACGAGTGATGAGGATTGCATCGCGCCAGGGTGCTTCCAACTCATAACACTCTCTCGATGTCAGGTGGTGGTCGTCTTTCAGTTCCTCATTCCCTACTACCTAGGAATGAGGATCGGTCAACAGGGTCACCAGTCAGTTGCACTTCTGCCAAGCATCACGTTGACCTAGTTCCACTCGGGCCGATCTGGTAGTGTCAGGTCGACTTATTGGTGAAAAGGAGTGATGAGAATGACAATGTCGTCTTTCTTACGATGGTCGCGATTGACAGTCCTCGTGGCCCTCCTAATGCTGGCCGGCATGGGTTCGGCAAAGGCATCGCAGAAAGCACTCGTGACACACAGCACCACCCAGTCATCGACTCTTCTTTCCCAGGCGATGGCCGCTGACGAATTCGACGAATCCAGTTTGGGTTCGGAGTGGACCTGGGTTGATCCGGACAGCGATGGATCGTATTCGCTTACTGAGCATCCAGGCTGGCTACGCCTGACTACTCCCTACGGCGACCACATCACGGAAAAGACCGCGTATTGGATCCAAAACACCAATGCCGGCCGGGTGATGCAGACGTTCACGGGAGACT
>JAKOVB010000150.1 GCA_029782295.1 Pseudomonadota bacterium
TTTGGGTTTTGAAACACCCACCTCCGGTGCCATCTACTACGACGGTTACGATCTCCAGACTCTGGACGTGCGCAGCGTGCGCCAATGCATCGGGGTGGATCTCCAGGACAGCAAGCTGTTTCCCGGCAGCATCTACGCGAACATCATCATCACTGCACCCTGGGCCACCCTGGAGGACGCCTGGGAGGCAGCCCGCCTCGCGGGCGTGGACGAGGATATCCGGGCCATGTCCATGGGTATGCACACCCTGGTGAGCGAAGGGGGTGGAGGACTGTCCGGCGGACAGAGACAGCGGATTTTGATCGCCCGGGCCATCATCTCCAAACCCAGTATCATCCTCTTCGATGAAGCCACATCGGCCCTGGATAACATCACCCAGGACCTGGTGGCCCAGAATCTCGCTGCCCTGAACTGCACCAGGATAGTCATCGCCCACAGGCTCTCCACCGTGCGGCAGTGCCACCGTATCCTGGTTCTGGACAAGGGAACCGTTGTGGAAGAAGGCACCTTCGAAGAGCTCATGGCCAAACGGGGGCTGTTCTACGAATTTGCCATCAGACAGATTGATTAGAGGCTGGGTATGCCCAGCTTTTTTCCTGGGCTTCGGCCCCAGAAAGTGGTAACCGGGAGTTACTAGGTTTTCTCACCTGGCCGTTGTAAACAACAGTCGGAAAGCCAACGGGCGCGCTGCAGATGGGCAGCGGCACCGGGCTGCGCTGGAATTTTGGGGAGGTGGGTGCCCTTGACCCGTGCCGAGTCGAACATAGTGCTGTTTTCCATCACCTTGTGCTGGGCTTCATCCTATCTGTTCGTGAAGAACCTGCCGCCGGATCTTTCGCCCTTTGCCTACATGACCATGACCTCGGGGCTGGCCTTCATCATCCTGGCCATCGTGTTCTTTGCCCGGCTGCGGGATCTCAAAGGCCGGGTTCTCTGGCGCAGCGCGATCTTGGCGGCCATCGTCTGCTTCAACCTGGTCTTCGAACGCCTGGGGGTTTCCCGGATCCCGGCCTCCACAGCCAGTTTTGTGGCCAGTTTGACCATTGTGTTTGTTCCCCTCTTCCTGCTCTTACTCAAACAAAGGCCCACCAAAAACAACGTGCTGGGCATCCCCTTTATCCTGGCGGGCCTGGTGCTCACCAGCGGCGTCCAGCGGGGTGCCCCCCTGGAATTGGGCGTTTTGTACATGGTGGCGGCCTGCATCTTCATGGCCATCTACGTGATCGTGGTGGACGGCTTCACCAAGAACGATGACCCGCTGCTTTTGGGGATCGGCCAGATGCTGTGGGTGGCGGTGATCGCCTATTTGCTCTGGCTGGTGGAAGAACCCCGCACCTTCTTCGCTTTAACCTATACCAACGAGATGCTGGCCAGCATTTTCCTTCTGGCCTTCTTCGCCCGGGCCTACGCCTACATCATGCTCATGTACGGCCAGCGCTACGCTAACCCCATCAGCGTCACGGTCATCGCCTCCACGGAGCCGGTGGTCACCATGGTCTTGGCCCTTTTGATTCCGGATACGTTCGGGCAGACCGAAAGCTTCACCTTCGCCAAGCTGGTGGGGGGAGTGCTCATCGTCATTGGCGCCATCTGCGCCGGCACTGACTTTCTGGACAACCCCGATCTGCTCAACAGGCTGAGGCTGGGCGGAAAAGGAGAAAAAGGAGTGGCTGCGTCGTGAGAGAAATCCTGCTGCCCTTGAAGGGGAAACAGACCTTGCTGCAGATCGGTCTGTGTGCGCTGATCTTCGTGGGCATGGCTGTGCCCTTTAAGGTGATGGTCTTGGTGGAAGGCCTCACGGAAGTGCGGCCGGTGAATGCCGTTCCGGTGGTGATGGGCCTTCTGCTGGGGCCTGCCGGCGCCTGGGGCTGTGCCATCGGCAATCTGATTGCCGATCTCTTCGGCACCTTTTCCAAAGCATCGTTCTTGGGCTTTTGGGGGAATTTCATCGCCGCATACCTGCCCTACAAGCTTTGGCATACGCTGAAAAACGGGGAAAAGCCCAATGTGAAGTCGGGGCTGAACCTGTTTCTCTACCTGGGGATCAGTGCCCTTTCTTCGCTGGTGGTGGCCATTTTCCTCACCTGCGGGCTGGATGTGTGGCTGAAGATGTGGCTGCCCAACTTGTTTCCCATCATCTTCTACAACTTCTACAACAACTTGGGCTTTCCCCTGGCCTTGGGCCTTCCCATCCTTATCGTGCTCACCAGCGATGCCCACAACGTACAGCCTGTCCTGCCCCCAGCCAAAACCCCGGGGCAGCTGACCCGGGCCCGGCTCTCCCTTGCGGTCTTGGTGCTCACGGGTCTGGCCATTGCCTGGCTGCTCAGCCAGGGCCTGCCCATGACCAGCTTTTGGTTGACCGCGTTGTTGGGGGCCGCGTTTTTGGTCTCCCTGGTGACCCTGCTCCTGGTCTAGAGCGGCAAATCACCTAGGGGGCGTTGCAGAACTACTCGATTGAGTAGGAGCAACGCTCCTTTTTGTGTCTCTTGGCCTGAAAATGCGCCCAGAGTTGGACAGATCTTGAGATGGCAGACACATACGAGTGTTTTTGGGCGCGCGAAAAAGACTCCCTAGGGTCAGTGGTGTGCCTTAAGCAGCTTGGTTCAAAGGGTGTAGCGCCATTCCGGTTCG
>JAKOVB010000130.1 GCA_029782295.1 Pseudomonadota bacterium
TAGGGCTTGCTGAATAAGTCTCTTTCTGCTCTTTTAACCTGGAGAGACGGCTTTATGCGGCTGTTGCCTTTGCCCACGTGCGAGTGTTTGTCGTCCAGACCGCCGCCTCGCGGGTATTGTAATAGCCCGCCAACAGCCACCGCCATGCAAAGAACAAAAAAGAAATGATCCTGCGGAGGATCTTTTCCAGATTCATCACGATGAACGCCATCACGATCGCTACTTCCGACGTATGGGCCAGTTTGGTCATGATCAGGGCCAAACTGAACCGTCGTTTGCCCTGGCCGAACTTGCCCTCCACCGGGTTCCGGTCGCGTTCATCCTGACGCTGAAGGTTTTTCTGCGCTTTGAGCAGATCGGGTTCCTCGCTCGGCCTGCCCAACGGCGGGCCTGACATGCGAATGCGTTTGGCTTTGCAGTACTGCCGATTCTCACGTGTTCGATAGATTCTATCCGCATGGACCGATTCAGGATAATACCCGAATCGCCGGCGATACTGCTCAACCTGTTCGATCAGATCGCAGGACTCGTTGTACGGGTCCCAGCCGATCCGTTCCACAAAACTGAATCCATCCACCACACTGATCGAGACCTTTGCGCCGAACTCCACCGGACTTTTCGCCTTGCCGCGAACCATCGGCCGCACATGCGGCTGATACAGACTGACGATCCGATCCGGCATGCGGTGCGTGCGATTTTCATACATCCACGACTGCTGACGGTACAGCTCATGAATCACCAGCAGCAAGCGGTAAAGCCGTTTGCCAAGTCCCCGCAGCATGCCGGAAGCCGTCATCCGACGGATTATCCGAAGGTTCCGGTTCAAATAACGAAGCTGTTGGCCGACGGCTTTGCGAATCTGCCGGAAATGCGGCTTCTTCTGTTTGGCGACCGCCAGATACGCCTTACGGGCCTTCTGACGGTATGTCCGGGGCTTCTTACGGCGGCCCACAAAAGGCGCGTGCATCGCATCAATGATTTCCTCGCTTTTTTCCCGCGCTTCATTGAGGAGCGACAGATCCGTCGGGTACGCGATGTCGGCCGGCGTGCAGGTCGCATCCACGATCAACTTGCCCTTGTTGCAGGGGCCGTCTTTCTCATTGTCACCGGCATCTTCATCTTTGCCGTTCGCAGCGGCCGTGTCGCCGCCGGCGGCCTCCATGGCAGCCAAGACGATCCTTTCGTTAATACCTTTGAGCGTGGCTTCGTCGAAACGCTTGCGGAAATGCGTCATCATCGTGTGATCAAACGGCGGCGCATCCTGGTACTCCTTGAGGCCGAGGAAGAACTGCAAGTACGGGTTCTCGCGAATCTGTTCCACCGTCTCGCGGTCGCTGGCACCCAAACGTTCCTTAATGATCAAGGCCCCCAACGCCATCCGCGCGGGCTTGGCCGGACAGCCGTTGTCTTCGCTGAACAACTGCCCGTAGGCTTCCTCGATCTCCTCCCAGGGGATCTGCCCGGCCAGAATGACCCACCGGTTATCCCGACGAAGATGGCCGCCGAACGGAAGATAGAAATCGTCGAAAGTCAACTGCCGCGGGTCTTCTTTGCGATACATCCATGTCTCCAAGTGCAAGGGTTTTTGCCGATCAACGGCCAATTCCATTCACCTGTCAGACGATAACCGAAACGCATACCACTGTAAAACAGCAACTTACAATCTATTCAGCAAGCCCTATTGTAATCTTCGGGTGCGACTTTTACCAGTTTAATCCCTTTTGTGGCACTTGAGAGCGACTGTCATTCCGTCTTGCGTGGGAGAGATTTGCATCAGAATTGTAGTTCATCTCCATCTTGTATTAGGCAAAGAAGGCACACGTCGCCCGCATTCATTGTGGTGCGCATTGGTGCGCACCCCTATTGCGGAATCACCGACATGAAATGACCCATCTATAAGTGCTTATGAGGCAAGGAGATATGAATGGGCAGGGGCGGATTTGAACCGCCGACACACGGATTTTCAGTCCGTGAGGGGCAAACACGTAAGCGCGTGGAAACACCAGGACTTACGCGCACTTGCGAAAGCTGCTCTCTTTCCTGCTCGGCCAAAATCCTCGAAAAACACCCCGACTTGAGGGCCGTTGTGGAGGCGTGGGAAGGGCTCTCCGCGGACGCCCGGGTGCAGGTATTGAAGATCATCGGGGGCAAGCGGTGAACAGACGACGCGGCGAATCAGACGGACACGCCCACGCTGCTGCGCCGTCCGCTGACGAACGGCGGGCCGGGGGTGCACCGGGACGGGTTGGGGGCCGAAACGATTCTGGGGCATTCTGGGGCGTGCTACGATTGGCGATATTCTTGCTACTCGCGTGGGTCGGCGGATGGTGGTACAATGCACTCCATGCTTGGAGGTTGAGCAATGGAGACCACAGACAACGAGCGGGCTCGGTTGCGGAAAACGCAGAGGCGGCAACCCGGAGGATGGGCCGGACATGGAGAGGCCGCAAAGCTGGAAGCATACCTCAGCATCAACGAAATCGCCGACATGCTCAGTATCCACCGCGGCACCGTATACCGACGCGTTCTGCCGTGGATCAAGGCCAACTGCAAACGGCCCTTCTGCCGCATCGGAAACCGGCCGCGATTCCGCAAAGGCGCCGTCGAAGCCTATATCGAACACCACAGCCCGAAGGATTTCTAAAATGAAGGGGAGATCGTGAGCATTCGAAAGGGGTACTTATGAGCGTGCTACGCTTCGGCTTGACGGTGCTTTGCGGGCTCAATGCATGGGAAACGCGAGCTTGTAAAGCACTGCCCGTCAAAACTGTTTTGGTTCTATTGGGCGTTCTGGCCGTCTTTCAGCTTCGTTCAAGCCAGTCAAAGGGAGTGAGGGCCTTGAAGCGAGAGATTAGCGGAGTAGAATGGCGCATAGATGAGGCCGAAAACCGCTTGAGAGCGATTGATGCGGCCGTAGACGAAGTGAATGAGGGGGTTTCATCACTTCAAGCCCGCTTGTTGATTCTTGGGAATGGTATCAACGGCCTGGGTGAACAGACGAAAGCGATCGAAACAGAAGTGTCCTCGCTTCGGGCGTCGGTTAACTACATGGGGACGCAGGTTTCGACGATAAACTCGGAAATTTCCAGCATGCGGCAAACGCTTTCTCTGTTACAGTATCCGTGAATTTTGGCAAACAGATTTTTCGGGTTGCGGGCCGTACACCTGCGAAGCCCCGGACGCCGGTAAGGTTTACTCACCTGTTCACCTGCCGGCGGCCGGGGGCCCGGAAGAAAGACAGGTGAATCATGGGCGTACAAGAGCACTGGCAAGAGCAGGACAGGCGCATTAGTGAATGGGTGGCGGACCCTGCGATATTGCAGCACTTCAAGAAGCAAGTCGGTATATTCTGCGAAATACCGGAAGCCTTTGCAAAAATGCTGCACGCGGAAGCTAAGATGCAGACGCGAGAGGCGGCGGAGGAGTGGTATAGCAAAGATCGATTGCGGGCGGAAAAGATGGTTGCCGCTGCGAAAGCGAAATCGTCCCAAATGACCGCTAAACTTCGCGAGATTTACAAGCATAACGGGGCGCAAGAAACCGAAGAGACGGAAAAAATGCAGGCTCGCGCGAAGGCATTACAGTGGGCCGAGAGACCCGGATATGAGCCAATCGGTTGTGCTGTGAATAAACTGCGCAAGAGGCGTATTCGCGCAAAGGGGCATATCCGGTTTCTCGGGGATATAGAAGGATTCTACGGCGATCACGGCGGCTTTGTGGAGTCGATGCCACATGGGCTGATTGATGTGCGGGAGTGGTTTCATTGTAT
>JAKOVB010000168.1 GCA_029782295.1 Pseudomonadota bacterium
CTTCAACGGCTACCGTCCGCAGTTCTACTTCCGTACCACTGACGTGACTGGCGCGGTTGAACTGCCGGCTGGCACCGAGATGGTGATGCCTGGCGACAACGTTTCCATCACTGTGGCACTGATTGCGCCGATCGCGATGGAAGACGGTCTGCGTTTCGCGATTCGCGAAGGTGGTCGTACCGTTGGTGCTGGCGTCGTCGCTAAGATCATCGAGTAATTTTTGTAGTTAAACCAAACGGCAGGGTGCTCCCTGCCGTTTCGCTCTTTAAGGAAATAAAATGGCAGCTCAAAAAATTCGTATTCGTCTGAAGGCATTTGATTATCGCCTGATCGATCAATCCGCACAGGAAATCGTGGAAACTGCAAAGCGCACTGGCGCTGTCGTTAAGGGCCCGGTTCCGCTGCCGACACGCATCGAACGTTTCGACATTCTTCGTTCCCCGCACGTGAACAAGACTTCCCGTGACCAGTTCGAAATCCGTACCCATCAGCGTCTGATGGACATCGTTGATCCGACGGACAAGACTGTTGATGCACTGATGAAGCTGGATTTGCCGGCTGGTGTTGATGTAGAAATCAAGCTGTAAAACTGTAGTGTTGCAATAAAGCGAGGCGGGCTATATAATGCCCGCCTTTTAGCCGATACAGGCCGGTCAATTGTAACCGGCCGTTGATATTATTATAAGGAAACGATCATGAGCTTAGGGCTTGTTGGTCGCAAGGTGGGTATGACCCGCGTATTTACCGATGAAGGCGAAAGCATTCCGGTAACTGTGCTGGAAATCACACCCAACCGAGTGACGCAGATCAAATCACCGGATAGCGATGGCTACTCCGCACTTCAGGTTGCTCACGGCACACGCCGTGCAAGCCGCGTCAACAAGGCAACTGCCGGCCATTATGCCAAGGCGGGTGTCGTTGCTGGTGCCGGTCTGAAGGAGTTCACCGTTGGCCAGGAATCCCTGTCCAATTACACCGTGGGTTCCGAGATCACCGTGGAAATCTTCGAGGCAGGTCAAATGGTCGATGTGACCGGTACCTCCATCGGTAAGGGTTTCGCCGGTTCGATCAAGCGCCACAACTTCAGTTCCAACCGTGCTTCCCATGGTAACTCTCGTTCGCATAATTCCCCGGGTTCCATCGGTATGGCGCAAGATCCGGGTCGTGTTTTCCCGGGTAAGCGCATGGCCGGTCATCTGGGTGCTGTGAAGACCACTGTTCAGAATCTGACTATCGTTCGTGTCGACCGTGACCGTAACCTCCTGCTGATCAAGGGTGCTGTTCCCGGATCCAAGGGTGGTGATGTGGTTGTTCGTCCGAGCGTGAAGGGTGCATGATGGAACTCAAGCTGATTGATAAGAATGGCAAGCCGGCCAAAAGCGGCGTTGAGGTTTCCGATGCAACTTTCGGTCGTGAGTTCAATGAAGCCCTGATTCATCAGATCGTTACCGCTTACATGGCTAACGCTCGTGTTGCTACCCGTGCTCAAAAGGGTCGTGACACCGTGAATCACACGACCCACAAGCCTTGGAATCAAAAGGGTACCGGTCGTGCGCGTTCCGGTATGTCCTCCAGCCCGATCTGGCGTGGAGGTGGTCGTGCATTCCCGAACAGCCCTGATGAAAACTACAGCCATAAGGTCAACCGCAAGATGTATCGTGCAGGCATGCAATCTATCCTGTCCGAACTGGTGCGTCAGGACCGTCTGGCCGTTGTCGACGATTTCAGCGTTGATGCACCGAAGACCAAGCTCTTCAATGAAAAGATCAAGAGCCTGGGTTGCGGTGAGTCCGTGATGGTCGTGACTGATCGTTTTGATGAAAACCTGTATTTGTCCTCCCGCAACCTGCCGCACGTGCTGGTGGTCGAGGCGCAGCACGCTGACCCGGTCAGTCTGGTGCACTTCCCCAAGGTGATCGTGACCAAGAGTGCGGTCAAGAGACTTGAGGAGATGCTGGCATGAGCGCAACCGTTATGAACCAAGAGCGTCTGCTCCAGGTGATTCTTGCTCCGCAGATCACTGAAAAGGCAACCCATGTTGCTGACAAGCATCAACAGATCGCATTCAAGGTGCGTACCGATGCCACCAAGCCTGAAATCAAGGCTGCCGTTGAACTCGTGTTCAAGGTTGAGGTGGATGGGGTGACTGTTGCTAACGTCAAGGGCAAAACCAAGCGTGCAGGCCGAATGATGGGTCGCCGCAAGGATTGGAAAAAGGCTTATGTAAGCCTGAAGCCCGGTCAAGAAATCAACTTTGCAGCGGGCGAATAGGAGTAGAACATGGCACTGATTAAAGTCAAGCCGACTTCCCCGGGCAGACGCGCTGTCGTCAAGGTCGTCAATCCCGACCTGCACAAAGGCAAGCCTTATGCGCCGCTGCTGGAGAAGAAGAGCAAAAATGCTGGCCGTAACAACAACGGCCATATCACGACCCGTCACCAAGGTGGTGGTCACAAGCAGCACTATCGTATCGTCGATTTCCGTCGTAACAAGGACGGTATCCCGGCAAAGGTAGAGCGTCTGGAATATGACCCGAACCGCAGCGCGCATCTGGCACTGCTGTGCTATGCAGACGGCGAGCGTCGTTACATCATCGCCCCGCGTGGCGTGGCTGTTGGTGCAACCCTGTTGAGCGGTTCTGAAGCGCCGATCAAGCCGGGCAATGCGCTCCCGTTGCGCAACATCCCCGTGGGTAGCACGATTCACTGTATCGAAATCCTGCCGGGCAAAGGTGCTCAGTTGGCACGTTCCGCTGGTACTTCTGTACAGTTGCTGGCTCGCGAAGGTAGCTATGCTCAGCTTCGCCTGCGTTCTGGTGAAGTCCGTCGCGTACACGTGGATTGCAAGGCCGTCATCGGCCAGGTTGGTAACGAAGAGCACTCTTTGCGTTCCATCGGTAAGGCTGGTGCCGTCCGCTGGCGTGGTGTTCGCCCGACCGTCCGCGGTGTGGTGATGAACCCGGTTGACCACCCGCACGGTGGTGGTGAAGGCAAGACTGCTGCTGGTATGAACCCGGTGAGCCCGTGGGGTACCCCGACTAAGGGTTACCGTACGCGTAACAACAAGCGTACCGACAACATGCGCGTCAGCCGTCGTCCGTCGAACAAGAGGTAATCAATATGGCACGTTCAATTAAAAAGGGCCCGTTCATTGACGGTCATCTGATGAAGAAGGTAGAAGCTGCACATGCAGCCAAGGACCGCCGTCCGATCAAGACCTGGTCGCGTCGTTCCACCATTCTGCCGGACTTCATCGGTCTGACGATTGCAGTGCATAACGGCAGGCAGCATGTTCCTGTGCTGGTTTCGGAAAACATGGTTGGCCACAAGCTCGGCGAATTCGCACTGACCCGTACGTTCAAGGGTCATGCCGCCGACAAGAAGGCCAAGAAGTAGGAGCATGACGATGCAAGTATCTGCAATGCTGAGAGGTGTGCACCTGTCGCCACAAAAGGCGCGTCTGGTAGCTGACCTGGTTCGTGGTAAGAAGGTTGACAATGCGCTGAGCATTCTGACGTTCTGCCCGAAAAAGGGTGCCGACATTATCAAGAAGGTCGTCGAGTCTGCGATTGCCAACGCCGAGCACAACGAAGGTGCCGACGTTGACGAGCTGAAGGTGACTTCCATCTATGTCGACAAGGGTCTGGTGATGAAGCGCATCCGCGCCCGCGCCAAGGGCCGTGCTGGCCGCATTATCAAACCGACCTGTCACATCACTGTGACAGTGGGCAACTAAGGAATCATCATGGGTCAGAAAATTCATCCGTTTGGGTTCCGTTTGAGCGTTCAGAAGAACTGGTCCTCGCGCTGGTATTCTTCTAGCAAGAATTTTCCTGCGATGCTCAATGGCGACATCAAGGTTCGTTCTTTCCTGAAGCAAAAGCTGTCGCATGCTGCAGTGAGCAAGATCGTGATCGAGCGTCCGGCAAAGAATGCAAAGATTACGATTTACAGTGCTCGTCCTGGTATCGTGATCGGCAAGAAGGGTGAGGATATCGAATCCTTGCGTTCCAGCCTGCAGGGCATGATGGGTGTTCCGGTTCATCTGAACATCGAAGAAGTCCGCAAGCCTGAACTGGACGCAACGCTGATTGCCGAGAGCATTGCTCAGCAACTCGAAAAGCGCGTGATGTTCCGTCGTGCCATGAAGCGTGCCATGCAAAATGCCATGCGTCTGGGTGCGCAGGGCATCAAGATCATGAGCTCTGGTCGTCTGAATGGCATTGAAATTGCACGTACCGAATGGTATCGCGAAGGTCGCGTGCCACTCCATACGCTGCGTGCCGACATCGATTACGGTGTGGCAGAAGCCAAGACCACCTACGGCATCATCGGTATCAAGGTGTGGGTATTCAAGGGTGAGGTGATCGGTGGTAAGGCTGAGCAGCCTGCTGTCGCAGCCGAGCCGGAAAAGAGAGTAAGAAAGTCGGGGGCGAAAAATGCTGCAGCCAGCTAGACAGAAATTCCGCAAACAGCAGAAGGGCCGTAACAAGGGCATCGCAACGACCGGTAACAAGGTCAGTTTCGGTGAGTTTGGCCTGAAGGCAATTGGCCGTGGTCGCTTGACCGCCCGCCAGATCGAAGCTGCACGTCGTGTGATGACACGTCACATCAAGCGTGGTGGCCGCGTCTGGATCCGTATTTTCCCGGACAAGCCGATTTCCAAGAAACCTGCTGAAGTCCGTATGGGTAATGGTAAGGGTAGCCCCGAATATTTCGTGGCCGAAATCCAGCCAGGCAAGATGCTGTACGAAATGGACGGCGTCAGTGAGCAATTGGCGCGTGAAGCGTTCCGTCTGGCAGCTGCCAAGCTGCCGATCGAAACGACCTTCGCCGTTCGCCATCTGGGGAGCTAAAAATGAAGGCTGTTGAACTGAGAGCAAAGTCGGTAGACGAGCTGAATAATGAGCTGATTGAGTTGCGTCGTGCGCAGTTTTCCCTGCGCATGCAGTTGGCGACCCAGCAGTTGAGCAAAGTGGATCAGCTGGGCAAGGTCCGTCGTGACATTGCCCGCGTCCGCACCGTGCTGGCTGAAAAAGCCAGACAGGCTTAATAGGAGTTGATGATGGGTACCGAAGCAAATCAAACTGAAAAGGTTGTACGTAGCCTGACCGGTCGTGTGGTTAGTGACAAGATGGACAAGACTGTCACTGTCCTGATCGAGCGCAAGGTGAAGCATCCTTTGATCGGCAAAGTGATTCGCCGTTCCAAGAAGTTCCATGCTCATGACGAGAACAACGAGTGCCGTGAAGGCGACCTGGTTGTGATTGTCGAGAGCCGTCCGCTCTCCAAGACCAAGACCTGGTCCGTGAGCAAGATTGTGGAAAAGGCAACTCCCGTATAATTCTGCTTGCTTGTTGGTCTGAAGCAATATAGAATTCTGCGTTTTTCGGCGACCTTAAAGCTGTCGCCCCAATACTGACCGTTGGCTAGCCGGCCGTTAATCTTAGCGGCCGGTGTTGGTTTTACGGATTAAGTTGGAGATTATTTCATGATTCAAATGCAATCCCGGCTTGAAGTCGCGGACAACACCGGTGCACGTTCCGTTATGTGCATCAAGGTGATTGGCGGCTCCAAGCGTCGTTATGCCGGCATCGGCGACATCATCAAGGTCAGCATCAAGGATGCTGCTCCGCGTGGTCGCGTCAAGAAGGGCGAAGTCTACAGCGCAGTCGTGGTCCGTACCACGAAGGGTGTGCGCCGTCCCGACGGCTCCCTGGTCAAGTTCGATGGCAACGCCGCCGTGCTGCTCAATAACAAGCTGGAGCCGATCGGCACCCGTATTTTCGGGCCTGTGACGCGCGAACTTCGTGGCGAGCGCTTCATGAAGATCGTTTCGCTGGCGCCCGAAGTGCTGTAAGGAGATGGGGATGAACAAGATCCGCAAGGGCGACGAAGTCGTCGTGATGACTGGCAAGGACAAGGGCAAGCGTGGCACTGTGCTGCGCGTGCTGGATACTGACCAGGTTGTGGTTGAAGGTATCGGCATGGTCAAGAAGCATGCCAAGCCCAACCCGATGAGAGGTGTGACTGGCGGCATTATTGAGAAAGAAATGCCGATCCACGTTTCCAATGTTGCGCTGTTCAATAGCGCTACGCAAAAGGGTGACCGCGTCGGTTTCAAGCTGCTTGAAGACGGCCGTAAGGTGCGCGTGTTCAAGTCCAACGGCGAAGTCGTTGACGCATAAGGGTGAATCATGGCTCGTTTGAAACAATTCTATAAAGATACGGTGGTCAAGCAGTTGGTTGACCAGTTCGGTTACAAGTCCGTCATGGAAGTGCCTCGCATCGAGAAGATCACCCTGAATATGGGTGTGGGTGAAGCTGTGGCCGACAAGAAGGTCATGGAATTCGCTGTGGGCGACATGGAGAAGATCGCAGGCCAGAAGCCTGTCGTGACTCTGTCCCGCAAGTCGATCGCCGGCTTCAAGATCCGCGACAATTATCCGGTTGGCTGCAAGGTGACGCTGCGCAAGGATCGCATGTATGAATTCCTTGATCGCCTCATTACCATTGCAATCCCGCGTATTCGTGACTTCCGTGGTATTTCCGGCAAGTCATTCGACGGCCGTGGCAATTACAACATGGGCGTGCGCGAGCAGATCATTTTCCCCGAAATCGAATATGACAAGGTGGATGCGCTGCGCGGTATGAATATCACGATTACAACCACTGCGAAGACTGACGAAGAAGCGCGTGCGCTCCTCTCCGCTTTCAGTTTTCCGTTCAGAAACTGAGGGTGCCATGGCTAAGGTATGTATGATCGAGCGCGAGCAAAAGCGTCGCGACACTGTTAAGAAGTATGCGGCCAAGCGTGACGAGCTGCGTTCCATCATTCGTGATGTGAAGGCGAGTCCGGAAGATCGTCGCGCTGCTCAGGAAAAGCTGCAAAGCCTTCCGCGCAATGCGAGTCCGAGCCGTCAGCGCAATCGTTGTGCGCTGACTGGTCGTCCGCGTGGTGTGTTCAGAAAGTTTGGTTTGGCTCGTAGCAAGCTGCGCGAGCTGATGATGCGCGGCGAAGTGCCTGGCGTCACCAAGGCCAGCTGGTAAGGGAGAGTTAGCGATGAGTATGAGTGATCCGATTGCCGATATGCTGACCCGTATTCGCAACGCACAAAGCACCAACAAGGTTAGCGTTTCCATGCCTGCCTCGAAGTTGAAGGGTGCAATTGCCAGCGTGCTGAAGGACGAAGGTTATATCGACGATTTCGTGGTGCATGCCAATGATGGCAAGCCTGTTCTGGATATCAGCCTGAAGTATTACGCAGGCCGTCCGGTAATCGAGAAAATTGAACGCGTGAGCCGTCCTGGCCTGCGCATTTACCGTGCGAATGACAACATTCCGCAGGTAATGAATGGTTTGGGTGTGGCGATTGTTTCTACATCCAAGGGTGTGATGACTGATCGTAAAGCGCGTGCTGCCGGTATCGGCGGTGAAGTGCTCTGCGTCGTGGCTTAAGGGGAGGGTGAACATGTCTCGTGTTGCTAAGAACCCGGTAGTGATCCCAGCCAAGGTTGAAGTTTCTCTGACTGCTGATGCGGTTTCCGTGAGTGGGCCGCTGGGCAAGCTGAGTCATCCGCTGACCGAGGCGGTCAAGCTGACTCAGGAAAACGGTGCGATTACTGTAGCCGCTGCCAATGATAGCCAGCATTCACGTGCCATGTCCGGCACGATGCGTGCTCTGGTTGCCAACATGGTCCAAGGTGTGTCGCAAGGTTTCTCCAAGAAGCTGACCCTGATTGGCGTGGGATATAAGGCTCAGGCTCAGGGTGCTGCATTGAACCTGGATCTGGGTTATTCCCACCCGATTTCTCACAAGATGCCGGCTGGCATTACTGTTGAAACTCCTTCCCAAACGGAAATTATCGTCAAGGGTATGGACAAGCAGGTTGTCGGCCAGGTTGCCGCTCAGATTCGCGCATATCGTAAGCCGGAGCCCTATAAGGGCAAGGGTGTGCGTTATGCCGATGAAGTGGTGATTATCAAAGAAACCAAGAAGAAGTAAGGTTTAGCCATGACTAATTTAGATGCACGTCAGCGTCGCGCACGTAAAACCCGTGCCAAGATCGCCGAGCTGAAGGTGACGCGTTTGAGCGTTCATCGGACTAACAGCCATATTTATGCACAGATCATCGCTGAAACTGGCGATAAGGTGTTGGCCAGCGCTTCCACAGCGGAAGCCGAAGTCCGTAAGTCGATCAAGAATGGTGGCAATGCTGAAGCAGCCACTCTGATTGGCAAGCGCATTGCTGAAAAGGCAAAGGCTGCCGGGATTACCAAGGTCGCATTCGACCGCTCCGGCTACAAGTACCATGGTCGTATCAAGGCGCTGGCTGATGCCGCCCGTGAAAACGGCTTGTCCTTCTAATAGACGGGGTTGATGATGGCTAGAGAGAAAGAAGTTGATCAGCAGCAGACCGACGGTCTGCGCGAGAAGATGATCGGTGTCAACCGCGTCAGCAAGACGGTCAAGGGCGGTCGTATCATGAGCTTTGCTGCGCTGACTGTTGTCGGCGATGGCGATGGTGCTGTCGGTATGGGCAAGGGCAAGGCGCGTGAAGTGCCGGCCGCTGTTCAGAAGGCGATGGATGAAGCCCGTCGCAACATGACCAAGGTGAGCCTGAATAACGGTACTCTGCATCACGCGGTAGTCGGTGTTCACGGTGCGGCCAAGGTGTTCATGCAACCGGCATCCGAAGGTACCGGAATTATTGCTGGCGGTGCGATGCGTGCGGTATTCGAAGTAATGGGCGTGACCAACGTGCTGGCAAAGTGCATTGGCTCCACCAATCCTTACAATGTCGTCCGCGCGACACTGAACGGTCTGCAATCCATGAACTCACCAGCAGAAGTCGCTGCCAAGCGCGGCAAGTCTGTTGAAGATATCAGGGGCTAATCATGGCAAAGGCAAAGAAAGCAGCAGCGACCACCGTCAAGGTGACGCTGGTCAAGAGCGTAATTGGTCGTATTGAATCCCACCGTGCCTGCGTGCGTGGTCTGGGTCTGCGTCATCTGAATGATTCCGTCGAAGTGCTGGATACCCCGGCAAATCGCGGCATGATCAACAAGGTGGGCTATCTTTTGAAGGTAGAAGGCTAAATGAAACTGAATACTATCAAGCCGGCTGAGGGCGCAAAGCACGCCAAGCGCCGTGTAGGTCGTGGTATCGGCTCCGGTCTGGGTAAGACTGCTGGTCGTGGTCACAAGGGTCAAAAGTCCCGTACCGGTGGTTTCCACAAGGTCGGTTTTGAAGGCGGTCAAATGCCTATCCAGCGTCGTCTGCCGAAGCGTGGTTTTACCTCGCTGACCAAGGAAGATACTGCGCATGTTCGCACTTCTGAATTGGTTGCGGTCGCGGCTGACACCATTGACCTGCTGACACTGAAGCAAGCCAATGTTGTTCCGGCCAATGCGCGCTCCGTAAAGGTATACCTGTCTGGCGATGTAACACGTGCCATTAACGTGCAGGGTCTGATGCTGAGCAAGGGTGCCCGTGCAGCGATCGAAGCTGCCGGCGGTAAGATCGCTGAGTAATTACTTTGGCTAACGAAAATTCACTTTTTGGTGCCGTGGGCAAGATGGGTGAGCTGAAAAGCCGCCTTCTTTTCGTCCTGGGTGCGCTCGTGGTTTATCGTCTTGGAGCCCATATTCCGGTTCCTGGCATTGACCCCGATGCATTGGCCAAGTTGTTCGAATCCCAGGGTGGTGGAATTCTGGGAATGTTCAACATGTTTTCCGGTGGTGCGTTGTCACGTTTTACCGTGTTCGCACTCGGAATCATGCCGTACATTTCCGCTTCCATCATCATGCAGTTGCTGACTGTTGTTTCTCCTCAGCTCGAACAACTGAAAAAAGAAGGTGAAAGCGGTCGTCGACAGATCACGAAATACACACGATACGGAACTGTTTTCCTCGCCCTCTTTCAGGGTTTGGGGATTTCGATTGCTCTTGAAGCGCAACCTGGGCTGGTGCTGGATCCCGGTCTGATGTTCCGTCTGACGACAGTCGTCACTCTGGTAAGCGGGACAATGTTCCTGATGTGGCTTGGTGAGCAGATCACTGAGCGAGGCATAGGAAATGGTATCTCGATCATCATTTTCTCTGGGATCGTTGCTGGTTTACCGCGTGCAATTGGCGGAACGCTCGAGCTTGCTCGTACAGGGGCTTTCTCGATACCGCTAGTGTTTTTCCTGTTTGCCGCAGCAATTCTGGTGACCGCATTCGTTGTTTTTGTCGAGCGTGGTCAACGCAAGATTACAGTGAATTACGCCAAGCGTCAGGTTGGACGCAAGGTGTATGGTGGCCAGACGACACACTTGCCACTGAAGCTGAATATGGCGGGCGTCATTCCACCGATTTTTGCTTCTAGCATTATTCTGTTCCCGGCAACCATTGCTGGTTGGTTTGGTAGCAGCGAGCGTATGAGCTGGCTCAAGGATATCGGATCTACCCTTTCACCGGGTCAGCCGCTGTACGTGATGCTGTATGCCCTTGCAATCGTGTTTTTCTGCTTCTTCTATACGGCGCTAGTATTTAACCCGAAAGAAACGGCAGACAACCTGAAAAAGAGTGGTGCTTTTGTTCCTGGGATTCGTCCGGGTGAGCAGACAGCCAAGTACATTGACCGCATCATGGCTCGGTTGACGTTGGTAGGCGCGGCATACATTACATCCGTATGTTTGCTGCCAGAGTTTTTGATTGTGAAATTCAATGTGCCATTTTATTTCGGTGGTACGTCATTGCTGATTATTGTCGTGGTGACTATGGATTTCATGGCCCAAGTGCAGTCTTACCTGATGTCCCATCAGTATGAAAGTCTGCTGAAGAAGGCCAACTTCAAGGGAGGTGCGGTACTGCCGCGCTGAGTCGGAAAAGATGGCGAAAGAAGATACGATCGAGATGCAGGGTGAAGTGTTGGAGAATCTTCCCAACGCAACATTCCGCGTCAAGTTGGAAAACGGTCATGTTGTGCTGGGACATATCTCCGGCAAGATGCGCAAGCACTATATCCGCATACTGCCTGGTGACAAGGTCACGGTCGAATTGACCCCGTATGATTTAACGCGCGCGCGAATCACTTTCCGCGCTAAATAGTTACAGAAGCGAGAGGTATGAAATGAGAGTTCGTGCATCGGTTAAGGCCTTGTGCCGTAATTGCAAGGTGATCCGTCGCCGTGGTGTGGTGCGTATCATCTGTACAGACCCGCGCCATAAACAGCGTCAGGGTTAATTGCATAGCTGGCACTTTGGTGTTAAAATCGCCGGCTTTTTTGAATCTGCCATTATTGGAGTAAGTACATGGCTCGGATAGCAGGGGTTAATATCCCGAATCACAAGCATGCTGAAATCGCGTTGACCGCGATTTATGGCGTTGGTCGTAACACAGCGAAGCAGATTTGCGCGGCTGCGGGCGTCGAAGTGACGACCAAGGTCAAGGATCTGAATGATGCTGAAGTGGAAAAACTGCGTGACGAAGTCGCCAAGCTGAAGGTTGAAGGCGATCTGCGTCGTGAAATCTCCATGAACATCAAGCGCTTGATGGATCTGGGGTGCTACCGTGGCGTTCGCCATCGTCGTGGCCTGCCGGTTCGTGGCCAGCGCACCAAAACAAATGCACGTACCCGTAAGGGTCCGGTCAAGCCGATCAAGGCATCCAAGTAAGGAATAATGCGACATGGCTAAAGCTAACGTACGCGTACGCAAGAAAGTTAAGAAGAACATTGCCGAGGGTATTGCCCACGTGCACGCTTCTTTCAATAACACCATCATCACCATCACGGATCGTCAGGGCAATGCGTTGTCCTGGGCAACATCCGGCGGTGCTGGCTTCAAGGGTTCCCGCAAGAGTACCCCGTTTGCTGCGCAGGTAGCAGCCGAAGCTGCTGGTAAGGCTGCGCAAGAGTGCGGCGTAAAGAACCTGGAAGTGCGCATTACTGGTCCTGGCCCTGGCCGTGAGTCCTCCGTGCGTGCACTCAATGCTGTTGGTTTCAAGATCACCAGCATTACCGACGTGACCCCGGTGCCGCATAACGGCTGCCGTCCGCCCAAAAAGCGTCGTATCTAATTTTGGCGGAATAGAGAAGGAGAATATCTTGGCTAGAAATCTTGATCCCAAGTGCCGTCAGTGCCGTCGCGAAGGCGAAAAGCTGTTCCTGAAGGGTGAGAAGTGCTTTACTGACAAGTGCGCGATCGAAAAGCGTAACTTTGCTCCGGGCCAGCATGGCCAGAAGCGCGCCCAGCGTCTGTCCGATTATGGTGTTCAGCTGCGTGAAAAGCAGAAGGTCCGTCGTATCTACGGCATTCTGGAAGGCCAGTTCCGTGGTTACTACGCTGAAGCTGATCGTAAGAAGGGCATTACCGGCGAGAATCTGCTGCAACTGCTGGAGTGCCGTCTGGACAACGTGACCTATCGTATGGGTATCGGTGCTTCCCGTACCGAAGCACGTCAGATCGTTCGTCACAACAGCATTAAGGTCAACGGCCGCCGTGTGAATATTCCGTCATTCCAGGTTAAGCCGGGTGACGTGATTGAAGTGGCTGAGCGTTCCAGACAGCAGCTTCGCATCAAGGGTGCCATGGAAGCTGCTGAGCAGCGTGGTTTCCCGGAGTGGCTGGATGTCGACGTCAAGGCTTTCAAGGGTACCTTTAAGGCCCGTCCGCAGCGCGATGAATTGCCTGCCACGATCAATGAAAGCTTGGTCGTCGAGCTTTACTCCAAGTAATCCATAGGATACATAAGCTATGCAAAGCAGTCCGACTGAATACCTGACGCCCCGTGTTGTCGACGTCGAGGTGATTTCCCCCGTGCGTGCACGGGTGACACTCGAGCCGATGGAGCGTGGCTTCGGCTATACGCTGGGTAACGCCCTGCGTCGCGTTCTACTTTCTTCCATTCCTGGCTATGCCGTGACTGAAGTGAAAATTGATGGCGTTGTCCATGAATATTCCACGATCGATGGCGTTCAGGAAGATGTCGTTGACATCCTGTTGAACCTCAAGGGTGTTGCGCTCAAGCTGCATGGCAAGACCGAGGCCGTTCTGGTTCTGAACAAGGCAGTCGAGGGCGTGGTCAAGGCCGGTGACTTTGAAGTTGGACATGATGCTGAAATCGTGAATCCTGACCATGTGATTGCTCACCTGACCAAGGGCGGCAAGATCAATCTTGAAGTCAAGGTCGAGATGGGCCGTGGATATCAGCCGGTTCCGGCACGTCAAAAGAATGTGGACGAGGACCGCGTTCTCGGCTTCATTCAGGTGGATGCGCTGTTCAGCCCGATTACCAAGGTGAGCTATCAGGTCGAGAGTGCCCGCGTCGAGCAGCGTACAGATCTGGACAAGCTGATCATGGACGTGGAAACCAATGGCGTAATCGATCCTGAGCAAGCTATCCGTGACTCTGCGCGTATCCTGATGGGCCAGTTGTCCGTGTTTGCCGATCTGGAAGGTGCCCCGGCTGTGGTCGAGGTGAAGAATGCACCTCAGGTAGATCCGATCCTGCTGCGTCCGGTTGATGATCTGGAACTGACAGTTCGTTCCGCCAACTGCCTGAAGGCTGAGAATATTTTCTACATCGGTGATCTGATCCAGCGCACCGAGAACGAACTGTTGAAGGCACCTAATCTGGGCCGTAAGTCGCTGAACGAGATCAAGGATGTTCTGGCATCCAAGGGTCTGACGTTGGGCATGAAACTGGAAAACTGGCCGCCGGTTGGCCTGGAAAGAGTGTGAGGGTAATACCATGCGTCATCGCGTAAGTAATCGTAAACTGAACCGTACCAGCAGCCATCGCAAGGCGATGCTGCAGAACATGACCAACTCCCTGCTGAAGCACGAGATCATCAAGACCACGCTGCCGAAGGCCAAGGAACTGCGCAAGGTTGCAGAACCGCTCATCACCCTGAGCAAAAAGGCAACCGTGGCAAACCGTCGTATCGCTTTCGACCGTTTGCGTGATCGCGACATCGTCGTCAAGCTGTTCGACGAGCTCGGCCCGCGCTACCAATCCCGTAACGGTGGTTACCTGCGCATCCTGAAGTGCGGTTTCCGTGATGGTGACAATGCACCGATGGCACTGGTTGAGTTGGTGGATCGTCCTGACACCTCTGTCGAGGCCGTTGCTGCTGAGTAATCAGTGATGTAATAAGCAGAAAGCCAGTCCTACGACTGGCTTTTTTGTTTTCTGGCCTTGCCAGTGCTTAAGATGCCATTACGTTGGCCCTTTGTTCGTAATCAGCGCCTGAACATCGCTGATAGTGAATGGCCAGCCGATTTCTGTTTTATCGTGTTTCAGCACCGGGATTCTGATGCCGTAACGATCGATCAAGCCATCGTCATCAGATATGTCGATGGTTTGGAAGGGCAGGTGCAGTGCGTTCAGTATTGCCTCGGCGTCTTCGCATAGATGGCAGTGTCTGGTGCCGTAGAGGATCAGCATCTTGGTTTCTTTATAGTCCCGAGTGGAAAATTTTATCCCGAATCTCCGCGCCCGGTGGTATTTTCCCTAAAATGGTAGGCTAGTCCCATGGGCATGTGTATTCCACTTCAACCGGGTTGTTTTCGATAACGAATGGCTGAACACGATCAAAGCAAGGAAAGCTTGCAGGAGAGCCTGCAACAGGTCATCCACCTGCTGAGTAAGCATCGGTTGGTGGAAAGTCTTGTGCATAAGCAGGACATGCCGAGGCACGATCTGGTTGAAACCCTCGTACACAAGCAGAATCTGACAGAGTTGCAGAAGAAGCTGGACGAACTGCATCCGGCTGACGTGGCCTATATTCTCGAAGCGTTGCCGATCGAGCAGCGTTTGCTGGTGTGGGATCTGGTCAAGGCGGAGCGCGACGGCGAAATCCTGCTGGAAGTCTCTGATGCCGTGCGGCAGACCCTCATTGCACGGATGGACAGCGAGGAGTTGCTGGCAGCAGCAGAGCAACTCGATACCGATGAAATTGCCGACCTGGCGCCGGACCTGCCACAAGACGTTTTCCAGGAGTTGCTGGTCACTCTGGATAGCCAGAACCGGGAGCGGCTGACATCGGCCATGTCCTATCCGGACGATACGGTCGGGGCATTGATGGATTTCGATATCGTGACCATACGTGACGATATCAGTCTGGAAGTTGCACTGCGCTACTTGCGGCGGCTTGGAAAACTTCCAGACCATTCCGACAAACTGTTCGTTGTTGATCGGCGTGACCGTTTGCTCGGTGTTTTGCCATTGAAGCGTCTGGTCGTCAATGATCCGGAATTGAGCGTGGCTGCGGTGATGGCCGATGATCCGGTGATCTTCCATCCGGAAGAGGACGCCAGCGAAGCTGCCCAGGCTTTCGCACGTTACGATCTGGTGACTGCGCCGGTAGTCGATGCTGACAACAAGCTGGTCGGCCGATTGACTGTGGATGCGGTGATGGACTTCATCCGCGAGGAATCAGAGAGCGAAGTGCTGTCACTAGCCGGTTTGCGCGAAGAAGAGGATATCTTCTCCTCCGTCTGGAAATCCATGCAGAACCGCTGGACCTGGCTGGCGATCAATCTGGTGACGGCTTTCATCGCATCGCGCGTGATCGGTCTTTTCGAAGGTTCGATCGAACGCATCGTGGCGTTGGCGGCATTAATGCCCATCGTGGCCGGGATTGGCGGAAATTCCGGTAACCAGACCATTACCATGATCGTCCGTGGCTTGGCGCTCGGGCAGATCAATATGCACAACATGAAAACGCTGTTCATGAAAGAAATCGGGGTCAGCCTGCTCAACGGTCTTATTTGGGGTGGTGTGCTCGGGGTCGCGGCTTATTTCCTCTATCACAACGTGGCGCTGGGTCTGGTGATGACTGGGGCCATGACCTTGAATCTTCTGCTCGCGGCCATCATGGGGGTCGGCATTCCCTTGCTCATGACCAAGCTGGGCCGTGATCCGGCAGTCGGCTCCAGTGTCATGATCACGGCCGTGACTGATAGTGGCGGTTTCTTTATTTTTCTAGGGCTGGCGACAGTTTTCTTGATGTGATGGGACACGATATCCGTAACCTGTGGGCCGAATTGGCCGGGGATCTGACGACCCCTGTGATCTACTGGCAACTGGCGGCGCTTGCGGTCTGCCTGCTGGCGGCATGGCTGTTGAACCGGCTGATCCATCGCCATGCCAACCTGATTGCACCGGAGAGTTGGAAGGTGGGTATCGGGGGGCTGAAGCGCGTCCTGTTTCCGCTCTCGACCCTGCTGTTTCTGGAACTGTCCCGCCTGATCCTGCCGCACTGGGGGCAACACACCAGTTTGCTGACGCTGGCCTCCAGTTTGCTGGTGGCGATGGCGGTCGTCCGGCTGGCGGTCTATGCGTTGCGTTACATCTTCGCGCCCAGCGAATGGCTGCGCACCATGGAGAATGCCATCGTCAGCGTGGTGTGGGTGTTGGTCGCGATGCATCTGGCGGGTTTCCTGCCGGAGGTCGTCAAGGCGCTGGAAGAGGTCAGTTTCCATATTGGAAAGAAAGAAATTACGCTGTTGTTGATCCTGCAGGCGATCGTGGTGGTCGTGGTGACCATCATCGCATCACTATGGGTGAGCCGCTTTATTGAAAACCGCCTGATGCAGGCTGAGCAGATCGACATGAACCTGCGGGTGGTGATGACCAAGCTGGTGCGCATCATGCTGACGCTGGTCGGCGTGCTGGTGGCGCTGTCGGCAGTCGGATTCGATATCACATTGCTGTCGGTCTTCGGCGGTGCGCTGGGTGTGGGCCTCGGCTTCGGGCTGCAGAAAATCGCGAGCAATTACGTCAGCGGATTTATCATCCTGCTGGATCAGTCCATTCACCTCGAGGATGTCGTGACGGTGGACGGTCACTATGGTGTCGTGAAGCAGATCCGTTCTCGCTATCTGGTGCTGCGCAAGCTGGATGGCACCGAGGTGGTGATTCCTAACGAAACCCTGATCAGTACTGCCGTGATCAACCATTCCCTTTCGGATCGCAGGGCTCGGGTGCTGATGCCGATCCAGGTGAGTTATGAAGGCAACCTGGAAGCGGCCATGGATATCATGCTCAAGGCCGCACAGCACCATCCCCGGGTGCTGAAGGATCCCGCACCGGAGGTTCAGGTGAAGGGCTTTGGCGAAAGCGGGATCGACTTGCAGTTATCTCTGTGGATTTCAGACCCGGAAGAAGGCTCGGCTGGGCTGCAGTCTGTGCTGTATCTCGAAATCTGGCGTGCGTTCCAGTCGCAGGGCGTGACCGTGCCGTATCCGCAGCGCGAAATCCGCATTCTCGGCACGCAACCCTAGTTCACCCCGTTGGCCAATCTTACCCACATTTTCGGTGCCGAAGGGGCGCTGGCCGGGACCATCCCCGGCTACCGCATGCGTTTGCAGCAGGTGGAGATGGCAGAGGCGATCCAGAAGGCCATCCAGGATCACAGCGTGCTGGTGGCTGAAGCCGGGACCGGCACCGGAAAAACCTTTGCCTATCTGGTTCCCGCCCTCCTTTCCGGTGGCAAGGTGATCATTTCTACCGGAACCAAGACCTTGCAGGATCAGCTCTTCAACCGGGACCTGCCTTCCGTGCGTGATGCGCTGATGGTGCCGGTCACCGTGGCCATGCTCAAGGGGCGCGCCAATTACGTCTGCCATTTTCACCTCGACCGTGCAGCCAAGGAAGGTCGTTTCATCAACCGGGAAGATGCCGGTTATGTCCATTTGATCCGTGCCTTTGCAGAAAACAGTGCGACCGGGGACAAAAGCGAACTTCCGGAAGTGCCTGAAAATGCGACGATCTGGCCTCTCGTGACCTCCACACGCGACAACTGCATCGGCCAGGAGTGTGCCCACTACAAGGAATGTTTCGTCATGGAAGCGCGCAAGCGGGCGCTGGCGGCGGATGTGGTGGTGGTCAATCATCACCTGTTCTTCGCGGACGTGATGTTGCGTGATGAAGGCGTGTCCGAGCTGTTGCCTTCGGCCAATACGGTCATTTTCGACGAAGCGCACCAGTTGCCTGAAACCGCAGGTCTCTTTTTCGGCGAGGATGTCTCGACCAGCCAGATCATGGACCTGTCGCGCGATGCGCATGCCGAATACCTCACCAACGCCAAGGATTGCATTTTGTTGCCGGAGGCGACGGCTGCGCTGGATAAGGCGACGCGTGACTTCAGGCTGGTTTTTGGCCTGGACGGGGCTCGCATGCCGGTACAGAAAGCGCTGGAGCGACATAATTTCAACGAGGCGTTCGCCACCATGCTGGGCAAGCTGGGCGATCTGGCCAGCGTGCTGGAGACCCAGGCTGAGCGCGACCCAGCGTTGGAGAATTGCTGGCAACGTGCGCTGGCGTTGGTGGCGCAGCTCAAGAGCTGGCAGGCCGGCGCCAATGACAATCTGGTGCGCTGGGTCGAGGTGTTTTCACAGTCCGTGCAACTGCATGCCACGCCTTTGTCGATAGCAGACGTTTTCAGCAAACAGATGGAAGGGCATCCGCGTGCCTGGATCTTCACTTCGGCGACCCTGGCTGTCAAAAACGACTTCGGTCATTATCTGGGCCAGATGGGCTTGCCCGGCGCCGTGACCGCACGCTGGGACAGCCCGTTTAACTATCCCGAACAATCCATTCTTTATGTGCCGCAGGGGATGCCTGCGCCGAATACGCCTGGATACAACGCTGCGGTTGCTGCCGTGGCATTGCCCGCGCTCAAGGCCAGCCGCGGGCGCGCCTTTGTCCTGTGCACCAGTCTCCGTGCCATGCGCGATATCCATACGCTGCTCAAGGATGCCTTTGAACGCGAAGGCCTGGATTATCCGCTGCTGATGCAAGGCGACAGCTCGCGCACGGAATTGCTGGACCGTTTCCGGCGTTTGGGCAACGCCGTGCTGGTCGGCTCGCAAAGTTTTTGGGAGGGTGTGGATGTGCGCGGCGAAGCCCTGTCGCTGGTCATTATCGACAAGCTGCCGTTCGCCCCGCCGGATGACCCTGTACTCGCCGCGCGCATCGACAAGATGAACACCGAGGGCAGGAATGCCTTCATGGAATACCAGCTACCGTATTCGGTGATCACCCTGAAGCAGGGGGCGGGACGCTTGATCCGCGATGAGACGGATCGTGGAGTGCTGATGATCTGCGATCCTCGGATTGTGGAGAAGCATTATGGGCGGCGCATCTGGCAGAGTTTGCCGCCGATGAAGCGCACACGCGAGGCTTCGGACGTGGAAACGTTCTTTGCGGTTGGGCGATTGGGGCCGATGGATGGGGAATGAGCCAATGCTGGACATCCCGGATAGCGAAATCGAATGGACGGCCGTCCGTGCCCAAGGCGCTGGCGGGCAGAATGTCAACAAGGTGTCCTCCGCGGTGCATTTGCGCTTCGATGTCCGGGCATCGTCTTTGCCTGAGGCGGTGAAGGCGCGGTTACTGGCGTTGCGCGATCATCGCATGACGGCCGAGGGCATCGTGATCATCAAGGCGCAGCGTTATCGCAGTCTGGAGTTGAACCGGCAGGATGCGATCGCGCGGTTGCATGCGCTGGTGAATGGCGTGGCGCGGCCGCCGGTGGTGCGCCGGGCGACGCGGCCAACGCTCGGGTCGCAGAAGCGGCGGCTGGAGGGGAAGTCGCAACGGGGTCAGGTGAAGGCGTTGCGGGGTAAGGTCACCGAATCCTAGACGGGCGGTTTGCTGACCTGTGGCAAAATAGCATCCTCATGAAAATTCTCGCCCTCGATACTTCTACCGAATTCCTTTCGCTTGCCTTGTGGCAGGACGGGGTGTTGGCCGTGCGCGAACTGCTGGCAGGACAAAGGCACTCGGAAATGGTGCTGCCGCTGGTGCGGGAAATGCTGGATGAAGCAGGGTTGCAATTGACGGGCCTCGACGGCATCGCGTTTGGCATGGGGCCGGGGTCGTTTACCGGCCTGCGCATTGGGTGCGGCGTGGCGCAGGGGCTGGCATTCGGGGCTGGCCTGCCGGTGGTGGGAGTCTGCACGCTGGAGGCGCTGGCGCAACAGGCGGGGGCGGCCCGTGTGGTTGCGTGCCTCGATGCGCGGATGAATGAGGTATATCACGCGGCATATGAACGCGATGGAGAAGGCTGGCGCGAAGTGATTGCGCCGGGGCTATATCCGCCGCCGCAGGTGCCGCCGATCGAAGGCGCTGGCTGGTGTGCCATCGGTAGCGGCTGGGATGTATTCGGAGAAACACTGGATACGGTATACGGTGCGCAGGTGTCGAAGAGGGTGGCCGGGGCTTTCCCGCTGGCGCGGCATATGGCTGAACTGGCTGCGCCACGTTTTGCGAATGGTGAGGGCAGGCTGCCGCACGAAGCGGCGCCGCTGTATGTGCGTAACAAGGTGGCGTTCACCATCAAGGAACGCGAGGCCAGCAAGTGAGTGCTCAGCTCAAGCCCGGCGTGGTCTACCGTCCGATGCAGGAAGAGGATCTCGACGCCGTGATGGCGATTGAGCCCACGATTTATTCCCACCCATGGTCGCGCGGCAATTTTGCCGATTCGCTGAAATCCGGCTATAGCTGCTGGGTGGTCGAGCTGGACGGCGAATTGATCGGCTACGGTGCCCTGATGATGGTACTGGACGAAGCGCACCTGCTCAATATCAGCATTGCAAGCGCTTGGCAGGGTCGCGGTTTCGGACGCGAGTTGCTGGCACATTTTATTGACGTGGCACGGCGTCACGGTGGGCAGATGATGTTTCTTGAGGTGCGGCCCTCCAATACATCGGCGATCGGGCTGTATGAGAGCATGGGCTTCAACGAATTCTCAGTCCGCAAGGGTTATTACCCTGCCGAGAACGGTCGCGAAGATGCGATTCTGATGGGGCTCGCGCTATGACGCTGCCGCGTGAAGCCGTCCTGAAGGAACTGGAATTGCTGCCGGTGTGGCGTCGCCGCGCCACGGTCGCGGCGGTCGAGCCCGTGGTCGCGCGCGCCGCCGATGTGGTGCCGGCCGTTGCTGCCGTGATGGATGAGACGACCCCGCGAGTCGATGTCATGATGGATCAGATGCAGGCCCCGACCGTGGTCGATATTCCTGTCGAGGCCTATGATGCATCGATGCCTGTCGAGGAAGCGGAGTTCATCCCGAACGAGGTGCTTGCGAAGCCGGATGTGGATGTGCCTCTGGGTGAAAGCCGGCGTGCCGCCATCATGCAAATGGACTGGGAAGCGCTGCGCGAATGCGTGGCCAACTGCCAGTCTTGCGCGCTGGCGGAAACACGCACCCAGACCGTCTTCGGTGTGGGGGATCCGAATGCCGACTGGTTGCTGGTGGGGGAAGCGCCCGGTGCCGAGGAGGACAAGCGCGGTGAGCCTTTCGTCGGGCAGGCGGGCAAGCTGCTGGACAACATGCTGGCGGCGATCCAGTTGAAGCGTGGCGAGAAGGTTTATATCGCCAACGTGCTCAAGTGCCGCCCGCCGGAAAACCGCGACCCCCACGGCGAAGAAGTGGTGAAGTGCGATCCGTTCCTCAAGCGTCAGGTGGAGTTGATCCGGCCGAAGCTGATCGTGGCCATGGGGCGCTTCGCAGCGCAATCCATCCTGAATACCGACGCGGCCATCGGCGTGCTGCGCGGTAAGCTGCATGACTACCACGGGGTCCCCGTCGTCGTGACCTACCATCCTGCTTACCTGTTGCGCAACCTGCCGGACAAAGCCAAGGCCTGGGAGGATCTTTGCTTTGCCCGCGCCACCATGCAGCAGTTGCAATCCACGGCAACGCCCCCATCTATCTGAAACGAATCCAATACAAGGAGCACCATATGCGCAATTTCGTAACGGCTTTTCTTCTGACCGCTACCCTGGCCCTGTCCGGTTGCGGTTACAACACTTTCCAGGCCCAGGACGAAACCATCAATGCCGCTTGGGGCGAAGTGCTCAATCAATATCAGCGCCGTGCCGACCTGGTGCCCAACCTGGTCAATACCGTGAAGGGCTACGCCGAACATGAAAAGGACGTATTGGAGGCCGTGACCGCTTCCCGGGCCAAGGTTGGAAGCTTGCAGGTAACGCCGGAGCTGGTGAACGACGAACAGGCCTTTGCCAAATTCCAGGCCGCCCAGGGAGAGCTGACGTCGGCGCTTTCCAAGCTGATGGTAGTGGCGGAAAACTATCCTCAACTCAAGGCGGACGCCAATTTCCGTGACCTGCAAGCCCAGCTGGAAGGGACCGAGAATCGCATTACCGTGGCGCGCAACCGCTACATTGCGGCGGTGAAGGACTACAACATCACCGTGCGTTCCTTCCCGAGCAACCTGACTGCGATGATGTTCGGATACAAGACCAAGCCATCTTTCACGGTCGAGAATGAAAAGGCCATCTCGACGGCGCCCAAGGTCGATTTCGGCAAGTAAGTCGCCACCATGCGCCGCTGGTTGTTTGCGCTACTGATCTGCCTGCTGCCCTGGATGGCGCAGGCAGAAGTCGAGATTCCGCCGCTGCAGCACCGTGTGACGGATCTGACCGGAACGCTGTCGTCTCAGCAGCAGGCCGACCTGGAAGCCAGGCTGGCGGCCTTCGAGGCGAAAAAAGGCAGCCAGATCGCCATTCTTCTGGTGCCGACAACCCAGCCTGAGGACATCGCTCAGTACGCCATTCGGGTCGTCGACGCCTGGAAGCTCGGGCGCAAAGGTGTCAACGATGGTGTGCTGGTGTTGCTGGCCAAGGATGATCACCGCTCCCGCATCGAGGTCGGTTATGGCCTGGAAGGCGCATTGCCGGATGTGATCGCCAAGCGCATCGTCAGCGATGTCATGCGGCCTTACCTGAAGCAGGGTGACTTCTACGGCGCGTTGCAGGCCGGGGTGGAGAAAATCGAAGCCGTGATCGATGGCGAGCCGTTGCCGTCGGTTTCTCCGAAACAGAGCGACAGAGATGGCTTGGGTGATATTGCTAATAATTTTTTTCTCTTCGCGATTGGTGCGTTGGTTCTGGGTGTCTTTTTTAAGCAACTGCTTGGCAACGTGATGGGGTCGCTGGTGAACGCTGGGCTGGCCGGCATGCTTCTCTGGTGGCTGGGAATCGTCTTGCCGTTCGCTATCATGTTCGCGGTCTTTGTGTTTTTTGCCACGCTGAGTGGGAATGGGCACTTTGGGGGCTATTCTCGCGGCGGATCAGGTGGTGGCGGATTCTCGGACGGGGGAGGGTTTTCTGGGGGTGGGGGCAGTTTCGGCGGCGGCGGTGCTTCGGGGGACTGGTAAATGGGCAAGATGAAACGCATCCTGAAACATCTTTTGTCGGGCCGTTGGCAGGTTTATCGTATGTTCCCTACTTCGGCGATGCGACGTATCGAAGAGGCGATTCGCGAAAGCGAGCGCTTACATGATGGCGAGTTGCGCTTTGCTGTCGAGCACGGTCTGGAATGGCACCAGTTGTGGCACGGGGTGTCGCCCCGGGCACGTGCAATCGAGGTGTTTTCGCAGTTGCGGGTCTGGGATACCGAGCATAATTCCGGGGTGCTGATCTATCTGTTGCTGGCTGATCGTGATGTGGAAATTGTCGCGGACCGCGGGATGCATGCACGTGTGGGTGATGAGGCCTGGCGAAGCATTTGCCAGGCCATGGAACAGCATTTTCGTCGTAACGAATTCGAGGAGGGCGTGCTAGCGGGTATCTCGGCGATTACGTCGTTATTGCAGCACCACTTTCCTGCTGCGCCGGACAACCCCAATGAGATGCGAGATGCGCCGGTGGTGCTATAAGGAAATCCTTGTTTTGTTGATGATGCCGACGCTGGCATCTGCCGATCCTGCCGTGGTGACACGGCTTTTGCACCAGGATGCCAACCCGTCGAATTTCGAATTCTGCCATGGTGGAGGTTGTGCGATGATCGAACCGGTGGTGCTGACCGAAGAAAATTGGTCGGCGGTCGAGGCGCTGTTCGATCCTGAATCCGGAGCCGCGGATGAAGAACGTAGCCGTATTGCGACTGCGATTGGATTGCTGGAGCAGTTCGTCGGACGCATGACCGGCACCAGCGGTGACCTCGGAGGGACTTTCGAGGGATTTGGGTTGCCCGGTCAACTGGATTGCATCGACGAATCCACCAATACCACGAACTATCTGAAAATGATGCGTAATCGCGGGTTGCTGAAATTTCACGAGATTACCGACACGCATACTCGCGGCTATTTTCTCTATGGCTGGCCCCATACGGCAGCAGGGTTGCGCGAGACGGCTTCCGGTGCGATCCACATCGTGGATTCCTGGTTTTACGACAATGGTGAACCTGCAGTGATTTTGCCCTTGCAGCGCTGGAAGGAAGGATGGATGCCGGCACTTCTTCCGCATTGATGGATTCCGACCAAGATGAGCCGAAGGCTGACTTTCGCGTTCTTTCCCTATAAAATCCGACCCTTGCGAACGCAAGGCGCTTCTTCGCTGCACCGTTGCCAATTCTATTCTGAACAGACCGAGCCTCACATGAAATTGAACAAACTGGCACTGCTCTCCATTCTGCTCTGGCTTGCATTGGCAGGCGTT
Organism: Pseudomonadota bacterium; assembly: GCA_029782295.1. Taxonomy (GTDB): domain Bacteria; phylum Pseudomonadota; class Gammaproteobacteria; order Burkholderiales; family Methylophilaceae; genus CAIJXJ01. The sequence goes on from JAKOVB010000168.1 coordinate 24,461, forward strand.
GCCGCTTGGTTCTTCGTGCATGGCCAGACTGCCCCGGGGACAGATGGACGCAAGGTCGTCAAATTGTCGCCGCAAGAGCGGGCGCTTGTACTCATGGAAATGCGCGGCTTGCTGCAATCGACCCACGGGGTCATCGAGGGGCTCTCGAGGGAAGATCTTGCGCTGGTGGCAAAGTCGGCACGTGCCGGTGGGATGGCTGCCGCAGCAGACGTCAACCCCGCACTGATGGCCAAGCTTCCTCTTGAATTCAAGCAACTCGGCATGAGTGTCCACCAGGGGATGGATGACATCGCGATGGCAGCCGAGCAGGGTGAAAAAAGCACTGTTATTCTGCAGCGGATGAGTAATCAACTAGCCAGGTGCGTTGCCTGCCATTCGGCATGGCAATTGCCGATGGATGCACCCGACGTGCCCCGATAAATACATTTTAATCTGAAAGATTTTTCTATGCGTGCATCACAATTTTTCATATCTACCCTGAAAGAAGCGCCGGCAGAAGCAGAACTCGCCAGTCACAAGCTGATGGTGCGTGCAGGCCTCATCAAGCGCCTCGGATCGGGCCTCTACAGCTGGATGCCCCTAGGCCTGCGCTCCCTGCGCAAGGTAGAAGCCATCGTGCGCGAAGAGATGAACAAGGCTGGTGCGCTGGAACTGCTGATGCCGGCCGTGACCCCGGCGGAACTGTGGCAGGAGACCGGCCGCTGGGACGTGTTCGGCCCACAGATGCTGAAGATCCGTGACCGTCACGAGCGCGACTTTTGTTTTGGCCCCACGCACGAAGAAGTGATTACTGACATCGCCCGCAAGGAAATCCGCAGTTACAAGCAGTTGCCGATCAATTTCTACCAGATCCAGAGCAAGTTCCGCGACGAAATCCGCCCGCGTTTCGGCGTGATGCGTGCTCGCGAATTCGTGATGAAGGACGCGTATTCCTTCCACACCAGCAAGGCTTCGCTGGAAGAAACCTACGCGACCATGTACCAGACCTATTCCAACATCTTTACTCGCCTGGGCCTGAAGTTCCGTGCCGTTGCCGCCGACACCGGCGCCATCGGCGGCACCGGTTCACATGAGTTCCATGTGCTGGCCGATTCGGGGGAGGACGCGATCGCCTTCAACCCGGCGTCTGATTATGCCGCTAACGTCGAAATGGCCGAGGCGCTGGCACCGGCAACCCCGCGCGCCGCCCCGACCGAAACCCTGCGTGACGTGGATACCCCGAAACAAACCACTTGCGAGGATGTCGCAGAGTTGCTGGGCATCCCGCTGCAACGTACGGTCAAGCTAATTGCGGTCATGGCGGGCGACAAGCTCAACGTGCTGCTGATTCGCGGCGATCACAGCCTGAATGAAGTGAAAACCACCAAGGTCGAGGGGCTTGCCGATTTCCGGTTTGCCACTGAAGCCGAGATTCGCGAGGCATTCAACTGTCCGCCGGGATTCCTCGGCCCGGTCGGTCTGGATCGCAGCAAGATCCGCGTGATCGCCGATCGTACGGTCGCGGCTATGAGCGATTTCGTTTGCGGCGCCAACAAGCCGAAGTTCCACACGGCCGGCGTCAACTGGGGCCGCGACCTGCCGGAGCCAGAGGTGGTGGCGGATATTCGCAATGTCGTGGCAGGTGACCCTTGCTCAGATGGCAAGGGCACGCTGGAGATTTGCCGCGGGATCGAAGTCGGCCATGTGTTCCAGCTCGGCAACAAGTATTCAAAGGCCATGAACGCCACCTACCTGGACGAAAACGGCCAGACCCAGGTGATGGAAATGGGCTGCTACGGTATTGGCGTGTCGCGCATCATCGGTGCGGCGATCGAGCAGGGCAATGACGAACGCGGCATCATCTTCCCGGCAGCCATCGCGCCGTTCACCGTGGCAATTGCCGCGATCGGATTTGACCGTAGCGATGCCGTGCGCGAAGCAGCGCTCAAGTTGCATGACGAACTGCAGGCAGCCGGCGTCGACGTGCTGCTGGATGATCGCGGCGAGCGTCCGGGCGTCATGTTCGCCGATCTGGAACTGATCGGCATTCCGCATCGCATCACCCTGGGGGACCGCGGCCTGAAGGAAGGCATGGTCGAGTACCAGGCCCGTACTGATGCCGAGTCGCGCAACCTGCCGCTCGACGGTATCGTGGAATTCGTCAAATCCCTCTGATGCGTCATCTGCTCGCCCTGCTGCTATTGTCCTACACCTTCTGTGCCGAGGCAGGGGCGCAGAAGGAGGAGGATCTGTCGGCCAACGTCAGGTCGATGTTGCAGAAATCGATCAGTGACTCCGCACCGACACGGCTGGTGTTTAACAGCGAGCAGGAGGCCTATGCCTGGCTGGGGGAAATGTCCCGGCGCCTGGAGAAGCGCATTCCGGACCGGGACTTTCGCATCGACTTCCTCAAGACCGTTCACTATGAGGCTACCCGGGCAGGCCTGGATCCCCAGCTGGTACTGGGCCTGATCCAGGTCGAAAGTGGCTTCAAGAAGTATGCAGTATCCCCGGTCGGCGCCCGCGGTTTCATGCAGGTCATGCCTTTCTGGGTCCGCCAGATCGGCACGCCCGACCAGAACCTCTTTCACCTGCGGGTCAACCTGCGTTATGGATGTACCATCCTGCGCCACTATCTCGATATCGAGAAGGGCGACTTGTACCGTGCATTGGGCCGCTACAATGGCAGCCTCGGTCAGCCGGAATATCCCAACATGGTAGTGGGCGCCTGGCGCAAATACTGGAGCTATCGGGCTGTCATGTAACAAGACGAGAATCCTTCTCGCCTTATCATTCCTCCCCGCCCTGATGACTGGAAATTTAATTGCACCAATTTGGTGCAATTCTGTTTGCGTCGTGGATTGAAGGCAGATACTATCTTCCTCGGCGGATTAAGATGCACCCACCAAATGGACGTTCAGATCCATCCCGCTGGTTTCTCCAATTAATTGTTTTACCAACAAATTTCAAGGGAGGAAGTTCATGTCTCAGTTAACTGCTTTATCTGTCAGTATTGCTGTGCTTGGTGCTGTTTGGGTGTTCCTGGCTCTGGGCCCCCTCGCCGGGTCTGTCCTGGTTTGGGCCGGTTTCATTGCCTGGGGTTGTTATTTCCATACCGGTGGCGATAACGCTGCACTTCAAAAAACCATGGTGGGGATGATCTACGGCGCTGTGCTGGCCGGGATTGCGCTGTTCCTGGTCGTCAACAACCCGGTCGGTCTTCCGGCTGCTGTGGCCGCTCCGGTCTACGTGGGTGTGACGGTGTTCTTCCTCGTGATCGTTGCCAGCATCGGTATGCTCTCCGTAGTGCCGGCCAATGTGTACGGCTATGCCGCAACGGTGGCTTATGCGCTGCAAACGCCGACCGCTGACAATGTGGGACCGCTGGCCAGCCTGACCGCTGCCAACCTGACCAATCCGGTCCTGTTGCTGTCCCTGTCTTTCGTGCTGGGTGCAGTGTTCGGCATGATTTCCGGCAAGGTCGCCGGCATGCTGGGCAAGTAATCGCATCCCGGGTTTCCCCGGGTACGGTTGCGTGAATAATCGGCGGGCATTGCCCGCCGTTTTTTATTTGGTCTGGTCGGAAATCCGGAAGCCGTAATAGGTTCCGAATTCGCCCTCAGGCTCGTTGTAGACGAAGAACATCCCGTTGGTGAAGCCGTGGCCGTTATAGTGATTGTTTGCACGTAGTTTCAGAGATGCAGGCAGGAGACTTTTGCCGACGAACTTCCCGGACAGATCGAACACCAGTACGGCCTTGTGATCAACATCCAGTAACGCCAACTCTTCACCGGGGATGCCGGTAAAGGCGACCCAGTGATCGCTGATGTCATCGGTCCTGGCGCCGGCGGCAACCAGGTCCAGCTTGAACTCTCCGACGGGTTTGTCGCGGTCGAGTTTCACGATCAGGACACGGTCGCTACGCTCCTGCTTGGCATAGTACTGGTCTCGGCCCGGATCATAGGTGGGGAAGGTCGAGGCGTCGCCAAACGCAGGATTAGGTTGTGCCAGAAGTTCAGTATCATTGCTAAGGGTGCCATCCTTGTTCATGACCAATGCGTACACCCCCGTGTTCGGTGCGAAACCGACGTCACTGGATGCATTGTAAGTAACTGATTCAATACGGTTCTTATTCGGATTGAAATAGACTGAGCGGTTGCTCAGTCCTGGTTTTGCGCTTTGGATGAATTGCCCTTTGGCGTCATAGACATGAACCTGGGATTTCGATGCGATGATTCCGGATTCGTCCGCCATGGCCGTAAAGCCGCCATCTGCAACGATGTAGCGACTATAATTCGGTTCATAGGCCACCGTCATCGGTCTGGACGTTGGCTTGGCGGCCAGCGGGATGCGAATGCCCATCTGCGCCTCAGGCAGCACCTGTGCCAGAACATTTGGGCTTGCGGAAACAAGAAGTGCGGCCAGCAGTGGCCAATATTGCATGTGTTTCATCAGGATTCCTCTGTTGCGGGTGGGACCAACAAAATCGATAGCCAATTTTAACCTGTAAAACCAGCCTCCAAGCATTCATGGACAAGCAACCCCATCTATTAGTTTGCATATCCGGTCACGGATTCGGACACGTAGCGCAAACCGCACCTGTCATTAATGCGCTGCGCGACAGAATGCCTGACTTGCGCGTCACCGTCCGGACCATGGTGCCGCTCGAGCATCTTCAGTCGAGGATACGAGCGCCTTTTGGCTATGTGCGTGAGGCAGTCGATGTCGGCATGCTGATGTCTTCGGCCATGGATGTGCGCGTCAGGGAAAGCTGCGAGGCCTATCTGGCCATGCATCATGACTGGGGAGGGCGTGTCCTCCGCGAATCCATTGCGCTGCGCGAGTTTAAAGCGGATTTTGTACTTTCGAATGTTGCATATCTGCCGCTTGCCGGAGCCTTCCGTGCCGGCATTCCCTGTGCGGCGATGTGTTCCCTGAACTGGGGCGATATTTTTACTCACTACTGCGGCGGACTTTCCGGGGCCCATCATGTGGCCAGGCAGATCGAGGTGGCTTACAACGGTGCTGAGGCATTTCTGCAGTTGGCTCCCCACATGCCCATGACCGAGCTCTACCACCGCAAGCCGATTGGTCCGGTGGCAGAAGTCGGTCAGCCCCGTCGCGAGGAAATCATGCAGAGGCTTGGCCTCGGACCGGAAGAAAAGCTGGTGCTGGTTTCACTCGGTGGTATCGCCGGGCAGTTGCCGATAGACGGCTGGCCGCGCATGCCCGGGATACGTTGGCTGGTGCCCAGCGCCTGGCGTACCCTGAACCCGGATGCCATCATGCTGGAGACGCTTGAGATGCCTTTCAGCGACGTTCTGGCCAGTTGCGATGCATTGATCTGCAAACCGGGTTACGGCAGCTTTGTGGAGGCCGCCTGCAGTGGCACGCCGGTACTCTTTGCGAGCCGACCGGATTGGCCGGAAACCGTATTTCTCGCTGCCTGGCTGGCAGAGAATGGCCTCGGGCGGGAAGTGGGGCGTGATGCGCTTGAAACCGGCGCTTTTGAATATGAACTGCGTGCGCTGCTTGCAGCCCAGCGGCCAGTCCCAGCTGTACCCACTGGGGTGGAAGAGGCGGCAGCCTGGCTGGGGCAACGCTTGAGTGCTTAATCCTGGCGCTCGATCAGCATCGCATCGCCGTAGCTGAAGAAACGATACTTTTGCTCGATCGCGTACCGGTAGGCCTGACGAATGTGCTCCGTACCGGCGAAAGCCGACACCAGCATGATCAACGTAGTGCGGGGTAAGTGGAAATTAGTCAGCAAGCGTTCCACCACACGGAAACGGTAGCCCGGTGTGATGAATATGTCCGTGTCCCCGCTCCCCGCTACCAGGTCGCCACTGCGGGCCGCACTTTCAAGCGCCCGCAGGGCAGTCGTGCCAATGGCGGTGATTTTGCCGCCCCGTGCACGTGTTGCGAGAATCTTGTCGACGGTCGTCTGAGGGATTTCATACCACTCGCAGTGCATGACGTGCTCTGAAGGGTCTTCAACCCGCACCGGCTGGAAGGTACCTGCACCAACGTGCAGCGTGACGAAGGCGGTGTCGATCCCCATGTCGGCCAGACGCTGCATCATCGCCTGGTCGAAGTGCAGCCCTGCTGTTGGAGCTGCTACTGCACCAGGGTTCCTGGCGTAAACCGTCTGATATCGCTCGTCGTCGTCCTGATTCGGGCTGTGGGAGATGTAGGGTGGCAATGGCAGGCTGCCGTGACGCTCCAGCAGTTCAAACAGGGAGGGTTCACCGAGGAAATGCAGCTCGAACAGATCTTCATGGCGGCCTATTACCTCCGCGTCGATGGCGTCAGCCAGCCGCAGTCGGTGACCGGACTTGGGTGATTTGGATGCGCGAACGTGCGCAAGCGCTCGATGGTCGTCCAGCACTCGCTCCACCAGGACTTCGACCTTGCCGCCACTGTCTTTTCTGCCGAGCAGGCGGGCCTTGATCACGCGGGTGTCGTTAAACACCAGCAGATCCCCGGGGTTGAGGTGTTCCGGCAGGCTGGAGAAGGTGGCGTCTTCCAGTCCGCCGCTGTTGCCGTCAAGGCAGAGCAGGCGGCTTGCGGTGCGCTGGGCAGCCGGGAACTGTGCGATCAACGCCTCCGGCAGGTCGAAATCAAAATCGCTGGTACGCATGAAATTCCTTCGTTATTTCCACATTCCTTTTCAGCAGCACTACTGAAACAGGCGAGGATTCGCTATAATGCCGACTCCCAAGCCGGGATGGCGGAATCGGTAGACGCAGCGGATTCAAAATCCGCCGCTGGAAACAGTGTGGGGGTTCGAGTCCCCCTCCCGGCACCAAACATCGTCGCAATATTTTGCGTCGACTCCTTACTTCTTATATCCCAGATACTATTTCCAGAAATGCACTTCAGCATGCATAATAGTGCGATAAGAAGATATGGATATTCCATATTCCCCCTTCTTTAGAAGAGGTCGTTATGTTGATATCACGCACTAGCCAATACGCTATTCAGTCCATGATCTATATCGCCACGCAGCCGCTGGGGACGCCTATCCTCAGCCGTGAGGTCGCCGAAAAACTGCAGGTGCCGGCAGCCTATCTCGCCAAGATCATGCAAATGCTTTGCAAGGGCGGTTTGGTGACCTCGTTCCGAGGGCGCCTGGGCGGCTTCTGCCTGCGAGAAGATCCAGCCAAAATCGACCTGATGCGCATCCTGCAGATCACAGAAGGTGCGGATTTTACCAAGGATTGCGTACTCGGTCTCAAGGTTTGCAGCGATGAGACGGCGTGTCCCATGCATGCACAATGGAAGCCGATCAAGGTCGAGATCATCAATCTGCTCAACCAGCAGACGTTGGCAACGTTGAGTGAAGCTGTCCTCAGCGGCAAGTACCGCATCAGTGATATTCCCTACGCACTGTTGCCGTCCAGCCCCGTCTAACCGCGTAGGGGCCGAAAATAGCCTCTTTTTGGCAATCTTTTGCTGTTTTTGACCTGTTAGCCATTGCGTCGCGACGATTTATTGATGAGAATTGGCAAGTGCGAGCCTGTTGCGTCTATTTAACGAAAACTTTCTGATCGCAATCGGCACTTGACACCAAGAGCGCCTGCAAGCAGAGTAATGGCGTTTTATCACAACCAATAGGGAATAGAATATGAACAAGACTGAACTGATTGATGCAATCGCGAAAAGTGCAGGCCTGACCAAGGCTGATGCCGGCAAGGCGCTGGACGCATTTACTTCGTCCGTGACCGGTGCTCTCAAGAAGGGTGACAGCGTGACCCTGATTGGTTTTGGTACTTTCAAGGTTTCCGCACGCGCTGCCCGTACCGGCCGCAACCCGCAAACCGGCAAGGAAATCAAGATCGCTGCCCGCAAGGCCCCGGCTTTCACCGCTGGCAAGGCTCTGAAGGACGCAGTGAACTAATCGTTCTGCTGTTGATCGCTGGACGGGCCGGTTCCGGCAACTCCAGCGATCATCTCCACTAAATCAGATCAAGACGCTTCCTGCGTCCGCCATGCCGAAACATCACCCCATCCCCAGGTGCAACGGCAATCCGAGTTTTTTCACTCTCATCGTTTCATTTCTTGCTGTCACAAGTGCACTGCTGATCTCATTTTCAGCCCTGGCTGATACTTCGCCCGACCCTTGTGTAGATCTGGCTCCGCGTTCTGAAAATACCGTCTCGCTATCCAATGCGGAAATGACTTTGGACGAAAGCCGTAGTACTTCGGAGGACATGGCCGTGATGTCGGGCCTGTATAACGAAACACACCGCTCCATCGGAGGTCTGACCTCGGCCGAGCCATTGGTCGATTACAGTGTCGAACCGAATATGACGATCCTGCAGGACCGGTCGGGCGTTTGCGCGAGACCGGCCTTGCGATTGGTATTGGGATACAGTGCGATGAATGTATACATGGATCGGGAAATTCCGCGCTCGAGTTGTATCTACAATGCCATTTTCGCGCACGAGATGCATCACGTCTCCATCTACCGTGAATATCTTGTCCGCAATCTCGGAAGCTTCAGGAAAGCCGTCGATGACAAGTTCGACGGCAGGACATATCGTTTCAAGTCGATTTATGAAGCGAAGCAGTACATCGAAATCCTGGGGCAGGTTTTTGTGCAAAAGCTGCAGTCGCAGTTTTATCGGGAAGTCATGGAAGAGCAGCGGGCACTCGATACCCAAGCTGAATATACACGCATGCAATCTGAATGCATGCACTGAATGTAGAAGGCAGTACGTTGCTAGGTTCCGGCTTCCACCAGCCGGGCTGCGGCCTGAATTTCCGATGCTGCGGCGGCTTCCGGGATGGTAGTGAATCGGGATGGCTGGTAGGACTTGACGATTAAAGCGCCAGCCGTGCTGACGCTGTTTACAACACCTCGCCCCTTTGCATTTGCAACGGCGATTCCGACATCTTTGGTATTGCATGCAAAAGCCGCGGCGTTGTTAGCTGAAAGCGAGACTCTCACCAGGCCAATCGAACTCAGTGCGTTGCAGTTGTAGGTCCCGGAAGCTAATCCGATCGTGTCCCCGAGGGAAATTGTCTGTGCTGAAGCGCTCCACGCACCCATGCATAGCGTCGCCATCGGAAGGAGGCGGCGATAAGAGATTGCACTGGATACTGGCTTTGTGTGAGTTGTTTTCTTGGGATGACCAGATACATGGGTTTTGTGAGACATGGTTTTTTCTCGGCAAAAATAACTATTTAGCTAATCATATCTCTTCAAGAAAAAGACTGTGAATTCATTAATGTTTCTTGGATGCGGGCTCTAAGTCAGGCGGATCGCCAGCATTGTTCTGAATCCAGCAAGGGAATCCTGATGGCTGAAAATTTTTCTGATGATGTGGGTGGAGAAGGTGTGGAACAGGGCTACATCCGTAAAACTGCATCACAACTGAAATGAGGGGGGTACTCAGTTCAAAGGGCTCCTTTTCCCTGAGTATGTCAAATATGCAGACTTGGGTTTAAACGTCCCTGCTATGGGGGATTTAAACAAACACATACGGCATTTCGGCCAGGATGGTAAGTGAACGGGTGGCAATTCCGAAGGATTCATCGCCGGAAATTGACAGCGTGTTCCGCAACCTCTCTGGCCTCACGCATCCCCGTTGCAAAGAAACGAACCCAGCTTGATTTCAATGCGTCCCAGTATTCATACAAGGAATAAGGGACCACGGGTCTCACTTTTGCGTCCATCTAAATTCTCCGTGCAGTTTGAAAAATGCCTGGTCTGGGGTGTTCGGCCCTCTTCAGTAAAAAATCAAGCGATTCTTTAACTCGCCAGAGGAAATAAACCCGTCAAATGGTTGAAGCGGCTTAGGGTAGATAACGTGAAAGTGTTCGTGCCGTTGACAGGGGGTTGCCGTGATATGGCATGAAGGTGTCGGAATTAGGATGCTTGAGAAGAAGCCGAAATGAAAACGGCCCACATCGGGGCATGGGCTTCTACTTGGGGAATCCGACAATTCCAGCAGATCGGTAGGCCGCCGGTGATCTTGTGGCAGGAATTTTGCCATATGGACGGCAAAGGGCTCACCGGGTTTCTGAAAGAAATTTGGAATGCGGCCAATCAGGATAAAGGGATAGGGAAAGTTTGTGATGCTGTTAGGCGGACCGACTGCGCTTCGCAAGGATTGCCCGGTTTCCTTAGCTAAAGATGGGATGGAGAACCCAACCGCTACAAAGATCCGAAAGGTTATCAACTGTACGGTGTCCAATACCAAAACATTGTGATTCCGACCCGGCTACGGGAATGGTCGATCCGTTATCAGTTCAGGCAGGAGGAAAAAACGAATCACAGGGCGCCCATCAACTCCTTTGCAATGCCCACCCCTCAATGTGACTTCCTCCAATGGAAAGGGGGGCAACCTAGACGTCCCTATTCGGGCCGGGCTCGGGTGAAATCTACCGCATTCGCCTTTGCCCCCTTGGGGTTCTGTCAATCACTGTACGAAAATGATGTGGTGCAAAAAGTGGTATTTTTTCAGGAGATTAGTCAGCTTGACTTTAATGCCGGGTGTTCCGCAATAATCTGCTTTAGTTGCTCGTGGGCATTGGGTAGATCGAAAGACTCGATCGCAGACTGTAGCGACGAAAATTGATGCGAAGAAAGTATTTTCTTAAGTATTGGCTGCAATTCGGTCCAGGTCGGAATTACGTCCCAACTATCTATGGCCAGTTTCGTTTCCAGAGATACGATCAAATGCTTGACGTTCGCGGGATCGATGTCATCTTCGTACTTTGCGCTGTCATAGACATGGAGTTGTTCGATATCGTCACAGACTGCGTGCAAAGCTTGTTCGAGCAATGACAGGTAATGGTCCAGTGGCTTATCAATGGAGCCATCACGAATCATGCACTCGATGTCGTAGGCGATCTGGCGTACCTGTTCTGCCCCTAAGGTCGCCGAGGTGCTTTTGAGCGAATGTGCCAAGCGTTGCGCCGCTTCGGGATGATTCTGTTCAAGGGCGTGGCGGATTTTGGCGGCTTCATCTCGATGTAACTTGGAGTATTTCAGCAACATCGAGCGATAACTGGTAAGTTTGTCGGAGAAATACCGCAACCCTTGCTTGACATCGATTGTCCCCAACATCTGGCATAACTGATCTGCCGAAATTTCTATGTGCCCTTTGTTCATGGTCTGATGGATGCTGGCATCGAATGATTCCGTTTCCGGTATCCATTTACTTAGGACTTGGAGCAGGCGCTCTGGCTCAACAGGTTTGGCCAGAAAATCGTTCATTCCAGCCTGCTGGCATTTGATGCGGTCCTCTTTGAAGGCATTTGCTGTCATTGCAATAATTGGCGTATCTTTAAAATCAGGTAGCTGGCGCATTATTTGAGTTGTTTCAAGGCCGTCCATCACCGGCATTTGCATATCCATCAGAATGACGTCATAAGTGGTGTGTTGGGTAAGGTCTAGCGCCTCGGCGCCATGATTCGCGATATCAACCTGCAGACCTAGCCCTTGGAGCATTTCCCGTGCTACTTCCTGGTTGATCTCGTTGTCTTCTACCAACAGCACGTGAGCGCCTCGTCGAACCCGGTTCGTATCCCCCAGTTCCCCACTCTGTTGTGCCAACTGATCCGCGGTGCTTAGCTTCAGCACTGCAGTAAACCAGAAAGTGCTGCCAATTCCTGGCGTGCTGTTGACGCCGGTCTCGCCCCCCATCATCTTGGCGAGCCGGTTGGAAATGACCAGACCTAGCCCAGTGCCTCCGTATTTACGGCTGATCGAGGAGTCTGCCTGCACAAAGGGCTGGAACAGCAGCGCTTGCTCCTTCTGTGAGAGGCCGATGCCGGTATCTTCCACTTCAAACAGTAAATGCGCATTCTCATCCAGCGACTGTAATTTAGCGCGTAGCGTGATGCCTCCTTGCTCGGTAAATTTGATCGCGTTGCTGACATAATTGATCATGATCTGCCTCAGGCGCTGCGGGTCGCCATACAGCGCCAAGCTTTTTAAGTTCGGGTCGATTTCCACCTGCCAATTCAGGCCTTTGCTGGCTATGCGGTCACCTAGCGCGCTATGAACATAATCCGTGACTTGCGGCACCAGGAAAGTGATCTCCTCTAGTGTCAGGCTATCAGCTTCGATCTTCGAAAGATCGAGGACGTCGCCGATAATGTGCAACAAATGCTTGCCGGACCATATAATCTTGTCAATTTTGCTCAGCATCTCTATCTGCGTGGTTTGCTCATGCAGCAGATGTGCAAGGCCGATAATGGCATTAAGTGGGGTTCGAATCTCGTGGCTCATGTTCGCGAGAAAAGTGCTCTTGGAATGATTGGCTGACTCTGCCTCCTGTTTGGCCTTTTCCAGTTCCATGGTCCTTATTTTTACTAGGTTTTCAAGGTCTTTGCGGTACAGGTCAAGTTCCATTTCCTGTGTTTTTTCCTGTGTAATGTCGCGTGCGATCTTCGAGGCGCCAATTACCTTGCCCTGCATGTCAAGGATAGGCGAGATCGTTACAGAAACATCAATCAGTCTACCGTCCTTGCATTTCCGTCGGGTTTCAAAATGTTCGATGGTCTCGCCGCGCGCGATGCGTTCGAGAATCCTATCTTCCTCATCATGCTTATCATCTGGCAACAGAACTCTTATTGTTTGTCCGATCATTTCCTCGGCGGTGTAGCCAAAGATGCGCTCTGCCCCTGGGTTCCAGCTGGTAATCTTGCCGTCCAGAGATTTGCTTAAAATGGCGTCATCTGATGAAGTAACGATAGCCTCGTACTGCTTGGTCTGCATTTCCTGCTGCTTGCGAGCTGTAATATCCTCGTAGGTTCCCAGCACCCCAATGATTTCATTGCTGGATGGATCCTTCAGTGGTACTTTTGAGGTCTGTAACCAGATCGTCTTTCCTGAGGGCGAGGTTTGGGGCTCTTCATAACCAATCTTCGCGATTCCAGATTCGATGACTATTGTGTCATCGGCGCGATAGCGGTCGGCGTGATCCTTCCATGACAGATCGAAGTCTGTCTTTCCAACCAGTTCCTCCGCCTTGGCTAGACCAGCATCTCGTGCTGTAGCGATGTTGCCGCCCAGATAGTGGAGATCTCGGCTCTTCCAGAAAACTCGTACCGGAGATGTGTTAATTACAGTCGAAAGCAGTGCATGAGAACGCTGCAAATCATTCATGGTCTGGTTGCTAAGCAATAGCGCGGCATTCAGCTCGCGTGTGCGCTCATTCACTCTTGATTCTAGTTCGGAATTGACCCTTAACAACTCCTGCCTCGCATGTTCCAATTGTTGGGCAGACGGCGCGGACAGCGCTTTAGGCATGACCAACCAGAGCACTATAGCCGTGGCTAACGATAGTGCTGCGGTGACGACTCTAGTGGCAGCGCTTAACCAGTAATCAGGGCGCCAGATGTTTAGCACGTCCATCAGGTGTGTCAAGCCACAGGCTACGATAAATAGGGCAAACAGTACGAATAGCCAACGATGCGGAATATCCTGGCGCCTTTTCGCGAAATACCAGATTGCGAATGGAATGGAGAAGTAGGTGAGGGTAATAATGGTGTCTGATATAGCCAATGTCCAGAGTAGCTGGGGGTTCCATTGCAGGCAGTATCCATGCGGAATCAGGCTGGATTTATTCAGGCTATATAACCACTGCAGCATAACGTGCTCCTGATAGCTGTATTTTGCTAAAACACTAGCTGCATCAGTCCATCTTTGCAAGGTATCTTAAGGGGGTGTGGTACGGGAAATAAACGGCATGTTTGTGTGGTTCTGGCAACCAAAAATGGATTTTGACGATTGATGGTGAGACTTAAAGCAGTAAGTATTAATTGCTTAAGTGGGTCGTTAATCCGCTAGCGCTAGCGAGCTAACGAGTCCTCGATCGATGCAGTGGGGAGATGGATATTCAGACTACTATAAGGCTACTAAACTAGAAACTAAAACGGCCCACATTGCTGTGAGCCGCATCAGTACTGGTGGGGTGGGAGGGGGTCGAACCCTCGACCAACGGATTAAAAGTCCGCTGCTCTACCACTGAGCTACCACCCCAGAAGGGGCGCAATTATGTCCGAAAGGGCGAGCCCCGTCAAACGGAATCAACGCATGCCGGGAAAGCGACCTGCCATCGCACGCATCATCTTGGCCATGCCACCCTTCGAAAACATCTTCATCATTTTCTGCATTTCCTCGAACTGGTTCAGCAGGCGGTTGACTTCCTGGACCTGAACGCCGGCGCCTGTGGCGATACGACGCTTGCGGGAGGCTTTGATCAACTCGGGTTTGCGGCGTTCCAGCGGAGTCATCGAGTTGATGATGCCTTCGATGCGGCTCATGGCCTTGTCGCCGGCCTCGCTGCTCATGCCGGCCGCCATGCCCGCTACCTGGGCAGGCATCTTGTCCATCAGGGCGCCAACGCCGCCCATCTTGCGCATCTGCTGCATTTGCGCCTTGAAGTCCTCCAGGTCGAAATTCTTGCCGGATTTGACCTTTTCGGCCAGTTTCCGGGCTTCGTCGATGTCGACGTTCTTCTGGGCCTGTTCGATCAGCGACAGGACGTCGCCCATCCCCAGGATGCGGGATGCCATGCGTTCCGGGTGGAAGGGCTCCAGGCCGTCGACTTTTTCGCTCACGCCCACATACTTGATCGGGCAGCCGGTGATGTGGCGCACCGAAAGAGCAGCACCGCCGCGGGCGTCGCCGTCCAGTTTGGTCAGGATGACCCCGGTCAACGGCAGCACCTCGTTAAAGGCGCGTGCCGTGTTGACGGCGTCCTGGCCCTGCATGGCATCGACGACAAAAAGGGTTTCGATCGGATTGAGCTGGGCATGCAGTTGCCTGATCTCGTCCATCATGGCATCGTCGATCGCCAGACGGCCGGCGGTGTCGAAGATCATGACATCATGGAAGTGGCGCTTGGCGTAATCCAGCGCATCCCTGGCGATATCGGCCGGTTTCTGGCCGGCGTTGGAATCGAAACAGTCGATCTCGAGCTGCTGGCCCAGAGTCTTCAGTTGCTCGATGGCGGCAGGGCGATAGACGTCGGCGCTGACCAGCAGGACTTTTTTCTTCTGCTCCTTGAGCAGACGGGCCAGCTTGGCCGAGGTGGTGGTCTTGCCCGAGCCCTGCAGGCCGGACATCAGGATGATTGCAGGTGGAACGGCCGCCAGGTTGAGGCTGGCGGTTCCGCCGCCCATGAGTTTGGTCAGCTCTTCATGCACCACCTGGATGACGGCTTGGCCAGGCGTCAGGCTTTGCAGTACCTCGCGGCCCTGGGCGCGCTCCTTGACGTGTGCAATGAAATCCTTGACGACCGGCAGGGCAACGTCGGCTTCGAGCAGGGCCATGCGGACTTCACGCATCGCGTCCTGGATGTTTTCTTCTGTCAGGCGGGCCTGGCCGCGCAGGTTCTTGATGACGCCGGCGAGGCGTCCGGTTAGATTGTCGAACATGCTGTATGCTATATTTGGGAAAAGATTGATTTTACCGGAACCATGCCAGACTTACTGCTCTATCTGATCACGGCGTTGCTATACGCCGGCGTTGCCTTCAACCAGTGGCGCCAGAACCGCGAGGAAAAATTCCTGCTATCGGAGCGTGTGGCGCTCGCGACCGGTCTGGTATTCCATGGCTGGCTGCTGGCGACGGACCTGTTTATTGGCGGAGGCGTCAATTTTGGCCTGAGCAACGCGCTTTCGGTCATCCTTTGGCTCACCGTGCTGATCTACTGGCTGGCCAGCCTGCGACATGATCTGCATGCTCTGCAGGCGTTTGTCCTGCCACCGGCTGCGCTGGTGGTGTTGCTGCAGAAACTGTTGCCGGAAGGCCATGTGTTGCCTTATACCGGGGATGTCCTCTTCGGCGCCCACCTCGTCATTGCGCTGCTGGCTTACAGCCTGTTGACCTTCGCCGCCCTGCACGCGGGCTTGATGGCCATGGCCGAGCGCAGCCTGCATCACAAGAAGCCGTTGATCCGCTTGCCGGAATTCCCGCCCATCATGCCGATGGAGCGCCTGCTGTTCCAGATCATTACCCTGGGATTTGTGTTGCTGACGCTGACGGTGATCAGCGGCATTTTCTTTACCGAACAGTTGTTCCATCAGCCGCTGCAGTTCAACCACAAGACGGTGTTTTCCATTGCCTCCTGGGCGATCTTCGGCGGACTATTGCTGGGCCGTCACATTCAGGGCTGGCGCGGTCGGGTCGCCGTGCGCTGGACTTTGGTCGGGTTCCTACTGTTGTTGCTCGCCTACGTTGGCAGCAAATTTGTACTCGAAGTTCTGCTGGGGCGTTAACGCAGGCTGATGATTGGCCAGCCGTGCGATTCCGCATAGGCCTTCAGGGTCGGATCCGGAGTGACGGCGACGGGGTGGTCGACCAGTTGCATCAGCGGTAGATCGTTATGCGAATCGCTATAGAACCAGCTCGCCTCAAAGCTCTCCAGTGATTCGTGACGGGATTCCAGCCATTGCTTCAAGCGGGTGATCTTGCCTTCCTTGAAGCTGGGGACGCCTGTGACGCGGCCGGTATATTCACCGTCGATTTCCTCGGGAGTGGTGGCGATCAGGTGCTCGATCCCGAACTCTTTGGCGATCGGGCCGGTCACAAAGCCATTGGTGGCCGTAATGATGCAAAGCAGATCGCCGTTGGCGCGGTGTTTTTCCACCAATGCCCGCGCTTGCGGCGTGATGATGGGTCGGATGACCTGGTCCATGTACTGCGCGTGCCAGGCATCCAGCTGGCGACGGGAGTGGTGGGAGAGGGGTTTGAGCTGGAATTCCAGAAAGGCATGGATGTCCAGCGTGCCTTGCTTGTAATCTTCGTAGAACTGGGCGTTGCGTGCCAGATGCAGTTCCTCGTCGATGGCGCCGACGGTGATGAGGAAGCGCCCCCATTCGAAGTCGCTGTCGCCTGCCAGCAGGGTATTGTCCAGGTCGAAAAGTGCCAGTTCCAAAATGGGCTCCTCTTGCGCCTGTTATGAGGGGAACCCCCGGGGTCATGATTAACAGGCGCGAATCAAAAGGCATGAATTTTAACCGAAAACCGGATTGAGGCCGTAATCATGAATTTCCCCGATCAATTACTGCCGTCGGCATTGCTTTGGATCACGAATGTTCTGGCAGCAGTGCTGCTAGCGCTTCTGGCCTGGAGTGCGCCATGGAAACGCCTGGTGCGTCAGGATACGTTCAACGTCTGGATGGGCATGTGTGTCGGGCTGATGTTGATGTGGAGCATCAAGACAGGCATCAAACCCGGGCTGAATTTTCACTTGCTCGGCACCATGCTGATGGCGCTCATGTTCGGCGCCCGGCTGGCAATGGTGGGGATGGCGGTGGTGCTGGTCGGTGTCACGCTGGCGGGATCTGCCGGATGGACCGCTCTGGGGGTCAACTGGCTGTTGACGGGCCTGTTGCCCGTGACCCTGAGTTACCTGCTGTTCTGGATCGTCGACCGCAAACTGCCTAACCACCTGTTTGTGTATATCTTCGTCAATGCCTTTATCGGTGCCGGGGCGGTGGTCGTGCTCACCGGTCTGGCGACAACGCTGTTGCTGATACTCTGCGGCACGTATTCCAGTCATTACCTGACGCAGAACTACCTGCCTTATTACGTGCTGATGGGTTGGTCTGAAGCCATGATGACCGGTATGGCCGTGACGCTCATGACGGCGTTCCGTCCCGCCTGGCTGGCCACCTTCAGCGATGTTCGCTACCTGAAGTCGCGTCCGTCTTCTGGCGATTGAGCGGCAACACCAACAGCACGCTCGCGAGGATGATGCCCAGGGCGAGCAGGTCATGCGAGGCGATCTGCTCGCCACCGAGCCATGCGCCAAGGATGACCGCAACCACCGGATTGACAAAGGCATAGCTGGTGGCAAGCGCGGGGCGCACCGTTTTCAGCAGGTAAAGATAGGCGCTATAGGCGATGAACGAGCCAAACAGGATGAGGTAGGCCAGCGATAGCAGGGCCTTCTGCGTCGGCGGGTTGCTCATGTGCTCTCCCGATAGCATGCTGGCCAGCAGCAGGAGCAGGCCAGCGCTGAGCATTTGCGCTGCGCTCCCCATGGCACCCTGTGGCATCGGCAAGTGCCTGGCCCATATGGAGCCGAATGCCCAGGACATCGCTGCCGTCAGCAACAAGGCCGCACCGAACGGACTGGCTTGCAGGCTGCCGTTTACATTCAGGATCAGCACCCCCAGCATCCCCAGCACAATCCCTGTCACCTCGTTGCGCTTCGGCCTCTGCCCCCACAGCCCTGCAAACAGTACCGCCCATAAAGGGACGGTGCCGATTACCATGGCGGCAGCGCCCGTGGCGACCCATTGCTGGGCATAGGCTACGGCCCCGTTACCGACGGCGAGCAACATGGTGCCGACGATGGCAGCGCCGCGCCATTGCGGTCGAGTGGGGTTGGGGACTCCCTGCGATCTCAGAACGGCATACAGCAGCCCCCCGGCGAACAGGAACCGAAGCGATCCCATCAGGAGCGGCGGGAAACTTTCGATGGCGAATTTCATGCCGAGGAACGTGGAACCCCAGATCAGGTAAAGCCCCATCAGGCAAACGAGGATCAGAGTTTTCCGTTTTTTTTCCACGATGGGTCTCTTACAACGATCTGAGGACACTCAGCTTGAAAGTGATTATGGGTAATTCCTAAAGCACTTTTGCCATTATTGGGTTGGCTGCATCTTCTTGCCAATCATATTCAACACTGGATTTTATGGCGAGTAATGGGAATGAATGTCTGGTTCTGGTATCAGAGGCATGAAGGTTGTAATAACAAAGAAAAACTCCCGGTAGAAGGGAGGCTACCGGGAGTTTTAACCGGGAAAATGACTTAGAAGGTCAGATCATCCTCCTCGTCGGTAAATCCAGGTACAACTGTCGCCGGATGACCACCTTGTGCATAGCTGCCTAATGTGCCGGAAGCCTTTACTGATGCGTCGTTGCTGCCCATTGCAGAAGAGTTGTCACCGTTTTTCAGGTTGCTGGCAATTCGGTCATCGTGGACACCGGCAACAGTGCGCCCGGTGTTGTCGCCAAACTTGCTGTTGTGGTCAGCCATTGCAGGGAATGCAAAACCTGCTACGAAGATGCTGCTTACGATTGCTGAGGTAATTTTCATATATGGTTCCTTGATAATAAAAAATGTATTGAAGTTTATGTGATTAAACGATAAGAAACGGCACCGGATTTGTGTGATCCTTACTGCTGTTGCTGTTGCTGTTGCTGTTGCTGTTGCTGTTGCTGTTGCTGTTGAGTCTGCTCACGATTCTGCTTGGTCTGGCTGTTGCCTTCCCCTCCAGAGCGTTGCTGAACGCGCTCCTGATTCTGAATCTGGTTCTGCTCTTCTGTGCGTTCGCGAGTCTGGTTTTGTTCGCCCGATTGTTGCTTTTTGGCCTTGTTGCCACCATGCATGCCATGACCAGACATCCCCATGCCGCCTCCCGCACCGCCGCCAGGGCCTTTGGCAAAGGTCAGTGGACTAAACCCCATTGCAAGAGAGAACAAGCCAACCATAATTGTGGATTTACGCATTTGATGCTCCTTTCCGATCCTTGGATCGAGTTAAAAACCTTGATGAAATTTAAAACTTGGGCAAGTCAAGCAATCAGCGGCCTCTCCCTACCCTGCCGGGCATGCTGCCGCTTCTGCCTATATCTGAGCCGCCACCCATTGAAGATATGTCCTGTTGCATCTGTCTTGATTCAAAGCCACGTCCATAGGCATGATCAGTCGACGAGCTTGTTAAAGACTGATCATGCCTTGGGATCCCAGCGTTTTCCTCGGCAATTCGGGCGCGACCGTTATATCCCGTTTCCTGCATGAGCATTTGCTCTTCACGCTTCAGATTACGCATCCGCTTTTGCACTTCCGCCTTGAATGCATCCTGTTCCTGATCCGTTGCAACTCGATATTGTTCTGTCCGGAAAATTGGCTGACGGGACAATTCTGGAGCCAACTCTTCTGCCATCAGGCTGCCGGCGCAGGCAATACCGGCACCAAACATGGTAAATTTCATCAATTCGGATTTGTTCATAATTGTTGATTGCATCCTTTAAGCCTTTATCGCCATTGGCGATCGTGGTGTTCATGTCCTTGTTGCATGGTGTGCATATTGATCTGAATCCATGTCGCAAATATTTCCATGGGGTCTGGTGATGTATCAATCTGTTACCAATCTGTTTCAATCGATGGAGCTCAACTCGAAGTTTTTGTATAGTGATCGAGATGAAAGATCATAAAGAGCAGATATTGGTCGTCGATGACGATTGCGGCATGCGCGAGATGTTGCAGGAGTACCTTTCAGGTCAAGGGTACGACGTCGCGGTGGTTGAGAATGGGGTGGAGATGGAGCAGCATTTGAAGACACATGCTGCAGACCTCGTGATTCTTGATCTGATGCTGCCGGGTGAAGATGGCTTGTCGCTTGCACGTAAGTTAAGAAGCTCGGGTGATCAGCCCATCATCATTCTGTCAGCACGCGGAGAAGATATTGATCGCATTATCGGTCTTGAGGTCGGTGCAGATGATTATCTGGCAAAGCCATTCAATCCCCGGGAGTTGCTGGCTCGAGTTCGCGCTGTCCTGCGCAGGCATGAGGTTAAAAAGCCTGAATCGCAAAGCTTTTCTGCAGAACAGTATCAGTTTGGGAATTTTCAGCTGGACCTGAACTCGCATGCATTGGTGCGTGATGGCACCGAAATTCAACTGACCAGCGGTGAATTCAATCTTTTACGGATTTTTGTTGATCACCCGAATCGCGTGCTTAATCGGGATCTTATTCTTGAGTTGCTCAAGGGATATGAGCGATCTCCCTTCGACCGCAGTGTTGATGTGCGCGTAACAAGATTGCGTCGCAAGATCGAGGATGATCCTGCTGCTCCGGTACATATTCGTACGGTTTGGGGCGAGGGGTATTTGTTTTCCCCAAAGGGTAAATGATTATGCGGCCAGCCGGCAGGCGCAGGCAGCTTTCATTATTTCGCAGTATTGCCAATACCTTGGCTGTCTCCCTGCTCATTTTTCAGAGCGTCATTATCGCCGTCACGGTCTATTACGTTCTTATGCCCATGGCCAGGCGTTCGGCGGATGACTTGGCGGCGCTGATGGTGTTGTCCGTTCAGACGTGGGCTGAACTTCCAGCGCAAACGCGTCCAGATTTCGAGAGGGAACTGGCCAAGCAACATGACTTATGGTTATTTTCCACAACGACACCGATTCAGAGCGAGCGTCACTTCCTTCCTTATCTGATCTTTCTTGAAGATGCGTTGGAAAAGCGCACAGGACATACCATCACGGTCAAGTCAACGCGTTGGGAGCAGCCATGGTACTGGGTGGAGCTACCTGTGGCAGGAAAAATGATACGCATCGGGTTTCCAAAAGACCATATTGGGGTGCGTCCGCCACAGGTTCTGCTGATGATACTGGTGGTGACAATATTACTGACTTTGGTGACTGCGATCATCCTGGCGCGACGGATTTCCCAGCCGCTCTCACGTCTGGCTTCCGCTGCAAATTGCGTGGGGCAGGGGGTTGCGCCTCCGGAGCTTCCGGAAAGTGGGGTCCGTGAACTGGCCAGCCTGGCACGTACTTTCAATACCATGTCCAGGCAAGTAAAGGAAGTGCTGGATAATCGGACAACGCTGCTGGCTGGAATTTCGCATGACTTGCGGACCCCGCTTGCACGTATGCGGCTGGCAGTTGAAATGCTCCCGCCGAATACCAGTCCTAAGATTGCTGCAAGGCTTGAGCATGACTTGGATGAAATGAACAGGCTGATCGGTGAGTTCCTTCAGCTGAGTCGTGGGTTAGGCAAGGAGGAGGTTCAGAAAACAGATATTAATCTTTTGCTCAGTGCGGTCATTGAAGATGCCAGACATTCCGGTGCGGTGGTGGAGTGGCAATCTCAGGGGGGGTGTGAGAGGTTGGTCGGACCAATGGCGCTACAGAGGATTCTTACTAATCTGCTGGGTAACGCGATCCGGTACGGGGAAGGTAAGCCCGTGCGTGTGGAGTTCCATTGTGACGATACGGAGGCCGTATTTCGGGTGCTGGACCAAGGGCCAGGCATCCCCGCAGACCAGCTGACAAATGTCTTTCGTCCGTTTTACAGGCTTGAGACTTCGAGGAGTACTTCAACGGGAGGTAGCGGTCTCGGCCTTGCGATTGCAAAACAACTCGCGGATGCAAATGGCTGGTTCATAGAACTTCTTCCGCGTAAGGAGGGTGGCATTGAAGCGCGCCTGACCATTCCTGATTCGATTGCTGACGTTAATCCTGGTGATGGTCAAGCGAGATTAGCGTAATCTGCTGATCCTTTTCCACAAGACTACCTGCGCGCTTGAGTTCCGCTATCATGCGGCTGACGGTTTCCGTTGTCAGTCCGAGCAGTGAAGCCATCTCGCTACGCGCCATGCTGTCGAAAGTCAGAGACTTATTGATTCTGGACAGTATGTGAAGTAGCTTGGAAACGCGCTGCCTGGCAGTTCCTGTCGATAGCTCAGTGATTATGAAATCAGCCTGCTCCAGTGATTTTTCCCATTGCGAAAGCAGGTTTTTGAATAGTAATGGGTTCTGGCCGTTCAGTTGGTGTATGACGCTGCACGGAATGCGACATATATCGACGTTACCCATGGCGATGGCGCTATGACGATACTTTTTTCCTAGGATGACCTCTAGTCCGGCCACGTCGCCAGGACCGAGCAACCGGGTGATTCTGCTGTCACCATTGCTTCTTCGGACTTCGAGTTTCACCCAACCGCTTCGAATGGAATACACATGCTCCGGTGACGTGGCTTCATCGTAAAGCTGCGTGTACCGATCAAATCGAATATTGTCGATTGGTAACAGGAGTTGTTCAAGGTCTTCTTCCGGAAGTACGCTGAACAACATGGTGTGGCGTATATGGCACAACTTGCAGTTGGAACGCCCAACCCAGTGACTATCCGTACAAAATGCGTTGGATCTTCTTGAGGACATAACTCTACACTCGGTTGATCAATGGCTAACCCTGGCAGTTCCATTATTTTCCAGGACGCGCACCCTGTCGCCCGATCGGAATTGTTCGTCAGCATCCTGGGTAATTGCAATCAGACGTCCATCGTCAAGTTTGACTGTGATCTCCAGTCCGTCTTTTTTGGTGATGACTTCTTCAGCCGCAGATCCTGCCACGCCACCTGCAACCGCACCTAAAACAGTGGTGACAACCTTGCCTTTTCCGCCCCCCAGTTCGCTCCCAAGAACGCCGCCAACAACAGCACCAGTCGCGGTACCGACTGGTGTTTTGGTACCTTCGATCTTGACGATGCGCACGCTCTCAACCGTTCCAAGTTTCACGGTCTGGGCCTGGCGCGTTTCTCCGCGACTGTATGTGCTCCCTGAGTTACTGCTGGCGCATGCGCCTAGAAGGCTTAGGGATAGGATAATCAGGCAGGTTTTAAGAGTGGGCATGGATACTCCAGAGAATTTGTGGGCTGATGGACGAGTGAAGCGGGCATGACTTGTCAGCGCAATGCCGAAGATGCATTGCCGAATGACTCTGAATGTATACGGCCGCCATTGGAGACAACCTATGGCGGCTATGGTGATTTACATAATGGCTAACGGCCTTGTCTGCCGCCACCGTGGCGTCCCATGCCACCTTTGTTGGCAGGCGGGTTTTCGGGAAGTTCAAGGCCGCGTTCGCGAGCCCTCTCCTGCATTTTTTTGTGGTGCTCAAGGCGAAATGCCTCGCGCTCCTGCTGGGTTTTCTTGTTCCGCATTTGGGCGCGATATTCAGCGCGCTCTTCGGAAGACATCATCTGACTTCCATAGATCCGCTCGCGATCGCGAGTGCGTTCCTGGGATGTGTTTTGTTTCTCAGTCTGCTGCTGAACCTGTTCCTGGGTTCTGGTCTGTTGTTGTTCCTGATCGGCGGAGAATGATGAGGTCGAAGTGGCGATCAGAAAAAAAGATACACCGGCTAATAAGGTTTTGTTTTTCATTTCAACATCCTTTACTAATAAAAGGAAGGACTTTGATCAATGCTATGAAACAACTACTACAGTGGGATCACCCACTGTAGTAGTGATGCTACTTATTCGCCGTGAGCAGTTGCAATCGCAGTGCGAATTGCTTCGGCGCTGGCTTGAACAGCCGCAACTTCCGCATCGGTCAGCGTTACGCCAAGAATTTTCGTTACAGCAATAACGGTGTTGTTGCTGATGGGCAATGTCTTGTCAGATGCGCCGCCTAGGAAAATGCCGGCCAAGTCTGTCTTGCTGAGTGAAGTGGTGAAAGTCGTACCATTTGGCAGCACGATCTTACCGTCTTTCAACAGATCCTTATACAGACCAAGGTTTTCCAGCGGAGAGTCAATGCGAACGATCGGCGTTGTCTTGCTGTTCAGGATTGCATTCTTTACTGCATCCAGAGTTGGCAGCAGGTAAAGGTCAGGTGTGGCCTGCAGCGTAGTCAGCGCAGTAACCGTTGCCTTGTCGATCACCTTGGCCGGGGAGCGAGCCACATTCAAACGACCCAATTCAACTTCCGGAATCCCTTCTTGAGACCAGGTCGGCTTGCCACCCTTGCTGCCTGTGGAGGTTCCGCCAGCGTGACGCGGGCCCTTGGCATCGCTGTCGGCGCTAGGTCCGCCCTTGCCACTGCCGCTCATCTTCTTGTCACCCTTCTTGCCCTTGTCAGAGCTTCCGGTGCTGCCATGAGGGCCTTCATTCTCTCCAGTGTCGGTACCTTCTTCCAGAACCTTGGATTCCAGTGACTTGCTGCCACCACCTTCTGTTTCGTGACCGGCGCCACCCTTCTTGCTCGCACCCTTGCCCTTGCCAGAGGCGCCACCTTCATGGCCCGACCCCTCTTCAGCCATCGCTTTGGATACCAAGCCGGTGTCAAAACCGGTCACATGCTGAATTGCAACAGGGGCAATAGCCAGCGCTACGAGCGAAGCTGCCACCGCAAATGTATGCTTCTTGAATAATTGTTCGTTCATGGTAAGTTCCTTTCTCGTGGGGTAAATGTCGTTCGTGTAAACATGCGTCACAAACCTACGCAGTCAGTATAGGATGATTGGGAAAATATTCATTGATTATTATCAATTAATATAAAAAATAGTCAAAAAATGCGATTTGAAGGTCTTCATTATTCCTTGTCCTTGAAAAGTAACAAAATTCGGGCATTTCTGCATGAAACGGATAATGATATTAACCATTAAAGGGATAAATTTCTCTGTGTCAAATCAACGGGGTTACCATTTGAATCGTTGACACAAAGTGGGGGATTTATTTTGAAGTTGTTGAAATGGAGCGGCCAGTTGATCTTCCACTTCTTCCCCGAATTTGGTTGCAACATATGCACGCATGAACCAGACGAGTGGCGAGGATTGAAAGATGCTCAGTGTCGACCAAGATGGGCCAAGCCAATCGTTTAGCCGGTCATTCAGTTCTCCCCAGTATTTAGAAACGATGGGGCCAGCCACCGACCAATTGTTGGTCGGGCTGTAGTTTGCCGGGTTCCAGCGGCCGCCGTTTTCGCAAGGGTGCCATGGATCTGGCTCGGCTGGCAAAGCCAAGTCCTCCGACATGGCCACCCAGAAGTTCAGCAATGGTCCATCAAGTTCTGTCACACGCATATCAACCTCCTTAGGCATGATTTTGCGACATTATAAAAACATGAACTTGTTTCGCATTGATAAATATCAATGATTTTAAAATTAATGGGATAATCGCGTCCTGTTAGTTTACTAACTTTTTGAGGATGGTGCGTTCAGCGCGCTTAGTTTGCGGAATTAAGTTTATTGATTCAGTTTGAAAGTGATGTCTTCGGGCAAAAAAAAGGCACACAAATTAGTGTGCCTTTCAAGAGCCAATGACAAGCGGAGTGATTAGAAGCGAATGCCAACACCAAGATTGGTCAGGCTTTCTCGGTTCTTGAAGTATGGCGTATCAGGTTGGCCTTGTGCTGTTGTAAAGCCATAAGTACCGTAGTCGGTGTAGGTGTAGTCCAATCGCCAGAAAATGTTTGCTGTTGCAGGGATTTCCGTACCGATGCCATAACGTTTCCCTGAGAGGGTATCGTTACGATCGATACAGCAATTGGCCGGGCTGCCACCTTTTTCATAGATGGTGTTGAACTCGGTACGCACTACGCCGATGCGGCCATACAGCAGAGCCCCGCTTGGCAGGATGTAACCCACTCGCAGGCTGGCGCCATATCCACCCTTCTTGTCCACCGACCAATCACGGCCACCGGCACCGGATTGATTGTCACGTGTCTTGTTGAAGTGGCTGTGCGAGTCTTCGACGTTCAATTCAATGGCGGCGTAGATACGCTGGAATGAATAACCATAACCCGCAAACAAGCCTGAGGTGACACCTGTACCTGCAAAGTCTGCAGCATAGTCCTTGGTGGTTCCTGCGTCCTTGTGTACCGCGTCGTTGCGAACGCTGAGTGCGCCATGTCCAATTTGCGCACCCATGTAAATTCCACGGTAATCAATGTCGGCCGGTGTTACACGCGTTGCACTGTTGCTGTCGAAACGCCAGCCCAAGCCGAGACGGAACTGGTTGTCGATGTTTTTGTAACGGTCGCTTCCTGTGCCAAAGAACACATCGTAAGCACCATAGTGTGTTGATGTGTAATCCATGCGCACAAAGATGTTGTCCGAAGCCATGGTCTCGGTGCCTACACCCCAGCGAACACCCGTTTTTCCGTTGTCTTGCGTGAACCAGGTTCCACCAGCGTAGTCTGGATTGTAGTAATCGGAATGGAAGTCCGTATGAGCAAGGCCCAAGCGACCATAGAGCATAGCCCCATTAAAGGTGTAGCCTGCACGCGCGGAGACACCATAGGTCATTTTCTTCTCGAGGTAATACAGGCGCTCGGCGGTTTTTTCGTGCGACCATTCGCTATCGTTGCCTTCGACCTCGAGTTCAGCGCCCAGATACCAGCGGTTCAGGTTGATTCCGTAGCCGGCAAACAAGCCGTAAGTGCCACCCGTGCCACCAAAATCGTTGGTCACGTTGCCAGTGCCGCGCGGGCCTGAGAACATGGTGTTGAGGTTGCCTCCACCCGCTTGTGCGCCCAGGTAGAAACCAGAAAGGTCGGATGCGGTCTCGAAAGGCGGCAATTCTAGCCCTTCGGTGTCGGCGGCAGCCAAATAGATGCCTTGGCCCAGGCTGGCCGTACGGATAGGACGCGGTTCACCGAGATCCATGCCGATGCTGAGCATGATCATGTTGCGGTAATACTCGGCAGAAGCGACATTTGAATTGCGGTAGGTCAAGCGATAGTCTGCGCCGACGTAATAATTTCCACCGAAGTAGTAATTGACCCCGAACCTGCCATCTATCAGGTTGTCATCGCGATTAATTCCCTGATAGCTGTCCTTGGTGTACGAAAGATTGGCGTGCGCCTGAATGTTCTGATTGACGTCATGCTTCACGTTAGCGGAAATCGATGAACTGACATAGCTTGATGCGCCGGGGGTTACCGTTTCCTCAACAGAGCGGTCAAGTGCCGCCGTAAACCTTGTGTCAGGGGATACGTTCCATTTCAGGTGTCCACCAAAGTAAGGTTTGTTGACGTCAGAAAGGATGCTGTCCTTGTAGTTCTGGGTCAGGTAGCCGCCAAAGATATCCGCTTGCAAGTCTTCGCTGGGTGCCATCTTGATACCAACGGCAGTTCGATAGCCGTCAGAATCGCGATGGAATCCATTGTCATCGAGATAGCTGTCATAACGACGGGTATCGGATGACAGCTGGAAGAATAGATCGGTCTGATCCGTGACTTTGTAGGCGACGCGCGCACCCAGTGAGTACATGTCCCTGTCACGATCGTCCATGTTGATGATGCCACCGCCAATAAGATTGGCATCCTTGAAGTTCAACCTGTCATAGGTAACACCTGCACGCAAGGCTAATTTACCCAATTCCTTTGCAAAGCCTGCGTGGGTTTCCACCTTGTCGTACAGTGTGGGTTTCGCAGCAGTCATGTAAGCATCGGGTGATGATCGATCCTCGTGCTCATGATAAAAGGCGACGCCACCGAAAAAGTTTGCTGTGTCGGAAAGATCATAACGACCATTGAAGCCTGCCCAGTAATCGCTGGTGTTCTCGGAGGTGTAAGCGTTGTATCGATCCAGCTCCACACCGCCAAAAAAAGTCAGCTTGTGCTTGTCCCATTCTGACTGGGCAACAAAAGAAGGGATCAGCGATGTGACGAAATCCTTCATTTCATTGTTGAGTGTTGCGTAGATGTTGTCTTGATAGGTTTCACGTACGACGATCTTCGGGCGTACGCGGAAAGACCCCCATTCATAACCGCCAGACGGTTCTTCCACCTGCGGTTTTTCATGAGGAATTGGTTCTAGCCCTAAAGTTACCTCGGGGGCGGTAGGAAGGCCGCTTCGCGCTTCAGCACCTTGTTGAGGCGAATTGCTTTCCGTTCGCTGGGTGGATTGTTCCTGATTGATCGGCCCGCCGTTGGCTGGTTCAGCGAGTGCATTGGTGGCAGGGAACGTGGTCAGTGCTGCCGAAATTGCCACTCCGACCATGCGGGACAAACGAGTCTGAGAAAAAGGTAGTTTGCTACCATGATTTATTTGCGCTGACGCAACCAGAAACTCTTTTGGATTTCTCAATTTGGAACCTTTGTTAATCAGATTTGAGACACATTAACACTCAGTGTTAATTCTGGATCTAAACATCATCAAAAACATTGATAAATGTCAGTCGATGTGTGATATGTAAAGATCAACACCCAAGGTGTTGCGCCAATACAACACTTTGGGTGTTAGTTGCCAAGATAATTACAGTTTATTGACGGTTTATACCTGAGGATGAGCACGATCCAGTCTGGAATGCAGCTTGTTCAAACCGTTCAGGTAAGCCTTGGCCGACGCGATGACGATGTCGGTATCCGCCCCCTGGCCATTGACGATGCGCCCGCCCTTGGCCAGACGGACAGTGACTTCTCCCTGGGCATCGGTGCCGCTGGTGATGTTGTTCACGGAGTAGAGCAACAGTTCGGAACCGCTCTGCACCATGGACTCGATCGCCTTGAACGCGGCATCGACCGGGCCGCCGCCATCCGCTTCCGCGCTGCGTTCCGTGCCGTTGTCCAGCACGGTGACCTTGGCGTGAGGGGTTTCGCCGGTCTGTGAACAGACGTTGAGAAACACGAGCTTGAAGTTTTCAGTGGCTTCGTTCACCACTTCGTCGCTGACCAGTGCCTGCAAGTCTTCATCGAAAATCTCCGATTTCTTGTCGGCGAGATCCTTGAAGCGTGCAAAGGCCGCATTCAACGCATCTTCGCTGGCGAGTTCGATGCCGAGTTCGGTCAGGCGTGTGCGGAACGCATTGCGCCCGGACAATTTGCCGAGGGTGAGCTTGTTGGCGTTCCAGCCCACGCTCTCGGCCCGCATGATTTCGTAGGTCTCGCGGTGCTTGAGCACGCCATCCTGGTGGATGCCGGACTCATGGGCGAAGGCATTGGCACCGACGATGGCCTTGTTCGGCTGCACCGGATAGCCCGTGATGCTGGAGACGAGCTTGGATGCCGGCACGATCTGGGTGGTGTCGATGCGCGTATCGCACTTGAAGATGTCCTGGCGGGTCTTGACCGCCATGACGATTTCTTCGAGGGCCGCATTCCCGGCGCGTTCGCCGAGGCCGTTGATGGTGCACTCCACCTGTCGGGCCCCGTTCATCACGGCGGACAGCGAGTTGGCCACGGCCATGCCGAGGTCGTTGTGGCAGTGCGTGCTCCAGATCGCCTTGTCGGCATTCGGCACGCGTGCGATCAATTCCTTGAAGCGCTCGCCCAGCAAGGCCGGGACAGAATAGCCTACGGTGTCCGGCACGTTGATGGTGGTGGCGCCGGCCTGAATCACCGCATCGAAAATGCGTACAAGGAAATCAATGTCGGAACGCACGGCGTCTTCCGCCGAGAATTCCACATCATCGGTATATTCCTTCGCCCATTTGACGGCCTGCACGGCGCGCTCGACGACCTGGTCCGGCGTCATGCGCAACTTGTGCTCCATGTGGATCGGGCTGGTGGCGATGAAGGTGTGGATACGGCCCTTCTTCGCCGGCTTGATGGCTTCTCCGGCGCGACGGATATCGTTCTCGCTGGCGCGTGCCAGCGAACACACGGTGGAATCCTTGATCAGTTCGGCGATCGCCTTGATGGCCTCGAAATCGCCCGGGCTGGCCGCGGCGAAGCCGGCCTCGATCACGTCGACGCCGAGCTTTTCCAGCTGGCGCGCGATGCGGATCTTTTCTTCCTTGGTCATGGCTGCGCCGGGGCTCTGCTCACCGTCGCGCAACGTGGTATCGAATATGATCAACTTGTCCTGCATGGTCTTGCTCCTGTGCTTGAGGTCCGTCTCGGTTACCTCATCAATCATCACTCGTGAACCTGTCGGGTATCACGAATCCTTAAAGCCTGTTTTTTTTTGGGGGGGTGGGATATTTAGCGCGCGACGCGCAGCAGCAGGCCGGCCAGGAGGAGGCCGTAGTGCGGAAGGGACAACGTGATGTAGCGATTGAAAAACATAGTGCGCGAAATATAAAGGAATTTTTCTTCCCGTGCAACCCGCTCAGCCTGCCCTCGGCTGGCGTACCCGGCGCATCAGCCAGCCGAGATAGCCGGAGAGGCCGTAGCCGACGAATGCCGCGAACAACACTTCCGCGGGGCTGTAGGCGATCAGCATGAATGCCAGCACGATCAGCAGGATGACGACGAAAGGCACGCTACGCCGCAGGTTGAAGTCCTTGCCGCTGAAATAGCGCAGGTCGCTGACCATGGTCAGGCCGGCAAACACGGTGAAGGTGAACGCAACCCACTTCATCTGCAACCAGCCGAACAGGATATCTGCACCACTGACCCCGTTGTCGTGTGCTACCCAGACCAGACCAGCCAGCAGTGCGGCGGCGGCCGGGCTGGGCAATCCCTGGAAGTAGCGTTTGTCAGATTCATCCAGTTTGGTGTTGAAGCGGGCGAGGCGTAGCGCGGCGCCGGCGCAATAAATAAAGGCGGCGATCCAGCCGAGCTTGCCCATCGGTTTGAGGGCCCAGACATACAGGACCAGTGCAGGGGCGACTCCAAAAGACACCATGTCGGACAAGGAGTCATACTCCGCGCCGAATGCGCTCTGGGTATGGGTCAGGCGGGCGACCCTTCCGTCCAGGCCGTCCATCACCATGGCGATGAAAATGGCCACTGCAGATTGATCGTAATTGCCGCCCATGGCCTGCACAATGGCGTAGAAGCCGGAAAATAGCGCTGCCGAGGTGAACAGGTTGGGCAGCAGGTAGATGCTGCGCTCGCGCAGGGAGGGATCCAGCAAGGGTTTGGGGCGGCGTTTAGGCTCGGCCATGGTCGATCCGTCTTGGTTGAACGTGCTTTAGTATAACAAAGCAGAATGAGGGGTGAGTTGTCATTTCATGACTTCCGCACGGATGGTTTCGCCCAGTTCGATGACGGCCAGTGTGTAATAGCTACTTCGGTTGTAGCGGCTGATGGCGTAGAAATTCTCTGTTCCGGCGATATAGGTGGGTTCTTCCCCGTCAATTTCTGGGTCGCCGTTCAGCAGTTCTACCAGGGCCAATGGACCCTGATGCCGGGTTGCCTTTTCGTTGAGGAGGATGCCGCAGGCGGTCAGGTCGGCCGGGCTGAAGGTGGGGCGGATATCCGGGGCCAGCAGGGTGGCCATGTCAGTCCGGGTCGGTACCAGGCTGACCGGGTAATAGGCGGGCATGCCGGGGCGCCAGTTCGAGGCCTTGAGGAAATTGGCGATGGAGCCGATGGCGTCCGAGGCGCTTCCTCGCAAGTCGATCTGGCCGTCGCCGTCATAATCGATCGCGTACTTGACCCAGCTGCTGGGCATGAACTGGCCGAGTCCGATGGCGCCGGCGTAACTGCCCTTCACGTTGGTAATGTCCAGTCCGGCATTGGCCTGCAATGTCAGGAACTGGGCGAGCTCGGACTGGAAAAAGGCGCTGCGGTCGCGGTCGGCGGTCTTGGGAAAGTCAAAGGCCAGGGTGGCCAGCGCATCGATGACGCGGTAGGAGCCCATGTGGCGGCCGTAGATGGTTTCCACCCCGATGATGCCGACAATGACTTCCGGCGGGACGCCAAAGTCCTGCTCCGCCCGGGCAAGGGTGTCGGTGTTCGAGCGCCAGAATTCGATGCCGCTCTCGATGCGCAACGGCTCGATGAAGCGGCTGCGGTAGGCATTCCAGTTCTTGACGAAACCATGCCCCGCAGGTTGCATCAGCTTCTGGACCATGGGCATGAAGCGGGCTTCGCCGATCGTCTGGCGTACCCAGTCGCGGTCCAGGCCCTGCTGTTCGGCCAGCCTGTCGGCAAAGGCCATTGCGTCGCTGCGATCTTTATAAGCAAAGGACTTTGCCGACAGGTTTTTGTGGGCGTTGTGTTTCTTGCCCGCAAAGGCCTGGGTGGGAGAGATCAATGACAGGCCGGT
Organism: Pseudomonadota bacterium; assembly: GCA_029782295.1. Classification (GTDB taxonomy): domain Bacteria; phylum Pseudomonadota; class Gammaproteobacteria; order Burkholderiales; family Methylophilaceae; genus CAIJXJ01. Next base: position 56,872 of record JAKOVB010000168.1, read on the forward strand.
GATCGCGACGATCAGGAGCTTGCGGATAAGAGTGAAATCAATCAAGGTGTTATTCTCTGCGTGGGCTGGGTGCTTCGGTGGCGATTTTGAGGATGAAACCGCTTGTTCATCCACGCTCTGCTGTGTAGTATCGCGCATCCTTTGCTGATTGAACAATATGCAGTTTTCCATTTCCCAGATCGATGGCGCCTCGCGGCGCGGCACCCTGACGCTTGCCCACGGACAGGTTCAGACCCCGGCCTTCATGCCGGTCGGCACCTATGGCGCGGTGAAAACCGTCAGTCCGGATGAAGTGACCGAACTGGGCGCGCATATCGTGTTGGGGAATACATTCCATCTGTGGCTGCGCCCCGGTTTGGAGGTGATCGAGGCGCATGGAGGGCTGCACGGGTTCATGGGCTGGCACGGGCCGATCCTGACTGACTCCGGCGGATTCCAGGTATGGAGCCTCGGGGACCTTCGCAAGATCACGGAGGAGGGGGTCAAGTTCCGTTCTCCGGTGAACGGTGATGCCTGTTTCCTCACCCCTGAGGAATCAATGCGCATCCAGAGGGTGCTGAATTCCGACATCGTGATGATTTTCGATGAATGTACGCCTTATCCTGCGACGTTTGAACAGGCACGCCTGTCGATGGAGCTTTCCCTGCGCTGGGCGGCACGCAGCAAGACGGCGCACTCCGGCAATCCGAATGCACTGTTCGGTATCATCCAGGGCGGGATGTACGAAGATCTCCGTAGTCGTTCCCTGGCCGGTCTGCTGGAGATCGGGTTCGACGGTTATGCGATTGGCGGCCTTTCGGTGGGCGAGCCCAAGGAAGACATGTTGCGCGTGCTGGAGCACCTGACGCCCCAGATGCCGCAGGACAGGCCGCGCTACCTGATGGGCGTGGGTACACCGGAAGATATCGTCGATGCCGTGGTGCGCGGGGTCGACATGTTCGATTGCGTGATGCCGACCCGCAATGCACGCAACGGCTGGCTGTTTACCCGCAACGGCAACATCAAGCTCAAGAACGCACAATATCGCAGCGATACCCGTCCGCTGGACGAGGAGTGCACCTGTTACACCTGCCGCCATTTCAGTCGTGCCTACCTGCATCATCTGCACCGGGTGGGCGAGATTCTCGGCAGCCGGCTCAACACGATTCATAACCTGCATTTTTACCAGGAAACCATGCAGGGCCTGCGTGCGGCCATCGAGCAGCAGCGGCTGGGTGCGTTTGTCGAGGAATTGAAGCGCCGTCGCGGCACCTTGTAATACTGTGCTGCGCTCAGTCTGTAAAACCCCAGTCAGGCGCTTTGTGATAAGATTTCGCGATTTTTTAGCAACTTAAGAAGGATTTTTCCGTGTTCATCAGCAATGCCTATGCGGCTGGCGCCGCCCCCGCTCCTGACTTCATGAGTTTCCTGCCCCTGATCGTCATTTTCGTCCTGTTCTGGTTCATGCTCATTCGTCCGCAGATGAAGCAGGCCAAGGAGCAGCGCAAGATGATCGATGCGCTGCAGAAAGGTGACGAGGTCATCACGGCAGGTGGCATCGTCGGCAAGGTGAACAAGGTCGGCGACAGCTTCGTGGCGCTCGAAATTGCACCTGAAGTCGTGGTGCAGGTGCAGAAACACACCATCCAGACCCTGTTGCCCAAGGGCACCATCAAGTCTTTGTAATTCAATCCTCTTCAGGGCGTTCATCATGAACCGTTACCCATTGTGGAAGTACCTCTTGATCCTGACCGTGCTGCTGGTGGGCGCGGTCTATGCTACCCCCAACTTCTTTGGCGAATCGCCGGCCGTGCAGGTGACGCTGGCGAAAAGCACCGGCAAACTTGATCCGGCCCTGCTGGGGCAGGTGGAAACGACGCTGAAGGAAGGCGGTATCGCCTATCAGGGGGCCAAGCTGGATGCCAGCGGCGTGAAGGTCCGCTTTGCCGATACCGATACCCAGATCAAGGCGAAGGACGTTCTGTCCGGCAAGCTGGGCCGCGATTACGTGGTGGCCCTCAACCTGCTGTCCCGCTCCCCGGAGTGGCTGCAAAGTGTTGGTGCGCTGCCGATGTACCTGGGCCTGGACTTGCGTGGCGGGGTGCATTTCCTGCTGCAGGTGGACATGAAGGCCGCGATCGACAAGGCTGCCGAACGCTATGTCGGCGACCTGCGCACCCTGATGCGCGAGAAGCGGATCGCCTATCTTGGCGTGGTGCGTGAAGGGCAGACCGTGCAGGTGAAGTTCAAGAATGCAGCCGAGTTGGCCAAGGCACAGGTCGAGATCCAGAAGAATTACCCTGACCTGACGCTCAAGGAGTCCGACAGCGGCGAAGAAAAGCTGCTGGTCGCGAGCCTGGGCCTGCAGGCGCAGAAGCGCATCCAGGAGTTCGCGCTGAAGCAGAACATCCAGACCCTGCACAACCGCGTCAACGAGCTCGGTGTAGCCGAGCCCATCATCCAGCAACAGGGGGCAGACCGGGTCGTGGTCCAGTTGCCGGGTGTACAGGACACCGCCAAGGCCAAGGAAATCCTCGGCCGTACCGCGACTCTCGAAATCCGCATGGTGGATGAAGAAAAGGCGGACATGACGACCCTGCAGAATGCTTCGAAGGGTCAGGTCCCGTTCGGCGACGAGTTCTATGTCGAACGTAACGGGGCCCCGGTCCTGGTAAAGAAGCAGGTCGTGCTGACCGGTGACTACATCACCGATGCCGGTCCGGGCCTGGACCAGCAGACCGGGGGGTCCGTGGTGCACGTGAACTTCGATGGCCGTGGCGCCCGCATCTTCAAGCAGGTGACACGCGAGAACGTCGGCAAGCGCATGGCCATCCTGCTGGTGGAAAAGGGTCAGGCCGAAGTCATTACCGCACCAGTGATCCGTGAGGAAATCGGCGGCGGGCGTGTGCAGATTTCCGGCATGGCCAACGTGCAGGAAGCGACCGATGTGGCCCTGTTGCTGCGTGCGGGTGCACTGGCGGCACCGATGGATATCATCGAGGAGCGGACCGTCGGCCCCAGCATGGGTGAAGAGAACATCAGGCGCGGCGTGCATTCCACGCTGTGGGGCTTCGCGGCGATCGCTGTCATGATGATGGTCTACTATCTGGTGTTCGGCACGATTTCCGTGCTGGCACTCGGGGTGAACCTGCTGCTGCTGGTGGCCGTTTTGTCCATGTTGCAGGCGACCCTGACCCTCCCGGGGCTGGCCGCGATCGCGCTGGCACTGGGCATGGCGATCGACGCCAACGTGCTGATCAACGAGCGTGTGCGCGAGGAAGTTCGCAACGGCAGTACGCCGCAGGCGTCCATCACCGCCGGTTATGACCGCGCCTTTGGCACCATCCTTGACTCCAACGTGACGACCCTGATCGCGGGTCTGGCGCTGTTCATGTTCGGTACTGGTCCTGTCAAGGGTTTTGCCGTGGTCCACGTGCTCGGGATCCTGACCTCGATGTTCAGTGCCGTGCTGGTGTCACGCGCCCTGGTCAATCTGTTCTACGGCTACCGCCGCAAGATCGAAAAACTGGCGATCGGCTAAGGAAGGCATACCATGGAATTATTCCGCATCAAAAAAGACATCCCGTTCATGAGCTATGGACGTCTGACGACGACCATCTCGCTGGTGACCTTTCTGTTGTCCATTTTCTTCCTGGCTACCAAGGGCCTGGCACTGGGGGTGGACTTTACCGGCGGCACGGTGATGGAAGTCAATTATCCGCAACCGGCCGATATCACCAGGATCCGTACGGCTGTCGACGGCATCGGTCTCAAGGATGCTACCGTACAGAACTTCGGTACCAGCCGTGACGTATTGATCCGACTGCCGGTGAAGAAGGGCGTGACCAGCGCCAAGTTGTCCGAGGACGTGCTGAATGCGCTGAAAAAAGAGGATGCTTCCGTCGAGATGCGCCGTGTCGAGTTCGTCGGGCCGCAGGTCGGGCAGGAACTGTATGAAAATGGTGCGCTCGCCCTGCTGCTGGTATCCATCGGCATCATGGCCTACCTCGCACTGCGCTTCGAATGGCGCTTCGCGGTGTCGGCCATCATCGCCAACATGCACGATGTCGTGATCATTCTCGGGTTCTTCGCTTTCTTCCAGTGGGAATTCAACCTGACCGTGCTCGCGGCTGTGCTCGCGGTGCTGGGGTATTCCGTGAACGAGTCCGTGGTGGTGTTCGACCGGGTGCGCGAAAACTTCCGCAAGATGCGCAAGGCGAGTGTGCAGGAAGTGATCGATAACGCGATCACCCGTACTATGTCGCGTACCATCATCACTCACGCCATGACCCAGACCATGGTGCTGTCCATGTTGTTTTTCGGCGGCGAGGTACTGCACAACTTCGCGCTGGCGCTGACCATCGGCATCCTGTTCGGGATTTATTCCTCGGTGCTGGTGGCTAGTCCGATCGTGATGTGGCTGGGCATCTCCCGCGAGGATCTGGTCAAGCCGGAGAAGAAGGAAGAGCCGGCGGAGGCGCTGCCTTGATGTGATCTTGACAAGTTTCCGTCTAAACACGGAAACTTGTCGCCATCACATATCTGGTTCCCCCCCCACCTTGGACGACATCCCCTTATCGGCATTGTTTGGCGCGCTCGTTGCGCTCCTTGCCACCTCTGCATTTTTCTCCGCAGCCGAAACCGGCCTGATGGCCGTCAATCGATATCGTTTGCGTCACCTTGCAAACGAAGGTCACCGCGGCGCCCGCCTTGCTAATTCATTGCTGGGCAAGACCGACAAGTTGCTTGGTGTGATCCTGCTGGGCAGCACGTTTTCAATCTCTGCGACTACCACACTGGCCACGATCACCGCGGTACGCCTGTTCGGCGAAGGAGAGTGGGTACTGACTTTTTCCACGCTCGCCATCGCCTTTTCCATTCTGGTTTTCAGCGAAATTACCCCCAAGGTGGTTGCTGCGGCCTATCCGGAGCGTGTCGCGCTGACAGCCAGTTATGTACTGATCGTGCTGCTCAAGATCACGCAGCCGGTCACCTGGTTCGTCAACCTTTTCGTTCGCGCCATTCTCGGCCTGCTACGGCTCAAGCCCAACTTCAGCGAAACGGTGCATGCCGTGACCATGGAAGAGCTTCGCACCATCGTGACCGAGGCGGGAGGCTACATTCCCAAGAAGCACCAGAGCATCCTGCTCAATCTGTTCGATCTGGAAAATATCACGGTTGACGATGTCATGACGGCGCACACGCAGATCGAGGCGGTGGACTTCGACGATACACCGGAAAATATCCTGCAGCAGATCGCGACCTGCCACCATACCCGTTTGCTGGTGCGTCAGGGAGCCAACGAAGAGGTGGTTGGTATCCTCCATGTGCGCAAGGTCATGCACCAGACCCGGCATGGAGAACTGACGCGTGAAACCCTGCGCGAGGTGATGGCAGAGCCTTACTACGTGCCCTCGGGGACGCCTCTGTATACGCAATTGCAGCAGTTCCAGGAAAAGCAGCAGCGTCTTGGGCTGGTCGTCGATGAATACGGCGAACTCAAGGGGTTGGTCACGCTGGAGGACATCCTGGAGGAGATCGTCGGCGACTTCACTACGCAGTCACCCTCCCGGACCGGCACCTATCACGAACAACCCGATGGCAGCTGGCTGGTGGATGGCGCCTCGCAGCTTCGGGACATCAACCGCAAATTGGGGCTGAATCTTCCGCTGGATGGCCCCAAGACCGTCAACGGCCTGGTGCTGGAGCACTTCGAGGATATCCCGGAACCCGGTACCAGCTTCCGCATCGGTAGCCATACCCTGGAAGTCGTGCAGACGCATGAGCGTATCGTCAAGAGTGTGAAAATCTTTCCCTGACCCTCGTCACGAATCCTTTTGCGTTTCGGGGTTGAAAAATTCCCGATTCGGCTCAAAATAGCCCAAGAACCTGTTTTTCATTATGCCCAAGACCAGATCGCAAGAAACCGTTTTTGCCGAGCCGACCACTACCCGGCAGAAGCCGCCACCCCTGTTCAAGGTGCTGCTGCTGAACGACGATTTCACGCCGATGGATTTTGTGGTGGAGGTGCTGCAGAAGTTTTTTGCGAAAACCCGTGAACAGGCGACGCAAATCATGCTCAAAGTGCATAATGAAGGCGCAGGGCTATGCGGCATCTACACGCGGGATATCGCTGAAACCAAGGTTAATCAGGTTGCAACCTATGCACAGGAACATCAACATCCGCTGCAGTGCGTGATGGAGGAAAATTGAAGTGATAGCCCAAGAGCTGGAAGTCTCGCTACATATGGCGTTTATGGACGCCCGTCAGAAACGACATGAGTTGATCACGGTCGAGCACCTGTTGCTGGCGATGATCGACAACCCGACCGCGGCCCAGGTGTTGCGTGCCTGTGGCGCCAATCTGGAAGGCTTGCGTCGCGAACTGACCAATTACATCGAAGAGCATACTCCGACCGTGACCGGCAGTGACGAGGTCGACACCCAGCCGACGCTGGGTTTTCAGCGCGTCATCCAGCGTGCGATTCTCCACGTGCAGTCTTCCGGCAAGAAAGAAGTGACGGGCGCCAACGTTCTGGTCGCCATTTTTGGCGAGAAGGATTCCCATGCCGTGTTTTTCCTGCATCAGCAGGGCGTTACCCGTCTGGATGTGGTCAACTTCATTTCCCATGGGATTTCAAAAGTCACGGAAAACAGCGCCAAGCGTACTGAGCCTGAACCTGAGGTCGAAGGTGAGACGCCGGCTGGCGGCGCACTGGAAAACTACACACTGAACCTGAATGCGCAGGTGCAGGCAGGCAAGATCGATCCGCTGATCGGGCGTGGTCTGGAGCTCGAGCGCGTCGTCCAGACCTTGTGCCGCCGTCGCAAGAACAACCCCTTGCTGGTGGGGGAAGCTGGGGTGGGAAAAACCGCCATCGCTGAAGGTCTGGCTCGACGTATCGTTGAAGGCAACGTGCCGGATGTGCTGGCCGATGCCACCATTTATTCCCTGGACATGGGGGCATTGCTGGCCGGGACCAAGTACCGCGGTGATTTCGAGCAACGCCTGAAAGCGGTGCTGAAATCGCTGTCAGACCAGAAGCATGCAATCCTGTTCATCGATGAGATCCATACCCTGATCGGCGCCGGTTCCGCCAGTGGCGGTACGCTGGATGCTTCCAATCTGCTGAAGCCAGCCCTGTCGAATGGATCGTTGAAGTGTATCGGTGCCACGACTTATCAGGAATACCGTGGCGTGTTCGAGAAGGACCATGCCCTGTCGCGTCGATTCCAGAAGGTCGACGTGGTCGAACCCAGTGTCGCGGAAACGGTGGAAATCCTGAAGGGGCTGAAGTCTCGGTTCGAGGAACACCATAGTGTGAAATATACGGCCTCCGCCCTGAATACCGCTGCGGAGCTTTCGGCCAAGTACATCAACGATCGCCACCTGCCTGACAAGGCCATCGACGTCATTGATGAAGCGGGCGCTGCGCAGCGTATCCTGCCGAAATCCAGGCAGAAGAAAGTGATTGGCAACAAGGAGATCGAGGACATCATCGCCAAGATCGCGCGCATCCCGCCGAAAAATATCACCAGCGACGACCGTAATGCGCTGAAGACACTGGACCGGGACCTGAAGGCGGTGGTGTTCGGCCAGGATCCTGCCATCGATGCGCTGGCGGCGGCCGTCAAGATGGCCCGTAGCGGCCTCGGTAACGCCCAGAAACCGATCGGCGCTTTCCTGTTCTCCGGCCCGACCGGGGTCGGCAAGACCGAAGTGGCTCGCCAGCTGGCCTATACACTGGGTATCGAACTGATCCGTTTCGACATGTCCGAGTACATGGAACGTCACGCTGTGTCCCGTCTCATCGGTGCCCCGCCGGGGTATGTCGGTTTCGAGCAGGGTGGCCTGCTGACCGAAGCCATTACCAAGCATCCCTATTGCGTGTTGTTGCTGGACGAAATTGAGAAGGCGCATCCGGACATTTTCAATATTCTGTTGCAGGTGATGGACCATGGTACGCTGACCGACAACAATGGCCGCAAGGCGGATTTCCGTAACGTCACCATTATCATGACGACGAACGCAGGTGCCGAATCACTGTCCCGCGGCAGCATGGGGTTTACGGCAATCAAGGAGTCCGGGGACGAGATGGCGGAAATCAAGCGTCTGTTCACACCGGAGTTCCGCAACCGGCTGGACGCCATCGTGTCCTTCCGCCCGCTGGACCAAGACATCATCATGCGCGTGGTCGACAAGTTCCTCATCCAGCTGGAACATCAGCTGCACGAGAAGAAGGTCGACGCCGTGTTTACCGATGCCCTGAAGGCCTTCCTCGCCAAGCGCGGATTCGATCCGCTGATGGGGGCCCGGCCCATGGCTCGCCTGATCCAGGACACCATCCGTCGTGCCTTGGCCGACGAACTTCTGTTCGGTCGTCTGTCCGAAGGGGGGCAGGTGATCGTGGATGTGGGACCTGACGACAAGATCGTGCTTGAATTCCCCTCCTCCGGGTTGGACAACAAGCCCGAACTGGCAGCTAACCACGCCGGTTAGGCCCCCGTTTTTCTTGCCGTACGGACGCGGGTAAATTAGAGTTTACTAATATACTTGCGTTTGATACATTGTCTCCATAGACGCCATGGTGATGGCGCCACGATGAAGGGAGATGCAAAATGGCACACGTGGTAGTTCTTGGGGCCGGGATCGGCGGCATGCCGATGGCCTATGAGTTGCGCGAGACGTTACGGGCGGAGGATCGGGTGACCGTCATCTCCGAGTCCCCCGACTTTCAGTTTGTTCCTTCCAATCCCTGGGTAGCCGTTAACTGGCGCAAGCGTGAGGACATTACCTTCCCGATCGCGCCCTATCTGGCGCGCAAGAATATTGCTTTCCTGCCCACCGGCGCCAAGCGGGTACATCCGGAAGAGAACCGGGTGGAGCTTCTGGACGGTAGCAGCATTACCTACGACTATCTGGTGATCGCGACCGGTCCTCGTCTGGCGTTCGAGGAAGTCGAAGGGCTCGGCCCGGCTGGCCATACCCATTCCATCTGTCATGTCGATCATGCGGTCGAAGCGTCCAGGCATTGGGACAGTTTCGTCAAGGATCCCGGCCATATCATTATCGGAGCAGTTCAGGGCGCATCTTGCTACGGACCAGCCTATGAATTTGCCTTCATCATGGAAACGGATTTGCGCCGTCGTCGCATCCGCGACCGGGTGCCGATGACTTTCGTAACGTCCGAACCTTATATCGGCCACCTTGGGCTTGGGGGGGTCGGTGACTCGAAAGGGTTCCTCGAATCCATGTTCCGTGACCGCCACATCAAGTCGATCTGCAATGCCAAGGTGAACAAGGTCGAGGCTGGCAAGATGTACGTGACCGAGCATGATGACAACGGGCAACCGAAGAAGGAACACGTACTGGAATTCAAATACTCGATGATGCTGCCGGCGTTCAAGGGCGTCGATGCCGTGATCGGTATCGAGGGACTGACCAACCCGCGCGGGTTCATCCTGATCGACCCCTATCAGCGCAACCCGAAGTTCCAGAACATATTCGCTGTCGGCGTGTGTGTGGCAATCCCTCCAGTCGAGGCGACTCCGATCCCCGTCGGAGCCCCCAAGACCGGTTACATGATCGAAACCATGGTGACGGCCGTGGCGCACAATATCCGTGCCCTGCTGGATGGTCGCGAACCTGCGAACAAACCGACGCTGGATGCCGTCTGCCTGGCCGATCTGGGTGACCGCGGTGCCGCGTTCGTCGCATCGCCGCAGATCCCGCCGAGAAATATCAACTGGTTCGTGAAGGGCTGGTGGGTGCACTGGGCCAAGGTGGCTTTCGAAAAATACTTCATTCGCAAGATGAAGATAGGCAGCACCGAGCCGGTTTACGAGAAATACATGATGCGACTGATGGGGGTTCGCAAGCTCAAGGCGGGCAAGGAAGGCTCCTGATCTGTCTGGCAACAAAAAAGGCCGCGATGAGCGGCCTTTTTTATGAGATACAAGTTTTACAGCGTCCTGCCGAACAGTTGTAGCGCGAGCTGGTAGCCGGTCATGGCCAGTTGCGGGTCGTAGCGTTCGCCTTCGTCACGCATGAAGGCATGCTGGCCGTTGAACTCATGCCAGGTGAAGACCAGCCCCGGGGTGGCGTGCAGGTCACGGTAGATTTCGGCGCGTTTCTCACCCGGAATGTGCGGGTCCTGTTTACCCCAGATCATCAGCAGTTCGCCCTTGATTTCGTTGCGGCGTTCCATACTGTGCTGGCCCGGCTGGTTGGGGATGATGTTGGTGTGCAGGTCGGTGGCGTAGAAGCAGGCGGTCGCCTTGATTTCCGGTTGCAGTGCGGCACGGAAAGCCAGATGGCCGCCGATGCAGAACCCCATGGCGCCCACGGTACCGCTGCACCATGGCTGTTGCTGTACCCATTCGATCAGAACGCGGTTATCGCTGTCATAAGACTCCACCGGCTTGGCGGCCTTGTCGGCATTGCCCTTGTCGCGCCCTGCATCGTCGTAGCCCAGTACAGTGCCGATCGGGTTCAGTTCGTGGAACACTTCCGGGACCAGGACAGCGTAGCCGTGTCCGGCCATCAGGCGCGCGGCGCGTTCGATCGGGCCGGTCTGCTGGAAGATTTCGGAGTAGAACAGGATGGCGGGGTAACGGCCTTCGCCGGCCGGGCGGTGCACGTAGGTGCGCATGGTGCCGGTCGGGGTCGACAGGTCAACGGTATGGCTCTGAATGATCACGGAATGCTCCTGATGGTTCGTTTTATTGATTGGGCGCTATTTTACATGGCTTGAGTGACGAGATCACCCCAGCGCTGCGCACACGTCGTTCACCAGGTCCGGGCCGCGGTAGACGAGACCGCTGTAGACCTGGACCAGGCTGGCCCCGGCGGCGATCTTTTCCTGGGCGTCGATGCCTTCCAGGATGCCGCCCACGCCGATGATGGGAATCTCCTTGCCCAGCGCCAGTGACAACTGCTTGATCACGGCGGTGGACTTGAGGCGGACCGGGGCGCCGGACAGGCCGCCAGCCTCTTCGGCGTTTGGCAGCCCCTCCACGCCTTCACGGGAGAGTGTGGTGTTGGTCGCGATCACGGCGTCGATGCGGTGTGCCAGCAGCAGATCGGCGATTTCCAGAATCTGCTCGGTGACCAGATCCGGTGCGATCTTGAGCGCGATGGGGACGTACCTGCCGTGGGTGTCGGCGAGTTGGGCCTGTTCCTGCTTGAGCGCGGACAGCAGGCCTTCAAGGGCTTCCTTATCCTGCAACTGGCGCAGGTTCTTGGTGTTGGGGGAAGAGATATTGACCGTGACATAGCTGGCGTGGGCGTACACCTTGCGCAGGCAGATCAGGTAGTCCTCTGTTGCCCGCTCGATCGGGGTGTCGAAGTTCTTGCCGATGTTGATGCCGAGGATGCCGCGGTATCGTGCACGTTGCACATTGCGGATCAGGGCGTCGACGCCGTCGTTGTTGAAGCCGAAGCGGTTGATGATGCCTTGTGCCTGCGGCACCCGGAACAGGCGTGGCTTGGGGTTGCCGGGCTGCGGTCGCGGCGTGACCGTGCCGACCTCGATGAAACCGAAGCCCAGAGCGGCCAGCGCGTCGATATAGGCACCGTTCTTGTCCAGGCCAGCCGCGAGGCCGACCGGGTTGGGAAAGTCCAGCCCCATGACATGTCGCGGGCGGCACGGTGCGGGGTGGGCGAAAAGGCGGTCGATACCGGTCGCGTGGCTGAACTTCAGCGAAGCGAGGGTGACGTGGTGTGCACGTTCTGCATCGAGGCGGAAAAGCAGGGGGCGGATGAGTTCGTAGATCATCCGCCAATTTTACAGGATTCGCAGGGGCTGGCGTGACTGGGGTTAACAGTCGATCACGCAGATCTGCTCGGACAAGCGGATCATGCGCTCGACCGGCGTGACCCAGACGATACCGTCACCTACCTGGCCGGTGTGGCCGACTTCGACCACGATCTGCAGGATGCCTTCCAGCAGTTCGTCCGGCACGACCATTTCGATGCGCACCTTGGGCGTATAGTCCGTGAGTTCCTCGCGGATGCCCTGCGACGGTTTCGCCACATGATGGCCGGCACCTTCCACCTTGCTGACGGTCATGCCCGGGAAATTGCGGATGTTGCGAAGCGCGGACCGGATCTTGGGCAAGCGATGCGGCTGAACGATGGCTTTGATTTCTTTCATCTTGATATTCCTCAAGCTTCAATTTTGGGTTCTTCGAATTGCCGGTACAAGGTCGGGAGTACGACCAGGGTCAGCAGGGTGGAGGTGATCAGGCCGCCGATGACCACGATGGCCAGCGGTTTCTGCACTTCCGACCCCGGGCCGGTGGCGAACAGGAAGGGTACGAGCCCCAGCATGGCGACGGTCGCTGTCATCATGACCGGACGGAAGCGCTGCTTGCATCCCTGGATGATGGCATCCATCTGCGACAGGCCCTCTTCGCGCAGGCTGCGGATGTAGGACACCAGGACCACACCATTCAGCACCGCGATGCCCCACAGGGCAATAAACCCTACGGAAGCGGGGACCGAAAGATACTGGCCAGTCACGAATAGCGCGATGACGCCCCCCATCGAGGCGAACGGCAACACCATGATGATCAGCGAAGCGAACCGGAGCGAGTTGAACAGCAGGAACAGCAGGAAGAAGATCGCCATGACCGTGATCGGGATGATGATCATCAGGTGCCCCATCGCCCGTTCCATGTTCTGGAACTGGCCGCCGTATTCCAGATAATAGCCTTCCGGGAGCTTGAGCTTGCTGTCCAGTACGGTTTGCAGTTCGGCAACGAAACCACCCAGGTCCCTGTCCTTGACGTTGACCCCGACCACAATACGGCGCTTGCCGAGCTCGCGGCTGATCTGCGCAGGACCATCGCGGATCTCGATGCGGGCGATGTCGCGCAAGGCAACGCGCGCACCATTCGGCGACGTGACCAGGATGTTGCCGATAGCCTCGACGTCGTTGCGGAACGGTTCCGGGAAACGTACCGCGGCGCTGAAGCGGCGCTGGCCCTCATAGATTTCCGTGGCGATCTTGCCGCCAATGGCGGTTTCGATCAGGTCCTGCACGTCGGAAACATTGATGCCCTGGCGCGCGATCGCCTGGCGGTCGATGGTGATGTTCAGGTACTGCTGCCCCGAGACCTTTTCCACGCGCAGGTCTGTTGCCCCGCGCACGGTGCCGGCGATGCGGGCGATTTCCTCGGCCTTGGCCTTGAGGGTGCCCATGTCGTCACCGAACACCTTCACCGCCACATCGGAGCGCACGCCCGTCAGCAGTTCGTCAACGCGGTCCGAGATCGGCTGCGCCATGACAATCTGGACGCCGGGCAGGCCCTTGGCCAGGACTTCGCTCATCCTGTCCGCGATCGTGTCCTGAGTCCAGCCTGAGGGCCACTGGTCACGCGGTTTCAGGCTGATGATGGGCGTGGACTCGTTTTGTCCCTGGGGATCTGCCGGACTTTCACCTCGGCCGACCCCGGAGACGGCGGACAGTACGCCCGGCACCTTCTCCATGATCATCTTCATCGCCTCGGATTCCATCTTGATGGATTCCTCCAGCGAGATATTCGGCATGCGGTTGATGCCGGGGACGACAGAGCCTTCCTTCATTTCCGGGATGAAGGCCGTGCCGAGGAAAGGCAACAGCATCAGCGTCCCGGCCAGCGCCCCCCCGGCGGCCATGATCGTGCTCTTCGGGTTGCCGAGCGACCAGTCCAGCAGTCTGAGGTAAGGGCGCTTCATGGCGGCGATCAGCTTGGTATCATCTCCGCTGCCGCCTTTCAGCAGATAGGAGCACATGACCGGCGACAGGGTCAGCGACAGGATCAGCGAGATCAGCAGGGCGATGGCGATGGTATAGGCGAGCGGCGCAAACATCTTGCCCTCCATGCCCTGTAGCGTCATCAGCGGCAGGAACACCAGGATGATGATGCCGACGCCGAACAGCACCGGAGTGCCGACTTCCGCAGCCGCTTCCAGCACGATCCGGATCCGGCTTTCGCCCTTGCGGTGACCCAGGTGATGGAAGGTGTTTTCCACCACCACCACCGAGCCGTCCACCATCAGGCCGATGGCGATGGCCAGCCCTCCCAGTGACATGAGGTTGGCGGAGATGCCGTAGTGGTTCATCACCATGAACGTGATCAAAGGCGTCAGAATCAGCGTGCCGACCACGATCAGGCTGGAACGGACGTCACCGAGGAACAGGAACAGGATGACGATCACCAGCAGCACGCCTTCGATCAGCACCTTGGTCACGGTATGCAGCGCGGCGTCCACCAGTTCGCTGCGGTCGTAGTAAGGCACGATCTGCAGTCCGCCGGGCAGCATGGCTTTCTCGTTGATTTCCTTGACGCGGGCCTTGATGCGAGTGACCACTTCCTTGGCGTTGCCGCCGCGCATCATCAGCACCACGCCGCCGACCGACTCGGTGTCGCCGTTCTTGACCACGGCGCCGACACGGACCTCATGGCCAAGTTGGACTTCGGCCACGTCGCGCATGTAGACCGGGACGCCGTTTTCTTCCTTCAGCACGATGTTGCGGATGTCTTCGAGGTTCTGGATCAGGCCGACTCCCCGGATCAGGTACTGCTCCGCGAAGTGCGGCAGGACACCGCCGCCGCTGTTGGCGTTGTTGTTGGCCAGGGCCTGGTAGACGTCGTTCAGCTTGATGCCGTAATGCGTCATGCGGTCAGGGTTGACCAGGGCCTGGTATTGCTTGACGTAGCCTCCTTGGGAGTTGATCTCCGCCACGCCGGGAATGCCGCGCAGCAACGGACGTACAATCCAGTCCTGAATGGCCCGCCGTTCTGTCAGTTCTTCGCGGGTCAGTGCGCGCTTGCCGTCATCCGGCCGGTCCAGGGTGTACTGGTAGACCTCCCCGAGACCGGTGGAGACAGGTCCCAGCACTGGCGTCACGCCTTGCGGCATGCGGTCCATGACTTCCATCAGGCGTTCCATGACGAGCTGGCGGGCAAAATAGACGTCAGTGTCATCGGTGAAGACCAGCGTGATCAGCGACAGGCCGTTCTTGTTGAGCGAGCGCATTTCCGTCAGTCCCGGCAGGCCGGTCATGGAGATTTCCAGCGGAACGGTGATGAAGCGTTCGACTTCTTCAGGGGATCGGCCGGTCGCCTGTGCGGCAATCTGCACCTGGATGTTGGTGACGTCAGGGAAGGCGTCGACAGACAGTCTCTGTACCGCGAAGGTGCCGAACACCAGCATCGCCAGCGCGACCACGACCACCACGATGCGCTGCTTGAGCGCAGCGCGTATGAGGGATTCGATCATGGTTATTCGAGCTCCTTGCGCTTGCGCTCGCTGTTCAGGTGGAAGGCGCCTTCTGTCACGACGGTGGCCCCTTCCTCAAGGTCGCTCAGCACGGCACGCTTGCCGTCGTATTCGTGACCGAGACGGACCTGGCGCAGGCGATACTGGTTGGGGGCGACCTGGACGAATACATGATCCTGGTCGTTTTCGCGAACGATGGCTTCGACCGGCACGGCGAGCTGGGGTGTCGGCTTGGATTGCACCAGCATGGAAGCCAGCATTTCAGGTTTGATGCTGTGGTCGACGTTTTCCAGGTCGGTGCGCACGGTCACCGTTCGGGTTTCCGGGTTCACGGTATCGCTCACGTAAATGAGCTTGCCGGTGGTCTGCTTGGCGCCCAGGGACGGGATTTCGATGGTCACGTCCTGGCCCTTCTGGATCAGTTCAGCCTGCCGTTCGGGCACTTCGGCCACGGCCCAGACATGTGACAGGTCTGCGACGATGAACAGTTCGTCCGCCGGTTGCACGACCTGCCCCAGATTGACCTTGCGGTCGATTACCGTACCTCCCAGGCGTGCCGAGACGCTGCTGATGGAGCGGATATGGTTGGAGCGCGCCAGTTCGGCGATCGCACGGTCGGACATGCCCAGCACCAGCAGCTGGTCGCGCGAAGCGTTCAGGTCGGCCTGCGCAGAAGCCAGTTCGACTTCGCGCCGTTGCAGTTCGGCCGAGCCGATTACGTCAGCGTTCAGCAACAGGCGTGCGCGCTCCACGGCCTTGGTCTGCAGTTCGATCTGCTGCTTGGCCTTGATGAAGGCAAGCTGGTTCTGCGCCAGTTCGGTACTGTTGAGCGTGGCCAGGATTTCGCCCTGCTTGACTGACTGGCCGAGCACCACGTCAATGTCGGTGATGCGGCCGGTCACGCTGGCGCCGATGCGTGCCACGCGCTGTTCGTCCAGGGTGATGCTGCCCGGGATGCGCAATATTTCGCGCATCTCCGCTTTCTCGACCTTATGCAGTTTCAGGCGCTGTTGCAGTTCGGGTGCGGCCGTGACCAGGTTGGGGTCGGCAATGACCTTGGGTTCCTGCGATACCGGTGCTTCCGGTTTGCAGGCGGACAGCAGGATCGTGGCAGCGGTCAGGGCGCACAGGATGGATGGGGTGACTTTCACGGTTTCTCCTCCAGTAATTCGGTGCCCAGCAGGCGTTCGATTTCAAGTACGGTGTTGTTCAGGTCGTAGCGTGCATTCAGGTGGTCCTTGCGCACCGAGCGGTAGGTGCGTTGCGCATCGAGGTAATCGAGGATGCCGCGTTCACCATAGCGATAGGCGGCTTCTGCCACCTTCAGTACCGACTCTGCCTGGCGTAGCAGGCCTGACTCGAAGGTCGCCACCTGCTGGCGGGCGATCTGATAGCGCTGAAAGCCGGCTTCAAGCTCGCGCTTCAGAAACAATTCCCGTTCCCCGAGTTGTGCCTGCGTCTGGCGGACCCCGGCGGCCGCTTCGGCGATCTGGCCCTGTCGCTGGTTCCACAACGGCAATGGAATGGCCACGCCGAAACGGAAACTGGTCAAGTCAGGATCCTGTTCGATCCCGGCCTTGAGGGTCAGGCCCGGGGTGCGCAGCTTTTCTTCCAGGCTCAGTTTGGCCGTGGCACTTTCATTCAGCATTCGTCCCTGTTGCATGAGCGGACTGTCATTGATCTTCTGTTGCAGGGCGGCAAGGGAATCCAGCGAAGTGTTCGCCACCATGCTGCCGCTGACCTCGAATTTTTCAGGAATACTGCCTCCCACCAGGCTGCGCAGCAGACCTTTGCTTTCTTCGACCCGGACCTGGGCGGCGCGATAGTCACGTTCCGCCGCCAGCATTTCCGTTTCGGCCTTGATCAGTTCATAGCGCGGGGATTCGCCTACGTCCACGCGCAATTTGACCTTGTCGCGAATCTGGCTGAGCAGGTTCTTGTCATCTTCGACCAGTTTCAGGACCGCCTGGCGGTGCAGGACTTCGAAGTAAGCGGAGCGTACCTGATTACGTAATTGCGTACGTGCCAGCTCGGATCCTGCCGTGACGGTGCGTACCCCAGTCTCAGCCAGGGAACGCCGCGCCGCGCGGACGTCACCGAACTCCAGCGGTTGGGATACCATGACGCCCCAGTTTGCACGGGTGTCGCTGTTGCCGCTGCGATAGCGGCTGGGGCCGGCACCGGCTTCTATTTCAGGGTTGATCAGGGAGGTCGACGTCATGACGGCTGCCTGCGCGGCATCTTCCTGCGCCCGGATCACCTGGATGGACGGGTTGAACTGCAACGCCGTGTCGGTCAGTTCCTTCAGGGTGAACGTCGGGGCTGCCTGCGCGGACAGATGGACCCCTGCCAGCAGGAGAAGGGCTGTCATTTTCAGGACACGCCAAGGCGTTCCCAGGAGAGCGTCTGCACCGCTACGGTGCATGAGTGAGTGCGAGTGCTTCATGTTGGCTCATCAATGTTTGCGTTATATGGCCCGAGCGACCGCGGGGTGCCCATCAGGGGGAATTTGCCGGCGGTGTAGGTCAGGCGGGGATGCTGTCCCCAGATAGGGATTAGCAAGGTCCGAGCCAATGATGGCTCGTGAAGAGAATCAGGCGCAGGGGGGGCGTTCGGGAAGGGCGCGTTGCGGATCGAGGTAATGCGATTCCGGGGTAAAGAAAACCCTTGTGCTGGCGATTTCGAATCCCGGCAGCGTGGGGGGGGATTGCAGGTGACCGGCCGGGTCGTTCGGCTCGTCGGAAATGCTGAAGCTGTACTGCGATTGTTCCGGTGCTTCGGATGCATCTGCGTGCAGGCTGAGACCTCCCAGAGAAAGCAGGATCATTAGCGTGGCCAGAAAAATGCAGATGCGCTTCACGGTCATAAGAAGGACATTATAGCTTATGAGCGTTAGAGTACAGGACATCCATGAGGTTCATCCCCCCGGATTCTGGTAAGCTTTCTTCTTTTCGATCATCAAGATACAGGATTCCGCGTTGAGCAAGCCAGAGCCCATCATGAACAGTTTTCCGACTCGTACCTATGAGTTGGATCAATTGCGCCTGTCCATCGGACACCGGCTGCAACTGGATGTGCCAGGCAGAAATTCGCCGGTGGCTGCACGCCTGCTGGGTTTTCTCAAGGGCGAGACGGTGCTGGTGAAGCCGCCATCCTCCGTTTTTTCCGGAGCCCATGCCGTGCGTGAGGGCGACACGCTGGAAGTGCGAGGGTTTTCCGGACGGGTGGCGTTTACTTTCGAGTCCACTGTCGAAAAGATCCGTTTTTCCCCTTACGCGTATTGCCATTTGCTCTTTCCGGAATCGGTGCAGGGGACCGAAATCCGGCATGCTGAACGGGTACGTGTCAATCTGCCTGTGAAGGTGACTGGGGGGGGTGAGGCCGGGGGCGCCGGTCTGGAGGCGACGATTGCCAATATCAGTATCAACGGCGCCATGCTGATTTCTCCCCAGCCACTCGGGCAGGTGGGGGATCGGGTAAGCTTGACCTTCCGCTTCTGGATCCTGCCAAACGATTACGAGGTCAACCTGCAAGTGTCTTCGGTGATCAAGACGGTCTCGGCGGTGGGCCCTGTCGATACGCATTATGGGGTGCGCTTCGAGAGCCTGCGCTCTTCGGAGGCGATCCTGCTGCAGAATCTGATCTACCAGCGACTGCAGGAAAACCCGGAAACCAATATCTAGGCGCGACGCCAGATCGTTCCTTGCGGGGTGTCTTCCAGCACGACTCCGTTATCCTGCAGTTCCTTACGGATGCGGTCCGCTTCAGCGAAGTTCTTGGCTTTCTTGGCGGCGGTGCGTTCGGCGATCAGTGTTTCGATGCGACCGGCGTTCAGGCCATCCGCAGCGGTGTCGCCTTGCAGGAAATCTTCCGGAGCTCGTTGCAATAACCCCAGGATGCCGGCCAAAGCCTTCAGCTGTGCGGCGGCTTGCAAGTCGCGCGTGCGGTTGGCGTCGTTGGCGAGGTCGAACAGCACGGCGACTGCTTCCGGGGTGTTGAAGTCGTCGTCCATGGACGCGCGGAAGCGCACTGCGTGCGGGGTATTCCAGTCGATGGCTGCGCTGGGCACATCCAGCCCGCGCAGGGCCGTGTAGAGGCGGGTAAGCGCCTGCTTCGCGTCATCCAGGTGCTGGTCGGAGTAGTTGAGCGGGCTGCGGTAATGCGCGCGCAGGATGAAGAAGCGCAGCACCTCGGCATCGTATTGTTTCAGGACTTCGCGGATGGTGAAAAAATTGCCCAGGGACTTGGACATTTTTTCATCATCGACACGCACGAAGCCATTGTGCATCCAGTAGTTGACCATGGTGCAGCCGTGGGCGCCCTCGGACTGGGCGATTTCGTTTTCATGATGCGGGAACTGGAGGTCCTGGCCGCCTCCATGAATGTCGAAATGCTGGCCCAGGTGATGCTCGCTCATCGCGGAACATTCGATGTGCCAGCCGGGACGGCCGGGACCCCACGGAGAATCCCAGGCGGGTTCTCCCGGCTTGGCGGCCTTCCACAGGACGAAGTCCATCGGGTCGCGTTTGTGAGTGTCCACTTCAACGCGTTCCCCTGCCCGCAGGTCATCCAGGGATTTGCCTGAGAGCTTGCCGTAGCCGTCGAAGCCGCGGACGGCGTAATACACGTCGCCGTTGTCGGCACGATACGCCAGGGCTTTCTTTTCCAGGGTGCCGATCAGGTCGAGCATGTCATGGATATGGTGGGTGGCGCGTGGTTCGAGGTCGGGCTTGACGATGCCAAGCGCTGCGGCATCTTCGTCCATGGCAGCGATAAAGCGGTTGGTGAGTGCGTCGATCGGCTCGCCGTTCTGCGCAGCACGCTGAATGATCTTGTCATCGATGTCGGTGATGTTGCGCACATAGGTCAGCTGGTAGCCGGAAGCGCGCAACCAGCGTGCCACCATGTCGAACACCACCATCACGCGGGCGTGCCCGAGGTGGCACAGGTCGTACACCGTCATGCCGCAGACGTACATGCGTACTTCACCGGGATTGATTGGTTTGAAATCCTGTTTTTCGCGAGCGAGCGTGTTATAGATCTTGAGCATGATGGTGGCTTGAATTCAGTCCGGAAGGCGATTTTAAGCGTGTAAACAGTTGGATATCAGCGCGGCTTGTTGATAGAATCGCCGGCTGGAAATCTGGCCGAAGTATAACATAATGACCGTGCGCTCCCCGTTTGTTCCCGCTGCCCTGATGGCGGCAGTTCTGTTGTGGACAAGTTCATTCGCGCATGCAGATGATCTCAAGAGCATCTCACTGTTGGCCGAGCAAGGACAGCCAGGCGCTGCGCTCGAACGTCTCAACAGTTATATGAATGTACACCCCGGCGACGTCCAGGGACAGTTTCTCAAAGGGGTGCTCCTGGCTGAAAGCGGCAAGTCTGCCGATGCGATCAAGGTGTTCAGCGACCTGACCAGCAAACATCCGGAATTGCCGGAACCCTACAATAACCTCGCCGTGCTCTATGCTGACCAGGGGCAATACGAAAAGGCACGTCGAGCCCTGGAAATGGCGATCAAGACGCATCCCAGTTATGCCACCGCCCATGAAAACCTGGGGGATGTCTATGCCAGGATGGCGACCGACGCCTATGACAAGGCGTTGCAACTCGACAAGAACAACCCCCGTGCGCAGACCAAGCTGGCGATGGTCAAGGAGCTGTTTACTGGCTCGGTTCGCCCGGCACAGGTAGCCGCCAAGACAGAGCCGGTCGCGCAGCCGCCGGTCAGGGTTGCTCCATCCGCGGCACCTTCACCGGCCCCCAACGTTTCCGAGCCGGTCAGGCCGGTTCCGGCCGCGGTAACGCCGCCCCCAGTGCCGCCTTCTCCGCCGGTTGCGGTGCCAGAGCCGGCCAAGCCAATTCCTGCTCCGGTGGTTGACGCCGCTAAGGACGGGAAGGACCGGGGGGCGACGGAGAGCGTGCGTGCGACCGAAAAGCCGGCAGGCGCGGATGGGGTCAAGGCCTTGGAGGAAACGGTACGCAATTGGGCCAAGGCCTGGTCTGCAAAGAATGTCGATGGCTACCTGGCTTTTTACGGCGCAGGTTTCAAGGTGCCTGGCGGTGAAAAGCGTTCGGTCTGGGAAAAGTCACGACAGGAGCGTATCAAGGCGCCTGCGTCGATCAGGGTTGAATTGAGCGATATTCGTGTCAAAATGCAGGATGACAACCATGCGACCGTGAATTTCCGTCAGAGCTATCGTGCCGGGGATGTCGCCAAGCGCACGAACAAGTCGCTGGTGATGAAAAAAAGCGGGAGCAAATGGTATATCGAGCAGGAGTTGACTGACCGTTGAACAAGCGATCGATCAGGTTGATCCAGGGGATATGCCTCGTGGCGCTGATGGCTGCGGGTGCGGTATTCGCGCGATGGGATGCGACGGCTTTCGATTTCGGTCGTTTCGGGTTTGGCTATTCGAGCCGGCCGGCGCCCAGGATGCCGGCCATCCCGACGGACACCGAAGGGCTGCTGGTAAAAAGCCTGCTTGAAATCACGCAGGGCAAGACCCATGCGGCGCTCGATACCCTGGATGAAGTGCTGCGCCTCGCGCCCAACTTCAAACTGGCCCATCTGGTGCGCGGCGATCTGTTGATGGCACGTGCCCGTGAACTGAGCGGTTTCGGTGGCGCCCCGGACGCTCCGCAGGAAGCCATTTCCGATTTCCGGGAAGAGGCACGCGTCCGTCTGGAGCGGTACCTTACCCAGCAGAACGAACAGGCCGCCCCTGATTACCTGTGGCAACTCGACCCCTCTCAGCAGCATGTCATTCTGGTCGACTCCAGTCGTTCACGGCTTTACCTTTATCGCAACGAGAATGGCAAGCCCCGGTATGTGGCGGACTATTACGTCACCGTCGGCAAGAATGGCACCGAGAAATGGAAAGAGGGTGACAAGCGCACGCCACTGGGCCTGTACTTTACAGGCACCCAGCTTTCGCCGAAAAAGCTGCCGGATTTCTACGGATCGGCGGCCTACCCACTGAGTTATCCCAACGAATGGGACCGGCGACAGGGCAAGAACGGCCATGGGATCTGGCTGCACGGTACGCCGAGCGACACCTATAGCCGTCCGCCCCGTGCCAGCGATGGCTGCGTGGTGATGACCAACCCTGACCTCAAGGCGCTGGCCCCGGTGTTGCAGGCCGGCAATACTCCCGTGGTGATCACGCACGGCGTCCCGGCGGGAACGCCAGAGGAGTTGGCTGCGCAAAAGGAAGCGTTGCTACGTGCCATGGAAGGGTGGCGCCAGGCTTGGGAGACGCAAAATACCGACCGCTATCTGGATTATTATTCCCGCGATTTTTTCAGTCAGGATCGCAATTTCGAGAGCTGGGCACAGGAGAAACGTCGCATACAGGCAGTCGGGACCAAGGCCAACGTCCAACTGTCCAACGTCAGCATCTTCAGATATCCTGACGACAAGCAGCAGATGGTCGTCGTCAATTTCGACCAACAATATAAGAGCAATAATCTCAATAACCAGATGCGCAAGCGCCAGTACTGGATACTGGAAGGCAAGCGCTGGAAAATCCTTTACGAAGGCGCGGCGTAGCCACCGCTTCGTTCCAGACAGAAGGAGGGAGTTGCCTTGAATTTTCTCGTCCGCATGGCTTTGTTGATTGGGTTGCTTGTCCTGAATGTGCCGGTCTATGCTGCCAATCCCCAGATCGAGTTCCGTACCAGCATGGGGAATTACGTGGTGGAACTCTATCCGGACAAGGCGCCGAAAACCGTCGCCAACTTTCTCGAGTACGTGAATAGTGGTTTTTACGACGGCACGGTTTTCCATCGTGTCATCGAGGGGTTCGTCGTTCAGGGGGGCGGGCTGCAGCCGGACCTGCACCAGAAAAAGACGCAGGAGCCAATCCCAAACGAGGCCAACAATGGCTTGAAGAATGATTATGGCACGCTGGCCATGGCACGCCTGTTCAATGCCGATTCGGCGACAGCGCAGTTCTTCATCAATGTGGCCGAGAACAAGACGCTGAATTTTACTCGCCCGGATTCTGCACACATGGGTTACTGTGTATTTGGCCGGGTAATTCGCGGCATGGATGTGGTGGAGAAAATCTCCCATATGCCGACCCAGGTCGTGAACAAGTTGCCGGATGTCCCCACCCAGTTGGTCACCATCGAAAAGGCATCGCTGCTGGAAACACCCGTGATGGCGGAAAATGCAGCTCAACCCCCGGGGGACCTCAAAATGATCAAATCTTCTACATCGACAGTGAAAAAAGGAAAGAAAAAACGTGGTTAAACTTACGACGAACTTTGGCGACATCACCCTGGAACTGGACGCGGAAAAGGCGCCGGTTACCGTAGCCAATTTCCTGGAATACGTGAACAGCGGCTTCTACAACAACACCATTTTCCATCGTGTGATCGACGGTTTCATGATCCAGGGCGGCGGTTTCGAGCCCGGCATGAACCAGAAGCCGACCAACGATCCGATCAAGAACGAAGCCGACAACGGACTGGCCAACAAGGCTTATACCATTGCCATGGCCCGTACCCCGAACCCGCATTCCGCGACCGCACAATTCTTCATCAACGTCGCGGATAACGATTTCCTCAACTTTTCTGCACCGACCTCCAACGGCTGGGGCTACTGTGTGTTCGGCAAAGTGGTTGAAGGTGCCGATGTCGTGGATGCGATCCGCAAGGTCCGCACCGGCAACAAGGCTGGCCATCAGGACGTGCCGGTCGATGACGTGATCATCCAGAACGCGGTGGCGAGCTGAAACCGGTCTTACTGATCTCCGACCTGCATCTCTGCGCGGAACGGCCGCGCACGACACAACTTCTGCTGGATTTTCTCTCGACGACAGCGCGCCATGCCGGCGCGCTGTATGTGCTGGGTGACCTGTTCGAATACTGGGCCGGGGATGACGCGTTACCGCATCATCCGCATGACCAGTCTGTCGCGGCGGCATTGCAAGCGCTCGCAGGACAAGGAACTGCCGTGTTTATCATGCACGGCAACCGCGATTTCCTGATAGGAGCTTCCTTTGCCAAGGCGGCCGGGGCCACCCTGCTATCGGATCCGGCCGAGATTGTCGTTGCAGGGCGTCGCGTGCTGCTGACGCATGGCGATACCTTGTGTACCGATGACCAGGCTTACCAGGCCTTCCGCCAGCAGGTGCGCAATCCGTCGTGGCAGCAATCCTTTCTGGACCAGCCATTGGTGGCGCGTGTGGCCCAGATCGAGGCGTTGCGCATGCGCAGTGAAACGGAAAAAAGCATCAAGTCCGAAGCGATCATGGATGTGAATGAGGGGGCTGTGCGTGCGCTGTTGGCGTCGCATGGCTATCCGGAGTTGCTGATCCACGGGCACACGCACCGCCCCGGTCGTCACGCAGTCGACATCGATGGACATGCCTGTACCCGCTGGGTGCTGGGGGACTGGCATGACACTGGGGATTACCTGCGGGTGGATGGGGACGGGTGCTCCCGTCACCTTATTCCTTAGCAGGAGTGTCCTGCCTGGGTTTGACGGCCGGTTTTCCGGCCTTCTTCTTTTTGGGGGCGGGTTTTCTCGCGTGATGGTTCAACCACCAGTCGCTCGCCAGTTGCTGGGCGTCGGTGATTTCCGTGGGTTGCAGCAGGGCCGCCGTCTTCTCCAATTCGGAAGTCGCATCCTCCTTGGCTTTCTGGTCGAGCTCGGCCGGCGCCTTGCCGCTTACCGTCGTCGCGGCGATGTCATACCACATATAGGCCCGGACCAGATCGCGCGCGGTGCCTTCGCCGTTGGCGTACATCCGGCCGATCATGACCTGCCCCGGCCGGTCGCCGGTATCTGCCAGCTTCAGCGCCCAGAACAGCGCCTCGGTATGGTCGGCCGCGACGTCATGGCCTTCGAACAGTTTGACCGCCAGCAGGCGTTGCGCGTCAGTGTTGCCGCCCTGTGCGGCCTTGCGCAGCCAGCGCAGGGCTTCTCGGGTGTTTTTCGGGAGCTCGCGGCCATAGTTGAAGCGTGATCCGAGTTCGAACTGGGCCTTGAGGTCGCCGGCATCAGCTTTTTTCTGCAGCGTGGCCAGCGGCATCTGGTCGTATTCGGGGGGCTTGGGGGGTGTCTTCTTTTCAGGCTTGGGCGCAGGGGAGGGCTTTGCTCCTTCCTCGCCCGGCGCGCCAGTGGATGCACCGGCTTCATCCGGGGCGTCTGCCTCAGCTGCCAGTGCGAGTGGAGTGTGCAGCACGAGAGCCAGCGTCAGGAGGGCAACGAATGATGGAATACGCATGCGGCGATATTACCGGAAATTAATGGTGGGATGTGCCAAGTCCGCCAGCGTGGTAAGGTAAGCAATGTTTGGCAGCAAGGAGAAACCTCGAATGACATTTTCAAGAAACATGGCAGTCTGCATGCTGCTGGCCCTTCTGGCCGGTTGTGCAGGGTTGCCGCACCATGAGGATCACAAACGAGCTGTCTGCCACAAGGGCAAGACGCTTTATGTCGACGAGAACGCGGTGGACGCGCATATCCGGCACGGCGATTATGGTCGGGCGTGCTATGGCGAAAAGAAAAAGGAACGCGACAAGCGGGAGCACGGGCATGAAGATCGCGATGACCATGACGATCGGGACTGAAGCCTCGATCTGCTGAAACAACAAAGGCCCGTCAATACGGGCCTTTGTTGTTTGACTGCAGCGCTTACTGGAAAAAGTCCTTGACCTTTTCCATCCAGGATTTCGCGCGAGGGCTGTGCTTCTGCGCGTCCTTCTGGTTGATCTCTTCCAGTTCGCGCAGCAGTTCCTTCTGGCGCTCGGTCAGCTTGACCGGGGTCTCCACCATGACATGGCAGATCAGATCGCCGTGCTCGCTGGTGCGTAACGGCTTGATGCCCTTGCCTCGCAGACGGAACTTGGCACCTGACTGGGTTTCCGGCGGAATCTTCATCTTGGCATGACCGTCCAGCGTCGGGATTTCGATCTCGCCTCCCAAGGCCGCCACGGTGAAGCTGATCGGCATTTCGCAATGCAGGTCGCCGCCGTCACGTTGGAAAATCGCGTGCTGCTTGAGATGCACCACGACGTACAGGTCTCCAGGCGGTCCGCCGTTGACCCCGGCTTCGCCTTCGCCAGACAAGCGGATGCGATCGCCCTCGTCAACGCCGGCCGGAATCTTGACCGCCAGCGTTTTGTGCTGCTTGACGCGGCCGTCGCCATGGCAGGTGGGGCAGGGTTCCTTGACCATCTTGCCGTTGCCGTGGCACTTCGGGCAGGTCTGCTGGATGGAGAAGAAGCCCTGCTGCACGCGTACCTGGCCGTGGCCGCCACAGGTCGTACAAGTCACTGGCGAGGTGCCGGGACGTGCGCCGGAACCGTGGCAGGTCTCACATTCGGCCATGACCGGGATGCGGATCTTGGTTTCGGTACCGCGGGCGGCGTCTTCCAGCGAGATTTCCATGTTGTAGCGCAGGTCGGCGCCACGATAGACGTTGGAGCGACGGCTGCCGCCGCCGAAGATGTCGCCGAAGATGTCGCCGAACGCATCGGCAAAGTTGCCGCCGCCGAAGCCACCGCCCATGCCAGCCTGCGGGTCCACACCGGCATGGCCGTACTGGTCGTAGGCCGCACGCTTCTGGGCGTCCGACAGGATTTCATAGGCTTCCTTGGCTTCCTTGAAGTTTTCCTCCGCTTTCGGATTGTCCGGATTGCGGTCAGGGTGGAACTTCATGGCCAGCTTGCGGTAGGCCTTCTTGATTTCATCGTCCGAGGCGTCGCGGTTGACGCCCAGGATTTCGTAATAGTCGCGTTTTGCCATTTAAGACTTTCACCACGGAGAACACGGAGGACACAGAGAAGAGCGGATGGCTCCTTGCTCTCTGCGTGCCCCGTGGTTAATCGGTTTTACTTCTTGTCGTCTTTGACTTCTTCGAATTCGGCGTCGACCACTTCGGCATCCACCGTCTTCTCGCCTTGCGGCTGGGCTTCCGCGCCGCCCTGCTGGGCCTGCTGCTCGGCGTAAACCTTCTCGCCCAGCTTTTGCGAAGCTTCCATCAGTGCGTTGGTCTTGGCCTCGATCGCGTCCTTGTCGTCACCCTTGATGATTTCCTCGACGTCCTTGATCGCGGCTTCGATCTTGTCCTTCTCACCGGCATCCAGCTTGTCGCCATGCTCCGACAGGGACTTCTTCACGCTGTGCACCATGGCGTCGGCCGCGTTACGGGCGTCGACCAGTTCGCGCAGCTTCTTGTCCTCGTCGGCGTGGGCGGCCGCATCTTCTTCCATGCGGCGGATTTCCTCTTCGGACAGGCCGGAGCTCGCCTTGATGGTGATGTTGCTTTCCTTGCCGGTGGCCTTGTCCTTGGCGCTGACGTGCAGGATGCCGTTGGCGTCGATGTTGAAGGTCACTTCGATCTGCGGCATGCCGCGCGGTGCCGGCGGGATGTCGGTCAGGTTGAACTGGCCCAGGCTCTTGTTGCCGGAAGCCATCTCGCGCTCGCCCTGCAGTACGTGGATGGTTACGGCGGACTGGTTGTCGTCCGCGGTGGAGAAGGTTTGCGAAGCCTTGGTCGGGATGGTGGTGTTCTTCTGGATCAGCTTGGTCATGACGCCGCCCAGGGTTTCGATCCCCAGGGAGAGCGGGGTGACGTCCAGCAGCAGCACGTCCTTCACTTCACCCTGCAGCACGCCGCCCTGGATACAGGCGCCAACTGCCACGGCTTCGTCCGGGTTCACGTCCTTGCGCGGTTCCTTGCCGAAGATTTCCTTGACCTTTTCCTGCACCTTGGGCATGCGGGTCTGGCCGCCGACCAGGATCACGTCGGAAATGTCGGCCATGGTCACGCCGGCGTCCTTCAGCGCGGTACGGCAGGGAGCGATGGTGCGCTCGATCAGGTCTTCCACCAGGCTTTCGAATTTGGCACGGGTGATCTTGACCACCAGGTGCTTGGGACCGGTCGCATCGGCCGTGATGTACGGCAGGTTGACTTCGGTCTGGGTGCTGGAGGACAGCTCGATCTTGGCCTTTTCGGCAGCTTCCTTCAGGCGTTGCTTGGCCAGCAGGTCGTTGCGCAGGTCGAGGCCGCCATTGTCCTTCTTGAACTCTTCAGCCAGGAAGTCGATCAGGCGGTTGTCGAAGTCTTCGCCGCCGAGGAAGGTGTCACCATTGGTGGACAGTACTTCGAACTGGTGCTCGCCGTCGAGTTCGGCAATTTCGATGATGGAGATGTCGAAGGTGCCGCCGCCGAGGTCGTACACGGCGATCTTGCGGTCACCTTCCTGCTTGTCCATGCCGAACGCCAGCGCAGCCGCGGTCGGTTCGTTGATGATGCGCTTCACTTCCAGGCCGGCGATGCGGCCTGCGTCCTTGGTGGCCTGACGCTGGGAGTCGTTGAAGTAGGCTGGCACGGTAATTACGGCTTCGGTCACTTCTTCGCCCAGGTAGTCCTCGGCAGTCTTCTTCATCTTGCGCAGCACTTCTGCGGAGATTTGCGGCGGTGCCATCTTCTGGCCGCGCACTTCCACCCAGGCGTCGCCGTTGTCGGCCTTGGTGATGGTGTAAGGCATCAGGCCGATGTCCTTCTGGACTTCCTTCTCTTCGAAGCGACGGCCGATCAGGCGCTTGACTGCGTACAGGGTGTTCTTCGGGTTGGTCACTGCCTGGCGCTTGGCCGGTGCGCCGGCCAGAATCTCACCGTCGTCCTGGTAGGCGATGATGGAGGGGGTGGTGCGTGCACCTTCCGCGTTTTCGATGACGCGCGGCTTGCCACTTTCCATGACGGCGACGCAGGAGTTGGTGGTGCCCAAATCAATACCGATAATCTTGCCCATTGTGTTTTCCTCTGAAAAATTAAGCTTTAATTCAAAACCGATGTTTGCAAAGTGGGGATGTCCGAAGGGATTTCAAGACCTGCCCGACTTCGAAAGCGCCGGATGCTCCGGCGCCGGGATTCAGTTCTTGGGTTTCGCCACCATCACCAGCGCTGGGCGCAGGACTCTGTCATGGAGCGTGTAGCCTTTCTGCAGGACCTGGACCACGGTGTTGGGTTCGGCGTCCGCTTCCACCATGCTGATGGCCTGGTGCTTGTGCGGGTCGAATTTCTCGCCGGCCGGATGGACTTCGGCGATGTTGAATTTCTCGAAAACGCTGACCAGTTGCTTGTGGGTGAGTTCGACGCCGTTCTTGTAGCTGGCGACGTCAGTGGTGTCGATGGCCAGCGCAGCTTCGAGGGAGTCCTTCACCGCCAGCAGTTCGCCGGAGAATTTTTCCAGCGCGAACTTGCGGGCCTTGTCGGTATCCTCGTGGGCACGGCGGCGGATATTCTCGGCCTCGGCCTTGGCGTACATCCAGGCGTCGTAATGCTCCTTGGCCTGGCGCTCTGCTTCCTTCAGCAGTTCTTCCAGGCTCGGCATGATTTCCGTTTCGTGCGATGCGGCCTGACCTTCAGCATTGTCGGCCTGCTGGACTTGTTCTTCTTGCGACATGAAATACCTCGAAAAAATATGACGGATGGAGCGCATATGGTGGCTGTAACCTCAATTTCAAGAGGGGCAGCAAACTTTTTGCACTGCCACCCGGATGGTGGCGCTATAAGTCGCCGCGGTGATAAGGATGGTTGTTGATCACGGACCATCCGCGATAGAGCTGCTCGGCCAGCATGACGCGGACCATCCCGTGCGGCATGGTGAGTTTCGACAGGCTCCACTTCCAGTGCGCGGCCTGCAGCACCTTGTCATGCAGGCCGTCTGCGCCGCCGATGACCAGCGCGACATCTCGACCATCCGCCATCCAGCCTTCCATGCGGCTGGCCAGTTGCAGGGTCGTCGGTTCGTTGCCGTGCTCATCCATCGCAACCAGGTAGTCACGGCCGGCGGCCTCCAGCAGTCGCAGGGCTTCCGCTTCCCGCACCTGGTCGCCGCCCTTGCCTGCGGCCCGCTTGTCCGGCCTGATTTCGACGATCTCGACGGACATTTCGCGCGGCATGCGCTTCAGGTATTCGGCGCATCCCTGTTCGACCCAGGCTGGCATCTTGTGCCCGACGGCCAGAATGCGGATTTTCATGCGAAGGGGGGCTAAGCGGCAGCGGCAGGCTTCGCAGCATGGCGGCGGCCTTCCGCGGCGCCCCACAGCTGCTCGAGGTTGTAATAGTCACGAGCGCTTTGCTGCATGATGTGGACGATGATGTCGCCCAGATCGACCAGCACCCATTCGCCCTCGCGCTCGCCTTCGACGCCGGTGGGTTCGATGCCGTGTTCCTTCAGCTTGTCCTGAACGTTGTGCGCCAGCGCCTTGGCCTGGCGGTTGGAAGTGGCGCTGGCGATGATCATGCAAGAGGTGATCGAGGTCAACTTGGAAACGTCGAGAACGGTGATGTCCTGTGCCTTGATGTCTTCCAGGGCGTCGACGACGGCTTTCTTCATGGCTTCAAGTTCCATGGGGTTCCTTTGCGTATAAATGATGCGTGTGAATGTAATGGTAGATGCCGTCCGGCACCAGGTAACGGATACTGTGGCCCCGGTGCAGCCGGTGGCGGATGTCGCTGGCCGAAATATCCAGTGCGGTGATGTCGCGCAACAGGATGGTCCCTGCCGGGCTGTTCGCCACGGTACTGTGGTGGCGCTGCTGCCAGACCGCGAGCAGGTCGGGTGGCATGCCCGATTCCGGCGCAGCCCCCGGGCGCCTGGCCACGCACAGGTGCGCGAGTTCGAACAGTGCCTGCCAGCGATGCCAGCGCGGCAAGCCGAGAAATGCGTCGGTCCCCAGCAGCAGGTAAAGCGGCCGATCAGGACCCAGTTCGCGGCGCAGCGAGGACAGGGTGTCGACCATATAGGACGGCCCCGCGCGCTCGAACTCGCGCAGGTCGAGCCGGAAACGCGGGTTGCCTGCGATCGCCTGCTCGACCATCGCGATGCGGTGCTGGCCTTCGCCATGGGGTTCGGCGCGGTGTGGGGGACGGGCGGCCGGAATGAAGCGCACTTCTTCCAGGTCCAACGCTTCCGCCAGTTCCTCCGCCAACCGCAGGTGGCCGGTGTGGATGGGGTCGAACGTGCCGCCGAGGATGCCGACTGCCTGTGACAATTAGCTGCGCACCTGCCCGTCGCCGAGCACGATGTATTTCTGGCTGGTGAGGCCTTCCAGGCCGACCGGGCCACGGGCGTGGATCTTGTCGGTGGAAATGCCGATTTCCGCGCCCAGGCCGTATTCGAAGCCATCTGCAAAGCGCGTGGAAGCATTCACCATCACCGAGCTGGAATCCACCTCGCGCAGGAATCGACGCGCCTTGGTGTAGTTCTCGGTCACGATGGCTTCCGTGTGCTGCGAAGAGTATTTGTTGATATGCTCGATGGCCTCGTCCAGGCCATCCACGACCTTGCAGGAAATGATCGCTGCGAGGTACTCGGTGTAATAATCCTCTTCGGTCGCGGCCTTGGCCTGTGGCACCAGATTCTGCGTTTCGGCGCAGCCGCGGATTTCCGTCCCCTTGGCGATCAGCATGGCCGCGAGCTTGGGCAGCATGTTGGCAGCAACGGCGCGGGCGACCAGCAGCGATTCCGCTGTGTTGCACGTGCCGAGGCGCTGGGTCTTGGCGTTCTCGAGGATGCGCAGCGCTTTGGCTTCGTCGGCTTCGTCATCGACGTAGACATGGCAGTTGCCGTCCAGATGCTTGATCACCGGGATGCGCGCCTCGTTGGAAATGCGCTCGATCAGGCCCTTGCCGCCGCGCGGTACGATGACGTCGACGTAATCCCGCATGGTGATCAACTCGCCGACCGCGGCGCGGTCGGTGGTTTCCACGACCTGTGCCGCGCCCTTCGGCAGGCCGGCAGCTTCCAGCCCCTCATGGACCAGCGCGGCCAGCGCCCGGTTGCAGTGGATGGCCTCGGAGCCGCCGCGCAGGATACACGCGTTGCCGGACTTGATGCACAGGCCGGCGGCGTCCACCGTCACATTCGGGCGGGCTTCGTAGATGATGCCGATCACACCCAGCGGCACACGCATGCGGCCCACCTGGATGCCGGAAGGGCGATATTTGAGGTCGCTGATTTCACCGATGGGGTCGGCCAGCGCTGCGATCTGTTCCAGGCCTTCGGCCATGGTGGCGATCGCCTTCTCGGAGAGTGCAAGGCGGTCCAGCATCGCGGCCTCCATGCCGGCGGCGCGTGCTGCGTCCATGTCCTGCTGGTTGGCGGCGATGAGCTTGTCTTTCTCGCGGCGGATGGCGCCGGCAATGGCCAGCAGCGCACGGTTCTTGGTGCTGGTGTCGGCCTTCGCCATGGCGCGGGAGGCGGTGCGGGCGTTCTGCCCCAGGGTTTGCATGTATTGCTTGATGTCCATTTTGGCTCCAATCAGGCGCTTGCGCGTCTGCGTGTTCCTGCACGCGCCAGGCCGACGCACAGGCGCGAAATTTCCAGCCAGGGTTTGCCGGTGGCGATCCCTTTGCTGATCTTGTCGATTTCCGCCATTTTCAGCATGGCGGCCTGTAACTGGCGCAGGCTGACCCGTGCCAGCATGCGGCGAACCTGTGCCTGACGGTCGCCCCAGATTTTGGCCTGTTGCATGGCATTTGCCAAGTTTTCGCCGCGCGATTCCGCGAGCTTGACGCGTGTGACGCCGCGCAACAGCCAGGCCAGCACGCCGAGCAGGGCGAGCGGTTGAACGCCCTCGGCCTCCAGTCCCTGCAGGATGCGGGCGGTCCGCGCGACGTCGCCGTCCAGCAGCGCGTCACCGAGCTGGAACACATCGAAGCGCGACACGTTCAGCACGGCTTCGCGCACGGCTTCCGGATCCAGCTTGCCGGTCGGGAACAGCAGCCCCAGTTTCTGGATTTCCTGATGCGCGGCCAGCAGGTTGCCTTCGACCTGGTTGGCAAGGAAGTCCAGAGTGCCCGGGTCGGCCTGTTGCCCCTGTGCCTGCAGGCGCCGGCCGATCCAGGCCGGCAGGCGGTCGATGTCCACATTCTGCAGCGGCACCACCGTCGCAACGCGTTCCAGGGCGCTGAACCAGGCACTGGATTGGCCTGCCTTGTCCAGCTTGGGCAGCGTGATCAGGGTCACGGTATCCTCCGGCAGGCGCTCGCAATAGGCCTGCAGGGCTTTGCCGCCCTCGATGCCGGGTTTGCCGGAAGGAATGTGCACCTCCAGTAGCCTGCGGCTCGAGAACAGCGAAATCGACTGCCCGCTGGCTGTCAGCTGTTGCCAGTTGAAATTGCGTTCGGCGGTATAGCTCAGGCGTTCGTCGAATCCACGCTTTTTCGCGGCGAGACGCAAGGCATCCACCCCTTCCCGCAAGGACAGCGGCTCATCGCCGGTGAAAACGTAGAGCGGGCGCAGCTCCTTGTCGAGATGCCCGTCGAGTTGCTCGAACGCCAGTCGCATCAGTTGGCGGCGCTGGGTCTGGCCGAGGCCTTCTGCTGTACGCTCAGCCGGCGCATGATTTCACGCACGGCATCGGCGCGCATGTCGCTGTACAGGCGGGCTTCCTCGCCTTCCTTCGCGAGCAGCTGCGTGTCGTCGTAGGAGTAGTCACGGCGTCCGTCCACGGTTTGTACCGGTCCCCACAGGTCCTGGCTGCGTTCGCGGGTACGGAAATTCACGCGGTAGAGCAATTCGAACTCACGCACGCGACCGCCGCCTGACAGCGACAGAATGCGTTTTTCCGGCTGCTCCAGCATCAGGTCGAGTTGCATTTCGGCTTCGTCGGGCGTGTTCACCAGAGTGATGCCGTTCGATTTCAAGACCCGCTTGAGGTCTGCAGCGAGTGCCGGCGCGCCGGACTTCTGCATGTACAGGGTCTTGAACGACAGGTCGGCCTGTCCGCGCATGTGGAAGCCGCATGCGGTGAGGGCCAGCAATGCGGCAGCCAGCAGGAGTTTGCAGAAATGCAGCGCGAAAGTTTGCATGTTGTTACCCCACAACGACGTTGACCAATTTGCCCGGAACGACAATCACCTTGCGTACGCTAACACCCTCGAGGTGCTTTTGCACACAGGGCTGCTCGACAGCCAGTTTTTCGATGACATCGCGGGCCATGTCCTTGGCTACCGTCATGCTGCCACGCAGCTTGCCGTTCACCTGGATCACCAGTTCCAGCTCGTCCTGGACCATGGCGGCATCCAGCGGTTCCGGCCAGCTGGCCGCGAGGATGTCGTCGCCATACCCCAGTTCGTTCCACAGCGTATGGCAGATGTGCGGGGTGATCGGCGACAGCAGGCGCAGCAGGATGGACAGTGCTTCCTGCGTCACGGCGCGGTTGGCCGGTTCCTTGCCGGATTTTTCCAGCGCGTTCAGCATCTTCATCGCGGCAGACACCACGGTGTTAAACTGGAAACGGCTCAGGTCGTAGTTGGCCTGCTTCAGTGACAGATGGATCTCGCGGCGCAGCGCCTTGGCGTCGTTCGACAGGTTGCCGAGGTCGAGTGACTCCTTGCCGATGCCTTCGAACTCTGCCGCGAACGCCCAGACGCGGCGCAGGAAGCGGTGCGAGCCTTCCACGCCTGAGTCGGACCATTCCAGTGTCTGTTCCGGCGGTGCGGCGAACATCATGAACAGGCGTGCGGTGTCAGCGCCGTACTGCTCGATCAGCGATTGCGGGTCCACGCCGTTGCGCTTGGATTTCGACATCGTGCCGATGCCCTGGTAATCCACGGGCTGGCCATCTGCGACGGACTTGGCGCCGGTGACCTTGCCGCCGGCATCATGGGTCAGCGCGACTTCTTCCGGCGCGAAATACTCGATGCCGCCCTTGTCGGTGCGGCGCGAGAAGATGTGGTTCAGCACCATGCCCTGAGTCAGCAGGTTGGCGAACGGCTCGTCATAATTCACGAGGCCGAGGTTGCGCATCACCTTGCTCCAGAAACGGGAGTACAGCAGGTGCAGGATGGCGTGCTCGATGCCGCCGATGTACTGATCGACCGGCATCCAGTAGTTGGTGTCTTCGTCCACCATCGCATCCTTGCCGAACTTGCTGGCGTAACGCGAGTAGTACCAGCTCGAATCGACGAAGGTGTCCATGGTGTCGGTTTCGCGCTTGGCCGGCTGGCCGCACTTGGGACAGGTGCAATTGATGAAGTCGGCGCGCTTGTGCAGCGGGTTGCCCGAGCCGTCCGGCACGCAGTCCTCCGGCAGTACCACCGGCAGCTGGTCGTCCGGCACCGGCACGTCGCCGCAGTCGTCGCAATGGATGATGGGAATCGGGCAGCCCCAGTAGCGCTGGCGCGAAACGCCCCAGTCGCGCAGGCGCCATTGCACCTGCTTGTCGCCAAGGTCTTTGGCCTTGAGGTCAGCGGCGATCGCGTCCACGGCGGCTTCGTAAGTCAGGCCTTCGTACTTGCCGGAATTGAAGCAGCGACCCTTGGCCTTGTCGCCGTACCATTCCTGCCATTTTTCCGTTGAGAAGGTTTCGCCCTCGACCGTGATACTTTGCTGGATCGGCAGGTTGTATTTCTTCGCAAATGCAAAATCGCGCTCATCGTGGGCGGGAACGGCCATCACGGCACCCTCGCCATAGCTCATCAGCACGTAGTTGCCGACCCACACTGGCACCTGTTCGCCGGTCAGCGGATGGGTGACCTTGAAGCCGGTGTCCATGCCTTCTTTTTCCATGGTGGCGATGTCGGCCTCCATCACTGAGCCGTGCTTGCACTTCTCGATGAAGGCGGCGAGTGCCGGATTGTCCTGCGCCGCACGCATGGCCAGCGGATGTTCGGCAGCAACGGCGCAGTAGGTCACGCCCATGATGGTGTCTGCGCGGGTCGTGAACACCCACAGCTTTTCCTGCTTGCCATCCAGCTCGTAGGGGAATGCGAAGCGCACGCCGATGCTCTTGCCGATCCAGTTGGCCTGCATGGTCTTGACGCGTTCCGGCCAGCCCGGCAGTTTGTCCAGATCGGCCAGCAGATCTTCAGCGTATTGCGTAATGCCGAGGTAATAGCCGGGAATCTCGCGTTTTTCTACCACCGCACCGGTACGCCAGCCGCGGCCGTCGATCACCTGCTCATTGGCCAGCACGGTCTGGTCGACCGGGTCCCAGTTCACCACCTGGGTTTTCTTGTAGGCGATGCCTTTTTCCAGCATGCGCAGGAACAGCCACTGATTCCACTTGTAATAATCCGGCTTACAGGTCGCCAGTTCGCGCGACCAGTCGATGCCCAATCCCAGCGACTGCAACTGCTTCTTCATGTAGGCGATGTTGTCATAGGTCCACTTCGCCGGCGGCACCTTGTTCTGGATCGCCGCGTTCTCGGCGGGCAGGCCGAACGCGTCCCAGCCCATGGGCTGCAGCACGTTGTAGCCACGCATCTTGTGCCAGCGGGTCAGCACGTCGCCGATGGTGTAGTTGCGCACATGGCCCATGTGCAACTTGCCGGAGGGGTAGGGGAACATCGACAGGCAGTAGTACTTGGGTTTGCTGTCGTCGCGCTTTGCGGCAAAGGTATTCCGGGTGTCCCAGTGTTGCTGGGCGCGTTGCTCGATCTCGTTGGATTGGTACTGCGATTGCATAAGATGATGAAATTTCTGCTGGTTTTCAAAGGTGTAAATTATACCTTGGGATTGGTTGGTTGATTGCCTCTGCTGACGTATAATCCAATAAAAACAGCCCAAATGGCGCCTCGCAGGCGGCTGCGAGCAAAGTCTCATTCCTGAGGAGAAACCGATGTCCAAGAAGCACCCCGTGATTGCAGTCACCGGATCTTCCGGTGCTGGTACCACGACCGTGAAGCGCGCCTTCGAGCAGATTTTCCGTCGCGAAGGGATCGAGGCAGCCGTGCTGGAAGGGGACAGTTTCCATAGCCTGACCCGTGCCGAGTTCAAGGCGGCAGTGGAAGAGGCCGACAACAATTACCAGCGCGCGCCCAGCCATTTCGGCCCGGAATGCAATCACTTCGACAAGATCGAGGAAACCTTCCGCAAGTACGGCGAGAGCGGCACCTGCCAGCGTCGCTACTACATCCACAGCGATGCCGAGGCGGTTGAGCTCAATGCGCGCTTCGGCACCAACCTCAAGCCGGGTGAATTCACCCCGTGGGAAGATATCCCGCCGGGTTCGGACATCCTGTTCTACGAAGGCCTGCACGGTGGCGTGCGGACGGCGGAAGTCGATATCGCCAGCCATGTCGACCTGCTGGTAGGCGTGGCGCCGATCGTCAACCTGGAATGGATCCAGAAGATTCATCGCGATACCGCCGAGCGTGGTTATTCCGCCGAGGCTGTGACCCAGATCATCCTGCGCCGGATGCGCGATTACGTGGAATACATCTGCCCGCAGTTTTCCAATACCGACGTCAATTTCCAGCGCGTTTCTACGGTGGATACCTCCAATCCGTTCATCGCGCGGGATATCCCGACGCTGGACGAAAGCTTCGTGGTGATCCGTTTCAAGGATCCGGAGCGGGCCGATTTCAAGCACCTGCTGTCCATGATCAAGGATTCCTTCATGTCCCGCCGCAACACCATCGTGGTGCCGGGCGGCAAGATGGGCTTCGCCATGGAACTGATCCTGACGCCCCTGATCCACGAGCTGGTCGTCAACAAGCGCAACGCCTGATTCTTCCGGGCGAAAAAAAGGCCTGCCACCTCACGGTGCAGGCCTTTTTGTTTGGACGTCGCGCTTACTTGAGCGCAGCAAACACCGCGTCACGGATGGCGTCGACCGATCCCACGCCGGCGATTTTGACGTGCTTCGGTGCGCCTGGTGCGCCACTGGCTGCCCAGGAGGAGTAGTACTCGACCAGCGGCTTGGTCTGGCTGTGGTAGACCTCCAGGCGCTTCATCACGGTTTCTTCCTTGTCGTCGTCGCGCTGCACCAGGTCTTCACCGGTCACGTCGTCCTTGCCGGCTACCTTGGGCGGGTTGAAGATCACGTGATAGGTGCGGCCGGAAGCCAGGTGGGCGCGGCGACCGCTCATGCGCTTGATGATTTCCTCGTCCGGCACGTCGATCTCGACGACGTAGTCGATGTCCACGCCGGCCTGCTTCATCGCTTCGGCTTGCGGGATGGTGCGCGGGAAGCCGTCGAACAGGAAACCGTTGGCGCAGTCCGCATCCTTGATGCGTTCCTTCACCAGTCCGATGATCACCTCATCCGGCACCAGGCCACCCGCGTCCATGAACTTCTTCGCTTCCATGCCCAACTGGGTGCCGGCCTTGACCGCCGCGCGCAGCATGTCACCGGTGGACACCTGGGGGATATTGAATTTTTCCTTGATGTAGTTGGCCTGGGTGCCTTTGCCGGCGCCCGGGGCGCCGAGGAGGATAACGCGCATGGTGATGTCCTTAATTAAAAGCCGAAAAGCGGTTTGTCATGAAACGCACCGGAAAGACGCATGTCCCGGTGGCCCTTGTCTGTCCCGTGGTTCAGGAATTTCCCGAATTATATCAGGCGAGATAGTTGGCGATGGCCACGAATTCAGCCACGCCGAGATTTTCCGCGCGAAGTTGCGAGTCGATGCCGAGTGCGGCAAAGCCGGCGTCGTCCAGCAGGCCCTTGAGCGTGTTGCGCAGGGTCTTGCGGCGCTGGCCGAACGCGGCCGTGACGATTCTGGCAAACAGCTTCTCGTCCTTGGCGGGGTATGGCAGCTCGGCGTAAGGAACGGCGCGGACAACGGCCGACTCCACCTTGGGGGGCGGGTCGAAGGCATCCGGCGGCACGGTAATCAGGTATTCCATGTACAGGCGGTACTGCAGCATCACCGAGAGCCGGCCGTATTCGGAAGTCGAAGGAGCCGCGACCATGCGCTCCACCACTTCCTTCTGAAGCATGAAATGCATGTCGATGATGTGGTCGACGTTGTCCAGCAGATGGAAGAGGATGGGGGTGGAGATGTTGTAGGGCAGGTTGCCGACGACGCGAATCCTGGGGCCGAGCGAGGTGAAGTCGAATTTCAGGGCGTCGATGTTGTGGATGGTGATCTTGCCGGCCGGGTAGTGGCCTTGCATCCAGGCGATCACGTCACGGTCGAGTTCGACGGCATGCAGGTGGTTCAGGGTTTGCAGCAGCGGCTGGGTCATCGCGCCGAGGCCGGGGCCGATTTCGACCATGAG
This sequence comes from Pseudomonadota bacterium, assembly GCA_029782295.1. Classification (GTDB taxonomy): domain Bacteria; phylum Pseudomonadota; class Gammaproteobacteria; order Burkholderiales; family Methylophilaceae; genus CAIJXJ01. The sequence continues at coordinate 96,104 of JAKOVB010000168.1, forward strand.
GTCGTCGGGGGCGGGGCGGATGGCTTCGATCAGGGAGCGGATGATGTCCTGGTCGATGAGGAAGTTCTGGCCAAAACGTTTTTTCGGAATATGTTTCATGGGCTTCGCCAATTGATCAAAAACGTTTCAGAGGAGACTCATATGCGAAGCATGTGATGTCAGAACTAAAAGTTTTTTGGGGATGTGTTTCATTCGGGCATTTTACTGGAGCGGGCGATGGCCGTCATTTCGGTGTGGTGGATTGGGCAGACCGGGGGTTGCCCGGCGGCAAGTTTCTTTCTCTTGTCTCGCCAAGAGAAAGAAACCAAAGAGAAGGCGACCCCGCTGCCATGGTGCTGCGCACTCCCCTGCGCTGCGCGCCAAGCCGGGCGGCTGCGGAACTCGCTGCGCTCAGACAGTCCTCGCCGACAACCCCCGACTTGGCTGTGCTGCTCGGCGTGTCAGAGGGGGGCGCATTTGGTTGGCTTCAATTTCTCAGTTGATGGTGACGTATGAGATTCATTAAGAGCCACCTAGATAATGCGATTTTTCTGCTCGCGGGCTATTCTCATTGCATAGGGAGAGCTTGGAATTTGGACGTGTCTAGCGTTGCCTTGTCTTTGTAAATTGATTCGTACTCAATTAACAATCTTGCTCTTTTTGTCGCGTGCTCGACTTCCTCAGGATCAGGTAAATTTTCACCATGAAACTGGATGGTTACGAGGTTACGGGTTTCTTTTGCAGACATCATGTAGCCCTTTGACACAAAGGATTGCGACGATGTGTATTGGTATTGAGGGAAAAGTAGTTTTAGTGCTTTTTCTATTGGCTCAAGACCTTCGCCAATCATGGGGTACCCGTCAACTTGAATTTCGAAGTGATTGATTAATGCCGGGCCGATACCGTTGTTGAGTAATTCGACAGAATATAGACTCTTTGATTTGTCTGAGTGAGTCCAAGTTGTTAGGTGAGGGGTGACAGACAGCTTGTTGTGTTTCCGTGTTATGCACGTCTGCCAAATTGTTAGAAAGAAGGCGCAGAGTGCAATAACCGCGCTTGAAATTCCTGCTATTGCTTCCCAGCTCAAGTTGACCTCTCCTCGGTTTGGTTAACGTGACTTAGCTAATTCAATCGCCAACTCAATTGCTGCATACAAACTTCCCACATCCGCCTTGCCCGTTCCGGCCAAATCCAGTGCAGTTCCGTGGTCAACCGAAGTCCGGATGATCGGCATCCCCAGCGTGACGTTGACGCCTTCGCCGAAGCTGGCGTGTTTGAGCACGGCGAGGCCCTGGTCGTGGTACATCGCCAGGAACGCATCCGTGCTGGCGAGGTTTTTCTGCGAGAACATGGTGTCGGCGGGGAGGGGGCCGATGAGGTGCATGCCGGTCTGGCGGAGTTTTTCCAGTACCGGCTCGATGACTTCGATTTCTTCCATGCCGAGATGGCCGCCTTCCCCGGCGTGGGGGTTGAGGCCGGCGACACGGATGGTGGGGGTGGCGATGCCGAAGCGGTGCACGAGGTCGTGGTGCAGGATGCGGATCACGCTTTCGAGCAGTTCCGGGGTGATGGCATCGGGAATTTCGCGCAGCGGCAGGTGGGTGGTGGCGAGGGCGACGCGCATGCCGCCGCCGACCAGCATCATCACGACTTGCTCGCTGTGGGTGAGTTCCTGCAGGTATTCGGTGTGGCCGGTGAAGGGGATGCCGGCATCGTTGATGACACCCTTGTGTACCGGGGCGGTGACCATGGCGTCGAACAGGCCGTTGGTGCAGCCGGCGGCTGCAAAACGGAGCGTTTCCAGCACGTAGCTGCCGTTGGCGGGATCCAGTTTGCCCGGTTCTGCCGGTGCGGCCAGCGGGATGTGCGTGATCTTGAGGCCGTTCAGGGGCAGGCCGAGTTGCGCGGCGCGGGTTTCAATCAGGTTGCGGTCGGCGATGACGGTGATGTCGGCCTCCGGCAGCCTCTGTGCCAGCATGGCGCAGAGGTCAGGGCCGATGCCGGCGGGTTCGCCGGCGGTGAGCGCGATATGGGGGCGTCTGGCGGCCAAGGTCCGGGCAGGTTCCTAGTACTTGTCTTCCAGGCGGTACTCGACGTAAGCACGGTCGCGCAGTTCGCGTATCCAGTCCTGATAGGCTTCGTCGGACTTGCGTGCCTTGATTTCCTGGCGCGCCTTCAGGCGTGCGGCTTCGCGGCTCATGTCCTGGCTACGGCGTTCTGTGACCTGGATGATGTGCCAGCCGAACTGTGTGCGGACGGGTTCGCTGATCTCGCCGACCTTGAGTGCGTTCATCGCTTTCTCGAATTCGGGGACGGTGTCGCCGGGGTTGACCCAGCCGAGGTCGCCGCCGCTGGCTGCGGTGCCATCCTCGGAGTACTGGCGGGCAAGATCTTCGAACTTGGCGCCGTTGTCCAGGCGCTCCTTGATGTCGTCCATGCGTCGTTTTGCATCAGCTTCGGACACGACTTCGCTGAGCTTGAGCAGGATGTGACGGGCATGGGTTTGCTGGATCACCAGGGGTGACGAGCCGCCCCGTCGGTTGGTCATCTTTAGGATGTGGAAGCCGTTCGGGCTGCGCATGATGGGGCTGACTTCACCCGGTTGCATGAGCTTGAGCGCGTCGTAGAACAGGGCGGGGATTTGCGTGGAAGTCTTCCAGCCGAGGTTGCCGCCTTCCAGCGCGTTGGGTGCGTCGGAGTAGCTCGCGGAAACCTGGGCAAAATCGGCACCGCCCTTCAGTTTCTTCAAGGCTTCTTCGGCTTTGGCGCGCAGCTTCTGCAATTCCTCCGGGCTGCCCTCTTCCGGAGCGCGTACCAGGATGTGGGCGATCTCGAATTCGTCCTGCGCCTCGTTGCGGGAGGCCTGGGTGGTCAGGAAATTGTCGATTTCCGCGTCAGTGATGTTGATGCGGCTGTCCACTTCACGATCGCGCAGGCGGGCGCGGATGATTTCACCCCGGATGTCCTCGCGGAACTTGCGGTAGATGATGCCTTCTTTTTCCAGGGCTTCGCGGAATTCCGGCAGGGTGAGTTTGTTCTGCTCGGCGATGCGCTCGATGGTCTTGTCCAGTTGGGCGTCGTCCACACGCAGGCCGGTCTGGGCGGCCAATTGCATCTGCAGTCGGTCGGTGATCATACGTTCCAGCACCTGTTTTTCGAGTGCCGCGCGCGGAGGCAGTTGCACGCCCTGTTTCTCCATCTGGGCAAGGACGGTGTTGATGCGGTCCTTCAGTTCGTTCAGGGTGATGACCTCGCGGTCGACCACGGCGACGACACGGTCGATCTGGGTGACCTGGTCTTCCTCGGCGGCAAGCGCTTGAGCGCCAACGGCGAGGGCCAGGCATGTCGCCAGCGTGAAGCGGGCCAGAATGTTCATTAGGGTCATATCAATGCTGTTGGAAGTTGTCAGGGATCAGGCCGCTGCTGGTGTAACCTGGAATATTCCGTTTCAGCAGGGCGAGCGGGCTGGTGCCGATCGAGGCCATGCCACCCAATTCTAGCTGGAAGAACAGCGCGTAGTTGGCGGTCGCGGTCGCGGTGGACACGCGTTGCATGACGGCGCGCGCTTGCCAGCAGCCGGCATCGTACTCGGTGCCGGCCAGACTTTCAATCATGCCCTTTTCACGGCCGGGTGTGAGCGGGTTGTCCAGGAAGGAATAGTTAACGCGCCCCAGGGCGTACCAGTTGCCGCCCAGCGGCCACTCGCTGGAAAGGTCGATCTGGTCGACCAGACTCTTGGTGTAACGGTAGGACAGGTTGAGCACCTTGCCCGGTTCTGGCTGGTAGCGCGCGGAGATGTTGGATTTCATGGTGGTGGAAGTGTCGGTGTTGAACTGCCAGCCGGCATCCAGGTTCCAGTGGTTGAGCAGGCGTGCCGTCAGGGCCGTCACGATGTCCGAGGTGTTGCCGCTGCGCGGGGCGACGCCTGGAAGGGTCACCTTCTGGTCGCTGAAATAGAAGCGCTGGCCGACGGTGACCGCGAGGCGCTGCTGGCCGGTCTTGGCATCGATCAGGCGGCTGGTGACTGCCAGGGATATCTGGTTGGCATCGTTGATGCGGTCCTGGCCGACGAACTGGTTTTCCGAGAACAGCGTGCCGAGGTTGAGGTCGGCCTGGGCGGTATCGAACACCGGGATCCGGGATTGGTCGCGGTGTGGGATGTAGACGTAGAACAGTCGCGGTTCCAGCGTCTGGGTGTAGCTGTTCTTGACGACGCGCATCTCGCGGTCGAAGTACAGGCCGCTGTCGAGGCTGAAGATCGGCAATGCACGGGAGTCGGACTGGTAGTAGTTGTTCTGCAGGATGGTTGGCGTGACCTGGGTCCTGTCATACAGGGCGGTATCGCCGCTCAGGTCGTACTTGGTGTAATGCAGGCCGAGCTTGGGCGTAATGTAGCCGTAGGATTCACCGAAGGGCGCGCTGATGCTGGGGTAGGCCACGAAGCGGTTGCCGGTGACGCTGGTGACGTTCGCCGGTGCATTGCTGTTACGGTCGAAGCGCACGAACTGGGTGTAAAGGTTGCCGGTCGTGAAATCCCAGTCCTTGTTGCCCGTCAGCGTCAGTTGCGGCAAGCGCTGGTACGGGTAAGAGACTTTGTCCAGGGTCTGGTACTGCTGTACGAGGCCGTTGAAGTTCCAGTGCTCGCTGTTGTAGTTAAGGGTGGCCTGTTGTTGCAGGTTGACCAGACTGGTGGTGATGATGTGCGTGGTCATGTCGGAGAAGTACTGGTCGTCCGATACCCGCTCGAAATTGAATGCTCCGGACCAGCCGTTGCCGAAAATGTGTGTGTGTTTGGCGCCGATATAGAAGCGGTTGTTGCCGGTCATGTTGTCGTTCGGCAGGTACTCCAGATGATCTTCGCCGAAATAGTTTTCTTCCAGATAGCGGAATTCGCCCTGCGCCTGGGTACCGCGCTTGCTCATGTAGCGCGGGGTGATGGTCGCGTCCATGTTGGGCGCGATGTTCCAGTAGAAGGGCAGGGCAAAGTCGAAGCCGCTGCGGCTGGTGGTCGCCCAGGTGGGAGACAGGAAGCCGCTCTTGCGCTGGTTCTTGAAAGGAAAATCGATCCATGGCGTATACAGGATGGGGACGCCCTTGAATTCGATGCTGGCGTGTGTGGCGGTGGCGGTTTCCGTGTAGTGGTCCAGTTCCAGTTCGCCGGCACGCAGATACCAGTCGTCATTGCCTGCTTCGCAAGTGGTGTAGCGGGCGTGGGTCAGGGTTTCCTTGTCCGGGCCTTCGAATACCAGCGACGAGGCACTGCCGCGAGAGAATTCAGGCTTTCGTTGCATTGCTGCCTGCGGCTGGGGCACGTTCTGACCGGCTGCGATGGCCTTCTTGCCTGTGCGCAGGGTAAAGACCGGTTCCTTCATTTCGCCCTCGCGTTCCCGCAGCTTCAGGCGGAGCTCGGGACCGATGATGGTATTGCCGCCCTGCTCGAGGCGTGCGTTGCCGGTGGCATGCAGTTCCTCGTTGAGGGTGTCATAGTCGATGCGGTCGCCGAAAATGGCGCTTTCGCCCTGATGCAGCTCGGCATCGCCGATGGCGTGCAGCTTGCGGTCCAGGAACACTTCCAGGCGCTGGGCTTCGACGATGGTGGCGCCGGGGTCGGTTTCCTGCGGTTCGGCTTCGGAGACAGGCCCTTCGGCACGTGCCTGTGCCCATGAAGCGGATAAAAGCGTCAGCACGAGGGCCAGCAAGCGTTTTTTCTGCATGGGCAAAGGAAATGAGGATTCTGCGGATTGAATTGTTTTTTCTGGTGATAAAATCGCACAAATTCGCCGTTTAGGCAATCTGAAAAGCAGTCGGAATCCCGCGTCGCATCTTGGTTTCAAGGCCTTTCGCCTTTGTGGACAAGAGCTTGGGCAGGATAGTTAATCCACTGCGTAATTATCTCGTTGAGAGGCAGGTTTACAAGGTGCAAAGGCAAGCGCAGTTACAGGGTTGGTTGGGTCAGGTGCTCCCCGGGGAGTCGTTCACGTTGGCCCCGGCATCCGCGGATGCCAGTTTCCGTCGTTATTTCCGTGTGACGCTGCCTGATCGCACGTTGATAGCCATGGACGCGCCGCCGGAGCATGAGGACTGCAGGCCTTTCATCCAAGTGGCCGAGGTGTTCGGTGACGCAGGCGTGCATGTGCCACGCGTCTTGGCCCAGGATCTGGCGCAGGGGTTCCTGCTGCTGACAGACCTTGGCAATACCACTTACCTTTCGGCGCTGGATGCAGGCTCTGCGGCCTCCCTTTACGGCGATGCCACGGATGCGCTGGTGCGCATCCAGCTGGCCAGCCGCCCCGGAGTCCTGCCGAATTACGACCTCGCCTTGCTGACGCGGGAAATGCGGCTGCTGCCGGAATGGTATGTCACCCGCCACCTCAAGCTGGCGCTGGATGACAAGCAGGAGCGAGTCCTGCGCGACACCTTCGACCTCCTTAATCGCAATATCCTGTCCCAGGGGCAGGTGTTCGTACATCGTGACTACCATTCGCGCAATCTGATGGTGTGCAATGACGCGCTTGGCGCCAACCCGGGGATCCTGGACTTCCAGGATGCGGTCTACGGCGCGATCACCTACGACCTGGTCTCCCTGTTCAAGGATGCCTACATCCGCTGGGAGGAAGATCAGGTGCTCGACTGGGTGGTGCGCTACTGGCAGAAGGCGAAAAAGGCCGGCTTGCCGGTGCCGGCCGATATTTCCGAGTTTTACCGGGATTTCGAGTGGATGGGCGCGCAGCGCCATATCAAGGTGCTGGGCATCTTTGCCCGCCTGTATCATCGCGACGGCAAGGATGGGTATCTCAAGGACATGCCGCTGGTGATGGACTACCTGCGCCGCGCTTGCGAGCGCTACATCGAACTCAGGCCTTTCCTGCGATTGCTGGACCAGCTGGAGAACCGGCAGGCACAAGTCGGGTATACCTTCTGATGAAGGCCATGATCCTGGCCGCCGGGCGCGGCGAGCGCATGCGCCCGTTGACCGACCATACCCCCAAGCCCTTGCTGCCGGTGGGAGGGAAACCGCTCATCGTCTGGCATCTCGAGCGCCTAGCGCAGGCGGGTTTTCGTGACATCGTGATCAACCATGCGCATCTCGGTGATCAGATCGAGCGGGTGCTGGGAGATGGCAGTCGCTACGGGGTCAGCATCTGCTATTCGGCGGAAGGCGAGGCGCTGGAGACCGCCGGTGGCATTGCGTTTGCGCTCCCCTTGCTCGGTGAGGGGCCTTTCCTGGTTGTCAACGGGGACGTTTATTGCGATATCGATTTCCGTCAGGTGGCGATGCAACCGATGGACGGCGTTGTGGCACACCTGGTGCTGGTGGACAATCCACCGCAGCACCCGCATGGCGACTTCGTCCTTTCTTCTGGCCGGCTGGTAGAAGACGGCGATGCGAAATTGACCTTTTCAGGGGTTGGTCTGTACCGGCCGGAACTGTTTTCCGGCGTCGAGCGTGGCAGCAAAGCCAAGCTGGCGCCCTTGCTGCGGCGGGAGATCGCTGCCGGCCGGGTCAGTGCGGAACATTTCCGGGGTCGTTGGTTCGATGTGGGAACCCCCGAACGTTTGCAAGCTTTGGATGATTTACTGAGCGCATGATGGATATCTCGAATTTCAAGCAACGTCGCCAGCAATTGCTGCACCGGATGGGCAGCGGCGTGGCTGTCATTCCCACCGCGCCTGAAGCGGTTCGCAGCCGTGACAGCCACTATCCCTATCGCTTCGACAGTTATTTCTATTACCTGACCGGGTTCAACGAGCCTGAGTCGGTGCTGATCCTCATCGCCGGTGCTCAACCTAAAAGCGTGCTGTTCTGTCGGGACAAGGATCTGGAACGTGAGATCTGGGACGGGTTTCGTTACGGTCCGGATGGGGCGAAGGAATTTTTCGGCGTGGACGAGGCCTATTCCATTTCGCGTCTGGACGAACTGGCACCGCAATTGCTGGCCAATCAGCCCCGGCTGTTCTACGCGCTCGGGGCGGACGTTTCCTGGGACGGACGCGTCTCGGGCTGGCTCAACCAGTTGCGTGCCCAGGTCCGCAGCGGCGTCTGTGCGCCGCCGGATGTGGCTGATGTGAGGGCTCTGCTGGATGACATGCGGCTGATCAAATCGGCTGCGGAGATCGATACCATGCGCCGTGCGGCCAGCATTTCCGCGGGCGCCCATCGCCGCGCGATGCGGGCGACACGGCCGGGCGTGATGGAATACGAGATCGAGGCCGAACTGCTGCACGAATTCCGTCGCCGGGGAGCGCAATCCCCGGCCTATCATTCCATCGTCGCGGGCGGCCCCAATGCCTGTGTGCTGCACTATGTCTTCAACAATGCCGAGTTGCATGATGGAGACCTGCTGCTGATCGATGCCGGTTGCGAACTGGATGGCTATGCCTCGGACATTACCCGGACCTTTCCCGTCAACGGCAAGTTCAGTGCGGCGCAGAAGGATCTGTACGAGCTGGTACTGGCGGCCCAGTCGGCCGCAATCTCGGCCATCCGTCCAGGAGCTGGCTGGAATGCCCCGCACGATGCGGCGCTGGCAGTACTGGTGCAGGGCTTCATTGATTTCGGTCTGTGCCATGGCACGCCCGATGCCGTGCTCGAATCCGGTGACTACCGGCGATTCTATATGCACCGTACCGGTCACTGGCTGGGGCTGGACGTACATGATGCCGGAAATTACAAACAGGGCGATGCGTGGCTGGCACTGGAGCCGGGCATGGCATTGACCGTCGAGCCCGGATGCTATGTGCGTCCGGCAGAAGGCGTGCCGAAGCACTTCTGGGACATCGGCATCCGCATCGAGGACGATGCGGTGGTAACGCCTACGGGGTGCGAGGTCATCACGCACGAAGTACCCAAATCCGTGGCCGAGATCGAGGCGCTGATGGCACATGGCTGAAAGGGTCGATATCGTCGTCGTGGGAGGAGGGCCGGTCGGTTCGACATTGGCACTGGCCCTGCGCGAGAGTGGCCTGTCCGTGACCGTGCTCGAGGCGCGGTCGGCGGGAGTGGCCAGCAGCGATCGCCGCATGCTGGCGCTTTCCGAGGGCAGCAAGCTCATTCTGCAGCGTCTCGGGGTGTGGCGTGCATTGTCGGCACAGGCGACGCCGATCGCCACCATCCATATTTCCCAGCGCGGGCGGCTCGGCCGCTCCGTCATGCATGCCCAGGACGAAGGGCAGGAGGCCTTGGGGTACGTCCTCTCCTATGCGTCCCTGGCGGATGCGCTGGATCGTCAGCTGCTTGAAGCCGGTGCTGCCAGGGTTCTGAACGACACCCGGGTGGATGCCCTGGAATCGGCGGAAGCGGAAGCCCGTGTCCACTACTCAGGCGCCGGCGCAAGCGGCAGTATGGCCGCGCGGCTGGTCGTGTTGGCCGATGGCGGGCGTAGCCTGAACGATCTTCCCGGCATGAAGCGGGAAGTGCGCGAATATGGCCATTGCGCGGTGGTCGGGCGCGTGACCTGCGAATTCGATCATCGCCATATCGCCTACGAACGTTTTACGCCGGAAGGTCCGGTGGCTTTGCTCCCGGATGGTGAGCGAGGCTTTGCGCTGGTCTGGACCGCCGACCCGGTCTCGGCGGAGGTGTTGTGCGGGTTGGATGATGCCGCCTTTCTGGAGCGCCTTCGCCGCCATTTCGGAGATCGCGTCGGTCGCTTCCTCACCATCTCGGGGCGGGCCGCTTTCCCTTTGAAGCTGGCAACGCTGAGGCCCGTGACCGCGCCCCATCTGGCTGTGGTCGGCAACGCCGCCCAGACCTTGCACCCGGTGGCCGGGCAGGGCTTCAATATCGGCTTGCGTGACGCCTGGGAACTGGCGCTGACCTTGCGCGACACCTCTGCTCAGGACGTTGGCGGCCCGGAGATGCTGGCGCGCTACCGCGCCCGTCGGCAACTGGATACCGGGGGGGGCATCTTCTTTACCGATTTTCTGGTGCGGGCTTTTTCCAATGACCTGCCCGGGCTTGCGGCTGCCCGAGGCGCCGGATTGACCCTGCTGGAACTGGTGGCACCGGCCAAGCGTTTCGTGGCGCGTAAAATGAGTTTCGGAGCAAACGGATGAGCGGAGCGCACGATTTTGACGTGATCATCATCGGCGGTGGCCTGGTGGGGGCGGCTCTGGCGCTCGCATTGCAGGACAGCGGTTTGCGGCTGGCGCTGGTCGAATCCGGTCCGGCGACGATGCTGCCGGATGACGGGAGCTGGGACAGCCGGATCTATGCCATCAGTCCTGGCAATGCTCGCTTTCTGGACAGTTTGGGCGCATGGTCCGATCTCGATCAGTCGCGTGTCATGCCGATCGAGGAAATGCGTATCTGGGGCGACGAGGGGGCCGAGCTCGATTTCAGTGCTTACGAGGGCGGTGCGGCGAATCTCGGCTACATCGTCGAGAGCCGCCTGATGCAGGCCGGACTGTGGACGCGCCTGCAGGCAACCGATGCCGTCACCCTGTTGGTCGGGACGCGATGTGCCGCCTTGAATCTGGAAGACGGGCAGGCCACACTGCACCTGACCGATGGTCGGGTGCTCAGCGCCGGGCTGGTGGTCGGTGCGGACGGCGCCAATTCCTGGACGCGGACTCAGGCCGGGCTGGGCGTCGAAACCAGCGATTACCGGCAGCACGGGGTGGTGGCGAATTTTGCCACCAGCCGCGCTCACGGCGGCATTGCCCGCCAGTGGTTCCGGGAGGACGGGATCCTCGCCTGGCTCCCTCTGCCGGGGCAACGCATGTCCATGGTCTGGTCCACTGCGCCGCAACATGCACGGCAATTGCTGGACCTGTCGCCGGATCAGCTTTGTGCGGCTGTGGCCGCAGCAGGGCAGGAAACGCTGGGCGAGTTGCAGTTGCTGACGCCGCCAGCCGCTTTCCCGTTGCGTTTGCAGAATGCCGAGGTGATGGTGCGGCCGCGCCTGGCCCTGGTCGGTGATGCGGCCCACCTGGTGCACCCGCTAGCCGGGCAGGGGGTCAATCTCGGGTTCCATGATGCAGAATGCCTGGCCCGTGTATTATCTGGGCGCGGCCTGCAGACGGATGTCGGCGATTACGGCCTGTTGCGCAGCTACGAACGTGCGCGCCAGATGGATATCCGGGCCATGCAGCTCCTGACGGATCAATTGCATGCGTTGTTTGGCAGCAGGCTCCCGCTGCTCGGCGCCTTGAGGAATTGGGGGATGAAATTCACTAACCGCCAGAAATGGCTTAAGCGTCGCCTGATGGCGCACGCGATGACATGAGGGAAAAGACGATGTTGAAGAAACTGGCAGGGGTGTTGCTGGCAAGTTCGCTGGCGCTGAATGTGTGGGCGGATGAGGCCTCGTTGAAAAAGGCGATCGAGGCCGCCTACCCCAAGCTCAAAGTCTACAGCGTGACCAAAACGCCGTTCAATGGCCTGTATGAGGTGTTTCTCGGGGAAGAGATTTTCTACACGGATGAAAAGTTTACCTATTTCATCGTCGAGGGGCGCCTGATCGATGCCAAGTCACGCAAGAACCTGACTGCTGACCGCATGGAAGAGCTGACCAAAGTCGATTTCAACAATCTCCCGCTGAATCAGGCGATCAAGGTGGTGAAGGGCAATGGCAGCCGCAAGCTGGCCGTATTTTCCGATCCGGATTGCCCGTTCTGCAAGCAACTTGAACAGCAGGGGCTGGCCGGACTCAACGACGTGACCATCTACACCTTCCTGTTCCCGCTGAATGAATTGCATCCGGACGCGGCCAACAAGGCTCGGGCCATCTGGTGTGCGCCGGACCGTACCAAGGCCTGGCAGGACTGGATGATGAATGGGCAGCTGCCCAAGACGGTCAACAATTGCAACAACCCTGTCGACCAGAATGCGGAACTGGGCAAGAGGCTGGGCGTGCGTGGAACACCTTTGCTGGTGTTTGCGAACGGCAAGCGTGTGTCCGGCGCCATTCCGTTGCAGGAAATCGAGAACCGCCTGAAATAATCCAGGCGGTTTCGTCGGGCCGGGCTTAAACCACCTGGCCCATCTTGAAGATTGGCAGGTACATGGCAATCACGAGGCCACCGATCAGCGTACCGAGAACCACCATGATCACGGGTTCCATCAGGCTGGAGAGGGCCTCCACCGCGTCGTCCACTTCGGCTTCGAAGAAGTCGGCCACCTTGGAGAGCATGGAATCCAGTGCGCCGGACTCTTCGCCGATGGCCACCATCTGCAGCACCATGTTCGGAAAAACCTCGGAATTCTGCATCGCCACCGTCAGGCTGGTGCCGGTCGACACTTCGCTCTGGATGCGCTTGGTCGCATCGTAATAGACCCGGTTGCCGGCGGCACCGGCCACCGAATCCAGTGCGTCGACGAGCGGAACGCCTGCGGCAAACATGGTGGATAGTGTGCGGGCGAAGCGCGCTACCGTGGCTTTGCGAACCAGGTCGCCGAACACCGGGGCTTTCAGCAGCAGCCGGTCCATCGTGGCCTGCATTTTTGTCGAACGCTTCCAGGTGTAGAGGAAGAAATAGATCCCGCCACCCACCGAGCTGAAGATCGCCCACCAGTAGGACACGAAGAAATCCGACATGCCGATCACGACCATGGTCGGTGCCGGGAGATCCGCGCCAAAGCCGGAGAACAGATCCTTGAAGGCCGGAATCACGAAGATCATGATCACGGCCGTGATGATGAAGGCCACGACGATAATCGCCACCGGGTAGAACAGAGCGGATTTGATCTTGCTCTTGATGGCCTGGATCTTTTCCTTGTAGGACGCCAGACGGTCCAGCAGGTCATCCAGAATGCCGGCCTGCTCGCCGGCATTGACCAGATTGCAGTAGAGCGCGTCGAAGTATAGCGGGTATTTCTTGAAGGCGACGGATAGGCTGCTGCCGGTCTCGACGTCATTCTTGATGTCGCCCAGCAGCTTGCTGACGGCCGGATTGTTGTGTCCCTTACCGACAATATCGAAAGCTTGCAGCAGCGGTACGCCGGATTTCATCATGGTGGCCAGTTGGCGGGTAAACAGGGTGACATCCTTGTCCGTGACCTTGCCGCCGCCTGCACGCAGGGCGCTCTGCTTCTTAATCTTGAGGACGGTGATGCCCTGGCGGCGTAGGGTGGCGTTGACGAACGCCTCGCCCGAGGCCTTCATCTCCCCTTTGATCTTCTTGCCTTTCTTGTCCGTGCCCTCCCAGGCGTACGTGACTTCCTTGCTCGCGGATGCTGCCATCTGGTTATCCTTATTCGTTCGTGCAGGCTTCGACTTCCTCGAGGGAAGTCAGCCCCTGTTTGACTTTCAGCAAGCCGGACTGGCGCAAATCCCTGACGCCCTCACGCCGTGCCTGGTCCGCGATATCGTGCGCGGTGCCGTTTTTCATGATGATGCGGCTCATTTCTTCGGTGATCGGCATCACCTGGTAGATACCGACCCGCCCCTTGTAGCCTCGACCGCTGCAGGCTTCGCAGCCGCCTTCCTTGGGACCATATAGAGTCCAGCTGCCATCCAGCTCTTCTTCCGAGAATCCAGCGCGCAACAGGGCTTCCTTGGGGATGTCGACCGGGTGCTTGCAGTTCTTGCAGAGGCGGCGCGCCAGTCGCTGAGCGGTGATCAGAATCACCGAGGAGGCGATGTTGAAGGGGGCGACACCCATATTCATCAGTCGGGTCAGGGTGCCGGGTGCGTCGTTGGTATGCAGGGTGGATAACACCATGTGGCCCGTCTGGGCGGCCTTGATGGCGATGTCCGCCGTTTCAAGGTCGCGGATTTCACCTACCATGATCACGTCGGGATCCTGCCGCAGGAAGGATTTGAGCGCCGCCGCGAAAGTCAGCCCGGCCTTGTCGTTGACGTTGACCTGATTGACGCCGGGCAGGTTGATTTCCGCAGGGTCTTCCGCGGTCGAGATGTTGATGCCCGGTTCGTTGAGAATGTTCAGGCAGGTGTACAGGGAAACGGTCTTGCCCGAGCCGGTCGGGCCGGTGACCAGCACCATGCCGTAGGGACGCTGCACGGCGGCCAGCAGGGCTTCCTTCTGATCCGGCTCGTAGCCCAGGGCTTCGATGCCCAGCGTGGCGCTGGAGGGATCCAGGATACGCATCACGATCTTTTCCCCTTGCAGGGTGGGTAGCGTGCTGACGCGGAAGTCGATGGCGCGCGTTTTGGAGAGTACCAGCTTCATGCGCCCGTCCTGGGGAACGCGTTTTTCGGCGATGTCGAGTCCCGAAATCACCTTGATGCGTGAGGCCAGCTTGTCCTTGATCGCCAGAGGGGGGCGGGCAATTTCACGCAATACCCCGTCAATACGGAAGCGGATCCGGTAGAACTTTTCATAGGGTTCGAAGTGCAGGTCGGACGCGCCGGCGTTGATGGCATCCAGCAGCATTTTCTGCAGATACTTGACCACCGGGGCGTCGTCGATTTCCGCGGATTGGGCTGTGGCGTCTGCCGAGGCCTCCTCGTCGCTCTGAATGTCGAGATCGATGTCCTCATCGACGTTGAGCGATTTCATCGAAGTGTCACCAGCCTCGACGATCTTGTCGATCCAGCGGCCCAGCTTGTCGTCTTCGACGACGACGGGCGACAGTGTCATCCCAGCCTGGAACTGCACCGTATCCAGGGCATGCAGGTTGGTCGGGTCGGAAAGGGCGACGAACAAGGTGTTGCCGCGTGTCTGTAATGCCATGACGCGGCCGCTCTGCACCAGTTTCAGATCGATCGCCTTTTGCGGCAGGTAGTCGAAATTGATTGAATTCAGGTCGAATAGCGGAAAACCGAAAGACATCGCGGCGGTTTCGGCGACCTGCAACGCAGTGAGTTTGTGACTTTGCACCAGTTTGGTGACGAACGGGGTGTTCTCCGCCAGCGCCTGGGATTGGATGGACTCGGCTTCGGCTTCGGTCAGAAGCTTGTCCTGGATCAGCATGCGGGCGAGTCCGCCCAGCTTGGAAGATGAGGTAGCAGTTGCCATGTCGAATCTTGCGGGTTGTGTCCTGATCACCTTGGAAGCAAGCGCTATAACGCTTGAATGATGCACGCTGGTCAGGGGTTTGTAAAGATTCTAATTTCCGGTCAAATAACCCCGCAGGAATTCTTGGTGGCGGCAAGGCCTTAAATTGATGACTGCCTGGAAAATAGACCCTGAAAATAACCTTAAAAAATGCTTGACTTATTGAAATAACCCACGTAAAAAAGCGCTTCAGGCGTTTGGATTCAAGTTTTTTGTAGCCGGCATCACCGACTTAAGGTCTTGAAATACAAACTTTGGGGACGCCTCCCCTGGTTTATGCAAGGAAGTAAGAAATGGCAACTGGTACTGTTAAGTGGTTCAATGACTCCAAGGGTTTTGGCTTCATTACCCCGGACGAAGGTGGTGACGATCTGTTCGCGCACTTTTCCGCGATTGTCGCCTCCGGCTACAAGAGCCTGAAAGAAGGCGAAAAGGTGACTTTCGATGTGACCGAAGGCCCGAAGGGCAAGCAGGCATCGAACATTCAGAAGGCCTAAGTAGTACAGTCTTCATAAAAGCGGCTCGTTGAAACGAGCCGCTTTTTTTATCCTGCTTTCCCGGTCAAGCCGGGTTTTTCTCCAGCAGGAACTGCTTGAACGCCTGTGCCACGGCGGAGAGTCGCTTGCCCTGACGGTGCACGATGTACCAGTGCCGCATGATGGGGAAGGATTCCACATCGAGGACCACCAGTCGGTGGGTTTCCAGTTCCAGTGTTACCGTGTTCAGCGACAGGATGCCCAGCCCCATTCCGGCCTGCACGGCCTGCTTGATCGCTTCGTTTGTGCTCATTTCCGTACCGGTCGTCAGCCGGATGCCCTGGCTGGTAAAAAATCGTTCCATCGCGATGCGTGTGCCTGACCCCTGCTCTCGTACCAGAAATGTTTCCTGCTGAATTCTCGAAAGCGGGATGGCGTGCTCCTTCGCCAGGGGATGATCTGGCGGCGCGATGATGACCAGCGGGTTCTCCATGAATGAGATGGCTTCCAGCCCGAGGTTTTCCGGCGGCCGCCCCATGATGGCGACGTCCATGTCGCTGTGAGCGAGCTGTTGCAGCAAGGTTTCCCGATTGGTGACGTTCAGGCTGATGTTGATGCCGGGAAACTGTCTGTTGAATGAGCCGAGGAGCTGGGGCATGAAATAACTGGCGGTGCTGGCGACGGAAACCGACAGCCGGCCCTGACGCAGGCCTTTCATGTCTGCGAAGACTGATTCTGCTTCATTGAGCAGTTGCAGGATGCTGCGGCTGTATCTTTGCATTTCCTGACCGGCTTCGGTCAGGTGGATTTTCTTGCCGACCTGGTCGAAGAGCGGCAGTCCGATTTCTTCTTCGAGTTGTTTGATCTGCATGGAAACCGCGGGCTGGGTCAGGTGCAGTTGTTCGGCGGCACGTGAGTGGCTCAGGTTTTGTGAAACGGCTTCGAATACTTTGAGCTGACGTAGCGTAAGATGCAACATGGCTGGAATTTTTATCTATAAGAAAAATCTTATGATAACAATTAAAAAGTCTGACTGTAACTTATGAATTAGTGGCGGTATAGTGTTGTTCAAGCGAGATGCGCGAGATGTTTGCCGCCAGCTCCATAAAATTTATCGATTGAGAGGAGAATGCAATGGATCAGTCCGCACGTTATTCCGACCTGAGTCTTAAAGAAGAAGACCTGATCAAGGGTGGCAAACATATCCTGGTCGCCTATAAGATGAAGCCGAAGTCCGGTTATGGTTATCTGGAAGCGGCAGCCCACTTCGCGGCTGAGTCTTCTACCGGCACCAACGTTGAAGTTTCCACCACCGATGATTTCACCAAGGGCGTCGACGCGCTGGTGTATTACATCGATGAAGCCAACGAGGATATGCGTATTGCATACCCGCTGGACCTGTTCGACCGCAACATCACCGACGGTCGCATGATGCTGGTCTCCTTCCTGACGCTGGCGATCGGTAACAACCAGGGCATGGGCGACATCGAGCATGCCAAGATGATCGACTTTTACGTGCCTGAGCGCGCCATTCAATTGTTCGACGGCCCGTCCAAAGACATTTCCGACATGTGGCGTATCCTCGGCCGTCCGATCAAGGACGGCGGCTACATCGCCGGTACCATCATCAAGCCGAAGCTGGGCCTGCGCCCCGAGCCGTTCGCCAAGGCGGCCTACCAGTTCTGGCTGGGTGGTGACTTCATCAAGAACGACGAGCCGCAAGGCAACCAGACCTTCTGTCCGATGAAGAAGGTGATTCCCCTGGTCGTGGACGCCATGAAGCGTGCCCAGGACGAAACCGGCCAGGCCAAGCTGTTCTCCGCGAACATTACTGCGGACGATCATTACGAAATGTGTGCCCGTGCCGACTACATCCTGGAAGCTTTCGGTCCGGACGCAGACAAGGTGGCTTTCCTGGTCGATGGTTACGTGGGTGGCCCGGGCATGGTGACCACTGCGCGTCGCCAGTACCCGAACCAGTACCTGCACTATCACCGCGCCGGTCACGGTGCCGTGACTTCCCCGTCCGCCAAGCGTGGTTACACCGCTTTCGTGCTGGCCAAGATGTCCCGTCTGCAAGGGGCGTCCGGCATCCACGTTGGCACCATGGGCTTCGGCAAGATGGAAGGCGAGGGCGACGACAAGATCATCGCCTACATGATCGAGCGCGACGAGTGCCAGGGTCCGGTCTACTACCAGAAGTGGTATGGCATGAAGCCGACCACCCCGATCATCTCCGGCGGCATGAACGCACTGCGTCTGCCAGGCTTCTTCGAGAACCTGGGCCACGGTAACGTGATCAACACCGCGGGTGGTGGCTCCTACGGCCACATTGACAGCCCGGCGGCCGGCGCGATCTCCCTGCGCCAGTCCTACGAGTGCTGGAAGGCCGGTGCCGATCCGATCGAGTGGGCCAAGGAGCACAAGGAGTTCGCACGTGCGTTCGAATCCTTCCCGAAGGATGCGGACAAGCTGTATCCGGGCTGGCGCGAAAAGCTGGGCGTGCACAAGTAAACTAAGGGTGTCGAGACACACCTGAAGCCAGAAGCCCCTGCGATCTCAATCTCCCGCAGGGGCTTTTTTTCAGAATATTCCATAGTAATTTAGTCGGGTTTGCGAGGGCACCATGAGCGACCATTTCGATATCCAGCAGTACAAGATCAAGGACGAACCTTTTTACCAGCCGACCGGCAACGAGGTCGCGCTGTACGAGGCGGCTTACGCTGCTCGCTTGCCGGTGATGCTGAAAGGCCCGACCGGTTGCGGCAAGTCTCGCTTCGTGGAGCATATGGCCTGGCGGCTGGGCAAGCCGCTGATTACGGTGGCCTGTAATGAAGACATGACTGCCTCCGACCTGGTGGGGCGCTATCTCCTGGATGCCAACGGGACGCGCTGGCTGGATGGCCCGCTGACGCTGGCGGCACGCCATGGTGCGATCTGTTACCTGGATGAGGTGGTCGAGGCGCGTCAGGACACGACGGTGGTGATCCACCCGCTGACCGACCATCGGCGTACGCTGCCTCTGGACAAGAAGGGCGAGCTTGTCGCTGCGCACCCGGATTTCCAGCTGGTGATTTCCTATAATCCGGGCTATCAGAGTCTGCTGAAAGATCTGAAGCAGTCGACCAAGCAGCGCTTCACCGCATTTGATTTCGATTACCCGAGTGCCGCGCTGGAAACGACGATCCTTGCCAGGGAGACCGGGCTTGATGATTCGCTTGCCGATCGGTTGGTGAGGATCGGGATCGCTGCGCGCAATCTCAAGGGGCATGGGCTGGATGAAGGCATTTCCACCCGTCTGCTGGTGTACGCGGCCACGCTGATCAAGGGCGGCATCGCGCCGCGTGAGGCCTGCCGCATGGCGATGGTGCGTCCGATCACGGATGATGCGGACATCCGCGCCACGCTCGATAATGTCATCGACACCATCTTTGACTGATCGGCGGAGTTGAACCGTGGCAGACCCTAAGCCGACCTATCAGGGCCAGCACCCGGATCACTGGAAAAGGCTGAATAACAGTTTCCAGGAGGTCATGGCGGTGTTCGACGAGTGCATGGTCGATGCGCTCAAGACGCTGACACCCGAAGGACTCGAGGCCTATCTCGATGCCGCCGGCTTCCTCGGGCGGATCGGTCGGGGTCCCACTCCTATCCTCATCTTCCTGAGCGAATGGCCTGCATTGGCCCGCTTGCTGGGCGAGCCTGCCTTGCCGGAAGTCATGGGGGCCGTCCATCGTATGTTCAGGTCGCCCAACGGCAGCGCGATTGTGGGCTTCCTGCAGTCGCTGCCTGCGGTGGCCAGACGCCTCCATTCTCTGGGGCAGTTAAGGGATTATCTGGCCGTCATGCTGGAGTTGATGGATCGGACTACCGGTTCGATCCATGGTCATCAGGCGACCTTCCCCAGTCCGGGGCTGCCGGAATTCCTCGCCAAGGCACCTTTCCTGGTGAGTCAGTTGTCCATGGAGGGGTTGCGCAAGTGGGTGGTCTACGGCATTCGTTACTACGATGACCATCCGGAGCGCCAGCGGGATTATTTCAGCCTGCAGTCGGCGGATAGCAAGGCCATGCTCCAGCGCGAGCGACATGGCACGCTGCTCGCGGATCACGAGCGCAAGCTGGACATGTACCTGCGCGCCCTGTGGCAGGACCATCACTATTTCGTGCCGTATTCCACCGGTTTCGATGAATTGCGCAAACCGGTCCCCTATTACGATGCGCTGGGCATCCGCTTGCCTGATGTTTATGACGACCGGGGTGCGGTGAGCGGCATTGACCGTTACCGTGCCGCCCTGGCGCATATGGCGGCGCATCGTCGGTGGACTACGCCGATCTTCGCCGACAACTACAGCCCGTTCCAGCGGATGGCGGTCGAGGTCATGGAAGACAGCCGGGTCGAATACCTGGCGATGCGGGAATATCCGGGGTTGCGACGGCTGTTCCTTGCCCTGCACCCGGTGCCGGGTGAACACGATTGTGATCCGGAACGCGAGTCCGCCGTACGCCATCGCTTGACCATGCTGTCCCGGGCAGTCCTGGATCCGGCCCATCCTTACCAGAATCCGCATGTCCTCGAATTCGCGGCCCGTTTTCACGAGATCATGGCGCAGGGCGAGTCGGCCACGCAGGAAATCGCTGACCTCGCGGCCTTGTTCGTGGCCCGGACCCGTCGCCAGAGCGACCAGTCTTCCAAGGTGTATTTCAAGGACACGGAAGTCGATTACCGCGATGATAACCGCCACATGTGGCGCTACTATGAAAACAGCGACGACGAAGAACAGTTCGAGGAGCATCGCCAATCCGCCGATGAGGGGGAATTGCAGTCGCTGCCGCCACGGCACTATCCGGAGTGGGATTACAACACCCAGACCTATCGACCGGATTGGGTGAGTGTGTATGAAGTCCTGCATCCGCCCGGCGATGCGGCAGAGATCGATCGCCTGCTGCAAAAGCACGATGCCCTGGCCAAGCGCCTGAAACGCCTGCTCGATCTGCTCAAGCCCCAGCAGAAGGTACGCATTCGCTATCAGGAGGAAGGCAGCGAGCTGGACCTGGACGTCGCCCTGCGTTCGCTGATCGATTACAAGAGCGGCGCGGTCCCTGACCCGCGCATCAACATGAGCCACAAGAATGACGGCCGGGATATTGCCGTCATGCTGTTGCTGGATTTATCGGAGTCGCTGGGTAACAAGGTGCCCGGCAGCGACCAGACGTTGCTGGAATTGAGCCAGGAAGCCGTGTCGTTGCTGGGGTGGGCCGTGGAACAGCTGGGCGACAGCTTTGCCATTGCCGGTTTCCATTCGAATACGCGCCACGAGGTGCGTTACCTGCACATCAAGGGATACAGCGAACCGTGGGATGACACCGTCAAGAGCCGGTTGGCAGCGATGGATTCCGGGTACTCCACTCGCATGGGAGCCGCCATGCGCCATGCGGCGCATACGCTGGAAAAGCGCAAGGCCGACAAGAAGCTGATGCTGATCCTGACCGACGGCGAGCCCGCCGATATCGACAGCAAGGACCCGCGCATGCTGATCGAGGATGCTCGCAAGGCGGTGCAGGAACTGGACCAGCAGGGGATCTACAGCTACTGCATCAACCTCGATCCCAAGGCGGATGAATATGTCAGCGATATTTTCGGCAAGCAGTACACCGTCATCGACAATGTACAGCGATTGCCTGAAAAACTCCCGCAACTGTTTTTGGCGCTGACGAAGTAATCATCATAAAGCGGGCGTTTTCAAACGTGGCTGACATTCGCTTGCGAATGTTTATCAGTAACGGCCATGATCCCGGTCTGGTCATGACCACCGCGACATAGGATAATCACGATCCAACCAAGGGGGTAACGTGAAAAAGATAACCGAATTCATTCAACAAGTGCTTGGCGTGTTCGAGAACGTGGGCTTGATCGTGATCGCCATCGCTACGCTTGTCGCCGCGGGGCGCGACATCAGCGCCATGCTGATGAGCCATGCGATCACCCTGGGTGACTTGCTGATGATGTTCCTTTATCTGGAAGTGCTGTCGATGGTGCGCCAATACCTGATGACAGGCACCATGCCGGTTCGTTATCCGCTGTATATCGGCATCGTGGCGATGACCCGCTATATCGTCCTGGACATGAAGGAGCTGGCGTATTTGCAGGTGGTCGGCCTGTCGGCAGCGACTCTGATGCTGGCGCTCGCCATCCTGGTGGTGCGCTACGGCCATGTACGTTTCCCCTATCCGACCGGCGACGATAGTGCAACTAAACTGAACCTGGACAAGACTCACAAGGAACACCCATGAGCCAACCGTTACTCCATACCAGCATCAAGAGCCTGCCGCTGATCAATCAGGGCAAGGTGCGGGATATTTATGACCTGGGCGCCGACAGGATGTTGATCGTCACGACGGACCGTCTGTCCGCCTTCGACGTGATCCTGCCGACGCCGATTGCTGACAAGGGGGCCGTGCTGACCCAGATTGCCAACTTCTGGTTTGAAAAGCTGGGCCATATCCTGCCCAACCATCTGACGGGGATCGATCCGGATACGGTGGTCAGCGATCCAGCGGAAAAGGCCCAGTTGGGCGCGCGTGCCATCGTGGCCAAGAAGCTCAAGCCCCTGCCGATCGAGGCCATCGTGCGTGGTTACCTGGTCGGCTCCGGCTGGAAGGAGTACCAGAAATCCGGCACGGTCTGCGGTATTGCATTGCCGGCCGGCCTGCAGGAAGCCTCCAAGCTGCCTGAGCCGATCTTTACCCCGTCCACCAAGGCGGAAGTCGGGGCACACGACGAGAACATCAGTTTCGATCAAGCGGCGCAGTTGATGGGTGCGGAGCTTGCCGCCAAAGTGCGCGACGCGGCCATCCGTGTCTACAAGGAGGCAGCAGAGTATGCACTCACCCGCGGCATCATCATCGCCGACACCAAGTTCGAGTTCGGCGTCGATGAGGCCGGCACCCTGTATCTGATCGATGAGGTGCTGACGCCGGATTCTTCCCGTTTCTGGCCAGCCGACCAGTACAAGGTGGGCAGCAATCCCCCCAGTTATGACAAGCAGTACGTGCGGGACTGGCTGGAAGCTTCCGGCTGGAACAAGCAGGCCCCAGGGCCGGAGTTGCCGCCGGAGGTGGCGGCCAGGACGGCTGAAAAATACCGCGAGGCATACCGGTTGCTGGCTGGCCGCGAACTGCAGGCATGATGGATCGGTTGCGCGACATCGCGCGCCACCTCAAGTCCGAGTTCGCCGTCTATCGCCTGGTGTTGAAACATCCTCGTACGCCATGGTTGGCAAAAGCCTTGCTGGGGCTGGCCGTCGGGTATGTCCTGCTGCCGTTCGACCTGATTCCGGATTTCATTCCGGTCATTGGTCACCTGGACGATCTGGTGATTGTGCCGGCCCTGATTTACCTTGCGCTGAAGATGATTCCCGACAACCTTATGGTGGAGTGCCGCCAGAAAGCCAGTGAAGCCACATGAGTGACATCGATAAGCTGATTGCCGGATTCAAACGATTCCATGAAAACTATTTTGGTGGCGACCAGGAATTGTTCGGTCGCCTGAAGCAGGGGCAAAGTCCCAGCGCCATGGTGATCGCCTGTTCCGACTCCCGGGTTGATCCCGCGATTCTCCTGGATGCGCAGCCGGGTGATCTGTTCATGGTTCGCAACGTGGCCAACCTGGTGCCGCCATACGAGCGCGGTGCCGGCCTGCACGGTGTCAGTACCGCGCTTGAGTTTGGCGTCAGCGTGCTGGGCGTAGCGCATCTGATCGTGCTCGGCCACAGCCAGTGCGGGGGGATCCGCGCCCTGATGCAGGGGACGCAGGGCGACTTCATGGGGAACTGGGTGAATATTTCCGCACGGGCCAAGGCTCGCGTGCTGGAAGAGTTCCCGGATGCGGGTCTGCAGGAGCAGTGTCACGCCTGCGAAGAGGCCTCGATTCTGGTGTCCCTGGAAAATCTGCTGACATTCCCATGGATTCTGGACCGCGTGGAGAAGGGCGAGCTGACCTTGCACGGCTGGTATTTCGATCTCGATAGCGGCAAGCTGGTGGCCTATGATGCGGCTGCGCATGCCTTCAAACCGCTGGCTTGATTTCGAAATGACATCTTTTTCGCTTATAATTCAAAGTTTTTCCAAGAGATCAAAGGGTTCTTAACATGGCTTTAAATAATGTGCCGACCGGCAAGGATATTCCCAACGACTTCAATGTCATCATTGAAATCCCGATGCAGGGCGATCCGGTCAAGTATGAAGTGGACAAGGAAAGCGGCGCGATCTTCGTCGACCGTTTTATGGGCACCGCCATGCAATATCCCTGCAACTACGGCTATATCCCGCACACCCTGTCCGAAGATGGCGATCCGGTCGATGTGCTGGTGATCACCCCGGTACCGCTGATCCCCGGCGTGGTAGTGCGTTGCCGCCCTCTGGGCGTGCTGAAGATGACCGACGAAGCCGGGCCTGATGCCAAGGTGCTGGCTGTGCCGGTGGATAAGGTCTGCGGTCTGTATAGCCACTTCAAGGATTACAACGACGTTTCCGCATGGCGCCTGACTATGATTTCCCACTTCTTCGAGCACTACAAGGACCTGGACAAGGGCAAGTGGGTGAAGATCGATGGCTGGGCGGGTATCGAAGAAGCCAGGCAGGAGATCCTCTCCGGTGTCGAGCGCTACGAAAATACTGAAGACAAGCCGGCATTCTGATCCGGTTGCAACCCTTCCCTCAAACGCCGGCTTTGCCGGCGTTTTGTTTTTCGGCCACCTGCTTGCGGGCGGTATCGTAATGGAGTAACTTTGCCTCGTTGCCTGTGTGCTTGCGGCATCAAAGTTTCATGCGAATTCCCGTCGATGGTTGCCTTGCAATTTTTCGACTGTCGGCCCGAAAGGGTCGACGCGATTTCTAGCTGTTGTAGTCACGAGGGCGGGGGTATCCCCGCTGTTTATAACTGCTGTGAGGGGAGGGTGTTTCGATGGATCAGGCCTTGATGTTGGCGCTGGGGTGTGCGGTTCTGGCGCTGTTCTACGGGGGTGTCACGATTGCGTGGGTATTGGCCAAGCCGACTGGCAACGACCATATGCGCGCCATCGCGTCGGCTATTCAGGAGGGCGCGTCTGCTTATCTCAACCGTCAGTACACGACCATCGGCATCGTCGGTGCTGCCCTGTTCGTCGTGATCTGGCTCGCGCTCGGCAGCCTCACGGCGGTCGGATTCGCTATCGGGGCTCTGCTCTCTGCTGCGGCCGGCTACATCGGGATGAACATCTCGGTACGGGCCAACGTCAGGACCGCGCAGGCCGCCCATGACGGTGTCAATGCCGCCATGCAGGTCGCCTTCCGCGGGGGTGCCATTACCGGCATGCTGGTGGTGGGGCTGGGGCTGCTCGGCGTGGCAGGCTATTACGCCTTCCTCCTCATGACGACCGCCGAAGGGCAGGGCGTCAACATCTCTCCGCTGGTGGGGCTGGCCTTCGGCAGTTCACTCATTTCAGTGTTTGCGCGTCTCGGTGGCGGCATCTTCACCAAAGGCGCAGACGTCGGCGCGGACTTGGTGGGCAAGGTCGAGGCCGGGATTCCGGAAGATGACCCGCGCAACCCGGCGGTGATCGCGGATAACGTCGGCGACAACGTCGGTGACTGTGCCGGCATGGCCGCTGACCTGTTCGAGACTTACGCGGTGACCGTGATCGCGACCATGCTGCTCGGACACCTGCTGATTCCAGGCTCGGCCAACGTGCTGACCTACCCGCTGGTGCTCGGGGGCGTTTCCATCATCGCTTCCATCATCGGGACCTATTTCGTCAAGGTAAACGACGATGGCGGCAAGATCATGAATGCACTCTATCGTGGCCTGATCGTGTCGGGTGCGATTTCTGCGATCGCCTATTATCCGGTGACCAACTGGCTGATGAGCGGCCTGGAATATTCCACGGACCATCTCTACCAGTGCACCCTGATCGGGCTGGCGGTGACGGCTGCCATGGTGGTGATCACCGAGTATTACACCGCGACGGAATACGGTCCGGTGCGCCATGTGGCCAAATCCTCCGATACCGGGCACGCCACCAACATCATCGCGGGGCTGGGGGTGTCCATGAAAGCCACGGCGGCACCGGTGCTGGTGATCTGCATGGGGATCCTCGGCGCCCACCATCTGGCAGGGCTCTATGGCATTGCGGTCGCCGCGACGGCCATGCTGTCCATGGCAGGCATCATCGTCGCGCTGGACGCCTACGGCCCCATTACCGACAATGCCGGCGGCATCGCCGAGATGGCCAAGCTGCCCAAGAAAATCCGGGACATCACCGACCCGCTGGATGCCGTAGGCAATACCACCAAGGCGGTTACCAAGGGCTATGCCATCGGCTCTGCCGGCCTGGCGGCGCTGGTGCTGTTCGCTGACTTCACCCACGCGCTGGGCGAGCGGGGCATCGACACCACCTTCGACTTGTCCAACCACATGGTGATCATCGGCCTGTTCATCGGCGGCATGATTCCTTACCTGTTTGGCGCCATGGCCATGGAGGCGGTCGGTCGTGCCGCCGGGGCGGTGGTGGTGGAGGTGCGGCGGCAGTTCAAGGAAATCCCGGGCATCATGGATTACACCGAGAAGCCGGATTATTCGCGTGCGGTTGATATGCTGACCAAGGCGGCCATCAAGGAAATGATCGTGCCTTCGCTGCTGCCCGTGCTGGTGCCCATCCTCGTCGGCAAGCTGCTCGGTGCGCAGGCGCTGGGCGGCCTGCTGATCGGGACCATCGTCACCGGTCTTTTCCTGGCCATTTCCATGACCGTCGGCGGCGGTGCCTGGGATAACGCCAAGAAGCATATCGAGGATGGCCATCATGGCGGCAAGGGCTCCGAGGCACACAAGGCCTCCGTGACCGGCGATACGGTGGGCGATCCGTACAAGGATACGGCAGGCCCGGCGATCAATCCGCTGATCAAGATCATCAATATCGTGGCTTTGCTGATCGTCGGGATTCTGTAAACGACGGAAATTGCCATGAAAAAGCCCGCCGGGGGATCCCCGGGCGGGCTTTTTATTTTCATCGGGTCGTCAGTGGCTGGCTTCGGCTTCGTATGGCTGATGCCCCAGCAGGCTGGATGGCACCGGTACGAAATCGTCACCGACGAAACCGACATCACCCGGCACCCAGCCGGAGCGTCGACGAATGGCGCCCCAGAAACGCTTGATGGTATACCACTGCATCGCAATCAGTCCGCGTTCGTTGTCGACATCGACCGCGGGATCATTGACGCCGGTGGGGTGGGGCGGCTCCCCGTACAGGGCGGTGCCGAACAGGATGTCCCAGAATGGGAACACCTGGCCGAAATTGCAGTTGTGCAGATTGGGCCGGTCCGGATCGACGCGCATGTGATGCAGGCGGTGGAATTTCGGGTCCACCAGCACTTTGTCGAGCACCTTGCCGAAACCGAAGCGGACGTTGGTGTGCGAAAAGTTCTGGATCAGTTCGCTGACCAGTGTCAGGAAGGCGAATTCCTCGATGTTGACTCCCATGAAGATGCCTACGCCAGCCAGGATGAAGGACTGGATCACGCCGTCCAGATAACTGCCGCGGTCGTTGGTCCAGCAACTCATCTGGCGCTGGCTGTGATGCATGCTGTGCAGTGCCCACCACCACGGAATGAGGTGCTGGATGCGGTGCAGCCAGTAGTAGGTAAAGTCATAAAGCAGGTAATAGACGCCCAACAGTATCCAAGGGTGTTCCCCGAACCACGGAATCCAGAGTTTGACTCCGGACAGCGATTCCCCGCCACTTTCGGCACTGCCCCCCAGCAGGTTGCTGAATGGCGTCAGGACCAGGTAGCTGAACAGCGGGAACAGGCCCAGCAGCATGATCAGCGTGTAGAGACGGTCGATCCGGGTGAGGTTGCGATCTGCCCAGCGATCTGCGGGAGCGAGACTTTCCAGCGGGCGGAAGATCAGGCTGATGATGCCGATCTGCAGCATCGCGATCATGGCCGCGCCGGCGACGTCATCAGCCTTGACGTCGTGGATGTGTAGCGCTTGCAGGGCAGGGGCGACGGCGTGCAGGCTGAGCCATGCTGTCGCGTGAGACCAGAGTTGGACGATATCGGTCATGCTATACCTTCCAGAATTGCCTGAAAATGAAAAGCCGTGATTTTACACGGGTGTTTTAGAACATGCCCCACAACATCTTGGCACCCAGCACATAAAGCAGTACGGCGAAACCCTTTTTCAGGGCGGGCACTGGAAGGATGTGTGAGAGCCGTGCGCCCACGGGTGCCGTCAGCATGCTGGCTGCCGTGATCCCGGCTACTGCAGGAAGGTAGACGTACCCCAGGCTGTACGCAGGCAGGTCAGGTGTCGCGAATCCGTTGGCGATGTATCCGGCGGTGCCGGCCAGGGCAATCGGAAATCCGACTGCTGACGAGGTCGCGACAGCCTCCCGCATGTGGCATCGGCAGCAGACCAGGAAAGGGACTGTCAGCGAACCGCCACCGATGCCCACCAGACTGGAGATGAATCCGATCACCGAGCCGGCCAGCCAAAGGAATTTTTTAGCCGGGAGTTCACGGCTGGGGGGTGGGCAGAAGTCCAGCAGCATCTGGGTGCCGACGTAGAACATGAACAACACGAACACTGCCTTGAGGCTGTTCGTGTTGAGGCTTGCGGCGAGCCACGCACCAAGCAGCGTACCGAGCACGATGCCGGGTGAAAGGTGTCGGACCGCCGTCCAGTTGACGCGGCCGTGTGCGTGGTGCGTCCGAACCGAGGACATCGACGTGAAGATGATGGTGGCCAGCGAGGTGCCGAGCGCGACATGCATCAACAGGCCGGAATGAAAACCGTTCTGGGGTAGCAGGATAAGCAGCACCGGGACGATGATCATTCCGCCGCCCACGCCGAGCAAGCCGGAGATGATGCCAGTCAATGTGCCGGTGAGTAAGAACAGGGTGAATTCAAGCATGGTCAGGCCTTGTCAGCGAGTTTTTTCAAAGCGGTCCGCAAGGGCGAGTCCGGCAGCGAATCGGCGAGCGCGGAGAGGCTGGAGGCGGCTTGCCTGCTCAGTCGCCTGGGAGCTTTCGGACGCGGTCTCGGGGTAGATTGGACTTGCACTTCAACGCGAATTGAAGTAACGTCTAGCCCTTTGATTTGCAAGTTTTTTAGCAGGGTCGGGGCGAGCAGTTTCAGTTTGGCTGCCACTGCGCCGTTGGCGGCATAGACCGTAATCCGCCGGTTCCTGAGCCCGCCAGCCTGGGTCGATTCACGCAGCGGTTGCGGTACGACACCGGACCAGACTTGCTGCAGTTTTTTCAGGTCGCCCGCGTGGTTGGCCAGAACCTGGAGTTCGGTGTTGTCACTAAAGAGTGCGCGTATGCGCCGCATGCCGAAGTCTCCGGAACAAGGGGAAATGTTTGAATATCATTTTCGTATCTAACAAGATGGCGAAAGCCAGAACATTGTCGCTCTGGCAGGGCGTGATGCTGGTCGCCCTGCTGCTGCTGGCGTCGTCCATGCTGACGGCAGCCCTCATTCTGCCACAGGCAGACAAGCGCCACCAAGGCGTCGATAACCTGCTGCCGATGCGAATGCTGCAGGCTTTGCGCAGCAATCACCAGCAGCACATCGATGCGCTGGCCCTGCAGATTGGTGAAATCCAGGCGCGCGTGATGCGTCTCGATGCGATCAGCGAACGTCTGGCCGAAGTCGCAGGGGTCAGGGATAAGGATATCAAGGCCGAGAAAGTGCCTGGCCAGGGGGGGCCGATGATCGGAGCGCGGAGCATGAGCGCCGACGACATCAGCCTGCAGATCGATGACTTGCTTCGCCAGGTCGAAGAGCGCAACGACCGGCTCGGCGTGCTGGAGGCCATGCTTTTGCAACAGCACCTGAAGAAAAATACGCTTCCAAGTG
The DNA here is from genome assembly GCA_029782295.1 of Pseudomonadota bacterium. Taxonomy (GTDB): domain Bacteria; phylum Pseudomonadota; class Gammaproteobacteria; order Burkholderiales; family Methylophilaceae; genus CAIJXJ01. The sequence goes on from JAKOVB010000168.1 coordinate 125,414, forward strand.
GCAGCCCTGTCAATGCCGGCTACAACTCCTCGAGCTTCGGCTGGCGGGTGGACCCGTTTACCGGGAAAATGGCCATGCACGAAGGCCTGGATTTCATGGCTGAAGTCGGTACCCCCATCTATGCTGCGGCCGGAGGCATCGTGGCGCAGGCAGAAAGCACCCCGGATTATGGTAATATCATCAAAGTCGATCACGGTTCCGGGCTCGAAACCCGCTATGCGCATATCTCGCGCCTGTTGGTTAAGACCGGGGATCGTGTGGAGAAAGGGCAGCTGATTGCCGAAGTCGGCAGTACCGGCCGTTCCACTGGCGCCCACTTGCATTTCGAGGTCCGCCTGAATGGGGTTGCGCTTGATCCGAGAAAATACCTGCAGACGCCCAGAAGCTGAGCGTCGCAAAACTGAAACGTTGAGAAGTTAGATTTCGAAGTCAAACCGTTCCATTCCTATCATCTGAAAGTTCCGCCAAGGCGGAGTACCCTCCCTTATGTTATCCACGGTATTCAAGAAAATTTTCGGCAGCCGTAATGAGCGCCTGATCAAACAATATTCGCAAACGGTGCGCACGATCAATGCGCTGGAGCCGGCCATGCAGGCCTTGAGCGACGAGCAGTTGCGCGCCAAGACCGAAGAGTTCAAGCAACGCTATCAGCAGGGTGAATCCCTCGACAAGCTGCTGCCGGAGGCCTTCGCAGTGGTGCGCGAGGGTGGTCGCCGCGCATTGGGCATGCGACATTTCGATGTCCAGCTGATCGGCGGCATGGTGCTGCACTACGGTAAGATCGCCGAAATGCGCACCGGTGAAGGCAAGACCCTGGTGGCTACGCTGCCGGTCTATCTGAACGCCATTTCCGGCAAGGGTGTGCATGTGGTGACGGTGAACGATTACCTCGCCAGCCGCGATGCGCACTGGATGGGCAAACTTTACAACTTCCTCGGTCTGACCTATGGCGTCAACCTTTCGCAGATGCCGCACGATGAGAAGCAGAAGGCTTATGCCGCCGACATCACTTACGGTACGAATAACGAGTACGGTTTCGATTACCTGCGCGATAACATGGTTTACACCGTCGAGGAGCGTGTGCAGCGCGGGCTCAATTTCGCCGTGGTCGATGAAGTGGACTCCATCCTGATCGATGAAGCCCGTACACCGCTGATTATTTCCGGTCAGGCGGAAGACAGCGTGCAGCTGTACACCGCCATCAACGCCATTGCCCTCAAGTTGACCCGTCAGCAGGAAGAGGAAGGCGAGGGCGACTACTGGGTGGATGAGAAATCACAGCAGGTGCTGCTTTCCGAAGCCGGCCACGAGCATGCAGAAGCGCTGCTGATGGAAGCCGGCCTGCTGGCTGGAAGCAATCTTTACGACGCCGCCAACATCAGTCTGGTCCACCATCTCTACGCTGCTTTGCGTGCCCAGTCGCTGTTCCATCGTGACCAGCATTACGTGGTGCGCGACGGTGAGGTCGTCATCGTCGACGAATTCACGGGGCGCATGATGACCGGTCGCCGCTGGTCGGATGGCCTGCACCAGGCGGTGGAGGCCAAGGAAGGCGTTCCCATCCAGAAAGAAAACCAGACGCTGGCATCGATCACCTTCCAGAATTACTTCCGCATGTACGACAAGCTGGGAGGCATGACAGGGACTGCGGACACCGAGGCCTTCGAATTCAACCAGATCTACGGCCTGGAAACCGTGGTCATCCCGACTAACAATCCGATGGTGCGCAAGGACATGATGGACAAGGTCTATCGCACCGCAAAGGAAAAATACCAGGCAGTGATCGACGACATCAAGGAATGCCAGACACGCGGCCAGCCCGTGCTGGTCGGCACGACCTCGATCGAGAATTCGGAATTGATCTCCGCGTTGCTGGACAAGGAAAAACTGCCGCACCAGGTGTTGAACGCCAAGCAGCATGAACGCGAAGCGCACATCATCGCGCAGGCCGGTCGTCCGAACATGATTACCATCGCCACCAACATGGCGGGTCGCGGGACGGATATCGTGCTCGGCGGCAATCCCGAAGCGGACATTCAAGCGGTCGAAACCGACGAAAGCCTGACTGCGGAACAGAAGGCCGAGCGCATCGCGGCGATCAAGGCCGACTGGAAACAGGTGCACGAGCAGGTGCTGGCCGCTGGTGGCCTGCATATCATCGGTACCGAGCGCCATGAATCCCGGCGCGTCGACAACCAGTTGCGCGGTCGCGCCGGCCGTCAGGGTGACCAGGGCTCCAGCCGTTTCTATCTGTCGCTGGAAGACCAGTTGTTGCGTATCTTCGCTTCCGACCGCGTCGCCGCGATCATGGAGCGGCTCAAGATGCCGGAAGGCGAGGCCATCGAGCACCCATGGGTCACCCGTGCCATCGAGAACGCCCAGCGCAAGGTGGAAGGCCGTAACTTCGACATCCGCAAGCAGTTGCTGGAATTTGACGATGTGGCCAACGACCAGCGCAAGGTGATTTACCAGCAGCGTAACGAATTGCTGGAAGCGAACGACATCGCGGATACCATCGTCGCCATGCGTAACGATGTGATCGCCGACATCATGTCGCAGCACATTCCGCCGGAAAGCCTGGAAGAGCAATGGGATGTACCGGGTCTGGAAAAGTCTCTGGAAGCCGAAATTGGCCTGCAGTTGCCGATTCGCCAGTGGCTGGAACAGGATTCCAACCTGCACGAAGAGACCCTGCGCGAGCGTATCGTGGCTGCAGCGGCCGAAGCCTATGCGGTCAAGGTGGAGCAGGCAACTCCAGGTATCATGCGCCAGTTCGAGCGCTCCGTGATGCTGCAAAGCCTGGATACGCACTGGCGTGAACACCTGTCTGCACTGGATCACTTGCGCCAGGGCATCCACCTGCGCTCCTACGCACAGAAGAACCCGAAGCAGGAATACAAGCGCGAGGCCTTCGAATTGTTCTCTAGCCTGCTGGATACGGTCAAGCGTGAAGTGACCCAGATCAGCATGATGATCCAGGTACGTACCGAAGCCGATGTGGAAGCCGTGGAAAAACCGGCGGAGCTGGAGAACGTCCGTTACCAGCATGCCGATTATGACGAGGCCCTGGCCGGCGAAGAGGGTGCCCAGCCTGCCCAGGCGGCGCCGTTCGAGCGTCCAGGCGTCAAGATTGGCCGCAACGACCCCTGTCCTTGCGGGTCCGGGCAGAAGTACAAGCAGTGTCACGGCAAGTTGGTTTGAGTCTATGGCAGTGCAGTCGCCTTGCATCGGCATTTGCCGCATCAACGCCCGATCCGGCCTGTGTGAAGGCTGCTTCCGCACCGTGGAGGAAATTTCCTCCTGGACCCGCATGCGGGACGAGGAGCGTGGCCAGGTAATCTGGCTGGTTGAGCAGAGGCAAGCCGAGGCGGCCGCTTTCGATTGAGGCTGGGACGCCGGTGCGGCCGGCCTCCCTTGAAGTGCATCAGTAGTTTATTCCAGGAAGTTTCCCCAGATATCCCCATGACCGGCATATGAAGCCGGTCAACCTCACATGCACGCTATCCGTTGAACACGCGATTGCCCTGTACGACAGGGCCGTCTTCGAAACTTCACAAAAGTTTCACTCAAATTTTGCAAACGAATGCCGTAATAGCGTCACGTTTGGAACAAAAGGAAAAACACATATGTCGACAGACACGCAAAACAAGATTACAGAACCCATCCCGGTCAGCAAGCCGCTGAACAGCAAGGTCCGCCTGCATGCAGGTGAGCACGGACTGCATCATGTCAATCGCGAGGACGAGTGGGAGCGCCGTATGAAGCTGCTCAACCCGCACTGGCAACCGCACCGATACCTGACCACAGAAATCAGCTGAGTCCGTCCGGACGAGGCGCCCCCTGTCCGAACGGGCAGATTCAGGGCCTTATTTTCCCCAACGCAACGCTGCGGTATGAACCGGCGAGTCCCAATGTTGACGGATCTCGTCATCCAGCAGGCAAACCGTAATGGATGCTCCCGCCATTTCCAGAGAGGTCGTGTAATCGCCGACCAGTGAACGGGTGATGTGCAGGCCGCGCTCCTGCAGCAGCCGTGCAGCGCTGTTGTAAAGCACATAGAGTTCCATCAGCGGTGTGCCGGTGAAGCCGTTCACCATCAGCAGTACTTCGCTGTCCTGTGGCGGCTTGAGGTCGTCCAGGATGGCGTCGACCAGGTCGGCGACGATTTCGTCCGCGGTGCGCATCGGTTCGCGGCGACGGCCGGGTTCTCCGTGGATGCCGACACCCATCTCCAGTTCATGATTGTCGAGGTCGAAGGTTGGCCGGCCGGCAGCCGGTACCGTGCAGCTGGTGAGTGCTACGCCCATGGAGGCGGTGCGGCTGTTGACCTTGTCCCCAAGTGCCTTGCAGGCTGCCAGGTCGGCGCCGGTCTCGGCCAGGCTGCCCACGCATTTCTCGACGATCACGGTGCCGGCAACGCCACGGCGCCCCGTGGTGTAGGTGGAATTTTCTACGGCCACGTCATCGCTGGTGACCACGGTGGCGTTCTCGAAGGGCAGCATCTCGGCGGCCATCTCGAAATTCATGATGTCGCCGGCGTAGTTCTTGACGATGAACAGTACCCCTTTGCCGTTTTCCACAGCCTGGGCTGCTTCCAGCATCTGGTCAGGGGTCGGTGAGGTGAAGACGTGACCGGGGCAGGCGGCATCCAGCATGCCGTAGCCGATGAAGCCGGTATGCAGGGGCTCATGGCCTGAACCGCCGCCGGAAATCAGCGCGACTTTATTATTCGGCTTCTGTGCGCGGGTGAGGTAGTTGGGATCCAGGTGCAGGGTCACCAGGTCACGGTGAGCCGCTGCAAAACCGGACAGGCTTTCGACCAGCAGGTCGTCGATGCGGTTGATGAATTTCTTCATGGGGTCTCCTCAGTGGCGACCGGCAAGGTCGCAAACGGTCTGGATGATGACCTGGCAACTCTTGGCGCCGGGGTCGATGTGGCCAATGGCGCGCTCGCCGAGGAATGCCGCGCGACCTTTGGTGGCAATCATGTCCCGTGTGGAGCGCATGCCCTGTTCAGCTTCACGTTTCAGTACTTCGAGCAGGTCATGACGCTCCACGCCTTCTGCGGCGAGGCGGGTAAATGTCTGTGATACCGGGATGAGGACGTCCAGCATGGTTTTCTCGCCGACATCGGATTTGCCGCGGCTTTTGATGGCTTCCACCCCTGCAGCAAAGGCGGCTGCAATGCCGGCGAGGGAAGTGGTGTCCTGTTCTTTCACGGCCTTGGCCATGGAGATGAAGAAGCTGCCGAGTAGCGGGCCGGAGGCGCCGCCGATGGTCGACAGCAGTTTCATGCCGATTTTCTGCAGCGCGGTATCCGGGGGCAATGTGGCCAACTCTTCGCGCATGCTGACGATGGTGGCGCAGCCGCGTTTCATGTTGATGAAATGATCGCCGTCGCCGATCTCGCGGTCCAGCGATTCGATTTCCGCCTCGTTGGCGAGAATGGCCGCATTGACAGCTTCCGCCGCAGCCAGAATGAACTCGGTTTTCATGGGGTTCCTGTTGAGCGATTGAATTCCTACTTGATGCAGACCGAACGAACCTGTTTCATGTCGGTGATGCCTTGCAGCACCTTTTCGATCCCGTCCTGCTTGAGTGTCCGCATGCCGTCCTCGAGCGCGGTAGCAAAAATCTGCGATACCCGCGCGCGGTCCTGGATGTTCTTTTTCAGGGCCGGCGTACCTTCCATCAATTCATACAACCCGATCCGGCCCTTATACCCGGTTTTATCGCATTTTTTGCATCCTGCCGGGTTGTATAGCTTGATCTGGCCGTTGCTGTCCGCGTAAGTGGTTTTCCATTCCTTGAGGATCGCACTACGGACGGTCTGCGGATCGCGGTTCCAGGCGGGCATGTTGTGCATTTCCATGCAGTATTCCTGCAATAGCAGTTCAATTTCTTCATCCGAGGCAACGTGGGCCTGCTTGCAATCGCACAGCTTCTTGGCGAGTCGTTGCGCCAGCACACCCAGCAGGGCGTCTGCAAAATTGAACGGGTCCATCCCCATGTCCAGCAGCCGTACCACGGATTCCGGCGCGGTGTTGGTATGGAGCGTGGTGAGCACGAGGTGGCCTGTGAGCGAGGCTTCGATACCGATGGAGACGGTTTCGTGGTCGCGCATTTCGCCGACCATGATCACGTCAGGATCGGCGCGCAGGAAGGCGCGCATGGCGGTCGCGAAATCCAGGCCGGCTTTCGGGTTCATCTGTACCTGGCGCAAGCCCTTCTGGGTGATTTCGACCGGGTCTTCCGCGGTCCAGATCTTGGTTTCCGGTGTGTTGATGAAGCGTAGCGCGGAGTGCAGGGTGGTGGTCTTGCCGGATCCGGTCGGGCCGCACACGATGAACAGGCCGTAAGGCATGGAAATGATCTGCTGGAGCTTGGCTTTGGTGCGTTCGTTGAGGCCGAGTTTCTCCAGCGGCAACGGTTCTCCGCCGCGCAGGATGCGCATGACGATGTCTTCCAGTCCCCCCGCCGTGGGAATGGTAGCGACGCGCAGCTCTATGTCCAGCGGGCCGAAGCGCTTGAACTTGATCTTGCCATCCTGAGGCTTGCGCCGTTCCGAGATATCGAGGTCGCACATGATCTTGATGCGTGAAGCGATGGCACTACGGTAGGCGGGCGGGATGGTGGTGTAATTCACCAGCGTGCCGTCCTTGCGGATGCGCACTTCTGTCTTGGTGCGATCCGGGTAGGGCTCGATGTGAATGTCGGAAGCTCCCTGATTGTAGGCGTCGATGATGATGCGGTTGACCAGCTTGACCAGTTCGTTGTCTTGCGCGCTGACGAGGTTGGTCCCATGCAGCTCTTCCTCGTTCTCTGCGGTTTGCGTGGCCGTCAGGTCATTCATGCCGTAGAAGAGATCAACCGTGCGGATAAAGTCGCTTCGCAAGCAAACTTTGTAGGTGACGCGCGTGTGCCTGGGGAATGCCTGGTTGACGATGTAGGACCCGCGCACTTTTTCCGGTTCCGGGGTCAGGATGACCAGCCCTTCTTCATCGTTGTCGTCCAGCGGTAGCCACTCGTTTGCCAGCACATAATCCTGCGTCAGCATGCGTTGCAACGCGACCGGTTGCACCCAGGTCGGGTTGTAGCTCTCGAACGGGACGTTGAAGAACGTGGCGTAAGCTTGTCCGAGGTCCAGCGGATTGATGTTGAGATCCTCGATCAGGTAGCTTTCCAGATCGACGTTCTTGGTGCGGGCATTGCGGAAGGCCAGCTCCATTTCCTTCTCGGTCAGGATGTTCTGCGTGATCAGAGGCCAGAATCTCGTTTTAGACAGACTGCGTGGCGAGCGCCTCGGGTTGAGCGCGACGGCGAGCGGCTTGCTGATGATGCCTGCAGCTTCGACGGCGAGGGAGGGGAAAGGCTGGTCCGAGATGGTGTTCAGGACCTCGACGACCGCCATCAGCTTGCCGTTTTCAGGACTGACGATAGGGAATGCCAGAACCTGCTTGGTATGGAAGCCGGTCTGCTTGTCCACGGCGTTCAGGAAACGCAATTCGGGATTGATCCGCTTGAGTTCGTCGGCATCGTAGGCGTCCTCGATGTTCACCACGACCTTGCGCAGGGCGACGAAGCCCGCGATGCTCTTGGAACTGACCGGTAATTTGAGCTGTTGTGCGCCACTCAGGTAGGTTGCGATCTTGGAGGTGATCATGGTGCCTTCGCTGTTGGGCACGAAGATGGTCACGCGCTCGGCCTCGAACAGCTGCCGGATGTTCTCGTTCAGTTCGGGCAGAATTTCTTCGATATGGCGGGCGACGTGCAGGCTTTGCAGGATGGCCTGCAGGCGTTCCTGGAATGAGGGCCGGTTGCGTGCGGATTGCAACGGTCGTGTTTGTTGTTCTGCCTGCGGTGTGCTGGACATGTTTATGCTCGATGTGACCGATGATTCAAGACGTGAATTTAGCACGTTCAAACAGGTGTGGGAACGGATACCCGACGGATTGCGCATGACTCATGAAAGGGGGCGTTCTGCGGTAAAATCCCTTTATTCGTCCATTCCGGAGGCTGACATGCCCGTCAATCTGAAATCCCCCGCGCCCCAGGACCTGCTGCCCGTGCGCGGCGTCAAGCTCGGCTTCGCCGAGGCGCATATCCGCAAACCCAACCGCAAGGATCTGCTGGTGATGCAATTTGCGCCTGACAGCAAGGTGGCGGGCGTATTCACGCAAAACCGTTTCTGCGCGGCGCCGGTGGTGCTGTGCAAAGAGCATCTGGCCGCAGGGGCCGGGATTGTGGGGCTGGTGGTCAATACCGGCAACGCCAATGCGGGGACCGGAGAGGACGGCATGTTGCGTGCCCGTCGTACCTGCGAGGCACTGGCGGGGCTGCTGGGTTGCGCGGACAATCAGGTACTGCCTTTCTCCACCGGGGTCATCATGGAGCCGCTCCCGGTCGACCGCGTGGTGGCTGGCCTGCCGGCCTGCATTGCCAACCTCAAGGAAGACAACTGGCTGAACGCGGCCGAGGCCATCATGACGACGGATATCGTGGCCAAGGGAGCCTCGCGCCAACTCACCCTGGGCGGCAAGCCCGTCACCGTGACTGGTATCGCCAAGGGCTCCGGCATGATCCACCCCAACATGGCCACCATGCTGGGCTACATCGCCACCGACGCGGCTGTCTCGCAGGGCGTGCTGGAAACCATGATCCGCCACGCGGTGAATCGTTCCTTCAATTGCATTACCGTCGATGGTGATACTTCCACCAACGATTCGCTGGTGCTGATCGCAACCGGCCAGAATGGCGGCGCCGAACTTGCGGATACCTCTTCTGCTGATTATCTGGCCCTGCGCGATGCCGTGACCGAAGTCGCGGCGCAACTGGCCCAGGCCATCGTGCGCGATGGCGAGGGTGCCACCAAGTTCATGACCATCCGCATCCAGGGCGGACGCGACGAAGCGGAGAGCCGCAAGATCGGTTACGCCATCGCCCACTCACCGCTGATCAAGACCGCGTTCTTTGCCTCCGACCCTAATCTCGGCCGCATTCTGGCTGCGATCGGTTACGCCGGTGTAGGAGATCTGGACGTCAACCTGATTCGCCTGCATCTGGGGGATGTGCTGGTCGCCGAAAACGGGGGTCGCGCCGCCAGCTATCAGGAAGCCGATGGTCAGCGTGTGATGAAGGAGCCGGAAATCACCGTCCGTGTCGAACTCGGGCGTGGTGCGGCTGAATCGACCGTCTGGACCTGTGACTTCTCCTACGACTACGTCAAGATCAACGCGGACTACCGGACCTGATGGAACACCTGCTGAACCGCGCCGAACAATTGCTGCGGCGGCTGGAAGCGCTGCTGCCGGCGTTGCCTGTTGCTCCGGACTGGTCGGCGCATGCCTATCGCTGGCGCCGGGTGAACGGTCGCGGTCAGCTCCTCGGTGTAGCCGTTCCGCACCGCATCCATCTCCATGACCTGCGCGACATCGATCCTCAGAAGGCGGCGCTGGTGCGCAATACCCGCCAGTTCCTGCAGGGGTTGCCTGCCAACAACGTGTTGATGACCGGCGCGCGCGGGACCGGCAAGTCCTCGCTGGTGAAAGCGCTGCTGACGGATTTTGCTGACAAGGGCCTGCGCCTGGTCGAGGTCGACAAGGCCGATCTGACGGATCTCATGGAAATCTCGGATCTGCTGCGTGATCGCCCGGAGCGGTACATCGTGTTCTGCGACGACCTGTCGTTCGATGCCGATGAGCCCGGCTACAAGGCCCTCAAGGTGGCGCTGGACGGCTCGGTGGCCTCCGCAGCGGACAATATGCTGATTTACGCGACCTCGAACCGGCGCCACCTGATGCCGGAGTTCATGTCCGAGAATCTGGAAACCCGTTATGTCGGGGATGAAATCCGTCCGGGCGAAACTACCGAGGAAAAGGTTTCTTTGTCCGAGCGATTCGGTTTATGGCTGTCTTTCTATCCCTTTGATCAGGACGCTTATCTCGATATCGTGCGGCATTGGCTGAAACATTTCGGGATCAGTCGCCTGACCCCGCAGGCCCGTCAGGCCGCGTTGCAGTTTGCCCTCGGCCGCGGTTCGCGCAGCGGACGGGTGGCCTGGCAGTTCGCCCGGGACTGGGCAGGCCAGCAGAGGCTCAAATGACGGCACATGAAACGGTGGAGGCGGCGGTCGCCGTCATCCTGCGTGAAGATGGTCGCGTGTTGCTCGGGCAGCGTCCGGAAGGCAAGCTTTGGGCAGGCTGGTGGGAATTCCCGGGAGGCAAGATCGAGGATGGCGAGTCGCCGTTTCATGCCTTGCAACGCGAGCTGCACGAGGAGTTGGGCATCGAGGCCGTCGAGGCCTATCCCTGGCTGACGCGGACCTTCGCTTACCCTGAGCGGACTGTTAAATTGCGCTTCTTCACCGTGCGTCGCTGGTCGGGTGAGCCGCACGGGCGCGAGCAGCAGCAGCTTTCCTGGCAGTCCCCTTCTGCCGTCAATGTCGATCCGCTCTTGCCGGCCAATGCCCCGGTGATGGAAGCCCTGCGCTTGCCGCCGGTATACGGGATCACCAATCTGCAGGAGATGGGAGAGCAGCGCTTTTTCAATACCCTGGAGGTGGCGCTCGACCAAGGGTTGCGTCTGATCCAGGTGAGGGAAAAGCATCTGGACCCGGTTGCGTTGGAGGCATTTACCCGCCGCGTGGTCGACATGGCCCATCCCTGCGGGGCAAGGGTGCTGTTGAATGGCGAAGAGACCATGGCGCGGAAAGTCGGTGCGGATGGGGTGCATTTGAGCGCAGCCCGGTTAATAGCGTTGACGGTCAAGCCGGAAGGGTTGATGTGCGCAGCGTCTTGCCATCACGCAGAAGAACTGGCGCGCGCGGCCGTCCTAGGGCTCGATTTTGTCCTGCTGTCGCCGGTTCAGCGGACCTTGAGTCATCCTGAGGCCGAACCCCTGGGCTGGCCCGGATTCAACGCGATGCTGAACGAATATCCTCTGCCGGTGTATGCGTTGGGTGGCTTGCACGCCGCAGACATGGTGTCGGCGTGGAAGCACGGCGCACACGGCATCGCCATGCAGCGAGCGGTCTGGTCGGTAGTATGACGCGTCGTCACCTGTGGGGTTGGGGCGCATTGGGTGCCGGCGTGGTGTTGTTGCTGGGGGGCGCGGCCTTGCTGTTCCGCGGGGCGGCCGTCCACGCCCCGGCACGCAAGGTCATCGAAATTACCTGCAACGATGTGGTGGCAGGATGTGAATGGGTGGAACACGGTTTGCGTGTGCGGTTCGATAGCTCGCCCCAGCCGATGAAGCCATTCGTGCTGGGGGTGCGTGTGGCCGGGGCGCATGAGGTTCACGCCAGATTCGCCATGCGGGACATGCAGATGGGGGTGAATCGATATCGCCTCCTGTCCGAGGGGACTGATGCGTGGAAGGCGGAAGTAACATTGCCCGTGTGCATGCAGGGGCGCGGGGACTGGGAGTTGCTGCTGGAAGTCGATGACCGGCAATACCGGCTTCCCTTTACCTCGGGTTGACCCCGTCGGTCATTCTTGGACGGCGCGGACCGGGACCTGAATCTGGCGGGTGTAGGGCTTGCCCGATTTTTCCTTGAATTTCATCGTCAGGGACAGTTGCATACCGGCTTTTAACGGCGTCTTCAGGTCGAACAACATGAGATGGAAGCCACCCGGCTCCAGTTTGACCCACTTTCCGGCAGGCAATGGCAGGCTTTCCAGCATGCGCATCTTCATGATGCCGTGGTCCATCGACATCTTGTGGATTTCGATGCTGTCGGCCGCAGGGCTCGATACCTCGAGCAGCGTGGCATCGACCGGGCTCTGCAACACCATGTAGGCCGCACCGACATCCTGGCCAGGAGCCGTGGCGCGTGCCCAGGCCTGGGTGATGGCGATGGTATCTGTCGCGGCATTCGCAATGAGTGAGAATGCCAGTCCCGACAGGAGCAATAGTTTTCTAAACGGCATCTTCCGGTTCTTCACTGGGTTGCGCTTCCGGAATGCGGTAGCTTTCAGTAGCCCACTGACCGAGGTCGATCAGCTTGCAGCGTTGGGAACAAAACGGCCGATAGGGGTTCTTCGGGTCGTACTCGGTACGCATGCCGCAGGTCGGACAGACTACCAGGCGTTTCTTTACAGGTTGCACAGGGTCAGCTCGAACGGGACATCCGCTTCGAACTGGCGTGGTTTCTGCGCGGGTTCCAGCATGTTGAAGCGAACATTGATAGCGTATTTGTTGGCGCTGACTTCAGGGAAGCATCCCAGGCTGTCGTCGACGGTTACGCGTAGCATTTGTGCGGGCTTGGCACCTCCCAGCATCTGCTGGTAGGCCCCCTGCTGTGCGACATGCTGTACCGGAACGCCGCTGCCGCGCAGGATATGGAGGATGATGCGCAGGCCGTCGTAGAGCGGCATCAGGGGCTCCAGCCATGTCTCGAGATCCTGCTTGCGGGTTTCGGTCGGTTGCGCCAGCCAGTAATGGTAGGACGGCACATCGAATTCGCAGACGCCGCCCGGAATGCCGGCACGCTGCTTGATGCCCATCAACCATTCGTTGTCGCGGAGTACTTGGCCGATCTTGCCGGTGTTGGTGCGCAACTGCGTGGCGGTTTTCTCGATTTCCTCGATCACTTCGTTGAGGATGTTTTCCTCGATCGACGGGTTGCCGCGCAGACTTTCCATCACGATCTTCTGGCGGTCCAGTTCCTGCAACATGTCAGTTTTCAGTTCGGCCCGATCAATGACGTCGAGAATCTGGAAGATCGAGATCAGCGTGCAATGGTGGTTGAACTCATGCGTCCCCTGCAGGTAATGCTGGGTTTTGACGAACAAGTCCTCCAGACGCAGCAGGGTGCGTATGCGCTCGTTGAATGGGTAGTCGTAACTTGACACTGAATGACCGTGCAGGGATCGCCACAATTATAGTTGTAGCGGATTATGAAATTGATTGGCTAACTGTGCAAGTATTAATGTATTTTTCGTGTTTTTCACGCACCTGTGCCTGAAGCGCTTCCAGTGTCCCGTCATTGAGGATGACATCGTCCGCCTGCGCCAGACGCCTTGCCCTCGGCCATTGTGCCGCCATGATGGCACGAACCTCCAGTTCCGTCAGGCCGCTGCGCTGCATGGTGCGCGCGACCTGCAAAGACTCGTCGCAGTCGATGACAAGGCGGCGGTCGACCAGTCGGGCATAGCCGTTGGCTTCGAACAACAGCGGCACGACGAGGATCTGGTAGGGGGCCCCAGTATTACGGTTAATCAATTCCAAAGCACGTTCCCGGATGCGGGGGTGCAGCAGCTCTTCCAGTTGCTTGCGTAGCGAGGGGTCCTCGAATACTCGCCGGCGCAGCCCGGGGCGGTCGAGGGAGCCGTCTGCAAGCAGGATGGCGTTGCCGAAGAGCGCCGCGATTTCCTGCAGGACCGGCGATCCCGGTGCGGTCAGATCGTGCGCGATGCGATCGGTGTCGATGATCGGCACGCCCAGGTCGGCAAACGCTTGTGCCGCCGCACTTTTGCCGCTACCGATGCCGCCGGTGAGTCCGATGATCATGGCAGGTAAAGATGGGCCAGTTGCGGGCCGAAGAACAGCGCGGCAATGCCACCCAGCGCCAGGTAGGGGCCGAACGGGATGGGGACGTTCCGGCCGTGCCTGGCCAGCAGCATCAGGCCAATGCCGATGATGGAGCCGACCAGTGAGGACAGCAGAATCACGGCTGGCAGAAGTTGCCAGCCGAACCAGGCACCGATGGCGGCCAGTAGTTTGAAATCGCCGTAGCCCATGCCCTCCTTGCCGGTGATCAGCTTGAACATCCAGTAGACAGACCATAGCGACAGGTAGCCGGCCACGGCGCCAACCACGGCCGAATGCAGATCTGTGAACCCGCCGCCGAGGTTGAATATCAATCCTCCCCAGAGCAAGGGCAGGGTAATGTCGTCCGGCAGCAGGAAAGTGTCGAAGTCGATGAAGGTCAGGGCGATCAGGGCGAAGGTAAACAGCATGGCGGCCAGCGCGGTACCGCCGAAGCCGAAGTGCCAGGCGACCAGCCCGCTCAGCGCGCCAGTCAGCGCTTCGATCAGGGGATAACGCAGGCTGATGGGGGCCTGACAACCGGCGCATCGGCCCCGCAGGAACAGGTAGCTGAGGACCGGGATGTTTTCCAGGGCGGTGATCTGGTGGCCGCACGTCGGGCAGGCCGAGCGTGGAACGACCAGGTTGTAGGTTGGCGCAGGTGCAGGGGTCTCGCCAATGGATTCGGCATGGTCGCGGTCCCATGCCGCCTGCATCATTCTGGGCAGACGGTGGATGACCACGTTGAGGAAGCTGCCGACCAGCAGGCCGAGCAGGGTGGCCGAGAAAATGAAGAAGGCGGCTTGTTCGCGCAGGAGTTCCAGCATGGAGTTCATCGGATTCTTGTGACGGGTGGCGGAATCATCCCATCCTTGCCGTGTGCTGACAAGGTGAATGGTGGGGCTTGAAATGGTTGTACGAGGCCTCATGTAAAATACTGACAATCATTCCGTCGTACAGGAACCATCAGGATGGACCCCCAAGTATTCTCAGATCTGGATTTTTCAATCGTCTGCCAGGCCGAAGTCGACCTGCCTGCCTGGCTGCGCAAGCTCACAGGCAAATCGGGCTGGCAGTTGTTTTTCGAGGAAGAGGGCGAAGCCTGCGAGGCCTACTCGTTCCGCCGCGGGGAGGAGGAGGCGGAGGTGGTGCTGTTCCATACCGGACACGCGACGGTCGAGGTAGGGGAGCGCACGCTTTATGACGGGAGCCTGTTCGCCGACCCGGAATGCGCGCGGTTGAAATACTTCAATGGCGAGAGCGGAGAACCCATTCTCGTCAATTAATGAGCGCCCGCCGTAGAAGGTGCGACTGTTTGGAGGTTCAGGCCCGGGCGTCTTCCGGCAGTGGTTTGTGGTGGCCCAGGCGCCACAGCAAACGTCTCGCGACGAATGCGGACAGGGCAGCGGCCTCCGCGATCTCCAGCCAGTCGATCTCGCCCATCAGTGCATTGACGCACAGCCAGACGGAAACGAAAGTGGTGAAAACGTACTTGGACAAGTGCAACGCGCCGCCGTGGCGGGTCAGCTTCCAGACGGCGATCAGGATCTCTGCCAACAGGAATATCCCCAGAAACAGCGCCATGATCTCTTGCAGTTTGAACTCGATGCCCATTCAAGACCCCTCCCGATAGATCCTGGTAAAAGATTTGTGGAACGTATCACCGCCCCAATGTAATGATGTAAAGCATGCCCAGAATTTTTGGCAAATCTATTGGAGCTTATGACATAAGCTTTGGACGATCGGCGCCGTCAAGGCAAGGAGATGGTTATGGGCCTCTTGGGGCATGGTGGAAAAAGGAATTACAAGAAGAAAATAATGGTCGGGGTGAGAGGATTCGAACCTCCGGCCTCTACGTCCCGAACGTAGCGCTCTACCAGGCTAAGCTACACCCCGAAATACTGCTGAAAACTGCTTCAGAATTTGCGTTGAACCGCAAAGGTCGACAATTCTACCAGAGCTTCCCGATATTTTGAAACAGGTAAGTGAGAAATTGCCATGCATCCGGCTTCTGCTTCCTTGCGGGCAACTTCGCGAACGTATTCCAGCGCCCCGGTGGAACGCACGGCGTCCATGACCAGCGACAATTCCTCCAGGCCGCCGTGTTCGATGGCGTGGCGGATGGTGGCGGCCTGTTCTGCGGTGCCGTGACGCATGGCGTAAAGCAGCGGCAGGGTGGGCTTGCCCTCTGCCAGGTCGTCGCCCAGGTTCTTGCCGATCTCGCTGCTGTCACCACTGAAGTCGAGTACGTCATCGATCAGCTGGAAGGCGGTGCCGAGGCGCATGCCGTATTCCGCCATGGCGGCCTCGTCCTGGTCGGAAGCGCCGCAGATGATGGCGCCCAGGCGGGTGGCTGCTTCGAACAGCTTTGCAGTCTTGTACTGGATGACCTTGAGGTAGGCATCGTCAGTCACGTCGGCGTCGTGGCAGTTGAGCAGTTGCAGTACCTCGCCTTCGGCGATGATGTTGGTGGCATCCGCCAGCACCTGCATGACGCGCATGTTCTGGACGCTGACCATCATCTGGAATGCGCGGGAATAGACAAAATCACCGACCAGCACGCTGGCCGCGTTGCCGAACAGGGTGTTGGCGGTGGGGTTGCCACGGCGCAGGCTGGATTCGTCGACGACGTCATCATGCAGCAGGGTGGCGGTGTGGATGAATTCGACGACGGCAGCCAGTTCGTGGTGTTGCGCGGTGATCTTCCCGAAGCACCCGGCAGAGAGCAGGACCAGTGCCGGCCGCATGCGTTTGCCGCCACTATTGATGATATATTCCGACACCTGGTTGACGAGGGTGACTTCGGAGTGAAGGCGGTCGCGGATGACCGCGTCCACGGTGCGCATGTCGTCGGCGATGCAGGACTGTAGGGAATCGAGAGGCACTTGATCGTAATCGGGTATAATTTGTGCCGGATTTTAACATAGGCGGACAGACCTGCCGGACGCAAAAAACGTCTTTGCTTTTTCAAGGTCTTTCCGTATAATGCGCGGTTCTTTGGAAAAGCATAGCAAACGAGGCTTAACATGTATGCGGTCATCAAGACTGGCGGCAAGCAATATCGCGTAGCCGCTGGCGACAAGCTCAAGGTTGAACAACTGGTCGGCGAAGTGGGCAGCGAAGTGGTCATCGACAAGGTGTTGTTGGTGGCGGACGGTGACAAGGTCACCATCGGCGCTCCTCTGGTCAACGGCGCTAGCGTCAAGGCTACCGTGGTCTCCCATGGTCGTCACGACAAGGTGACGATTTTCAAGATGCGTCGTCGTAAGCACTATCGCAAGACGCAGGGTCATCGCCAGAACTACACTGAAATCCAGATCCAGAACATCGCTGCCAAGTAATTCGGGCAGTCTAGGAGAATAAGCAATGGCACACAAAAAAGCAGGCGGCAGTTCCCGTAACGGTCGCGACTCAAACGCACAACGACTGGGCGTCAAGGCTTTCGGTGATCAGCTGGTGTCCGCCGGCAGCATCATCGTTCGTCAGCGCGGTACCAAGATGTACGCTGGTGACAACGTTGGCATGGGCAAGGATCACACCCTGTTCGCCAAGGTTGACGGCAAGGTCGCCTTCGCTGTGAAGGGCCCGCTGCGTCACAAGTTCGTGAGCATCATCCCCGCTTAAGGCGAAGATGTCTCCGCCGGAAAAGCCCTATCCAGTCGATAGGGCTTTTTTGTTTTAAGCCGAAAGCAGATTGCTCCCATGAAATTCATCGACGAAGCCACCATCAAGGTCTACGCCGGAGACGGCGGCAACGGTGTTGCCACTTTCCGCCGCGAGAAATACGAACCCATGGGCGGTCCCAGCGGTGGTGACGGCGGCCGCGGTGGCTCCATTCATGTGGTGGCCGACCGCAACATCAACACGCTGGTCGATTATCGCTACACGCGCTCCTTCCGGGCGCAGCGCGGCGAAAATGGCGGCAGTTCCGACCGATACGGTGCCAAGGGCGAGGACATGATCCTGCGCGTGCCGGTCGGTACCGTGGTGACTGACAAGAGCACCGGCCGTGTCGTCGCCGACCTGGCGCACGACGGCCAGCAGGCACTGGTGGCCAAGGGCGGCACTGGCGGCCTCGGCAACATCCATTTCAAATCCAGTATCAATCGCGCGCCGCGCCAATGTACCAAGGGCGAGCCGGGCGAGGAGTTCGAACTCTACCTGGAGCTGAAGGTGCTGGCTGACGTCGGTCTGCTGGGCATGCCGAATGCCGGTAAGTCCACGTTTATCCGTTCGGTCTCCGCTGCCAAGCCCAAGGTGGCGGATTATCCTTTTACCACGCTGCATCCCAATCTCGGCGTGGTCCGTGTCGACGCCAATCGCAGCTTCGTGATCGCTGACATTCCTGGATTGATCGAGGGGGCGGCCGAAGGCGCCGGCCTGGGGCATCAGTTCCTGCGCCATCTTGCACGAACCCGGCTGTTGCTGCACATCGTCGATATCGCCCCGTTCGATGAATCGGTCGACCCGGTACGCGAGGCGAAAGCGATCGTCGAGGAATTGAAGAAATACGACGAAGGCCTCTACAATAAGCCCCGCTGGTTGATCCTGAACAAGGTCGACATGCTGCCCGAGGACGAGCGTGACGCGAAACGCGTCGCCTTCCTCAAGGCGTTCGGCTGGGACGCGCCGTCTTTCTGCATCTCCGCCATTAATGGCGAGGGCACCAGGGCGCTGACCTTTGCCATCATGGATTATCTGGACGCCAATAAACTTGA
The DNA here is from genome assembly GCA_029782295.1 of Pseudomonadota bacterium. Classification (GTDB taxonomy): domain Bacteria; phylum Pseudomonadota; class Gammaproteobacteria; order Burkholderiales; family Methylophilaceae; genus CAIJXJ01. The sequence goes on from JAKOVB010000168.1 coordinate 143,659, forward strand.
ACCCGAAGCGGAACAAACCCAAGAACCTGACGCCGAATGAAATCGCTGCTCGCTAACGCCCGTACCATCGTCGTCAAGGTGGGTTCCAGCCTCGTGACCAATGAAGGGCGCGGGCTTGACCAGGCCGCTATTGCCGCCTGGGCTGACCAGATCGCCCGCCTCCGGCATCACGGCCGCAAGGTCGTGCTGGTGTCCAGTGGTGCGGTGGCGGAAGGCATGCAGCGGCTCGGCTGGGCCAAGCGTCCGACGGCTGTCAATGAGCTGCAGGCGGCTGCTGCGGTCGGGCAGATGGGGCTGGTGCAGATGTACGAGTCCTGCTTCGCCCGTCACAAGCTGCATACGGCGCAGGTGCTGCTGACGCACGATGACCTGGCGGACCGCAAGCGTTACCTGAATGCGCGCAGCACGCTGCGGACGCTGCTCGACCTGAACGTGATCCCCATCATCAACGAGAACGATACCGTCGTGACGGATGAAATCCGTTTCGGGGATAACGACACACTGGGCTCGCTGGTGGCGAACCTGATCGAAGCGGATGCGCTGGTGATCCTGACTGACCAGCAGGGCCTGTATTCCGCCGATCCACGCAAGGACCCTTCTGCCACCCTGATTCAACATGCGACGGCGGGTGATCCCGAACTGGAAAAAATGGCGGGCGGGGCCGGCAGTGCCGTGGGAACCGGCGGCATGCTGACCAAGATCCTCGCCGCCAGGCGTGCTGCCCGTAGCGGCGCGCATACCGTGATTGCCTCCGGTCGCGAACAGGACGTGCTGGTGCGCCTGTCGTCGGGAGAAGTGATCGGCAGCCATCTGAAAGCCCCTGAAATGAAGACGGCGGCCAGGAAGCAATGGCTGGCGGATCATCTGCAGGTGCGAGGCAGGCTGACGCTGGACGGCGGCGCCGCCCGGGCGCTGAAGGAGGGCGGCAAGAGCCTGCTCCCGATTGGCGTCACGGCGGTCAGCGGGGATTTCGAGCGCGGCGAACTGGTGGTCTGCCTGGATCCGCATGGGCAGGAAATCGCCCGCGGTCTGGTGAACTACACGGCGGTTGAGACTGCGCGTATCGTGAAAAAGCCGAGCAGCGAAATCGAATCGATTCTTGGATATGTGGATGAAGCTGAACTCATCCACCGGGACAACCTCGTAGTACTTTGAGCATTGCGAGGTGCAGGGCGGGCGCAACTGCGAAGCAGGTGATGCCGGAACTACAATCTGGTCGTGCTTTGGCTCGGCCGCGTTATGCTGTAGCCGCCGCCTGGCGGTGATCTGGAAATAAAGGGAAATCATGACGGATAAACAACCTTTGGTCGCCATCATCATGGGCTCCGACAGCGATTGGCCGGTGATGAAAGCTGCAGCCGCCATGCTGGACGATTTCGGGGTGTCCTACGAAGCGCGCGTGGTGTCCGCGCACCGTACCCCGGACCTGATGTTCGAGTTTGCCGAGACCGCCCATGTGCGAGGTTTGCGTGCGATCATCGCCGGGGCGGGCGGTGCTGCCCACCTGCCGGGCATGGTCGCTGCCAAGACTACCCTGCCGGTGCTCGGTGTGCCGGTGCCTTCCAAGCATCTTCAGGGCCAGGATTCCTTGCTTTCCATCGTGCAGATGCCCAAAGGCATTCCCGTCGCGACGTTTGCCATCGGTGAGGCAGGTGCTGCTAATGCCGGCCTGTTCGCCGTCGCGCTACTGGCGACCACGGACAAGGCGCTGGCCGACAAGCTTGCAGCGTTCCGCCAGAAACAGACCGAAAAAGTGCTGGGCATGACACTGAAGGGGGACGCATGATTTTGCCACCTTCCATGCTGGGCATGCTCGGCGGCGGCCAGCTGGCCCGTTTTTTCGTCATTGCCGCCCACGAGATGGGCTACAAGGTCACCGTGCTGGATCCGGACAGGAACAGTCCGGCAGGCATGATCGCTGACGTCCACCTGTGCGCGGCTTACGATGATGCTGAGGCGCTGGCCCGGATGGCGGGCACCTGTGTCGCAGTGACTACCGAGTTCGAGAACGTGCCCGCGAGCACCCTGGAGGCCTTGGCGAAGTCGGTGCCGGTACATCCCGCAGCTTCCGCGGTGGCGATTTGCCAGCATCGCGTTTCCGAGAAAAATTTCCTGCGCGACAATGGGTTCCCGTGTGCGCCCTTTGCTGAAATCAACGCGGAGACGGATATTCCTGCTCTGGATAGCGGTCTGTATCCGGGGATCCTGAAAGTGGCCCGGTTTGGCTACGATGGCAAGGGTCAGGCGCGGGTCAGTTCTCCGGAAGAGGCTGTGGCCGCATTCCGGGCTTTCAAGAGCGAGCAGTGCGTGCTGGAGAAGATGCTGGCGCTGGACTATGAAGTGTCCGTGGTGCTGGCGCGCGATACGGCAGGCCATGTGGCGCCTTTCCCGACGGCGGAGAATATTCATCGCAACGGCATTCTGGACATCAGCATCGTTCCGGCGCGTGGCGCCGCGGAGGTGCGCGAGCAGGCGCAGATGCTGGCGCGCGGGGTGGCCGAGAAGCTGGGCTATGTCGGTACGCTGGGGGTGGAGTTCTTTGTCTGCAACGGCGCGCTCTACGTCAACGAAATGGCGCCACGACCACACAATTCCGGCCACTACACCATCGATGCCTGCGTCACCAACCAGTTCGAGCAGCAGGTGCGCGCGCTGTGCGGCTTGCCGCTGGGCGATGCCCGATTGCATAGCGCTGCGGTGATGGTGAACCTGCTGGGGGATGTCTGGCCTGGCGGTCAGCCTCCGGAGTGGAACGTGCTGTTCGAGCAGTCGGACCTGAAACTGCATCTTTACGGCAAGCATGAGGCGCGTCCGGGTCGCAAGATGGGTCACTTCACCGTGATCGGCGAGGATGCGGCGCAGGTGCTGGAAGCCGCCATGGCGGCACGCACGCGCATCAAGGTCGAAGGCTGAACCTTCCCGGACTCCTGATTTTCAGGGGGGGGCGGGCAATAAAAAAGGCCAACCGGAAGGTTGGCCTTTTTGCGTCGGCTCGAAGATTAAGCCATTGCCTTGACGGCAGCGGACAGGCGGCTCTTGTGACGAGCTGCCTTGTTCTTGTGAATGATCTTCTTGTCGGCGATGGTGTCGATCACGCTGACGTTTTCAGTGTACGCGGCTTGTGCAGCAGCCTTGTCACCGGCTTCAACCGCCTTGATGATCTTCTTGATCGCGGTACGCAGCGCGGAACGCTGGCTCGCGTTGTGGGCGCGTTGCTTGACCGCCTGACGGGCGCGTTTTCTCGCTTGTGCGCTGTTAGCCATGAAAACTCCTGAGAATTAAGCAAAAATGGAAACGCGCAATCATACAGAGGTGTGCCGGGTTTTGCAAGGAGAACCGTGTGTTGCCATGGTAAGATAGCGACCTTTGCAAAAACCTGTCATTTCATGAACCTGCTCAAAGCGCTGGCCACGGTCGGCAGTATGACATTCCTTTCCCGGATTCTCGGGTTCGTGCGCGACACGCTCATTGCACGGGTGTTCGGCGCCGGGGTCTATACCGACGCTTTTTTCATTGCCTTCAAGATTCCCAACCTGTTGCGTCGCCTGTTCGCGGAAGGGGCTTTTTCGCAGGCTTTCGTCCCGGTGCTGGCAGAGTACAAGAACCGCCGGGGGCATGATGACACGCACGTGCTGGTCAATCACGTGGCCACATTGCTGGGGCTGGCGGTATTCGGGGTATCGCTGATCGGCATCGTCGCGGCGCCCTGGGTGGTTTATCTGAGTGCCCCCGGCTTTCATGCCAGCCCGGACAAGTTCCAGCTGACCGTTGACCTGCTGCGCATCATCTTCCCTTATATTCTGTTCATTTCGCTGGTGTCGTTGGCGGGGGGCGTGCTGAATACCTATAGCAAGTTCTCCGTGCCGGCCTTCACGCCGGTCCTCCTTAATGTCTCCTTTATCGTCGCCGCGCTCGGGTTTGCCGATTATTTCGATCCGCCCGTGATGGTGCTGGCTTGGGCGACCCTGGCCGGCGGCATCCTGCAGCTGGCATTTCAGGTGCCGCATCTGCTGAAGCTTGGCCTGGTGCCGCGTTTCAGCCTGAACCTGCATGACGAGGGGGTGTGGCGGATCCTGAAGTTGATGGGGCCGGCGGTATTCGGCGTATCCATTGCCCAGCTGTCGCTGCTGATCAATACCATTTTCGCCTCTTTCCTCGAAACCGGCAGCGTGTCCTGGCTGTACTATGCCGACCGCCTGATGGAATTCCCGACCGGGATGCTGGGGGTGGCGCTGGGGACCATCCTGTTGCCCAGCCTGTCCAAGAGTTATGCGGACGGCAGTGAGGGGGAATATTCGAAGCTGCTGGACTGGGGGTTGCGGCTGACATTCCTGCTGGCGCTACCCTCCGCGGTCGCTCTGGGTGTGCTGGCGGTGCCCCTGGTCGCCACGCTGTTCAAGTACGGGCAGTTCAATGCGCATGACTTGTGGATGACGCGCGAGGCGCTGATGGCCTACAGCCTGGGGTTGCTGGGGTTGATCCTGATCAAGGTGCTGGCCCCCGGATTCTACGCGCGGCAGAACATCAAGACCCCGGTCAAGATCGCTATTTTTACCCTGTTGGCGACGCAGATGATGAACCTGATGTTCATCTGGCAGCTCAAGCACGCCGGCCTGGCGCTGGCGATCGGCCTGGGCGCCTGCTTGAACGCGGGCCTGCTGTATTACCACCTGCGGCGCGACGGGGTGTTTCAGCCGCAGCCAGGCTGGCACGTCTTCCTGGCCAAGCTCGTGGTCGCGGTAACCGTGATGGCGGCAGCATTGTGGTTGGTAGCGGGTTCAGCGGAATCCTGGCTGCATTACCACGCGATGGACAAGATGTGGCGCCTGTCCGTGCTGGTGTTGCTGGGCGTGGGTGTGTATTTCGGGGTGCTGTGGGCCCTGGGCTTCCGCATGAAGGATTTCGTGCGCAAGGCGGCTGAGTGATGCGCGTCTTCAGGCACTTTGCGCCCTCGGAGCAACCGCTCATGCTGGCGATCGGCAATTTCGACGGGGTGCATCTGGGTCATCAGGCGGTGCTTGCCCGGTTGCGCGATCAGGCATTGGCGCAGGGTATGGTGCCGGCAGTGATGACCTTCGAGCCGCATCCGCGCGAATTTTTCACCCCGCTGTCGGCGCCCACGCGGTTGACCTCGCTGCGGGAAAAGCTGGAGCTGTTTGCCGAAGCCGGCGTGGAGCATGCCTACCTGTGCCGTTTCAACCGTCAGTTTGCAGGCATGCGGGCGGCGCATTTCATGCAGGAAGTACTGCGTCCAATGGGAGTCAGGAGCATCCTGGTGGGCGAGGATTTTCGCTTTGGCGCGGCACGGGAAGGGACCCTCGAGGATCTGGCCGGACATGGTTTCGCCGTCGAGCGGCTGCAGGATGTCATGGTGGAAGGCGAGCGGGTGTCGAGTACGGCGATCCGCGAGGCGCTGGCCGCAGGGGATCTGGCGCACGCCGGACGCCTGCTGGGCCGCACCTACAGCATCAGCGGCCATGTGGCTCATGGCGACAAGCTCGGGCGCGAACTGGGGTACCCCACCGCGAACATTTACATGCTACACGAGCGTCCGCCGCTTTTCGGCATCTATGCGGTAAAATTGGAAGGCTTGGGCGACAAGGATTTGCCGGGGGTGGCCAGCCTCGGCGTACGGCCTACCGTGAAGCAGGGCGCGAAACCCCTGCTGGAAGTGCATCTGTTCGATTTTGACCGGGATATCTACGGTTGCCACGTACGTGTGCATTTCCTGAAGAAGTTGCGCGACGAAACAAAATTTCCGGACCTGGAGGCGCTGAAGCGCCAGATTGCCGCCGATGAACAGGCGGCCAGAGATTATTTCAAGACCACACCATGACTGATTACAAAGATACGCTGAACCTTCCCGATACCCCGTTCCCCATGCGTGGCGATCTCGCCAAGCGCGAACCGGCTTGGGTGAAAGCCTGGCAGGACAAGAAACGCTACCAGAAGATCCGGGAGGCGGCGAAAGGCCGGCCCAAGTTCATCCTGCATGACGGCCCGCCGTATGCCAACGGCGACATCCACATCGGCCATGCGGTGAACAAGATCCTCAAGGATGTCATCGTCAAGTCGAAGACCCTGGGCGGCTTCGATGCGCCCTACGTGCCGGGCTGGGATTGCCATGGCCTGCCGATCGAACTGGTGGTGGAAAAGAACCATGGCAAGAACATCGAGCCGGCCAAGTTCCGGGAGTTGTGCCGTGAATACGCCAAACAGCAGGTCGAGCGCCAGAAAGCCGATTTCATCCGGCTGGGCGTGCTGGGCGATTGGGACCATCCCTACCTGACCATGGATTTCAGGACCGAGGCCGACATCATGCGCGCGCTCGGCGAGATCTATGCCAACGGTTACCTGTACCAGGGCTCCAAGCCTGTGCACTGGTGCGTGGATTGCGGATCCGCGCTGGCGGAAGCGGAGGTCGAGTACGAGGACAAGAATTCCCCGGCAATCGATGTCGGTTTCCGCGCCGTGGATAACGCTGCCGTTTGCAAGGCATTTGGGCTCGGTGTGACGGGCGAGCCGATTTCCGCCGTGATCTGGACCACCACGCCATGGACGTTGCCGGCCAACCAGGCGGTATGCGTGCACCCTGAACTGACGTATGACCTGATCCAGACCCCGCACGGCCTGCTGATTCTGGCACGCGAACTGGCCGAAGCGACACTGAAGCGTTACGGCTACGAGTCCGTGGAAGTGATTGGCAACTGCAAGGGCGCGGCACTGGAGCACCTGAAGCTGCAACATCCGTTCTACGACCGTCAGGTCCCGGTGATTTGTGGCGACCACGTCACGACTGATGCCGGTACCGGCCTGGTGCATACCGCGCCGGCCCACGGCCTGGAAGACTACGCCGTGGGCTGCCGCTACGACTTGCCGGTGGATAATCCGGTGGGCGATGACGGCAAGTTTTACAGCCGCGTCGAACTGTTCGCTGGCATGAGCATCTGGGATGCCAACAAGGTCGTGATCGAAACGCTGCAGGCGCACAACAACCTGCTGGCCTCCGCCCGACTGAATCATAGCTACCCGCACTGCTGGCGCCACAAGACGCCGGTGATTTTCCGTGCCACCCACCAGTGGTTTATCGGCATGGGCCAGCACGGCAAGGATGGCCAGACCCTGCGCGGGATTGCCAATGCGGCCGTGGCGCATACCCAGTTCTACCCGAGTTGGGGCCGTGCACGGCTGGAAGCCATGATCAAGAACCGCCCGGACTGGTGCGTATCGCGCCAGCGCAACTGGGGCGTGCCGATGCCGTTGTTCGTGCACAAGGAAACCGGTTTTCCGCACCCGGATACCGTCGCGCTGCTGGAAAAAGTCTGCCTGCAAGTCGAACAGCAGGGCATCGAAGCCTGGTTCAGTCTGGATGGCGCGGCTTTCCTCGCCCAGCATGCCCCGCAGGATGCGGCGCAATACAAGAAGGTGACCGACACGCTGGACGTGTGGTTCGATTCCGGCGCGACGCACGCGGCCGTATTGAAGCGCCGTGAAGAACTGAATCATCCGGCCGATCTGTATCTGGAAGGCTCCGACCAGCATCGCGGCTGGTTCCAGTCCTCGCTACTGACTGGTTGCGCCATCGATGGCCGCGCCCCGTATGAGGCGTTGCTGACGCACGGCTTCGTAGTGGACGGCAACGGCCACAAGATGAGTAAATCCAAGGGCAACGTCATCGCCCCGCAGAAGGTCATGGACACCTACGGGGCCGACATCCTGCGCCTGTGGGTGGCTTCGACCGACTACTCCGGTGAACTGACCATCTCTGACGAAATCCTCAAGCGCGTGGTGGAAAGCTACCGCCGCATCCGCAATACCCTGCGCTTCCTGCTGGCCAACCTGGCCGATTTCGATGCGTCCAGGGATATGTTGCCGGTCGACCAGTGGCTGGAAATCGACCGTTACGCGCTGGCCATGACGCAGGCCTTGCAAAATGACATGCTGGCGGCCTACGACCGTTACGAATTCCACGTGGTCGCGCAGAAATTCGTCAGTTTCTGCTCCGAAGACCTGGGCGGCTTCTACCTCGATATCCTGAAGGACCGGCTCTACACCTCGGGCGGCGACAGCCGCGCGCGTCGGTCTGCACAGGGCGCGCTGTGGCACATCACCCAGAGCCTGCTCAAGCTGATGGCGCCCATTCTCAGCTTTACCGCCGAGGAAGCCTGGCTGGATGTGGGGGGCGACGCGGAGGATAGCGTGTTCCTGCACCAGTGGCATGCCTTCCCGTCCACGGACGCGAACCTGCTGGCGAAGTGGTCCGCGGTGCGTGACTTCCGTGCCCGTGTCACCAAGCAACTGGAGGAAGTCCGGGCGGCTGGCGGTATCGGCTCCTCGTTGCAGGCCGAACTGGACGTGCACGTGGCTGGTACCTTGCATGACGTTCTGTCCACGCTGGGGGATGATCTCCGCTTCGTGCTGATCACTTCACGTGCCACGCTGCATCGTGCGGAGACGGAAGCAGACGAAAAGATCGTGGTGACTCCGAGTGCGCAGCAGAAGTGCGAGCGTTGCTGGCATTACCGCAGCGATGTCGGGGCCGATGCCGCGCACCCGCACATCTGCGGACGTTGCGTGAGCAACCTGCATGGTGACGGCGAGCCGCGCAGCCATGCTTAAGTGGCTGGGGGTGAGCGCAGCGGTCATCGCGCTCGACCTTTATACCAAGCGGCTGATCGAGTCCTGGCTGGCCTTTGGCGACCATTGGCCGGTCACTTCCTTTTTCGATCTGGTGCTGTTCCACAACGAGGGGGCTGCATTCAGTTTCCTGGCTGCCGCCGGGGGCTGGCAGAGGCTGTTGTTCAGCACTTTTGCCGTGATCGCCTCAGGCGTGATCCTGTACCTGCTGCGCAAGCATCCGGAGAACAAACGTTTCTGTTTCGCGCTGGGGCTGATTCTCGGCGGCGCGCTGGGCAATCTGTATGACCGGGTGACGCTGGGTCATGTCATTGATTTCCTGTTCTTTCATTACCGCGGTCTCTACTGGCCGGCGTTCAACGTGGCCGATTCTGCGATATTCTGTGGTGTCGTCCTGCTGTTGTGGGATGAACTCAAGAAGCCGGCGACTGACAAACGTTAACTGATCGTTGCTGACCATGTTCAGCAGGAGCGCATCATGCCCGACTGGAAAAAACTGATCGAAGCCAAGATCGCGTTGGCCAGGCGCGGTGCCCCGCCCGGCAAGCAGCATTCCGATTCACGTTTGCCGGCAGGCCAGACACTGGTGACCAATTTCCCCGTGCTCGACCTCGGCGTCCACCCGGAAGTGTCTCTCGAGCGCTGGAGCCTGCGTGTGCATGGGCTGGTCGAGCAGGAGGTCCTGCTCGACTGGCAGGCGTTCCAGGCCCTGCCTCAGATTGAGGATATTTCAGATTTTCATTGTGTCACCCGGTGGTCACAGTTCGACATGAACTGGGAGGGGGTGCGGGCAAGAGACCTGCTGGCACTGGCGCAGCCGCTGGCAGATGCCCGTCATGTGACACTGCACAGCTATGACGGCTATACCACCAACCTGTCGCTGGAGGCCCTGCTGGATGATGACGTGATCGTCGCGCACAGTGTGCTGGGCGCTCCGCTCAGCAAGATGCACGGTGGACCGGTGCGTCTTGTCGTGCCGAAGCGCTATGCCTGGAAAAGCGCCAAGTGGCTGAAGGCGATCGAACTGCACGCAGAAGATCGCCCCGGGTTCTGGGAAGAGCGGGGCTATCACAACGAAGCCGATCCCTGGAAGGAAGAGCGCTTCAGCCGGGATTAGACCGCCCGCCGTTCCAGTAAAGGTGCCTGCCAGAGGAGGATTCTTGAAGCTGCCAGGCGGGGAACGGGCCATCGTTCCATGCATGCATGTGGATAGAGGCAGGTTCCGCCGGGAAAGAGCCGGACGTCATGGAGGTGACGCACCACCTCACCCTGTGGGGGACAGGGCTCCCGGAAAAACCTGCGGGTCAATTATATGACGCCTTGCGCTTTTTGTAATGTGACAAATTGTCGCATCGTGCGGATTCCGGCAAGGTGCAGGCCGTGACGCCCGCAATGGGTTCTAGCTCCGGGGCGGACGCTTGGACAACTTGCGTTGCAGGGTGCGGCGATGCATGTTCAGCGCCCTTGCCGTGGCCGAGACGTTGCCTTCGTGCTCCGCGAATACGCGCTGAATATGTTCCCATTCCAGACGATCCACGCTTAACGGGCTGGCCGCGACGGAAATGTGCTCGTCGCCTTCGGCTTTGTCGAAGGCTGCCACCACTTCGTCCGCATCCACCGGCTTGGCCAGGTAATGCGTGGCGCCCAGCTTGATGGCCTCCACGGCGGTCGAGATGCTGGCATAGCCGGTCAGCACCACGATGCGGGTGGCCGGATCCAGTTCCTTGAGTCTCCGAACCAGCGTCAGGCCGGAATCTCCGGGCATGCGCAGGTCGACTACGGCCAGTTCAGGAGGCTCTTGTTCCGCCAGCCGCAAGGCCGATTCGACATCGTGGGCCACGCTGACCTCGAACCCACGGCGCGACAGGGCTCTGGACATGACATTGCAATAGAGTTCGTCGTCGTCGACGAGCAACAGGCTGGGCTGGCTCCCGGCTTCGGTCATGCGCTGGCTCCCGAACGCAATCCAGCCAGAGGCAGGCGGACGTGAGTCAATGCGCCGCCTTCGTGGTGATTGTCGAGCGTGACCGTTCCGCCGAAGCGTCCGAAAATCATGCGAGCCAGATAGAGGCCCAGCCCCATGCCAGCCTCTGCCTTGGTCGTGAAGAAGGGTGTCCCGGCCTGTCCGGCAATCGCTTGGGTGAGGCCTTCGCCGTCGTCCCGGATATCGAGCAGAAGTTCGTCGGCGGTCCAGCGGCCGCTCAGGTGGACTTCCCGGTTGGCGGCATCTGCGGCGTTGTCCAGCAGGTTGACCAGCGCCTGGCCCAGGGTGCGGTCGATGACGACGAGCGGGGCCGGGCTGGTGCCGAGCAGTTCGGCACGGAACACGATGGCGGGTCGCGTGTTGCGCCAATGATCGAGGGTGTCCTGGAGAAAACGGTCCAGCGGTTGCCCCGCGCTGTCCTCGGCACGGACCTGGCCGGCCGAGGCCGCGAGCGAGGACAGGATGCTCTTGCAGCGGTCGACCTGGCTGCGCAGCAGGGTCAGGCTTTCGCGCAGGTGGGGGTCTTGCGGGTAATCCTGCTGCAGTTCCCGGGTCAGTACGGCCATGGTCGCCAGTGGTGTACCGAGTTCGTGAGCCGCGCCGGTGGCAAGGGCACCAAGCGCAAGCATGCGCTCACTTTCAAGCGCTTTTTCGCGGGCCTCGGCCAGCCGGTGGTCATATTCGCGCAGGGTGGACGCCATGTGGGAAACGAAGAAGGCGATGACCGCGGCGCTGACGACAAAGCCTGCCCACATGCCCAGCAGATGGATGCTGAAACCGCTTTCATGATGCATGTGCTGCATGTGCATGTCCTCCACCCCGGCCACCCCCATGGGGGCCATCGGCAGCGGTTCGAACCAGAACATGAGGCCGCTGTAGCTGGCGACTGCCAGACCGGCAACCAGCCAGGTCAGCCGGATCGGCAGTGCGACTGAGGCAACGGTGATCGGCAGCAGGTACATCCAGACGAACGGGTTGCTGTACCCGCCAGTTGCGTAGAACAGCAGGGACAGGATGGCGATATCCAGCAGCAGTTGGGTGAGCAGTTCGACGCTGCCGACAGGGTTGGGGTAGCCCAGCCGCCACCAGGTGAAAGCGTTGAGAGACAGCATGAGCATGATCGCTGCTGCCAGAGAAGTCAGCGGTAGCTCGATCCGGTACCAGCTGCTCGCCGCTGCTGCTGCCAGCATCAGGACGGCGGCCATGACATTGCGAAGCCAGAACACTCGATAGAGGTTGCTGGTCGCGGCGGTCAGGGTTTGGAGAGGGCTGGAGCGCATGGCCCACATTCTAGCGCAGCAGGGCGGCACGGTAACTGCGACATTATGTCGCGCGCCCTGGATGTGCATTTCAAGTACCATCACATCCCCATGGAATGACCAATCAGGATCGATGAAGGGATTCGACATGCAGGTACGCTATTTTCTGGCTTCGACGCTGATGCTCGCTGCAAGCGGAGTACAGGCGCATTGTGGTGGCGCGTTTTGTGCGCTGAATACCAACTGGGATGTGCAGGGCATCTGGGACAAGCCGGGCATCCGGCTGGATCTGCGCGCGGAATTCGTGGATGCCGATCAGTTGCGCAGAGGGTCAGACAAGGTCACCCCGGCCGGCGAGCCAGGGACGCACGACGAACGCCGATCGATCAGTCGCAATTTCGTCGGGACCCTGGACTACAGTTTCAACCCCGACTGGGGCGTGACCCTGCGACTGCCGCTGGTGAGCCGCACGCACAGCCACGTGCACAACGAGGATCTGGGCAGTGGCTTGACGGAACCTCATCCGGAATCATGGGGCTTTGCCGCGGTTGGGGATCTGCAGGCGGTAGGGCGATATACCTTCCATCATGGCGACGGGGACTTTGGTGTTCGCTTCGGCGTCAAGCTGCCGACCGGGAGCACCGGCCAGACAAATGCGGATGGCGCCAAGGCTGAACGCAGCCTGCAGCCGGGGACGGGGAGTACCGATGGCATCCTCGGGCTGTATTACTACCGCCGCATGGGGACGCTGGCCTGGTTTGCGCAGGGGGGGTGGCAACAGCCGCTCCAGACGCGCGCCGAATTCCGTCCTGGTCGCCAGCTGACTGCGGATGCCGGCATGAACTATGCGATCGCCCCAGACTGGAGCCTGCTGCTGCAGTTGAACGCGGTACACAAGTCGCATGACTCCGGCGCCAATGCCGAAGCGGCGGATTCGGGCGCTACACAGGTGTTCCTCAGTCCCGGCATCAGTTATCGGGCAACGCATGATCTGAGCCTTTACGGCTTCTTCCAGCAGCCTTTGCACCAGCACATGCGCGGCACCCAGTTGACCGCTGACTGGTCTGCGGCCTTCGGCGTGAGCTACCAGTTCTGATCTGTCCGGACCGGGGCGTTGCCCCGGTCTTTCCCCTAGAAATCCAGTGTTCCCTTCAGCCAGATCACGCGCCCCGGTTCGTTGACGCGCGTGGTTTGCGTATACCCGGACAGCATGCTGCCGGCCCGGCTGATTGCTTCTGCATAGGTCTTGTCGAACAGGTTGTCTACCCCTGCGGCGACCAGCAGGCCAGGCTTCGGACGCCAGCCCCCATTGATCGAGAACACGGCGAACCCGCTGCTCTTGCCGATGTCCTGGCCGGCAATGTTGCCCTGGTTGACGGCAACACGGTTCTGGTCACCGGTGAAACGGACCAGCGCGCCGGCGGACCAGACCTTGTCGTCGTAACTGAGGCCAAGGCGCCCCTCCAGTGGCGGCATCTGGGCCAGGGCAAGGCCGTCCGTGCTGTTGTGTCCACGAACATAGGCGAGGCTGCCGTCCATCTTCCAGGTGTCTGAAAGCCGGTAGGTCGCACCGACTTCGCCGCCCCAGGTGGTGGCGTCGATATTGCGGGTGACGGTGGCGTTTCTGGCGGTCATGCCCGATCCCTTGGCGACGTTGGACTGGATCAGGATGAAGTCATCGATCCGGCTGGCGAAACCGGAGACGTTGACCGACAGCCGGCCTGCGCTGTAGATCGCGCCAACGTCCAGCTGGGTGGTTTTTTCCGGTTTGGTGTCGAAGCTGCTGATCGAGGTGAAAGTTTCCTTGTTGAACAGTTCCCAGTAGTCCGGAAAGCGTTCGCTGTGGCCCAGGCCGGCGTACAGCGTCGCCGGGGTATGCGACAGCATGTGCTCGAACCGTGCGAAGCCGCTGGTGAGGGTGTCGTTGCGGGCGTGGCCGGCGGTCGGGTTGGGGGCGGACATCATCATGGTGAGTGCGACGTTGGCGCGCTGGTCTTCGACATGCCAGCGGTCCAGGCGCAGGCCGCCGATGATGCGATCGTGTTCGGACAGATCGTGGGAAATTTCTCCGAAGAGGCCGATGTTGCGGAAATAGGCATCGCCGACGCGCGCCATGTTCTCGTAGGGCATCATGGTCTCGTTCATGGTCGAGCGGTTGGTGTGGCGATTGGTTTGCAGATCTGCACCAAGCGTGGCCGTGGTGTGGGCGCTGATGGCAAGTTGGACGCTGGCACGGCCGCCCTGGGTCTTGCGATCGGGATTCATCGCGATGCGGGACGCGCCGCTGCGCAGGCTGTAGGTGTCCATGACGTGATCCACGTAGTTGTAGTACCACTGGGCGTCGATTTTCTCGATGACGCTGGAGACATGTGACCTGGTAAAGTGCAGGCCGACATTGTCGCGAGCGAACTTGCTGCCATCCACGGCGCGATCGGCGTACGCAGCCTGCCCGTCACTTCGTTGTGCGCTCAGTTCCAGGCGAGTGTCGTCATCCGGCGTGAGCCCGGCGCGCAGACCCTCGCTCCAGCGGGTATAGCGCGAATGCACCTTGTTACCGTCGCCATCTTCGTAGTCATCCGAATGGGAACGGGTGCCGGTGCCCTCGACGTAAAAATCCGGGGTGCCGGCTTTGATTTGTGCCATCTGGTCGTTGCGGCCGAAACTGCCGAACATCAGTGAGGCATGACCCTGCCAGCCCGCCGTTTGCATGCGTTGCGTCTTGCGCTCGAACAGCACCATGCCAGCCGATGCACCGGGCGCATAAAGGACGGATTGCGGGCCTTTCACCACGGTGATGCGGTCGAAGGTCTCCGGGAAGACGTAGGCGGTCGGGGGATCCATGCGGCTGCCGCAGCCGCCAAGAATCTGTTCGCCGTCCAGCAGGATGCCGAGGCGTGAACCTGCCATGCCCCGGAAGACAGGATCGCCATCGCTGCCACCCTTGCGGATGACCGAGAATCCGGGAATGGTCTTCAGGTAGTCTGCCCCGTCATGCGCCGGAATCGGCTGACGCGGGGCCTTCGGGTCGGTCTCCACCAGCAGCGGTTCGGACATCTTTGCGGCGGTGACGACCACATCTTCGCTGATGACTTCGTGAAATGCCTGAGCATTCAGGGGGAGGGCAGCCCATAGCGCAATGGCGAGCGGGCGGGGATTGAAAGACATGCATTGCTCCATAAAACACGATCACAGTGTCTTATTTTATGAGGGGAGCAGGGTGAGCGGAATGCGACATGATGTCGCACGGCGGCAGACCTCGCCGCACGGGCGATCAGTCGGGGGCGACTTCCTTGTCGAAATAATAGTTGATGCGCAAGGCCGGGTTCAGATACTCGAGGGCATCCTTGGGAAGTTGGCTCGGGCGCAGGCAGTGGGTGATGCTGAGGCCTGCCTCTTCACCCAGGTTGACCAGAACAGGCGATGTCCTCGGTGCGTCCGGGGCATGCAGCAGCACGTACGGGCGCAAGGGTTTGCTCGGATTGACCGAGACCACGATGGCGTGGACTTCGTTGGACAGCTTCACCAGGCTGCCTGGCGGGTAGACGCCCAGGCTCTTGATCAATAGCTTGAGGATGTCCGGGTCACACTTGCTGCGCTGATGCGCGAACATGTGCGACAGGGCCTCGTAAGGGGTCATGGCCTGTCCGATGTTGAGCGGATTGCACAGGTTGTCGTAGAGGTTGGTAATGGCGACGATGCGCGCCAGCCGCGAGATATCGCCATTTTTCAGCTTGGCAGGGTAGCCGCTGCCATCCACGGATTCGTGATGCTGTTCGATGATGCGGATGGCTTCCGGGGCCATGCCGATGTCTTTGGCAATTTTGGCGCCCATGGCACTGTGCTGCTGCATCAGGGAGATTTCTGCCTTGGTCAGCGGGTCCACCTTCTTGGAAATCCGGTCCGGGATCTGGGATTTGCCAAGGTCGTGGAACAGGGCGCCGATGCCGAGTTGGCGGGCGTCGGATTCGGTCATGTCCAGCGATTTCGCCAGGATGAGCGACAGCACGGTGACATTCAGCGAGTGCATCACCTGTTCGACGTTGCCGATCTTGGGCTGCATGGCATGCAGGACGATTTCGCCCTCGGTCAGCAGGGTCTCGAGCATGCTGCCGACGAGTTCATCCGCCTGCTGCAGGGTCTTGGGAGGCGTGACCAGGATTTCGCGTTCGATCAGGCGAACGGTGCTCGTGGTTTGCGTGTATTTACGTTCGCATTCCTGAATGGCTTCCTGCAGTTGCGCGAGGCGGCGTTTTTGAAACGCTTCTTCCTGCTGTTCTGCATCGACCTCGGGTTCAGGTTCGGGCTGGGCGATCGTTGCCGGCGCTTCGGCGACGACAGGTTCAGGCGCTACAGGCAAGGGTTCGCAATCGCTGCGCAGGGGATCGAATCGTAACCGCGCCAGACCCAGCTTGCGGATTTCAGCGATCTGGTCTTCGTTCTTGATCTTGAAATTATTGAAGGTGAAAGGATGATCCATCCAGCCGAGGTCGATGTGGACATAAAGTCCAACCCTAAGCTGGTCCGGTGTGATGAAGTGCGGTTTGTCCGTTTTCATGGATGTTGATTTTCTTCCAACAGCAGTAATTCTAACAGCGAAGCGAAGGGAATCGGGCGACTATATAAGAATCCCTGTGCCTGCTGGCAACCTTTTGTTCTCAAAAAGGCTTCCTGCTCGGCTTTTTCCACCCCTTCGGCGATCACGGTCAGTCCCAGGTTGTGGCCGAGCGCAATGATGGCACCGGAGATCGCCATGTCATCTGCGTCATGAGGTAGTTCCCGTACGAACGACTGGTCGATCTTGAGCTTGTCGAGCGGAAAACGCTTGAGGTAGGAGAGCGAGGAGTAGCCGGTGCCGAAGTCGTCCAGGGCGAGGCTGACGCCCATGTCCTTCAGCTTGCGGCAGACTTCGGTGACATATTCGACGCCATTCATGATGGCACTCTCGGTGATTTCCAGTTCCAGCCGCTCCGGGTTGCACCCGGTCTCGATCAGCACGCCCATGACGGTATCCGGGAAGTTGCTGCGGTGGATCTGGGTCGCGGAGACGTTGACCGATATCCACTCCAGCAGGCAGCCGGATTCTTCGAGCCGGACGAGGTCGCGTGCGGCCTCGCGCAATACCCACTCGCCGATCTGGATGATCAGGCCGGTTTCTTCGGCCAAGGGGATGAACTTGGACGGGGAGATCGTGCCCTGGTGCGGGTGCTCCCAGCGAACCAGCGCTTCCGCACCGATGATGCGTCCGCTCTCGAGCGAGATCTGAGGCTGGTAATGCACGACCAGTTGATTGCGTTCCAGGGCGTGGCGCAGCATGGTATCCAGCGTCAGGCGTTCGTGCGCGCTCTGGCCCAGTTCGCGGGTGTAAAAACGGAAACCGTTGCGGCCCTCGTTCTTGGCCTGGTACATGGCGATGTCGGCGGCCCGGATCAGGTCCTGCGGGTGTGCGCCGTCCCGCGGGTAAATGCTGATGCCGATGCTGGCACCGATGAACAGCTCTTCCTTTTCGATGACGAAGCTTTGCTGCAACGTGGAGATGACTTTCTGCGCGACCACGGCGGCATCGTCCGGATCCTGCAGGTTGTCCATCATGATGACGAACTCGTCCCCGCCGAGGCGGGCGACGGTATCGGCCTCGCGGACGGCCGCACTCAGCCGCTGGGTGACGCCGGACAGCAGCAGGTCGCCCATATGGTGGCCCAGGGTGTCGTTGATGGTCTTGAAGCGGTCCAGGTCAACGAACAGCAGGGCGATATGCTGGTGGGAGCGATCTGCATTGCGCATGGCGCGTTCCAGCAACTCGTTCAGCAGCCGGCGGTTAGGCAGGCCGGTCAGCGGGTCGTGGTTGACCATCCGCTGCAGTCGCTGCTGGGATTCCTTGGCTTCGGAAATGTCCGCGAAGACTGCGATGTAGTGTGAGATCTCGCCGGCATGGTTGGTGGCCGAGGTGATGGTTAACCATTGCGGGTAGATGTCGCCGTCCTTGCGGCGGTTCCAGACTTCCCCGCGCCAGCAGCCGTTGCGATCGAGTTCATCCCACAGGTTGGCGTAGAACGCCTGATCATGCTTGCCGGAGCTGAGCATTCCCGGGGTACGTCCCAGCGCTTCTTCCTCACTGTAGCCGGTGATGTTGGTGAAGCCGCGGTTGACGGCCGTGATGCGCTGCTTGTCATCGCAGATCATGATGCCTTCCGTCGTGCTGTCGAAGGCGATCTTGACCTGATGCAGGCGTTCCCCGGCCAGTTGGCGCTGGATGGCGGTGCCCAGGGAGCGGCCGATGGCCATCAGGGCGTTGAGTTCTTCTGCGCTCGCTGGTGCATGGGGGTTGCGGCGTTCGAAACTAATGCCCCCCCACCATTCATCGCCCACGAATACCGGCACCAGCAGCAGCGAATGCATCCCGCGCTGCACCAGCAATCTCTGCTCCATCGCAGGCAGTTCACCAAGGAACCCGGCGAAAGGCTGCCCGTTCTGCAGCATTCGAAGCCATCTCGGGCAGCCGGGAAAATCCGCAGGTTCGGCATCCTCATGACCGGCTTCCCAGCGATGCACGTGAGCGAGGCGCGCGGTGTGGTCGCCGTTGAGGAAGTTGCGGAATACCTGAATACGGTCATAGCCGGCCGCCAGGCCGATGCGTGCCATGGTGTCGGGGAGCGACTGTTCCCACATGACATCGGTATGCAGTTGCCAGTCCAGATGCGTCAGGGCATTGAGGATGGCATTGCAGCGCCGCAGGTGCGACTCTTCCCGTATCTGGGCCTTGCCGTCCTGGAGGATCAGGATGTATCCGTCCGTGCCTTGCCTGTCGTCATGGATGTTGAACAGGAAGCCGGTCAGGACATTGTGGATGTTCAAGGGGTCTGGCAGCCAGGATAGCTGGGTCGTGCCGTGGCGGATGGCCTCGCGTAACCGGTCCTGCAAGGATTGCGGCAGCTCCCGGACGCCCCCTGCAGGCAATTGGCAGAACGTTTCGGCGAGCGGGGTCGCGCAGTGGATACGCAGCTCCCGGTCCAGCGAAAGGATGCCGACGCCCTGCGCCCCCATGATCAGGCGTTGTATCGAGTGAACTGAAGACTTGCTTAACATCCCATGCGTTGCCAAATCGAATTCGATCCACCATTGTGGACATGGTTGGATGCGGATGCAACCCGCACGCTGGCAGGGGGTATCATGAACCTTTGCGTCAGGCATTGAAAAATCCCGGTAACGCCTCATCTAGTGAACATCGCCTGCAACTGCAGGCCACCCGGATATCGAAAGGACGTAGCGATGCGCTTTGACAAACTGACCACCAAATTCCAGCAGGCCCTGTCTGACGCCCAGAGTATTGCCGTGGGCAGCGACAACCCGCACATCGAGCCGCAGCACCTGTTGCTGGCATTGCTGCAACAGGAGGACGGCGGGACCGCTTCGCTGCTGCAGCGTGCCGGTGTCAATCTTGGCCCTTTGCGTACTGGCCTGCAGCAGGCCATCGCGCGCATGCCGAAGGTGGAAGGCAACGCTGGTGAAGTCAGCATCTCACGTGACCTCAACAACCTGCTCAACCTGACCGACAAGGCCGCGATGAAGGCGGGGGATGCCTTCATCGCTTCCGAAATGTTCCTGCTGGCGCTGACCGAGGACAAGGGCGAGACCGGGCGCCTCCTGAAGGAAAACGGCCTGAACAGGAAAGCCATGGAACAGGCCATCCAGGCGGTGCGTGGCGGCGAGAACGTCCAGGATGCGGAAGCAGAGGGTAGCCGCGAAGCCCTGAAGAAGTACACCCTGGACCTGACCGAGCGTGCCCGCATGGGCAAGCTGGATCCGGTGATCGGCCGCGACGACGAGATTCGCCGCGCGATCCAGGTGCTGCAACGCCGCACCAAGAACAATCCGGTGCTGATCGGCGAACCGGGGGTGGGCAAGACCGCCATCGTCGAAGGGCTGGCGCAGCGCATCGTTAACGGCGAGGTGCCGGAAACGCTGAAGAACAAGAAAGTGTTGTCGCTGGATATGGCCGCGCTGCTGGCGGGTGCCAAGTACCGCGGCGAATTCGAGGAGCGCCTGAAAGCCGTGCTGAAGGAACTGGCGCAGGACGAAGGCCAGACCATCGTCTTCATCGACGAAATCCATACCATGGTCGGCGCGGGCAAGGCCGAGGGTGCCATGGATGCGGGCAACATGCTGAAACCGGCGCTGGCCCGTGGCGAGCTGCATTGCGTGGGCGCCACCACCCTGGACGAATACCGCAAGTACATCGAAAAGGACGCCGCGCTGGAGCGCCGCTTCCAGAAGGTGCTGGTGGATGAGCCGAGCGTGGAAAGCACCATTGCCATCCTGCGTGGGCTGCAGGAGAAATACGAACTGCACCACGGCGTGGACATCACCGACCCGGCTATCGTCGCCGCGGCCGAGTTGAGCCATCGCTACATCACCGACCGCTTCCTGCCGGACAAGGCCATCGACCTGATCGATGAGGCCGCTTCGCGCATCAAGATGGAAATCGATTCCAAGCCGGAATCCATGGACAAGCTCGACCGTCGGCTGATCCAGCTCAAGATCGAGCGCGAGGCGGTGAAGAAGGAAAAGGACGAGGCTTCCAAAAAGCGTCTGGAGCTGATCGAGGCCGAGATCGAAGGCCTGTCGCGCGAATACGCCGATCTCGAGGAAATCTGGAAGGCCGAGAAGGCGCAGGTGCAAGGTTCCGCCCACATCAAGGAGGAAATCGACCGCCTCAAGGCGCAAATGGCCGAACTGCAACGCGCCGGCCAGTACGAAAAAATGGCGGAAATCCAGTACGGCAAGCTGCCGCAGCTGGAAGCACAACTCAAGCAGGCCGAGGCCACGCAGGGTACCGAGGTCAAGCACAAGCTGTTGCGCACCCAGGTGGGCGCGGAAGAAATCGCCGAGGTGGTGTCGCGCGCGACCGGCATTCCTGTCTCCAAGATGATGCAGGGCGAGCGCGACAAGCTGCTGCACATGGAAGACAAGCTGCACGAGCGCGTGGTTGGCCAGGACGAGGCCGTGCGTCTGGTGGCGGATGCCATCCGTCGCTCCCGTTCGGGGCTTTCCGACCCCAACCGTCCTTACGGCTCCTTCCTGTTCCTGGGACCGACCGGGGTGGGCAAGACCGAGTTGTGCAAGGCGTTGGCCAATTTCATGTTCGACAGCGAAGAGCACCTGATCCGCATCGACATGAGCGAGTTCATGGAGAAGCACTCCGTCGCCCGCCTGATCGGTGCGCCGCCGGGGTATGTCGGCTATGAGGAAGGCGGTTATTTGACCGAAGCGGTGCGTCGCAAGCCATACAGCGTTATTCTGCTGGATGAGGTCGAGAAAGCGCATCCGGACGTGTTCAACGTGTTGCTCCAGGTGCTGGACGATGGTCGCATGACCGATGGCCAGGGCCGTACCGTGGATTTCAAGAACACCGTGATCATCATGACCTCCAACCTGGGGTCGCAGATGATCCAGAGCATGGCGGGCGACGATTACCAGGTGATCAAGCTGGCGGTGATGGGCGAAGTGAAAACCTATTTCCGGCCCGAGTTCATCAACCGTATCGACGAGGTGGTAGTGTTCCACGCATTGGGCGAGGCGCATGTGAAGTCCATCGCCGGCATCCAGCTGCAAAACCTGGCCAAGCGCCTGCAGGCAATGGAGATGGAACTGGTGGTGACCGATGCAGCGTTGTCCGAGATTGCCAACGCCGGGTTCGATCCGATCTACGGGGCGCGCCCGCTCAAGCGCGCCATCCAGTCCGAGATCGAGAACCCGCTGGCGCGCGAAATCCTCGCTGGCAACTTTGCCGCCAAGGACAAGGTCAAAGTGGATTATCAGGGTGGCCGGATGGTGTTCGCCAGGGGCTGACGCCATCTCGGGAAAGGGAACGTATGAAGACAGTCAGTTGGATCGGGATCGCGGCCATGTTTGCCCTGGCGTCGGGTTGTGCATCGAATCCGCAAAAGGAATCTGCGCCGCAGATCCAGCGCATCTCCGCGGAGGAGCTGGAACAACTGCTACCCAAGCCCGACCCCAACCTGACCTACGAGGAGCTGGTGCGCCTGTCGCATGAAGGCGTGACCGCCGAGGCCCTGATCGAGAAGATCAAGCAGTCCAACTCCAGTTACGAGCTGACGCCGTCGCAAGCGCTGGAGCTGGGCCGCAAGGGCGTGGATCCCAAGGTGCTGGATTTCATGCACGCGCAACGGGAACAGACGCTGCGTGAGGGGTTTGCGGACGAACTCAACAAGCGTGACCGCGAGCACCAGTCCGTCGTGGAACAGTTGCGGCGCGAGGCAATGATGCGTCCGATGTGCGATCCGTTCTGGGGGCCGTACCCGCCCTACTGGCGCTATCCTTATCCCTACCCTTACCGCTGGCGCTAGGGTCGGCGGTAAGGGTCGCGCCTGGCTTCCTGCCGCCGCAAACGTCGGGCGTAGACGTGGCGGGCGCGTAGACGGTCATCCAGCAGCACGCCTTCCGCCGTTTCGCCGATCACCATCACCACCCCCAGAATGGGAATCACCAGCATCAGCCCGGCGACGCCGGCGATGGCTTCACCGATGAAAAACATCAGCAGTGTCAGTAGCGGGTGCAAGTGCAGGCTCTTGCCCATGACGTAGGGCAGGAACAGGACGTCGTCCAGCACCCTGACCAGCGCAAACACCCCCAGTACGCCATAGATCAGGCCGGCCTGGTCCGGGAGGTCCGTGGCGGCAACCATGACGGCGAGCCCGCATCCGAGCAGCGGGCCGAGGTAGGGGATCACTCCGAGCGTGGCCGCGATCAGCCCCAGCGCCAGTGGGGAGGGCATGCCATAGGCCCAGAGCCCGCCTGCCAGCAGTGCGGCGTCGATGGCAAAGAGTTTCAATAGGCCGGTGAAATAAAGGCGGGCGGTGCGGTCCAGCGCGTGCATCAGGTAGAGCGTTTTTTCGAAATAGGCGTTGGGGACTGCGTTGCCGATGAACTTGCGCAACCGCGTGCCATCCTTCAGCAGAAAGAAAGCGATGGCCGGCGTCAGCAGCAGCGAAGGCAGCCAGGCGGCCAGTGTCGCCAGCATGGTGCCGAGGTGGTTTTCCGCGAAGTGGTTGACCAGGTTGAGCAGGTGCTGCCGGAAATCTTCGCCGAAATGCGCATGGCGCAAAATGGCAAATTTCTGTTGCAGGCCCAGGGCGGCGGATTCCAGTGCCAGTCCGCCGCCGGTCAGGTAGCGCAGCTCGCCGGCCTGCCACTCGCCGGCGTTGGCGATGGCCAGGGGATACAGGACCAGCAGCCAGCCGCCGAGCAGTAGCAGGAGCCCGCCGCTGAGCACCCCGGCTGCCAGCGTAGGGCTAGCCCCGGCCATCACCAGTCTTCTGGCGAAAGGGGCCAGCAGGTAGTACAGCAGGAGCCCGAGCATGAACGGGACGACCAGCCACAGGATTTTCTTGAACAGGAACAGCGACAGGCAGGTCACCCCGATGATGGCAATCCAGGTGAGCGGGCCGGGGCCTTGTCTTGGTGGACGCATTTCAAGCCACGAAACGGTTGACTGCGACCCGCAGGCGCTGCCCCAGCATGTGGGCGAGTGCCAGCGAGAGCTTTGAGGCGACGACCGCATGGGTGTGCAGCAGGCCGAGGAAATCATCGCGGAACAGTACCGCCAGTTCGCAGTCTTCCGCGGCGCGCGCCTGGGCCATGCGGGGTGCGTTGTCGAGCAGCGCCATTTCCCCGAAACACTGCCCGGCGCCGAGTTCCGCGATGGCTGCTTCTTCAGGGCGGCCCTGACGACACACCAGAATCTGGCCGGACAGGATAAAATAAACTGTTTGGCCTTCCTCGCCTTCGTCGAATACGATTTCGTTTCGCGTATAGCTGCGCCGGTGCAGCAGCCCGTCCAGCGTGCGCAGTTCGCGGCGGCTCAGGTCGGAAAACAGGGCGATAGTGCGCAAGGCGGCGAGATGTGGCGGGTCGAACTTGCTGCGGATCAGGCGATTGAGCATGTGCGGTGCTTCCGGCATGGGGTTACACCATGTTATCCCGATCGCGCAGGCGCTTCAATTCGAGAAAAGGCAGCGTTATGGAACAGGATTTCTGGCACGAACGATGGCAGCAACAGCAGATCGGATTCCATCAGGAGGAGATCAATCCCCATCTGGAGGCGTTCTGGCCGGAGTTGCGAATTCCACCCGGGGCCTTGGTGTTCGTGCCCCTGTGTGGCAAGTCCGGCGACATGCTCTGGCTGTGCAGCCAGGGTTACCGCGTGCTGGGGGTGGAGTTGAGCCCGCTGGCCGTGGAAGCATTTTTTGCAGAAAACGGACTGGTTTACACCAGAACGGCCAAACCTCGTTACATCCTCTATGAAAGCGCTGAACTCAGCATTTACTGCGGCGATTTCTTCGATCTCGTCGAGGGCGATCTGGAGGGTGTGCAGGCCGTGTTCGACCGCGCTTCGCTGGTCGCGCTGCCTACGGAGATGCGTCACGCCTATGCGACCCATATGAAACGCCTGTTGCCGAGCGGATGCCGGACGCTGCTGGTGACATTCGAATATGCACAGCAGGAAATGGCGGGGCCGCCGTTCAGTGTCCGGGAAAACGAGGTGCGGGACCTGTACGAGGATGACTGCAAGGTGGAGCTTCGACACACGCTGGACATCCTGCCGCAGGAACCGCGCTTCCGGAGCAAGGGGCTGACCCGGCTGGAAGAAAAAGTGTATTTCCTCACCTTCAACGGCCGCGAGGGGTACGCATGAAACAGCACGTTCACCAGATCGCCGTGCACACGCACGGGCGTCGCCTTTACGACGTGACTGCACAGGTCTGTGACTGGGCGGCGGCGGCGGGCATGGCAACCGGTTTGCTGACGGTTTACATCCAGCATACCTCGGCCAGCCTGCTGATCAACGAGAATTACGATTCGGATGTCGTCGCGGATCTCGAGCGATTTTTCAAGCGGCTCGTGCCGGACGGGGATCCGTTGTTCGAACATACGATCGAGGGGCCGGACGACATGCCGGCGCATGTGCGCACGGCGCTGACCCAGACCCATCTCTCCATCCCGCTGGTGAATGGACGGCCGGCGCTCGGGACCTGGCAGGGGGTTTTCCTCTACGAGCATCGCCATGCCCCGGCGCAACGCAAGTTGCTGTTGCACCTGATCGGCGAGTGAAGCGCCCGGGCGGCTAGATGCCCAAGGCGACCGTCGCCTCTACCACATTGCCTTTGCCGCTGTAATTGAGGTTGGCAAAGGCGATCTTGGCGGCCATGGCGATGCCGCGGCCGTGGTTGTCCATCATCCGGTCCGTGCTCATTTCCAGATACTTTTCCCACTCGAAGCCGTCACCTTCGTCGATGACGGTGAACGTCAGATGATTGCTGAAGCGGCGTAGCTTCACGCAGGCTTCGCGGCTGGCATACTCCGGCATCGTGAGTCGTTGCTCGATTTCCGCGTCCATCCGGTTTTCCTGCAAGAGGATGGTTTTCTCGTCATAGCTGATGCCCAGGTTGCCGTGCTCGATGGCGTTCAGCATCAATTCCAGGAGGCCCATGCCGGCCGCCTGCGGATTGGGACAGATGCTGGTCACCAGGGCACAGATCAGTTTGGCCTCGGCGCGGTTGCGAAAGGTAAAGGTGGCCTCTTCCATATGCTTGGCTGCCTGCTTCAGATTGGCCAGGTCCAGCATCAGGCTGCGGCTGTTCATGCTGTCGCGAAGGGCTGTCGCGATGACCTCGCGCAGTACTTCTTGCGAGAACGGCTTGGTCAGGTAATAGTACGCGCCCTCGTGCAGGCCCTCTGCGACGTCCTGTGCGGAAACGGCAGCGGTTTGCAGGATGACCGGCAGCAACTTCAGGCGCGGATCGCGCTTGATGCGCTTGAGTACTTCGATGCCGTCCATGTCCGGCATCATGCGGTCCAGCAGCACGGCGTCAAAACGGTCCGGTTCTGCGAGCAGTTTCTCCCAGGCGCTGGTGCCGTTCTCGGCCATGACCAGGTCATAGCCGCAGTCATCCAGTTGTGCCTGGATGACCTCGAGGTTGAACGGTTCGTCGTCGACGACCAGCAGGGTGGGTTGGTGGTAACTCATGACACGGTCTCCAGGGATTGGACGAGCGGGATTTCAATGTTCAGGCAGGCGCCGCCCTCTGGCGGACGGGTGGCGAAGATACGCCCCCCGTGGTGTTCGATGATTTCGCGGCAGATCGGCAGGCCGAGGCCGGTGCCGCCGGCACCGGTCCGTGTGGCACTGCTCTGTTCGAATTTGTCGAACACCTTTTCCAGTTCCGCTTCCGGGATGCCGACGCCCTCGTCGCGAACCGTGATGGCGACGCCGGGGCGGCTGGCACCGCCTGTATCGAGGTTGATCGGGTGGCTGGCCACCGAGATGGTGCCGCCGTCAGCCGAGTAGCGGATGGCGTTCAGCAGCAGATTGGCCAGGACCTGGCGGATGCGTTGTGCGTCGCATTCGACGTTGAGGTCTGTCTGCAGACCGGAAGTATCCAGCCGGATGTTGCGGCTTTCGGCGAGTAATCGCAGTTCCTGCAGGGCGGATTCGACCAGCGGGCGCAAGCCATAGGTGTGCATGCTGTAGACGATCTTGCCGCCTTCCAGGCTGGACAGGTGGAGCAGGTCGTTGAGCAGTTTCATGAGGCGATCCCCGGATTGCTCGATACGGGTGAAGAATTGCAGCAGGCGGCCGGCGGCTTCGCCCATGCCACGGGTTTTCTCGACACCGAGCCGGCTGAAGGAAATGATGGCGTGCAACGGCGTACGGAATTCATGCGTCATGTTGGTCAGGAACACCGACTTTGCCTCGCTGGCCTGCTCGGCGGCGTTCTTGGCTTTCAGCAGTTCGGTGGTGCGTTCGGCTACCATGTCCTGCAGGCGGTCGCGGTGCCCGGCGAGCTCTTCCTGGATCCCCTTGAGGTCGGAAATGTCGGTCATGGTCCCGATCATGCGCACCGGCTGGCACGTGTCATCGCGTTCGGTGACCTTGCCGCGCTCGAGCATCCATTTGTACTGGCCATCCTTGCAACGCATGCGGAATTCCCGCTGGTAAACCGCCACCTCGCCCCTGAGGTGGCGATCCAGTTCTGCCTTGCATTCCGGCAGGTCATCGGGATGGACGCATTTTTCCCATTCTGTGAGGGTATCGCCGATATCTTCGATCTCGTACCCCGCCATGGATTTCCATCGTGGTGAGAAATAGACCTTGCCCGAGCGTATATCCCAGTCCCAGACGCCATCTCCGGCGCCTTCCAGGGCGAACTGCCAGCGCTGCTCGCTTTCCAGCAGCAGCTTGTTGGCACGTTCCTGTTGCAGGTCGATCGCCAGGCGCATTTCCCGCTGGCGTCCGAGAAACTGGCGCCGCCATAACTCCAGCAGGCCCCCGACGAAGACCAGGCCCAGCATCAGCGTGATGCCGGCGGTCATGGCAAGTTGGCGGATGGTGCTGAAGGCTTCGCTTTCGTCGATCTTGGCAATCATCATCCAGGGGGTGCCGCGGATTTCCGTGGCATAGGCCAGTTGCGGCACACCGCGGTAGTCCAGGCAGCTGCCCAGCAGCCCACGCAGGCCACCTTGCATGATTTTCCCGGAGCACACCCGGGGATCGAGCGAAATACGCATCGTCATGGGCGGTTTCGATGAATGGCGCAGTTTGTTCAGGAAGACGACATGGTCGCCTTCGATCTGGAACAGGAGTGTTTCGGCGGAACGCTTTTTGTTGGGCCAGGACTGGATCATGGGGTACAGATGTTTGTCCGGGTCGATTTCGTACAGGAAGGCGCCTTGGGGTTTTCCGTCGACCATGAGGGGCTGGATGATGCCGAGGCTGGAGCGGATGCCGGTCGGCGAGGGCTGCAGGTGGAAGGTGACCAGCTGCGGCTTCCGGCTCGACATTGCTTTAAGAATCAGAGGAAGGTGGTGTTCCTCGGAACTGGCCTCGCCGGTGCCGATGAGCGTGTGGCCTGCCTGGTCGAACACTACGATGTTGTTGTAATCATAGGTCCGGGAAATGTCGTTCAGGCGCTTTACGATGGAATCCTTCAGCTTGCCTGGTCGCTGCCCCTCGGCTGACCAGCGTGCAATCATTTCTGCCAGTGCACCGCTGCTATGGATTCTGGCATCACTGTAACGACCATTCAGCCAGGATACGATCTGGTT
Organism: Pseudomonadota bacterium; assembly: GCA_029782295.1. GTDB lineage: Bacteria > Pseudomonadota > Gammaproteobacteria > Burkholderiales > Methylophilaceae > CAIJXJ01. The sequence goes on from JAKOVB010000168.1 coordinate 171,661, forward strand.
CGTTTTCAGCTCGGCGACTGACGTCAGGTCGCTTTCGATGTTGTCGCGGATGTTGTCGCGCAGGGACAGGTAGACAACCCCCGCGGTCGCCATGATGAACAGGCTGATGACGACAAACAGCAGCGCGAGCCGGTGGGGGAATCCCGCCAGGTTTTCCCCGATGGACCGTGTGGTTGAGAATTCCATGCGGCATTGTTACATGAGGATTCGGTTGGCTCAACAACGTCGATTCGGTAGGATGCCAGCATTGAACTTCTGAGTCGGAGCGCACGATGTATGTGACCCTGGTGCATGTCCATGTCAAACCGGAGCATGTGGCTGAATTTATCGAGGCAACGCACAGGAACCATCAGCATTCGGTGCGCGAACCCGGCAACCTGCGCTTCGATGTGCTGCAGTCGCCGGAGGATCCTGCCCACTTCATCCTCTATGAGGCCTATGCCACCGAGGCGGATGCGGCCCGTCACAAGGAAACCGAGCATTACCTGGCCTGGCGTAACCGGGTGGCGGACTGGATGGCGTCCAGCCGCGTCGGTGTGCGCTTCCACGGCCTGTACCCGGAGGTCGGGCAATGAGTGTTCAGGCATTCTCCATTACCGCGCTGCCCGGCATCGTGTTCGGCGATGGCGTGCGCCAGCGCCTGCCGGAACTGGCAGCTGGATTCGGCAGGCGTGCGCTGGTCATCACCGGTGCCGCTTCGTTTACCGGCACCCCGGCATGGCCGGCGCTACAGGCGGCGCTGGCAGACAGGGGGGTGGAGGTTGCGCATGCAACGGTCAGTGGAGAGCCTTCGCCGCAGCTCGCGGATGCTCTGGCCCGGCAGTTCCGGGGGGGCGGGATTGACGTCGTCATCGGCATCGGCGGCGGGAGCGTGCTGGATGCGGCCAAGGCCGTTGCCGGATTACTGCGTGTCCCGAACAGCGTGATGGATTTCCTGGAGGGCGTCGGCCCCGAGCTTCCCTATCCCGGTCCAGCCACCCCTTTCATTGCGGTGCCGACTACCGCCGGCACCGGTTCCGAAGCCACCCGTAACGCCGTACTGTCGGTGACGGGGGAAGGCGGTTTCAAGAAGTCCTTCCGCCACGAGACCCTGGTGCCGAAGTTTGCCGTGGTCGATTCGGAGTTGCTGGCCACTTGCCCGCGTGCGTTGATTGCGGCGGACGGCATGGATGCATTGACGCAGTTGCTGGAATCCTACGTGTCGCTGAAAGCCAATCCATTTACCGATGCGCTGGCGCTTTCCGGTATCGCCGCCGTGCGCGACGCCCTGCTGCCATGGCACGACGGCGTCGGGGACGTGGCCGCGCACCGGCGCGCCATGGCCTATGCCGCCCTGCTGTCCGGGATCACGCTGGCGCAGGTGGGGCTGGGGTCGGTGCACGGTCTGGCCGCACCGCTCGGGGCCTTCTTCCCGATGCCTCACGGCGTGGTGTGCGGCACGCTGGTCAGCGTCTGCAGCGAGATCAATCTGCGTGCGCTGCGCGATCGGGACCGGACGAATCCCGCGCTGGCCAAGTATGCCGAACTGGGGCGGTTGCTGGCCAACCAGCCAGGCTTGCCGGACGAGGCGGCCAGTGCCGCATTGCTGGAGATCCTGTCTGCGTGGACGGATCACCTGCAGTTGCCGAGGCTGTCGGCCTACGGCATGGGTGTTGCGGACATTCCGCGTGTGGTGGCCAACTGCCGCGGCAGCAGTATGAAAACCAACCCGGTCGTGCTGCAGGATGATGAAGTGGCGGAAATTCTGAGGCGACGGCTATGAGCGAAAACCGGCGTTTTTATGGTGTGCTGCTGGCGGTCCTGGCGATTGCCGGTGTGTGGTCAGGCATCGCACCGAGAGACCGCTTCACCTGGTGGCTGGAAATCTTTCCCGTCCTCCTTGCGCTGCCGGTCCTGGTGGCGACCGAAGCACGCTTCCCCTTCTCGCGTCTGGCTTACGGGCTGATGCTGGCGCATGCCATCATCCTGCTGGTGGGCGGGCATTACACTTATGCCGAAATGCCTTTGTTCAACTGGCTGCGCGATACGTACGACCTGTCGCGCAATTACTATGACCGTGTCGGCCACGTCGCCCAGGGGTTCGTGCCGGCGATCGTCGCTCGGGAGATCCTGTTGCGCCGGTCGCCGTTGCAACCGGGCAAATGGCTGTTCTTCATCGTGACCAGCATTTGCCTCGCCATCAGCGCCTGTTACGAATTCCTCGAGTGGTGGGTGGCGCTGGCTTCCGGCAGCGATGCGGTGGCTTTCCTCGCGACGCAAGGGGACGTGTGGGACACGCAGTGGGACATGTTTCTGGCCTTGCTGGGGGCGATGGCCGCGCAGGGTTTGCTATCACGGGCGCACGACCGCGCCATGGCGCGCGTGCTTCGCTAGGCATCAGCGACGCGGCGGCTTTTTCGGCTGGCGGGTGATGATGCCCCGGGTGCCGAAGGGTGCGGTGAACAGGTTGATGAAGCGCAGCAGCAGGATCAGCAGGGTAATGCCTGCGGCCTGGAACGAGAACGGCTCGCTGACGCTGCGCCGGGTCTTGCAGCCGGTGATCATGGCCCAGACCAGGAACTCCTTGTGTGCCAGGCTGCCCATCAGTACGCCGAACAGGTGCACCCCGATCAGCCATAGCCACGCGTAGCTCAGGTGGTGATGCCAGTCCTTGGCGAAATCGTTGTCGTATTCGAATGCCCAATAACCGGTCGCCACGGTCGACAGCCCGAGAAGCAGCATGGCGTAGATGGCCAGCGCACCGGCCGGGTTGTGACCAAGGTGGTTCCTGGCTTGGCCCCGGACCAGGTCGATCGCATATTGGAGGCCCTTGATCGGGGCGGGCGGAAAGCGCCGGAACCCGGCCAGGTCCTGTGCCAGGAAGCCATAGAGAATGCGGACCAGCAGCACGGCGGCCATGGTGTAGCCGGCGTAGACATGGATCATGCGATCGAGCTCGGAGTCGCGCGTCCACATGGCGACCGAGAATGCGGCCACCATGCTCCAGTGCATCACGCGCACTGGCCAGCGCCAGACCAGGATGATTTTCGATGTCTTCATGCGTATTGGTTATTTACAGTCGCCCGGCCGTGCCGTGATCGTGAAGTCGGCAGAAAGTACACAAGCTTGCACCATACCGGCCTGCCGTTTCAGCGGTGACGCCCGGCATGGTGAAGGATAGATTTGGTCGTGGCCTCAGTCACGCGCCGCGTGGCCTGTTTCCGTCATCAGGAAGGGGTTGGGTCCGTAACGTTCAAAGCCGGCCTCGCCGACCAGGACATCCAGCGGCAGGGTGGCCAGGTCGTCGGCGATCACGTCTGCGGCCGGGTTTTTCTCCATGTGCATGACCTTGCTGTAGGTGTGGCACGCGTCGCAGCTTTCCGCCTGCACGGTGTCGTCCCCGCCCTCGATTCCGTAATAGAACACTTTTGCGCTTTCGCCGCAGTTGACGCAGTGGATACGTTCCATATGCCATTGCGCATTGCAGAGCGAGCAGGCGAGGTAGCGCAGGCCTTGCGTCGTCGCGCCGCTACGCACGAGGCTGCCGACCGGTGGGGCGTTGCACACCGGGCACTGTTGGGCAGCGTGGCCGTCCGGATGGTGTCGGATCGAATTCGCTTCCAGATGGCGGGTGAGTGCGGTCCAGTAGACCTGCAGGGCTGCCGCGACCATGGGCATCATGCCGATGTCGCAGTGTTGCGGGTCGCCTTCCAGCATGCCTTGGGCCCATTGCTCCAGGTCGCCCGGGGTGGCTTTCTCCAGCAGGCCATTCATCCATCTGGCATAGTCCGGCGGTGCCTTGGGCGTGACCGCGGCGATGATCTGCCGCAGCACCTGCTGCCAGACCGGGTCGCGATGCAGGCGGGTGTGGTCGAGTGGTACCGGCCCCCCCGTGCCCTCCGGCAGGGAGGGGTGCAGGCTGTTCAGGGCTTGTTGCTGGGCCAGGGCGATCTCGGCGACGAAGCCGAGGTAATCCGCCATGGCATGGCCGGTTGCGAGCGACTTCAGGCGTGCCGCCCGGTCGAAGAACAGGTTCTCCGTCTCGGGCAGCAGCAGGAAGGGGATCTCGGTGGCGCTGGGGATGATGGGGATGGGGTTGCTGCGGTCGATCGCCATCAGTGGTCGTTGCCCTCGACGATGCGCTTGTACCAGCCCGGATGGTGCTTCTTCACCCACGCACGTTCCACGGTGCCGCGGATCATGGCGCGCAGCGTGCCCTTGACCCAGATTGCCGCGTAGACGTGCACGATGATGCCGGTGGACATGACGAAGGCGCACAGGGCGTGCATCAGCACGGCGAAGCGGTCGAGGTTGCGCGGGAAGAACGGCGTGAACCACGGTTGCCAGATGATGATGCCGGTCACGAACAGGGTCGGGATGGTGGCGATCATGGTCCAGAACAGCAGCTTCTGGCCGGCGTTGTAGCGGTCGACTTCGGGCAGCTTGTCCTCATGGTTCTGGATCACGTCCGGAATCTGCTTCAGCCACTGCACATCGTTCTTGCTCAGGATGTTGTGGTGCCAGAAGCGCAACGCCAGGCCGCTGAACGAAACGAACATCACCACACCGATGTACGGGTGCAGGATGCGCGTCCACGGGCCGCCGCCGAACAGGTTAGTGAGCCAGAACAAGGCAGGATGGAACAGCGCGAAGCCGGACAGGATCAGCAGGATGAAGGTGATCGCCGTGACCCAGTGGTTCAGGCGTTCCTGCGCGTTGTAACGCTGGATGTATTTGTCGGAATGCGTGCTCATGCCTTTTCCTCCTCTTCATCCTCTTCGACTTCGTTCGGCCCGATGCCGATGTAGTGGAAGAATCCGCCCAGCACCGCGCCGGCCATGGCCATCAGGGCCAGCGGCTTGGTGATGCCCTTCCAAACGGCCACCATCGGGTTGATGTGCGGATCACGCGGCAGTTCGTTGTACAACTCCGGCTTGTCGGCGTGGTGCAGCACGTACATCACGTGGGTGCCACCGACGCCTTGCGGGTCGTACAGCCCGGCATTCTCGAAGCCGCGTTCCTTCAGTTCGGCGATACGCTCGGCGGCATGGTCCTTCATGTCCTCCTTGCTGCCGAATACCAGCGCCTGCGTCGGGCAGGCCTTGATACAGGCCGGTTCCAGACCCACGGCCACGCGGTCGGAACACAGGGTGCACTTGTACACCTTGCTGTCTTCCTTGGACAGGCGCGGGATGTTGAACGGGCAGCCCTTGATGCAGTAGCCGCAGCCGATGCAGTTCTCCTCGGCGAAGTCGACGATGCCGTTCTTGTACTGGATGATCGCGCCGGGGGAGGGGCAGGCCTTGAGGCAGCCCGGGTCGGCACAGTGCATGCAGCCATCCTTGCGGATCAGCCATTCCAGATGGCCGTTCTCCTCGATTTCGGCAAAGCGCATCAGCGTCCAGCTGTTGGCCGTGAGGTCGTGCGGGTTCTGGTAGGAGCCGATGTTCACACCGACTTCCTCGCGCACGTCGTTCCATTCCTGGCACGCCGACTGGCAGGCCTTGCAGCCGATGCACTTGGTGACGTCGATCAGCTTGGCCACCTCGATCGGCTCGCGCTGCGAGGGCGACGGGGTGGTGGTGGCGGAACGGCGCCAGATATCAAGCGATTGCAGCGCCATGATTACACTTCCTCCGTTTTGTTGCGACCAAACAGCCAGCCGCGGCGGGGCAGGTCGACCTCACCGGCGTCGGCAGTTTTGGGTGTGGCTTGTGTCGTTGCTTCGGTCGCGGCCGCCATGGGCTTGCCGGTGTCCTTCTCGACATTCACCAGGAATGATTTGAACTCCGGCGTTTGCGTGTTGGCATCCCCCACGAACGGTGTCAGCGTGTTGGCGATGAAGCCCTGCTTGGCCACGCCGGTAAAGCCCCAGTGGATCGGCACGCCGATCTGGTGGATACGCTTGCCAGCCACGTCCAGCGCCTTGATCCGTTTGGTGACCACGGCCACCGCGCGGATGAAGCCGCGCTTGGATCGGACCACGACGCGTTCGCCGTTCTCGATGCCTTTTTCCTTCGCCAGTTCCTCGCCGATTTCCACGAACTGTTCCGGCTGCAGCGAAGCGTTGATCTTCGAATGCTTGGTCCAGAAGTGAAAGTGCTCCGTCAGGCGGTAGGTCGTGCCCACGTAGGGGAACTCGGCGTTGGTGCCGAAATGCTCCTTGTCCTTCGGGAATACGCGCGCAGCCGGGTTGCTGATCACCTTGGGGTGCAGCGGGTTGGTGCCCAGCGGACTTTCGAACGGCTCGTAGTGCTCAGGGAAGGGGCCCTCTGCCATCTTGTCCACGGCGAACAGACGTCCCACGCCTTCGTTGTTCATGATGAAGGGAGAGACCCCTGCTTCCGGCGGGGAGTCGGCCTTGAAGTCAGGCACGTCAGGCCCGCTCCATTTGCTGCCATCCCAGGCGACCAGCTTGCGCTTGGGATCCCAGGGCTTGCCGTTGACATCGCAGGAGGCGCGGTTGTAGAGAATGCGTCGGTTGAGCGGCCATGCCCACGCCCAGTTGGGGGAAACCCCCAGGCCGGACGGGTCGGAGTTGTCGCGCCGTGCCATCTGGTTGCCGGCTTCGGTCCAGCTTCCGGCGAAGATCCAGCAGCCGCTCGCCGTCTTGCCATCGTCCGTCATGTGGGCAAAGGTCGAGAGTTGCTGCCCTGCCTTGACCAGGACCTTGGTCTTGTCCTTGGGATCGACGATGTCTTCCAGCGCGTAACCGTTGGCTTCCTTGGCCAGTTCTTCCGGCGAAGGTTCTTCAGGGTCGTGGTACGGCCAGTGAAGGTTCATGATCGGGTCTGCGAACGCGCCGCCATCCTTGGCGTACATCTCCCGCAGTTTCATGAACAGGCTGGACATGATGGCGATGTCGGTACGGCATTCGCCCGGCGCTTCGGCACCCTTCCAGTGCCATTGCAGCCAGCGGGTGCTGTTGACCAGGGAGCCATCTTCCTCGGCGAACAGGGTGGTCGGCAGACGGAACACTTCGGTCTGGATTTTGGACGGATCGACGTCGTTGGATTCGCCGTAGTTCTTCCAGAATTCGGAAGTCTCGGTCTGCAGCGGGTCCATCACGACCAGATATTTCAGCTTGGACAGGGCAGCGCCCACTTTGGCCTTGTTCGGGAACGAGGCAAGGGGGTTGAATCCCTGGCAGAAATAGCCGTTCATCTTGCCCTGGTCCATCAGGTCGAATACGCGCAGGACATCGTAGACCTTGTCCAGCTTGGGCAGCCAGTCGTAACCAAAGTCGTTGTCCTTGGTCGCAGCAGGACCGTACCACGCCTTCATCAGGCTGGTATGGAACTTGGGATAGTTCTGCCAGTAATTGATCTGGTCAGGGCGCAGCAGCTTGGGCGTGCGCTTTTCCAGATAGGCGGCACGGGTGTCCTCGCCGTCCTTGGCCAGGGACATATAACCCGGCAGCAGGTCGGAAAGCAGCCCGAGGTCTGTCAGCCCCTGGATGTTGGAGTGGCCGCGCAGCGCGTTCACGCCGCCGCCGGCCATGCCGATGTTCCCCAGCAGCAGTTGCAGCATCGCCAGCGTGCGGATGTTCTGCGCCCCGATGGAGTGCTGCGTCCAGCCCAGTGCATACAGGCTGGTCATGGTGCGATCCGGCACTGCCGTCGTCGCGATCATTTCGCAGATGTGCAGAAACTGGTCCTTGGGCGTACCGGTAATGCTGCTGACCACGTCGGGGGTGTAGCGATCGACGTGCCCCTTCAGCAGGTTGAGCACGCAGCGCGGGTGCTGCAGGGTCGGATCGACCTTGGCAAAGCCCTTGGCATCCAGTTCGTAAGCCCAGCTGGATTTGTCGTACTTGTGTTCCTTTTCGACGTACCCGCTGAACAGGCCGTCCTCGAAGCCAAAGTCCTCGCGGACGATGAACGCCGCGTTGGTAAACGCCTTGACGTACTCGTGCTGGATCTGGTCTTTCTCCAGCAAATAGCGAATCACCCCGCTCAGGAACGCGATATCCGTGCCGGAGCGGATGGGCGCATAGTAATCCGCGACCGATGCCGTGCGGGTGAAGCGCGGATCGACCACGATCAGCTTGGCCTTGTTGTGTGCCTTGGCTTCGACCGCCCACTTGAACCCGACCGGGTGGGCTTCGGCGGCATTGCCGCCCATCACCAGGATGAGGTTCGCATTCTTGATGTCTGTCCAGGAATTCGTCATCGCGCCGCGACCGAATGATGGGGCAAGACTTGCCACCGTCGGTGCGTGTCAGACGCGTGCCTGGTTGTCGAGTGCGACGATCCCTAAACTGCGAACGACCTTATGGGTCAGGTAACCGGCTTCGTTGGAGGATGCCGATGCGGCCAGGAAGCCGACGGTATTCCAGCGGTTGACGGTTTGCCCCTTGTCATTCTTGGCAATGAAATGCTGATCCCGGTCTTCCTTCATCAGCTTGGCAATCCGCTCGGTCGCCCATTCCCAGGACACGCGCTTCCACTCGTTGCTGCCGGGGGCACGGTATTCGGGGAAAGTGATGCGGCTCTTGCTGTGCACGAATTCCAGCAGGCCAGCGCCCTTTGGGCACAGGCTGCCGCGGCTGACCGGATGGTCCGGGTCCCCCTCGATGTGGATGATCTCGGACTTGGCGTTCTTCGCCTTGTCGCCGATGCTGTACATGATGAGACCGCAGGCCACGGAGCAATACGGGCAGGTATTGCGGGTCTCGGTGGTGCGGGCCAGTTTGAACTGTCGCACCTCCGCCAGCGCTTCGCCGGGCATGAAGCCCATCACGGCAATGCTGGAAGACCCCAGGGTCGCGGCGCTCAGTTTGAAAAACTGACGCCTGGTGATTTTCATGGTTAACCTCAGATCGCGATTTCTGAAAAAACTTCTTTGATTATAGCCAATGCCAGCCTCAAATTAAACCCGAAGCCGCATCAGGTCTTTGATCGGGCAGGACAGCGCATTCAATTCGATGCGATAATTCACGCTTCCATCCACTACGACAGAAAGGTGAGTTGATGAGTCTCATCACACACCCGGAAGCGCCTTACATGAAGGCGTTGTCCTCCATTATTCAAAACGTGGTCGCCCCGGCGGCCGATTCCATCGATCAGCAGGCGCAATTTCCACGTGCCGCCATGAAAGCCATGGGCGAATCCGGTCTGCTCGGCCTGATTTCCGCCAGGGAAGTCGGCGGCATGGGCGAAGGGCACCGTGCCGCGACCGCCGTCGTCGAACAGCTTGCCAGGGTGTGCATGTCGACCGCCATGGTCACCTGCATGCACTATAGCGCAGCGGCCGTCATCGAAGCGCATGGCCGTCGCGAAGTGCGTGAAGCCATCGCAGCAGGAAAACACATTTCGACCCTGGCCTTTTCGGAAACGGGCTCACGCAGCCATTTCTGGGCCCCTGTCGGCACCGCCGAACGGCAGGGCAATCAGATCATCCTCCACGGCGCCAAGAGCTGGGTCACGTCCGCAGGTGAAGCGGATTCCTATGTCTGGTCGAGCAAGCCGGTGCAGACCGAGGCTGCCAGCACGCTTTGGCTGGTGGATAGCCACCTGCCCGGCTTGAGCGTCGCCGGCGCTTTCGATGGGCTGGGCCTTCGCGGAAACGCCTCTTCTCCGGTCAAGGCGGAAGGGGTCGTTGTTTCCGAAGCCGATCGCCTGGGGCTGGATGGCGGCGGTTTCGATCTGATGATGGGCGTCATCGTTCCCTATTTCAACCTGATGACGGCCGCCGTCGGTATCGGCAACATGCATGCAGCCGTCGACAAGGCTGTCCAGCATGTAAGTTCCACGCGGTACGCGCACCTCGGCCAGTCCGTCGCTGATCTCCCTACGGTGCGTGCCTACCTGGCCCGCATGCGCATCAAGACGGACATGGCCCATGCCCTGTTGCTGGAGGCGCTGAAGGCGCTGGAAGAGGGGCGAGAGGATACCTTGTTGCGATTGCTGGAAGTCAAGGCCGCAGCGGGTGAGGCTGCACCGGAAGTCACGGATCTTGCCATGCGGGTTTGCGGCGGGGCGGCCTTCCGCAAGGAAGGCGGCGTCGAGCGCAACTTCCGGGACGCGCGCGCCGGGACGGTCATGGCCCCGACCACGGATGTGCTGTACGACTTCATCGGCAAGGCCCTCTGCGGCATGCCGGTGTTTTGAGAGGGGTGGCCATGACTGACCGCAACATGCTCGTCATGGGCGCCGTCGCCTATGCCCCCAAGGTTGTGACCATCTGGGAAGGCTTCAGGCAGTTTTTCGAAGCCAACGGCCTGCCATTCGATTTCGTGCTGTATTCCAACTATGAACGACAGGTCGAAGCCCTTTTTGACGGCAGCATTCATGTGGCCTGGAATTCACCGTTGGCCTGGCTCCGCGCAGAACGCATGGGCAAGGCCGTTGGCAAACCGGTCAGCACCATCGCCATGCGCGACAGCGACCGTGACCTGACTTCCCTGATCGTGGTCCGTGCGGATGCCGACATCCGGCAAATCGCTGACCTGAGCGGCAGGACCGTGGCAGTCGGGGCCGTCGATTCGCCGCAGGCCACGCTGTTGCCGCTCTATTGCCTGCATCGCCAGGGGATCAAGGCCGGCGAGGATTTCGCCATACAACGCCACGACCAGTTGGGTGGCAAGCATGGCGACCATATCGGGGGCGAACGCGAAGCCGCCCGTGCGCTGCTGGCCGGTAAGGCGGATGCCGCATGCATGATCGCTGGCAACCACCTCCTGTTCACGAACGAAGGCACGCTGCCCGCAGGCTCCACCCGGATTCTTGCCGAAACGCCCCGCTACGACCACTGCAACTTCACGGTGGCCGCAGATGCGCCACCGTCGCTGGTCGCCCGCATGCGCGAACTGCTGCTTGGCATGTCCTGGGAAGACCCGGCGCTGCGGCCGCTACTGGAACTGGAAGGCCTGCGGCAATGGATGCCGGAACGCGTGGAAGGCTACCGCGATCTGGACGCTGCCGTCGATGTGTTCGGGTTCTACGACCCTTCGGGCAACATTACCTGTGTCGACTATCACTATTGAGCGACTGGATGCGGCAGGCGCGCTGTTGCTGAAGCGCGCCTTGCGCAACCTGCCTCCGGGGGAATCGCTGATGGTCACGGGCGATTCGCCGGAGTTGGCAGCCCATCTGGCGGCATGGTGCCGTGCGCGTGGACATTGCTGGCAAACGTCGGAGGTGCCCCACCTGCTCGGCAGCATCCATCCCGGTTCGCTTGATCAGCGTCGCTGGCAAGGCGCGCTGACGACCGGTGCCCTGGCAAGCGGCGGTGTCGCCGATCGCGCCGAGCCCCGTTGGGGCCTTGCCGCAAGAGGGGCTCATGTGGAGGCCTCGGCACCTGCCTTTCACTTCCCGCTGTCTGACAAGGTCATGATCTGGGCGAATGAAGCCCCAAAACTTTACGCGCAAGCCGTTGCCGCCCAGTGGAACCCGGATGAGGCCATCGACTGGACGCAGCCCATTGAACTGCCCGAGGATATCGAGGCAGCCGTCGTGCAGGTGATGACCTACCTGATCGAGAACGAAAATGCCGCGCTGCTGGTTCCAGCCCGCTTTCTGGCGCAGATGCACCCGCATTTCCGGGAAGTCATGCAACTCCTCGCCATTCAGGTAGCGGACGAAGCGCGCCACATCGAAGTCTTTACCCGCCGTATCGCCCTCAAGGGGCATCAGCCAGCCTTGTCGACGGCCGGGGGGCAAGCCTCGCTCAAGACTTTGCTGGATACGCCGGATTTCGCCATCGCGCTGTTCCTGTTGTCGGTGCTGGGCGAAGGGACCTTCGTCAATCTGTTGAATTTCCTCAGTGCCCATGCACCTGACCCAATCACTCGCCAGGTTGCCCGGCTGGCGGCGCAGGACGAGGCCCGTCACGTGGCATTCGGCATGGCCCATTTGCAGTACCAGCTGGCACAGGATCCGGCTTTGCGCGATCGTCTGGCCAACGCCATCGAGCAGCGTTTCGAATCACTGGCGACGACCGATGGCCTCAATGAAGAAGTGATGGATGCCTTGCTGCTGCTGGCGGCAGGCTCATGGCTGCCCGCTGCCCTCCTTGCAGGTCAGGAAAAGGTCATGGCATTGCAGCAGGATATGACTGCGGGGCGCCGGCTGCGGTTGGTCAAGCTGGGTTTTCCCGAGGCGCAGGCGGCCCGGCTGGCCGACCTGCACACCAGGAATTTCATGTGAACATGCTATGACGAGATCAGTTCGCGACTGGTCAGGGCGAATACGAACTTGGCAGGGTCCCTGCCATCCAGCCGGGTCTCGCCGAATTCGGCGTACGGGTACATCAGGTAGGGCAGCGTGCGGCTGGCCTTCGGGCTGAGTTCGAAATCACGTGCGTGGTTGAATCCCACCCAGTTCATTTCCCAGAAGCCGAACAGGCGGTTGCGCAGCTCGACCAGTCTGGGGTCATCCAGGGTCAGTTTTGCTTCCAGCACCGCTTTGCGCACATCGGCTGGATCGACGGCCACCCAGCCGTGGCGCGGCGAGAAGTACTCGGCTCGGCAGTGTTGCGCTTTGGAGACGTCCCCGGCCTTGCCCAGGCAAGGCAGTTGGGCTGATTCCGCCACGCGCACGCCGTACATCTCGCGGGCAGGGATGCCGGCTGCGCGCGCGAGGCCCACGAACAGGCTGTTGATGTCCGCGCATTTGCCGCCCAGGTTGCCAGTTTCCAGCATGCCCTTGATGTTGCCCATGCCGCAACCTTTCACGGCCGGGTCACGGAAGGTGTTGTCGACGATCCATTCGTAGATGGCGCGTGCCTTGTCGTCCGGCGACGCCAGTCCCTTGACGATTTTCGCGGAGGTTTCCGCGACGATGCCATCGATTGGCATGTGTTCGGTCGGCTGCAGGTACAGGGCCGCTTCTTCGCTGTTGCAGAGGCCGTTCACCGGCTCCGTCATCTGGCGGTTGCGGGTGGCGACCCGGGTCACCACTTTGACCTTGCGCGCCATGTCCCCGGCAGCCCATTCCGCAGCATAGATCGGCGCACGGTACGCCGGATCCCAGGTCAGGGTGGCAGTGGCAGGTCCCTCGATCAGGCGGGTGGACAGCACCTGCTGGTACGGGATGGCCATGGCGGGCAGCGGCAACCATAGTTTGCCGGGGCCTGCATGGGCGCTGAGGTCGATGTCGTAGGTCAGTTCGAATGTGCGCCAGCCGGATTCTGACGGGGTGGCGGTAGCCAGCGAACGGGGGAAGTAGGAAAGCAGCGTACCAATGGCGCTGAGGCGCAGAAAGTCACGTCGATGCATGGCAACTCCTGAATGGTTGAGTGGATCACGCTCCGGTGGCCAGACCTGGCCAAGTGGCCGGAAGCGGACATTTTAATCTGGAATATTCGGATCGGATGAATATTCGAAAAATTCCGTCGCTCGGCGAGATGGCTTTGTCCACAACGTCTGGGTAAAAAAACAAAGGCGCCTTTGTTCCATGTGATGCTGGTTGCTTCAAAGCTGTCTGCGTCTTGCAATCACACCCAGCAGTCCCAGGCCTGCCAGCATGAGCAGGAACTCTGATGGTTCCGGCACGGGAGGGGTATTCGGCAATTCCCCGACTTGCTGGTCGGACAGTTCGCCATCGAAAAGCCGGATCATGGCGACGCGACCATCGCTGAACTCGTTCTGGCCGCCGGCGACGACGTTGTCGGCGAAGAAATGAATCAGGCGGTCGGGGTTGACCCCGCTATAGGCGCTGAAGTCCATGGAGTTGGTCGTGACGTCGAACTGGAAGATGCCATCCATGTAGCTGGTGACGTGGCCGTTGCCATTATTGGTCAGCGTGACACGGTGATATTCGCCGAAGGTGAACGGGGTCACCCCGGTGTTGACCGGCCATACCTGCAACAGATTGTTCGGGGCGACGTAGAAAGCGTTGTCGCTCTGGCGATTGGACACGCCGAAGATGTTTTTCCATGTCGACTGGCTGGCTTCGAACTGGAAAATGATGTCGACGGAGTAGGCGTTGTCATTGTTCAGCAGTCCGGTCGTGTTGACGGACAGGCCGGCCTGCTGGGATGGCGTCTGGTTGCCGTCGAACCGGTACACGGTGCGGGTCTGGCCGAATACGGTATCGGTCATGAAACCGCTGGTCCCCATCGGGTCGATTGCGGTCAGCGCGGGTGCGCCGGCTTCATTGGCGGCCAGTGAGTTGTTGAAGTTCCAGGTAGCAACAGGCGTGGCCGCCATGGCGTTTGCTGAAAACAGGGCCAACCCTGCAACCCAAAGCTTGATGTTCATGATCGCTCTTCTCACCTGATATATGATTTTTAGCCATTATGAGCTTCTGAAAAGCCGGGGCAATAGCCCGAATGGGCTAATGGGTAAAACGGGGGGGTGGCGGAAGAGAATGGGAGTCGAACCCACCTGAGACTGCCTGGCAGCCTCAACCGAATTTGAAGTCCGGTCGTCCCACCGGGGAACGTCTCTCTTCCGTGTCCGGCAATTTTACCAGTTAAAACTGCAACAGCTCGTTGCGGATGCGGTGTGCGTCATGGACGCGGCGGGTGTAACCGACACGATCGAAGAATTCCAGGATCTGGATGGCGAGCTTGCGGCCGGTTTCGATCCGGGTGCGGAATTCCGCCGCATAGACCTCTGCCCGGGGATGGTCCGTGGCAGTCTGGCGGACGATCTCGGCCAGTTGTGCCACCGCCGGGGGCAGGAAATAGTGGTCGTGCGCCACCAGATAGACCCGCCCCATGCGTGCGGCGCGGCGGAGCAGCGCGCGCACGGCGACCTCGTCGATGCCCAGGGTGTGGCCGATATCGCGGACACGCGGCGGCTGGAAAGGCTGGGCCGCCAGCAAGGGCAGGATCTCTTTCCAGCGTTTTTCTTCCTCCGGACCCAGAGTGATGGTATGGCCTGGCAGGTGCAGCCAGGAACCGTCCTTGGCCAGGCGGCCGCTGGCCAGCAGGTCTTCGACCAGCGCGGCGAAGGCTGCGCGGGTGAGTTGCGGGGCGGTGCGCATGCGCAACTGTTCGCCGTTCAGGCCGAGGGAGTCGCTGACTTCGGCGTGTTCCCGGGCCAGGGTGTCGATGGCCGTGTCGCGCAGATCGTTCCATCGCTCGGCGGAAAACGCCGTGGCCGGTGCGCGCAACCGGGCGACCACGCAAGGCGTATCGGACAACAGCGCCAGCAAGTCCTGCTCGGTCAGGTTGGCGTTGGCAGCGAAGGTCGGGAGCTCGATCCCGTTCGGGGCGCAATCCAGCAGGGCGGCCAGCACTTCCGGCAGCGATGGTCGCTGCCATGCCGCCAGCATGGCCAGTCGTTGCGGGGTGCGGCGACCGCGTGCCGGGGGATGGCTGTCGAGGATGGTGCCGCCTGCCAGCGTGTGTTGCGCGGACGCATCGCGGAGAATGAAACGGTCCCCCAGGGCTGCGCCGACGGGCTTGTCGAGGACCAGCTGGGCGAGGCTGCTGTTGCCCGGCGTCAGCGTTTCGTCCTCGAGCAGTGCGATCCGGCCGGTGACGTGCGTGGCGCCCAGGTGGATGTGGGCGGGGCTCCAGTGTTTGAGCGGTGGCGCATCCGCAAGCAGGTGCAGGCGGACGTCGAGCCGGGTGGTCGGCGCATGCAGGAAAGGGGGCAGCACCCAGTCGCCGCGTTGCACCTCGGCTTTGTCGATCCCGGCCAGATTGAGCGCACAACGCTGGCCAGCCAGGCCTTGCTGCGCCGGCTGGTTCTGGGCATGGATGCTGCGAACCCGGACTTCCTGCCCGGAAGGGGAAATCAGCAAATGGTCCCCCACCGTCACGCGACCGGAGAACACGGTGCCGGTGACCACCGTCCCCACGCCGCCGAGGCTGAAGGAACGGTCCACGGCCAGACGGAAGCCGCCTTCGGCAGGCCGGGCGGGCAGGCTGCGGGCCAACTGTTCGAAGTGCTGGCGCAGGGCTTCGACCCCCTCGCCCGTCACCGAGGACAACGGGAAAATCGGGCTGCCGGCCAGGCCGGTCCGCAACAGGAACGTTTCGATCTGGGCGCTGATGGCTGCCACGCGTTCCGGGGCGACCATGTCGGTCTTGGTCAACGCCACGGCCCCGTGGTGCAAGCCGAGCAGGTCGAGAATCTGCACGTGCTCGACGGTCTGCGGCATGATGCCGTCATCTGCGGCGACGATCAGCAGCACGGTATCGATCCCGGTCGCGCCGGCCAGCATGTTGTGCACCAGTTTTTCGTGGCCCGGGACGTCGATGAAGCCCAGGATGTCGCCATTCGGCAGGGGCGCGTAGGCGTACCCCAGGTCCAGCGTGATGCCGCGCTCCTTTTCTTCCTTCAGGCGGTCAGCGTCGATGCCGGTCAGGGCTTTGACCAGCGAGGTCTTGCCATGGTCGATGTGGCCTGCCGTCCCGACGATCAAAGCTGCAGTTCCTTCAGTTGCGAAGAGAAGGTGGCATCATCCTCCAGGCAGCGCAGGTCAAGCAGCAGCGCCCCTTCCTCGATGCGGCCGATGACCGGGCGCGGCAGGGCGCGGAAGGCGTTCGCCAGCTTGTTCATCGCCGTCCCGGCCCCGCGGCCCTGGACGCGTGGCGTGATGGCCAGGCAGGCGCTGGGCAGCACATCCACGGGCAGCGAACCACTGCCGATCTGGCTGTGGCAGGCGCGGATCTCGACTTGCGCATGGTCTTGCAGGGCTTGCCCCAGTTGCGGCAGCAAGCGTTCGGCCAGCGCCCGGATCTCGCCGGCGGGGCGGGTCAGGAGGCGCAGCGTGGGCATGTCGCGGGTCAGCAATTCCGGATAGCGGTAGTGGCGCAAGGTGGCTTCCAGCGCGGCCATAGTCATTTTGTCCACGCGCAGGGCGCGTTTCAGCGGGTTGCGCTTGATGCGGGCAATCAGTTCCTTGCGTCCGACCAGAATGCCGGCCTGCGGGCCGCCCAGCAGCTTGTCGCCGCTGAACGTGACCAGATCGGCGCCGTCGGCGATAGCTTCCTGCACGGTGCGCTCCCTGGGGAGTCCGAGCGTCGTGAAATCGACCAGCGTCCCGCTGCCGAGATCCACGGCGAACGGCAGATCGTGGGCATGGGCCAGCTTCGCCACATCTGCTTCGCTGACGCCGCTGGTAAAGCCCTGGATGGCGTAGTTGCTGGGGTGGATCTTCATCAGCAGGCCGGTGCGCGGCGTAATGGCCTCGCTGTAGTCTCTGGGGTGGGTGCGGTTGGTGGTGCCGACTTCGATCAGTTTGGCGCCGGCGCGGGCCATGATGTCCGGGATGCGGAAAGCGCCGCCGATCTCGATCAGTTCCCCGCGCGAGACGATAACCTGTTTACGCATGGCCAGGGTGTTCAGGAGCAGGAATACGGCCGCGGCGTTGTTGTTCACGACCGTGGCGGCCTCTGCGCCGGTCAGTTCGCAGATCAGGCGGTCGATGTGGTCATCACGATCGCCGCGGGCGGCTTTGGCGAGGTCGAACTCCAGGTTGCTGGCGGTCTCCATGACGGCATCCACGGCCGCGGCGGCCTGGGGCGACAGCAGGGCGCGGCCAAGGTTGGTGTGCAGCACGGTGCCGGTCAGGTTAAACACCGGCCGCAGACTGCCGGCGGCCGACGCGGCCATGCGACCTTCACAGCGTCCGATCAGTTGCTGCAGGTTCCATGGGGTGTCAGGAGCGGCCTTCAGTTCCGTGCGCAGGTCGGTGAGGACCTGGCGGATCGTGGCGACGGTGGCGCTGTGGCCATAGCGGTCGCGCAGGGCTGTCAGCGCCGGCTGCGCGAGCATGAGGTCGACGGAAGGCAGGGCGGAAAAATCAGTCTTCATGGGTTCACCTGGGCACGCAGGATGAATGGGGTTGCAAGGGCGCCAAGGTTACCAGACTTCACCCGGCGGTCGCGACTTATTTCTGTGCGGGTTGCAGCAGTTCGCGCTGTGAGCGCACGGCGGTGGCGACGATTTCCATCAGCCCCTCGCCGCCCTGCTCGACATGGGCGATGATGGCGGTGCGCATGCGCGGGTCCCAGAAGCGCTTCAGGTGGGAGGCGATGTCCTTGACCGCCTGGTCCTTGTCCGGTTCCGCTTCGAAAAACTGCCCGATCTGGTTGGCCATTTTGACCAGGTTCTCAATATGCATTGCGCTTCCTTGTCTCGCTGAAGTTGCTCAAGAAATCCGGTGGGGGTTTGCGTATACCACGTGACTGTTTTTTCGTGCGAAACCGATCAGGGTGAGGCCGGTTTCCCGAGCCAGGTCGATCGCCAGGCCAGTCGGAGCGGAAATGCTCGCCAGCAGGGAAATGCCGAACGATGCGGCCTTCTGCACCATCTCGTAACTCGCACGGCTGGTGACGATAACGTAGCCCTGATTCACGTCCACGCCGCCGTAAGCCAGCGTGCCGATCAGCTTGTCCAGCGCGTTGTGGCGACCGACATCCTCCTGCACGTGCACGACTTCGCCGGACTGGCGGACCCAGGCCGCGGCATGCAGTGCGCCTGTCAATGCCTGAACCGGTTGCTGTCTGGCCATTTGTTCGAAGGCGTGGTGCAGGGAAGCGGCGGTGAGCAGGCAGCCTGCGCCGACCGGCGGTGGATGCCGCACCACGTGCTGCAGGTTTTCTGCACCGCACAGCCCGCAACCGGTACGCCCGGCCATGCTGCGACGCTTCTCCTTGAGGGCGGCGAAGCGCTCCTGCGAGATCGTCATCTGGACTTCGATGCCTTCCTGTCGGGGCAGTATTTCCAGGTCGAACAGTTCGCGGCGGTCGGCGATGATGCCTTCGGTCAGGCTGAAGCCGAGGCCGAAAGCCTCCAGGCTCATCGGCGAGGCCAGCATCACGGCATGCGAGATGCCGTTATAGACCATGGCCACCGGAACTTCATCGACCACGTGGTCGCTCGCCCGGCTGAGTTGACCGTCCCGGCAGCGCTCGACCTCGACCGTGCGCCAGCTCGGCAACGTCACGGTCAGGTCTTCTTCCAGCGGCGCGGCCGGTGTTGCTGCGACCAGCATGGCCTATTGCGCCTTGATCGGTTCGCGTTGTTTCATCAGGTCATCCTGGCGATCGCTGAACTGGCGGTAGCGTTGCTGCCATTCCGACGGTTGCGACACCTTGACCACCTGCACCGCAGTGACCTTGTATTCCGGGCAGTTGGTCGCCCAGTCGGAGTTGTCCGTGGTAATCACGTTGGCACCGGAGAACGGATGATGGAACGTGGTGTAAACGACGCCCGGCTGCATGCGCGTGGAAATTTGTGCGTGCAGCACGGTGTCGCCCGCACGGCTCTGGATGCCGACCCAGTCCCCGTCCTTGATGCCGCGTTCTTCCGCGTCGTGCGGGTGGATTTCCAGGATGTCTTCCGGATGCCATGCCGAGTTGCTGGTCCGGCGTGTCTGCGCCCCGACATTGTAATGCGCCAGGATGCGGCCGGTGGTGAGCAGCAGCGGGAACTTCGGCGTGATCTTTTCATCCGTCGGCACATACTGGGTGACGAAGAACTTGCCCTTGCCTCGCACGAACTGCTCGGTATGCATGATAGGCGTGCCGTCCGGCGCCTCTTCGTTGCACGGCCACTGGATGCTGCCCTGGCGGTCGAGCTTGTCGTAGCTCACGCCGTGGAAGGTCGGCACCAGGCGGGCGATTTCGTCCATGATCTGCGACGGATTGTCGTAATGCATGTCGTAACCCATCGCCTTGGCCAGCATCATCGTGGCTTCCCAGTCGCCGTAGCCGCCCAGCGGCTCCATGACCTTGCGGACGCGGGAAATGCGGCGTTCCGCATTGGTGAAAGTACCGTCTTTCTCCAGGAAGGAGGCGCCCGGCAGGAATACGTGGGCGTACTTGGCTGTTTCGTTCAGGAACAGGTCCTGCACCACGACGCACTCCATCTGCTCCATGGCCGCGATCACGTGCTGGGTGTTCGGGTCGGACTGCACGATGTCCTCGCCCTGGCAGTACAGCCCCTTGTAGCTGCCGTCCAGCGCGGCATCGAACATGTTGGGGATGCGCAGGCCCGGCTCCTTCTCGAGCGTGACGCCCCATGCCTGCTCAAACTCTCCGCGCACGACATCATCCGATACATGGCGGTAGCCCGGCAGTTCGTGCGGGAACGAACCCATGTCGCACGAACCCTGCACGTTGTTCTGGCCGCGCAGCGGGTTGACCCCCACGCCAAGCCGGCCGATGTTGCCGGTGGCCATGGCCAGGTTGGCGATGGCCATCACCATGGTCGAACCCTGGCTGTGCTCGGTGACGCCCAGGCCGTAGTAGATCGCCGCGTTGTCGGCGGAGGCATACAAGCGGGCCGCCGCACGCACCTCTGCAGCAGGGACGCCGGTAGCCGCTTCCAGCGCCTCGGGCGAGTTGCGTGGTTCGGACACGAAATTCTTCCAGTCGATGAAGGCCTGCGTTTCGCAGCGCTCCGCGACAAAGGCGTCGTCCACCAGGCCTTCGGTCACGATCACGTGTGACAGGGCGTTGGCGATCGCGACGTTGGTGCCCGGCCGCAGCTTGAGGTGATGGTCTGCGCGGATGTGAGGCGACTTCACCAGGTCGATGGCGCGGGGGTCTACGACGATCAGCTTGGCGCCCTCGCGCAGGCGGCGCTTCATTTGCGAGCCGAACACCGGGTGGCCATCGGTCGGGTTGGCGCCGATCACCATGATCACGTCGGCCTGCATTACCGAGTCGAACGTCTGGGTGCCGGCGGATTCGCCCAGGGTCTGTTTCAGTCCGTACCCGGTCGGAGAATGGCAGACGCGGGCGCAGGTGTCGACATTGTTGTTGCCGAAGGCGGCGCGCACCAGCTTCTGCACCAGGAAGTCTTCTTCGTTGGTGCAACGGGAGGAGACGATGCCTCCGATGGCGTCCTTGCCGTATTTGGCCTGGATGCCCTTGAAGCGCTCGGCTGCGAACTGGATGGCTTCCTCCCAGCTCACTTCACGCCAGGCATCGCTGATGCGGTCACGGATCATGGGTTTTGTGACACGGTCCGGGTGGCTGGCGTAGCCCCAGGCAAACCGGCCCTTCACGCAGCTGTGGCCGTGGTTGGCCTGGCCGTCCTTGTTTGGCACCATGTTGATGACCTGGTCCCCCTTCATTTCCGCGACGAATGAACAACCGACGCCGCAGTAGGCGCAGGTGGTGACGACGCGATGGTCGGGCTGGCCGTGGGCGATGACGGTCTTTTCCATCAATGTCGCCGTCGGGCAGGCCTGGACGCAAGCGCCGCAGGACACGCATTCCGAATCGAAAAAGGCTTCGTTCTGGCCGGGGGAGACGCGCGATTCGAAGCCGCGACCGTCGATGGTCAGCGCGAAGGTGCCCTGGGTTTCCTCGCAGGCCCGCACGCAACGGTTGCAGACGATGCACTTGGACGGGTCATAGCTGAAATAGGGGTTGGAAGTATCCTTTTCGCTCTTGAGATGGTTTTCTCCGTCGAAGCCGTAGCGCACTTCACGCAGGCCCACGACGCCGGCCATGTCCTGCAGTTCGCAGTTGCCGTTGGCGGAACAGGTCAGGCAGTCGAGCGGGTGGTCGGAGATATACAGTTCCATCACGCCCCGGCGGATCTCGGCCAGCTTGGGGGTCTGCGTATGCACCTTCATGCCCTTGTCGACCAGCGTCGTACAGGAGGCCGGATAGCCGCGACGGCCTTCGATCTCGACCAGGCACAGACGGCACGAGCCGAAGGGTTCGAGGCTGTCCGTCGCGCACAATTTGGGAATCTGCACGCCGGCTTCTGCCGCTGCGCGCATCACCGACGTGCCGGCGGGGACGGTCAGGGTGATGCCGTCCACCTCCACCTCCACCAGTTGCTCCGAAACCCGTGCAGGTGTCCCGTAATCCGTACTGCAACCACCACCGCCACATTGACATGCCATGATGCTTCTCCTTACGCAGCCTGCTCAGTTTTTTGCAGACCGAAATCTTCCGGAAAATGATTGAGTGCCGACAGCACCGGGTAAGGCGTCATGCCGCCCAGCGCGCACAGCGAGCCGTTCAGCATGGTGTCGGAAAGGTCACGCAGCAACTGGATGTTGGCTGCGTGATCCGTGCCGGCGATGATCTTGTCGACCACTTCGACCCCGCGCGTTGAGCCAATGCGGCAGGGCGTGCACTTGCCGCAGGATTCGATTGCACAGAATTCCATTGCGTAACGGGCCATTTTCGCCATGTCCACCGTGTCGTCGAAAGCGACGATGCCGCCATGGCCGAGCACGGCCCACAGCGCGGCAAACGCTTCGTAATCCAGCGGGGTATCGAATTGCGATTCCGGCAGGAACGCGCCGAGAGGGCCACCCACTTGTACCGCCCGGATGGGTCGTCCGGTGGCCGAGCCACCGCCGTAGTCATACAGCAGTTCACGCAACGTCACCCCGAATGCTTTTTCGACCAGTCCGCACTGCTTGAGGTTCCCGGCCAGCTGGATCGGCAGGGTGCCGCGAGAACGGCCCATGCCGTAATCGCGGTAAAACGCGCCGCCCTTGTCCAGGATGATGGGGACCGATGCCAGTGAAATCACGTTGTTGATGATGGTCGGCTTGCCGAACAGGCCTTCGATGGCCGGCAGTGGCGGCTTGAAGCGCACGATGCCGCGCTTGCCTTCCAGGCTTTCCAGCAGCGAGGTTTCTTCGCCGCACACATAGGCCCCGGCGCCGCGCCGCACTTCCAGATGGAAGGTCTTGCCGCTGCCGAGGATGTCCGTGCCCAGGTAATTGTTGGCGACGGCAACATCGATGGCTTCGTTGAGCGCCTGCAGGGCATGCGGGTATTCCGAGCGCAGGTAAATGTAGCCCTGCGTGGCGCCCACGGCAATGCCGGCGATGGTCATGCCCTCGATCAGCACGAACGGGTCGCCTTCCATGATCATGCGGTCGGAATAGGTGCCGGAGTCGCCTTCGTCAGCGTTGCAGACGATGTATTTCTGGTCGGCGGGGGTGTTCAGTACCGTGTTCCATTTGATCCCGGTCGGGAAAGCGGCGCCACCACGACCGCGCAGCCCGGAATCAGTCACTTCCTTGACGATGTCTGCGCCGCTCAGTCCCAGTGCGCGCTTGAGGCCGCGGTAACCGTCATGGGCAATATAGTCGGCCAGCGAAACCGGGTCGGTGATGCCGACACGGGCAAATGTCAGGCGTTCCTGCTTCTTCAGGAAAGGAATTTCAACCGTCAGGCCCAGCTTGAGGGCATGGTCGCCCGCTTGCAGGAAGTTCGCGTCAAACAGGCCGGCGACGTCTTCCGGATTGACCGGGCCATAGGCGATGCGACCTTTCGGGGTGGCGACCTCGACCAGCGTTTCCAGCCAGAACATGCCACGCGAGCCGTTACGCACCAGCTCGATCGTCACGCCACGTTTGGCAGCTTCGTTCGTGATGGCCTTGGCCACGCGGTTTGCCCCGAGGGAAATCGCGCTGGAGTCGCGCGGTACGAAAACCTGAATGCTCATCGCTGTGCCTCCTTGACCTCTGCGAGGATCTGTTCGAGGCGCTCCGGAGTCACGCGGCCATAGACTTCATCATCGACCATGATGGCCGGGGAGCAAGCGCAATTCCCGAGGCAGTAGATCGGTTCCAGGGTGAACGCCTGATCACCGGTCGTCTGGTGGAAGCCGACCCCCAGCGTTTTCCTGGCATGCTCGGTCAGTGCCTCGCTGCCCATGGCCTGGCAGGATTCGGCCTGGCAGATCTGAAGGGTGTGGCGTCCGGGCGGACTCTGTCGGAAGTAATGGTAGAAGGTGACGACGCCGTGAACTTCGGCGCGGGAGAGATTCAGTTCACCGGCAATCTGCGGGATGGCTTCCGGCGGGATATAGCCGATCTGGTCCTGAATGCCGTGCAGGATCGGCAGTAAGGCTCCGGGTCTGTCCTTGTTGCTGGAAACTGCTGCGTCGATAGCCTGCTGAGTCCTGTCTGACAGGGTCATGATTTCCTCGCTCGAGATGCCGGATGTGGCGTGAAGCCATTCCGTTTTTCTAATGGTCGGTTGGTGCTACTTGGTTCTGCAAAACGTTCCCGCATGGTGCAATGACATGATCGGAACAGCATAAAGCCATCGAACTGTGATCGTCAACGATCTTGGCGGTGTGGCTATTGCCCTGAAGCAAACAGCAAACTGAGAGGGAGGTCTCTTGCCCTGAAAATACTTACTAGTTAATTTTTGTGGCGTACCTATTTCACGACCTGATTTCCATCCCGCCGTAAGTGGTAGACCTGATGCTTATTTAACATAACAGGAGTCGGACATGAAGAAATTTTGTGCCGCTATATTGGCTGCTGACCCTGCAGGATGGGGGCACCATCAAGGAGAAACTTATCGTCTATCACCAGAAGAAAAAATCATTCACCTGCGAAATCCTGGAAGGAGTTTTGCCGGTTAGCCACTATGTTTCAACCGTCAGCGTCAAAGCGGGCAAAGACGGCAAAACCGTGGTGGTCTGGCAAGGCAGTTTCAAGAGAAAGGACACTTCGGATTCGCCGGCAAAGAAACAGGGCGATGAAGATGCAACGAAAACCATCACAGCAGTATACAAAGCCGGTCTCGATACTCTGAAGAAGATCAGCGAAGCCAAGTAAGCCGCAAATGGAAAATAAAACGCCCCGTCATCGGGGCGTTTTTTCTTGGCCTAATGCCTCCTTTGATCGACTTTTCTGCGCAAATTGATCTGAGGCCATATTTCGTCCGGGATAGTGGGGAGGCATTGGAAACCAGGTTTCGCGAATAAATAGCCCTGGAAGAGGGTGACGCCTTCATCGGCAAGGGTTAAGCACTCTTCGGGGGTTTCAACGCCTTCGGCAATGACCTGGATGGATAGATCCTTGCAAACGGAAAGAATGGCGAATACAAGCGAGCGTCGAACTCGATCCGAATTTATGTTCCTGGTGAGGGCCATATCCAGCTTGATGATGTCAGGTTGCCAGTCTGCCAGCAGGTTCAGTCCTGAGTAGCCTGCGCCGAAATCATCAATTGCTGTCGTGAACTTGTGTTTTTTGTATTCCGCAAAAATGTTGCGCAAGTGGTCGTGATCTTTGACCTTCTCTCCTTCCGTAACTTCGAACATGATTCTATCCGTCGGGAAGTTCATTTCAGCCGCAGCTTCCAATGTGGCACGGATACAGGTTTCAGGCCTGTAAACGGCGTTAGGCAGGAAGTTGATGCTCAGCATGCCTTCCAAACCTAACTGCTTGGCATAATCGATGGCCTTGACTCTGATTGACTGATCAAACCTGTAACGATTGCTATCGTTCAGTTGTGACAGGATGCTGTCGGCACCTTCATTGTTGATGCCACGGACAAGTGCTTCATAGCCAAAGATGGATTTGCTGCTGATGTCAACGATGGGCTGAAAAGCCATCGAGAAATCAATCCCGAGTTTCCTGGGGTCGCGGCATTCCTGACAGCCTACAGAAGTAAAACCTTGGCTCATTGGATGGGTTCGGGCTCGTTACGTGATAGGTCGAAATTACATTAGATGATTCAAACTATCAAGCCTTTGGGATGAGCGGCTTGTTTGAGAATGATGGGATGTGAGAAAGGTTTGAACCCGCCCAATGGAGCCTGCGATATTCTTGGCAGGGTATGGGGTAAACCGGGTGGGCGTCAGGCGAACACATTCATGAAATATGGCGCGCCCGACTGGATTCGAACCAGTGACCCTTGGCTTCGGAAACCAATACTCTATCCAACTGAGCTACGGGCGCGTGGCGCGCAGTATAGCAAAATCGCACCTCGCTGTCCTTGTTGGACGGCGGTTAACGAGTATAATAACTCCACTTTCTTAACCATATACAGGAGCATCACGATGTCTGCACACGAAGAGGATTTCCCGAAGACCACCGTTTCGCAGTTTCTGGCCGCCACACTGGCCGCCCTTTTTGCACCTGGTCTGGTTATTTTCATGATCATCAAGCTGGTGTTGGCCATCCAGGCAACCCACATTTAATTCAGGAACAGTTTTATGAGCGCGCACGACCACGATTTTCCCAAGACTACCGTCACCCAGTTCGTTCTGGCCTTGCTGGGCGGTCTGTTTGCCCCCGGGCTGGTGATCTTCATGATCATCAAGATGGTGATCGGCATCCAGGCGACTCACCTGGTAGATGCGGATGCAGCGGTAGCTGAGGCCAAGGTGGTCGAGCGCATCAAGCCGGTGGGTGAAGTCAACCTTGCCGACGCCTCTGGCGCTGCCCACGTGGACAAGGCTGGCGAAGTGGTCGTCAAGGAAGTCTGTTCCGCTTGCCACGCTATTGGTGCCTTGGGTGCACCCAAGATCGGCGACAAGGGTGCATGGGGTCCTCGCCTGCCGCAAGGCTATGACACGCTGGTCAAGCACGCGATTTCCGGTATTCGCCAGATGCCCGCACGTGGCGGCAACCCCGAGTTGACCGATATTGAGGTGGCCGGTGCCGTGGCTTACATGGCCAATCAGGCCGGTGCCAGTTTCAAGGCGCCCGAGCCCAAGGCGGCGGAAGCCGCGCCAGCGGATGACGCAGCCAAGAAGGCTGAACCCGCCAAGCAAAAGTAAGCATGATGAAAAACCCGCCGTCAGGCGGGTTTTTTGTTTCAGACGCCAGAACTCCTTCTTCCTCACATCATGGCAACTTACGCAATCGGCGACCTTCAGGGGTGTTTCAGGACGTTCACCCATCTGCTGGAAACGATCGGATTCAACGTCGGTCGCGATCGTCTGTGGCTGGTCGGCGACCTGATCAACCGCGGCCCGGACTCTCTGGCCGTGTTGCGTTGGGCGATGCAGCATGAAAAGTCACTGGAGGTTGTCCTTGGTAACCACGATTTGCATACGCTGGCGGTTGCCGAGGGGTTTGTCGAGGCGCACCGCAACGATACGCTGAAGCCGTTGCTGGACGCGCCGGATGCTCGCGCCTTGCTGGACTGGCTGCGTACCCGCCATATGGCCTATGCGGAAGATGACTATCTGATGGTACATGCCGGCGTGTTGCCGCAATGGAGTCCGGCCCAGGCGCTGGCCTGTGCCCGGGAGGTCGAGGCGGTGCTGCGCGGGGATGGCTATCGGGAATTCCTGGCCCACATGTACGGCAATCAGCCCAATCACTGGTCGGATGACTTGCACGGCATGAGCCGTCTGCGCGTGATCACCAATGCCCTGACCCGCTTGCGGGTCTGTACACCCGAAGGGGGCATGGATTTCCGTTTCAAGGGCGAGTTGGCCGATATCCCGCCCGGGCTGATTCCCTGGTTCGATCTGCCCGGCAGGAAATCCGTGGACCGCACCCTGGTTTTTGGTCACTGGTCGGCGCTGGGGCTGCAGGTGCGTGACAACCTGATCGCGCTGGATACCGGTTGCCTCTGGGGCGGGGCGCTTACGGCGATACGTCTGGAGGATCGCCGTGTATTTCAGGTGCCTTGTGCTTCGGAAGATGCAATAAAGAAGATATGGCGTGTCTAGCCAGATGTGACAGATGTCTTCGTTCCTGACCGGTGGCGGGGATCGGGGGGGCGAAATGCAGTTCCACGACGACTTCCTGCTGGCTCAGCACGGCGGCCAGCGATTGCAGCAGGGTGGTTTCCCCTTCGTAGGCGACTGCAACGTTTGGCGAGCCGTCGGGATTCGGGTAACGGATGGCGACAGGCCGGACGGTGCCCCCGGCGTTGATGGCGGCTTGCATCAGCCCGGTCTTGAACGGCTTGAGCTCGGTGCCGTCGGTCGTGGTCCCCTCCGGGAACAGGCACAGGCATTTCCCATCGCGTAACCCTTGTTCCATCCCGTTGGCCGTGCGGCCGGTATCATGACGCCGCGCACGTTCGATAAAAATCGTTCCCGTCTTTTCCGCAAGCCAACCGATCAGCGGCCATTGCCGTACCTCTGACTTTGCCACGAAGTTGATGGGGTGCAACTGCTTGAGCGCCCAGATATCGATCCAGGAAATGTGGTTGGCGATGAACAGTACGCCGGCGGTGCTCTGGGCTGGAACCTCGCCCGAGGCGATGACGCGGATGTTCAGGATGCGCAGGAATTTGCCGGACCACTCGCGGATGCGCACTTCACGCCGCTGCTCTGACATGCCGGGCAGCAGGAAGATGGTCGTCGCCGTTCCAAGTGCGAGATGCAGCAGCAGGCGCGAAATGCGGAAGGCCCGGACAAGCGGGTGAGTGGGGGTGGAAATCGGTGTGGCTTTCGAGACTGGAGGGGGTGAGGGCTCATCCCCCTCCGGATTGGATCAATGGGTGACGCGGGTCGTGCCTCCGCCTTCCAGGACGCGGACGCGATCACCAGGATGGAACTCTTCAGTGGCTTCCTGGACAATGGCGATCAGGCCGCCGTTATCGAGCTTGACCGTCAGTTCGACGCCATCCTTTTTGGTGATGTATTCCTCCGCTGCGGAGCCGGCCAGGCCGCCCGCGACGGCGCCTGCCACGGTCGTCAGGATCTTGCCCTTGCCGCCGCCCATGGTGCTGCCCGCTACGCCCCCCACTACTGCGCCGGTGGCGGTGCCGACAGGGCTCTTGGTGCCTTCGATCTTGACCAGTCGGACGCTTTCGATGACGCCCATTTTGACGGTCTGTACCTGGCGAGTCTGCTCGCGAGTGTAGACGTCGCCTGACTTGCTTGATGCGCAGCCTGCCAGCAGGCCAAGCATGCTCAGTGCGATCAGGGTGTGGACTGTTTTCATGCTGAATTCTCCTTAAGAGAGTGAAATTGCCGATCCGAATGCCTTGAGGTAGCGCGCCTCGATCTCCGCACGTGTCGGTTTGTGGTTCTGCCCGCCGCGGCTGGCGATCTTGATCGAACCCATGACCGAAGCCAGGCGGCCGGATTGTTCCCAGTCCCAGCCTTGCGCCATGCCGTACATCAACCCGGCACGGTAAGCGTCACCGCAACCTGTCGGGTCGAGGACGGCATCTGCTTCAACGCACGGGATCTCGATACGTTGACCCCGGGTGTGAATGACGGAGCCCTTGGCACCTTGCGTGACGATCAGTGCCTCCACCCGTTCCGCCAGTTTCTCGATGGTTAGACCAGTCTTTTCCTGGGTCAGTTGCGCTTCATAGTCGTTCAGCGCCATGAAATTCGCCTGTTCGATGAATTGCAGCAGCTCTTCACCGTTAAACATCGGCAGTCCCTGGCCCGGGTCGAACAGGAAGGGGATGCCGGCCTCGCTGAATTCACGCGCGTGCTGGAACATGCCATCTCTGCCATCAGGTGCGATGATGCCGAGCGTGATGCCCTGGGCATCCTTGACGGCGTTTTCGTGCGAGAAATTCATCGCGCCAGGGTGAAAGGCGGTGATCTGGTTATCATCCAGGTCGGTGGTGATGAAGGCCTGGGCGGTGAAGCTTCCCGGGATGCGGCGGATGTGGGACATGTCCAGACCGTTGTCCTGCAGCCAGGTGGCATAAGAGATAAAGTCATCACCGACCGTGGCCATGATCTTCGGCTTGCCGCCTAGCAGGTTGAGGTTGTAGGCGATATTGCCGGCGGTGCCGCCGAACTCGCGGCGCATTTCCGGAACCAGAAACGCAACATTCAGGATATGGATCTTTTCAGGCAGGATGTGGTGCTTGAAGTGATCCTGGAACACCATGATGGTGTCATAGGCCATGGAACCGCAAATCAGGGTATGCATAGGAGTTGAATAATAAAGTTGAAATGTTAAAAAGGTTTTACGACGACCAGGATGACTGCTGCAAACAGCAGCATGACCGGGATTTCATTGAACCAGCGATACCATACGTGATTGCGCCGGTTCCGGCCAAGCTTGAAATCGTTGAGTAGTTTGCCGCAATACAGGTGGTAGCCGATCAGCAGGAGTACCAGCAGGAGTTTTGCATGCAGCCAGCCACCATGGAAGCCATAGCCCAGCCATAGCCAGAGCCCGAAGGCGAGCGCCAGCACGGCGAGCGGGGTCATGAAACGGTAAAGCTTGTGTTCCATCAGGGCCAGCCGTTCGGCCGTGGCCGCGTCATCGACCATCGCATGGTTGACGAACAGTCGCGGCAGGTAGAACAGGCCGGCGAACCAGCTGGTCACGAAAATGATATGGAGCGCCTTGAGCCAGAGCACAGTGTTAATTGCCTTGCTTCAGGTGATCCACGTGCTCGCCCATCTCCATGCGGTAGGTGTAGTAACTCATATCCGGATAAGGAGCTCCTACCGCACTCGCCGCCGCGGAAATGCGACCACGCTCGATGGCACCATAGGTGAAGATGTGGGTCAGCGCGTCACGTACCCAGACGCCATGCTCTTCGTGATTGAGCGTGCGCCGGTAACTGATGCGCGAATCGAAGAATGTTTCAGGCTGGCCTTCCAGCCAATGTTGCATTGCGCGGATTTCCTGGCGGATGTTGGATTTGACGTCTTTCCAATCCGAATGTTGTCTGGCTGCGTAGGTTTCCGTAAATGCATTGCCTTGCAGACGGGCCAGCCACTTGCGATAAAAGAAAGCCAGATGGTCCACGTTATTGTGGATGCTGCCGTAATACAGCGTTTTGGTATCGGTGCGGGTGGCATCGTCCAGCCGGTCCAGTGCGTTGAAAAGCACGTCGTTGGCCCAATGCTGATAGTCCGCCTGATAGATGAAGTATTGTTTGAAATCCATTACCCAGCCCTCCCCAGTTCTCGATCCAAGAGTTGATGCAGCGTCGTGAAGTTCAATTCGCCGACCACGGTTCCGGCAATATTACCCTGTTTGTCGATCAGGATTGTGGTTGGCGTCAGTTTGATGTCGTTGTAGGCCTTGGCAATTTTGCCTTGGGTGTCGATTATGACCGGAAACGGGAGTGCGTTTTTTCTGGAAAACAGGCTGACTTGCTCCGGTGGATCATCAGCCATGGCGACGGCGATGATTTCGAATCCCTGGCTGTGGTAACGCTTGTAAGTCTCGACCAGTTTAGGCATTTCTGCGACACAGCCCGGACAGGTCGTGGCCCAGAAATTGATGGCGACGAACTTGCCCCTGAATTGCTCCAGCCTGATTTCCTCGCCGGAGATTGACGTGAAGGTGACATCCGGTGCGTGGTTGCGATGCGTCAGCGCGAAACCCAGTGCGGCCAGCAGCAGTACTACAAATGCCGGCAGGGTGAATTTTTTCAGCATGTCGAAAGGATCGTCAGAGATTAAGACGTTATTTTCGTGCCTTTCTTCCACTTTGTCATCCCGGGCCGGATCAGGTTGCTCGGCAGCCGCTTTGAGAACTCGCCTGGCGGTGTCATGAAAGCATGAGCAGGTGGGTTCCTGGCGTCGGGGATAGATCCATTCGATCTTAGTGGGGCTGAGTGAAGCGGAAGGTTGAAATCAATCGGTCGAATATCTTTTTCGATCCGGTATTCCTGGAATCTGAATAAAAATACATCAAAAAGGCAAATTTCCCATCCGATAGGCAATAACGGCTTGTTCTCCACGGATGGTGACCATCATCCTCAAGCGATAAGGTTTCGATCTTCTTTCCGATTAATTTTTCAATTTTGATGGGGCGGATGACAGGTTTGTCTGATGGGTCGATTACCAGGTGGTCAAAGCACTCCTGATGCTCTTTGAGTTTGACTATCCCGAGACCCGGCAATAGTTCAGCAACCTTGTGACCATTGGGCAGGTAAAAAACGCTGTATCCATCGAATACCCAGCCAGCAGGGTATTCGAAAGTGAAGGGTGGAAATGCCTCTGCGCTCTCGGAATAGTACTCCCAATCCTTGGTGGCCCATGCAACCTTTCGCACCCTAAGCCCGTCATCATCCGACTTGAAGGTTCTCAGGCTTTTCCGAATGGGTTCTGCCTGGAGTGGCGCCGTTGCTGATGCGATGAAACAGCTAACGGCAAGCAGCAGCGATTTACTTGTCATCCTGTCAGGCCCCGACTGGATAGGATAGGTTATATCGGCAACCGGCATCTTGTCATGTCGGTTGCCATAGATAACACCTTCGCAGTTTGAGATGCACCCTGCCTAATAAAATGTGCCGATCATTTCGATCGCGACGCGCTGGTTGAAAGCCTTGCCCTGACGGGTGCTGGCCGGGGCGATGAAGTCTCCCGCGGGCAGGGAGGCAATCTGGATGCGGTGTGCGGAAACCCCGCGCGAAACCAGATAGTCCCTGGTGTTGGTGGCCCGTTCCAGCGCGATACGGGGATCGTTGACCCCGGCAATGACGGAACTGGTCCGGCCGTAAACATTGATCCGTTCTGCCGTTCGGGCGGCAGGCAGCAACGCTTCCAGGACTTCGTCATCGGCCCTGAATTTGGTGCCCTATTTGGGGAAATTCACATGGATGATGGCGATGCCACGATGCATTTTCTCCTCGATCCCATTCAGCCGGCTATTCAGCGATGCCAATGTTTCACCGCTGATTTTTTCGTTGTTCCTGGCTTGCTGGTAAATCGTGCGCAACTCGGCAATCTGCCGCTTCATCAGGATAAAGACCGGTTTTTGTTCGTGTGCTCGAAGATCGACATGTTCCTGGACAGGCTGGTTGTCCAGGGTGACTGGCTGGGCAAGGGTGAGCGTTTCGGCCGGAGCTTCTTCCGCCTTCATTGGCGGCAGTCGTTCAGCCTCGGGTTCCGTCAGGTAAAACTCGACGGTGCGCAGGCCGGTTGATACGGTGAAGTTCCCCAATACCCGATCCATACGGTAATAGCGCCCTTCCTTGGTGTATGGCACCGTTTCGCCCTTTTCATCTTTGACGCTCAGGCTGAAGGGGGAGGAGTCGAATTCGATGATGGTCCGGTTTCCGTAGACGTACGGACGGAATCCCTTCACCTCGCTGGTGGCTTCGTAATCCCGGCTGACTTTGTAATTTCTGCCGTCAGCGCTGGGGGCGTGAGAGCACGCGCCTAAAAATAGTGTGCCGATCATGACTGCTGCCCGTAAGTTCATGATTCCTCCTGCGGGCTGCAGGCTCAGCGGCCGTTTCAGCCCGTCTTGGCGTAGTGGTTGTAAAAGGCCGTATAGCAGGCGGAAGTCAGGGAGATGTTGTTCTTCTTGGCGATCTCGACAATGCAGTCGTAGATGTCCTTGTCCATCCAGAATCTCAGCGTGCTGGCATCCTCGCTCTTGTAAGAGGCCAGGTATACCGCCTGATTGGCCGAAGGCAGAAATGCCACGATGATCGAGCGGTAAAGATCCTTTTTCGACAGTCCCCGTTCCTCAGCCTCCTTGCTGATCTGCGACAGCATGCCCGGAGGCACCCTGAGCGCGAACAGTTTCATTTGGTTGGTTTGATACCAGCTTTCCTTGGCCATTTTAATGAATCTGAAGTCAGATTCCCTTGAAATTGTATAAGGAAATTATATACCGCTGCAAATACTTTCAGGATGTTTGTCGCAGCGAAGCCGGCGTGACTTGCAAGGCAGCTGTTGCATGGCTTTCGGCAGGGCATTACGGGGGCTGTTTTGCAAGATGAGTCTCCATGACGAGCCATTGCGCAGGTTCCGGAAGGTCGGGTGCTGGCCAATAAAAACACCCAGTATTCGGAAAAATGATGCCAATAAACAGGATTCAGGCATCCTGATAAACTGCTCAACTAATTGATTATATGTTGAAATCGACGTTACTGGGATAGCCGCAGAAGAAATATGAATCTAATGACGCAAAAGTTATTGACCTGCTCATCCGCCAGTGCTTCAATAGTAACTGTACGGTGAGGTATTTGTGTGAGCGGTATTGAATTCACCGTGGTTGATTGCAGGTGATCTGGACCTTTGACGACCCGGGACGGCGTCGATGAGGTGTGGGGGGCCGGGGTCAGC
Organism: Pseudomonadota bacterium; assembly: GCA_029782295.1. GTDB lineage: Bacteria > Pseudomonadota > Gammaproteobacteria > Burkholderiales > Methylophilaceae > CAIJXJ01. The sequence continues at coordinate 205,244 of JAKOVB010000168.1, forward strand.
ATGGGTTTCTAGCTTGCGCTTCTGGCCAGGCAGCGATGCCCGGGTGTCGCGGCTTTGTGAAAAAAGAAACCCACGCATGCGTGGGTTTCTTTTTTGTTTTGGCGGAGAGCGAGGGATTCGAACCCTCGATACAGGATTAAGCCCGTATGCTTCCTTAGCAGGGAAGTGCCTTCGACCACTCGGCCAGCTCTCCGAAGGGTGGCAAGAATACCCGTTTAACCGAAAAAAATCAAACGGGGATTCAATTTAGCATCAAGCGTTTTCCAGGCCGAAGGCCTTGTGCAGGACGCGGACCGCCAGTTCCAGATATTTCTCGTCGACCACGACGGAAATCTTGATTTCGGAAGTGGAAATCATCTGGATGTTGATGCCTTCTTCGGCAAGGGTGCGGAACATCTGGCTGGCGATGCCGACATGGGATTTCATGCCGACACCGACGATGGCGACTTTAGCGATCTTGTCGTCACCGATGATTTCGCGGGCACCGATATGCGCCTGGACTTCCTTGAGGATGCCCATGGCCTTGTTCAGTTCATTCTTGTGAACGGTGAAGGTGAAGTCGGTGGTGCCGTCGGCGCCGACGTTCTGGATGATCATGTCGACATCGACATTTGCATCAGCGATGGGTCCCAGGATCTGGTAAGCGATGCCGGGACGGTCGGGGACCCCCAGAACGGTAATCTTGGCTTCGTCGCGGTTGAAAGCGATGCCGGAAATGATGGGTTGTTCCATGTTGTCTTCTTCCTCAAACGTAATCAGAGTGCCGTCGCCTTCTTCCTCGAAGCTGGAGAGCACGCGCAATTTGACCTTGTACTTGCCGGCGAATTCGACCGAGCGGATTTGCAGTACCTTGGAGCCCTGGCTGGCCAGTTCCAGCATTTCCTCGAAGGTGATGGACTTCAGGCGACGCGCTTCCGGCACGACGCGCGGATCGGTGGTGTAGACCCCGTCCACATCGGTGTAGATCTGGCATTCATCTGCCTTGAGCGCGGCGGCGAGCGCCACGCCGGTGGTGTCGGATCCGCCACGGCCCAGGGTGGTGATGTTGCCGTTTTCATCCACGCCCTGGAAGCCGGCGACCACGACCACGTAGCCAGCGTCGAGATCGGCGCGAATGTTCGCTTCGTCAATGCTCAGGATGCGGGCCTTGGTGTGTGCGTCATCGGTCAGGATGCGGACTTGTGCACCGGTGTAGCTCTTGGCGCGGACGCCGAGGTCCATCAGCGCCATCGCAGTGAGGGCGATGGTGACCTGTTCGCCGGTGGAGACCATCTGGTCCAGTTCGCGAGGATCCGGTTCCGGCATGATTTCCTTGGCCAGGCCAATCAGGCGGTTGGTTTCGCCGGACATGGCAGAAACAACCACCACGACTTGATGCCCCAGCGCCTTGTAGCGTGCCACCCGGCGAGCGACGTTGCGGATACGCTCAGGGGAGCCGACGGACGTGCCGCCGTATTTCTGTACGATCAGTGCCATTTTGAGTTATCAGTTACATGAAAATAGTTAGTTGAGTTTATTCTGCACCCAGCTTGCCACGCTGGCCAACGCCTGTGGCAGGTTGGATGGGTCCGTGCCGCCGGCCATCGCCATGTCAGGGCGGCCGCCGCCCTTGCCTCCAACCTGCTGGGCCACTGCATTGACCAGATCGCCGGCCTTGAGTTTCCCGACCAGGTCAGGGGTGACGCCCGCAGCCAGGCTGACCTTGCCATCGGCCGTCGCAGCCAGCACGATGGCGGCAGATTTCAGCTTGTCTTTCAGTTTGTCCATGGTCTCGCGCAGGCCGTTGGCGTCTGCGCCTTCCAGTACGGCGGCCAGTACCTTGATGCCTGCGACATCCTGTGCCTGAGAGACGAGGTCGTCGCCCTGGCTTGCGGCCAGCTTGGATTTGAGTCGTGCCAGTTCCTTTTCCAGCGCCTTGACGTTGTCCATCACCTGCGCCAGTTTGGCCGGGACTTCCTGTGCCGGCGCCTTCAACTCGCTGGCGACCTGTGTCAGCAGTGCCTGTTGCGCCTGAATCAGCTTCAGTGCGCCTTCGCCGGTGGTGGCCTCCACGCGGCGCACGCCTGCGGCCACGCCGGATTCAGACGTGATCTTGAACAGTCCGATGTCGCCGGTGCGGCTGACGTGGGTGCCGCCGCACAGTTCGCGGGAGGTGCCGATGTCGAGTACGCGGACTTCTTCGCCGTATTTCTCGCCGAACAACATCATGGCGCCGGTCTTCTGGGCGGATTCGATGTCCATCACGCGTGCCTGGGTGGCAGCATTGGCCAGGATCTCGGCATTGACAATCTGCTCGACCTTGCGGATTTCTTCGTCGCTCATCGGCGCGTTGTGCACGAAGTCGAAACGGGTCTTGTCGGTATCGACCAGGGAGCCCTTTTGCTGCACGTGCTCGCCCAGAACCTCCTTGAGCGCCTTGTGCATCAGGTGCGTGGCGGAGTGGTTGCGCATGGTGGCGTTGCGTGCCGCAACGTTGACGCGGGCGGATACGTTGTCGCCCACCTTGAGGGTGCCGGTGCGGATGATGCCATGGTGGCCAAACACGCTGGCCTGGATTTTCTGGGTGTCTTCGACGCCGAAAATTGCATTCTCGCCGCGCAGCTCGCCGCTGTCGCCGATCTGGCCGCCGGATTCGGCGTAGAACGGCGTGTCGTTCAGCACGACCACGCCCATGTCACCTTCGTGCAGTTCGGTGACGCTGGTGCCATCCTTGTACAGGGCCAGCACCTTGGCCGGGGTTTCCAGTTTTTCGTAGCCGTGGAAGGTCGTGGCCTGGCCGTCGTATTCCAGGTTGGCCGCCATCTTGAACTTGCCGGCGGCGCGCGCCTGTTCCTTCTGGCGGGCCATGGCGGCGTCGAACGCGGCAGAATCGACCGTCACGTTACGCTCGCGGCAGATGTCGGCCGTCAAATCGAGCGGGAAGCCGTAGGTGTCGTGCAGTTTGAAGGCGGTTTCGCCGTTGAACGTGGTGGAGCCAGCCTTGGCCATCTCGGCCAGTTCGGTTTCCAGAATGGCCATGCCGTGCTCGATGGTCTCGAAGAAGCGGTCTTCTTCCTGACGCAGGATGTCGGTGACACGCTTTTCGCCGGCCTTGAGTTCCGGATAGGCTTCACCCATTTCGGCGACGAGGTCCGGCACCATCTTGTGGAAGAAGGCGGCGCGAGCGCCCAGCTTGTAGCCGTGGCGAATGGCGCGGCGGATGATGCGGCGCAGCACGTAGCCGCGGCCTTCGTTGCCCGGGATCACGCCATCGGCGATGAGGAAGGAGCAGGCGCGGATGTGGTCGGCCAGCACTTTCAGCGACGGGCTGTCGAGGTCGGCGCAGTTGGTTTCGCGCGCGGCAGCCTTGATCAGGCTCTGGAACAGATCAATTTCGTAGTTGGCGTGCACGCCTTGCAGCACGGCGGCGATACGCTCCAGGCCCATGCCGGTATCGACCGAGGGCTTGGGCAGCGGGTGCATCGCGCCGGCTTCGTCGCGGTTGAACTGCATGAATACGTTATTCCAGATTTCGATGAAGCGGTCGCCGTCTTCGTCGGGGCTGCCCGGAGGCCCGCCGGGAATGTGTGCGCCGTGGTCGTAGAAAATCTCGGTGCAGGGGCCGCAGGGGCCGGTATCGCCCATCATCCAGAAATTGTCGGAAGCGTAGCGCGCGCCCTTGTTGTCGCCGATGCGGATGATGCGTTCTTTCGGTACGCCGATTTCATTGGCCCAGATGTCGTAGGCTTCGTCGTCTTCGGCATAGACCGTGACGGTGAGCTTGTCGGCAGGAATCTTGAAGACGACGGTGAGCAGTTCCCAGGCGTACTGGATGGCATCGCGCTTGAAGTAGTCGCCGAAGCTGAAGTTGCCAAGCATTTCGAAGAAGGTGTGGTGACGCGCGGTGTACCCGACGTTTTCCAGATCGTTGTGCTTGCCGCCGGCCCGTACGCACTTCTGGGAGGTCGTGGCGCGGGTGTAGGGGCGCTTGTCGAAACCGAGGAACACGTCCTTGAACTGGTTCATCCCTGCGTTGGTGAAGAGCAGGGTCGGGTCGCCCGCCGGTACCAGCGAGCTGGATGCCACCACGGTGTGGCCCTTGGAGGCGAAAAAGTCGAGAAAGGCCTGTCGTATCTGTTTGCTGTTCATTGTGTTTGACTGCTATTCAAAATCTTCAATATCGCCGCTTAACACGGCTTTGATCGTATCCATGCCGAACCCCCGTCCTTGCAGGAAACGGGCCTGTCTGGCCCATTCTTCCCGGCTCCCGGGCAGTTCACCGAATTTTTTGCGCCACCACTTCAAGGCGGTTTCGCGGTCTTCCTCGCGTGCCTCGCTCAACGCCTGTTCAACCAGGTCATCCGAGACGCCATTGGCGCGCAGTTCGTGCGCCAGTTTCAGGCTGCCGACCTTGCCTCGCCGGGCGTGGACCATCTGGTCCGTATAGCGCTTGTCCGACAGCCATCCGCGCTTCTGAAAATCTTCCAGCAGGGCGTTGACGTCTTCTTCCCCGGCATAGGGTTGCAGTTTTCGATATAACTCGGCGCGAGAATACTCGCGCCGGGTCAGGTAGCCTAACGCCCTTTCGCGAAGGTTAGGCGTCGATTTCGTCATCCTCAACCGGGGCCGTGGTCATCAGTTCGTTCACCAGTCCGGCATTGGCGCGGATCTTGGCTTCGACTTCCTTGGCGATTTCCGGACGTTCCTTCAGGAATTCGCGCGCGTTGTCCTTGCCCTGGCCGATTTTTTCGCCCTTGTAGCTGTACCACGCGCCGGATTTCTCGATCAGCTTGAGGTTCACGCCCATTTCGATGATTTCGCCTTCGCGAGAAATGCCTTCGCCGTACAGGATGTCGAACTCGGCCTGCTTGAACGGCGGGGAGACCTTGTTCTTGACAACCTTGACGCGGGTTTCGGAGCCGATGACTTCGTCGCCTTTCTTGATCGCGCCGGTGCGGCGGATGTCGAGTCGGACGGATGCGTAGAACTTGAGCGCGTTACCGCCGGTCGTGGTTTCCGGGTTGCCGAACATGACGCCGATTTTCATGCGGATCTGGTTGATGAAAATCACCAGCGTGTTCGCACGCTTGATGTTGGCGGTCAGTTTGCGCAATGCCTGGGACATCAGGCGGGCTTGCAGGCCCATGTGCGAGTCGCCCATTTCGCCTTCGATTTCGGCTTTGGGGGTCAGCGCGGCGACGGAGTCGACCACGACGATGTCGACCGAGCCCGAACGTACCAGCATGTCGCAGATTTCCAGCGCCTGTTCACCGGTGTCCGGCTGGGAAACCAGCAGGTCGTCGACGTTGACGCCCAGCTTGCGCGCATAGAGCGGATCCAGGGCGTGTTCGGCATCGATAAAGGCCGCGGTGCCGCCCAGTTTCTGCATTTCGGCGATGACTTGCAGGGTCAGCGTGGTCTTGCCCGAGGATTCCGGGCCATAGATTTCGACGATGCGGCCGCGCGGGAGGCCGCCGATGCCGAGCGCGAGGTCCAGTCCCAGCGAGCCGGTGGAGACCGCTTCGATGTCGGTGACGACGTCAGAGTCCCCCATGCGCATGATGGAGCCCTTGCCGAACTGTTTTTCGATTTGAGAGAGGGCTGCAGCGAGTGCTTTGCTCTTGTTTTCGTCCATGAATTGACCTTGGTTTTTTAGGCGACTGATAAACCTCTGATTATTTCATAAATCAGGGTGTAAGGTAAGCGGAAGATGGGGCGTTTCGTATCGTATTTGGCGATGAAAATGGCGGGGCGGGGGTGGCTGATGTGGTGGCTTTATGCGGACTTCTGGCGGGCGATTTCCAGCCGGATTTTCCGTTCGGTGATGGCTTGCGTCAACTGCCTGACCAGATCGCCAAGCGGGGTGCCCCCCATGGCCTCTGCTGTTTCGATGGTTTTTCTGAGCTGGTAGACGTCAGATTTGCGGTAAATCTGTTGCTCGTGCTTCAGTTCGACCAGGCGTCGGCGCAGTTGCGCGATGCGGCGGATGGTCTTGACCAGGCGTGAAGCGGTATCCTCGCCGGCGATCGCTTCGGGGTCCTGGCCGAATTCGTGCATCAGCCGCTCGATGGCCTTGAGGTCCCCGCGTTCGTAAGCGCGGTTGACCTGTGCCATGAGTTCGGTGCGGCGCAGGCGCTCGGCTTCGTTGGTGGCGCGGTCGGGATGCATCAGCTTGGTCGCTTTCCGGTAAGACTGCTTGAGCTCGGCAGTAATGTCCGGAGGAGGCGCCGGCCTAGCGTTGATTCCACCCGCTTCTTCGGCGGATTTCTCTGCGCGCGACTGTGTGGTCTGGGCCTGCATTTGCGCGTCCGGGTTGCCGGGGTTGCTCAGCATGTTTTCGTAGGCCAGTTGTGCGTCCAGATCGTCCAGCTCGGCAAACAGCCGGCCGACGGCCTTGTAGTAGCGATGCCGGAATTGCTCGGTTTCGGTTTTTTCGGTTTCGAGAGTGAGTTCGGCCAAGGCGACCTGATCCTCCAGTCGGGCCTGTTCGTCCTCCAGTCTTTGTAGCTCCTGATCTTCTGGGAAAATGCTCATATCATGTGGTCAATAGAGGTCATATTCCTGAAGTTGCCCCAATTGCCACTGGGCTTCGGCATGCCCTTGCCGGGCTGCCTTGCGGAACCAGAATTGCGCGGCATCGTCATCCTGCGGGACGCCATGGCCGGCTTCGTACATCGTGCCCAGCTTGAATAGCCCCTCTTTGTCATCCTGGGCGACCGCGCGTCCATACCATTGCAGCGCATTCTCGTGGCGGCCACTCATCCGGTAGACATCCCCCAGCCAGCATTGCAGCATCGGGTCGCCTTGCGCGGCGGCGAGTCCCATCCACTCCAGCGCCTCGCTGTTGCGGGCTGCGTCGGGATGCTCGCCGTCGTAAAGTTCCAGCCCCAGCGACCATTGGGCACGAGCGTAGCCGCGTTCCGCCGCCTTGCGGTGCCAGTGCTCGGCCTGCTGTCTATCCGGTGCGACGCCGTGGCCGTCCCGGTACATGTCGCCGAGATCGCACCACAAGGTTGGGTCGTCCTGATCCCGTCTGGCAAACGTATGTTCGAAGGCCAGTTCGGCGAGCCGGCGTGCCTGCGTGGCATCCTCATGTCCATGGTCCCGGGCAAGGATCAGGACGGAGAGCGGATAGTAGGCACGCTCGAATTGATCCTCCGCCAATTGTTGGAAGGCCTTGAGCGTAGCGGAAATCGCCGGGTTGTCGGCCTTCCAGCTCCCGAGCAGGGTTTCCCGGTCGAAGATGATGCGCAGCTTGCGATAACGTTCTTCCTGAATCGCGTGATTCGGGTTGTTGGCAAGATTGACCGGTTTGCGTTTCTGGTTCTTGTTCTGATCCGGTTGAGCGAACTGGGCCTCGCACTCCTTGCAGAAGCGGATGGCGTAGGCCTTGACGCCGTCACCGAACTTTTCGATGGCCTTGCTGAAGAAGATGCGCACGAAGTCGGTGTAGGGAATGCTGCCGCCCAGGTAAGGCTGTGCGATCTCGAGAAATTGCAGGCGGGCGCTCTGGTAGACCGAATCGTCGAACGACTGACGGCTGTCCCTCAGGGCTTCGAGCCCGCGCCTCACCAGACTGTCATCCTGCCATGGGGAGCCTAGCCCCTGATGCGTCCGGGCCGGAAACCGGTCATGCAGGGATGCCGAGGCGTCGGTACTTGCGGTGTGCAGGGTGGAAGGCGTCATCGTGTGCATGGTCAGATGGCGAACTCAACCAGACGATCCAGCAGGGTGATGACGGACTGCTTGCGGATGGCGTCCCGGTCTCCCTGAAATTGGTGCGTGGCGGTCAGTACCCGGCCGTCGTGACAGGCCCAGCCGAAACAGACTGTCCCGACGGGCTTTTCGACAGTGCCACCTTCGGGACCGGCAATGCCTGTGATGGCGCCAGCGATATTCGCGTGGCTGTGGCGCAGGGCGCCGAGCGCCATGGCTTGGGCCGTCTGCTCGCTGACGGCCCCTGTCTGCTCGAGGGTAGCGGGTGGAACTTCCAGCAGTTCCATTTTGGCCGCATTGCTGTAAGTCACGAACCCCCGGTCGAACCAGGCGGAGCTGCCGGGGATGGCGGTGATGGCTTGTGCGGCCATGCCGCCGGTACAGGATTCAGCCAGCGCAAGCATCCAGCCGCGCGCCTTGAGCGCTGCTCCCAGGCTGGCGGAAAGGGTCAGGAGTGGATCAGCAGCCATTGCAGGGCCTTGAGCGTGGCGATGGCGTACAGGGCCGCCAGCAGGTCGTCGAACATGACGCCCAGTCCTCCCTTGAGTCGGGCGTCGAACTGGCGGATTGGCACAGGCTTCCAGATGTCGAACAGGCGGAACAGCATGAACGCGGCTATCCACCAGAGCCCGTTTCGCGGGGTAAATTCCAGCACTAGCAGCATGGCGACGATTTCGTCCCAGACAATGCTGCCGGGATCTGCCACGCCCATGGCCCGGCCGGTAATGCTGCAGGCCGGGATGCCGAGCAGGAACAGCAGTGCGATGACGGGCAGGTGGGCGGTTTCCGGTAGCAGCATGAGCAAGGCAAATAGCGGCAGCCCGATCAGCGTGCCATAGGTGCCCGGGGCGTGGCGTGCCAGCCCGCTACCGAACCCCAGGGCGACGAAGTGTGCCGGGTGACGCAGCAGAAAGGCCCAAGTGGGGCGTGGCTCAGGCAAAGTGGTCATAACCGCCTCGTTCTATGGTCATTGGGGTCCCCCGGTCGTCGAGCAGCCTAAGGCCCGGCAACTCGGTGATGCTGCCGATTCGGCTCAACTTGAGGCCGAGTCGTTCGCCGATGGCGCTGATTTCCCCTTGGCGGGAAGCCGGCGCGGTAAAACACAGCTCGTAGTCGTCGCCGCCTGCCAGCAGGCAGTTGCGGGCCCATGGCTGATTCAGGAAATGTGCGAGTGCGGGATGTGCCGGCAAGCTGTCGAAATGGAGCTCTGCGCCGACGTCGGAGCGTTCCAGGATATGGCCGAGGTCAGCCAGCAGGCCATCGGAGATGTCGATGGCGGCATGCGCGACGTGCCGCAGCGACAGGCCCAGCTCTACTCGCGGAGACGGGCGTTCCAGTGCGGCACGGCAGATGGTGAGCGCGTCATCAGGCAGTTCCACCAGCCCCTGCAGGGCGCGCAGGGCCAATGCGGCTTCGCCCAGCCATCCGGAGACCCAGATGTCGTCCCCGGGTTTTGCTTGGTCACGACGCAGGGCCAGTTCCGGAGGAACTTCGCCCAGAATGGTGATGGTGCAGGTCAGCGGTCCGCCAGTGGTATCGCCGCCAACCAGCTCGGTGTGGAATGCCCTGGCACAGGCGTAGAGACCCTTGGAGAAGGGGGCCAGCCAGGCGTCATCGGCTTCAGGCAGCGTGATCGCGAGTAGCGCCCATCGGGGTTGGGCACCCATGGCGGCGAGGTCGGACAGATTGACGGCCATGGTTTTCCAGCCGACGCCATAGGGGTCCGCATCCGCGAAGAAATGACGCCCGGCGACCAGGGTGTCGGTCGAAATCGCCAGTTGCATGCCCGGCGATACCGGCAGCAGGGCGGCATCATCCCCGGCGCCCAGCACGGCTTCGTGGGTGGGGCGACTGAAGAAGCGTCCGATCAGTGAAAATTCCGAGCGCATCAGGCGGAAGGTTTCTGGGCGGATTTCGGACGGAAAGCCTTGACCACCGCCTCGTGGGTTTCGACATAAGGGGCGCCGATCAATTCCAGGCAGTACGGGACGGCAGCGAAGATGCCATGCACAAGCTGTTTGCCGGAGTTGTCCTTCAGGCCTTCCAGGGTCTCCCTGATGGATTTCGGCTGGCCCGGCAGGTTGATGATCAGGCATTGCTTGCGGATCACCGCGACCTGCCTGGACAGGATGGCGGTCGGCACGAATTGCAGGCTGATCTGGCGCATCTGCTCACCAAAGCCGGGCATGACGCGGTCGCCCACGGCCAGCGTCGCTTCCGGCGTGACGTCCCGTAATGCAGGACCGGTCCCGCCGGTGGTCAGGATCAGCGCGCAGCCTTCATAATCCACCAGGTCGCGCAGGGTGGATTCGATTTCCGGCTGTTCGTCCGGGATGATGCGTTCGATGCTGGTCCACGGGGTCGCGAGGGCGGTGCCCAGCCAGTCGCGCAGAGCGGGGATGCCTTTGTCTTCATAGACGCCCTGGGAGGCGCGATCGCTGATACTGACGAGGCCGATGCGTAGCGTTTCCATACTGAATCTGAATTGTTAGAAGTTGCGCTATAGTTTACTCCATGAACCTCTTTGACGCTGCTTACCAGGCGCTGATGACGCCTGATCCGGATCGTAAATGTGTCCTTGCTGCTGCACTGCTGGAGGACTGGTCGCAGGGACGGGTGGACATGGAGGGCGCTGGTTCGCTCGTGCATCCGGTCGAGGTGCCGGGGCGTCCCGAGCGTCCTGAGCTGGTCTCGCCACTGGACGTCCGTCATCGCGGTCTCGGTTCGCTCGAGGGGCGTGCGGCGCTGATTCATGCGTTATCCCACATCGAGTTCAACGCCATCAACCTGGCGCTGGATGCCGTCTATCGTTTCCGTGACATGCCGGCGGAATTCTATGGCGACTGGCTCAAGGTCGCAGCGGAAGAGGCTTACCATTTCAAATTGCTGCGCGACTATCTCGCCGGCATGGGGTACCGGTACGGTGACTTCACCGCGCACAACGGGCTTTGGGAGATGGCTCGCAAGACATCGGGCGATCCCCTGGCGCGCATGGCGCTGGTGCCGCGGTTGCTTGAAGCGCGCGGTCTGGACGTGACGCCCGGCATCCGGGCCAAACTGGTGGCCGCGGGAGAATCCGGTGCCGGCGAGATCCTTGACATTATCCTTCGCGATGAAGTGGGCCACGTGGCGATCGGTAACCACTGGTTCAGTCACCTGTGTGCGCAGCGCGAGCTGTTGCCTGCGGAGACTTTTGTCGGGCTGTTGGCTGAATACGATACTCCCCGTCCGCGCCCGCCATTCAATCGTGAGGCGCGAGTCGCCGCCGGTTTCGAACGCGACGAGATCGCCTGGCTGGAAAGCGAGCTGTAGGCGTGGGCGGACGCCGCCTCAAAAATTTTTTCTTGCGTCGGGAACAGTGCCTGGAATTTTGACTCTATCAGCCATTATGTTCAGATTCCTGGAAGGGTGGATATGAAGATCGCCGCAAGCTCGCTGGGCGTCCTGTTGCTCGGTGCGGCCACTACCGTGATGACCGCGTCCCCGGAGAAAAGCGAAGAGGATTTCAATCCTTACGCCGCTTCCTACGTCAGCCGCCTGTCACCTCCCGCTGCCGTGCATGAGCCATTCAGACTTTATAGCGGTACGGATAAAGTCGGCGATTACTACCGTCTGCTGGAAGATGGGTACGATATGCTGGGCTATTCCTCTTTCGAGTCCAGCAACGTCCCCTCCGATGAACTCAGGGCCCATGCTGAACAGATCAAGGCGGATCTTGCACTGATCTATACCCGCGGCGTGGACAGCCTGGTTAACCGCGGGAAACAGCCAGATGCCTCGGGCAAGGTCGATCAAACGGTCTACGAGTATTTCGCGACCTATTGGACCAGGTTGCCGACGCCATTGCTCGGTTTGCACGTGCAGCGCGAGAATGGGGAGGACGATAGCGGACTTGAAGTGCTGGCGGTGATACGACAATCACCTGCGGCCTTGTCGGGGCTGCAGCGCGGAGATGTGCTGACGCAGTTGGGCGAGGAGGAGTTGCACCAACCGGAACACCTGACCCGGGCAGCCCTTCGTTATGCCGGGCAAACCGTGACCCTGGCAGGCAGGCGCGACGGTGAACCCTTTGCTCGCAGCGTGACGTTGAATTCGCGCTGAGGGGAATGCCTATTCGCCCTGCTCCCGGAGCAGGCGAAACAGTTCCCTGCTGCTCTTGGGCGGTTTGCCTGCGTCAGCTTCCTTGCGGGCGTTGCGAATCAGGGTGCGCAGTTGCTGGCTGTCGGCTTCCGGGTGTTCGCGCAGGTAATCGGACAGGGCGCTGTCGTCCGCAAGCAGCCGTTCCCGCAGCTTCTCCATGCGGTGGAAATGAGCGTTTTCTTCCTGATGCGAACCTTTCCAGCGAGCCAGTTGATCCGCGATCGGTGCGGTATCAATTTCCCGCATCAGGCGGCCGATGTACTGGCGCTGACGCGCAATGGCGCCGTTGGAGGTGATGCGCTGGGCCTCCTTGACCGCATCCAGCAGCAGTTCGGGCAGGTTCAGTTGGGCCAGCCTAACTTTGTTGAGGGAGATCAGTTCCTCGCCCAAGTCTTGCAATTCCTGCATCGCTGCCTTGCGCTTGGTCTTGCTGATCGGTTCCTGATTGTCTATTTCGTCAGTTTTACTCATATGCTGCGGTATGATAGCAGCTTTTTCGAAGGCCCTTTCCGTGAGCGAAGCACGTTTCAGCTATTCCCTTGATGACTTGCGCCAGATGAGCGCCGATGTGTTGCGTCTGGCCAATGCGGCCGGCGCCTCGGCCGCTGAGGCTGAAGTCAGTCTCGGCATCGGCCAGAATGTGTCGGTACGGCTGGATGAAGTGGAGACCATCGAGTATAACCGTGACAAGGGGATGTCGGTCACGGTCTACTTCGGCCAGAGCCGGGGTCACGCCAGCACTTCCGATTTGTCGCCGCAGGCCTTGCAGGACACCGTGACGGCTGCCTGCAGTATCGCTCGCCACACCGCGCAGGATGAGTTCTGCGGTCTGGCCGATCCGGCACTTCTGGCGACGGCATTTCCGGATCTCGATCTATACCATCCCTGGGATATTTCCGTGGACGAGGCCATCCAGTTGGCCCGCAGCTGCGAAGGTGCCGCACTCGCCGTGGATGGACGCATCAACAACTCCGAGGGGGCGGGCGTGTCCACCTACGAGGGGCTGTTTTCCTATGCCAATAGTAACGGGTTCAATCATGGATACCCGACGTCACGCCATTCGCTCAGTTGTTCCGTCATTGCCGAGTCTGGTGATGATATGCAGCGGGATTACTGGTACACCAGCGCGCGTGCTGCGGTCGATCTGGATGCTGCCGAACTGGTCGGGCGGAAGGCGGGTGAGCGCACGGTACGGCGCCTGGGGGGCCGTCAGATCAAGACTGGCCAGGTGTCGGTGTTGTTCGATGCCAGCATTGCCGGCGGACTGGTGTCGCATTTCATTTCCGCGATTTCCGGTGGCAGCCTCTACCGCAAGTCCTCCTTTCTGCTCGATAGCCTGGGCAAGCAGGTGTTCTCCCCTCTGGTGAACTTGTCCGAACAGCCTCATATCCCCAGAGGCTTGGCCAGTTCTGCGTTCGATAATGAAGGGGTGGCCACCCATGCCCGGGACCTGGTGCGTGACGGCGTGTTGCAAGGCTATGTGCTGTCCAGCTACTCGGCGCGCAAGCTGGGGATGGCAACCACGGGTAATGCCGGCGGCAACCATAATCTGCTTCTGCAAAGCGGCGATCTGGATTTCAATGGCCTGCTGAAAACCATGCACACCGGCCTGCTGGTGACCGAACTGCTGGGTCATGGCATCAACATGGTGACCGGGGATTACTCGCGTGGGGCGGCAGGGTTCTGGGTCGAGAATGGCGTGATCCAGTATCCGGTGGAGGAGATCACGATCGCCGGCAACCTCAAAGACATGTTCATGCAGGTCGTGGCGATTGGCAATGACGTGCTGGTGCAGGGGTCCAAGCAGACCGGTTCGATTCTCATCGAACGCATGACGGTCGCTGGACATTAACCGGAGAAGGTTTCCGTGCCTGTCGACAGGCAATAAAAAAGCCCCGCGATGCGGGGCTTTTTCGTGGGGGATGCAGATTACTTTGCGGCGACGGCCTGGCTGTCTTCCGCTTCGGCGCCGTATTCCTGGGCCGGGGCATTGCCATCGTAAATCTGGGTGTTGCGGCGCTGCATGTAGGCGTCGCGCATGAAAGCATAAGGATCCAGCGCAGCTTCATCCAGCAGGTCGCTGCCCGGCAGGTAGCTGGCGCGCGTATCGATGAACTTGGTCAGCAGGATCTGGTTGCGGTCGCGGGCGTCATCCACGTAGCCGATCGGGTCGAATGCTGCGCTGTCGACAATCAGGCCGCCGGTGTCGCGCAGGGTGCTCGGGCCGAAGAACGGCAGCACCAGATAGGCACTATCCTTCCAGCCCCAGGTCGCGAGGGTCTGGCCGAAGTCTTCCTTACGCTCTTCGATGCCATCCATGGATGCCCAGTCAACCAGGCCGCCAATACCGAAAGTGGTGTTGATCGCCAGACGGCCGGTGTCGTCCATGGCCTTGTCGAGCTTGAACTGCAACAGGTCGTTGATGATGGTGACGACCGTGCCGATGTTGGCGAAGAAGTTGTTGACGCCGGTACGAACCGGGCTGGGCAGAACAGCCTTGTAGGCACCTGCGATCGGTTTGATGGCAGCTTTGTCGACCGTGTCGTTGAACTTGTAGATGCCACGGTTCAGGCCTTCCAGAGGATCCTTGTTGGCCTGAGTTGCACAGCCACCCAGCAGGCCGGCCATCAGGGCGCCGACGAGCAAACTTCTGATACCAAATGTACGCATGCGTATTCCCAATTGATTGTTGTATTTATCGCGGATTTTTAACCCGCTTACACTCAGTAGTGAACTTTAAAGGACTGGTACACCCTTGTCTACCGATTTGAAACGGCTTTCCAAAGCGTGCTAGAGTGGTGTTGTAAAAAAGTCACAGTTGGAGAGCGAGCATGCAGGGCGTCACCATTACCCAGTTTCTGATTGAAGAGCAGCGCAAGGTCGGCAGTGCAACGGGCGAGTTCACGCTCCTGCTCAACCATATCGTCACCGCCTGCAAGCGCATTTCCTGTGCCGTGAACAAGGGGGCGCTGGTCGGCACCATGGGTTCGCTGGCGACGGAAAATGTCCAGGGCGAAACGCAAAAGCAGCTCGATGTGATTACCAATGACATCTTCCTGGAAGCCAACCAGTGGGCTGGCTACATCGCGGGCATGGCTTCGGAGGAGATGGACGACCCCTATGACATTCCTGAACGTTACCGTCAGGACGGCAAGTACCTGTTGCTGTTTGATCCCTTGGACGGCTCGTCCAATGTCAACGTCAACATTACCGTGGGCACTATCTTTTCGGTGCTGCGCAGCCCGCAGGGGGTGACCAACCCCAAGGTCGAGGATTTTCTTCAGCCCGGGACCAGTCAGGTCTGTGCCGGGTATGCGCTCTACGGATCCTCGACCATGCTGGTGCTGACGACCGGGCACGGGGTCAACGGATTTACGCTGGATCGCGAAGTCGGCGAGTTTTTCCTGACCAATCCCGATATGCAGATTCCGGCAGATACCCATGAGTTTGCCGTCAATATGTCCAATCAGCGTTTCTGGGAAGCGCCGGTGCAGCGCTATGTTGCGGAATGCCTGCAGGGCGAGGAAGGTCCGCGTGGGCGTGACTTCAACATGCGCTGGGTGGCCTCCATGGTCGCAGAAGTGCATCGGATCCTGATCCGCGGCGGTGTGTTCATGTACCCCATGGACGAGAAGCTGCGCAGCAAGGGGGGCAAGCTACGCCT
This sequence comes from Pseudomonadota bacterium, assembly GCA_029782295.1. GTDB lineage: Bacteria > Pseudomonadota > Gammaproteobacteria > Burkholderiales > Methylophilaceae > CAIJXJ01. The sequence goes on from JAKOVB010000168.1 coordinate 220,743, forward strand.
GATGTACGAGGCCAACCCGATGAGTTTCATCGTCGAACAGGCCGGAGGCGTTTCTACCACTGGCCGCGAGCGTATTCTGGAAATCCAGCCGTCTGGCCTGCATCAGCGCGTGCCGGTGATTCTGGGGTCCCGCAACGAGGTCGAGCGCATCGTCGAATATCACCGTGCGTGAACGGCAAGCGCCAATAAAAAGCCGCCTCCGGGCGGTTTTTTATTGGCCAGCGTTCTTGTAGAGCGCGAGTGCCCGTATTCTCTGGGCGGCATGGTCGACCACCGGGGCCGGGTAGTTTTCCCCGATGACGATGCCCAGCGCACGTTGCCGGACTGGCTCGATTTTCCATGGCGAGTGGATTTCCCGGTCCGGGCAGGCAGCCAGTTCCGGAACATACTTGCGGATGAATTTCCCTTGCGGGTCGAACTTTTCGGATTGAGTCACCGGATTGAAAATGCGGAACCACGGCTGGGCATCGCAACCGGTCGAGGCGGCCCATTGCCAGCCGCCGTTGTTGGCGGCGAGATCAAAGTCGATCAGTTTCCGTGCAAAGTAGGCTTCCCCTTTGCGCCAGTCCACCAGAAGGTCCTTGACCAGGAAGCTGGCCGTGACCATGCGCAGCCGGTTGTGCATGTACCCGGTCTGGTTGAGTTGGCGCATGCCGGCATCCACCAGCGGATATCCGGTGCGGCCCTCGCACCAGGCCTGGAAAAGACCAGCGTCATCCGGGAAGGCGAGATGCTCGAATTCCGGCTTGAATGTATGGCCGGCGGCGACTTCAGGGTGGTGATGCAACACCTGGAAATAGAAGTCCCGCCAGATCAGTTCCGAAAGCCAGGTTTCGGCCCCGCGCCCGCCGCGTTGCCAGGCGGACCGTGCCAGTCCGCGGATGGAAACCGTGCCGAAACGCAGGTGCACTGACAGGTAGGAAGGGCCTTTGACGGCTGGATAGTCCCGCGCATCCTGGTAGCGGTCCAGACGGGATGCGAAATCCGCGAACAGGTGGGCGCCACCGCTCATGCCGGTGGGCAGATGCATTTCTGTCAGGTTGGTGCGGGTGAACCCGAGTGTCTCCAGCGTCGGCATCGGACATGCGAAGGCGGGTCGCTTGAGTCGGGAGGCATGGCGTTCGACCGGATAGGGTTCCAGGGTGAACGCATCCAGTTTTTTTAGCCAGGCATTCCGGTAAGGCGTGAATACCCCGTAAGGCTTGCCTCCCTGTGTCATGACTTCTTCCTGTTCGAAAATAACCTGGTCTTTGTACAGGTGCAGGGTGACCCCCCGATCCGACAGGAATTGTGCGACCTTCTCGTCACGCCGGATGGCCGCGGGCTCATAGTCCCGGTTGGCGTGCACGGTTTGCACGTCCAGCCGGGTTGCCAGCGCAGGAATTTCCTCCGTGGCGCGTCCATGCAGCACGATCAGGTCTCCGCCGGCCTTCTGCAAGGACTGTTTGAGTTCGGTAACGCTTTCCAGGATGAATTCAACGCGCCGGTCGAAGGGGTCGTCAAGAGCATTCAGGATGTCGGTGTCGAAAACAAAAGCAGCATAGACGGCGTTGGCGGAGACCAGTGCGTGGTAGAGCGCCGCATGGTCGAAATCGCGCAGGTCGCGGCGGAACCAGACCAGGGCGCGGTCATGAGTCGGGATATGCATGTCGATATTGTAGTGGGGTGCCGGGGTCGTGGCATGCCAGTTCGCGTAAAATGCAATTACGACCACAACATGATGGAAATGGTTTCCATGCACCGCCTGCCGTACTGGCGCCTCTCCAGTTTTTACTTTTTCTATTTTGCCTTTGTCGGTGCTTTCTCGCCGTACTGGAGCCTCTACCTGAAATCCCTCGAATTCAGTGCGTTCCAGATCGGGGTGCTGATGTCGCTCTTGCAGGTGGCCAGGATCTTCGCGCCCAATCTCTGGGGGTGGCTTGCAGACCATACCGGAAAACGCGTTGCGGTCGTGCAATTGGCTGCATTGCTAAGCCTCTTGTGTTATCTGGGCGTTTTCGCCGGCCAGAGTTTCGCCTGGCTTTTCGTGGTCTTGCTGATGATGAGCATGTTCTGGAGCGCTTCCCTGCCGCTGGTCGAGGCGATCACCCTGGGGCATCTGGGCGAAGGGGCTTCAGGCTATGGCCGCATCCGGCTCTGGGGATCGATCGGTTTCATTGTGGCGGTTCTGGTGCTGGGTTACGTGCTGGACAGCGCTCCGGTCAGGGTCCTGCTGTGGGTAGTGCTCGGCCTCAAGGTCGGTGTGTTCCTGTTCACGCGGCATTTGCCGGAGCCGCGGCTGGTGCCTCACCACACGGATGACCTGCCGGTCTGGCAGATCATCCGTCGCCCGGAAGTAGCTGCTTTTCTGGCCGCCTGCTTCCTGATGGCGATGGCGCATGGGGTTTATTACACCTTCTATTCAATCTATCTGGTGGACCACGGTTACAGCAAGAGTGCGGTGGGCTTGCTATGGGCGCTGGGCGTGGTGTGCGAGGTGCTGGTGTTTCTCTGTATGCCGCGGTTGAACGCGCGCTTCGGTTTGCGCAATATCCTGCTCGCCAGCTTTGCGCTCGCGGCGCTACGCTTCATGATGATCGGGCAGGGGGTGACGTCTGTTGCGGTGATGGTGTTTGCGCAAACCCTGCATGCGGCGAGTTTCGGATCCTACCATGCGGCTGCGGTGGCGTTGACCCACCATTATTTTCGCGGGCGCCACCAAGCCAAGGGGCAGGGGCTGTATACCAGCATCTCCTTCGGGCTGGGCGGCACGCTGGGCGGCCTTATGAGCGGTTATGCCTGGGGCACGCTGGGTGCGGAATGGTCTTTCGGCCTGTCTGCGTTGTGCGCGCTGCTGGGATTTATCGTGCTGGGATTGAGGTTGCAGTCGGAGACAACGTAGAATGATCCTTCCAATGAGGCGGGGCAATGATATGCGATATACGCTGCTGGTTTGCTTAATGATGCTTGTGACTGCTGTCGAGGCGGATACCCGTGTGAATGTGGTTGGACTCTTCAGCGGGAAGGCCTTGTTGGTAATCAACGGCGGTACCCCGAAAACCCTGGTCGCCGGTCAGACCTCCCGGGAAGGGGTGAAACTGATTTCGGCAGACAGTACTCAGGCAGTGCTGGAGATCGAAGGCAAGCGCCGTCAGCTCGGCATGGGCCAGGGAGGTTCCGTGGGTGGCGGTGCTGCTCCATCCAATGATTCCGGAATGACACTTTACGCCAACAGTAGCGGCCATTTCCTGGGAGATGGGCAGATCAATGGTAAACCGGTGCATTTCCTGGTGGATACTGGCGCAACGCTGGTTTCCATGAGCAGCGTTCAGGCTCGGCAGCTCGGCATCGATTACATTGCCGGGAAGGAGGGATTGACGTCTACCGCCGGTGGGCTCGTCAAGACCTGGCTCGTGACCCTGAACAGCGTGAAACTGGGCGGAATGACGCTGAACCAGGTGGACTGCGCGGTGCTGGACGGGGATTCCCCGCCTGTCGTCCTGATGGGGATGAGCGTGTTGAACCGGCTGGACATGAAGCGTGAAGGGATCGCCATGACCCTGACCAAGAAGTATTAGTCAGGTTGTTGTGCTGAACTGACACAAGAAAAAAAACCCGGCATGGCCGGGTTTTTGTTTTGACAGGCAGATTTACCTGGCTGCCTTTTTGTCGTTTTCGATCAACGCGTAAGCGGAATGATTGTGGATGGATTCAAAGTTTTCCGATTCCACGACATAGGCGTCGATACGGTCTTCCAGGTTCAGTTGGGCAGCAACGTCGCGCACCATGTCCTCCACGAACTTGGGATTGTCGTAAGCGTGTTCTGTCACGAATTTTTCGTCAGGACGCTTGAGCAGGCCGTAGAGTTCGCTGGAGGCTTGTTCTTCGACGATGCGGATCAGGTCTTCCACCCAGATGAAGTCGTTGATCTTTGCGGTGATGGTGACGTGCGAACGCTGGTTGTGTGCGCCGTAATCGGAAATTTTCTTGGAGCACGGGCAGAGGCTGGTGACAGGCACCAGCACCCTGACGGTGATGCTGTATTCGCCATTCTTGATCTCGCCGATGAAGGTGACTTCGTAATCCAGCAGGCTCTTCACGCCAGAGACCGGTGCGGCCTTGGAGATGAAGTAGGGGAATGTCATCTCGATGTGCCCGGAATTGGCCTCGAGGCGTTTGACCATTTCGCGCAGGATGCTCTCGAAATTCTCGATCGAGATTTCGCGTTCGTTCATGTTCAGGATTTCGACGAAACGCGACATGTGCGTGCCCTTGAAATTATGGGGCAGGTGCACGTACATGTTGAACATGGCGACCGTATGCTGCACGCCGCCGGTCTTGTCCTTGACCTTGACCGGGTGGCGAATGGATTTGATGCCGACCTTGTCGATCGCAAGGTGACGCACGTCAGGCGTGTTCTGGACGTCTTCGATGCGAGGGGCGGTAGGTTGGTTCATTGAGAGTTCCGTTCGATCGTACAATACTTGAGTATACTAGTAGGTTAATCTTTTCTCAACTGCCGTGAGGATGCCATCGGCATCGAGGCCGATGTCGGCAAGCAATTTCTCAGGGGTGCCATGTTCGATGAACGTGTCAGGTAACCCCAGCTGCAGCAGGGGAACGCTCAGTTCCAGCGCGCTCAGCGCTTCGGCAACGGCACTGCCGGCGCCGCCCATGACGGCGTTTTCCTCGACCGTGACCAGCAGGTCGTGACTCCCGGCCAGCTGTTGCAGCAGATCGGTGTCGAGCGGTTTGACGAAGCGCATGTTGGCGACGGTTGCATCGAGTTTTTCAGCCGCTTGCAGGGCAGGCGTGAGCATGCTGCCGAAAGCCAGCAATGCCACCCTGGAACCCAGGCGACGCACTTCACCCTTGCCTAGCGGGATCTCCTGCATCTTTTGCTGCACTGTGACGCCGGTTCCGCTGCCGCGAGGGTAGCGAACTGCTGCGGGGCCGTTGTGCTTGAATCCGGTATACAACATCTGCCTGCATTCGTTTTCATCTGACGGGGTCATGATCACCATGTTGGGGATGCAGCGCAGATAGGAAATGTCGAAAGATCCGGCGTGGGTCGGTCCGTCGGCGCCGACAAGGCCGGCGCGGTCGATGGCCAGGAGCACCGGCAGGTCCTGCAGGGCGATGTCATGGACGAGCTGGTCATAGGCGCGCTGCAGGAAGGTCGAGTAGATGGCGACGACGGGCTTCAGGCCGTCGCAAGCCATCCCGGCGGCAAAGGTCAGCGCATGCTGCTCGGCGATGCCGACGTCGAAATAGCGCGATGGAAATGCTGCCTGGAAAGCGTTCAGGCCGGAACCGTCGCACATGGCCGGGGTGATACCGATCAGGCGTTCGTCCTGAGTGGCCATGTCCACCAGCCACTCGCCGAAGATCTGGGTGTAGGTCTTGCGTCCGCTGCCGCCTAGTGCCTCGCCGTTCTCCGGGTCGAACTTGCCGACGCCGTGATAGCGTCCGGGGTTGTCTTCGGCCGGTTTGTAGCCATGTCCCTTCTGCGTGATGACATGCAGGAACTGAGGGCCCTTGAGTTCACGGATGTTGGTCAGCGTGGAAACCAGGACGTCCAGGTCATGGCCGTTGACCGGGCCGATGTAATTGAAGCCGAACTCTTCGAACAGCGTGCTGGGCGTCACCATGCCCTTGACATGCTCTTCCGCGCGTTTCGCCAGTTCCAGAATGGGGGGGGCGACGCCGAGCACTTTTTCCGTACCCCGGCGCATGGTGTTGTACATCCGGCCTGATAGGAGCTTGGCCAGGTAATTGTTAAGCGCGCCGACGGGCGGAGAGATCGACATGTCGTTGTCGTTGAGGATCACCAGCAAGTTGGCATCCATGGCGCCGGCGTTGTTGAGCGCTTCGAAGGCCATGCCCGCGGACATCGCGCCATCCCCGATAATGGCCACGGCGCGACGGTCGGATCCCGCCTGCTGGGCGGCCACGGCCATACCCAGCGCGGCCGAGATCGAGGTGCTCGAATGCCCCGCGCCGAAGGCGTCGTAAGGGCTTTCATTGCGACGCGGGAATCCGGCGATCCCCCCGGCCCTGCGCAGCATGGCCATGCCTTCACGGCGGCCGGTCAGAATCTTGTGCGGGTATGTCTGGTGGCCGACATCCCACACCAGTCGATCATCCGGGGTGTTGAACACGTAATGCAATGCAATCGAAAGTTCGACGACGCCCAGGTTGGATGAGAGGTGTCCACCGGTCTGCGACACGCTGTCGATCAGAAAGCTACGCAGTTCGTCCGCAAGCTGGGGTAATTGTTTGCGGTCCAGATCTCGCAACTGGTCCGGAAAATTGATGGTTTCGAGCAACGGGTACATCAGTAGGCGCGTCCGGTAATGAAGTCTGCCAGTTGTACCAGACGTTGCCCCTGCTCGCCGAAGGGGGTGATCGAGGCGATGGCGTCCGCATGGAGTTCGTCAGCCAGGGCTTTTGCGCGTTCCAGTCCCAGAATGGTGACATAGGTCGGCTTGTTCTGCTCCGCGTCCTTGCCGGCGGTCTTGCCCAGCGTGGCAGTGTCGGCCTGATCGTCGAGGATGTCATCGACGACCTGGAACGCCAGGCCGATGCATTTGGCGTAATGATCCAGCGCCCTGGTGCGGGTTTCGTCTTGCAGGGGGGCTGAGTGCGCCCCCAGCAACGCCGCGGCACGGATCAACGCGCCGGTCTTGTGGATGTGCATGAATTCCAGTTCCTGCTGGGTCAGGCTCAGGCCGACGCTGGCGAGGTCGATTGCCTGTCCGCCGGCCATGCCGCGGGAGCCGGAAGCCTGCGTCAGAAGATGTATCATGGTGACCTGCTGGCGCGCGTCAGGAAAAGCCTCGGGCTTGGCAAGCACCTGAAAGGCCAGCGTTTGCAGGGCATCCCCCACCAGCAGGGCGGTCGCTTCATCAAATTGCTTGTGACAGGATGGCTTGCCGCGGCGCAGGTCGTCATCGTCCATGCAGGGCAGGTCATCATGGACGAGCGAATAGGCATGGATCAATTCCACGGATGCTGCCGCAAGGTCGACCTGCTCGGCGTTTGCGTTGCAAAGCTCACCAGCGGCATAGGCCAGCAGGGCGCGGACGCGTTTGCCGCCCCCGAGTACCGCGTAGCGCATGGCCTGATGCAGTCGTTGCGGGGCGATGTCGGGAGGTGGCAGCAGGGCGGACAGCACATTCTCTGTGCGTGCCTGTGCCGCTGTTGCCCAGGCTTGGAAATCACTCATCTTGGTCGGAATAGGGTTGCAGGGTATTGGCTTCATCAAGGATGCGAATCTGCTGCTCGACCTCATTCAGGGCCTGACGACAGAATCGCACCAGTTCTGTGCCGCGTTGATAGGCGGCCATGGATTGGTCCAGGGGAAGCTTTCCGCCTTCCATGGTGGCGACCGTGGCCTCGAGTTCGGCAACGGCGCTCTCAAAATCCTTTGGCGGTGTGTGTTTGGTCATTGACATTGGATAAAGTTACGGCGCACCCTAGCAAAACTCGATTAAAGGGTCAATTAACCGATGAGCGGAGGCTGCACGACAACATGAAATCTGGCATAGTTTACGCTTAGAACCAAAGAATAAGAAATTATGGTCGATTATTTACGAGCCCTGAAGACGATGGTGCAGTCGCCCAAGGCCAAAGCCAGTGACCTTCGCTGGCTGGAAACCTTGCCTGCGGGTGACTATCTGGCAGCCCAGGATATAGTTCTGGAGCGGCTGGGCGACTTTTTGGCCGAAGACCTGATTCCCAGCCAGTCCGCGCTGGACGCGCTGCTGACCATTGACGAGCACAGGCAGCCCACGCTGGCGGCGCTTACCCACCAGTACGTGCACGCCACTTCGCTGGCCTTCGAGATCGACGAGCGCCTCTGGCAGTCAGTCGTGAACTATTACGATGCGCTGAAAAAAATCTACCAGCGTTTTCTGGACCATTACAAGCAGGACCCCTCCAGTCTTCCGCACGACCTGCCGCAGATTATCCTCAATATTCTGGACAGCGAGCGTTGCCTGTTGAAGTGGCATTATTTTCGTCACCAGGGGGTCGGGATCGGCGCATGGTTGCAATTACACGAACTCTATCGCCTGGCCGAAAAAGAGGGATGTGATGCGGCTCCATTGTGGCGCTATCGTAACCAGGGAGAAACCTCGGTTACCTCGGTTTACCTGCAGATTCTGATGCTGGGGACGCTTTCTCCGTCCGACATGCTGAAGCATGAAATCGAAATGGTCTGTGCCTGGTTGTCAGAGTGGTGTCTGGGTCTGTCGCTCAGCCAGGATCTGGATCCTGCCCGACATCTGTTCTATGTGGACTTGAACGAGGACAAAGGCGGTCGCCGCACGCGCAGGATACATCCGGCAAGCTCCTATCGTTACTGGGATACCGATCCGATCGAATCCAGGATCGCCAAGGCCCATGTGGAAATGCAGCACGGCAAGGTTCCGGCAGACCTCAAGTTGACGAGCGGTTTCCGGCTGACGGATTGCCAGCCGTTACTGGAATACCTGCTGACGGAATGGTCGAGGACCGGTTACCAGCGGCAGCGCCGTGCGAACGCCCGCAACCAGACCAACCGGGTCGCGCACATCGTCGATGGACTAGACAACGTCTGTCAGCATATCAAGAGCGTGGCGAATGCCCGCCGCAAGGGAAAACTGCCTTCCGATGCAAGCGCGGACCCCGGGAAATCCTTTTCCAACTCCTCTTTGTTGCAACTAGATGGAGGGGGGGGCGTCACCATGATGACGGGGGAAAAGTGGACGTTTACCAACGAAAGCAAGTACGGCTACGGTGCCGTCGTGCCCACGGCGCACAATCCCTGGTTACGGCTTGGTCGCCTGCTGGCATTCCATGGGGATCAGGATCAGCGTTTTGCCGTGGTGGGAGTGATCCGCAATATCAAGCATCTGCCGGATGACAAGTGCTATGTCGGCATCGAAGTGCTGTCCCGCAGGCCGGTACATGTGACATTGCGCAACCTTGACCAGAAGGTGCATGCCTACAGTCCGGCGGATACCGATATTTTTCTGGCGGCCACCCTGACGCACGAAGGTGGATTTCCGTTTGCCTCGCTCTACCTGCCCCGGGATGAAGAGCGCAACATGCCGCCAGTGCTATTGGTGCCGACCATGGAGTACATTGCCAAGGGCAATTTCGAGTTGCGCTCCGACACATACGTCTACAAGATCCGCCTTGGGCGCATCATCGAGCAGAAGGACGACTGGGTCTGCGTCGAAGCCTGCGTGGTCGAGAATCCCGCTACCCCGCCTGCAGGCAACGCAGCATAAAGCCCCGGATATCCCCGATCTCCGGGTTGCATACCGTATGTGGCATGACGTATTCATGCCACTCAACCTGATATCCCAACCCTTCCAGTAGCACCTTCGAGTCGATGGCGCGCTGCGGCAGCACGACCGTGTCCTGCGTACCGTGCGCCATGAAAATCGGCGTCTTCTGATTGGCCGGGCTGCGTTCCGCGGCCACGGTCTGGTGCAACGGCAGGTAGGTGGACAGGGCCAGAATCCCGCCCAGTTTCTCAGGATGGCGCAAGCCAGCCTGAAGCGCGATGGCGCCGCCCTGGGAGAAACCCGCCAGCAGGATCCTTGCAGACGGGATGCCTCGCGTGGCTTCCTGTGCGATTAATCCATCCAGCATGGCCTGGGCGTTGCGGATGCCTGCCTCGTCCTGTGCATGGGTGATTTCCGGGGAAACGATGTCATACCATGCCGGCATCTGGTACCCGCCGTTGATGGTGACGGGCATGACCGGGGCATGTGGGAAGACAAATCGCACGGGAACCGGCAGTTCAAGCGCCTCGGCGATGGGGGCAAAGTCATACCCGTCGGCGCCCAACCCGTGGAGCCAGATAATGCTGGTATCCGGCTTGGCACCGGTTTCAATTTCAAGAGGTTTTTTCATGGGTTGCATCGTTGCCGTGCCTTATTCTCGAGGTGGGTTTTCATGCTATTAAGGTAATGCCTTTTCGGATATGCTTCAATTCAATAGCGTTCTCCATGATCGAATGCCATGCTGAAGAAATTCATTGAACTCCTGCGACGCCACTATATTCGAATCGGCCTCAGTTTGCTGGTGACGCTGGTGTTCGTGTTGCACGCGACGGGTCATGTGCCGTTGGGCTTCGTTGAACGCATGGAAAATATTGCCTATGACCTGCGTCTCACGTTAATGATGCCAGAGGGGGTGGATAAGCGAATCGTAATTGTCGATATCGATGAGCGGAGCTTGCTGGAGGAGGGGCGCTGGCCTTGGCCGCGTCACCGTTTGGCCACGTTGGTCGACAAGCTCTTCGACGAATACAAGATCAAAGTGCTTGGTTTTGACGTTGTTTTCGCGGAGCCAGATGTGAGTTCAGGTCTTCTTACTTTGGAAGAGATGGGCCGTACTCAGATGAAGTCCGATGCTCGTTTTCTTGAAGCGATCGAAGAAATGCGCCCCTCTCTTGATTATGACCGCATTTTTGCCGAACACCTGAAGGGTCGAAAAGTTGTGCTTGGCTATTATTTCAGGGAAGCGCAGGAGGCGGGAGTTGGACTGCTTCCGCCCCCTTCATTTGTCGCCGGAAGTTTCAAAGGCAAGAGCATTAACTTCGAGCGAGCCGGCTCTTATGGTGCAAATCTTCCATTGCTGCAGCAAAATGCAATGTCAGGCGGCCACTTCAATCCTCTCCCTGACGCTGACGGAATCACTCGCCGTGTAGCCATGCTCGAAGACTATCAAGGTGCTCAATATGAATCTTTATCTCTGGCTGTCGCCAGGCTTGCACTTGGATTTCCAAGACTGACGCCAGGCTTTGCAACTGTCGGCGTAGGTAAGAAGTACGCTGGCCTTGAATGGCTGGCTCTTGGAAAACATAAAATTCCAGTTGATGAGAGAGTTGCTGCGCTTATCCCCTATAGAGGCCCTATGCGCAGTTTTTCCTATGTTTCTATTACGGATGTATTGAAAGGCCGAGTGGAGAAGGGATTGTTGCAGGATGCGATCGTGTTGGTTGGCACGACTGCTCCAGGTTTGATGGATCTCCGGGCAACCCCTGTGGGTAATGTTTATCCAGGGGTGGAGGTGCATGCCAATATGATTGCAGGCATTCTGGACCAGAATATCAAAGAGAGCCCCGGATATAGATTGGGCGCAGAAGTGGTAATGGTGATTTTGATTGGATTGTTACTGTCACTCATTCTGCCCGCATTGTCTCCACTTTGGGCAACTGGTTTTACTATGCTAATCCTCTGGGGCGCCGTCGGTCTGAATCTGGCGCAGTGGTATTTCTACGATCTGGTGATGCCTGTAGCCTCGCTGATGTTACTGACGCTCATTATCTTCACCCTGAACATGTCTTATGGCTTCTTTGTCGAGTCCCGCGGTAAGCGACAACTGGCCGGATTGTTCGGGCAGTATGTGCCGCCGGAACTGGTCGATGAAATGGCCAAGGATCCGGAAGCCTTCACGCTGGAAGGCGAGAGCCGCGAACTGACGGTTTTGTTTTCCGACGTGCGGGGATTTACCACCATTTCGGAAGGGCTGGAGCCCAACCAACTGAAGCAGTTGATGAATGCATTCCTGACGCCGATGACCCGCATCATCCACGGGCATCGCGGTACCATCGACAAGTACATGGGCGACTGCATCATGGCCTTCTGGGGGGCGCCGCTATCTGATCCAGATCATGCGCGGCACGGGCTGGAGGCGGCCATCGCCATGATCGAGCAATTGAAAGTGTTGCAAGGCGAGTTCAAGGCCCGGGGTTGGCCGCCGATCAATATCGGGGTCGGCCTGAATACGGGGGACATGGTGGTCGGCAACATGGGTTCGGAGTTCCGGCAGGCTTATACGGTGATGGGGGATGCGGTCAATCTGGGGTCACGTCTTGAAGGCCTGACGAAAGAATATGGCGTTCATATCATCGTCAGCGAATTCACTCGTGCCAAGGTGCCGGATTATGTGTACCGTGAACTCGATCGCGTGCGGGTGAAGGGAAAGGACAAGCCCGTGGCGATTTATGAACCCATCTGTCCGGCAGGCCAGGAAGACCAGGCGACTCGGGATGAGCTCAAGCTTTATCGTGATGCCTTTAGGCTTTACCATGCTCAGAACTGGGATCTTGCGGAATTGCAGTTTATTAACTTGCAAAAACTCTATCCAGAACGCAAACTTTATACTCTTTATGAAGAGCGAGTGCGTTACTATCGCCTGAACCCGCCTGACGAAGGTTGGGATGGCGCATTTACCTTCAAGACCAAATAAGCGAGAGCGTATCGATGCAGGTCAGGATACTGGGATGTAGCGGCGGAATCGGTGGTGACCTGCGCACCACCAGCATGCTGCTGGACAACGATATCCTGATCGATGCCGGGACCGGGGTGTCCGACCTCAGCATCGACCAGATGATCGCCATCGATCATATTTTCCTGACCCACTCCCACCTCGATCACATCGCCTGTATCCCGCTCATGGTCGATACCGTGATCGGCCTGCGGGAGAAGCATGTCACCCTCCACGCGACGCGCGAAACCTGGGAGATTCTCAAGGAACACATCTTCAACTGGAAGATCTGGCCGGATTTCACGGCGATTCCGGATGCGAAAGACCCTTTCCTGCGATTCAGCGAAATCCGGATCGGCGAAACCGTGAACATGGCAGGCAGGAAAATTACGCCGCTCCCCGTCAATCACGTGGTTCCTGCCGTTGGTTTCCAGATTGACAGCGGACGTGCCAGCCTGGTGTTTTCTGGCGACACGACGACCTGCGATGCGCTCTGGGAGGCGGTCAACCGGATTGAAAACCTGAAGTACCTGATTATCGAAACCGCATTCGGCAATACGGAAATCAAGCTGGCCAGGACGTCCAAGCATCTTTGCCCGTCACTTTTGATGGAGGAGTTGAACAAACTGCTCCGTCCGGCGGAAGTGTTCATCACCCACCTCAAGCCGGGCGAGGGGGATGAAATCATGCACCAGATCAAGATTGCGACTTCTGCGTTTGACCCCAAGCCGTTGCAGTACTCCCAGGTATTTGAACTCTAGCAATGAAGAAAGACATGTAATGGCATCCGTGGATAAATCCATACTGGCGAATCTTGACCCCATTTCATCCCTCTCTCCCGGGCGAATGGCTGAGTTGGCTGACCTGTGTTTTGTCGAACACGTCAGCAAGGACCTGGACCCCTTCCGGATGAACGTCGTCAAGAACTCCCAGTCCCTTTACCTGTTGAAAGGCGAACTTGGATTGCGCTTCGAAGACGGCCGTAAGACCGTGCTCAAAGCCGGATCGGAAGAAGCTCGGCAGCCGGTCGCCAATGGTGGTGGCCCGTTGAAGTATGCCTTGGCACTGACAGACCTGGAAATCGTACGGATCGACACCGACCTGCTCGACATCATGATGACCTGGGACCAGTTGGCCGGCTATGAACACTCTGCACCCAAGGACGAAGCCCTGATTCAACCGCTGGAGCAGGTGCGAGGAACGGCGGACTGGATGCGCGAAACGGCGGCGTTCAGTGTCGGAAAACTGCAAAGCGGAGTGTTTAGCAAGCTGCCGCCGGCCAATGTGGAAGAGATGTTCCGCCGCATGAGCAGCGTGCCGGTCAAGGCGGGTCAGACCATCATCGTACAGGGCGCCGAAGGCGATTATTATTACCTGATCGAGAGCGGCGTTGCCGTCGTGACCCGAAGTGTTGAGGCAGGCCACCCGCCCGTGTTGCTTGCCGAGTTGCGCGATGGCGACGCTTTCGGAGAGGATGCGCTGGTGTCCGACAACAAACGTAACGCCACCGTGACCATGAAGACCGACGGCGTTCTGCTACGCCTCAAGAAAGCCGACTTTACCGAGTTGATGCAGGCACCGCTGCTGTCCAAGATTTCCTTTGCCGAAGCCGAGGCGAAAATCGCCTCCGGCGCCTGTCCGTTGTGGCTGGATGTTCGATTCCCATCGGAATACAGCTATGACCACATGCCCGGCTCGATCAACGTCCCGCTGCATGAAATCCGTAATTTCATGAAGACGCTGGATCCTGCCAAGGAATATATCACCTACTGCCAGACCGGGCGCCGGAGTTCCGCCGCCGCTTTCATCATGGCCCAGCACGGCTTCAAGGTCTATGTGCTGGAGGGCGGCAGCCGGGCAATCCGGAAAGGCTAGGGCTCCCCGGCCTGAACCGGTGACCTGCCCGGAATTTGTTGCAGGACGCCCGGACTGATTTCTACAGTAGGCCTGCCCGGTCCACACTCTCCCACCAGCCAGCCCTGTTGCCAGAAACGCGGGGCGAAGTGATTGGTAGGCCAGTGTGTTTGAATGAAACACAAGTTGCGATCCCGTATGCTTTGCAGGGTGGTCAGGTTCATGATGACCAGAAGCATGGCTGTCAGCCCGACAAGATTCAATCCCTCAGTTTTTTCTTCATCCCCGTTGGTTAGCCCCATGACGGGGTAGGCAAAGCAGATCACCGCCAGTACCTGGGATACAGGGTAGTTCAGTGTTCCTGCAAACATTGCCTGAATAGGCAGGACAATAGCCGCGCAGGTCATTGCCATGGAGGTATCGACAGGGATTCCCTGGCTATCTGCATGTCTAAGGACATTTAGTCGTTTGAGCAGGTCGCGTCCCACGAGCCAACTGAGAAGTATTGTTGCGGGGACTCCCCATTCAGCGGCAAATTGCATGAAGAGGTTGTGCGGGTGAGCCGCATTCTGATTGGCCTGGTCTGCATAATGCATCGGCCCAACGCCAAGCAAAGGGTGATTCCTGATCATGTCCCAGGCGATCCCCATGAGCAGCGTCCTCTGGGATGAGTCGGTACGTATCAGTTTGGAGGAGACCGGGGTGTCGCCAGTGCCTTGACTCATCAGTAATGGGATAACCATGGTCAGGATGGCAAAAATGACAAACCCGTAAACCCAGAACTTGAGTTGAGAGAAAAGAAATTTCTGGTAATGCCGCCCCAGCATCAGCCAAAGAGAGGCATGCAGAACGGCATGGGCCACGATCAGGCTCCGGGATCCCGCGAGCAGTGCCAATGCAAAATAGGCGCTGACGAGGAGCGTCCCAGTTTGTCTGGCGATCGGTCTGGAGTCGAGGCGCTCAAGTGCTGTTGGCAATAAAAGCAGTATGAAGGACTGGTAGTCACTGAAAAAGCGGATATTGGAAAATCCCGGAAATTGAACGGTCCTGATGAGTCCTGGTATAGGGGGCTCAAAATAGACGCTAGAGTTGATGCGCCAGAACCACCAGAGGTAAGTTAGTGCGGCAAATAGTGCATAGTGCAGCAGCACGTTATCCAGAGAAGCCTGCGAGCGTATGCCCCACTTTCTGGTCGAGACGGCCGTTACGACTAGCAGCAGGAACCAGGACCACTCCAGCAGGGCAAACTGAACGTGATGTGCAACGGCGAGTGCTGAGATGAGGCCAAGTCCGAAAACACATGTCCATGCATAGAAGTCAAAATTCGAGGTTCTCCGCAGCGGAGGCGCCAGGACAAATATCCAGCCCATCGAAAACAGTAATACGCCCGCCTCGATGATTCGCTGCCAATCCATCAGGGTGATGCCTGACCATGAGATTGGCAAGCCCGTCAAAGGTAGGAAGGGGGAAGCGAGTGCGTACCCGAGCAATAATCCCCAGCAAACTCGGCCGTCCAACAGCAGTTTTTGCATCTTCGATGGACTTCCGGGCACTACCGTCCCTCAACGTATTTGAGGAACGCATTCTCCAGGTTAAGCATGGGCTTAATTTCCATGATGCGGTGCCCGGCATTTTCCAGTTGGTGCAGGAGCGGCCACAATTCGCTTCTTGGGCACTTGCCTGACCAGCGGTCGTTGGATTCCAGCGTCATGCCCGCGACCGGTTGTGTCCCGAGGCTGCGGACGATGAGGATTTCCTCTCCCCCCATCAGGTCGCCGGGATGTGCGATGGTTTTAAGCTCTCCCTGATGGATCAGGCCAAAACGGTCTGCAAGGCGCTCTACATCGTGGAGCACATGCGATGTCAGGAAAATCGAGCCTCCTGAGGCTTTGAAGTCCGCAAGAATTTCCACGACATCTCTCCGGCCGATCGGGTCCAGCCCCGAAAGCGGCTCATCCAGAACCAGCAAGCGGGGATTGGCGACCAGGCCATGTGCCAGCGCGGCGCGCTGCAGCATGCCCTTGGAGAAACCGCGCATCAGTTTGTTGGAAGAGTGATCCATGCCGAAGCGTTCCAGCCACTTCATGCAATGCGCACGGGGATTTGAAATCTCAATGCGATTGACCTGCAGACTCATCATCAGCATTTCAAGCGGTGTCAGGTAGTCCGGAAGGCTGGGATTCTCCGGAACGTAGCCCATGCCTTTTCGTGACTCGGGAAAGGATGCATTTATTCCATGTAGAAGAATCCGGCCAGATGTGGCAGTTGAGGCGCCTGTTAAGACTTTAATCGTGGTGCTTTTTCCCGCGCCGTTCGGGCCAATAAAGCCAAACACCTCACCTTCAAGTACGTTGAAGGAAATTTCCTTTACCGCGTGAGTTGGAGGAGTACGCCATCTTCGGGGATAGATTTTGCTAAAAGATTCAACACTAATGGCGGTTGTCATGTTTTTTGTTCCCTTGGACTTGGGTCATTCCATGGCTATCGATGATATAGCTTTGACCAAACGGGTCATTTGGATGGCTTTGAAGGATTCTGGATGACACGAGATCCTCAACGCTGGAGGGGGGGCGATGAAACTTTTCCGTGTATGCCGCGATTGCTTCATCAATTGTAATCATCTGATTAAGCTGATCGGCTCTCATCATGATTTGGCGTCGAAGATTGGAATAGCGTGATTGATTAGCCATTAGCTTCAGGATGTTAAGTGCCTGTCGACGGTCGGTTCCCTTGGAGATCCATTTTGCAGCAAGCTTGGCTAATGCTATTTTGTCTTCTTCGTTCGAGCTATGCTGAGATGCGATTTGTAGCCATTTCGCCCCTGAGAGTGTGTCATGGCGAAAATAATATTCATTAAAAGCGCAATAAAATGGTGGGAGCATATCGAAAGATCGTGCATTGCTTGCTTTGATGAGGATCTCTTGCGCGGAATCCAACTGGTTGGTCCAAGACAGGTTGGCAGCAGCCAAATAGTAATTGTCTTCATGAAATGGATTCAGTGATGCTGCATCGGTCTGAATTTTTGATTGAATGACAAAGCGATCAGGATTGTTGTCCTGGGTATTAACCGTAAGTGCGCGAAAGACAGTGATGTTTGTTGCCAGATAGCGGTCACCGCCACTTAAAATCACCTGAATGAAGGCTGGAATGGCAACCTGCATTTCCAGCGTGGATGTCTGTTGAGCGGCGTGCTCCATCCTGTGTGTGGTGGTAGCAAAAATCAGCCAAGCTAAACTGAGGGGGATCAAATAAAAATGATCCCTCACACTCTTGACTGATGTGAACATTTAATCAAACTCCCGACTTTTGAGTGCCTTGATCGAAATCATCAGGATAAGGCTGATATAACTTAGCGCCATGAGGAAGGACATGGCGATGGATTCAGGCTGGGGTGTAAGGTCATACATTGGCCAGATGCGCCAATCCAGTCTGGATAGATCTGGCAGAACCAGTTTGGCAAAATTAAGTGTGGAATCGAACTGATGAATAAGGTCCTGTTGGCCATCTGCCCCTTTGGCAAAATATTCTAGGACCGACCCGATGCTATGACCGGCAATCGCAAATGCACTGCCCAAGGCAAGTGGTAAGGCCGGAACGGTAGAAATGCTGGCGATGCAAAGGGCAAAAGCGGCGACCACAATCACGTCAATCCAGATGCCTGCAATCGCGGCCCAATAGGCTATACCCAGCGAGCCGTGATGGGCCTGTTGATATTCGTTCGATGCTGCAAATACAACCAGCCACAACAACAAACCGAATATCAACGAGGCTGTCAGCAATAATCCAGAAATCCCTATATATCGCCCTATCAGGTACTGTGACCTTGATATTGGGTAGGCGGTATAGACAATGATGCTTTTTTTCTCGATTTCCTTGCCGACGAGATCTTGTACCCAGAACAACGCGAGCAAAATCAAGGAAAAACGTAACCCTGAGAATCCAACATCCATGGCAACTGTTTCCGGTTGCCGTGGCGAAAAAAAAGCTGCTAAATAAGCGCCAAATATGAGGAGAAGTCCTAAAGCAAAGACTGCCTGGAAAGTGCGACCACGGACTCCTGATAGCCAAGCGGAAATGATGAAGCTACGCATGCTTGTTGATCCAGAAATTAAAAAGCGCGCCATGAAGGCGCGCTTTTGTTAGGCAAGTTCTCTTAGGTTCCTGCTGCAGTCAAGGCAGCAGTCGCCTGAGTGCCTGCTTCGGTTTTGGCTGCTGCGATATTGGCGTATCTGGCGGCAGCGGCGGCTTCGATTGGGGCAGAACCGCCAGCGGTATGAACGCGGTATGATTTTCCGCGACCCTTGGCGTTTGCGGTTGCAATGCCAGCATTGACGCCGTTGCAATCAAAGGCTGCAGCCACGTTGGCAGATAGTGCAATTTTTACGACGTCCGTATCGTTAAGTGCGTCGCATACGGCGGTTCCTCCTGCAGCCTTCTGAACCGTGTATGGCGTGGCGCCGCCAGTTTGCGAGTAATCCAAAGTTACCGGCGCTGCCCAAGCGGCGGTAAAACCAAATAGAATCGATGAAACAGCAATAATCTTAGTGGAAGTTTTCATTATGAATTCCTTTGATATCCGGTTGATTGGTTACATCGCAGCGACAAAAGAAGTCAGAACGTTCTTGACGTCTGCTTGGGCCGAGGTATCTGCCGCCTTCTGGCGATACTCTGCAAACTGCGGAATGGCAATGGCAGCCAGAATACCGATAATCGCAACAACGATCATCAGTTCGATCAGGGTGAAACCCTTTTGTGCTTTCTTCATCATCATGCAACCCCTTTGAGTCATGGTTAAAAATTTGGCTGGTCTAGATCGGCCATATGATCTTACGAGCAACAGTCATGCCAACTTTACATCAGCCGGCGTTGAAACTCCACGGTTTTAATTCCCGACCTTGGTCCGATGCTTCCTGAACCGTTCTGGCAGTGCTCCCTGCAAGCCGCTGATCCCTGTATATCAGCTAGCGGGAAGCGATCTAGAGAAAATCATAACAGAAAAAACGGCCAATGGAAGTGACAAAAAATGTCACCTTCTGACAATTCTGGGCAATTCCGGCTTTGTAAAAGAAAAACCCCTGCAAGGCTTATTTCGATGCAGGGGTTCTGATGGGTCGGCTTGCGCCGTAGGGTAGTTACTTGCCTTCGACCAGCTTCTTGATGTTGGCGAAGCCGGCATCCATCACGTCGTTGGCCGCCTTGATCGCGGATGCGTCATCCTGGCCGGCTGGAATCGGCGGGTTCAGGCGATAGACGCGGTAGAAGCGGGCGACCCAGGTGATGGTGCTTTCGCCAGCGCCCGGGCCTGCCTTGACGGTCAGGAAGGAGTTGTAGTCGCCGAAGGCCAGTTTGGTGGTGTCGTATTCGTATTTGAACTTCATGTCGGCGTCATCTGCGGACTTGAACTTGGCGCCTTCCGGGGACGGGTGCCACTTGGAGAAGTTGTTGAAGTCCTTGACCAGGGCCCAGACCTTGGCCGGGTCGGCCTTGACGGTGATAGTCTTTTCGACTTTTTGCGGGGAAGGGCCGTGTGCGGCTGCAGTCAACGGCAGCATCAGGGCGGCGAAAATGGCGATCAGCTTTTTCATGCGAGGTTCTCCAAAGTTAATGAACTACAAAAATCAATGTGGCGCAGGTGCAATAAACTGCCCGAAAGCCCGACTCTGTTTCCCAGTTGGAATGCTTTCGAGTTTTTTGTTGCTGGCAGCGTCAATCACTGAAACGGTGTCGTCGCCCCAACTGGCGACGTAAATGCGGTGGTTGTCCTGGTTGTAGGTGATGCCTTCGGGTACGGTGTCGACCGGGACGGTGGCAATCACGCGGTCGTTTGCAGTGTCGATGACGGAAACGCTATCCCCTTGGGTGTTGCTGATGTAGACCCGGTGGCCATCCGGGCTGACCGTGGCGCAATAGGGGTGATCTCCAACCGGGATGGTGGCGCTTACGCGGCCTTTTGTCAGATCAATTGCGGAAACCGTATTGGCGTAAACGTTGACGCTATACAGGTGGTTGCCATCTGCGCTGAGCGCAAGGCCGAAAGGGTGGGTGCCCACCGGAATTCTCGACGCGATGGCCATCTTGGCCGTGTCGACGATGGCGATGTCGTTGCTGTCACGGTTGGCGATGTACAGGTATTTGCCATCCGGACTGGCGACCATGCCTGCCGGGGCCCTGCCGACGCTGACCGAACGAATGGTGTCGGGGTGATCGACTTCGATGGCCAGCACCTTGTCATCGAACCAGTCTGCAACATAAAGCACGGTTTCATCCGGGGACATGGCCAGCCCGACCGGCGATTCCCCCGCGGGAATTTCGCCAAGCACCTGAAGGGCCTGCGTGTCGATCACGGAGACGCTGTGGCTCTCGACATTGGAAATGTACGCCCGCGCGCGGGACGGGGAGATGACGACGCCCACCGGCGCTTTCCCGACGGGGAGTGTCTTGACCACCTTGTCGGACAGCGTGTCGATTACGGAGACGGTGTTGCTCCCTTGATTAGTGACATAGGCATAAGACTGTGCTTCTGCCCAAAGGCAAGTGCCCGCCAGCAGGGTGGCGAGAGTAGTTTGCATCAGTCTTTTCGGGGAAACGAATCGCATGTTCGGAAAACGCGCGTCGAGCGCAAGCGGTTGACTGCAAGGTGCTATAAGGGTGCTGAGTATATAGGTCGCCGTCAAAGAGCGTCAAGAAAGCCGACTTGCCTTTCAATTAGGCGTGAAGTATGAAAAAATTACGTTAAATATTTCAGGTTTTTGACATCATGATCGATCGGGATGGATATCGCCCGAATGTGGGCATTATTCTATGCAATGCCCACAATAAGGTGTTTTGGGGCAAGCGTATCCGCGAGCATTCATGGCAGTTCCCGCAGGGGGGCATCAAGCAGGGCGAAACGCCCGAGCAGGCCATGTACCGCGAACTGACCGAGGAGGTTGGGTTGCGCGCGGAACATGTGCGCATTCTGGGGAGAACCCGCGAATGGCTGCGTTACGACGTGCCGACGCACTGGGTGAAGCGGGAGTGGCGTGGCAGCTACAAGGGGCAGAAGCAGATCTGGTTCCTGCTGCGGTTGGTCGGGCGTGACAGCGATGTGTCGCTGCGGGCGAGCGATCACCCTGAGTTCGACGCCTGGCGCTGGAACGACTACTGGGTGCCGCTGGATAGCGTCATCGAGTTCAAGCGCGAGGTTTACCGCTTGGCCTTGAACGAACTCGTCGTGCATCTGGGCGCGGACCGCCAGCGACGCCATGTGGACAACGAGGCTGTCGGCACCTGAGTCCGGCAGGAAATAAAAAAGGCGTGCTAAGCACGCCTTTTTTATTTTGCTCGTTCCGAGAAAAATTACAGTTCGGCGAGGATGGTGCTGCCGGCGGTGACCTTTTCTCCCAGCGTCACTTTTGGGCTTGCTGTGAGCGGGAGGTAGATGTCGACGCGCGAACCGAAACGGATGAAGCCATAGCGCTGACCGCGATGCAGGGCGGCACCCGGTTCGACGTAGCAGAGGATGCGACGGGCCACGAGGCCGGCGATCTGTACGCAGGTGACATCCTGACCAGTCGTGGTCTTGATCCACAGTGCATTGCGCTCGTTTTCGGCGGATGCCTTGGCCAGTGCCGCATTGAAGAATTGGCCCGGGTTATACCAGCGCTTTTCCACGGTGCCATCGACCGGGCTGCGGTTGGAGTGGACGTTGAACACGTTCATGAAGACGCTGATCTTGAGCGCGTCGCGTTGCAGGTATTCGTCCCAGGCCTTTTCGACCACGATCACCTTGCCGTCAGCGGCGGAGATGACGGCGTTGGCCTGCGTCGGCGGGGTGCGGCCCGGGTCGCGGAAAAACTGCAGCACGAACAGACTGATGATCCACAACGGGATGGACCAGACGGCGCACCAGAAGGTCGCTGCGAGGGAGAGCACAACCGAGATGGCGAGGAAGGGCCATCCTTCGCGGGCGATAATGGGGTGAGGATAGTTATTCAAGGCGTTGCTCCATTAAAAATAAAGGGGCAGGACGTCGTGCGCCTTGCCCCTTCGAGTCACGGTTGCGACTTAGTTCTTGGACTGGTCAACCAGTTTGTTCTTGGCAATCCAAGGCATCATGGCGCGCAACTGGCCACCGACCTGTTCGATCGGGTGGGCGGCGTTCAGGCGGCGACGTGCCGTCATTTCCGGGTAGTTGGTCTTGCCTTCCAGGATGAACATCTTCGCGTATTCGCCGGACTGGATGCGCTTCAGGGCATTGCGCATCGCGTAGCGGGATTCTTCGTTGATGACTTCCGGACCGGTGACGTACTCGCCGTACTCCGCGTTGTTGGAGATGGAGTAGTTCATGTTGGCGATGCCGCCTTCGTACATCAGGTCGACGATCAGTTTCAGTTCGTGCAGGCACTCGAAATAGGCCATTTCCGGGGCGTAACCAGCTTCAACCAGGGTTTCGAAACCCATCTTCACCAGTTCCACGGCACCGCCGCACAGCACGGCCTGTTCGCCGAACAGGTCGGTTTCGGTTTCTTCGCGGAAGTTGGTCTCGATCACGCCACCCTTGGTGCCGCCGTTGGCAGCAGCGTAGGAGAGGGCGATGTCCTTGGCCTTGCCGGAGGCGTCCTGGTACACGGCGATCAGGGACGGTACGCCGCCACCCTTCAGGTATTCGGAGCGCACGGTGTGGCCGGGGCCCTTCGGTGCAACCATGATGACGTCGACGTTGGCCGGCGGTACGATCTGGTTGTAATGGATGTTGAAGCCGTGAGCGAACGCCAGCGCGGCGCCGGCCTTCAGGTTCTTTTCGACATCGGCGTGGTAGATCTGCGGCATGGATTCGTCCGGCAGCAGGATCATGACCACGTCAGCGTTCTTCACTGCGTCGGCGATTTCCTTGACCTGGTGACCGGCATTGACAGCCTTGTCCCAGGAGGCGCCGCCCTTGCGAAGACCCACGGTGACGTTCACGCCGGAGTCCTTCAGATTCTGCGCGTGCGCGTGGCCCTGGGAGCCGTAGCCGACGATGGTGACTTGCTTGCCCTTGATCAGGGAGAGGTCGGCGTCTTTGTCGTAGTAAACCTTCATTTCGTTTCCTTTATCAATAAATTCAATTAAACCTTGAGAATGCGATCGCCACGGCCGATGCCGGAAGCACCGGTGCGGACCGTTTCGAGGATGGCGGACTTGTCGATGGCTTCCAGGAAGGCATCCAGCTTGGAGCCCGATCCCGTCAGTTCGATGGTGTAGCTGCCATCGGCGACGTCGATGATGCGGCCGCGGAAGATGTCGCACATGCGCTTCATTTCTTCACGGTGCACGCCGGTGGCCTTGACCTTGACCAGCATCAATTCGCGTTCGATGTGGCGGCCGTCAGAAAGGTCCAGGACCTTGACTACGTCCACCAACTTGTTGAGTTGCTTGATGATCTGCTCGATGACTTCGTCGGACCCGGAGGTGACGATGGTCATGCGCGACAGGGTGGCGTCTTCGGTCGGGGCGACGGTCAGCGATTCGATATTGTAGGCGCGGGCCGAGAACAGGCCGGCGACGCGGGAGAGTGCGCCGGCTTCGTTTTCCATCAGGAGGGAGATGATGTGACGCATTACAGATCCTCCGCCAGGATGATTTCAGACAGGCCCTTGCCGTTCGGTACCATCGGGAACACGTTTTCCTTCTGATCGGTGATGAAGTTCATGAACACGAAACGATCCTTCATCGCGAAGGCTTCCTTCAGGGCGCCTTCAACGTCTGAGGACTGCTCGATGTGCATGCCGACATGGCCGTAGGATTCGGCCAGCTTGACGAAGTCCGGCAGGCTGTCCATGTAGGATTCGGAGTAGCGGTTCTCGTAGAAGAACTCCTGCCACTGCCGCACCATGCCGAGGTAACGGTTGTTCAGCAGGATCACCTTGATCGGCAGGTGGTACTGTTTGCAGGTGGACAGTTCCTGGATGTTCATCTGGATGCTGCCTTCACCGGTGATGCAGGCGACCTGTGCGTCGCGGTGCGCAAACTGCACGCCCATGGCGTAGGGCAGGCCGACCCCCATGGTGCCAAGGCCGCCGGAATTGATCCAGCGGCGCGGCTTGTCGAACTTGTAGTACTGCGCCGCCCACATCTGGTGCTGGCCGACATCCGAGGTCACGTAGGCATCGCCCTTGGTGACTTCCCACAGCTTCTCGATCACATATTGCGGCTTGATGATGGCGCTGTCGCGGTTGTAGTTCAGGCAATTGCGGTCGCGCCAGGCGTTGATCTGTTGCCACCAGGCCTTCAGGGCGTTGGCGTTCGGGCCCTTGTCGCTCTCGGCCAGCAATTCCAGCATGTCGGTGAGCACGCTCTTCACGTCGCCGACGATGGGCACATCCACCTTGACGCGCTTGGAGATGGAGGAAGGATCCACGTCGATATGGATGATCTTGCGCGGGTTCTCGAAGAAGTGCGCCGGGTTGCCGATGACGCGGTCGTCGAAGCGGGCGCCGACGGCCAGCAACACGTCGCATTCCTGCATCGCCATGTTGGCTTCCAGGGTGCCGTGCATGCCCAGCATGCCCAGGCATTGCCTGTCGGTCGCGGGGTAGCCGCCCAGACCCATCAGGGTGTTGGTCATGGGGAAACCCAGTTTGCGCACCAGTTGTGTCAGCAGTTCGGAGGCGTCGCCCAGCACCACGCCGCCGCCGGTGTAGATCATCGGCCGTTTGGCTTCGAGCAGCAGTTTGAGGGCTTTCTTGATCTGGCCGGAGTGTCCCTTGAGCACCGGATTGTAGGAGCGCAGGCTCACGGATTCCGGGTATTCGAACTTGGCGGTTTGCGCCGTGATGTCCTTGGGGATGTCCACGACCACGGGCCCCGGTCTTCCGCTCGCCGCGATGTAGAAGGCCTTCTTCATGGTCGCGGCCAGGTCCTTGATGTCCTTAACCAGGAAGTTGTGCTTCACGCATGGGCGGGTGATGCCGACCATATCGCATTCCTGGAAGGCGTCCTGGCCGATGGCGGCGGTCGGCACCTGGCCGGACAGCACCACCATGGGAATGGAATCCATGTAGGCCGTCGCGATGCCGGTAATGGCATTGGTCGCGCCCGGACCAGAAGTCACCAGCGCCACGCCAACCTTGCCGGTCGAGCGTGCGTAAGCATCTGCAGCATGTACGGCAGCCTGCTCGTGACGCACCAGGACGTGCTTGAAGGCATCCTGCTGGTAGATTGCGTCGTAAATGTTGAGCACCGCGCCGCCGGGATAGCCGAAAACGAACTCGACTTTTTCCTCGTGCAGGCTGCGAATGACGATTTCTGCGCCGGTCAATTGCATAAATTCAATCAGTTGTGAAAATTCTGGAAATTGTTGCGAAACCCTGAACAGTAGCGTTTCGGGCCGATTTGGTCAAGGCCAATTGCAAGCAGGGGTTTGTTTTTGAGGCAAAAACCCCTTCGCTTGCGGAATGAAAAGGAAATTCCTCGAGAACTAGTCTGACGGTGGCGCGACTTTTACCACTTCTTCGAACGTGGTGAGGCCGGCGGCGATCTTCTCGGCGCCGTTGATGCGCAGGGTTTTCATGTTTTCCTTGAAGGCCTGTGCTTTGATTTTGTCGAGGTCGGCGTCTTTGGTGATCAGTTTGCGCATGTCCGAGGTGATCGGCAGCATTTCATACAGGCCGGTCCGGCCGCGGTAGCCAGTCATGCGGCATTCCATGCATCCGCTCGAGTGACTGATCTTGGCGGGCTTGGCGTATTTCCAGGGACGGACCAGTTCCTGCCACTGCTCGTCGCTGATCTGGCTGTCTTCCTTGCAGTGCGGGCAGAGCGTACGGGCCAGGCGTTGTGCCATGACGCCGAGCAGGGTGGCGTTGATCAGATAGGGCGGAACACCCAATTCCATCAGGCGCGTGATCGCTGACGGTGCGTCGTTGGTGTGCAGGGTCGAGAGCACGAGGTGGCCGGTCAGGGCGGCCTGGATCGCCATTTCCGCGGTTTCCAGATCGCGGATTTCGCCGACCATGATGATGTCCGGATCCTGTCGGAGCAGGGTGCGGATGCCGTCCGCAAAGTTGAGGCCGATGTTGGCCTGCACCTGCATCTGGTTGAAGGCTGGCTCGATCATTTCGATCGGGTCTTCCACCGTGCTGACGTTCACTTCGGGTGTGGCCAGTTGTTTCAGGGTGGAATACAGCGTGGTGGTCTTGCCGGAGCCGGTGGGGCCGGTGACCAGGATGATACCGTTGGGTTGTGTGGTCCAGCCATTCCAGGTGGACAATTGCTCGCGGGAGAAACCCAGTGTGGCGAAATCGCGCACGAGGATTTCCGGATCGAAAATCCGCATCACCAGTTTTTCACCGAAGGCGGTGGGCATGGTGGAAAGGCGCAATTCCACCTCCGTGCCGTCGGTGCGGACCGTCTTGATGCGGCCATCCTGCGGGCGGCGCTTCTCGATCATGTCCATGCGCCCCAGCAGCTTGATCCGGCTGGTGATGGCGTTGGTGATATTGGAAGGCAGCTGGTAAACCTGATGCAGCACGCCGTCGATACGAAAGCGCACGATACCGAGCTCGCGGCGCGGTTCCAGATGGATGTCGCTGGCGCGCTGCTCGAAGGCGTATTCGAACAGCCAGTCGACGATGGTAACCACATGCTGTTCGTTGGCATCGAGGTTTTTGTTCTTGCCCAGCTCGATCAGCTGTTCGAGGTTCTGCACGCCGACGACCTGGCCGGCCTTGGCGTTGTTGGCCAGTTGCACGGAGTTGGCCAGGCTGTAGACTTCGGGCAGGTAGCGATTGAGCTCGATCGGGTTGGCCATCACCAGTTTGATCTTGAGCTTGAGGATGCGCTCCAGGTCGGCGATCCAGTCCGTGCGGAAGGGCTCGGCAGTGGCGATCGTGACTTCGGTATCCGTCACCTTGACCGGCATGATCTTGAGGCGTTCGGCATAGGCTTTGGAGACCACGCCGGCGATGGCGCCGAAATTCAGCTTGAGCGGATCGATGTGGTAATACGGCACCCCCAGGCGTTCAGCCAGCCACTCCGTGAGGTATTCCATGGTGTAGGTTTTGCCGGGGGGGTGCGGATTGATCCATTGTTGCTCGTGGATGACCGTGAGCGGGTGCATCCTGGAAGTGTCGAGCTTGCGGTCCTTGAACAGTTTTTCCGCGATGTCTTTCGGGACCATGCCGTCGTGGACCATCAGGCGCAACACTTCGCCCAGTGTCAGGGTATGGTCCTTGGGCGGCGGGACAGGCAGGGTGTCTTTGCTCACGGGTTGGCCTCGAAACGCATGGAAAGATCAATGGCCCTGACGTTCTTGGTCAGGCTGCCGATGGAGATTCGATGCACACCGGTTTCCGCGACGGTGCGCACATTCTCCAGCGTGATGTTACCAGAAGCTTCGAGTTCGGCGCGTGGGCCGGTGATGCGTGCAGCTTCGCGCATGGCTTCAGGCGTGAAGTTGTCGAGCAGAATGAGGGTGGCGCCGGCGTCGAGGGCTTCCTGCAGTTCGGCCAGCGATTCCACTTCGACCTGGATCGTGACGTTTTCATGTTGCCTGGCGACCGCCAGGGCCTGGCGAATGCCGCCGGCCGCGGCGATATGGTTTTCCTTGATCAGGATGCCATCGTACAGTCCGATGCGCTGATTCTGGCCGCCGCCGATGGTGACGGCGTATTTCTGGGCCAGTCGCAAACCTGGCAGGGTCTTGCGCGTATCCAGGATGGCGGCGCGCGTACCGGTGATGGCGTCGACGTAAGTGCGGGTGGCAGTGGCCACGCCTGACAAGGTTTGCAGGAAATTCAGCGCGCTACGTTCAGCCGTAAGCAGGCTACGGGCCCGTCCGCGGATGGTGCAGATCAACTGGTTGGGAGCCACGCGCTGCCCCTCTTCTGAGGCCCAGTCGATGTGAACTTCCGGGTCGATCTGATTGAAGCAGGCTTCAAACCAGGCGCAGCCGCACAGGATGGCATTTTCCCGGCAGATCACCCGGGCAGTGGCCTGCTGCGTCTCCGGTATCAGTTGCGCGGTGAGGTCGCCTGTGCCGAGGTCTTCCTCGAGGGCAAGGCTGACGATGCGATCAATGTCGGCAGAGGAGGGATGCATTTCTGCATTATAATGCGATTTTTCTGATTCAATTTTTTCGTGGTTTTCCAATGAAGCTTTTTATTACGCCCGCCAGTCCCTATGCCCGCAAGGTGCGGATCATGTTGACCGAAAAGCACATCGAGTGCGAGATCGAAGTCGTGCCGTCCCTGGCTGCGCCTGATTCCCCGGTGCCTGCATACAATCCGCTGGGCAAGGTGCCGACGCTGGTGCTGGACGACGGGTCCAGTCTGTATGACTCGGTAGTGATCGTCGATTACCTGGATCACAAGACGCCGGTAGCGCGACTGATTCCGCAGGACAACAACCACCGGGCCACGGTTCGCCGCTGGGAGGCCTTGGCGGATGGGGTGTGCGACGCCGCGATCGCGGTCGTCATGGAAAAACGTCGTGTGCCGGAAAAGCAGGATGAAACCGTGATCGAACGCCAGATGCTGAAGGTGGAGCGCGGCTTGCGTGCCATGTCGGAAGACATGGGCGACAGCAAA
Organism: Pseudomonadota bacterium; assembly: GCA_029782295.1. GTDB lineage: Bacteria > Pseudomonadota > Gammaproteobacteria > Burkholderiales > Methylophilaceae > CAIJXJ01. The sequence goes on from JAKOVB010000168.1 coordinate 249,392, forward strand.
TGGGCGGCCGGCGATAAGTTTACGCTGGCTGACATTGCAACCGGCGTGGCGCTGGGCTATCTGGACCTGCGCATGCCGCAGCTTGGCTGGCGCGAGTCTTACCCCAACCTGGCTGCCTTGTACGAGCACTTGATGGCCCGCCCATCCTTCAAGGACACGGCCCCGCCCGCTGCCTGATCAGGCTTGGGAGCAATAAAAAAGCGGATGAATTGCATCCGCTTTTTTTGTGTCCGTGTTTCAGGTCAGTGATCGCTGGGTTTTTCGGCGGAGATCTTGTCGCCGAGGGCGAACAGGACGCCGGTGACCACGAATGTCACGTGCAAGCCGACTTTCCAGGCCATCTGTTTTTCCTCCCCGGGCTGCATGTCCGCGCCGATGTGCATGAAGGCGCGCAGCAACTCAATGCCGGAAATTGCGACAATCGAACCGATCAGCTTCATCTTCAGTTCGGAAAAACCGACGTGGCCCATCCAGGAAGGACGGTCTTCGTGGTTGCCAGTGTCGATCTGTGAGACGAAATTTTCATAGCCGGCGAAAACGATGATGATGAGCAGGTTGGCTACCATCACCATGTCGATCAGCGACAGCACCCCGATAATCACGTCGCTGCCCTCGCCGTGGATCGCGACGGGGGCGAAATGGATGAACTCTTCCGTGAACTTGACCAGCATCAGCGCCAGCGCTAGCACCAGCCCGATATAGAAGGGCGCCAGCAGCCAGCGACTGTTGAAGATGAGCGCCTCCAGGCCACTTTCGATTTTTTTCATATGCGTGTGTTCCCTCTAGGTTGTTACTAAAAATGATCTTGCCGCCGCGAGGCGGACGTTGTTTTAGTTCCGGCCAACACCTGCGCAGGCATCAGTCTGCGCTGAATCAATGGGTGCCTAGGCAATGATGCCGCCGCCCAGGCATACATTGCTTTCATAGACGACGACCGACTGGCCAGGCGTCACCGCCCATTGCGATTCGCCGAAGCGGATTTCACAGCGGTCATCGTTGATGCTGTCGATTTCGCACGGGGCGTCGGCCTGGCGATAACGGGTTTTGGCGGCGTAGACCCAGTGCGTGCGCGGTGCCTGGCCGGCGATCCAGTGCATGTTCGAGGCCTGCAGCGTGTCCTTCAGCAGCAGCGGGTGGTCGTGGCCCTGAACGACGATCAGCTCGTTCCTGGCGAGATCCTTGCCGGCCACGTACCAGGGTTCGCCGTCGCCGTCACGCGAGCCGCCGATGCCCAAGCCCTGGCGCTGACCGAGGGTGTAGTACATCAGGCCGGTGTGGCGGCCGACGATCTTGCCTTCCGCATTGCGCATGTCGCCGGGTTCGGTCGGCATGTAGCGCTGCAGGAATTCCCGGAACGGGCGCTCGCCGATGAAGCAGATGCCGGTGGAATCCTTTTTCTCGCTGGTGGCCAGCCCGGCCTTGCGGGCGATTTCGCGGACCTCGCGCTTGAGGTATGTGCCCAGCGGGAACAGCGTCCTGGACAGCTGTTCCTGGTTGAGGCGGTGCAGGAAATAGCTCTGGTCCTTGGAGCCGTCTTCAGCCTTCAACAGCTGGAACAGGCCGTCGACTTCGCGTACCTGCGCGTAGTGGCCGGTGGCGATCTTGTCGGCACCCATGCTCATGGCGTGGTCCAGGAACGCACGGAACTTGATCTCGGAGTTGCACAGGATGTCCGGGTTCGGGGTGCGGCCGGCACGGTATTCCTCCAGGAAATTGGAGAACACCTTGTCTTTGTATTCCTTGGAGAAATTGACGGCCTCGATATCGATGCCGATACGATCTGCGACGGACACTGCGTCGATCAGGTCCTGCTTGGAGGAACAGTATTCTTCGTTGTCGTCATCTTCCCAGTTCTTCATGAACAGGCCGACGACATCGTAGCCCTGCTCCTTGAGCAGCAGCGCGGTGACGGAGGAGTCGACGCCGCCGGACAGGCCGACGACTACACGTGGTTTGGTCATAGGTGGGTCAATACCGAAAGAGGGAAGCGCTGCCCGGCCAGGTAATGTTCCACACAGGTCAGGACTTGCGGGCTGCGATGGCGGTCCTGCGTGGCGCGCAGTTCATCAAGGGTCATCCACACGGCGCGCAGGATGCCGTCATCCAGCTTCTGGTCCGGGTCGTGGGCCAGGACGTTGCCGACGAAGGCGAAACGCAGGTAGGTGATGTCCTTTTTTGGATGCTTCCAGTGATACACGCCAAGCAGGCCGGTCGGTTCGAAACGGTGCGCGGTTTCTTCCCACGCTTCGCGCACGACGCCGTCCAGCAGCGATTCACCGTTTTCCAGATGGCCGGCGGGCTGGTTGAACATGATGCCGTCGGCCGTTTCCTCCTCGACCAGCAGGAATTTTCCATCCTTTTCAATGATGGCGGCGACGGTGACGTTGGGTTTCCAGATCATGATGATGCGTTTTGGGCAAAGGCTAATTTTACCTGTTTGCCAGCGCCGGGAACAGGCCGACCAGTCCGTGCGCGATGAATTCGACGGCCATGGCAGCCAGGATCAGGCCCATCAGGCGGGTAAAGATGTTGATGCCGATGGTCCCCAGCCGTCCCGCGATCGGGCCGGAGAGGGACAGGATCCCCCATGCCAGCAGGGCAACGGCAGTGACCGGCGCGAGCAATTCCACGTGCCCCCAGAATCCGCCGCTTTGCTGGGCGGCGATGATCATGCTGCTGATGGCGCCCGGGCCGGCCAGCAAGGGAATGCTCAGCGGCACGATGGCGATGGCTTCGCGCTCGGCCACGGCTTGTGCTTCCTCTGCCGTCTGGCGCACACCGCTCTGTTTTGCGTGCATCATGGAGATTGCCATCAGCAGCAACAGGATGCCGCCGCCGGTCTGGAAGGACGGGATGCTGATGCCGAAAAAGTCGAGGATGCGATCGCCGAGAAAGACGGCCAGCGCCAGTACCAGGAAAACCGTCATGGCCACCATGCGCACGATGCGTGCACGTTCTGCCCGGCTGCTGCCGCTGGTGGCAGTGATGAAGATCGGCACGCTGCCGATCGGGTTGACGATGGCGAACAAGGCCAGGCCGGTCTTGAAAAGGGCGCCCCAGTCAGTCATTTGATGTGCGTTGCTCCATGGTTTGGTATGCTTGAGCCCATAGCATTCTAACGGATAGATCGATGGCGAAAGTACTGGTTCCCCTGGCTTCTGGCTGCGAAGAGCTCGAGGCCGTCACAATCGTAGACATCCTACGCCGAGCAGATGTCGCAGTCATTACAGCCAGCCTCGCGGATGGTCCGGTGCGGGCCAGCCGCGGCATGGTCCTGGTGGCCGACCGCACGTTGGACGACGTGTTGCAGGAATCGTTCGACATGATCGTACTGCCGGGCGGCATGCCTGGCAGCGAACACCTCAGGCAGGATGCACGTATCCAGGCGTTGCTCCGGCGAATGGCCGCGGCAGGGGCCTATACGGCGGCAATCTGCGCGGCTCCCATGGCGTTGCATGCGGCCGGCCTGCTGGAAGGACGGCGCGCAACGGCCTTCCCGGGCGTACTGGAAGGCTTGTCCGGATCCCACCAGGTGGTCGACGCGGGGGTGGCGGTGGATGGGCGTGTGGTGACGTCACGGGGGCCGGGGACGGCGATGGACTTTGCCCTGACGCTGGTGGAATTGCTGGCCGGCAAGGCAAGGCGCAACCAGGTCGAAGCCGGGCTGGTGCGATGACTGCCGGTCCTCATCTCTACCTGGCATCTCGCTCGCCACGTCGTGGGGAATTGCTGGCGCAGCTCGGCATCCGCTTCGCAGTGTTGCCTTCGGACGTGGACGAATCGGAACGCCCGGACGAATCTCCCGAACATTATGTCTTGCGGCTGGCGCACGATAAAGCGGCTGTCTGCCTGCAGCGCCTGGCGGCGCAGGGATTGCCCCCCTTGCCGGTGCTGGCGGCGGACACGACGGTCTGTATCGACGGCATGATCCTCGGCAAGCCGGAAAACGATGCCGATGCGGCGGCCATGTTGCGCCGCATGTCCGATCGCTGGCATGCCGTGCATACCGCTATCGCCGTGGCCTGTGGCGATCGTATTGAAACGGCGCTGTCCAGCACCCAGGTGGAGATGGCGCCACTGACTGAAGCGGAAATCTCGGCCTACATCGCCTCAGGGGAGCCGCACGACAAGGCTGGCAGCTACGGCATCCAGGGACTGGCCGGGGCCTTCATCCGGCGCATCGAGGGCAGTTACTCCGGCGTCATGGGATTGCCGGTCTACGAAACATCGCAGTTGCTGAACAAATTTGGAGTCAAAGTCCTGTGAGCGAAGAAATTCTGATTAACGTCACTCCGCAGGAAACGCGGGTCGCCATCATGGAGCAGGGCGTGGTGCAGGAGTTGCATCTGGAGCGCGCCGGTTCGCTGGGGCTGGTGGGTAACGTCTACAAGGGCACGGTGTGCCGCGTGCTGCCAGGCATGCAGTCTGCCTTTGTCGAGATCGGTCTGTCCCGTGCGGCCTTCCTGCATATCGCCGATATCCTGGAATACGAGAACAACGCCGAAAAGCCGATTCAGGAGTTGCTGCACGAAGGTCAGACACTCATGGTGCAGGTGATCAAGGAGCCGATCGGCAGCAAGGGGGCGCGCCTGACGACGCAGATCAGCATCGCCGGACGTTTTCTGGTGTACCTGCCGCAGCAGGAGCACATCGGGGTGTCCCAGCGGATCGAGGACGAGGCCGAGCGCGAGGCGTTGCGTATGCGCCTGCAAGGTCTGTTGCCGGAGCAGTACGAGGGGGGCTACATCATTCGTACCATGGCGGAAACCGCGACCGATGAAGAGCTTCTGGCCGACCTGGATTATCTGCACAAGGTCTGGGGCAATATCCAGGCTTCCAGCAGCGCGGCTTCCAAGGCATCGCTGGTCTACCAGGACCTGAACCTGCCGCTCAAGGTGTTGCGTGATGTGGTGTGCGAGCACACTGAACGTATCCTCGTAGATTCGCGCGAGACTTCGCAGAAAATGCGCGAGTTCGCCAAAAGTTACGCCGGCAATGTGCTGGGCTGTATCGATACCTACAGCGGCGATCGCCCCCTGTTCGACCTGTATGGGGTGGAGCAGGAAATCGAGAAGGCGCTGTCGCGCAAGGTGGAGTTGAAGTCCGGCGGTTATCTGATTTTCGATCAGACCGAAGCGCTGACCACGGTGGACGTGAATACCGGGGGATTTGTCGGCGGGCGGACCCTGGCCGACACCATCTTCAAGACCAATCTGGAGGCCGCGCAGGCCATTGCGCGCCAGCTAAGGCTGCGCAACCTGGGCGGCATCATCATCCTCGACTTCATCGACATGGAAGAAGAGGCTCACCGTGAAGCCGTACTGGACGAGTTGCGCAAGGCTGTGGAGAAGGACCGGGTGCGTACCAGCATTCATGGTTTTTCCGGGTTGGGGCTGGTGGAGATGACGCGCAAGCGAACCCGCGAAAGCCTGGCGCATATCCTGTGCGAGCCTTGCCACTGCTGCAGCGGGCGTGGCGAGTTGAAGACCGCTCAGACCGTGTGCTACGAAATCCTGCGTGAACTGGTGCGCGAGGCCCGTCAGTTCAATGCCCGCGAATTCCGTGTGCTGGCATCGCAGAAAGTGATCGACCTGTTTCTGGACGAGGAATCCCAGAGTCTGGCGCAGCTTTCCGACTTTATCGGCAAGCCGATTTCGCTGCAGGTGGAAAGCCAGTACGGGCAGGAAGCCTTCGATATCGTACTGATGTAAATCGGGGGCCGCATCCGTTGCGGTCCGTCCGGAAGGTTATTCCGAGGTTGCTGTGCCGGCTTGCGGCTTTTTGTGAGCGGCCTGCTGGGAAATCTTGACCAGCTTGAGCAGGATCTGGTCCAGTTGCGCGCCCTCGCTCTGCAGTTGAGCATAGCGCGACTCGACTTCTGTGATGTTCTGTTGCAATGTTTCCATGTTTTCGTGGATTTTCATCAACGATTCGGTGCGCTTGTCGAGTTGCGCCTTGTGGTCGTTGATCTGCAACTTGAGGGGTGCCAGCAGGCCTTTAAGCCAGATATTGGTGTCATGCTGGGTGATTTCGAACTGGTTGCGCGCCTGCGCGACCAGGCTGAAGAAGAATTTGCGTATCAGGAAGTGCTTCTCGGTCATGACGTTGACCGGGTCATTGCAGAATTCGTCGGTCGTCTTCAGCAAGGCCGTCATGCTTTGAACCAGCGGGGTCATGTCCAGGGTCGGCGGGACGCGTTCTTCGAAGCCGTGCTTGAGGTGGAACAGCTTGTAGAGTTCGTCGCCGATTTCCTTGATTTCCAGGCCCTGCTGCGAAATGCGCTCGGCCATCTCGTTGATCTGCTTGACCAATCCGCGCATGCCGAGATTGAGGCCGTGGGTGGTCCAGCTGTCACCGATCGCCTTGCGGCTGTTTTCGAGGATCTGGTCCAGGTGCTGCACGCTCAGCTGCTGCATCAGGGCCTCACCCAGCTGCGCAATTTTCTGGTTCCCGCGGGTGAAGGTGCGGACCGATTCTTCGTAGATCTTACGGTCTTCCGCCACTTTCGACAGCAAGCCCTGGATCGTCTCGCGGTTCTTGCCGCGCAGGGAGGCCAGTTCCTGCAGTTGTGCGCGGGTGCCGGTGATGCGGCCCTGGATGGCCTTGCGCGACCCTTTGACCATGTTGCCCACATCGATCACGATGGTGTTGCGCAGAATTTCGTGCTTGGTGGCGACGACACCGCTCGCCAGTACGGTTTCCACCTTTTCGATGCCGCTACGCTTGAGCAGGGCCGCGTCTCCACGGACTTTCGCCAGCAGGGCTTTCTGCGCGGATATCGCGAACACATCGGCAGCCGGCAGGCTGAGCTGGCGCGCGGTGGTCGCGACCTGCATCTGGATGGCGGCCTGGATTTCGTCCTCGGTCTTGAGGTCGTCCCACAGCATGTCGATCTTGTTGAGCACCGCCAGCTTGCGGCTGGCGCGGCCGCGAATGAAGCTGGTCCAGATTTCCATGTCCGACTTGGTGACGCCGGTGTCAGTTGCCAGCAGGAACACCACGGCATGGGCGTTGGGAATGATGTTGATGGTCAGTTCCGGCTCGGTCCCCAGGGTATTCAGGCCCGGGGTGTCCAGGATTACCAGGCCGCTCTTCAGCAAGGGGTGGGGGTAGTTGATCATGGCATGGCGCCAGACCGGGACGTCGACCATGCCCGAGGTCTTCAGGCTCTGCACCATGGAGATGTCTTCGTCGTTCCACAGGCCGAGTTTGCGGGCTTCCTCCAGCGGGACTTTCTTCTGCTCCACCAGCACGTTGAGCGCTTCCTTCATCGCCGTGCCGGAGTTGACGTCCAGGCGCACCCTCGACCAGGCGTTAGGGGTCTTCTTCAGCAGGACCAGGCTGTCATCGTTCTTACGGGTCTCGATCGGCAGCAGCTTGATGTAGGGTTCTTCGTTGGGATCCCAGAAGATCTCCGTCGGGCACATGGTGGTGCGCCCGGCATCGCAGGGCAGCAGGCGCTGCTTGAAATCGGAAAAGAACAGTGCGTTGATAGTCTCGGTCTTGCCACGTGCGAATTCGGCGACGAAAGCCAGCACCAGCCTGTCGTTGCGGACCGATTCAGTCATGTCGAACAGGCGCAGGTCAACCAGGGCATCGGCAGCACCGGTGCTGTCCAGCCAGTCCCGGTATTCGCCGATGGCACCTGCCAGCTGGTCACGCCAGAGATGGTATTCGGTAATCTGCTGTTCGAGTGTGTTACTCATGCAGTCCTTCCAGCAGTACTTCCGGTGGATTGTTAGGGTCGATTATTTCCACGATTTTCTGCCGCGCATGCTCCCCATGTTTAAGGAGCACCTGTTTTTTACTGACTTTAAATGATTTCCGCAGAAACTCCAACAACTTGTCGTTGGCCTGATGATCGGCCGGAGGCGCGGCCACCTTGACCTTGAGCGCGCCATCGTGGAGTCCGGCGATTTCCGTCCGGCTGGCGTTGGGCTGGATGTACAGCGAGAGGACCAGGCGGCCGTCCTTGTCGTGGCGATACCAGCTGGTGTCCATCAGAATAGGTGCAGCAACCGGTATTCCAGAGGGGCGACCAGCAGCATCAGCAGCAGTTGCACCACGATGAACACCACCAGTGGCGACAGGTCGATGCCGGAGGTGGCCGGCATGCGGCGACGCAGTGGTCGCAGGAAGGGGCGCGTCAGGCTGTCCAGTACCGGCGCTATCGGGGTGTGGGGGTTTACCCAGCTCAGGATGGCCTGGATGATGACCGCGTACATCAGCATGTACAGCGTGAGCTTGATGATGCCCAGACAGGCGAGGCCGGCCAGGGCGAAAAAGATCTGCGAACCCGCGACCAGGATCGGGAAATCGCGCAACCACAGGATGGCCACCTGCAAGAGCAGTTGGGTCAGGAAGGCCAGCAGCAGGGAGGCCGTATCCAGCCAGCCGATGGCCGGCACGAAGCGACGCAGCGGCCGGACCGCGAAGTTGGTGAAGGCGATCACGCTCTGCGAGAACGGGTTGTGAAACGGAGCGCCTGTCAGTTGCAGATAGCAGCGCAGCAGGAAAGCCAGGGTCAGCAGGCCCAGCAGGGTGTCGAGCAGAAATTCGAATGCACTGGCAAACATCAGGATGCCTCTGGAAATTGGGGTTGAAAGATGCAGCGCATCGCTGCGATGCATCCGAAGGGTTGATTGGGGATGGAGGCCATCAGTCTTTCCCCAGCAGGTCGCCTAATTCGCGCGAACGTTCGGCGGCAGCACGTACCGCGTCGATCACTGCAATCCGCATGCCTGCTGCTTCCATGTGGTTGAGCGCACGTTCTGTGGTGCCGCCCTTGGAGGTCACCTGGGTGCGTAGCGTGGCGAAATCATACGGACTGTCTGCGGCCAGTCTGGCCGCGCCGAGTACGGTCTGCATGGCCAGTTCGCGGGCTTGGCCGGAAGCCAGGCCGAGTTGCTCTCCGGCCTGCTGCATGGCCTCAAGGAAGTAGAACACGTAAGCCGGGCCGCTACCGGACATGGCGGTCACGGCGTCCATTTGCTGCTCGCTTTCCACCCAAAGCGTGGTGCCGACCGCGCTCATGACAGTCTCGGCCTGCTTCTGCTGTTCCGGGCTGACGCCTTCGGCGGCATACAGTGCAGAGACCCCCGCCTGCACCTGGGCCGGGGTGTTCGGCATGACGCGGACCACGGCGCGGTAGTTGCCCAGCCAGCGGATCAGGTCGGCGCAACGGACGCCAGCCGCAATCGAGACGACGAGTTGGGTATTCAGCAGGCTGCCGAGGAAGATGGCGACATCACGCAGCTGTTGCGGCTTGACCGCCAGTACCACGATGTCTGCCATGGCTGCCCCTGGCAATTGGTCGCTCGTGGTGATGCCGAAATCCTCTTGCAGCTGCCGGCGTTTGTCCGCGTCCGGCTCGACGACGTGAATGTCGGTCGCGGTCCAGTTCCTGGCCAGCAGGCCACTGATGAGGGCGCGAGCCATGTTGCCGCCGCCGATGAAGCTGATTTTCATGATAGGTCTTCTTTCAATTTTGCAGGTCTTGCGCCGAAAATCGCCGAGCCGACGCGCACGATGGTGGCCCCTTCGGCAATGGCGGCCGGGAAGTCTTCCGACATGCCCATGGACAACGTGTCCAGGGCGAACCCCTGTTGGTTGAGCGTTGCCTGCAGTTCACGCAACATTCTAAAGGGTTGGTGTTGCAACGCAATGTCACGGGTGGGGGCCGGGATGGTCATCAGCCCGCGCAGTCTCAGCCTTGGCAGTCCGGCGATGGCACGGGCCAGTTCCAGCACCTCGCCCGGTGCGACACCCTCCTTGCTGGCTTCGCCGCTGACATTGACCTCGATACAGACCTGCAGCGGCGGCAGCGTGTCCGGGCGGGCATCGCTGAGGCGCTGGGCGATTTTCAGGCGGTCGATGCCGTGCACCCAATGGAAATGCTCGGCGATCGGACGCGTCTTGTTGCTCTGGATGGGGCCGATGAAGTGCCATTCCAGCGGCAGGTCGGTCAGTTCCGCCATCTTGCCCAGGGCTTCCTGGACGTAGTTCTCCCCGAAGCGGGCCTGGCCGGCCGCATGCGCCGCGCGAATATCCGCCGCCGGCTTGGTTTTGCTCACGGCTAGCAGGTGCACTTCGCCCTCGGGCCGGCCGGCCTCGCGCTCGGCCTTGTGCATGGCTTCCCGTATCGCTTGCAAGCGTTCTGAAATTGAGGTCATAATCCCTTTCCGGTTTATTAAAAATTATATCAGGGGAATATCGATGGACGTTTCGGATCTGCTGGCGTTTTCCGTGAAAAACAAGGCTTCCGACCTGCACCTTTCAGCCGGCCTCCCGCCCATGATTCGCGTGCACGGCGATGTACGCAAGATCAACATGCCGGCGATGGACCACAGCCAGGTGCACGACATGGTGTATGACATCATGAACGACGGCCAGCGCAAGTTCTACGAAGAGAACCTGGAATGCGACTTCTCCTTCGAAATCCCCAATCTGGCGCGTTTCCGCGTGAATGCCTTCAACCAGAATCGCGGCGCTGGCGCCGTGTTCCGGACCATTCCTTCCAAGGTGCTGACGCTGGAGCAGTTGAATGCCCCGGCCATTTTCAAGGAAATTGCCGCCACGCCGCGCGGTATCGTGCTGGTGACGGGGCCGACCGGTTCCGGCAAGTCCACGACCCTGGCGGCCATGGTCGATTACATCAACGAGAACGACTACGGCCACATCCTGACCGTGGAAGATCCGATCGAATTCGTGCACCAGTCCAAGAAGTGCCTGATCAACCAGCGCGAGGTCGGCCCGCACACCCTGTCGTTCGCCAATGCACTGCGTTCCGCGCTGCGGGAAGACCCGGACGTGATCCTGGTGGGCGAAATGCGTGACCTGGAAACCATCCGCCTGGCGCTGACCGCCGCGGAAACCGGCCACCTGGTGTTCGGCACCCTGCACACCAGCTCCGCAGCCAAGACGATCGACCGGATCGTGGACGTGTTCCCCGCCGCTGAAAAGGAAATGGTCCGTTCCATGTTGTCCGAGTCGTTGCGCGCGGTGATTTCGCAAACCCTGCTCAAGACCAAGGATGAGTCCGGTCGCGTGGCCGCGCACGAGATCATGATCGGGACCCCGGCCATCCGTAACCTTATCCGCGAGAACAAGATCGCACAGATGTACTCCGCGATCCAGACCGGCCAGAGCGTGGGTATGCAGACGCTGGACCAGAATCTGCAGGAACTGGTGCGCCGCAACATGATTTCGCTGGCTGAGGCTCGCGGCAAGGCGGCCAACAAGGATGCATTCATAGGAGGCTAGGATCATGGATCAGGGTCAGGCAGAAAAATTCGTATTCGACCTGCTTCGCCTCATGCTGGCGAAGAATGCGTCGGACCTGTTCATTACCACCGGCTTTCCGCCTGCATTGAAAGTGGACGGCACGGTCAAGCCGGTCAGCAACCAGACCCTGACGTCACAACAGTGCAAGGAAATCTGCCGTTCCATCATGAACGACAAGCAGGCTGCGGAATACGATGCGACCAACGAATGCAACTTCGCCATCAGCCTGCCCGGTGTGGCGCGTTTCCGCGTCAACGCTTTCGTGCAGCGCGGATCGGCCGGCCTGGTGTTCCGGACCATCACCAACAAGATCCCGCAATTCGATGAACTCGGCCTGCCGCCGGTGCTGAAGGATATCGCCATGACCAAGCGCGGCCTGGTGATCTTCGTCGGCGCTACCGGTTCGGGCAAGTCGACCTCGCTGGCGGCGATGGTGGGTTACCGTAACGAAAACAGCTACGGCCATATCATCACCATCGAGGACCCGATCGAGTTCGTGCACGACCACAAGAACTGCATCGTGACGCAGCGCGAGGTCGGCGTGGATACCGAGAACTGGTTCGCCGCGCTGAAGAACACCCTGCGCCAGGCACCCGATGTGATCCTGATCGGTGAAATCCGCGACCGCGAGACCATGGACTATGCCGTGGCTTTCGCCGAAACCGGCCACCTGTGTCTCGCGACCCTGCACGCCAACAGCACCAACCAGGCGCTGGATCGCATCATCAACTTCTTCCCGGAAGAGCGCCGCCACCAGTTGCTGATGGACCTGTCGCTGAACGTGAAGGCTTTCGTGTCCCAGCGCCTGATCCCGCGCAAGGGCGTCAAGGGACGGGTTCCGGCGGTAGAAGTAATGATCAATTCGCCGTTGATCTCGGACCTGATCTTCAAGGGCGAGGTGCACGAAATCAAGGAAATCATGGCCAAGTCCCGCGAACTGGGCATGCAGACGTTCGACCAGTCGCTGTTCGAACTGTACGAGGCCGACCTCATCACCTACGAGGATGCGTTGCGCAATGCGGACTCGGTCAACGACATCCGCCTGAAGATCAAGTTGGAAGGCAAGGAAGCCAAGGAAAAAGACCTGGCAGCCGGACTCGACCACCTGGGGATCGTCTAGGGGCGAGCCCCGGATATACGCCGCGGCCGGCGGGTTATCCCTTGCAGTCCCCGATGCGGTGACCGGAAACCTGGCTTCGGGTTTCCAGCGTCCCCGCGCCCGGCACGTCAGCGTTCAGCAACATTTCCCCTTCGAAATGCCCCGAAGCGTATTCCACCGATCCTGACCCGCTCATGGGCAACGCTCCGCCACACTGGATGGTGAACGTGAAGCGGTTGCCCTGGTAATGTCGGTCGCCGTAGCTGCATTCTGCGCCAACCTCGGCAAACAGTTTTTCCGGATTCTGGGCGTCCGCCCGGGTAAAGCACTGGGTGCGGCTGAAAGGCCCGATGCGCTGCCCGCCGCCCGCTGCCGTCATGCTGAGGGAGAGATCCCACAGGCCCTCCTGTAAATCTGCCGCGGTAGCGGGCAGGATGACCAGGAGCAGGGCGGAAGCCGTCAGGAACGGCAGGCTGCGCGGTGTCATCGATGGAACACGGTGTGGCCGTTGACCAGCGTCTGGCTGACGCGGCCTTTCAGTTCCAGCCCGAGGAAGGGGGTGTTGCGACCCTGGCTGACCAGGGATCTGGCCTCCACTTTCCAGTAGGTATCCGGTTCGAACATGCACACATCCGCAGCGGTGCCAACGCTGAGATGCCCGGCGTCGATGCCGAGAATGGCGGCCGGGGTGCTGGTGATGCGCGCGATGGCATCGGAGAGCGAGGTGCCGGTGCCTTCCGCCCACTTCAATGTCAGGGGCAGCAACAGTTCCAGTCCGGTGGCGCCGGGTTCTGCCTCGGCGAACGGCAACAGTTTGGCATCGTCGTCGACCGGGGTATGGTCTGAACAGGCAGCGTCGATCACGCCTTCCTTGAGGCCTTCGCGCAGTGCAGCCAGATCGCGCTGGCTGCGCAGGGGGGGGCGCAGGTGGCAGTGGGCATCGAAGAAACCGATGTCGTGTTCGGTCAGGTGCAGGTGGGTGGTCGCGACGTCACAGGTGACGGGCAGGCCCTGGGCTTTGGCCTGACGGATCAGATCCACGCTTTCGCGGGTCGACAGGCGGCACAGGTGCACCGCGGCCCCGGTTTCCGCGGCCAGGCGCAGGATGGTGGCCAGCGCGACGGTTTCCGCCGCTGCGGGGATGCCGGACAGGCCGAGGCGAGAGGCGACTTCGCCGTCGTGTGCCACGCCGTCGCGGGCCAGGTGGTAATCCTCCGGTCGAAGCCAGACAGTGAAGCCGAAGGTGGCGGCATACTGCATGGCGCGCCAAAGCACGCGGGTGTCGGTGACCTGGGCATCGGCCTGGGCAAATCCCACGCAGCCGGCTTCGGTCAGCTCCCACATTTCAGTGAGCTGCTTGCCTTGCAGTTGCCGGGTCAATGCCCCCAGCGGGTAGACGTGTGCCAGGTTAAGCTGCTTGGCGCGGTGCTTGAGCATTTCTACCAGGCCCGGTTCGTCCAGTACCGGGTCGGTGTCCGGCGGGCAGGCGAGGCTGGTGACGCCGCCGGCGACAGCGGCTTGCAGTTCGCTTTCCAGCGTGGCCTTGTATTCGAAGCCGGGTTCGCGCAGGCGGGCGGAGAGATCTACCAGGCCAGGGCAGACAACCAGGCCGGTCGCGTCGATGGTCTGGTTGGCCACGAAGCCTTCGGGCGCCTGGCCGACACCGGCAATTTTGCCGGCAGCGATGTACAGGTCACGCACCGCGTCGATGCCGTTCTTCGGGTCGATCAGGCGGCCATTCTTCAGATGGATTTTCATGCGGCCTCCGTGTTGCCGGCGAGGATGCTCATGACGGCCATGCGGACCGCGATACCGTAGGTCACTTGCGGCAGGATGACCGACTGGTTGCCATCCGCGACGGCCGAGTCGATCTCCACGCCGCGGTTCATCGGCCCCGGGTGCATGACGATGGCATCGGGCCGGGCCAGCGCCAGCTTGTCCTGGGTCAGACCGTAGCACTTGAAGTATTCCTGTGAGCTTGGCAGCAGCGCGCCGCTCATGCGCTCGTTCTGCAGGCGCAGCATCATCACGACGTCGACGTCCTTCAGGCCGGCGCGCATGTCGTGATAGACCTGCACCCCCAGCTTTTCGACGTCGGTCGGCAGCAGGGTCTTGGGCGCGATGACCCGGACTTCCGGCACGCCCAGCGTCGTCAGGGCGTGGATCTCGGAGCGGGCGACGCGCGAATGCAGGACATCGCCGACGATGGCCACGCGCAGGTTGTGCATGTCCGGCTTGTAGCGGCGGATGGTGAACACGTCCAGCAGCCCCTGCGTCGGGTGCGAGTGGCGGCCGTCGCCGGCGTTGATCACGTGGATGTCGGCAGGGACGTGCTGGGCGATGAAGTGCGCCGCGCCGGACTGTGCGTGGCGAATCACGAACATGTCGGCATGCATCGCGATCAGGTTGTCGACCGTGTCGAGGATGGTTTCGCCCTTGGATTGCGAGGAGGTGCCCACGTTGAGGCTGACCACGTCGGCTGACAGTCGCTTGGCGGCGAGCTCGAAGGTGGTGCGGGTGCGGGTACTGTTCTCGAAGAAGATGTTGCATACGGTCTTGCCGCGCAGCAGCGGGACCTTTTTCACTTCACGTTCGGAAACGCCGGTGAAGGATTCCGCAGTGTCCAGAATCTGGTTCAGGATCGCACGCGGGAGGCCTTCGATGGACAGCAGGTGTTTGAGCTGGCCGTTCCTGTCGAGTTGGGGATTGTTCATACGCCTCCTGTCAGCTTGAGGTGAAGATGGCCGGTGGTGTCCCGCACCAGCTCGATGTTCTGGCCGGGTTCGAGCGTGACGGTCGCCCCCACGACTTCCGCGTGGATCGGCATTTCGCGACCTCCGCGGTCGATCAACGCGGCCAGGGTGATGCGGGCAGGGCGGCCGTAGTCGAACAGTTCGTTCATGGCGGCGCGCGCGGTGCGGCCGGTGTACAGTACGTCGTCGATGAGGATGATATGGCTGCCTTCGACATCGAACGGAATGTTGGACGGCTTGATCTGCGGGTGCAGGCCGATGCGGCTGAAATCATCGCGGTAGAAGGAAATGTCCAGGGTGCCCAGCGGCAGGTCTTCGCCCAGCATGGGTTGCAGTCGCTCTGCCAGCCAGGCGCCGCCACTGTGGATGCCGACCAGCGCGGTATCCTCGTCGATCAGCGGCCGAATGCGTTCGGCCAGCGTTTGCAGGAGTTGTTCGGCGTCAGGTAGTTGCATGATGTTGGTCTAGAAAGGATTGTAGGATGACTTGCGCGGCGACCTGGTCCAGCATGGGCTTCTGCCGGCGTCCGCCGACCCCGGATTCCTTCAGGGTCTGGCTGGCCTCGGCTGAGCTCAGGCGCTCGTCCACCAGCGCGACTGGCAGGTTGAAGCGGCCGTGCAGGCGGTTCGCGAATTTCCGGCAAAGTCGGCTCAGTTCATGCTCGGTGCCGTCCAGGTGGGCGGGCAGGCCGACTACAAGCTGGCTGGGTTGCCATTCGGCAATCAGTTCGCCGATCACCTTGAAGCGCTCGTCGTTGCTTTCGCTGTCGATGGTTTGCAGCGGATGGGCGATGCCGACGATGGTATTGCCGACGGCGACGCCGATGCGCTTTTCGCCGAAGTCGAACGCCATCAGCGTATCAGGCATGACCGGCGTCTTCCGCCAGAGAAGCCAGGTCGATGCCCAGCAACTGGATGGCGGCCTCGAATTTCTTGTCGCTCGGGATATCGAAAATCACGCTATCGTCTGCCGGTACGGTGAGCCAGGCATTCTGCGCCAGTTCCTCCTCGAGCTGTCCAGCCGACCAGCCGGCGTAGCCGAGCGTCACCAGCATTTTTTCCGGGCCGACGCCCAGCGCACTGGCTTCCAGGATGTCCTTGGAGGTGGTGAGAGCGGTCTGGCCGTCCACGGCGATCGATGAACTCCAGTGGCCGACCGGCTGGTGCAACACAAATCCGCGTTCGATCTGCACCGGGCCGCCGAAGTGGACCGGGGACTGGCCCAGCGACTTGTCGTGGATTTCCAGGTGGATCTGGTCGAACAGGTCGTCCAGGCTCATTTCGATGGGGCGGTTGATGACCACACCCATGGCCCCTTGTGCGTTGTGTTCGCAGATGTAGGTGACCGAGCGCGCAAAATAGGGATCGGTCATGGCCGGCATGGCAATGAGGAAGTGTCCGGTAAGGTTGACGTTTTCCACGGTTGAATTATCGCATAAACACGTTTTAGTTGGGTTCCAGGTAGCCGGTCACTTCCAGTCCGAAGCCGGTCATGCTCGGCATCTTGCGTGGCACGGCCAGCAGCTTCATCTTGCGCACCCCCAGGTCCAGCAGGATCTGCGAGCCGATGCCGTAGTCGCGCAGGTCCTGTTTCGAACGCACGGGTTCGTCGGCATGCTGGATGCGGCTGACGACCTGCTGGCCATCCTCGTTGCGGCGCAACAGCACGATCACGCCGCACTCGGCTTGCTGGATGGCCTGCATGGCGTTGAGCACATTCCAGGAGTGGCTCTTGCTGCTGGCATCCAGCAGGTCGAATACCGACAGTGGCTCGTGCACGCGCACCAGCACTTCCTTGTCAGGTGCCGGTTGGCCTTTGATCAGCGCCAGATGGGTCTCGTTGGTGGTGCGGTCATAATAGGCGACCATCCTGAACATCCCGTAAGGGGTCTGGATGTCGCGTTCTGCAGCGCGCTCCACCAGTTTTTCGGTCTGGCTGCGGTAGGCGATGAGGTCGGCGATGGTGCCGATCTTGAGGTTGTGTTCCTGGGCGAATGCCAGCAGGTCTGGCAGTCGGGCCATGCTGCCGTCCTCCTTGAGGATCTCGCAGATCACGCCTGCGGGTTCCAGCCCGGCCAGCTTGGCAAGATCGCAACCAGCCTCGGTGTGGCCTGCACGCACCAGAACGCCACCATTCTGCGCCATCAGCGGGAAAATATGGCCCGGACTGACGATGTCGGATGGTCGAGCATCGCGGGCCACCGCGGCCTGGATGGTGCGGGCACGATCGGCGGCGGAAATCCCAGTGGTGACGCCCTCGGCAGCCTCGATCGACACGGTGAAGTTGGTGCCCATGCGCGCGCCGTTCTCACGCACCATGAGCGGCAGGTTGAGCTGCCGGCAGCGGGGCTCGGTCAGGGTCAGGCAGATCAGGCCGCGCCCGTGGCGGGCCATGAAATTGATCGCCTCAGGCGTGACATATTGCGCTGCCAGGACCAGGTCGCCTTCGTTCTCGCGGTCCTCTTCGTCCACCAGCACGACCATGCGGCCCTGGCGGATATCCTCGATGATTTCGTTGACGGGGCTGATCATGCAGGTGTGCCTTCGTTGTCCCATTGGGTCATGCGGTCGACGTAGCGGGCGATCTGGTCGACCTCCAGGTTGACGCGGCTGCCGACGCCGAGGTGTTGCAGGGTCGTCATTTCCAGCGTGTGGGGAATCAGGTTGATGCTGAAGGTGTCGTGGTCCACGGTGTTCACGGTCAGGCTGACACCATCGACGGCAATGGAACCTTTGACCGCGATGTAGCGTGAAAGTGCGTGCGGTGCACGGATCGACAGCAGCATGCAGTCGCCGACCGGTTCGAAGCGCACCACCTGGCCGACGCCGTCGACGTGGCCGCTGACGAGGTGTCCGCCCAGCCGGTCGGACAGGCGCAGCGCTTTTTCCAGATTGACAGGCCGGTGCGTGTCCAGGCCTACCGTGCAGGAAAGAGTTTCCTTCGACACATGCACCTCGAACACATGTGCGTCGAAGGCGATCACGGTGAGGCAGACCCCGCTGGTGGCAATGCTGTCGCCCAGCGCGACGTCAGACATGTCGAGGTTGCCCGTGGCGATGGTCAGGCGGGCATCGTCGCCGACAGGCATGATGCGATCGATGTGGCCAACGGCCTGAATGATTCCGGTAAACATAGAGCCTATGTCAGCAGTAAACGAATGTGCGCCGGCCATGCATTGCGCGCAGGACCAGGCAAGAGCCGCGTGATTTAGCGGCGAGCAACAACGCCATGCGCGCAATGCATGGCCGGCCCGTAGGGTATGAATACAAAAGGGCGTCTGCCGCGTTGCAGGCCTTGCGAATGGAACGACCATTTCGCTGCGTCCCGCGCCTTGCATCCACCCCTTTTTTATTCATACGCATCTTTCGTTTACTGCTGACATAGGCTCGTTGCGATTTTAACAGATCGCGACGGGAGTCCTGTTAAAATCCCGCTCATGTCCATGCCCTACGAACTCTTTATCGGCCTGCGCTATACCCGCGCCAAACGCCGTAACCATTTCATCTCGTTCATCTCCATGACCAGTATGGTCGGCATCGCGCTGGGCGTTGCCGCGCTCATCGTGGTGCTGTCGGTGATGAATGGCTTCCAGCACGAATTGCGTTCTCGCATTCTGGGTGTGGCCTCCCACTTGCAGATTACTGGTGCGAACAATGAACTGCAGGACTGGCCCATCGTGGCCGAGCGCGTGCGCCGGCACCCGGAGGTTCTGGCCTCGGCTCCCTATATCATGGCGCAGGGCATGCTGTCCTTCGGGCAGGCGGTGCAGGGTGCCGTGGTGCGGGGCGTGTTGCCGGAGCAGGAGGACCGCGTGGCTGAGATCGGTGCGCACATCAAGGCCGGCGACTTCAAGGCGCTGAAGCCCGGCGAGTTCGGCATCGTACTGGGGGCGGACCTGTCGCGCATGCTCGGCGTCGGGATCGGCGACAAGGTAGTGGTGATGGCGCCACAGGGGCAGTTTACCCCCACCGGCGTCGTGCCGAGGCTCAAGCAGTTCCGCGTGGTGGGCATCTTCCAGGTCGGCATGTACGAGTACGACGCCGCGCTGGCGCTGATTCATCTGGATGACGCCGCCAAGCTCTACCGCATGGAAGACCGTGTTTCCGGTCTGCGCCTCAAGCTTTCCGACCTCTATCATGCACCGCAGGTGTCGCGCGACCTGGCGCAACTGCTCAGCCCTTACGGCAATTTCTATGTCAGCGACTGGACCGAGCAGCACGCCAACTTCTTCCGTGCCGTGCAGATGGAAAAGCGGGTCATGTTCGTGATACTGGCGCTGATCGTGGCGGTCGCCGCATTCAACATCGTGTCTACGCTGGTGATGGCCGTGACCGACAAACGTGCCGACATCGCCATTCTCCGGACCCTGGGTGCAAGTCCGCGCAGCATCATGCAGATCTTCATCGTGCAGGGCGCCTTGATCGGCGTCATCGGCACGCTGCTGGGGGTGGTCGGCGGCGTGCTGATCGCGATCAACATCGAGACCATCGTGCCGTTCATCGAACACCTGTTCGGCGTGCAGTTCCTGTCCAAGGATGTCTATTACATCAGCGATCTGCCCTCCGAACTGCAATGGGGTGACGTGGCCGTGATCACGCTGGTGTCGCTGGTGCTGAGCCTGCTGGCAACGCTGTACCCCAGCCGCCGGGCGGCGGCCACCAATCCGGCGGAGGCGCTGCGCTATGAGTAATGTTCCCGTCATCCGTTGCCGCGGTCTGCACAAGACTTATACCGGTCTGGACGTGGCCGTGCTCAACGGCATCGATCTTGAAATCGCTCCAGGTGAACAGGTGGCTATCGTCGGCGCCTCCGGTTCCGGCAAAAGTACTCTGTTGCACCTCCTGGGCGGGCTGGACAGCCCAAGCAGCGGGGAGGTAAGCCTGATGGGGCATCCTCTGGCCGAGTTGAGTGAAAGCCGTCGTGGGGAGTTGCGCAACCAGTCCCTGGGGTTCATCTACCAGTTCCACCATCTCCTGCCGGAATTTACCGCGCAGGAAAACGTGGCTATGCCCCTGCTGATCCGGCGCATGCCGCGTCAGGAGGCCCTGGCTGCTGCGGCTGCCCTGCTGGAGCGGGTCGGTCTTGGCAAGCGCATGGGGCACATGCCGGGTGAACTGTCCGGCGGCGAGCGCCAGCGGGCTGCGGTGGCGCGGGCCCTGGTCACCCAGCCGCAGTGCGTGCTGGCGGATGAGCCGACCGGCAACCTCGACCGCCATACTGCACACGGGGTTTTCGACCTGATGCTGGAACTCAACCGCGACCTGGGGACCAGCTTCGTGGTGGTGACGCACGATCTCGAACTGGCCGGACGCATGGGCCGCATCTTGCGGCTGGACGACGGCCGCATCGTCACCGGGTAGGCCCATGCGCAGCGCCATCCTGGCGTTTGTGCTCGGGGTGTGGGGGCTGCAGCAGATGCCCCGGTTGCCCGATCCTGTCTGGGCGTTCATGGGTATCCTGCCAGCGGTTGTCTGGTGGATTCTGACTCGCCGCGAGGTCTCCTGCCTGTCTTGTCGTCGAGCTCTGGTGCTTGTGTTGGCAGCCGGTGCCGGTTTTTTCTTTGCCGCCGGCAT
The DNA here is from genome assembly GCA_029782295.1 of Pseudomonadota bacterium. GTDB lineage: Bacteria > Pseudomonadota > Gammaproteobacteria > Burkholderiales > Methylophilaceae > CAIJXJ01. Next base: position 270,100 of record JAKOVB010000168.1, read on the forward strand.
GGCCATGCATCGGTTGGCCGATGACTTGCCTCAGGATTGGGAAGGTCGGGAAATCCGGCTGGTTGGCGTGGTGGCCTCACTGCCGCGGCTGCAGGAACGTGGCGAACGTTTCCTGTTCGACGTCGAAACGATCGAAACGCCTCAGGCGACCGTGCCCCACCGCATTTCCATTGCCCGTTTTGCTACGGGGTTCCGTGCCCCAGTTCCGGAAAACAACTTCAAGAGCAGCTATCATCCGGGAGAGCGCTGGCGCCTGACCGTCAAGCTCAAACGCCCCCACGGCAGCTATAACCCGGACGGCTTCGACTTCGAAGCCTGGGCACTGGAACGCGACATCCGCGCTACTGGATATATTCGGCATGAGGCCACCAGTACCCGTCTGGATGCGCTGGTCTGGCGCCCGGGTTACCTGGTCGAGCGAGCACGGGAACGGGTACGGGACCATTTTCGTCGCGTACTGGGCGATGCGCCCTATACCGGGGTGCTGCTTGCGCTGGCGATCGGCGATGACGGCGGGATTGCGGCGAAGGACTGGCAAACCTTTCTGCGTACCGGCGTCAACCATCTGATGAGCATTTCCGGCCTGCATGTGACCATGGTGGCGAGCCTGGCCTTCGGGCTGGTCTATGCGCTGTGGCGGCGCGTCGAGCGCCTGGCCTTGCGGTTGCCCGCCCGCAAGGCCGCAGCCCTGGCAGGGGTGCTGGCTGCAGGCGGCTATGCCCTGGTGGCGGGGTACGCTGTGCCGACGCAGCGTACCTTCTACATGCTGGCCGTCATCGCCGTTGCGCTCTGGTCCGGTCGGGCCGTGTCCATGTCGCATGTGTTGTGCTGGGCGTTGCTGGCGGTCGTCCTCATCGACCCTTGGGCCGTGCTGGCACCCGGTTTCTGGCTATCGTTCGGCGCGGTCGGCTTGCTGGTCTACGCCGGGAGTGCACGCCTTCGCCGTCCACACTGGTTGCACGAAGCCATCCATACCCAGTGGGTCGTGACATTGGGACTGTTGCCCCTATTGCTGGCCCTGTTCCAGCAGGTATCTGTCGTGTCCCCGCTCGCCAATGCCTTCGCCATCCCGGTGATCAGTCTGGTCGTGACTCCGCTGGCCCTGCTCGGCGCAATCGTGCCTGTGGATGCCTTGCTGCTGGCGGCGCACGCGGTCATGGCTGGATGCATGGTCATGCTGGAGTGGTGTGCCGACCTCCCGGTGGCAGTCTGGCAGCAGCACGCGCCGCCGGCCTGGACTGTACTGGCAGGTTTCGGGGGCGTGCTATGGCTATTGCTGCCACGAGGTTTCCCGTTGCGCTGGCTCGGTGCAATCGCCCTGCTGCCGATGTTCCTGATCGTCCCTGAGCCGCCGGGGGCGGGCGAGTTGCGGGCGACGGTGCTGGATGTCGGCCAGGGGCTTGCCGTCGTGTTGCAAACAGAACATCACGCCATGCTGTATGACACCGGACCCAGGTATTCGGAAGAGGCTGACAGTGGCAACCGCGTGATTCTGCCCTTCCTGAGAGCGGCGGGGATCGGTCGGCTGGACGGTCTGGTGCTGACGCATGATGACAACGATCACACCGGTGGCGCAGCCTCGGTATTGCAGGGGGTTGCCGTGGACTGGCTGGCTTCCCCGCTGCCGGCAGGGCATGCGCTGTTGAAGGGGGTGCAGCGCGCCTTGCCCTGCTTTGCCGGTCAGGCCTGGCAGTGGGACGGGGTGCGCTTCGAGATGCTGCATCCGCTCTACGGGAGCTATGCGGATACCGATCTCAAGGACAATGACCGCGGCTGTGTGCTTCGGGTCGCGACGTCGCATGGCGTACTGCTGCTTCCGGCCGATATCGAGCGGATGTCCGAGTTGCAGTTGCTGGAAAGGAATCCTGAAGCGGTGGCGGCAGATGTCATCGTCGTTCCTCACCACGGCAGTAAGACCTCGTCCACACCTGACTTCGTCAGTCACGTGGCGCCGCGGGTGGCTGTATTTACCGTGGGCTACCGCAACCGTTTCCGCCACCCCAGACCCGAAGTGGTGCAGCGTTATGTCGATGCCGGCAGCAGGATCCTCCGCAGCGACTTGGATGGTGCCGTGCTGATCGAATTTGACCGAAAAGGCATCAGCCTGTCGAGGTGGCGTTCATCGCGGCCCCGATACTGGCAGGACAGGGTTGCCGAAAACAACGGCGCAGGCTAAAGTAGCGCGAATTTTCAGGATTAAGGAACTTCCATCGTGTGGAGCATCATTGAAGCGGCCGGCTGGCCGATCTGGCCATTGATTTTTGCCTCTGTAGTGTCGCTGGCGATCATTGCCGAGCGTTTCTACAGCCTGCGCGACAGCGTCGTGGCGCCCAAGAACCTGCTGCCGGAAGTCCAGGAGTGGCTGGACAAGGGCACCGTGACCAAGGATGCCTGCGTAAGACTGGAAAACCATTCCCCGCTAGGCGAGATTTTCGCCAGTGCGCTCTGCAACCAGGGCACCTCCCGCGAAGTGCTGAAGGAGGCGATCGAGGAATCCGGCCGCGCCGTCACCCACAAGCTGGAACGCTACCTCACCACGCTGGGCACCATCGCTGCCGTCAGTCCGCTGCTGGGCCTGCTCGGTACCGTGATCGGCATGGTGGAACTGTTCGGAGCATTTACCGCTACCGGCCATGACGTGGCTCAGTTTGCCCGTGGGATTTCCGTCGCCCTCTACAACACCGCCATGGGTATCGTGGTCGCCGTTCCCAGCATGATCTTCTACCGACACTTCCGTGCCAAGGTAGATAGTCTGGTGGTCGAGATGGAACAGCAGGCGATCAAGCTGGTGGAAATCATCCACGGCGAACGCAAGTAATTCAGCCAAGCAACTCGGGAAAGACAGCGCATGGACTTCCGCCGCGGCAGAAAGCACGAAGAACTCGAAATCAACCTGGTGCCGTTGATCGACGTGCTGCTCGTCATCATCATCTTCCTGGTGGTCAGCGCCACGTTCTCGCGCATCAACGAACTGCAGATCAACCTGCCGACCGCCGAAGCCAACGCACCGCAGGAAAAGCCGCTGGTGATCAATGTCGGCATCGATGCCTTCGGCCATTACACCATCAATAACACGGCGCTCGCTGATGTGACCGTCGAGGGGATCATGACCGCCCTGCGCAAGGCTGCCGGCAATGGCAAGGAGCCGACCATCATCATCAACGCGGATGCCAAGACGACCCACCAGACCGTGGTGAATGTCATGGAAGCTTCGCGTCAGGCCGGTTACACCCATATCACCTTTGCGACCCAGGCCCAGTAACACCGTTCAGCAGTCGCTGATGCCTAACTCGACACCCCCATCCCCTAGCGCGAAAACCCTGTACCTGCGCCTGTTGGGCTATGCCCTGCGTTTCTGGCCGGTGTTTGCCGCCAGCGTTGCGGGCATGGCCGTATACTCCCTCACCAACACCGGCTTCCTCTGGGCGATCAAGACGGTGACGGACGACGGTTTCGTGCATCAGAATCCTGACAAACTGGGCTTGCTGCCCTGGTTGTTGTTCTCTTTGCTCAGCCTGCGTGCGCTATCAGGGTTCGCTTCCAACTTTGGCATGCGCTGGGTGGAGCGTCGCACCGTCGAGGCGATCCGGCTGGATGCGTTTCGCCGCCTGATGACGTTGCCTGTCAGCTTCTTCGATGCCAATTCTGCCGGCGTGGTGACCTCCAAGCTCACTTACGACACGGAACAAATGGCCAGCGCGTCGACCAAGGTAGTGATCCCGGTCGTGCGGGATTCACTGACGATCGTCGGTCTGCTTGGCTACATGATTTACCTCAACTGGCACCTCACCCTGATTTTTGTCGTGATGGCGCCGGTGATGGCGTTCTATCTGCGACGCCGTACACCCTACCTGCGCCAGGCCGGCAAGCAGGTGCAGGAGTCGGTCGGTGAAATGACCAAGGCGCTGGAGGAGTCGGTTTCCGGTCAGCGCGTCGTCAAGATTTTCGGTGGGGCCGAATACGAAAACCAGCGCTTCGCAAAGGCGGTCGGCACTAACCGGCGCGCGCAGATTCGTCTGGGTCGCATGTCGGGCACCAACAGTATGGTGGTTGAAATCATCGCCGCTGCCGCGCTTTCATGGATCGTGTATTACGCCGTAGGAAAGTTCACCGCCGGGGAATTCGCCGCTTTTGTGGGGGCGGTGCTCATGCTGATCGCGCCGATCAAGAGCCTGACGAATCTGAATGAAGTTCTGCAGGTCGGTTTGGCCGCGGCGCAGAGCGTGTTTGGCCTGATGGACAGTGTCCCGGAGCAGAATGAAGGCGAGCGACAACTGCAGCGCGCACAGGGGGAAATCGAGTTCCGCCACGTCAATTTGCGCTATGAGAATGCCAAGCGCGACGCGTTGCATGAGTTGAATTTCGTGGTCAAGCCGGGTGAAAAGGTCGCTCTGGTCGGCCGCTCCGGCGGCGGCAAAAGTTCGCTGGTGAATTTGCTTCCCCGTTTTTACGAGTTGCAGCAAGGGCTGATCCTGCTCGATGGCATCGATATTCGCGCGTTGGAACTGCAAAGCCTGCGCACTCAGTTTGCCCTGGTCAGCCAGGATGTCGTCCTGTTCAATGATACGGTGTTCAACAACATCGCCTATGGTGCCTTGCGTGGCGCCAGCGAGGAACAGGTGATCGCTGCCGCCAAGGCTGCCTATGCCTGGGAGTTCATCCAGCAATTACCGGGCGGGCTGCAGAGCGAAATCGGCGATCGCGGCGTCAGGCTTTCCGGCGGCCAGCGCCAACGTCTGGCCATCGCCCGGGCCATCCTCAAGGATGCGCCGGTATTGCTGCTGGACGAGGCCACATCTGCACTCGACACCGAGTCTGAAAAACACGTGCAGGCTGCGCTGGATCATCTGATGCAGGACCGCACCACGCTCATCATCGCGCACCGCCTGTCTACCATCGAGAATGCCGACCGCATCCTGGTGATGGAGAAGGGCGAGATCGTGGAGTCCGGCACGCACGCCGAACTGCTGGCGAACAGTGCCCATTACGCCAGGCTGTATCAGAAACAGTTCCACTGACATGATGCGCTGGCTGGAGCGGCAATGGTATCGGGACGGCCTGTGCGTGCGCCTGCTGATGCCGCTGTCCGGCTTGCTGGGTCTGCTGGTCTCGTCGAGGCGCTTCCTTTACCGTTGCGGCTGGCTTGCCAGTTGGCGCGCGCCGGTCCCTGTCATCGTCGTCGGCAACATCAGCGTGGGCGGGACTGGTAAGACGCCGCTGGTGTTGTGGCTGGTCGATTTCCTCAAGTCCTGCGGCTACCACCCGGGCATCGTCAGTCGTGGGTATGGGGGGCGCGTGGCATCCGTGGCTGAAGTCATCCCCCATGGTGATCCGGCTTTCTTCGGCGATGAACCCAGCCTGATGGCGCGCCGTGCTGCCTGTCCCGTGTTCGTTGGCCGTGATCGCCCGGCCGCGGCCCGGGCCTTGCTGGACACGTACCCGGAATGCGATGTTCTGGTGTGCGACGATGGCTTGCAGCATTACGCATTGCAGCGGGATGTGGAAATCGTCGTGGTCGATGGTGAACGTTTGTACGGTAACGGTGCCCTGATGCCGGCCGGTCCCCTGCGGGAGCCCCTTGCTCGCCTGGCTGAAGTGGATGCGGTGGTCGTTAACGGCGGAGCGGTCGCCCCGCGGGCAGGGGAATTCAGCATGGTCCTGGGAGGCCACCGTTTTTATCGCCTTGCAGATCAGCAATCATCCGCCACTGCGGCCGACTTTGCTGGAAAGCGTGTCCATGCCATCGCCGGCATCGGGCACCCGTCCCGTTTCTTCAACCACCTCAGGGCCATGGGGCTCGAGGTCACCGAGCATGCGTTCCCGGATCACCACGCGTTCGTCGGCGGGGATTTGCAAATCAGTGGGGCCGACGCCATACTGATGACCGAAAAAGATGCGGTGAAATGTTTTGGTTTTGCACCGGCTCATGCCTGGTACCTGCCCGTGAACGCAGAGGTACAGGGTGTTTTGGGCGAAAAGATTCTGGAAAAAATTTCGAAGGTACCCTGATGGATTCTAAACTGCTTGAAATTCTGGTCTGCCCGTTGTGCAAAGGGCCGTTGGTCTACAAAAAGCCTGAGCAGGAACTGGTTTGCCGCCCATGCCGGTTGGCCTATCCGGTGAAGGACGGCATTCCCGTCATGCTGGAAGACGACGCCCGTAAATTGCCTGCCGACGAAGAGGTCTGATGCGCGGTTTCAAGGTGGTCATTCCTGCCCGGCACGCTTCGACCCGTTTGCCAGGCAAGCCCTTGCTCGAGATCGCCGGCAAACCCATGGTGGTGCGCGTGGCGGAAAAGGCGGCGATGAGCGGTGCGGATGAAATCTGCGTTGCCACCGATCATGCAGGCATCGCCGAGGCAGTTTCCCGGCATGGTTATGCCGTGGTGATGACCCGGGCCGATCATCCTTCCGGTACTGACCGCATTGCAGAAGTGGTTCGCAAGCAAGGCTGGGGAGACGAAGAGATTATCGTCAATGTACAGGGCGATGAACCGCTGATCGATGCCAAACTGATCCGTGAGGTCGCTGAGAACCTTGCGGGGCACCCCGAGGCCGCCATGGCCACCGCCAGCCATCCGATCCACGACAAGGATGCCGTTTTCAATCCCAACGTCGTCAAGGTCGTGGCCGACAAGAACGGGTACGCCCTTTACTTCAGTCGTGCGCCCATTCCTTATGCTCGTGACGCCTACGCTGCCGGCGAGGGAGTGCCTCCAGGCTTGTCCGTGCAGCGTCATATTGGCATTTATGCCTATCGTGCAGGATTTCTCAATACCTATTCAGCCTTGGCGCCGGCGGCCATCGAGACGTTCGAGTCTCTGGAGCAATTGCGGGTCCTCTGGCACGGTTACAGGATCAGTGTGGCAGTGACGGAACATGCGCCTGCCGCCGGGGTCGACACCCCAGAGGACCTTGAGCGCGTACGCCGTATTTTCTCTTCCGCCACCTGACATCCTGGAGTAATCTAACCCTCTTGTTTGCTTGCAGGAGAGTGTCGTGGCCAAACCCAGAAATGCCTTTTACGCTCAGTCCGGTGGTGTCACCGCCGTCATCAACGCCTCTGCGTGCGGTGTCATCGAAACGGCTCGCAAACATAAGGACAAGATCGGCAAAGTCTACGCCGGCCGTAACGGCATCATCGGCGCGTTGACCGAAGACCTGATCGACACCGGCAAGGAATCCAGAAAGGATATCGCCGCCTTGCGCCATACCCCGGGCGGAGCCTTTGGGTCCTGCCGGTACAAACTCAAGGGGCTGGAAGAAAGTAAGGCCGAATATGAGCGTCTGATTGAGGTATTCAAGGCACATAACATCGGATACTTCTTTTATAACGGTGGTGGCGACTCGGCCGACACCTGCCTGAAAGTGTCCCAGCTTTCCGCCAGAATGGGCTACCCCATCCAGGCCATCCATGTTCCCAAGACGGTAGACAACGATCTGCCTATCACTGATTGCTGTCCCGGTTTTGCCTCCGCTGCCAAGTACATCGCCACGTCGGTCCGCGAGGCCAGCCTGGATGTGGCCTCCATGGCCAAGACCTCGACCAAGATCTTCGTGCTGGAAGTCATGGGGCGGCATGCCGGATGGATTGCCGCAGCCGGCGGCCTGGCTTCCGATGATCGCTGTGAATTGCCGATTGTGATTCTCTTTCCTGAGATTCCATTTCAACAGGAAAAATTCCTGGCTAAAGTTGATGCCATGGTCAGGAAGTACGGCTATTGTTCAGTCGTCGTATCCGAGGGGGTGCGGAATCCGGAAGGGCAATTCCTCTCCGATCAGGGTATCAAGGACGCATTCGGGCACTCGCAACTGGGTGGGGTTGCCCCGACGGTTGCCAACATCATCAAGGACGGCTTGGGTTACCGATATCACTGGGCAGTTGCCGATTACTTGCAGCGTGCCGCCCGCCACATCGCCTCGGCTGCTGATGTGGCGCATGCATACGCCTTGGGCAAGGCCGCTGTCGAATTGGCGCTGGCTGGCGAGAATGCGGTTATGCCGACCATCGTGCGACTGTCCGACAAACCTTACCGGTGGGAATTGGGTGTGGCGCCGCTGGAGCGGGTGGCCAACGTCGAAAAGAAGATGCCGCGAAACTTCATTACCCGCGATGGATTCGGTATTACCGCCAAGGGGCGTGAATATCTACTGCCTCTGATCAGGGGGGAGGATTACCCACCATACCGCAAAGGCTTGCCAGAGTATGTTCGTCTGCGGAATGAGGGGGTCAGAAAGAAACTGGAGACAGAATTCAAGCTGTAAAGACTGTTGACACCCATCCTCGAGTCTTGCTATAGTCTCACCTCTCGACGGCAACAAGGTAGCAAACAACGTCGAATCGGACGCGGGGTGGAGCAGTCTGGCAGCTCGTCGGGCTCATAACCCGAAGGTCACAGGTTCAAATCCTGTCCCCGCAACCAGTCAACAAAATGAAAATTAGTTGTTGACGATCCGGAAGAGGTCTGTATAATGCGCACCTCTTCGCTGCTGAGGCAGCAACTGCTCTTTAACAAACAGAACAACCGATGAGTGTGGGTACTTGTTGATGGGTGCATCACGAAGCGATTTATCGCTGAGTGGAACTCAGAATATAAGTGCTTACACTCAGATGAACCTAAGTTTTAAACCTAGATTCATTTGAAGTTTTAAGCCAAG
>JAKOVB010000172.1 GCA_029782295.1 Pseudomonadota bacterium
CTTCAACGGCTACCGTCCGCAGTTCTACTTCCGTACCACTGACGTGACTGGCGCGGTTGAACTGCCGGCTGGCACCGAGATGGTGATGCCTGGCGACAACGTTTCCATCACTGTGGCACTGATTGCGCCGATCGCGATGGAAGACGGTCTGCGTTTCGCGATTCGCGAAGGTGGTCGTACCGTTGGTGCTGGCGTCGTCGCCAAGATCATCGAGTAATAGCTTCATTCGTGGCGACCGGCTTCAGTGCTGGTCGCCAATTGTTTTAATACAGGCCAGTAGCTCAATTGGCAGAGCGTCGGTCTCCAAAACCGAAGGTTGGGGGTTCGAGACCCTCCTGGCCTGCCACATAACCAAATCGACACGACGAACCTTATGATCGACAGAATCAAGCTGGCGCTGGCACTACTGCTGGTAGTTGCCGGCGTTGCTGCTTTTTACATGCTGGCTGAGCAGGCTTTGGTGCTGCGCATCCTGGCTGTCATCGCTGGTGTGGCGTTGGCGATTGCCGTGATGTGGACGACCCCGGTGGGTCGTTCCGCAATCGTGTTCATGCAGGAGTCTCTGGCTGAGGCGCGCAAGGTCGTCTGGCCGAGTCGCAAGGAAACCGTGCAGACCACTGCAACGGTCTTCCTGCTCGTCATCGTAATGGCGGTCTTTCTGTGGATTGTCGATGTAGGCATGACGTCAGTCGTGCGTTTCCTGATGGGACGGAGTGCGTAATGGCAATGCGGTGGTATGCGGTACAGGTTTACTCCGGTTTTGAGAAATCGGTACAGCGCGCTCTTGAGGAGCGCATTTCCCGTTCCGGCATGGGTGATCTGTTCGGTCAGATCCTGGTACCGGTTGAGGAAGTGATCGAAATGAAGGGTGGCCAGAAGGCGATTACCGAGCGCAAGCTCTACCCGGGTTATGTCCTGGCGCAGATGGACATGAATGACGACACCTGGCACCTGGTGAAAAGCACGCCGCGTGTGACGGCGTTTATCGGTGGGACCGCTCTCAAGCCGACTCCGATCAAGGATGCCGAGGTTGACATCATCCTGCGTCGCATGGATGACAGCAAGAGCAACCCGACCCAGAAGCTGACCTTCGAAAAGGGTGAGGTGGTTCGCGTTGTCGATGGTCCGTTCAAGGATTTTGCCGGCGCGGTGGAAGATATCAATTACGAAAAGAGCAAGCTGCGCGTTTCTGTGACCATTTTCGGTCGTGCCACGCCGGTTGAATTGGATTTCAGTCAGGTCGTCAAAGAGGTCTGATGAAGTGAGGCGTCTCTGGGGAGATCCTCAGGGGCGATTTAGGTAGGGGAGCCACCAGGTTGTGGCGATTGCACCCGTTTCAGGAGTAATCAAATGGCAAAGAAAGTCATCGGCTACATCAAGCTGCAGATCCCTGCAGGCAAAGCCAATCCTAGCCCGCCTGTTGGTCCAGCACTGGGTCAGCGCGGTCTGAACATCATGGAATTCTGCAAGGCGTTCAACGCCGCTACGCAGGGTATGGAGCCGGGTCTGCCGGTGCCGGTGGTCATCACCGCGTTCGCGGACAAGAGCTTCACCTTCATCATGAAGACGCCTCCGGCGACGACCCTGATCAAGAAGGCTGCCAAGATCGATAAGGGCTCTGCCCGTCCGCATACCGACAAGGTTGCCAAGATCACTCGTGCTCAAGCCGAGGAAATCGCCAAGACCAAGATGCCCGATCTGACTGCGGCTGATATGGACGCAGCGGTGCGCACCATTGCAGGTAGTGCACGCAGCATGGGTATTGAAGTGGAGGGCGTGTAAATGGCTAACGTATCCAAGCGCGTTGATGCGATCCGCGCAAAGGTCGATCGCAATAAGGTGTATCCGGTTGCTGATGCACTGGCACTGGTCAAGGAAACTGCAACTGCAAAGTTCGATGAGTCCGTTGACGCCGTGATCAATCTCGGTATCGATGCACGTAAGTCCGACCAGCTGGTGCGTGGTGCGCTCGTGCTGCCCAAGGGCACTGGCAAGACCAAGCGCGTGGCTGTGTTTGCACAGGGTGCTGCAGCTGAAGCTGCCAAGGCTGCCGGTGCTGACATCGTCGGTTTTGAAGATCTGGCTGAGCAGGTCAAGGGCGGTATGCTCGATTTCGATATCGCCATTGCAACACCGGATGCGATGCGTATCGTCGGTGCTCTGGGTCAAGTGCTGGGTCCGCGTGGCCTGATGCCGAACCCGAAGGTGGGTACCGTGACGCCTGACGTTACGACTGCGGTGAAGAATGCCAAGGCTGGTCAGGTGCAATACCGTACTGACAAGGCTGGTATCGTGCATTGCACCATCGGCCGTGCTTCGTTCGATGTGGCTGCGCTGCAGGAAAATCTGGTGGCTCTGGTCGATGCGCTGACCAAGGCGAAGCCGGCTTCCAGCAAGGGCCAGTACCTGAAGAAGATCTCCGTCTCCAGCACCATGGGTGCTGGTGTCCGCGTCGATCAGGCGAGCCTGGCGGCGTAATGTTTTGAATTTGGCGGCAGTGGTTATCTCTGCTGTCTCTGTTCTTTGGCTGTTGGCGTGGCTGACGGCATCAAAGACCGTAGGTGTTGCGGACGTGTTTGGTCCAAGACTTAAATGACGAGGTTGTCTGCCCACGCAGATGGTGTGCCCGCTAACAGGAAGTATTCGTTTTTTCCTGTTTTGTGGACGCGGTCGTAAATCCGGATGTCGTATGGCATCCAAATGAAGATGGAGAAAGACTTTGGCTCTTAATCTGCAAGAAAAGCAGGCAGTGGTCGCGGAAGTCAGCGCACAAGTGGCGCAGACCCAGACCATCGTGGTGGCTGAGTATCGTGGTGTTCCCGTCGACCAGATCACCGTGTTGCGTGCTAATGCACGCAAATCCGGTGTGTATTTGCGTGTGTTGAAAAACACGCTGGTACGTCGGGCAGTGCAGGGCACCCCTTTCGAAGTGCTGGCGGACAAGATGGTCGGTCCGCTGTTGTACAGCATGAGTGCCGATGCAGTGGCTGCTGCGAAAGTGGTGCACGAGTTCGCCAAAACGAACGACAAGCTGGCTATCAAGGGCGGTGCCTATAATGGCAAGGCTCTGGACAAAGCTGAAGTTGTGGCGCTGGCCTCGGTGCCGTCCAAGGAAGTGTTGCTGGCGCAGTTGCTGGGCGTAATGAAGTCGCCGATCACGAGCATGGCTGTCGTACTGAAGGCCGTGGCGGATCAAAAGGCGAGCGCTGCTGCTTAATCAAACCAATTATCAATACAGGAAGAACATTATGGCATTCGATAAAGATGCATTTTTGGCGGCACTGGACAGCATGTCCGTGCTGGAGTTGAACGAGCTGGTTAAGGCTGTTGAAGAGAAGTTCGGCGTATCTGCCGCTGCAATGGCTGCCCCGGCTGCTGGTGGTGCAGGCGCTGCTGCTCCGGCCGCTGAAGAGAAGTCCGAGTTCGACGTCATCCTGACTGGCGCTGGCGACAACAAGGTCAGCGTCATCAAGGCTGTTCGCGAACTGACCGGTCTGGGCCTGAAGGAAGCCAAGGATCTGGTTGACGGCGCACCGAAGGCTGTCAAGGAAGGCGTTTCCAAGGCTGACGCTGAAGCTGCTGCCAAGAAGCTGGTTGAAGCTGGCGCAACTGCTGAAGTTAAGTAATTGTAGTTTGCTGTAAAAGGCTGGCGGGAAACCGCCGGCCTTTAGCCTTTTTCAGAGGCCAGTAGAAAACAGGTTGTTTTAGCCTGTTGTCTTTTGCCCTCTCAAGCCCAGTGGAGATACCATGAGCTATTCGTTCACCGAGAAAAAACGTATCCGCAAGAGTTTCGCCAAACGCGACAGCGTGCAGGAAGTTCCTTACCTGCTGGCGATGCAGCTGGAGTCCTATGCCAGCTTCCTGCAGGAGAATGTTCCGCAGGATAAACGCAAGAATGCTGGCCTGCAAGCCACGTTCAGCTCCGTTTTCCCGATCGTCAGCCATTCCGGCAACGCCCGTCTCGATTATGTCAGCTACAACCTTGGCGCCGCGCCGTTCGATGTCAAGGAGTGTCAGCAGCGTGGTCTGACCTTTGCTGCGCCATTGCGCGTCAAGGTCCGTCTGACCATCATGGACAAGGAAGCCTCCAAGCCGACCGTCAAGGAAGTCAAGGAGCAGGAAGTTTACATGGGTGAACTGCCGCTGATGACCGAGAACGGTTCGTTCGTCATCAACGGGACCGAGCGCGTGATCGTCTCCCAGCTGCATCGCAGTCCTGGCGTATTCTTCGAGCATGACCGCGGCAAGACCCATTCCTCCGGCAAGCTGCTGTTCTCGGCACGCATCATTCCCTACCGTGGTTCCTGGCTGGATTATGAATTCGATCCGAAGGACTACCTGTACTTCCGTATCGACCGCCGTCGCAAGATGCCGGTCACCATTCTGCTCAAGGCGCTGGGCTATACGCCGGAACAGATTCTGGAAACGTTCTACGATGTAGACACCTTCCACATCGGCAAGAAGGGCGTCCAGTTCGAGTTGGTGCCGGAGCGCCTGCGTGGCGAAGTCGCCAAGTTCGATATCGTCGATAAGGACGGTGCTGTCATCGTTGCCAAAGACAAGCGCATCACCGTCAAGCACATTCGTGACATGGAAAAGGCCGGCATCAACAAGATCGCCGTACCTGATGAATTCCTGCTGGGCCGTACCATCAATGTCAACATCATCGACAAGGAAAGCGGCGAAGTCGTGGCCAACGCCAACGACGAAGTGACCGAATCCCTGCTGAACAAGCTGCGTGAAGCCGGCGTCACCAAGATCAACACCCTGTATTCCAACGATCTGGATCACGGCGACTACATTTCCCAGACGCTGCGCATTGACGAAATTCCGGATCAGTACGCTGCACGCGTGGCCATCTACCGCATGATGCGCCCAGGTGAGCCGCCGACCGAAGAAGCTGTTGAGGCGCTGTTCAACGGGCTGTTTTTTAGTGAAGAACGCTACGACCTCTCGGCTGTTGGCCGCATGAAATTCAATCGTCGCGCGTATCCGGAAAAGATCGAAGAGCGTACCGCCAACTGGCTGAAGCGTTTCTACGAAAAGGTCGGTCCGCAAGGCGCTGAAGGTGCCCCGACACTGTCCAACGAGGATATCCTGGCCGTCATCGGCGTGCTGATCGAACTGCGCAACGGCCGTGGTGAAATCGACGACATCGATCACCTGGGTAACCGTCGCGTGCGTTCCGTCGGCGAATTGGCCGAGAATCAGTTCCGCGCCGGTCTGGTGCGTGTCGAACGCGCCGTGAAGGAGCGTCTGTCTCAGGCTGAATCCGAAAACCTGATGCCGCACGACCTGATCAACGCCAAGCCGGTGTCGAGCGCGATCCGTGAATTCTTCGGTTCCAGCCAGCTGTCCCAGTTTATGGATCAGACCAACCCGCTGTCCGAAATTACGCACAAGCGTCGTGTTTCTGCACTGGGCCCGGGTGGTTTGACCCGTGAGCGTGCCGGTTTTGAAGTGCGTGACGTGCACCCGACCCACTATGGTCGCGTGTGCCCGATCGAAACGCCGGAAGGTCCGAACATTGGCCTGATCAACTCGCTGGCGCTGTATTCCCGCACCAACGAATACGGTTTCATGGAAACCCCGTATCGCCGCGTCGAAGGCAGCAAGGTCTCCGACAAGATCGATTTCCTGTCAGCGATCGAAGAAAGTCAGTATATGATCGCCCAGGCGAACAGCGACCTGGACAAGAATGGCAAGTTTGCGGATGAGTTGATTTCCGCTCGTTATCACAATGAATTCACCATGTCGACGCCGGATCGCATCCAGTACATGGACGTGGCCCCGGGCCAGATCGTGTCTGTGGCGGCATCCCTGATTCCGTTCCTGGAACACGATGACGCGAACCGTGCGTTGATGGGCGCCAACATGCAGCGTCAGGCTGTGCCGTGTCTGCGCGCTGAAAAGGCCGTGGTTGGTACCGGTATCGAACGTACCGTTGCGATTGACTCCGGTACGGTCGTGACTGCTCGCCGTGGTGGCGTGGTCGATTATGTCGACGCTGGCCGCGTGGTGGTCCGCGTGAATGACGAAGAGGCTGCGGCTGGCGAAGTCGGTGTGGATATCTACAACCTGACCAAGTACACCCGTTCCAACCAGAACACCAACATCAACCAGCGTCCGCTGGTCAAGGTGGGTGACAAGATTGCTCGCGGCGATGTGGTGGCTGATGGCGCATCGACCGACATGGGCGAACTGGCGCTGGGCCAGAACATGCTGGTCGCGTTCATGCCGTGGAACGGCTACAACTTCGAAGACTCGATCCTGATCTCCGAGCGCGTGGTGGCGGATGACCGCTATACCTCGATCCACATCGAAGAACTGTCCGTAGTGGCCCGTGATACCAAGCTGGGTGCTGAAGAAATCACCAATGACATTTCCAACCTGTCCGAGCGCATGCTGGGTCGGCTGGACGAGTCCGGCATCATTCACATCGGCGCTGAAGTCGAAGCCGGCGATGTGCTGGTCGGCAAGGTAACCCCTAAGGGTGAAACCCAGCTGACCCCGGAAGAGAAACTGCTGCGTGCGATCTTCGGTGAAAAGGCATCCGATGTGAAGGACACCAGCTTGCGCGTGCCGTCCGGCATGAGCGGCACTGTCATCGATGTGCAGGTCTTTACCCGTGAAGGCATCGAACGTGACAAGCGTGCCCAGCAGATCATCGATGATCAGCTCAAGCACTACAAGACCGATCTGGCTGACCAGATGCGTATTGTGGAAGACGACTTGTTCGGCCGTATCCGTCGCCTGCTGGAAGGCAAGGTCGCCAATGGTGGTCCGAAGAAGCTGAAGAAGGGTGAGACCGTGACTGCGGCCTACCTCGACGATATCGCCCGTTACGACTGGTTCGATATCCGTCTGGCTGATGAAGAAGCCGCGCGTCAACTGGAACAGCAGAAGGAAAGCCTGGAACAGGCCCGTATCGAGTTTGACAACCGCTTCGAAGAGAAGAAGCGCAAGCTGACGCAAGGCGACGAACTGCCGGCTGGCGTGCAGAAGATGGTCAAGGTCTACCTGGCTGTGAAGCGTCGTATTCAGCCTGGTGACAAGATGGCCGGTCGCCACGGTAACAAGGGTGTGATCTCCAAGATCGTGCCGGTGGAAGACATGCCGCACATGGCCGACGGTACCCCGATGGACATCGTGCTGAACCCGCTGGGCGTGCCTTCGCGTATGAACATCGGTCAGATTCTGGAAGTCCACCTGGGTTGGGCGGCTAAGGGATTGGGCCTGCGCATCGAAGAAATGCTGGCAGCACAATCCAAGACAGCAGAAGTGCGCAAGTTCCTGGAAAAGATCTACAACAGCACGGGCAAGTCAGAAGACATCAAGTCACTGACTGATACCGAGGTGCTGGAACTGGCTGAAAACCTGAAGAAGGGTGTGCCGTTTGCCACGCCGGTGTTCGATGGGGCTGCTGAGTCCGAAATCCGTGCCATGCTGGATCTGGCGTTCCCGGATGACGATCCGCGCACCAAGCAACTGCAATTCGCCGCAGGCAAGACTCAGGTCAAGCTGTTCGACGGTCGTACTGGCGATGCCTTCGAGCGTCCGGTGACCGTGGGCTACATGCACGTGCTGAAGCTGCATCACCTGGTCGACGACAAGATGCACGCCCGTTCGACGGGTCCGTACTCGCTCGTGACCCAGCAGCCGCTGGGTGGTAAGGCGCAGTTCGGTGGCCAGCGCTTCGGTGAAATGGAAGTGTGGGCACTGGAAGCCTATGGTGCTTCCTACACCCTGCAGGAAATGCTCACCGTCAAGTCCGACGATGTGTCCGGCCGTACCAAGGTCTACGAGAACATCGTCAAGGGCGAGCACAAGATCGATGCCGGCATGCCGGAATCGTTCAACGTGCTGGTGAAGGAAATCCGTTCTCTGGCGATCGACATCGACCTGGACCGTAACTAAGGAGAATCTTGTGAAAGCATTATTGGATCTATTCAAGCAGGTTACCCAGGAAGAAGAGTTCGACGCGATCAAGATCGCGCTCGCTTCCCCGGAAAAGATTCGTTCCTGGTCCTACGGCGAAGTCAAGAAGCCGGAAACCATCAACTACCGTACCTTCAAGCCTGAGCGCGACGGCCTGTTCTGCTCCAAGATCTTTGGTCCGACCAAGGATTACGAGTGTCTGTGCGGCAAGTACAAGCGCCTCAAGCATCGCGGCGTGATCTGCGAAAAGTGCGGCGTAGAAGTCACGCTGTCCAAGGTACGTCGAGAGCGCATGGGCCACATCGAGCTGGCCTCCCCGGTCGCGCACATCTGGTTCCTGAAGTCGCTGCCAAGCCGTCTGGGCATGGTGCTGGATATCGCACTGCGCGACATCGAGCGCGTGCTGTATTTCGAAGCCTACATCGTGATCGACCCGGGCATGACCCCGCTGACACGTTGTCAGCTGCTGACCGAAGACGACTACCTGGCCAAGGTGGAAGAATACGGTGACGAATTCAGCGCCATCATGGGCGCCGAAGGCGTGCGCGAACTGCTGCGTACCATGGACCTGCACGGCGAAGTGGAAAAGCTGCGCCGCGAACTGTCCGAAACCGGCTCCGAAGCCAAGATCAAGAAGATCGCCAAGCGCCTCAAGGTGCTGGAAGCCTTCCAGAAGTCCGGCATCAAGCCGGAATGGATGATCCTGGAAGTGCTGCCAGTGCTGCCGCCGGAACTGCGTCCGCTGGTGCCGCTGGACGGCGGCCGTTTTGCGACTTCCGACCTGAACGATCTGTATCGTCGCGTCATCAACCGTAATAACCGTCTGAAGCGCCTGCTGGAACTGAAGGCCCCGGAAATCATCGTGCGCAACGAAAAGCGCATGCTGCAGGAGTCCGTGGACTCGCTGCTGGACAACGGTCGTCGTGGCAAGGCCATGACCGGTGCCAACAAGCGTCCGCTGAAGTCGCTGGCTGACATGATCAAGGGTAAGGGCGGTCGTTTCCGTCAGAACCTGCTGGGCAAGCGCGTCGACTACTCTGGTCGTTCCGTCATCGTGGTCGGTCCGCAGCTCAAGCTGCACCAGTGCGGCCTGCCGAAGAAGATGGCGCTGGAACTGTTCAAGCCGTTCATTTTCCACAAGCTGGAAGTGCTGGGCCTGGCTACGACCATCAAGGCTGCCAAGAAGAAGGTGGAAGAAGAAGGACCAGAAGTCTGGGATATCCTCGAAGATGTGATTCGGGAGCATCCGGTTCTCCTGAACCGTGCGCCTACGCTGCACCGTCTGGGTATCCAGGCCTTCGAACCAACCCTGGTGGAAGGCAAGGCCATCCAGCTGCATCCGCTGGTTTGCGCGGCGTTCAACGCCGACTTCGACGGTGACCAGATGGCTGTTCACGTCCCGCTGTCGCTGGAAGCGCAGATGGAAGCCCGCACCCTGATGCTGGCCTCCAACAACGTGCTGTCCCCAGCCAACGGCGAGCCGATCATTGTGCCGTCGCAGGATATCGTGTTGGGTCTGTACTACATGACCCGCGAAAAGGTTGCCGCCAAGGGCGAAGGCATGCGCTTTACCAACGTGGCCGAAGTGCAGCGTGCCTACCAGCTGGGTCTGGTGGACATGCACGCCAAGATCACCGTGCGCCTGAAGGAATACGAGATCACCGAAGACGGCGAGAAGCTTGAAAAGCTGACCCGCTACGACACGACCGTTGGCCGTGCCATTCTGTCGGAAATTCTGCCGGCCGGGCTGCCGTTCAGCGTGATCGACAAGGCCCTGAAGAAGAAAGAAATCTCCAAGCTGATCAACGCCAGCTTCCGCAAGGTCGGCATCCGTGAGACGGTGATTTTCGCCGACAAGCTGATGTACACCGGTTACAGCTATGCAACCCGTGCCGGTATCTCCATCAGCATCAACGACATGCTGGTGCCGCCGGAGAAGGAAGAGCTGATCGCCGCGGCTGAAGCCGAAGTGAAGGAAATCGAAGATCAGTACGTTTCTGGTCTGGTGACTCAGGGCGAACGCTATAACAAGGTGGTCGACATCTGGGGCCGTGCCGGTGACAAGGTCGCCGACGCCATGATGAAGCAACTGCGTGAAGAGGCCGTGCTGGATAGCGAAGGCAATGCGGTGAAGAATGCGGACGGCAAGGATCTGCGCCAGGAATCCTTCAACGCCATTTACATGATGGCCGACTCCGGTGCGCGGGGTTCCGCAGCACAGGTGCGTCAGCTGGCTGGTATGCGCGGTCTGATGGCGAAGCCGGACGGTTCCATTATTGAAACGCCGATTACCGCGAACTTCCGCGATGGTCTGAACGTGCTGCAGTACTTCATTTCGACTCACGGTGCTCGTAAGGGTCTGGCCGATACGGCGCTGAAGACTGCCAACTCCGGTTACCTGACCCGTCGTCTGGTCGATGTGACCCAGGACCTGGTGGTGACCGAGCATGATTGCGGTACGACCGAAGGTCTGGTGACCAAGGCACTGGTCAAGGGTGGTGAGGTGGTCGAGCCGTTGCGCGATCGTATCCTCGGCCGCGTGACAGCGCTGGATATCGTCAACCCGGAAAACCAGGAAACCGTGTTCGAAGCCGGTACCCTGCTGACTGAGGATGAAGTGGACACCATCGATGCTCTCGGCATCGACGAAGTCAAGGTGCGTACTGCCCTCACCTGCGATACCCGTTACGGCATTTGTGCCAAGTGCTATGGCCGCGACCTGGGTCGTGGCAAGTTGATCAGCATCGGCGAAGCCGTCGGTGTGATCGCGGCACAGTCCATCGGTGAACCGGGTACCCAGCTGACCATGCGTACCTTCCACATCGGTGGTGCAGTATCGCGTGCTGCGTCTGTCAGCCAGGTTGAAGGTAAGTCCAACGGCGTGGTGCGTTTCACCTCCACCATGCGTTACGTGACCAGTGTGCGCGGCGAACAGATCGTGATTTCCCGTAACGGCGAAGCAATCATCACCGACGAAAACGGCCGTGAGCGCGAGCGCCACAAGGTACCGTACGGTGCAACCCTGAACGCCATGGACGGCCAGCAGGTCAAGGCCGGCCAGCCACTGGCAACCTGGGACCCGCACACCCGTCCGATCATTACCGAGTATGCCGGCCGTGTGAAGTTCGAGAACGTCGAAGAAGGCGTGACCGTTGCCAAGCAGATCGACGATGTGACCGGTCTTTCTTCTCTGGTGGTCATCGATCCGAAGCAGCGTGCAGGTCAGTCCAAGGGGCTGCGTCCGCAGGTCAAACTGCTGGATGCCAACGGCAACGAAGTGAAGATCGCTGGCACGGAAACGCCGGTCAACATCACCTTCCAGATCGGCTGCATCATTACCGTGAAGGATGGTCAGGATGTGGGCGTGGGTGAAGTGCTGGCCCGTATCCCGCAGGAATCCTCCAAGACCCGCGACATTACCGGGGGTCTGCCGCGCGTGGCTGAGCTGTTCGAAGCCCGCTCGCCGAAGGATGCCGGCATGCTGGCGGAAATTACCGGTACCCTGTCGTTCGGCAAGGACACCAAGGGTAAGCAGCGTCTGGTCATTACTGACTTGGATGGGGTTGCCCAGGAATTCCTGATTCCGAAGGACAAGCACGTCACCGTCCATGACGGTCAGGTAGTGACCAAGGGTGAAACCATTGTCGACGGCCCGGCAGATCCGCAGGATATTCTGCGTCTGCAAGGTCGCGAGGCGCTGGCACGTTACATCATCGACGAAGTCCAGGACGTTTACCGTCTGCAGGGTGTGAAGATCAACGACAAGCACATCGAAGTGATCGTGCGTCAGATGCTCCGCCGTGTACGTATTACCGATGCGGGCGACACCAATTTCATCCTGGGTGAACAGGTGGAACGTGCCGACCTGCTGGCGGAAAACGAACGCGTGCTGGCTGAAGACAAGCGACCGGCAACCTTCGAATATGTGTTGCTGGGGATTACCAAGGCTTCTCTGTCGACCGACTCCTTCATCTCTGCGGCTTCCTTCCAGGAAACAACGCGCGTCCTGACCGAGGCGGCGATTCTGGGCAAGAAGGACGATCTGCGTGGCCTGAAGGAAAACGTCATCGTCGGCCGACTCATCCCCGCAGGTACCGGTCTTGCCTATCACGAAACACGCAAGCGTCAGGCTGCAGGCCTTGATGCAGGCGCGGATGTGATTGCAGAAGCGGAAGCCGTGGTGGAAAACCCGGTTGAGGCGACAGCGGGTGATGCCGAGGTTGCTTGACAACACCTTGACTAGAAAATAGAATGCTACGTTTTTCGGGATGGCGTCTTCCGCCGTCCCGTACTTTTTAGGGATTACAGAACATGCCAACGATCAATCAGTTGGTGCGCAAGCCGCGCCAAAAGGTGGTAACGAAGAGCAAGGTGCCCGCACTGGAAGCATGCCCGCAGAAGCGTGGCGTGTGCACCCGTGTGTACACCACAACTCCGAAGAAGCCGAACTCCGCGTTGCGTAAGGTTGCCAAGGTGCGCCTGACCAACGGTTACGAAGTCATCAGCTACATCGGCGGTGAAGGTCACAACCTGCAGGAGCACTCCGTGGTTCTGCTGCGTGGTGGTCGTGTCAAGGACTTGCCGGGTGTGCGTTACCACATGGTGCGCGGCTCCCTGGATACCGCAGGCGTCAAGGATCGCAAGCAGTCGCGTTCCAAGTACGGTGCGAAGCGTCCTAAAGCTGCCTAACGATAGAAATTAGGAATCGAGAGAAACCATGCCAAGACGTAGAGAAGTCCCCAAGCGCCACATTCTGCCTGACCCGAAGTTCGGTAGCCAGGAAGTGTCCAAGTTCGTCAACGTGCTGATGACCGGTGGCAAGAAGTCCGTTGCAGAAAGCATTCTGTACGGTGCTCTGGCCCAGGTCGAGCAAAAGAGCGGCAAGAATCCGCTGGAAGTGTTTACCACTGCCATCTCCAACCTGCGCCCGGTCGTCGAAGTCAAGAGCCGCCGCGTCGGTGGTGCCAACTATCAGGTGCCGGTGGAAGTTCGTCCGGTGCGTCGTACCGCGCTGGCCATGCGCTGGCTGCGTGATGCGGCTCGCAAGCGTGGCGAAAAGTCCATGGGTCTGCGTCTGGCGGCTGAGCTGGTTGAAGCCTCTGAAGGTCGTGGCGCTGCCATGAAGAAGCGTGAAGAAGTTCACCGTATGGCTGAAGCCAACAAGGCCTTCTCGCATTTCCGCTTCTAATTTTCGAAACAAATACAGAGTAAAAGGTATTCGCTGTGGCTCGCAAAACCCCCATTGAACGTTACCGTAACATCGGCATCAGTGCGCACATCGACGCTGGTAAGACAACTACTACCGAGCGTATTCTCTACTACACCGGTGTGAACCATAAGATCGGCGAAGTGCATGATGGCGCTGCGACGATGGACTGGATGGAGCAGGAGCAGGAGCGCGGCATTACCATTACCTCTGCTGCGACCACTTGCTTCTGGAAGGGCATGGACATGTCCTTCCCTGAGCATCGCTTCAACATCATCGATACCCCGGGGCACGTGGACTTCACCATCGAGGTGGAGCGCTCCATGCGTGTGCTGGATGGTGCCTGCATGGTCTACTGTGCTGTGGGTGGTGTGCAGCCGCAATCTGAAACCGTGTGGCGTCAGGCCAACAAGTACAAAGTGCCGCGTCTGGCCTTCGTGAACAAGATGGACCGTACCGGTGCCAACTTCTTCAAGGTGGTCGATCAGATGAAGACCCGCCTGAAGGCAAATCCTGTGCCGATCGTGATCCCTATTGGCGCAGAAGATACCTTCCAGGGGGTGGTTGATCTTCTGAAGATGAAGGCGATCATTTGGGATGAAGCTTCCCAGGGGATGAAGTTTACCTACGGTGATATTCCGGCTGATCTGGTGGATGTGGCCAACAAGTGGCGTGAAAACATGATCGAGGCAGCTGCTGAGGCTTCCGAAGATCTGATGAACAAGTATCTGGAAACCGGTGAGCTGTCTGAAGAAGAAGTGATCAGCGGACTGCGCGCCCGGACCATTGCAACTGAAATTCAGCCGATGCTGTGCGGTTCTGCATTCAAGAACAAGGGCGTGCAGCGTATGCTGGATGCGGTTGTTCAGCTGTTGCCGTCCCCGGTCGATATTCCGGACGTGAAGGGTGAAACCGAGTCTGGCGAGCCGACGACACGTAAGGCAGATGATGGCGAGAGCTTCTCTGCGCTGGCTTTCAAGTTGATGACTGACCCGTTCGTTGGTCAGTTGACCTTCGTTCGCGTCTACTCCGGCGTGCTGAAGAAGGGCGATACCATTTACAACTCGGTCAAGGGTCGTAAGGAGCGTATTGGCCGTATCGTGCAGATGCATGCGAATGATCGTCAGGAAGTGGATGAGATTCTGGCTGGCGATATCGCGGCCTGTATCGGCCTGAAGGACGTGACGACCGGTGAAACACTGAGCGACATTGAGAAGCCGATTATTCTTGAGCGCATGGTTTTCCCGGACCCGGTGATTCACGTTGCTGTCGAGCCGAAGACCAAGGCTGACCAGGAAAAGATGGGTATCGCGCTGGGTCGTCTGGCGCAGGAAGACCCCTCCTTCCGTGTGCGTACTGATGAAGAATCCGGCCAGACCATTATTTCGGGTATGGGTGAATTGCACCTTGAAATTCTGGTTGATCGTATGAAGCGCGAATTTGGCGTTGAGGCTAATGTCGGCGCGCCGCAAGTGGCTTATCGCGAAGCGATCAAGAAGAAGGTTGAAGTCGAAGGCAAGTTCGTCAAGCAGTCCGGTGGTAAGGGTCAGTACGGTCACGTGTGGATCAATATGGAGCCTAACGAGGCTGGCAAGGGCTTTGAGTTCGTCGACGCTATTAAGGGTGGTACCGTGCCGCGTGAATTCATCCCGGCAGTGGAAAAGGGTCTGCGTGAAACTATCCCGAACGGTATTCTGGCTGGCTTCCCGGTGGTGGATGTGAAGGTTACCCTGTTCGATGGTTCCTACCACGATGTGGACTCCAACGAAAACGCCTTCAAGATGGCGGCTTCGATGGCTTTCAAGGATGGTATGCGCAAGGCGGATCCGATTCTGCTCGAGCCCATCATGGCGGTTGAAGTTGAAACCCCGGAAGAGTACATGGGTGATGTGATGGGTGACTTGTCTTCCCGTCGTGGCGTGATCCAGGGGATGGATGACATGGCTGGTGGTGGCAAGGCGATTCGCGCTGAAGTTCCATTGTCCGAAATGTTCGGTTATTCCACCACGGTTCGTTCGCTGTCTCAGGGTCGTGCAACCTACTCCATGGAATTCAAGCATTACTCCGAAGCGCCGCGTAATGTGGCTGACGCGATCATCAACAAGAAATAAGTATCATTTTTAAAGGAAGACTATCATGGCAAAAGGCAAATTTGAGCGTACCAAGCCGCACGTAAACGTTGGTACGATTGGTCACGTTGACCACGGTAAGACGACGCTGACGGCGGCGATCACCACCATTCTGTCGAAGAAGTTCGGTGGCGAAGCGAAGGCATACGATCAGATTGACGCGGCACCGGAAGAAAAGGCACGCGGCATTACCATCAACACTGCACAC
>JAKOVB010000010.1 GCA_029782295.1 Pseudomonadota bacterium
TCTTTGTATGTATAAAAGCATTTGACCGTACTCAGTGCTCTGAGTACTGCGCCTATTTCCGGGCGGTGCCCCGGCACGCGTGCGGTCAGCGGCAGTCATGAAGCGTGCGCGCTCCTGGCACCCAGAGCAGTTTGCTTGGAAAGGGGCTGGTTTAGGACGCGCTTTTGTGTGTGTTTGCGGTTCAGAAGGAATCATAGGTCGGCATTAGAGGAAGAGGAGTGAAGGGAATGAGTGTAAACATCACCATAAGAAACGCGTTTAAGAAGTTTGGGGACAACGTCATCATCCCCAATCTGAACTTAGACGTGCGCAGCGGCGAGTTCTTTACTCTCCTCGGCCCGTCGGGCTGCGGCAAAACCACGCTGCTGCGGATGATTGCCGGGTTTAACACCATTGACGGCGGCGAGTTTTACTTCGACGACCGCCTGATCAATGATCTCAATCCGGCTAAGCGGAACATCGGCATGGTCTTTCAAAGCTATGCCATTTTCCCCCATATGACTGTGCGCAAGAACGTGGAGTTTGGCTTGACCAACAAGAACATGCCCAAAGCGGAAATCCGCAGCAAAGCGGAGCGGTTTATGGAGCTCATGCAGATCAAAGAACTGGCGGACCGCATGCCTACGCAGCTCTCCGGCGGTCAGCAGCAGCGGGTGGCCTTGGCCCGGGCGCTGTGCATTGAGCCGGATGTGCTCTTGATGGACGAACCGCTGTCCAACCTGGACGCCAAACTGCGCATTGAAATGCGCACGGTGATCAAACACATTCAGCAGACCGTGGGCATTACCACCATCTACGTCACCCACGATCAGGAAGAGGCCATGGCCATCTCCGACCGCATTGCCGTCATGAACAAGGGCGAAATCCAGCACATCGGTACGCCCAAGAGCATCTACCAACGCCCCGCCAACACCTTTGTGGCCACCTTTATCGGCCGCAGCAACATCCTCGAGGGCGAGTTGGTGATGAAGGGCGATGTTCCTGTCGTCAGGTATGAGAACTACGAAGCTCCAGTGCCCAATGTGCGCAAAGAGTACAAGAAGGGGCAGAAAGTGATCATCTCTGTGCGGCCTGAAGAGCTGTCCATCAGCAGAGAGGCCAACGGAGGATTCAAGGCCACTATCCAAAACAGCGTATTCCTGGGTCTGAACACGCACTACTTCATGCGCCTGCCCAATGGCCTGCAGATGGAGTCGGTGCATGAATCTACTCTGGACAGCATCATCGAGCCGGGAACAGAAGTCTTCGTCACGTTCAACACGGAGAAGATCAACCTGTTTACTGCCGATGGCACTACCAACATCTTGGAGGGCGTGGAGAATGACGCACTGGCCTCCAGTGAGTCGGCGCCAGCAGCCAAGCGGCTCGCGGTGGGTTAACGACAGGAGAGGAGGCGAAGGTCATGGGAGCAAAACGTAAATTCGATCTTTGGACTGGGGTATCCCTGGTCACACTGGGCTTCTTCGTCCTTTTCCTGCTGTACCCCCTCTGGGGCTTGCTGCGGCAGTCGGTGCTTAACGCCCAGGGCCAGTTTACCCTAGAATACTTCAAGCGTTTCTTTCAGTACCGCTATTACACGGTCACCATTATCAACAGCATCAAGGTATCCTTGGCCATTACACTGGTCACCCTGATCCTCGGCATTCCCGTTTCTTACTTTTATTCATTCTACCAGCTCAAGGGTGCCAAGTTCTTGTTTGTTGTCAGTTTGCTGTGTGCCATGTCGGCACCGTTCATCGGCGCCTATGCCTGGGTGCTGCTCTTGGGGCGCCAGGGTGTGATCACCAAGTTCCTCGCCACCAGTCTAGGGATCAAGATCGGCTCTATTTACGGCTTTGGCGGCATCTTATTCGTGCAGTCTTTGAAGCTTTTCCCCTTGGTGTTTATCTACATGAACGGCGCCTTTAAGGATATCGACAACTCGCTGCTGGAAGCCTCGGCCAATATGGGTGTAACTGGAGTGAAAAGGTTCTTTAGGATCATCCTCCAGCTGTCCATGCCCACCATCCTGGCCGCCTCTTTGGTGGTGTTCATGAGGGCCTTTGCGGACTTCGGCACGCCCCTCTTGATTGGTGAAGGGTACAGGACGTTCCCAGTGGAGATTTACAACCAGTACCTGGGCGAGCACGGGCAGGACTACCGTTTCGCTGCGGCCATCAGCGTGATCGGCGTGATCATGACCACGGCCATCTTCCTGCTTCAGAAATGGGCGACCAGCCGGTACAACTTCTCCATCAGCGCCATGCATCCGGTGGAGAAGAAAAAGCCCAAGGGCATCGGCGGCTTTCTGATGTACCTCTATTCCTACGCTTTGGTGGGTATCGCTTTCCTGCCCCAGGCGTACATCGTCTACCTGTCCTTCAGGAACTCGGATGGAGCGGTGTTTCTGCCGGGCTACTCGCTCACCAACTACCGCATGGCGGTCAGCCGTCTGTTGGGCAGGTCCATCAACAACACTGTGTTCTTAGGCTTAGGCTCGTTGGCCCTGATCGTCCTGTTGGCCATCATCATTGCCTACCTGGTTGTGCGCCGGCCGAGTGTGCTCAACAACCTGATTGACACCTTGTCCATGGTGCCTTATGTTATGCCCGGTTCGGTCATCGGTGTGGCTCTGGTCATCGCTTTCAGCGGCAGGCCTTTTGCCCTGACCGGCACGGCCTTGATCATGATGATCGCCTGGGTGATCCGCCGTATGCCGTACACCATCAGATCGGCCACGGCCACGCTGCAGCTGGTGCCCAGGGATGTGGAGGAAGCAGCCACGAGTCTAGGCGCTTCGAAGCCCAAGACGTTTTTCAGGGTTACCGTGCCCATGATGCGCAACGGCATCATCTCCGGAGCCATCTTGAGCTGGATCTCCATCGTAACTGAGCTGTCCAGCGCGATCATCCTGTACAACAACAGAACGATCACCCTAACCATGTCCACCTACGTGGCCATCTCCCGGGGCAACGACGGCCTCGCGGCGGCCTTTGCGGCCATCACCACGGTGGTCACAGCTGTGTCCATCATGATTTACCTGGCGGTCAGCAAGGAGGAAGACGTCAGGATCTAAGCGGTTTTTACAGCGGGAGCTGTAAAAATAGAAAGGCAAAATAAAGAGGAGGAGTTGAAGAGATGAAAAAACGTATTGGCATCATGCTCGCACTCGTCGTGTCCTTGTCACTGCTGGTCTCGGCAGTCGCTCTCGCGGACACCCTGCGTGACCCCAACTTCAAGAGCGACCTCGTGTTGTATTCCAGTATGACAGACAACGACCTGAACAACTTGGTCAGGTTGTTCAACCAAAGGTATCCTGGTATCCGCATTGAAATCGTGAATGGTTCCGCTGGCGAACTCACCGCCCGGATCCGCGCTGAGAAGAACAACCCCCAAGGTGATGTGATGTGGGGCGGCCTCAGCAACAGCGACGGCATGATTTACGAAGATCTGTTCGAGCCCTATCTCTCCCCCTATGAGGATGAGATCTACCCGGCTTACAGGTCCAACAACGGCTTTTACAACCTGGACCACCTGTCCACCATCGTGTTCTGCGTGAACACCGACCTCGAAGCTGAGCTCGGCATGAACATCACCAGCTACAAGGATCTGCTGGATCCCAGGCTCAAGGGCAGGATCGTTATGCCTGATCCTAACTCTTCGTCTTCTGCCTGGAACCATGTGTGCAACATTTTTGCCGTGTACGGCAATGACAGCCCTGAGGCTTGGGAGTTCATCGAAGGCCTGCTGAAGAATGACGTGGTTATTTCCACCTCTTCTTCCGTGGCGTTCCGCAGCGTTCTCTCTGGCGAGTACGTTGTAGGCCTGTCCTATGAAGACGGCGCTTCCACGCTGCTCAAGGCCGGCGCCACCAACATCAAGCTGGTCTACCCTGAGGAAGGCGCTTCCGCTTCCGCTTTCGGCGTAGCCGTGATCAAGGGCGCCAAAAACATGGAAGCTGCTAAGCTGTTGGTTGACTACCTCATGAGCGCTGAAGGCCAGTCTGAGCTGGGCACCGCTCTCGGTACGCTCCGCTTCACCAACTCCAAGGCCGTTTACGATACCCCCTACCTGCCCAAGACCGAAGACATCACCTGGGCCGACAGGGACGTAGAATGGCTCATCGAGAACAAAGAGTATGTCCTGCAGCGCTGGAACGACATCTATATGCGCACCAGATACTAAGGATAACCGTAAGATGCCGGGTTGAGGCCCGGCATCTTTTTTGTGAGCAGGTTTTTTGATCTTCAACGTCCAATACCCTGTAGACTGGATGTTTCTGTTAAGGGGGGAACAGCCGTGGCGGTGGTGCTGCCTGGTTTGGAGATCAGAAAACCCGAGCATTCCGATCTGGAGCAGGCCTGCGATGTGTTCGCACGGTCCATCGCCCTCGCTTTTGCCGAGGAGGGCATTACTGCCGAGGCGCCTGCGGAGATCGCTTTCAAACAGGAGCTTCTGCGCAGGGCGGTGCAAGCCGATGATTCTGAGCTTGTCTTTTTCGTGGCTAGGCTCGCGGGAAAAGTGATCGGCACCATTTCCTACGGCCCCTGCGGCGAGGACATCAGGCGGTGCACAGCCGGCGAGCTGGCTGAGGTTGGCGAGCTGGGCAGCCTCTACGTTCTGCCTGAATTTCAGGGCCAGTGCGTGGCGTCCGCGCTGATTGCCAAGATGGCCGCCTATCTGCAAAGCCGGGGTGTGCAGCGGTTTGCCTTGGACTGCGGTTTGAAACAAGCCCAAGCCAAGTGGCGGCAGAAGTTCGGCCCGCCCTACAAAGTGGTTAAGGACTATTGGGGCCCCGGTGCCCATCACATGATCTGGCTCTGCAGTACTGCTGACTATGTTCCAGGCCAAGGGAGGGAGAAGGGCGTGCGTTTACGAGACCAGGAGTTGACCATTCGGGCTGCCACAGCAGAAGATGCTGACCTGCTCTGCCAGTGGTGGAATGACGGCGAAGTGATGAGGTTCTCTGGTTTTCCCCTGGGGCTGGGTCTAACCCGGGAGGACGTTCTCAAGCTTTTCACCGGGAACGATCCCGCCCAGCACAGGCTGATTCTGGAAGTTGCCGGCGAACCTGTAGGAGAGATGAACTACCGCGATCTGGGCGGGCAGACGGCCCAGATCGGAATCAAGATCTGCAGTGCCCAGTGCCGGGAACGGGGCTACGGCACCCGCTTCCTGCGCCTGCTGATCGGCTACCTCTTTGGGGCAGGGGGCTACAAAAAGGTGGTGCTGGACACTAATGTGAAAAACACTCGGGCCCAGCACGTCTATGAAAAATTGGGCTTCCGCAAGGTGGCCACCAGGATCGACTGTTGGCGGGATCAGCTGGGAGAACTGCAGTCCTTCATCGACTATGAGCTCACTCCGGAGGAGTTCGTCCATGAATAGCCAGCGGGCATCCAACCGTATAGTGCAGACCACCTTCCTCACCTTTGCGTGCACCATCGCCGCCTGGATCGGGGCCTGGATATTGAAAACCCGCTGGATGGGAGCTTCGCTTGGTTTTCCGCCGGCCTGGGGAGTTTTCTGTACTGGACAGCAGCGAAACTCTTGATCTGGATTGCGCCCGCCCTCTGGCTGCTCGAGCGGGCCGGTCTCAGCGCCCGCGAGGTTCTGGGCCTGCGCAATTGGCGGGCTGGGCTGGCCTGGGGCGGAGGAGTAGGGCTGTTGATCGCCTTGACCGGGATTATCCCGAATTACCTGCAGGGCCGGCCCATCTTGCCCGCGCAGTTGGACTTCGGCTTGGTGAAGGCTCATTGTAGAATGAAATGCAACACGAAGAAATGAATGGAACCACAGCCAGAAACCCTGTATGATGTTGGTATCCACACTAACACGATACGGAGGTTTCGGCTATGGTTCCTGAACATAAGAATACCACATCTCGCCGCAAGTTTAAACATCTCTCTGCGTTCGAGCGAGGTAAAATCAGTGCCCTCCTAGACCAAGG
>JAKOVB010000029.1 GCA_029782295.1 Pseudomonadota bacterium
ACGAATACCCCGGCCTCTTGCAAGGTCAGCATGGCCTCGTCGAAACGGTCCCGCGTACGCCCTGCCCAGTCTTTGTCTCGCTTTTGGGGCTCTGGCAGCTCGCCTATGTCTTGTAGTAGCCCATCAATCCGCCGTTCTAGGGTTTCCGAGGCGCGCCACAAGGCGAGGAGTTGCCCAATCTTCTTTGCCATGACGGCCGCTGGTCGGTTCTCGCGGTGATCCAGTTCCAGCAAAACCCGCGCCATGCGGGATACATATACGCGCCCCTGTGCGTTCAGCCACCAGTAAGCCCATTGCCCGGCGCGGACACTCCAGGCAACCTCGATGCGCTGGCGTTCCCCTCCAATTAGGGTTTCCTGCCACTTCTCCACCTTCACGATGTCAAACAGGCGGTCGCCTTCCCAGCTAGCTCCTTCCTTCGGCCACCTGTCGGTGTCCGCGTCGTATGCCTTTACCCGCTCCACGTCAAAGGTGAGGCCCCGTAGCCGCTCCATTTCTTCGTATACGCGGTGTTCAAGTAATCGCCGCTCTGCGCCGTACCGCTGTATGCCTTTGTAACGAAGAATCGCATTTGCTGTGATTCGCACTGGCTGCAGAAGGGGGTACTTCGGCCGGTCCCCTGTACTTGGCTCTACCATTTGGGCAAGCACCGCAAGGGCCACGTCCGCAGTGAACGGGTTCAAGCTCTCCACGAAGGCCCAGAGTGCTTCCGTTGTGGGGAGCGGGTCGATGGCTCTGTGCATCAGGTTTGGATACACTAGTACCCGGCCACCTTGTTTGACCATATGGACGTATGTAGGCTTGCCTGTGCCAGCGTCGCTCCACCCTGCCTGCAGAAAACGGGCGCGTGGGCCACCTTTCCATATCGCTCCCAGCACAGCCGATAGGGCAGGGTTGGAGGGGATACGTCCCACCCCTGTTGCGAAAGCGTCAGGTAGGGCGTGTGCGCCGCTTCTCACGTCCACCGTAGACGGCAGGTCTGCTGATTCCGGCAGCCCCAAGAAACGACGCAGTTTGGGCAGCGGAAGGTGCTCGGGGTCCAGGGTTTCCAGGTACAGGCGGGCATAATCCTGGGCGTAGATGCTCAGGAGGTTAGCGGTTACAGCCGTAAAGTCCTGTTTGTCGAACACATACTCATTGAACACCCTGTCGAACTCTTCGGCGGGCATAGCTTGAACAGCTTGGGTTCCCAGTTCCTTCTCCATAGTGTCAAACGCCCACGCTGAAACGTGCTGCCATAACCATGTTTCCAGGCGTTCGGCTGCCCCTTCTTCTTGGGCCAAGGCTTCCTGAAAGTCTTCCCGCACGCGTTGCGTTAGCGCGTGGAACACGGTATCCAGGTTGTCTCGTGCCGCCAGGCGCCCCAGGAAAGGGTGCTCGTCTGGGTCTTGCTTTGCCCGCTCTGCGTAAATACCGATTGCCTGCAGCGCCACTACCCCTGCTGCGACTTGGAAGGTATTCTCTAGTACCCTGCCTCCGTGCTGGCCGGCCATCTCCCGTATCCTTTCCCGATCAAGCGCCTTCTCTGCTGCGCGCAGCCGGCGGTAGAGTTCTTCACGACTCACGCTCATGAGTTGGCCTCCCCGTTTGGCTTGCCGCCACTTAGGTATGCGTCTAGGTCATGCTTGCGGATACGCCACTGCTTGCCTACCTTTCGACCTGGCAGAGTCCCCTGGCGCAACAGCCGGCGCACCGTATCCCTGTGCAGGTGCAGGTACTCGGCGGCCTGGTCCGGTGTCATGGTGCCGTCTTGCTCCAATGCCC
>JAKOVB010000042.1 GCA_029782295.1 Pseudomonadota bacterium
AAACACGCCATCCGCTGGCGACAACTGATTCTCTGGACCGGTCACCCGGACGCACGCTGGCACACACCCACCACTGTCGCAGAGTGGAAGGCAAGGCAACTTGACACACTCCGCCCCGTAGGGATTACCGGCTATGTCGAGTCCGACCCGGGGCAGGCGGCGATCATTGCGGAAGCGGCGAAAATGCCAGTGATATGCCCCGCCGCGGGACGAGTGTTTAATACCGATGGCCACTGGAGATAAAACACATGACCAAAGAAATAGTCACAGCCTGGATACGCCGCCGGGCCGAGAAACAGGGCCTGGCTGGCGTGTTACACTTCGCGGACCATTATGACCGCGCAAAACGGCTTCATGAGTTATGGAATGCGCGATTTCCTGACTGTTCTTACCTAGAGTTTCGCACGTTCCTTGCCAGCGTGGCCCGCGCGAACACGACACTGCCAACAGTCGATGACTGGACTGTGGCCAGCAGCGAATGGATCGCCCCAATCGACGATGATGACTGGCACCTGCCTGGGCTGAGCGAGGCGCTGGCCCGTGTCCCGAGGGAGTTTGTGATGGCCTGCTGGCCCGTGCGGATCGCAAACCTAACGAAAAACCCGTCGCTGTACGTTGAGCCGATCCACTGGGCAACAGGCCCGCACAGTTGCGGCTACGCTGTCCGGAAGTGGTGGCTGGAAACCATGACCCCCCGGCAACTCGCCCTGATCCGCGACGACCATCGCAACGTTCACCGCTATGTGGACTTTGCGGGCCACAAATATCTATTCCTCGACCAGCCCTTCGCGCAATACCTGTGGACACCGGCTTCAATCTCTTCGATAAGCTCTCCCGACGCCAACGATCTGAATATGGCGACACGGGAGGAGTATGCCGTGTTTGTCCATCACTGTCCGCCAGGCGTGAAGGAAGTCGCCGAGTTTCTTAGGCGGCTATCCCCACACTAGCTAAGCGCCGGCACAGCTCCGCTGATGCCTTTGCTGCTGCTATAATGAACCGTAAAGGCCACGCTTTTGCAAGGTGGACGCGAACTGTCCGCCTGCGGACGCGATTTGTCCGCTGAACCCCACCGGGGATCGCATCCCCGGTCTAACGCCAGCCACAATGGCTGGCGTTTTCGTTATCTTCGGGCAAGCCCCCGACTTCAGTCGGGGGTAGTTGACTCGAACGATCAGCAAAGGACAGTGTACTGAAGAACGGAGGATAAACAAATGGACGTTTGGCTGCTGTACGACATGCTGCAAGCAGTTG
>JAKOVB010000046.1 GCA_029782295.1 Pseudomonadota bacterium
GAGAGGTGCCGCGCGTGCTCGCGCCAGGCGGCCTCGACCGCGTAGTCGGCCAGGTACTTGTTGCTGGGCGACAGGTAGATGCCCTCGGCGGCGCGGCGCATGCGCCAGTTGTAGCTCTCGGCCTGGTTGTTGCTCGTGCCGTCGGGCAGGCTGTCAGTCTCTGAGTGGCCGGTAGCTTCCGACAAAGCAAGCTCGCTGGCCGCCGGCCTTTCACCCCGGGCAGAACCGTTCCTCACAAGTGCGGCAAGAACACCCGGCAAAAATCCTCGTAGGCGACGTGTGGGTCGTAGCGCATGCCTACAGGCAAATAGCCCTGCATGTCGTTCAGGAACTTGCGCGACCTCATTTGTCGTTCCATCTCGGTTTGAACGTCGGCAAGGGTGAAGCGGTCGCTGCCCTCCTGCTGAAGATAGAAACGGAAGGCTTGGCCAACGCGAGCGGGGTCAACGACACCCGTGCCTCGTGCCTCGCTCGTGCGCCACGCATGCCAAAGGTCGAAGAGGTCACGTCCATGCTCGCGCTGCAACAGCGCCCGCAGCTTTGTCGCGAGCATTTCATTGAGGTCATAGGAGACAACCTCGATACTCTTGGAAACGTCTCCGGTCAACGGTACTTCTACGGGCACCTGTGCTAACGGGAAGAAGGGCTGCGTCTCGTTGAGGTTCACCTCAACCTTCAACGTCGCCAAGGCCGCACTCGAATCCGTGGGCCCGTACCGGTAAGTCAGGCGCGCAATCTTCGACTTGGCCGTCAGATTGCGCACGAAGAGCGTCACCCCGGTGATGACCGATTCGCTTGGTTTGCCGAGCAACGGCTCCAGCGCGTTTGCGAGGTCCTCTCGAATGCCACTGTGGCTGCGGCGCGGTTCGATAAGCACCAAGTCAATGTCCTCGGAGTATCGGGCCGCGGGCGCGAGATGTCCTTTGTGCAGCACGGTGCCGCCGCGCATGGCGAGCTGTGTTCGCAGCTTGGCGTTCGCGAAGATGAGTTCGACCGCACGGCTGATGAGCCAGTCCTGCTCCACCATCAGGTCGCTTGCCCATGGCGCCTTGGCGCGCCAGGCGATGATGTCTTGCAGTGATATCACGCGAGCTCCCGGACGAGGTCAAGCTGGGGCGCGAAATAGGCAATGCGCCACTTCGGGTGGTAGTTGAGCGGTTCGTCTACGAGTGTTTCGCCTGGCTCGAGCTGCTCACGTCGATAGTTGCGCCCAGTCAACCACGCATCCACGGTGCCGGCGAGTCGAGAGCCAAGCGCCTCGAGAATGAAACCCAACCGTTGAGCCGTCGCTGCCTGGCCCAGGCCATCGAGCGCCTTGCGCAGGCCCACGCCCGACATTGCAGGCACGAAATCCTTGGCGATGCGTGCGATGGCTTCCAGGCCGCCGATGTACTTGCAATGACGAATGAGGTCAAGCAGCGTTGCCTCGGGTGTGCTGACCCGGTAGGGGGCAACCGAACTGGTGACGGTAACCGTGGGCGTTTTCGCCAGCGCTGCCTTGTAGGTGAAGACAACACGCAGGCGTCCGACCTCTATCGGGCGGCGTGCTCGAGCCACCATGACCTGCGTTGTCTGTTGCGCGTAGTGCGCTGACCCCCAGTGGCGAGCTGCGGAAAGCAGGGCAACATAGTGATGGGGGTCGGTGTGGCGAAGAAAATCGTCAATCCACCAGGTCACCGGAGGCGCGCCATAGTGCTGATGCTCGGCAGGGACGATGAGCCAGGTCGACGGGTGGCGGACCAGTGAAGTGATGCGACCGGTCTTCGAAAGTCGCGCCAAGGCCGCCTTGGTCGCAACGCTGTTCGGGTCTCGCCCGGTCAGAGCAGCAAACTCGGATGCCTCGAAGACGTATCGTCCCTTCGCCTGTATGGAGCGCAGGGCGATGTCGGGGTCTACCAGCGAAGCGCGGGCGATGGGAACGAGTTGCATGATGGACAGCGGTAACTTTCGCAGATGATAGCGTATAGCGTTACTTTCTGCAAAATTTGTCGCGCGTCATTGATTCAGCATGGCACCTTCGGCTTGGCCAACGGAGAAGTACTACGACCTGGTGCGCTCGCCCATCCAGATTCTCCAGATGAAAGTGAGCGAACTGACTGGGCTCGCTCGCCTTGGCGCGCCAGGCTTCCCTGACGGTCGTCGGCTCCGATTCCAGATGAACTGGTTCGCAGAAGCGCTTTCCGGAGGTCGGGCGGATTGGCCAGCACTTCCCGTGCTCGTGCGCAAAGGCAACGAGCTTGAATTCATCGACGGCAGACATCGTTGCGAAGCGCTCCAGGCGATGGGCGCGGTGCGCGTACCCGTCATCGTTGGATGACTTCGAAGCGCCGAACCAAGCAGCACGAGCAGTGATTCGCTGGTGTCCTCGCTCCAACCGATGAGCGGATGTGTCAGAACCAGCCACGAGCAGCCCCGGGCGTACAAGTGGGCTTCGTCGTCGACCGCGGCATAGCGTTCGACCGCGGGGTGCGCTGCCAGCCAAGCTTCGATTTCCGCTTGGCGCCCGCCATGGGCGCG
>JAKOVB010000100.1 GCA_029782295.1 Pseudomonadota bacterium
CTTTAGCTCGGCGACCTGCTGTTCCAAAGCAGCGCAGTATTGTAGGAGTTCTTCCATCGTTGCTGGTCGCTGGGTCATGCTTACCCAGTTCGCGACGTCACGGCCCATTCCTGCCGGCGGGTACTGGATCCCCGAAATCTTTCTCTTCAAACGACAACACGGGCGTGCACCGGCCGGTGCGCGTGGCGCGGATCCAAAGCAAGGCCATCCAACAGCCCCGGCAGCTGGCGCCGGCTCACGGTCAGTGTGCCGTGCTCTTGGGTCGTGGGCCATTGGAAGCGCCCCTTCTCAAGGCGGCGATAATAGAGCCAAAACCCGTTGTGATCCCAATGCAGGATCTTCATTTTGTCCCGGCGGCGGTTACAGAAAACAAAGAGCGCCGGAGAAAACGGATCGAGTTGGAACGATTGGCTGACCAACGCCGCCAAACCGTCAATCGACTTGCGCATGTCCGTACTGCCGCAAGCCAAGTAGACACGCTCCACTCCCAAGCCACCGATCAGCATGAGCCCAACAGCACCTTCACGACGCCTCGAAGAAGAACGGGATCAAATCCCGGCCGCACCTCAACCATGGCACGACCGATGTGGATCCGCACGGCACTGTCTTCGATCGTACGCAGCGCAGCCTGGCGGTCCCACCGGCCAAGCTGGATCCACTGGATGTCGTCTTCCACTGCGTCCGTTTCTTCGCTGCGGAACTTCCGCAGCCAATAATACATCTGTTGTTCCGACACTTCGTTCTCACGGCACCACGCGGCAACACTCAGCCCGCTTGCCCGACATTGATCCACCTGAGCTTGCCCCGATCCAGTGGACACCCAAGATGAGGATCAGTAGACTGAGAGAGGGTGTCTAAACATGGTAGGAAGAAAAGGGTATCCGGCCGAGTTCCGGGAAGAGGCAGTCCGCCTCGTTCGGGAGAGCGGCAAATCAATCGAAAGTGTAGCTAAAGACTTGGGTATCGGGGGCGAGACACTGCGCCGTTGGGTGCGCCGTGCAGAACAAGACGAGGCAAGCGGGCTGACTCCCAGTGAGCGTGAGGAACTCTTGCGGCTCCGACGCGAAGTTAAGATTCTGCGCGAAGAGCGAGAGATCCTAAAAAAAGCAGCGGCCTTCTTCGCCAAGGAGACCAAATAGTCCCCCTAGCGGCGTTCGCGTTTGTTGAGCGTGAGAAGGCCAATCACAGCGTCGTCACACTCTGCCGAGTACTGGGTGTCTCCACCAGCGGCTACTATGCGTGGCGCACGCGTAAACCCTCACAGAGGGCACTCGAAGATGAGGTGCTCAAGGCTCGTATCATGGAGATCTATGTCGAGAGCCGTCGCACCTATGGTGCGCCACGAAT
>JAKOVB010000067.1 GCA_029782295.1 Pseudomonadota bacterium
AGCACGGCTACGCGGCCTACGACTACCACGAGTAAGCATGGAACTGAACGCCAAAATCTACGTGGCTGGCCATCGCGGGCTGGTGGGCTCTGCCCTGGTGAACAATCTCCGGGCCCAAGGCTATACCAACCTGCTGCTGCGCACCCACGCTGAACTTGACCTCACCAACCAGCAGGCTGTTGAAGCCTTCTTCGCCGAGCACAAGCCGGATTACGTATTCCTGGCGGCCGCCCGAGTGGGTGGCATCCTGGCCAACAACACCTACCCGGCAGAATTCATCCGGGACAACCTGGCCATCCAGACCAACGTCATTCACGCCGCCTACCTGAATGGCGTGAAGCGGTTGCTGTTCCTCGGCTCCAGTTGCATTTACCCCAAACTCGCCCCGCAACCGCTGAAGGAGGAATACCTCCTCACCGGCCCGCTGGAAGAGACCAACCGTCCCTACGCCCTGGCCAAGATCGCCGGTATCGAGATGTGCTGGAGCTACAACCGCCAGTACGGGACGCAATACCTGTCGGTGATGCCCACCAACCTCTATGGCCCCGGCGATAACTACCACCCGCAGAACAGCCACGTCATCCCGGCGCTGATTCGCAAGTTCCATGAGGCGAAACTGGCGAATGCGAAGGAGGTCGTGGTCTGGGGCACTGGTACCCCGCGCCGTGAGTTCATGTACAACGAAGACATGGCGGATGCCTGCGTCTATCTAATGAACCTGCCGGACGAACAATTCAAACCACTACTTGCAGCTGACCGTAACGACGGTCTCCCTCCGGTGGTCAACATCGGAGTGGGCGAGGATGTCACGATCAAAGAGTTGGCGGAACTTATCGGGAAAACGATTGGTTATGAAGGTGAAATTGCATTCGACATAAGTAAGCCGGATGGTACGCCTAGGAAGTTGATGGATGTAGATAGATTGTGTGAGTTGGGCTGGCGAGCAAGCACTTCGTTGCACCAAGGGCTCGTGCATGCTTATGCCGATGTCATAAGTGATCTTCCATAATTTTACGATGAGCAATAAATGAATCAGCAACATACCTTGCTTATCCAAGCGGGACGGACTGAGAAGCACTACTGGCAAGATTTGTGGCGATACCGGGAACTTTTCTTTTTTCTTGCTTGGCGCGACATTCTTGTAAGATATAAACAGACTGCCATTGGGATTGCATGGGCACTCTTGAGGCCATTTTTGACCATGCTGGTGTTTACCTTGGTTTTTAGTAAATTGGCCAAATTACCTTCCGAAGGTGTCCCGTACCCGATTCTGGTATTTGCAGCACTATTGCCTTGGCAGTTTTTCTCAAACGCCTTTACGGAAGCGGGAAATAGTTTGATCAGCAATGCCAACATGATCTCCAAAGTTTACTTTCCGAGGTTGGTAGTGCCGGCAAGCGCAGTAATTGTGAGTTTCGTTGATTTTCTTCTCTCTGGGGTCATTCTTGTTGGGTTGATGATCTGGTACGGATTTTTCCCCGGTTGGCGCATTCTCACCCTTCCATTTTTCACATTAATTGCCTTTGCTGCAGCCATGGGAACGGGGCTATGGATTGCGGCACTAAACGTAAAATATCGAGATTTTCGCTACATTGTTCCATTTGTAGTGCAGTTTGGGTTGTATGTTTCACCTGTCGGATTCAGTAGCAACATTGTCCCAGAACAGTGGCGATTGCTATATTCGCTGAATCCGATGGTTGGCGTGATTGATGGTTTCCGCTGGGCTATTCTGGGCGGGGACTCAAAACTCTACTGGCCTGGTTTCGCCCTCTCATTAAGCTTGGTCGTTTCTGTGTTGATTTCAGGCATTCTCTACTTCCGTAAAACGGAACGAAAATTTGCCGATTTGATTTGATTATTTTATGTCACCAGTCATCTCAGTCCAAAATCTTAGTAAGAAATACATCCTTAGTCACCAATCCCAGGAGCGGTATACAGCATTAAGGGACGTTATTGCAAAGAGTGTTAGAAATGCCGCGCAAAAGCTGCGGAACCCTTTTTCAGAGCCTTCAATTGATGCGACGCACGAAGAGTTCTGGGCGCTTAAGGACGTCAGTTTCGATATTCAGCAAGGAGACAGAATAGGCATTATCGGTCGCAATGGGGCCGGCAAATCAACTTTGTTGAAAGTATTGTCGCGAATTGTGGAGCCCAGCGAAGGGTCAGTGAAAATTCGAGGAAGGGTCGCCAGCCTGCTTGAAGTGGGGACCGGCTTTCATCCAGAATTGACTGGGCGGGAGAATATTTACCTTAACGGGGCCATCCTCGGCATGAGCAAGGCCGAAATCAAGCAAAAATTCGATGAAATTGTAGCCTTTGCAGAAGTTGAAAAGTTTCTTGATACCCCAGTCAAACGATATTCCAGTGGCATGTACGTTCGCTTGGCGTTTGCGGTAGCAGCACACCTTGAGCCAGAAATTCTGATTGTAGATGAGGTGTTGGCAGTGGGAGATCTACAGTTTCAGAGAAAGTGCATGGGGAAGATAGAGGATGTTGGCAAGCAGGGACGAACTGTTTTGTTTGTCAGTCATAACATGGCGGCAATCGGGGCCTTATGTAGTAAGGCGATATTGCTCCGCCAAGGGCAGTTGGCTGCAATGGGCGATGTTAGTTATGTGGCCTTGGAATATCTCAAGGGTGATGATTCTAATGAATTTGCTTTGCCGGTGGTGGCAAACGAACTCATTATTAATCAATATGATATCCTTCAGAAGGACGCTCCTGTTGATCACATAGATGGTGACCAGTCTTTTGTGGTAAAAGTTGGTTTCGAGATATTAGAAGCAGTAAGTGCGTTCAGGCTGGGCATTTATTTGAAATTGCCTACGGGAGAAACTGTATTTCGATCATTTCTGGCGGATTGGGATGCTGAACTGGAAGAGATGGATAAGGGGGCCTATGAGGTACAGTTACTCATACCGGCGAATCTTTTAGCTTCTGGAGACTACCAAATTCTTTTGCATGCCAGTCGCTATGGCATCAAAGATTATTTACACAAATATGGTCTTGTGAAAAACATCACTATCTATGCGTCTAGTAAATTTAATCAGGCGCATCTCAACGAAAAGTTTGATGCCTATATTCTGATGGCTGAAAAATGGACGGTTAAGAGGAGTTAAATCTTGGGGTTATTAAAAAAAGGTATTAAAAAATTAATCGAAACTTTCCCCTTTATGGGATGGTTTTTGCTGGTTTATCCGGTGAGTAAACTGGTCAAGTCAATTTGTTATCATACTAGGATCTATAAATTAGGTGGTATCAATGTCCGAGGGTTGCACCTAGGGTCTGGTGGGCTCGTGATCGATGGTTTTTTAAATATTGATGGAAACCCTGCTGCATTTTGTGATGTGGTTGGTGGCGTTGAAAAAATTCATCTACAGACTGGTAGTGTTGGCAGTATTTATACATCTCATGTTTTTGAACATATCCCTAGATCACGAATACCGACGGTACTCGCGGAATGGTTCAGGGTGTTGAAGCCAGGAGGTGGGTTGTATATTTGTGTGCCTGATGTTGAGATTCTGTTCAGAATTTACCTGGATGGCCTGAATGCATATGATCAAGAGGCTGCTGTTCGTGACAGGGTTGATCTGTCCTGCGGTGTGGTTTTCGGAGGACAGGTGAATCGTTTTGATTTCCATTACTATGGATATTCATATAAGACATTGAAGTTGTTTCTGGAAAATGCAGGCTTCACCTCAGTGGAGCGCTTTGATCGTGCGGCAATGAAAGAATTTCCTGTTATCGATGCGTCATTTGCAAGTATTGATGGAGTGCCCGTTTCTCTAAATCTTGTCGCTTTAAAGTGATTACGGTAAAGTTAACCACGTCATTCCCGAATTGGCCATTATTGCGTCAAACCCCTGGTTGGACTGGGGAGTGGGCTGGGTGTAAGTTTTTTGTTAATGATGATTCGATAACTCATTGTGATTACTGGGTCGTCTATGAGGGTTTGCTTAGCCCACAAACAGTCATTTGCCCAGAAAAAAATATCATATTCATTGCTCCTGAGCCTCCAGATATCAAGCACTACCATGCAGGCTTTCTGAAGCAGTTCTCCACGGTAATTACATGCGATAGATCAATACGACACCCCGATGTCCGCTTTAGCCAGCAATCCCTGCCGTGGATGGTTGGTGTTCGGCAAAAAGTAAATGGGGCTGAGGCGGTGATGGATTACGACCAATTTGTCAGTGGTGAAAATTGTGAGAAAACGAAACTGCTGTCAGTCATAACAACCAGAAAAACTCAGACCGCTGGTCATAGAGAACGTCTTGCTTTTGTGGAAAAGTTAATTGATCGTTATGGTGATTGTGTGGATGTGTATGGTCGCGGATTCAAGGAAATTGAGGACAAATGGGATGCGATCGCACCCTATAAATATCATCTGGTTCTTGAGAACAGTTACTTGAATGATTATTTTACTGAGAAATTGACGGATGCTTACCTTGGGCTTTCTTATCCAATCTACTGGGGTTGCCCAAATTTGACGGAATACTTTCCGGAAAAATCTTTTTCTAGAACCAATCTGAATGATGTTGATGGAATCGGAAAGGTTATGAATAGCCATATCTATGAAGACACTGTTGGCCAGTTGCATAAGAGTAAAAGGCTGGTTTTGGAAAAATATAATCTCTTCGCATTTCTGGCAAACACAATTAACGGCATTAATGAGAGTTATGGAAAACAGAAGTTATCTTCTCGGGAAGTGACTTTAATACCGGAGAACTTCAGTTACTTTAGAAAGCTAAAGCACTCAGCTAGGAAGTTTGTAAAGCGTGATTGGTGAAATGATTTAACGGATTCATGATAACAATGATTAAGAGAATCATTAGCTCTCTTCTATCCCGCTACAAAGTAAAGGTCTTTTTAAAGGGAATTACATACTTGACTTGCTTTTAGTTGGCAAGTATAATGTAACCGTCTGATAACAAAGGCGGTTCATCATGGATAAGGTCACGATCAGCACTTACGAATTCCTCAAGCGCTTTCCTGACGAAACGGCGGCTCGCAAGCACTTGGAATATCGCCGCTGGAACGGTTCGCCGTCCTGTCCTAAATGTGGCAGTGCTGCAAAAATGCACAAACAGTCGCGCGATGGCGTGGAAGGTTACTATCGTTGCCCCGATTGTCAGGCTGTATTCACCGTCCGTACCGGCACCATCTTTGAGCGCTCCCATGTTCCGCTGGACAAGTGGCTGTATGCCATCTATCTGATCGTCACCTCCCGCAAGGGCATTTCCTCGCTGCAACTCTCCAAGGAAATCGGCGTCACGCAAAAAACTGCCTGGTTCATGCTGCAACGTATCCGCGAAGCCTGTGGTAGCGACAAGGACGACGATGACAGCAACGGCTTCCTGCGCGGTATTGTCGAGGCAGACGAAACCTATATCGGCGGCAAGGAAACCAACAAGCACGAAAGCAAGAAACTCAACGCCGGGCGCGGCACGGTCGGCAAGACCGCCGTGATCGGTTTGCGTGAACGTGGCGGCAATGTAGTGGCCTCAGTAATTGGCAGCACGTCAGCCAGCATCATCCGGGCGATGGTGCGCAATACCGTGGCATCCGGCTCTATGCTCTGCACCGACGAACATTCGTCCTACACCGGCATGCCGGAATACGCGCATCATGTCGTCAACCACAGCGCCAAGCAGTTCGTGGACGGCATGGCGCACACCAACGGCATCGAAAGCGTCTGGGCCGTACTCAAGCGCGGCTTCTATGGTGTGTATCATTCATTCAGCGAGAAGCACCTGCAACGCTATGTGGATGAATTCGCCTATCGCCTGAATGAAGGCAACTGCAAGGTGCATACCCTTGATCGGATCGACGCGCTGTTGCGCAGAACGGTTGGCAAACGCATCACCTATGCAACCCTCACGGCTGCGCAGATTTAACTTGACTTTTGAAAAGTGACACCATAATGACTACAAGCCGCAAGCCGCAAGCCGCAAGCCGCAAGCCGCAAGCCGCAAGCCGCAAGCCGCAAGCCGTGCGTCGTCTGAGACATACGGCAATCGTTCGTTAGGGAGCGCGAAGAAGGCTAAAAATGATGAGTTCTATACCCAACTTTCCGACATAGAAAACGAACTTCGGCATTACAGGGAACAATTGCGCGGCAAGGTTGTTTTCTGCAACTGCGATGACCCATACGAGAGCAACTTCTTTAAGTATTTCGCTCTCAACTTCAATTTTATCGGCATCAAAAAGCTCATCGCCACGAGCTATAAAAAGTCGCCAATCGTCGGCGGACAGTTGCCGCTGCTAGAAATCGAGGGCTTAAGGCCGGAAGGTCGAGAACCTTACGTTATCGAAATCACTGAAGTGCCAGACCAAAAAGGCCGAGGTGCTACGGATTTGTCGGATGTTGAGTACCTGCTCAGGCATGAGGCAAACACTGCTAGACCACTCAACGGTGACGAACGATACGGTGGCGGCGACTTTCGCAGCCGTGAGTGCGTGGAATTGTTAAAGCAGGCGGATATTGTTGTAACCAATCCGCCGTTCTCGCTATTCCGTGAGTATGTCGCGCAACTCGTCGAGCATGGCAAGAAGTTCCTTATCATTGGTAACAAAAACGCCATTACCTACAAAGAAACTTTCAAGCTCATCAAGGAAAACAAACTCTGGATTGGCGTAACACCGATGGGTGTCGATTTGTTGTTCGATGTGCCAGAAGAATATGCCCAAGCCATGATTGCGACAGGCAAGGAAGGTAGCAGCTACAAGGTTGTCAACGGTATTGTGAAAGGACGTTCTTCATCCATTTGGTTCACCAATATAGACAACCCCAAGCGCCACGCAAAAATTCCACTCTATAAGCGGTATG
Source organism: Pseudomonadota bacterium (assembly GCA_029782295.1). Classification (GTDB taxonomy): domain Bacteria; phylum Pseudomonadota; class Gammaproteobacteria; order Burkholderiales; family Methylophilaceae; genus CAIJXJ01. The sequence goes on from JAKOVB010000067.1 coordinate 6,830, forward strand.
CGCCTGCCGAGTATCCTACTTATGACAACTACGATGCCATCGAAGTTGGAAAGGTGGCGGAAATTCCGGCGGATTACGCTGGCGCGATGGGCGTGCCTATCACCTTTCTCGATAAATACAACCCTGAGCAGTTTGAAATTGTAGGGAGCTTCAACGCCGGAGAGCATGGTGAAGAGCTTGGCGCAATCAAAACAGAGACAATTTCAAACGGGAAAAAACTAATGTGGAATGGCCCAGTCGTGAATAAAGAGCCGCTCTACAAACGAATCGTCATCAAACGGAAGTCTTGACATGAAAATCAACCAACAAAAAATCAAGGTGTCCGAGCTATTTGCCGACTACAAGGATGACGGAGAGGGCGGAGTTCGCGGCTACGCTGGAAAGCTGAACATTCGCCCAGCCTTCCAGCGTGAGTTCATATACGGGGAAAAAGAGCGCAACGCGGTCATCAATACTGTCCGCAAAGGTTATCCGCTCAATACGATGTATTGGGCAGCGGTGGGCGATGGTTTTGAGTTGATGGACGGTCAGCAGCGTACAGTCAGCATTTGCCAGTATGTGCAGGGCAATTACTCGATAGAAATTGATGGCAACCCAATGGGGTTCGGCAATCTCTCGGATGAAAAGAAGAAGCAAATTCTTGACTACGAACTCACAGTTTATATTTGCGACGGCACAGACGATGAAAAACTTGAATGGTTTCAAGTCATTAACATTGCGGGTAAACCGCTGTATCCGCAGGAGTTGCGAAATGCGATCTATACCGGCCCATGGCTAGCGGATGCGAAGCGATGGTTCAGTAAACGTGGTGGGCCTGCCGTCTCCATCGGAGATAAATATGTGAAGTCAGAAGTAGAGAGACAGGGCTACCTTGAAACTGCGCTTGACTGGATTTCGGGTGGCGGCGCAGATGCTATTAAACAGTACATGGCAGACCATCAGCAAGACCAAAACGCCAATGAGTTATGGACATACTTCCAGAACGTCATTAACTGGGCGAGCCTGACATTCACAAACTATCGTAGGGAAATGAGGGGCGTAGAATGGGGGCCGCTCTATAACCAGTTCAAGGACAAGAAGCTGGACACAGCGAAGCTAGAAACCGAGATAGCACGATTGATGCAGGACGAGGATGTGACTAAAAAATCCGGCATCTACGACTATGTTTTAACTGGCAAAGAACGCTCGCTTTCAATCCGTGCCTTCACAGAAAATATGAAGCGCGAGGCTTTCGAGAGGCAGAAAGGCATCTGCCCTGCCTGCAATAATCCGTTCACCATTGATGGCATGGAAGCTGACCATATCAAGCCGTGGCATGAAGGCGGCAAGACCATTGCTGAAAATTGCCAGATGCTTTGCAAGATGGACAATAGAACTAAAAGCGGGAAGTAGTTGGTAGGCTGTTTGTCTGCATTTTTTACCACACACAGCAAGTTAAGTATGTAGTTCCCTTTTTAAAGACTAACCAACTGAAGGGGAATGCCATTCAGTCCTTGGGGGTGTCACATGATGCTTCACTGGGATTTAATATTGCAATCGGTAAGGCTTCCAATGTTGATGCTAACTCGACCATTGGAAGCTACAGCTATATTGGAGACTATTGTTCTATAACAAGAGCGAAAATTGGCCGGTACGTTTCAATTGCGAATAATGTCTCAATTGGACCTGGTGAGCATATATTGAAGCGACTTTCAACATCGACTTGGTTTTATAAAGAGACATACGAAGAATTGACGCAAGGGGAATGTGAGGTTGGGAGCGATGCATGGATCGGGGTTAATGCGGTAATTTTGAGAGGGGTTAGAGTCGGTATTGGTGCGGTTGTCGCTGCTAATGCTGTTGTAACTAAAGATGTGCCAAGTTATGCAGTTGTCGCCGGGGTTCCTGCTAAGCTACTTAAATATCGATTTGATGAAGATGATCGAATTAGGTTGTTGGAGTCTGAATGGTGGGTATTAGATTTCTCGGAAGCCTCCGATTTATTGGAGCAGCTAAAGCATAAATTGGAATTGTAGAGTTACCTCAATGTTATCGAAGACTGTCTTAATGAGGATAATAATAAATAGAGTCAAGAACTTGTAGGAATAACACAACTCAAAATTTATTTAATCAACTTAAAGTTCAATTATTTAATCATTTGTGCAATCTCAAAAGATATAGACTGGCTATGCCAGATGAACTCAAGAGGGTTCTGAGCTTATGAGGCGGTTGGAGGAAAGTAAGCCACGCATAACGGTCCTGATGCCAGTCTACAACGGCTCAACCTATATTGCCGTAGCGATAGAAAGTGTCCTTGCTCAGACTTATCAAGATTTCGAATTGCTCGTGATCAACGATGGGTCAACCGATGATAGCGCACTAATTGTTAAGAGCTATGATGATCCAAGGGTTAGGTTAATCAACAACGAGCAAAACCTTGGTCTGATAACCACCTTGAATCGTGGAGTGAAGTTGGCAAAAGGCCAGTACTTGGCGCGCATGGACCAAGATGATATTAGTCTGCCAGATCGCTTGGAAAAGCAGATTAAATATATGGAAGCCCACCCGGAAGTTGCGGTATTGGGTAGTTGGGCATACACCATTGATGCGAAGGGCGAAGTTGTAGGAGAGCTCCGCACCCCTGATGAAAGAAATCTGGCTTGTTTTTATTGGAGACCTTCACCGCATATTCATCCCAGTGTGATGATGCGTCTTGCCGCGCTTCATCAGGCACCTTATGACGCTTCATTCCCCGACGCTGAAGACTATGCCCTATGGCTATGCCTAAAGACGAAAGGCATGGTAATGAGCAATCTGCCAGAGTTTTTGATGCAGTATCGGATGCACACGGAGAATATAAGCGTTACACGCCGACAGTCGCAACTGGAAAGTAGCTTCAAAGCCTTTCGGCAATATGTCGGGGAATACTTCACTTTTGAAGACTTTATATCCCTTATTGGATGTGCTTATCAGGTAGGGCCGCTGAGGTATGCTAAGGCTCGCACCAAATTGCATGCGAACTTCCCATGTTCACCAATACGATTGAGTAGGGATGTTTTTTTCTATTTGACAGGATGGGCCGCTCGCCGTCTTATTGCTAGGCGTCAGAGTTTTAATTAGAGGAATATTGCTTGCGGGTTCTTAATATCAACCTTACTGATACGGAGGGTGGTGCGGCAATAGCTGCCAGTAGGCTTATGCGTGGTATGCATCGCCTTGGGCATGATGTGTCAATGTTGGTACGCAGGAAGTATGGCGAAGACCCAAAAGTTAGCGAGATATTTAAGCCGGGTGTACTTGGTAAGGGAATATCTTCATTGCAGGCGCATCTGGATGAGCAACCCCTAAGATTATATTCTGAAAGAGACCGTAAGCCATGGAGCCTGAATTGGGTGCCTTCACCTATCGCTCGTCGAGTGGAGAAGACGCGTCCAGACATCGTTCACCTACACTGGGTTGGTAATGGTTTTGTGCCTATCCAAGAAGTGAAGAAATTCAAAAAACCTTTACTATGGACCTTGCATGATTCATGGGCGTTGACAGGAGGTTGTCATATCCCAAGTGAATGTAAAAGGTATAAGAATGGATGCGGTTCTTGCCCGCAACTCTGTTCCTCCTCCTCTGATGATCTAAGTGCTTGGACTTGGAGGCGTAAAGCTAGACATTGGAAAGGGCTTGATTTGACTATTGTATGCCCAAGTCGTTGGCTGGCTGGAGTGGCTAAGTCAAGTCCATTTCTAAAAGATTACCCAATTGAAGTTATTCCGAATGGATTGGATTTGGCGACATTCAAGCCTCACGACAAGCTTGTTTGCAGGGATTTGCTTGGGCTGCCAGCCGATAGAAAGTTGATACTTTTTGGAGCAGTTTCTCCCGCGCATGATAAAAATAAGGGTGGAGATTTGTTATTGGCAGCACTAAAAGAGCTTTCTTCCAAAGCTAATGTGGGAGGCTATGGTGTGGTTGTTTTTGGAAGTGCTACATCAGATGATTTTAAGTACCTGCCATTTGAAGTATTTATGATGGGCAGGTTGCGGGACGAGTTCAGTATGGCAGCGCTATATTCGGCTGTGGACGTAACGGTGGTTCCATCAAGGCAGGAGGCTTTTGGGCAGGTGGCCTCTGAAAGCATGGCTTGTGGAACACCTGTGGTGGCCTTTGGTACTTCAGGGCTTTTGGATATTGTCGATCATCAAGTCAATGGCTATCTGGCGAGTCCATATGATTCTTCAAGTCTTGCAGAGGGAATAGAGTGGGTGTTGAGAGATGATCAACTTCATCATGATATGTCGTTGGCTGGAGTTGAGAAGGCAAGAAAATACTTCAGCCTTGATATAGTTGCTAACCAGTATGCTGATTTGTATCAGAAGGTTAATAGGCGGGTTGAAATTTTTGAGCTATAGCAATTTTTATTTATATCGAAAAACACAAACTGCAAAGCTCGGCTAAAAAAAGGCTGTCAGATTGATTATCTCCAAAATTATCGGTGGTCTTGGCAATCAGATGTTTCAGTATGCAGCCGGTCGCGCGTTAGCGTTGAGCCAGGCCGATTCGTTTAAGCTGGATATATCGGGTTTCGTCGGTTATGGATTGCACCAAGGATTTGAGTTGGACAGGGTATTTTCTTGCGTGTCAGAAATTGCGACGGAAGATGAAGTGCGCAACCTGTTAGGCTGGCGGTCAAGAGCATCTGCCAGACGGATATTAATGCACCCAAGTTTTGCAATGTTCCGCGGCGACCATTTCGTGGTTGAGCCACACTTTCACTACTGGCCTGAAATACAAAACGTTCAGCGTGGCTCCTATATTTCAGGCTATTGGCAATCTGAGAAATACTTCCAAGATGTGATCTCAATCATTCGTTCGGATTTTACGTTCAAAATCCCTATGGCTGAACGTAATTCAGATCTTGCTAACCAGATTGGTCAGGTAAATGCCGTTAGTTTACATGTGAGACGAGGGGATTACGCAGCAAATCCCATAACTCAGGCCACCCATGGTTTATGCTCACTTGAATATTACAAGAAGGCTATTCAATTCATGTCTGCGTATGTTGTGGACCCGCATTTTTTTATATTCTCAGATGATATTGAGTGGGTTAAGGCAAATCTTGAAATTGACTTCCCATGCCATTATGTCGACCATAACGCTGGTAGGGAAAGCTATAACGATATGCGTTTAATGAGTTTGTGTCAGCATCACATTATTGCGAATAGCTCTTTTAGTTGGTGGGGGGCATGGTTAAATTCCAGGACGACAAAAATTGTAATTGCTCCTCAGAAATGGTTTGCCAATGAAAACAAAGTCTCGGACTTATTTCCACAGGGCTGGGTTGCATTGTGAGTGAACAGCAAGATACAACAACCAGCACACTGGTGATTGGTGGTGCTGGATTTGTGGGGTCGCACTTGGTCCCTTGTTTGCTTGGTGCAAGTCGGCACGTCACAGTCCTAGGTAGAAGGGCTAAGCCACTTTATGGATTACCTGAGGGCGTTGATTATGTTGCAGGGGATTTTGGTCAGCCTGAGTTAATCGGTAGATTGCTTGACAGCCATCAGGAGGTTATTCACTTGGCTTATGCCACAGTGCCTAACACCTCTTTCCAAAATCCTGTGGGGGATTTGCTAGAGAATTTGCCCCCTACCGTACAATTATTCTCTGAAGTGGCTGCAAGAGGTGGAAAGCTTGTATTGCTATCTTCTGGCGGTACAGTCTATGGCGAAGCCGTTAAGCTTCCGATTACCGAGAATCATATTACCAAGCCTATTTCTCCTTATGGTGTAACTAAGTTGACTTTGGAGAACTATGCGCATCTTTATTCTGTAACGCATGGCTTGAAGTTTGTTTGTGTTCGCCCCGCAAACGCGTTTGGGGTTGGGCAGCGGCCATTTGTTGGTCAAGGTTTTATTTCTACCGCAGTAGCTTCGGCACTGAGTGGTCGGGCCATCGCTATTTTTGGTCAACACGGTACGATTCGTGATTATATTTACGTCGATGATCTTGCGGAAGGAATAGTCAGTGCCTTAGTAAAGGGCAGAGTTTCTGAAACTTACAATATCGGCTCTGAGGTTGGGCTATCCAATATGGAAGTAATCGATGCCATCTCTAGATTGATGACGGATGCTGATGGACAGATTCGTGTGGAACATTTACCAGAAAGGGCTTTTGATGTGAAGGTCAATGTCTTGGACTCTACCAAATTGCATGAGCATACGGGCTGGAAGCCAACTATAACGTTTGATGAGGGACTGTTGCGCACCATGGATTGGATGCGGGTTTCAAAAAACGTACTAGCTTTAGCAACAAAGAGTGATTGAAATCCAAATGGGTTCAAACTGTTCCTTCTCTGTCATTACTCCAAATTTCAATATGGGTGCGTACTTGGCAGAAACCATTGAGTCTGTCCTGGAAAATTTGCGGCCAGGCGATGAATACTACATCGTCGATGGCGGATCTACTGATAACAGTGTCGAAATTATCCGTCGTTATGAGCATCGCCTTACGGGATGGATTAGCGAGCCGGATCAAGGTTATGCCGATGCATTGGCGAAAGGATTCGCAAGATCTTCTGCTGATTTTCAGTGTTGGATTAATTGTGGAGATCTTTTACTCCCTGGTGCGCTTGACCTGGCTCGTGAGAAGCTTTCCTCAACCGGCGCAGATCTGATTTTTGGGGATGATCTGTATGTGGATGAAGAAGGAAATGTAATACAGGTTACTAACGGACATGCGGGCGATCTTGCATCCATAATGCTCTATGGGGGATGGACTCCTTTGCAAGATGCTTGCTACTGGCGGCGATCTTTCTATGAAAAAGTCGGCGGAATCGATCCGTCGCTACGATACGCAGCTGATTATGACTTGTTTCTACGTATGAGCCTCGGCGGTAATAGTCAATACATACCATTTATTTTCAGCGCATTCCGTCGGCATGGTGGACAGACATCACGAGCTCACGCCAAAAGCTATCAGCGTGAGAGAGTAGCCTGTCGGCGTCGGGAACTGAATCGCCAATCCAACAAGAAGTGGAGTAGGTATTTGCTGAATGCATACTACTGGTGGAAAGTTCGTTGGCGGGTACGTGTGCAGGGGCGGGTGGATGAAATGCAACAATTGGTTGGTAGTCCAGTAAGTAATATTTCATGCCAGGCAAGTGTGTCTGAGGGGCCTAGATGAGCCCGATTTTCAAAACGATTGCACGATGGGTTCTGATATTCATCGATCCTCGAAAAATTCAAGCTATTTTGTATTTGCCACGGTATGTAAGCCATTGGAGCCAATATCAAGCTGGGTCGATCGATAAGATTAGAGTGGCTGATAGTTATCCATGTCTGTCCGATTGGGTTTCTTCAACGCCATATGATCCTCACTATTTCTATCAAGGGGCGTGGTTGGCACGTCGCTTGGCAGAGGTGAGACCTGACCAGCATGTGGATATTGCCTCAAGTGTGTTGACTGTGGGCGTGATCAGTGCGCATGTGCCGACGATCTTCGTGGATTACAGGCCACTTAATGCAAAATTACCTAATTTGCAGAATATTGCAGGTACGATCATGTCTTTGCCTTTTCCTTCTGGATCAGTCTCTTCGCTGTCTTGTATGCATGTTCTTGAGCATATTGGCCTTGGGCGATACGGCGATCCAATAGATCCAATGGGGGCCAGAAAGGCTGCTGGGGAGCTGGTTCGTGTTCTTGCGCCTGGGGGGCAACTTTATCTGACCATGCCAGTTGGACGTCAGCGGGTGTGTTTTAACGCCCATCGAGTTTTTTCACCTACAGAGATACTTGATCTATTTTTAGGGCTGAACTTACGAAGTTTTTCCTGGGTGGATGATGCAGGAGAATTCCATTCTGGAGGGCAGCCCTGCGATGCGGCGAAGAGCGAATATGGATGTGGTTTTTATGAACTTCAGAAGCCTCTGTAAAGATGTTGAAAACGAAGTTTTTCTCGGTATTTTAAGTGAACGCTAGATCTGTCGATTCATTAATCACTGTAGCAATGCCAGTTTACAACGCAGGAAACTATTTGCGCCCTGCAGTGTTGTCGATTCTGGCGCAGACATATACCAATTGGGAGTTATTGATCATAGATGACAATTCAACCGATATGTCTCTCAAAAGTATTGAAGATATTCAAGATGCGCGCATAAAAATCCTGCGAGATGGCGTTAACAAAGGTCTTGCGGCTAGGTTGAACGAGGCAATTACTGAGGCTCGAGGAATTTATTTTGCAAGGATGGATCAAGATGATATCTCATATCCAGATCGTTTTCTAAAACAGGTAGAACTTCTGAACCGTGAGCCGGAACTTGATCTTGTGGCTGTGAAATCGATCAGAATTTCGGAATCAAATGAAGTGGTCGATTTTTTTCCATCACCTTCCACTCACGCTGAAATTTGCGCAAGGCCTTGGAATGGGTTTTATCTGCCTCATCCAACGTGGATGGGGCGGACTGATTGGTTTGACAAAAACCGCTACAAAATACCTCAGCCTTATTTTTGCGAGGATCAGGAGTTATTGTTGCGTACTTACGATGAAAGTAAGTTTGCATGTATACCAGAAGTCTTATTTGCGTACAGGGTTAGAGATAAAGTTAATCTGAAAAAGCTGCTGAGAACACGGTTTGAATTATTGCGTATTAAAGTAAGATTCTTTTTTGGCGTACGTAGATTTGGTTTTATCGGGCTCTCAATGCTGCATTTTTTAGCGCATATTTTCATCGACATACCAAATAGTCTAATAAAAAATTACATACCATTTAAAACATGGTCTAGACGTTTTTCTCTCCCTGATGAAGATATTGCTCAATGGAAATCGATTAGAGTACGTTTTTTCGAAGAATAGATTAATGGTAAGTATAGGAGAATTTGTTGTCCATCTTATTGCTTTTCAGAGTCACTTGCGGAATTTAAGATATAAACACAAAGTACTAGATTGTTGACGGGCAATGGAAATTTTTCTATTTTGCCGCATCCCAGTTGCCCGCATTAATTCGATTCTGGTATAGATGAAATCGTTAGGTGTGGGGCATGACCAAAAAGTTGAATTTACTATGAGGCAACGTTTTAAAAGCAGAATGTCATCAGTACTTTCTGGAGTAAGGATTGCACGAGTATCAACGGTCCCATTTTTTGTCGTGTCTCAGCTAAAAAATCAGTTCCAATACTTAGTAAGTAATGGTGCCGAGGTGATAGTTGTAACCAGCAGAGGGCCAGAGTTGGTCTTGCTAGAAGGTTTGTGCCGAATAACATGTAAGCCAATTTATATTCCTCGACACATTACGCTGTGGAAAGATTTGCTGGCTTTATTAAAGCTCTTTCTTTTCTTTAAACGCAATAAAGTCGATATCGCTCATTCAACAACTCCCAAAGCAGGTTTGCTGACAGCGCTGGCAGCTTTCATCGCTAGGGTGCCGGTAAGATTACATACTTTTACAGGCCAGCCTTGGGTCTGTATGCATGGCGCCAAACGCTGGATTGTAAGAGCTTGTGACAAGTTAATAGGTGTGTTGTGTACACGCTGTTATGCCGACAGTAACAGCCAACGAGAGTTTTTAATCTCTCAGGGGGTCGTTGCAGCCGATAAGCTCGCAGTTCTTGGGCCCGGCTCGCTTTCTGGAGTAGATGTCCAACGTTTTGATCGCAATCGTTTTTCATTCGATCAATGCAAGTCAACACGGGCGGCTCTGGGAATCCCAGTAGATTCCCCAATAGTACTATTTGTCGGTCGCATTACAATAGATAAGGGGGTGCGAGAATTGTTGTGTGCCTTTGAGATTCTTAAAAAGTCTTCAAGTGATGCCCATCTTGTATTGGTTGGTAGATTTGATTTTGAGAGTGGCGTGGCAGGCGTAATTAGGCCCAGTGATGTTCAGGGATTATCAGATATTCATGTCGTCGGGCATACGGAAGTCCCGGAAATCTATCTGTCAATCGCCGATATTTTATGTTTACCAAGTTATCGGGAAGGTTTTGGTACGGTGGTCATTGAAGCAGCGGCGATGGGGGTGCCAACAGTGGGGACTAATATATATGGCTTGTCGGATGCGATTGAGGATGGTGTTACCGGGTTGCTTGTTCCTCCTCGTGATGTTGGTCAATTGGCAAACGCGTTGAGTGTGTTGCTTAATGATGAGAAATTACGATTTGGTATGGGTGAGGCTGCAAAGCGGCGTGCATCGGAATTGTTTGATTCGAGGAAGATAAATCAACAATTAGTGGATGAATATTCTCGGCTACTCCAGGAAACCTCTGTCATTCATTAATAAAAGTAAACTCGGGATGGAAGTCGTCATTCTGTCTCGGTATTGGTTTATGGGCATGGTGAAAAAGCTAATTTCTGGTGTTTGCGGAGTTTGGGCATGCATGGCTCATGTTGCGGTTGGGAGCAGTGGATAACAACTGCAATATGATATCTATCTCAATAACTTGTTAAAAGTGTGATGCGATGCTGCGCTAAATAGTATTTAGCGGCAGGGCAAACTGAGCTCGTAAGAGATAATGAAGTATTCACATGCCTCATTGATTCATCCGGTGCACAGCATCTTTGTGGTAGTACCACGAGATGCGACTGTGATCGAATTCTGGATTATTGGGTAAGTCGATTAATATTAATTCTTTCATGGGATCGTTGCATATCGACAGTGGCAGAATCTCCCAAGTTTTGTTTTGTGTACCCTCCTTGCTTCTTGAGTTGACTCTGGTGACGGTTGATGGGTTCCTGGACACGAAAGCAACGATAATTACCGATTCATAAAATTGCCTTGGTGTTGATCTTGTCGCTATATGGGTTCTCTATGATGTCTCCTCTGCTGTCTTTTATTGTCTCCTACGTTGTGCTGAGATGGATGTTAAGCGCGCGTATTTTCCGTCTTGTTGTCGATTATCCGAATGATCGTTCTTTGCACACGAACCCGATTCCACGCACGGGGGGGCTTGGGGTGATGGCTGGCGTATTGGCCGGCTGGTCTTTGCTTTCGCAGCTTTGGTTGTTGCCTGCAATTTTGGGGGTGCTCGCGCTAATGATATTGTCGTTTAATGATGATGTTCGCGGGGTGTCTGCAGGCGTGCGTTTTTTTATACATTTTCTTGTGGCGGCCGGATTTTTCTGGGGCATGCACTTGACTGAGGCTGGATGGTTGCTAATGCCGTTGCTGGTCGTGGCGATGGTTTGGATGACTAATCTTTACAACTTCATGGACGGCTCGGATGGCTTGGCGGGAGGCATGGCTTTTTTTGGCTTTGGATCATACGCTCTTGCAGCTTGGCTAACTGGTGACCAGGCTATGATGATGGTAAATTTGGTGGTGGCATGTGCGGCCATTGCTTTTCTGAAGTTCAACTTCTATCCTGCGCGAATTTTTATGGGCGATGCCGGCTCAATTCCATTGGGTTTTTTATCAGGGGCGCTTGGGCTGATAGGGTGGCATCGTGGATTGTGGCCATTATGGTTCCCGTTGCTGGTTTTCTCGCCTTTTGTTGTAGATGCTAGTGTTACGCTCGTGCGCCGCCTGTGGCGTAGGGAAAAAGTTTGGCATGCGCATCGTGAGCATTACTACCAGCGGTTGGTGCAGATAGGGTGGGGGCATCGCCGCACAGCGCTGGTCGAGTATACATTGATGTTGGTGGCAGGAAGCAGTGCAGTGCTGGCACTACATCAGTCGGTAGCGGTGCAGGTGGCTTTAGGTCTGGGCTGGATGCTGGCATACTGGAAGGCCATGGAAATTATTGATAGCTGTTGGGCTGCTTATCAGGACAAAAAAAATGCCAAGTCTTAGGGGCTTTAGAATTCTCCTGGCTATTTGCCATGATCTTGTAGCAATGGTTTTCGCCTGGGTATTTGCATATCTATTGCGCTTTAATTTTGTTATGCCTGAGGCATTCCTTATTTTGATGTGGCAAAGTCTGGTTTTGGCTCTGCCGCTTCAGTGGGTGGTTTGCTGGCGGTTAGGCTTGTACCATGGACTATGGCGGTTTGCCAGTCTCTCCGATTTGAAACGGATACTATTAGCAGTTGGTTTGGCAGCGCTAGGTATCGCAACTCTGATGACAATGCTGCATCTGCCGGTCCCTCGCTCGGTACTTGTGCTTAACCCGTTGCTTTTAATCCTTATTATGGGCGGCAGTCGTTTTGCCTATCGCGCCTGGAAAGAGCATCGACTTTACGGGTGGATGGAATCACAGGGCAAGCCTGTGCTGATTCTTGGAGCCGGTGAAGCAGCGGCGGTTCTGGTTAAGGAGTTCGTCAGAAGTCCGGATTGGCAGGTGGTGGGTTTGCTGGATGACAACGCTGAGCTTTATCAGCGTCAGATACATGGCGTCAAAGTGCTTGGCGGGCTGGAGCATCTCGCCGACTGGAGTGCGCGCACTGGTGCGATGCATGCCATTCTTGCTATGCCTTCTGCGAGTCATCAGGAGCGCCGGCGAGTGATGGGGCTTTGTGCAGCGGCAGGGGTCGAGGCGCTGACCGTGCCATCTTTCGATGATCTCATCAGCGGTCGGGTCAATATTTCTCAGGTTCGGAGAGTCGAGGTTGAGGATTTGCTGGGACGGGACCCTGTGGAACTCGACGATGCGGGACTGCAAGATCTGATCGGAGGGCACGTTGTCCTGGTCACGGGTGCAGGGGGATCAATCGGTTCAGAGTTGTGTCGTCAGATTGCTCGATTCCACCCCCAACTGCTAGTCCTGTTCGAGTTGAACGAATACTCGCTATATCAACTGGAGCAGGAATTCCGTGAGCAGTTTCCTCAGCAGGGTATTGCCTGCGTAATTGGTGACGTTCGCAACGCCGTTCGCATTGGTGGGGTATTGCATCGATTCCGGCCTTCCGTCGTATTCCACGCTGCAGCGTACAAGCATGTTCCTTTGATGGAGTGGGACAATGTCAGCGAAGCGTTGGCCAATAACGTCTCCGGTACCCATGCGCTCGCCACGGCCTGCAAAAATGCCGGTGTGCATAAGGTGGTTCTGATCTCGACCGACAAAGCGGTCAATCCGACCAATGTCATGGGGGCCAGCAAACGTCTGGCAGAGATGGTCTGCCAGGGCTTGCAGGAAGATGAAGGCACCCGCTTCGTCATGGTGCGTTTTGGCAACGTGCTGGGCTCCTCGGGCAGCGTGATTCCGAAATTCCGTGAGCAGATCGCCAAGGGAGGGCCTGTCACCGTGACCCATCCCGAGGTCACCCGTTATTTCATGTCCATCCCTGAGGCCTCGCAGTTGGTGTTGCAAGCTGCTTTGATGGGGCAAGGTGGGGAGATATTCGTGCTGGACATGGGGGAGCCGATTCGTATCGCGCATTTGGCGCAGGAAATGATCCGTCTGTCCGGTTTTTCCGAGGATGAGATCAAGATCGTGTTTACCGGTCTTCGCCCGGGTGAAAAGCTTTACGAGGAATTGCTGGCGGATGACGAGCAGTCGCTGCCAACGCCGCATGCGAAACTCAGGATTGCACGTGCGCGGACTTCTGACGCGGTCTGGGTTTCTGCCCTGTTGAAGTGGATCGACTCGACTGCTGGAAAAGACGAAACCCAGATCAAGCAGGAATTGAAGCTCTGGGTGCAGGAGTACGTTGGCGATGTCAATGCGGCCGCACCCCGTATCAGTGCCATGCCTGTTTCCAACACCATTCATTAGTGAGACTGTTTTGAACCCAACCGTTTCCCCTGAGCATTATCTAAATTCGGCTGAGATTGTTTATACGGCGGCACAGGTGAATGACGCGATTGAGCGTCTGGCGGTGGATATCGGCGAAGCGCTTGGTGATCAACGTCCGCTGGTGCTTTGTGTGATGGGGGGCGCGGTCGTGTTTGCGGGGCAACTGTTGCCCAAACTCGCATTCCCGCTGGAGTTCGATTACGTGCAAGCCAGCCGCTATCATCAGGGGACAAGCGGGCAGGATCTTATCTGGCGAGTGACGCCTGGCGAGAACGTGCGTGGTCGGACCGTGTTACTCCTGGACGATATCCTCGATGAAGGCCATACGCTGGCGGCCGTCCGTGAGCGCTGCCTGCAAGCCGGTGCCAGTAGGGTGGTGATCGCGGTCCTGACCGAAAAGGAGACCGGTCGGGAGAAGCCGCTGCAGGCAGACTTTGTTGGCCTGGTCGTGCCGGACAGGTATGTGTTCGGTTGCGGGATGGATGTTTACGGTTGGTGGCGCAATCTGCCGGCGATTTACGGCCTGAAGTAGGTCACTGCCCTTTCGACGCACCCAAGGACCAGAATATTTGCCTTGGCACCATGCATCTCAAGCAATATATCCAGCAACAAGACCGGCCCATTTAGGGTTGCGCCACCTCAACTCCTAACATGCTTAGGCTTGGAAGGAGCAATGTGGCGCGTTTTGGTATAGAACAAGTTTTCTGGAAGCGCCATATCTGATGATTATTCTTTTGCGCCGAGGGATAGTGCGCGGGTTCTGGATTGTTCCAGTTCGTTGGGCGACGGGATATCCTCCAGCCAGCCCTGCAGGTTCCGGGTAACGATGTCGCTGAGTGCATGTATCCAAGCGTCGTTTTCGTTCAACGCGGGGATGTAATGATATTCCTTACCGCCCGCAGCCAGAAAAGTGGCTTTGCCTTCCATGGCGATTTCTTCCAGAGTTTCCAGACAGTCAGATGAAAACCCCGGACAGATGACATCGACCCGGCCGGTCTTTTGCCGGCCAAGCGCCTCAAGCGTCGGTGCAAAGTAAGGCTGCAGCCATTCGGCTCGTCCAAAGCGTGATTGGAAGCACACCAGGTATTCCTCCTTGGATAGCCCCAAGGCTTCAGCCAGCAGTCGGGCGGTTTTGTGGCATTCGCAATGGTAGGGGTCCCCTTTGTCAAGGCTGAAGCGGGGTACGCCGTGAAAACTCATCAGCAATTTGTCTGGTTTTCCTCCTTGATGCATCCAGTATTCACGAACGCTGGAAGCCAGGGCTGAGATGTATCCCGGATGGTCGTGATAATGTCTAACGGTTCGAATATCTGGAATGGTGCGCGTGTGCAGCAGGGCTTCCCAAACCGCATCCAGTGCAGAAGCGCTGCTGCTTGCGGCATATTGCGGGTACAAGGGCACGATCAGGATGCGGTCGCAATGCCGAGCCTTGAGGGATTCGAATGCGGACAGCACGGAGGGGCTGCCATAGCGCATGCCGAACTCAACCTCGACATCAATCCCGCGTGCACCAAGAAATCCTCGCAGCAGTTTGGCCTGACGTCGGGTATGTACCAGGAGCGGAGAGCCTTCCTGTGTCCAAATCTGAGCATACTTTTCAGCGGATTTGCGCGGTCGGATATTCAGGATGATGATGTTTAGGATCAGCCACCAGATCAGGCGTGGAATTTCCACGATACGACGATCGCTCAGGAATTCCTTCAGATAGGGGCGCAGTGCGGCGGCTGTCGGGGCCTCCGGTGTGCCCAGATTGATCAGTAGAACGCCGATGCGTGGAGATGTGCCATGAGTAAATGGCGGTTCTGCGCGATAGTAAGTCATTGCTAACCTGTCGAAAGTGCGTTGGAGAGAAGCTTGGCAGTGATGTCGACGATCGGGATTACCCGTTCGTAGGCCATGCGTGTCGGTCCGATCACCCCAAGCGTCCCGACGACCTGGCCATCCACTTCATATGGCGCAGTGACCACGCTGCATTCGTCGAGCGGCAGGTGGCCGGATTCGCCGCCAATGAAGATGTTGACGCCATCGGCACGCTGGCTGGTGTCGAGCAACTGCAACAACGCCGTTCGACGTTCGAAGACTTCGAAAAGTTTCCTGAGCGAAGTCACGTTGGTGGAAAGATCTTCCACCTGCAGGAGATTGCGTTCACCGGAAATGACGACATTGTCCTGATCGTCTGCAAGCGCCCTGCCACTGGCTTCGAGTGCGGCAGACATCAATCGTGTCATGTCGGACTGCATCTGGCGCAGTTCTTCATGCAAATAGCGTTGCACATCTTCCAGCGTGCTGCCGGCGTAATGCTGGTTGAAAAAGTTGGCCGCCTGCGTCAGTTCGGAAGGGCTGTAGGCCTTGTCGGTCATGATGATGCGGTTCTGCACGTTTCCGTCGGTGGTGACGATGATCAGCAGAATGCGTTTCTCAGATAAGGGTAGGAATTCCAGCTGGCGAAAGGCGACCTGTTTGCGTTTGGGGATCATCACCAGTCCGGCGAACTGGGTCAGGCTGGAAAGAATGGAGGCCGCATTGTTGATGAGTTCCTGGGGGTCCGGCGAGGTCAGGGTGTTTTGCAGGCGCAGAATTTCCTGCTGATGCAGGGGTTGCACGGTCAGCAAGGTGTCGACGAACATGCGGTAGCCACGCGGGGTGGGAATCCGTCCCGCAGAAGTGTGCGGGCTGATGATGAAGCCCATTTCCTCCAGATCGGACATCACGTTGCGAATACTGGCGGGAGAAAGGTCCAGGCCTGAACATTTGGATAGCGTGCGTGAGCCAACCGGCTGTCCGTCACTGATGTAATGCTCCACCAGGGTTTTCAGCAGGATTTGCGCGCGTTTGTCCATCGCATTTTCTGACATAGGTTTCGATTCTACTGTCATGCACGGTCTTTCGCCAGATGGTGCGCTATGGTTAAATGCGTGCATGAAAAATGCTTTCCAGACTGTGGTCCTGATCGGCAAGATCACCAACCCTGCGATCCGAGAACATGTGCTGGCGCTCGCCAACATGCTGGTCGCCCGTCAGATTCGGGTGCTGGTCGAGGCTTTGACGGCAGAGCGGCTGGACATCGAGGGTTATCCGGTCGTCCCGCTTGACGAAATCGGGGCCCGCGCCAATCTTGCGATCGTGCTGGGCGGCGATGGCACCATGCTGATGGTGGCCCGTGAACTGGTCAATCATCATGTTCCACTGGTCGGGGTGAACAAGGGGCGTCTGGGGTTCCTGACCGACCTGACCACGGATTCCATGTTGCAGGCGATTGGAAACGTGCTTGACGGAGATTACAGCCGGGAGCAGCGCATCCTGCTTGGGGCCAGCATCGTTCGCGATGGTAAACTGGAGAGCGAGGGCCGGGCACTAAACGATGTGGTGATCAGCAAGGGTGGCGTGGCTCGCCTGATTGATCTGGAACTGACAATCGATGGGGAGTTTGTGCATCGTCAGCGATCAGATGGCCTGATCCTCGCGACCCCCACCGGCACGACGGCATACGCGCTCTCGGCGGGTGGCCCGCTATTGCATCCGACTCTTGACGCGATCGTTCTGGTGCCGATCTGCCCGCACACGCTTTCCAACCGGCCGTTTGCAATCAACAGTCTGAGTCGTGTGGAAATCAGCCTGTGCGGGCCCGATGATGCGTTGGTGCACTTTGATGGCCAGTTGCACGCCGAACTGCATCCCGGCGACAAGGTCGTCGTGCAACGGCTGGAAAAGACCCTTACGCTGTTGCATCCGACGGGACATAGCCATTACGCCATGCTGCGCGAGAAACTGCACTGGGGTTGATACGTGCTGATTTCTCTCTCTCTGCGTGACTTTGTCATCGTCGATCGCCTCGATCTGGAATTTGAGGGCGGTTTTACCGTATTGACCGGGGAAACTGGCGCCGGCAAATCTATCCTGATCGATGCACTCTCCCTTGCCTTGGGCGCGCGTGGCGAATCCGGAATGGTGCGTCAAGGCTGTGACAAGGCAGAAATCAGTGTTGAGTTTTCGCTCAAGGCGTTGCCGCTGTTGCGCAATTGGCTTCAGGAAAACGAGTTGGCAGGCGAGGACGGAAGCTGCCTCATGCGCCGCATCCTCTATGCCGACGGTCGTTCCCGCGGCTTTATCAATGGCCTGCAGGCCACCATGCAGCAATTGCGTGAGGCCGGTGAATTTCTGGTTGATATCTACAGCCAGCATGCCCATCACTCACTTCTGAAGAGCGTAACGCAACGCACGTTGCTGGATGATTTTGGGGGTGCCTCGGAGCAGGCCAGCCAAGTGGCTTCAGCGTATCAACGCTGGCACGCCCTGCACGAACGTCGGGTGGAAATGGAACGTCATGCCTCGGCGTACGCCGAGGAACTGGCTGAATTGCGTGATCAGGCGCGTGAGCTTTCCCAGCTTGGATGCAGTGCCGAAGAATGGGAGGCGCTGCAGCAGGAACATGCACGTCTGGCGCATGCGGCGACCTTGTTGAGTGGCAGTGAAGCCTGCCGCGACCTGTTGGCTGAAAGCGATGCGGCAGTGCTGCCGCAAATGCATGCGGTGCAACATCGGCTGCAGGAAATGCGGGATTACGACCCCGCCATGCAAGAGGCGCTGGATAGCCTCGACGCTGCGGTCATCCAGATCGAAGAGGCTGACCGTTTCCTGAAGAAATACCTGGCACGCGCGGATCTCGATCCCGAACGGTTGAATGAAGTGGAGTCACGTATCCAGGCCATTCATGGTGCCGCCCGCAAATACCGCGTTCGGCCGGAAGGGCTGCCTGCTTTGCTGGATCGATGGCTGCAGCGCATGGCGGAACTGGAAGAAATTGGCGACGACGGCGTGCTGGCCCGGCAGGAAGCCGCTGCCTTGACGGAATACCAGGCATTGGCAAAGGAATTGAGTCGCTTGCGTCAGGATGCTGCCGAGCGGCTGGGCGCGCTTGTGACTGCTGAAATGCAGCGTCTGGCGCTTTCCGGAGGCCGGTTCGCGGTAGCGCTGGTCCCGCTCGAGACCGGCGCTGCTTTTGGCCTGGAACAGGTGGAATTCCTGGTGGCCGGTCATGCCGGCGTGGAACCTCGCCCCTTGAGCAAAGTGGCTTCCGGTGGCGAACTTTCTCGCATCAGCCTCGCCATCCGGGTGATCACCGCGCAGCGTGGAGAAACCCCGACCATGATTTTCGACGAGGTGGATGTGGGGATCGGTGGCGGCGTGGCGGAAGTGGTCGGCCAGCTGCTGAAATCCCTCGGCAGTTCGCGTCAGGTGCTGGTGATCACTCACCTGCCTCAAGTGGCCGCGCAGGGGGGGCATCATCTGCGTGTCAGCAAATCCAGCATCGATGGCAGAACCTTGAGCCGGATCGATCCGCTCGATGATGATGCCAGGGTCGGTGAAATCGCACGCATGCTGGGAGGGGTGGACATCACCGATACAACCCTCAGGCATGCGACAGAAATGCTCGGGCGATAGCCCATTCACGTTTGACTGTTGCCAATCCTCCTGATCTGTAACATCATGGCCAGACAATAAAAACGGCGGCTCGATGCCGCCCATCTCGTCAATTGTTCGATGGCAAGGGAGGAGTGGGTATGTCCGGTTTTTTCACGCGGGAGCGTATCACTGCTGGTCATGGATACAATCGCTGGCTGATTCCGCCGGCGGCCCTGGCGGTGCATCTGTGCATCGGTCAGGCTTATGCCTTCAGTGTTTTCAACGAACCTTTGACTCGGATCATTGGGGTCAGCCAGTCGGCCCCTGACGACTGGAAGCTCACCACCATCGGCTGGATCTACAGCCTCGCCATCGTATTTCTCGGGTTGTCTGCCGCATTCGCTGGCAAGTGGCTGGAAAAGGTCGGGCCACGACGCACCATGTTTACTGCGGCCTGCCTGTTCGGAGGCGGATTCCTGCTCTCGGCGTTCGGAATCAAGACGCACCAGATCTGGCTGCTTTATCTCGGCTATGGCGTGCTGGGCGGTTGCGGGCTGGGCCTGGGATACGTTTCTCCGGTATCGACGCTCATCAAATGGTTCCCGGATCATCGGGGCATGGCGACCGGCATGGCCATCATGGGCTTCGGCGGCGGGGCCATGATCGGGGCACCGCTGGGCGTGGCCTTGATGAAACATTTCCAGAGCGCGACTTCTGTCGGTGTGATGGAGGCTTTCATCACGATGGGGGTGTTGTATTTCATCTCTATGGTGATCGGCTCGCTGGCTATCCGCATCCCTGCCCAGGATTGGAAACCTCAAGGATGGACGCCTCCGGCCGAGACCAAGAAAATGGTCACCAGGCGGCATGTGCATATTGACCAAGCGCTGATGACACCGCAGTTTTATCTGTTATGGCTGATCCTCTGCCTGAACGTGACGGCGGGCATCGGCATCCTGGGCCAGGCGTCGGTCATGATCCAGGAAATGTTCAAGGGGGCGATTACTCCGGAAGCCGCAGCTGGCTTTGTCGGCTTGTTGAGCCTGTTCAATATGGGCGGGCGCTTTGTCTGGTCCTCTGCCTCGGATTACCTGGGACGCCAGAACACCTATTTCCTGTTTTTTGCCTTGGGGACGTTTCTCTATTCCATGCTGCCGACCTTCAGTGGCGAGGGCAACATCATCATGTTCATCGCCGCGGCGGCAGTGATTCTCAGCATGTATGGCGGTGGCTTCGCTACCATCCCGGCTTATCTGGCGGATATATTCGGTACCAAATTTGTCGGCGGGATCCACGGGCGCCTGCTCACCGCGTGGTCCACGGCCGGTGTGCTGGGGCCGGTGCTGGTCAACTACATTCGCGAGTACCAGATCAGCCATGGCGTGGCCAAGGCTGATGCCTATACCACGACCCTGTACATCATGGCCTGCCTGCTGGCAGTAGGATTCGTCTGCAATTTGCTCATGAAGGAAGTGCATGAGCGGCATTACATGAAACACGAAGACATCGATGACCCATTGCAGGGATAGGGAGGGATGATGGAAAACTCGAAGCAGGAGAAGACTGAGCGGCATACGCTGCTATTGGTGGTTTTCTGGGCCTATGTCCTGATCCCGCTCGGATGGGGCGTGTTCCAGACGTTCCGCAAGGCGATGGCGTTATTCCACTGACCCTTCGGGTGGAACTTGCCTGGCAGGCAAGTGGGTCAGTAGCCATTTGTCCGGGATGATGATCGAATTGAATCCAAACGTGGCAAATCCGAATTGCTGATTCAGTTTACGGGCACTTTCGGCACTACGCATCGTGGCCAGGACCATGCATTTGTTTTGATCGGGATGCCCCGTGGCGAGGTGGGAAATCGATTGCACTTCGCCGTGTGATGACAGGATTTCCTGCAACTGCGTCAGGATATGGTTATCGATCATGTTGGCACATTCGTCCGTCGCATAAAGTGTGGTGTATCTTTGTCAGGCAGGCCTCAAGGTTTTTGATGGCTGCTTCGCTAAGCAGAAAATGTGTGGAGCGATGATCATGAGGAGCGACACTTTTGATCACGATGCCCTCGCGCACCAGCCTGCTCAGGTGCCTTCTGACGGTGGCGGCGGACGCAATGTTGAGTAACAGGAGTTGCTTGAGCGTTAGCGGATCCCCTTCCTTATGACGGTAGCCTATTTCCACGACAATATCGAAATCCTTGTAGTTTCGGATGCCGGGGATTCGATTAACTTGAGCTCTGATGGCTTGTAATTGTCGGAAGGTTGTCATGCCATTTCCATAGCTTAAATATGTTGTTTTTTCATCTGTTGCACAAGGTACTATCAGCAGCTGGGGCCAACAAGGCTTATTGCGGATCAATATGAGCATTATTTAAGACAATGTTATGCGAGCACAGTGCCTGCGTCGGAGGAAATCGTGGGGGGTGTGTTCGTGAGCATTGATTTTCAAGGGTTTTGCTGGCCCGGGGTCGTGGCACATGTTAAAATGTACACAAGGTCAGATGGCAGGATTTATCCCTTCTTGAAGAAAGTCTCCCTGATTCTTCATGCCCATTAATATCCTGGTTTTGTTTACGCTCTCGATGCTACTGTGTGGTTCGGCATCCGCCGTGGATCTGCAAGGGCGATCACCAGGGGCGCATAACAAGCTGATCGTGATCGATGCCGGGAGTCCGGAAGCGATGGGCATTACCGGCTCGTACAATTTTACGCGTGCAGCCCAGAGCAAAAACGCGGAAAATGTTGTTCTTATCAGTGATAACGAGAGCCTGGTTCAGGCCTATGTGAAGAACTGGCATCGCCACGTTGTGCACTCGCAACCACTGACAATTCACTAGGAAACGGAATGAAAGAAATAGAACGGAATCTCGCCGGAAAGGGCATGCGCATCGGCATTGTGCTTTCCCGCTTCAACAACGAAATCGGGGATGGTCTGCTCAGCGCCTGTTCTGCGGAGCTGCGCAAGCTGGGGGTCGCTGATGATGACGTGACGCTGGCAACCGTGCCGGGCGCTCTGGAGTCCCCGATGGTCCTGAGCAAGATGGCCCAGAGTGGCAAGTTCGATGCCTTGATCGCACTGGGTGCGGTGATTCGTGGCGACACCTATCATTTTGAAGTGGTCGCCAATGAATCTGCACGAGGTATTTCCGAGGTCCAGTTGCGTACCGGTATGCCGATTGCTAATGCCATTCTTACGACCGACAACGATGACCAAGCTTTGGTGCGCATGTCTGTCAAGGGTGCTGAAGCCGCTTCTGTCGCTATCGAGATGGCCAACCTGTTGAAATCACTATGACCGAAAAAACATCCAAAAATCCTGGCCAAAACCGTCGCAAATCACGTGAACTGGCACTCAAGGGCCTATACCAGCAATTCCTGAGCGAGTCGGACCTACGCGAGACCATGCGTGATCTGGCCGATGACAATGACTATCTCCGTGCGGATACCGAATATTTCCGCGGGCTGTTGGAAGGGGTGATGGCCGAGCGCGATGCGATTGATGCCAGGTTGGCTCCGCTTCTAGATCGCAAGTTGGAAGAGCTGAGCCCGATCGAACATGCCATTTTGTGCATTTCCGGCTATGAGTTGTTGCATGATCTCAGCATTCCTTACCGGGTCGCCATCAATGAGGGCGTCGAATTGGCCAAGCGTTTCGGTGGGACGGATGGTTACAAATACGTTAACGGTGTACTTGATAAGCTCGCTGCGGAAGCAAGGCCGGACGAAGTCAAACAGGTTGCCCGGCCGGTCAGGACACCAAATAAAAACAAGGGTTAGTCGCTTTTTTCTCCCGATAAACCGGTGTAACATCAGTCGCTAGACTCAATGAAAAGCGGCAGGGAGTGCGCGTGAAAAAGACCTTCTGGACGTCTGACTGGTTCGCCGGGCTGGTCATTTCTCTGCTCTTCCTGGTTTTTTCAGGCAGTGAGCTTCTCCAAAGCCTGGAACGCAAGGCTTATGACTGGGGGGTTAGAGCCTCGTCGCGCATGCCGGGCGATCAAGTGGCCGTGATCGCGATCGATGACCAGAGCATCGCCAACCTCGGGCGCTGGCCATGGTCTCGCGATATCCACGCCAAAATGATCGATGCCCTGGCCGGAGCGAAGGTCAAGGTGATCGGCAATACCGTATTCTTCATTGATCCCGAGCGTGCACCGGGTCTTGATTTCATTAACAAGATTTCTCAGTTCGTCGCGACCTCCAGCATTCCCACCACGACACCGGAAGCCGCCCCCCAGCTGGATGCGATGCTCAAGGAGGCGACGCATGCGCTGGATACGGATGCCAAGCTGGCCGAGAGCGTCGAGAAGGCCGGTAACGTCGTGCTGGCCATGCCTTTCGTGCTTGGTGAGCCCAGAGGGAACCCGGACAAGGATCTGCCGGATTACGTGCTGAAGAATAGTCTGACCAAGGTACAGGACCGTGTGGGTGCCGAGGCTGCCGGGTTATTGCCGATCCCGACGGTGTCCGCACTCCCGCCCATTCCTGCGATCGGCAGCAAGGCTGCCGCCATCGGGCATCTTAATGCCAATCCTGACGTGGACGGTGCGATTCGCTCGGAACCGCTGGTGCTTGGCCATTTCGCCAGTTACTACCCCTCGCTTTCACTGCAGATCGCTGCAAGGTATCTCAATCTGAAGCCGGCCGATATCCAGGTCATGCTGGGTGAGGGGGTTCGCCTTGGTCGTCTCAAGATCGTGACGGATGGTGCGTTGCAGATGAGTACTTACTTCTACGCCGATCGCGACGGCAAGCCTGCATTTGCCATCGACTCCTTCTACGATGTCTACAGTGGCAAGATTCCGCTGGAAAAATACCAGGGCAAGATCGTGCTGATCGGGGCCACGGCCGTCGGTGTCGGTGCCAACCAGGTCACGCCGGTATCGGCAGCGATGCCGCCGGTGCTGACGCTGGCACATTCGGTGGCCAGCATCCTCAACGAGCATTTCTTCGTCACGCCAGGCTGGTCATTCTGGGCCGAACGCGGTTTGCTGCTGTTGGTCGCGTTTTACCTGATCCTGCTGCTGCCACGACTGAAA
Organism: Pseudomonadota bacterium; assembly: GCA_029782295.1. Classification (GTDB taxonomy): domain Bacteria; phylum Pseudomonadota; class Gammaproteobacteria; order Burkholderiales; family Methylophilaceae; genus CAIJXJ01. The sequence goes on from JAKOVB010000067.1 coordinate 30,906, forward strand.
GCCGGGATGGGAGCGCTGTTGACATCGGTCCTGCTGGCAGGACTGGTCGCCACACATTTTTTCCTGATGACACAACAGGGTTTGTGGCTGCAAGTGATGACCCCTGCCGCCCTGCTGGTGGTCGGCCATGCGTTGCTGACCACCAAGCGCTTCCTGGTGACAGAGCGTGGCAAGGAAAAGTCAGAGGCTGATTCCGCTGAGAGCAACCGCAATCTGGGCCTGATGTTCCAGGGGCAGGGGCAACTGGACATGGCCTTTGATCGCTTCCGCAAGTGCCCGATCGATGAGGCATTGATGGACGTGCTCTATAACCTGGCGCTTGATTTCGAACGCAAGCGCCAGTTCAACAAGGCTGAGGCGGTGTTCAGCTATATGGCTCAGTACAATCCGAAATTCCGCGACCTCGAGCAGCGACTGTCCCGATCCCGTGCCATGGCGGAGACGGTCATTCTCGGTGGCTCCGGTGGGACGCGGACCAATGCCAGCACCATGATTCTCGACGATGGCACGGTGGAAAAGCCGATGCTGGGGCGTTACCAGGTCGAGAAGGAACTTGGCAAAGGGGCCATGGGGGTTGTCTACCTGGGCAAGGATCCCAAGATCAGTCGCGTGGTTGCGATCAAGACCATGGCCCTGTCGCAGGAGTTCGAGCCGGATGAGTTGGCAGACGTGAAGGCAAGATTCTTCCGTGAGGCGGAAACAGCCGGGCGACTTAACCATCCCAACATCGTCACCATTTACGATGCGGGCGAAGAGCACGATCTTGCCTATATCGCGATGGAGTTCCTGCAGGGCAAGGATCTGGTACCGTATACCAAACCGGGCCAGTTGTTGCCGGTGGCCAAGGTCATGGATATCGCCATCAAGGTTGCCGAAGCATTGGATTATGCACATGGGCACAATGTGGTTCACCGTGATATCAAGCCCGCGAATATCATGTACGAAGCCGATACTGGCGGCGTCAAGGTGACTGACTTCGGCATCGCCCGCATTACCGATTCTTCCAAGACCAAAACCGGCATGGTCCTGGGGACACCGAGCTACATGTCCCCTGAGCAACTGTCCGGCAAGAAGGTGGATGGTCGTTCCGACCTGTTTTCGCTTGGAGTGATGGTGTACCAGATGACCACCGGTCAGTTGCCTTTCGCAGGCGACTCGATGGCGGCGCTGATGTACAAGATCGCCAACGAACCCCATGCCGGCATCAAGACGATTAACCCGGAATTGCCGGATTGCCTGGCTGCGATAGTCGATCGCATGCTGGAAAAAGATGCCGATCGCCGCTACCAGCACGGAGCGGAAATCGCAGGCGACTTGCGGCAGTGTCTCGCCAAGGCATGAGGATCTTGTGATGGACCTCACCGGAACCCTTGAAATTGTGCGCCTGACCGATGTCGGTCTGAAGCGCGATCATAATGAAGATGCCGTGGCCGGTGATGCCTCAAGCGGGCTGGTCGTGCTGGCTGACGGCATGGGCGGCTACAAGGCTGGCGAGGTGGCCAGTGAAATTGCCGTCCTGACGATCGTTGCGGAATTGAAGGAAGCCCTGGTCGATTTCCAGCCCGGCCGGGTCGATGATTCCGGGATGCAGATGGAGGCCCAGCTAATCCGCAAAGCTGTGGAAAAAGCCAATGCCGATATCTACCAGGTCTCCCAGACCCAGCCCCAGTGTAACGGGATGGGCACGACGCTGGTGGTGGCTCTGTTTACCAACGATAAGGTGCTGGTCGGACATATCGGTGATTCCCGTATGTACCGGCTACGGGGAGATTCATTCAGGCAGATTACCGAAGATCATTCCTTGTTGCAGGAACAGATCAATTGCGGTCTGATTACACCCGAACAGGCCAAACTCTCGCAGAACAAGAACCTGGTGACGCGAGCGCTCGGTGTGGATCCGGAAGTGGAGCTTGAGTTGCACCAATACGATGCACACCCCGGTGACTTGTACCTTCTATGCTCTGATGGACTCAGTGATCTGATTGAAGATGAAGATATCTACTTAACGCTGAGTTCATTAAGTGCTAATCTGGAGCTGGCTGCGCACCAATTGGTTCAGATGGCCAACGATCATGGTGGCAAGGACAACATTTCCGTGATCCTTGCGCGTGTGACCAAACCATTCCCGGCAAATACCGGCTGGCGTCACCGATTGCTTAACTGGTTGAAATAGTGGGATAACGAACATGGCGAAGTTGATCTACTCACTCGATGGGGCGTTTCTCGGCGAGTTTCCCATCGATCAGGAGCGCATGACGATTGGTCGGCGCCCGACCAACGACATCCATATCGACAACCTTGCCATCAGTGGTGAACATGCCTCCATTACTACTATCGGACAGGACTCCTTCCTTGAGGACTGTGGCAGTACCAACGGCACGGTGGTTAACGGAAAACCTATCAAGAAGCATGTGTTACAGCATGGGGATGTGATCGAACTCGGCAAGTACCAGCTGAAGTACGTCAGCGAAGCTTCATTCCAGCCCACGGGCGGTTCAGCTCCGGTCGATTATGAAAAGACCATGATCATCCGCCCATCGGCCATGCATGCCGTGTCGCCTTCCCCCCCCCCGTTGACAACGCATACAGATCCCGAGCAGGGTCAAGGGCTGCCGGGTTTGGCTAAACCACCGGCCGCTTCATCTGCTAAACCCGCTCCCCCTGCTCCCGGGCCGGCCGTTAAATCGACCGCCCCTACGCCTGAAGAGAGCAAGCCGCCGATTGCACATATCCAGGTCCTCAACGGACCCAGCGTCGGCAAGGAGTTGGAACTGAGCAAGGCACTGACCACGCTGGGCAAGCCCGGTGTTCAGGTGGCCGTGATTACGCGTCGCCCACATGGTTACTTCATTACCCATGTGGAAGGTGTGCGCCATCCCATTGTGAATGGCGAGTCTGTCGGTGCCCAGGCCTATGCCTTGCAGGATCATGATGTGATAGAACTGGCTGGCGTCAAAATGGAGTTTTTCTTCGTCTGATCCCCGCCATGACTAACAACAAGGAACTTCTGCAGCGCTTGGAAAGCCTGAATGACATCGGGGTGGCGCTATCGGCCGAACGTAACCTCCCCAAGCTGATGGAGCTGATCCTGGATGGGGCAAGGAAGTTGACCGGGGCTGATGGCGGCACCTTGTACACCGTGACGGAAGATCATCATCTCAAGTTCGAGATCATGCGTACCGAGTCGATGGGATTTGCCATGGGCGGAACCACGGGGACTGAAATTCCCTTTCCGCCTTTGCCGCTTTACCTGGAGAACGGGCAGCCAAACCGCAACATGGTTGCGGCGTTTGCGGTGCTCGAAGACAAAATCGTCAATATTGCAGATGCCTATCAGGAGGCTGGATTCGACTTCTCTGGCACACGCAGGTTCGACCAGAGTACGGGATATCACTCGTCCTCGTTCCTGACTATCCCGATGAAAAATCACGAAAATGAGATCATCGGCGTGCTTCAGCTGATCAATGCGATCGATCCCCACAACGGCAAGATCATCCCGTTCTCCAAACAGAACGAGCGGCTGGTGGCTTCCCTCGCTTCACAGGCGGCTGTAGCACTGACCAACCACAACCTCATCGAGGGGTTGAAGCAATTGTTCGAGTCCTTTATACGCCTGATCGCCAAGGCGATCGACGAGAAATCACCTTATACCGGAGGCCACTGCGAGCGCGTACCTAAACTCACCATGATGATCGCTGAAGCTGCCAACAAAACGCAGGCGGGCCCGCTGGCCGACTTTCGCATGAGTGAGAAGGAAATGTACGAGCTCAGCGTGGCGGCACTGCTGCATGACTGCGGCAAGGTCACCACGCCAGAGTATGTGGTAGACAAGAAGACCAAGCTGTCGACGATATTCGATCGTATCACCCTGATCGACCAGCGCTTCGAATTGCTCAAGGCGCAGGCCGAGGTGGAAATGCTGCGCAAGATGCTGGCTCAACGCGAATCGGTTGAACAACTGGAGCAGGACCTGCGAAGCTTCTGCCAGCAGCTGGATGATGACCGTGATTTCCTGCGCATGGCAAACATCGGTGGGGAGTTCATGTCACCGGAACATCAGGAAAGGGTCAGACGCATCGCTGCCTATCCGCTGCATGAAAATGGCGAGACCCGCCCGTTTCTGAGTGATGAAGAAGTGTACAACCTGAATATTCCCAAGGGGACGTTGACGAATGAAGAGCGGGTGGTCATCAACAACCATATCGTAGTGACGATTAAGATGCTGGAGTCGCTCCCTTATCCTAAGGATCTCAAGCGTGTCCCAGAGTATGCAGGGGGGCACCATGAGCGCATGGATGGCAAGGGTTATCCCAGAGGGCTGACCCGAGCGCAGATGTCCATTCCTGCACGCATGATGGGGATTGCCGATATTTTCGAGGCGCTGACGGCACGCGATCGTCCGTACAAACCGCCCAAGACGCTGTCGGAATCCCTGCAAATCCTCGGAAAAATGAAGCTGGATAACCATGTGGATCCAGACCTGTTCGACCTGTTCGTGCGGGAAAAAATCTACTTGCGCTACGCCAATGAATGTCTGCCACGTGAGCAGATCGATACGGTCGATGAGTCGGCCATCCCAGGCTACCAACCCTAGCGATGCCCATCGAGGCATGACGCATCTAGCCCCCGACCTGCTCTTCCTGAATCAACCATTTGCCCCCTGACTTCACCATGCTCAGCGTTTTGCGTCCGCTGGATTGCAACGTGTCCGAGTGGTAGGTCTGCCTGAAGGCGGCTTTTGCGTGGACAGCATCCGCCATGCTGACTTGGGGAGATTCCACGGTGACCCGGATGGATTTCGGCTTGCTGATGCGCTCGCGTCTTTGCGCAGCCCATGCCGAGCGGCTGCCGCCGCCGGGAATCCTGAAGTCAGGTGCGTAAGCAGCCAGGTAGGCGTTTACATTTTTGGATGACCATGCCGTGCTCCAGGTATGGACGGCCTTGAGGATGGCTTCTTTTTCCACTGGCCCTGGCGCGTGATCGATCGCAGGTGTGGCCGGTTTTGCCACAGGTGGCGGGGTTCCCGCAGCCGATGCGGCAGGCTTCTCAGGCCGGGATGCCGGGGTGGCAGGGGTGTCCATGGCCATCTCGTCGATGTCCACATGTGCCGGCGGCTGGGCCGCCGCTGTGCGGCTCGCTTCAATATCACGGATCAGGCGGAAGTCGGCGTCGGCCCGGGGGATGGTCTTGCGCCCGGCCACCTGGTTTGCCATCTTTCCGTAGTTCTCGCACAACTCCCGGATGCGTTCAGGGGCGGCTTTGCTGTTCCCGCCCAGGGTGCTGTCATATGCCTGGGCGCTCAGCTTGGCATATACATCGTTCAGGTTGGCCTGCAGGGTCGCATAGGTCTGGTCGATATGCATGGCCCGTTCCAGGGTGTCGCGCGCCGCCTCGTACTTCCCTTGGGCAACATAGAGCGCGGCAAGGTTGTTGTAGGGTTCGGGCAGGGAAGGGTAATCCAGTGTCAGCTTGGTGAAGATCCTGATCGCCTCGTCGGTTTTCTTCTGCTCGGCCAGGATCACGCCCTTCAGGAAGCGTGCCTGGGTCACGTTGCGCCCCCAACTGTCCTTGGGCAGGGCGGCAAGGTACTGGTCCAATTCCGCCAGTGCCTGACCTGGCTTGCCTTTCTTATGGAGCTGGATGATCTCGTTAAGCGTTGCACCACTGGCACAAACGCTGGTAAGAAGCAGGACAAAAAGGGCAAGCAGGCGGGGGGTGGACATCTCAGGGGGACTCCGGACTGGCGGGCTCGGTCAGGCAGAAGCGCTCGATAGCCTGAAACAGGCGCTGATCTTGATCAGGAGTCAGGTGACTGAGAAGCGGCCCGCCGGGCACCAGCTTGAGGTTCGGACCTTCCGTGCACTGGCCCAGGCAGCCTCCGCGCTCGAGTTGGATGTTCAGTTGGCGCGTCGCGATGTACTGTTCCAGTCGCGAGGCCAATGTTTCGCTGCCACTGGTCGCGCAGGAGGGTTGGGAGGGGTTGGCGCGATGGTTGGTGCAGATGAGAATCTTTTTCATGGATATGTTCTCCGCACCGTGCATTCAGCTTGCCGCGGCTTCCCTGACCGTGTTGGCGATCTGCTGAGCCAGGGACTCCACCAGTGACCGGTCACGGCCTTCCACCATCACCCTGACCTTGGGCTCGGTGCCGGAGGGGCGGAGGAGCACGCGCCCGGCATCGCCCAGCGCGGATTCCGCAGACTGTACCGACTGTCGTACGGTGGGCTTGTCCTCGAGTTGGAGGCCCTTGGCGACCGGCACATTGATCAGGACTTGCGGGTACATGGTCAGCGATGCCAGATGCGATTCGAGCGGTTCGCCGCTTTCACGAATGGCGTGCAGCACCTGCAGTGCGGCAATGATGCCATCCCCGCTGCTATGCTTGTCGAGGCACAGAATGTGGCCGGAGTTCTCCCCGCCCAGCAACCAGCGGTGCTCATTCAACAATTGCAGCACGTAACGGTCCCCAACCCGGGCACGAACGAAGGGAATGCCCAGTTTTTCAAGGGCATGTTGGAAGCCGAGGTTGCTCATCAGCGTGCCGACCACGCCGCCCTGCAACTGGTTGTGCCTGTGGCGATGCGCGGCAATGACATACAACAACTGGTCGCCATCGACCAGATTCCCCTGGCGGTCGACCATGACCACACGGTCACCGTCGCCATCGAATGCAATGCCGAGATCGGCTTGCTGGTGCACGACTTCCTGCTGCAAGTTGCCTGGATGCGTAGAGCCGCAATCGTGATTGATGTTGAGGCCGTCCGGTTGCTTGCCGATGGCGATGACTTCGGCGCCCAGCTCATGGAATACGTCCGGCGCCACGTGATAGGTGGCGCCATGTGCGCAGTCGAGCACGATCTTCAGTCCACGCAGGTCGAGCGCGTTGGGGAAGGTGCTCTTGCAGAATTCGATGTAGCGGCCGGCGGCATCGTTGATGCGTCTGGCCTTGCCCAGCTTTGCGGAAGGCATGACCTGCATGGGCTGGTCAAGCTCGACTTCGATCGCCCGTTCGATGGCATCCTCGAGCTTGGTGCCTTCCGCAGAGAAGAACTTGATGCCGTTGTCCTCGAACGGGTTATGCGAGGCTGAAATCACGATTCCGGCCTGCGCCCGCAGTGCGCGGGTCAGGTAGGCAACGGCTGGAGTGGGCATTGGGCCGGTCAGCAGCACGTCGACCCCGGCGGCGGAAAGGCCTGCCTGTAGTGCTGATTCCAGCATGTAGCCGGAAATGCGTGTGTCCTTGCCGATCAGGACGCTCGGGTGAGCGCCTGCAGCAAGCTGGCTGTCGATGCCAGTCAGTACGCGGCCGGCGGCATAGCCCAGGCGCATGACGAAATCAGGTGTGATCGGTGTCACGCCCACCCTGCCGCGAATGCCATCGGTACCGAAATATTTTCTGCTCATCAATTTTCCACTGCAGTCACGATTTTGAGTGCATCGACTGTTGCCTTGACGTCATGCACACGGATGATTCTAGCGCCTTTCATGGCAGCGATCACTGCGGCGGCGATACTCGAATGCAGTCTGGCATCGACGTCATTGCCGGTGACCTGGCCGAGTACGGATTTCCGGGACAATCCGGCGAGGACGGGCTGCCCGATGGCGCACAATTGCTGAAGCTCCCGAAGTAGCTTGAGGTTGTGGGCGCTGCGTTTGCCGAAGCCGAACCCCGGGTCCAGCATGATCCGGTTGCGCGGAATGCCTGCCTGCTCGGCGGTGGTCATGCGTGCTTTCAGAAAGTCGATGACCTCGGCCACGACATTCTGGTATTGGGGGTCCAGTTGCATGGTCTGAGGCCTCCCCTGGCTGTGCATCAGGCAAACTCCGGCATCGGTTGCCGCAACGGTTTCCAATGCGCCTGGTTCCTGCAGCGCAAATACATCGTTGACGATGGAGGCGCCAGCTGCAACCGCTGCCTTCATGACCTCGGGCTTGTAGGTGTCAATGGAAATGGGGACTTCGATTTGCGCGGCTAGTCCTTCGATGACGGGAATGACACGCTTCAGTTCCTCACTCAGTGGCACCGGGTCGGCCCCTGGCCGGGTGGACTCTCCGCCAATGTCGAGGATGCCGGCGCCTTGAGCAATCAGATCCAGGCCATGACGAATGGCAAGATCCGTGGCTGCGTACTTCCCGCCGTCGGAAAAAGAATCCGGGGTGACGTTGACGATGCCCATGACAATCGGGCGGGTGAGGTCAAGTTGGAATTTGCCGCAGGTGAATTGCATACAGGTGACGTCAGCGACTCACGCGGGGGGGGGCCGGTGCTGGCGAGCCCCCGCGCGAAGAAATCGATCAGGCCTCTTGCGCCGGGCGCGTGGTCGGCGCAGCGGCCGAGGGGCCGCTGTCCTTGGGAGCGTTCGGCTTGCTCTGGCTGGGCTTGGGCGGGCGAGGTGGATTGCCGGCCATGATGTCGTCGATCTGCTCCGCATCGATGGTTTCCCATTCCAGCAGGGCGGCTGTCATCGCTTCGACCTTGTCGCGGTTGTCTTCCAGCAGCTTGCGCGCCAGACCGTACTGCTCGTCGATGATGCGGCGGATCTCCGCATCGACCTTGCGCATGGTTTCTTCCGACAGGTTCTTGTGCGTCGTGACAGAGCGACCGAGGAAGACCTCGCCTTCGTTCTCGCCGTAAACCATGGGTCCCAGCGCGTCTGACATGCCGTAGCGGGTGACCATGTCGCGGGCCAGTTGCGTGGCGCGCTCGAAGTCGTTGGAAGCTCCGGTGGTCATCTGGTTCATGAAGAGCTCTTCGGCGATCCGGCCGCCGAACATGATGGCGATGCGGTTCATCAGGAATTCACGGTCGTAGGCGTAGCGGTCTTCTTCCGGCAATTGCATGGTCACGCCCAATGCGCGGCCGCGCGGGATGATGGTGACCTTGTGTACCGGGTCAGCCTTGGGCAGCAGCTTGGCGACGACGGCGTGGCCCGATTCGTGATACGCGGTATTGCGCTTTTCTTCTTCGCTCATCACCATGCTGCGGCGCTCGGCGCCCATCATAATCTTGTCCTTGGCGCGTTCGAAGTCGTCCATGTCGACCAGACGCTTGTTGCCACGCGCGGCGAACAATGCTGCTTCGTTCACCAGGTTGGCGAGATCGGCACCCGAGAATCCAGGCGTGCCTCGGGCGATGATGTCGGCCTGAACGTCCGGCGCGATCGGCACCTTGCGCATATGCACCATGAGAATCTGTTCGCGGCCGCGAATGTCCGGTAGCGGTACCACGACCTGACGGTCGAAGCGACCGGGGCGCAAGAGGGCCGGATCGAGAACGTCGGGGCGGTTGGTCGCAGCGATCACGATCACGCCCATGTTGCCTTCGAAGCCGTCCATCTCGACCAGTAGCTGGTTGAGGGTCTGTTCGCGCTCGTCGTTGCCGCCGCCCAGGCCGGCACCACGCTGGCGACCGACCGCGTCGATTTCGTCGATGAAAATAATGCAGGGTGAATTTTTCTTGGCCTGCTCGAACATGTCGCGCACACGGGCCGCGCCAACGCCGACGAACATTTCGACAAAATCTGAACCGGAAATGCTGAAGAACGGCACCTTGGCCTCGCCAGCAATGGCCTTGGCGAGCAGGGTTTTGCCTGTGCCGGGGTTGCCGACCATGAGAACGCCACGGGGAATGCGGCCACCCAGTTTCTGGAACTTGGACGGATCGCGCAGAAACTCGACCAGTTCGCCCACTTCTTCCTTGGCCTCGTCGCAGCCTGCGACGTCCGCAAAGGTCACCTGATTGTTGTTTTCATCCAGCATGCGCGCCTTGCTCTTGCCGAACGAGAACGCGCCACCCTTGCCGCCGCCCTGCATCTGGCGCATGAAGAAAATCCAGACCCCGATGAGCAGCAGCATCGGTCCCCAGGAAACGAGGATGTTCATCAGCAACGAGGGTTCTTCGTCAGGTTTGGCCTCGACGATGACACCATTTTTCAGCAGATCGGATACCAGCCATGGATCGGAGGGCGAGTAGGTCGTGAAACGTTTGCCGTCCTTGGTGACGCCACGCAGCACGCGGCCGTCGATGGTGACCTTGTCGACCCGCCCCTGTTTGACTTCAGAGATAAATTGGGAATACACCACCTGGCTTTCGCCGGCCTGCTTGACGGCAAATTGGTTGAAGACCGTCATCAGCACTAGGGCGACGATCAGCCAGATGGCAATGTTCTTCACGATGTTGTTCAAGGTCCCGTTCCTTGTATATGGTGGGCAAACGAATAGTGCATTCTAAACCGATTTTGCTGCGTGTTTCAGTTCTTGCGCCTGAGACCCAGCAGGTAAACCTCGCTACTACGGTCGCGGGACGCCTTGGGCTTGCGTGTGACCACGGTCTGGAACTCTTCCCGCATGGCCCGCACAATGTCATCGAATCCTTCGCCGATAAACACTTTGGCAAGAAAGTTGCCGTTTGGTTTCAACCATTGCCGGCTGAAATCCAGAGCCAGTTCGACCAGATAAGCCATGCGTGCCTGATCGGTACTTCCGATACCACTTATATTGGGGGCCATGTCCGAAATCACAAGGTCAACCGGTTGGTCGCCCAGCATTTTCTCAAACTGCCTGAGCACGGCTTCGTCGGTGAAATCCCCTTGCAGAAACTGGACGCCGGGGAGCGGCTGCATTTCCAGCAGGTCCAGGGCGAACACCCGTCCATTGCCCTTGAGCCGCTCCATGGCGACCTGCGACCAGCTTCCTGGCGTCGCGCCGAGGTCGACGATGGTCATGCCGGGCTTGATCAGCTTGTCCTTGTCGTCGATTTCCATCAATTTGTAGGCGGCGCGCGCACGATAGCCTTCCTTGTTGGCACGTTTGACGAACTCGTCGTTAACGTGCTCCTGCATCCAGGCTTTGCTTGTGCGCGTTCGTTTCATGGGGGGTGGGTTTCTTCCGGTGCATCCAGATGGGAATTTAGGTATACTGGAAATTCATTAAATTATACCACAACCGCGTTCTGCCCCTTTATCAGATGTGCCGTAAAACCCCTGGCTTTAGCCATGGGGAGGATGTCAAGTGCAACTTCAGCGAAGGCTGCAGCAGTTGTCAGCAGTCTTTCATGCAGCATAGCGATATTGTATACATGCGCCTCTCCAGATGCAGCGACCTGATCGGGAGCTGAAGGATTTATTGCGATATCGGGTTCCGAGCGCGGATTTGCCCGATCGGTTTTTCATGATGAATGAATTACCGCGCAGCGCTTGGCAAAGCTGCTGTGGTGGGAGGTCAGGCAGATTCTTGCAGGATGTATTTGAATGACGCAACAGATACAACATTTAAGATGGAGAACCAAGCTTATATTTGCAGCCGGTAATGTCGGGTTGCAATTGATGGTTGCTGCTACCAGTTTTTTTCTTCTGATCTTCTATACCGATGTTGCCCTGGTTCCCCCCGCCCTCGCCGGAACAGCTTTGTTGGTGGGCAAGTTATGGGATGTGGTGAACGATCCCCTGTTCGGTTGGATGTGCGACCGGACGAATTCACGTTTCGGTCGACGTCGGATCTATCTCATGTTTTGTGCCGCACCTTTTGCAATTTCCGCGGCTTCGCTCTGGATGATGCCCGTGGGCCTTTCTCCAACTGCGGCATTTATCTGGATTCTGGTGAGCTACACCATTTACGACACCCTGTTCACGCTGATTTCGATGCCGTATTCGGCTTTGGCGGCAGATCTGACCTCCGATTATGACGAGCGTACCAGTTTGATCGCCGTTTCGTCGGCGGGGGCGCTTGTTGGGTATGTGCTGGGGAGCGTGATCATGCCGATCCTGGTCAAGGCGGCGCCGGACGCGCACACGGGCTACGCTTTTGCCGGTGGGGTGCTCGGATTGCTGGCTGGTCTCTCGGTGGGGCTGGTGGCCTGGCGGATTAGTGAGCCCCAGAGCCACGCTAGGCCGGAAGGCCCATCCGATACGCTGCTGTCGGCCATGAAATCCACGTTGAAAACCCGTCCTTTTGTGGTGCTCAGTATTGCATTGTCGATGGTGCGGTTGGGATTGACCCTGCTGCAGACCGCTCTAGTCTTTTTCGTAATTTACCGTTTGCAAATCGGGAAGGATGGGATGTCTCTGCTGATGGGGGTGCTGCTGGCTACCGTAGCACTCACGATACCGTTCTGGAAATGGCTATGCACTCTTTGGAGCAAAAATGGCGCATATGCGGTTGGCATAATGCTGGCCCTGATTTCAATGCTGCTGACGTTTCTGCTGGAGCCTGGGCAGAAAAACGCGATGCTTGGCATCATGGTCCTGATGGGGATGGGAATGGGGGCGCATTGGGTCGCGCCTTACGCCATGTTGCCGGATGTCGTGGACTATGCCGAGGCCCATTCTGGCAAGCGGCGCACCGGCGTCTATTTTGGCGTCTACGGTTTGTTGGACAAGCTGAGTCGCACATTGGGCTCTGTGGCTGTCGGCTGGTGGCTGGACTGGTTCGGGTATGTCCCCAACGCGGTGCAGAGCGAGCATGCCAGCCTTGGGATCCGGCTGATCACCGGTCCGCTTCCGGCGCTGATGTTATTCATCGCTCTACCGTTTCTGGTAGCTTATCCGCTGACGCGTGCCGAACATTTGCGGATCAAGGTGCGTCTCGAATCCCATCGAGTCGCACCGACTTCGCTCATGACCCGTTTCTAGGCTGGTCCGCTCCGGCGCAGACCGGATGCAGCCAGGCTGCCAGCGAAGGGAGCAGGCAAATGGCGGCAATGGCATTGACCAGGAACATGAAGGCCAGCAATACACCCATATCGGCCTGAAACTTGAGTGCTGAAAATGCCCAGCTTCCCACCCCGATACTCATGGTCAGCGCCGTGAACAGAGCCGCTGAGCCGCGCTGGTGAAGTGCGGCCAAGCAGGCTTGTGGCAGGCTTTCTCCATGGAACATGCGATGCTGCAGGGTATCGTAAAGATAAATCCCGTAGTCAACGCCTACGCCGACCCCCAGCGCAATCACGGGGAGCGTCGAAACCTTGAGGCCGATGCCGAGCGATGCCATCAGCGCATTGCAAAGGATGGAAACCAGTGCCAGGGGCGCCAGGATGCAAAGCATAGCGGCCAGGCTGCGGAAGGTCGCAAAACACAGGATGGCCAGCACGCCAAAAATGGCTCCCAGCATCTGGTATTCGGCGGCGTCGACAGCCTCATTGGTGGCGGCCATCACGCCGACATTGCCGGTGGCGAGACGGAATTCGATCTTGTCATGATCCGCATGGGCATTGAAGCGCTTGACGGCATCCACGATGCGGGCAATGGTTTCCCCCTGATGGTCCTGTGTAAAAATCAGCACCTGCATGACGTTGCAGTTGGTGTCGATCAGGCCGCTGGCCGTGTCGAGCGGGCCCACTACCTGGGCCATCATGGCCGGATCGCGGGGGAGCGCCCGCCATTTGAGATTGCCTTCATTCACGCCACCGCTGACCATTCTTGCCACTGTCGTGGCCGCCAGCACGCTTTGCACCCCAGGCAGGCTCCGCATGGTGCGCTCGAAGCGTTCGATGGGTTCCATGTATTCATACCGCGTACAGGCGCTTTCAGCACCATGGGTCTGGACAACGACGCCGAGGACATCGACGCCGATGGCGAAGTTTCTTGTGATCACCGCGTTGTCCTGGTTGTAGCGGGAGGATTGGCGCAATTCCGGGATCCCCTGGCCAAGATCCCCCGTTTTTAGCTGGCGTCCCTGCCAGGCGCCGGCCAGCAGGACCAGCAGGGCGATCAGGAGCGCCTTGGCTGCAGCCGGTCGATTTGCCAGGCGGGCGACCCAGGTCCACAGACGGGCGCTGTGGTTTTCCAAGCGTCGTGCCCTGAGCAGGGCTGCAGGATGAACAGTCAGGTAAGACAGCAGGATGGGCAGCAGGATCTTGTTGGTGACGATCATCAGGGCAACTCCCAGGCTGGCGGTGATGCCGAGTTCTCGCACGATCTCGATTTTGATCATCATGATGACCATGAATCCCAGCGCATTGGTTGCAAGCGCCAGCGCCCCTGGGATGAACAGTCGTCCAAAGGCATCCCTTGCAGCTTCCAGGCTGGATTCGGAAGCCATCCGGCGCAGTCGCCAGGCATTGGTCATCTGGACGGCATGGGACACGCCGATCGAGAAGATCAGGAAGGGGACCAGGATCGACATGGGATCGATGCCATAGCCCAGCAGCTTAAGCAGCCCGAATAGCCAGACTACCGGAACTAGCGCGCAGATCAGCGCAAGGGCAGTGACCTGGGTTGAGCGGGTATAGGCGTAGAGCAGGAGTGCCGTGATCAGAAAGGCGGCCAGGAAAAAGGTGAGAACACCGACGGCCCCGGCACGGATGTCGTCCACCGCCTTGGCGAAGCCGATGATGTGCACCCCGATCTCCGGGCTTTCGTATTTGGTGCGTATTTGCTCAAGCTGGGCGGCGACCTTGAAGTAATCCAGCCTGGCTCCGGTCTGCGGGTCATGTTCGAGCAGTTCGGCACGGATCAGGGCGCCGTTGAATGTGGGGGTCACCAGTCGTCCGAACTCACTGGACTTCTGGATGTTGGCGCGAACCCGTTCAAGGTCGTCCGGGGTGTTGTGGAACGTGGAGGAGACGACGTTTCCGCCGGAGAAGCCTTCTTCGGTGATTTCGATGAAACGCACGTTCGGGGTGAACAGCGAGGCTACCGAGGTGCGTTCGACACCGGGGATGAAGAAGATGTCATCCGTGGCATTTTTCAGCTTGTCAAAAAACGCCGGCTCGAAGATGTCGCGACCGTCCTTCCGGACCAGTGCGACCAGGATGCGATTGGCGCCGCCGAAGGTCTTCTGGTATTCGGTAAAGGTCCGCATATATTCATGCTGCAACGGAATCATCTTGGCAAAGCCGGCATCCGTGCCGATGCGGGTGGCGAACAATCCCAGCACCAGCGTGACCAGGGCAAAGATGGACAGCCAGGCGCGCCGGTGGTCGAATACCAGCCGGGACATCGAGTCGGTGATGCGGTCGCGTAGTGACATGGATTAATTTTCCAACCGTTCGATACCGGTTTCGCCTGTCAGGAGGAGTCCTTCGGCACTGTCGATGACGTTGGACCAGGCATGATGCCCGCCCCCCTTTAAGGCCGTAAAGGTTCGCCCCTGGTCGTTGCTTTGCAGGATGGCCCCGGCTGCGCCGGCAATCATGAGCCGTCCGTCCCTGAGGGCATGCCCGCCCATCAGGCCGGCCTGGATGGGGCTGGGAACTTCATCCCAGTGTTGGCCGTGGTCGCTGGAGCGCACGATGTGGCCGCGCAGGCCAAATGCCAGGAGTCCGCCATCTTGCGCCTGCAGCATCCCGAAAAAGGATCCGGAATAAGGGCTGGCAATCGTATTCCATGTCGCCCCGGCATCGGTGGAACGTTTCAGTGTGCCGGCCTCGCCAGCGATCACCAGGCTGCCGTCGGGCTGTCCCAGGATGGCATAAAGATGATGGTCGTCATCCGTCAGATGGTGTGGCTCCCAGTGTGAGCCGCCATCCCGTGTCGACAGGAAGGCGCCATAGGCCCCTGTCGCATAACCATGCTGCAGGTCCGCGAACCAGACATTCAGCAGTGGCCGGCTTTCCTGCGGGGCCGAGAATTGTTTTGTCCAGTGCAAGCCGCCATCAGAGGTGGCGAGGATCAGCATGTCATGTCCGACGGCCCATCCGTGCCGGGCATCGACGAAATATACCGCGGTAAGCAGGGACTCCGCTGGCGTTTCCGCCAGCCGCCAACGATGTCCCTGGTCGTCGGAGTAGATGATGCGCCCGGCCTCCCCCACGGCGATCAGCCGTGGGCCGGCGTGGACGATATCCAGGAAGAGCGTGCGCTGCTCCGGCTGAGAACTGGAGAGGGAAGCTAGGTCAGGGCTGGGCGCACGGCAGCTGCAAAGCGCCAGCAGGGCCGCGGCCAGCCAGAACAAGGTCGAAGTGCGGGAGTCGAGCACGCGCCGGGAGCGTCAACGCACCCCGAGGTTGCGCAGGTTGGCCGGAGTGTAATCCGCCGCCGTGCGCTTCAGGGGTTTCCAGAACCACGGTTCCTCGTTGCGCAGCCCCATGGCCAGATAGCGGCCGGATTGCAGGTCGTACATGGCATCAATGCCGCTGTAATGCATCGGGACATCATACAGCTGCAGGCTGTGAGATTCGGCAAAACGCCAGAGCTCGCCGCGTGCATCGTACTTGTCGATCATGGCAACGGCCCATGAGTCCTCATCCAGATAGAAGACTCGTTTGGTATAGATGTTGCGGAATTCCGGCTTCAAGGTGGCTTCCACAACCCATACCCGGTGCAATTCGTAGCGGGCGTAATCCTGGTTCAGGTGGCCGGGACGCACCAGGTCGGCGATCTTCAGCTTCGGATCCATGAGTGCATAAGCGTTGTACGGAATGTACATTTCCTTCTTGCCCACCAGTTTCCAGTTGTAGCGATCGATCGCGCCGTTGTACATCCAGAAGTCGTCGTTGGTGCGCAGGCCGTCGGCGGAGGCGGCCGGGTTGTCGTAGTTGACCTCCGGCGCCAGACGCACCCGACGCTGGCCCGGGGAGTAGGTCCAGCTGCTGCGCGACTGCTTGACCTGGTCGATCGGTTCATGTACCAGCAGGATGTTGCCGGCCAGGCGGGCAGGCGAGGTGAAGACCTGCAGGAAGTTGATCAGCTTGTTGGGCTCTTTTTCCTTGGCGGATTTGCTTAGGTTGCCGTAGGAATAGTCATATTCCATCTCCATGCGTACCGGGGTATAGGCCCCATCCCGTGTCGGCATGACTTGCACGAAGTTGGTGGCGTAGGTGTCGCCGCGATAGCTCAGCAGATGATTCCAGATGGCTTCCTGGCCATCCTTGGGGATCGGGAACGGGAAGCCGGAGTCCACGCCCTGCACGCCATTGCCTCCGGGGGAGAGCTTGGCGTGGGTCGCTGCGAAAGCGGTCGCTTCATAAACCTGCTTGGGATAGGCCGAAGTGCGATGGGTCGGATAGACCGGCAGCTTGTAGGTCGGATATTTCTTCAGCATCGCCATCTGGCCGGGAGACAGCTTGTCCTTGTACTGCTCAGCATTCGTCCCTGTAATCGTGAACAGCGGTTTTTCGTCCGGATAGGGGTTGGGGTAGTGCGTGCCCGGCTTGAAGCCGGCCGGGGGCGTGGTCAGGCCGCCGTCCCATGCCGGGATGGAGCCATCGGCGTTCCCTGCTTTTTCCGCACCGATCGGCGTCAGGGATTTGCCTATTTGGGCGGCGTCCCCGTCGGCGAGGACGCCGGTGCTGATGAAGCCAAAGGCCAGCAGAGCGGCCAGGGCGGACAGTGATTTGTGCATCATGACGCAGATTCTCCAGAATGCGATGTGAGACCGGTTAGAACGAGTAGCTGGCTGTCAGCGACACAAAGTCTCGGTCAATCGCAGGATTGTAAGGGTTGCCGAAGATGTTGGAATAGGTCAGATCCGCACGCCATTGTTCACGGTAAGTGAAGGTCAGGCCTGCAGCTGCGGATTTATATCCGTTGCTGAAGGTGGGGCCATAACCCTGGACATCCGAGGAATAAGCCAGGCTCGGGCTGACTTTGATGGGGCCGATCAGGTTCGGATAGTCGAGCGAAGCGCGCAGCCGGTAACCCCAGGAGTTTTCCGTGGCGAAGACTGAGGTGACGGGGCCGCATACAGCGGTAAGGCAGCCTCCGGGGGCGACGCCTGCCGGCCCAGGCGCGGCATAGTAACGGCCGTCGGGCAGATTGAGATGGGTGAATCCGACTTCTCCAAGCAGGGTGAATTGTTCAGCGCCAAGCGTTGGGCCGAAAGCCTTGGTAAATGACACTTGGACCTGATGCATTTCAACCCGGTCGTATCCGTGGATGATGGTTCCAATTGGAACGCCGGGCGTGGAAGCTTGTTTGGTCGGACTCACGCCTGTGATGAAGTTGCTGAGGCCAGCGGCCGCATCCAGGACGTCGTAGGTCGAGAGTTGCAATGGCATGTTGGGGCGATAAGAGTATTCGCCCTGCAAAGCGATGCCCAATGGCCCGGCCGTATTGAAACTGACCCCCCAAAGGTGGATGTTTTCAGGATATTCGGCGAAATAGCTGCCTTGCGCTTGCCCGCCAACTGGGCAAGGCAGGGCGGCCGCGACCAGTGCGCGTCCATCAAATACGCTACAGCCCCATACGGAGCCGCCCGGCGCGGTCGCTGCGCCGCGAATGCCAGAGAAAATCGGCGTGCGGCTATGGTAGTTGGCGAAATATAAGCCGAATTCGGTGTTGTTAAGCTGTGGCGCCAGGAATCGTCCGGCCAATCCGAATTCGCCATGGTCCTTAGCTGGCCTGTCTGCGCTGCGCGGGGTGCCGAATGGGCCGGTGGTGGGAGAGCCGGGAAAAAATAATTTTGCAGGATACTGATGTTGATCTGGCAGTCCGCTCAGTCCGCCTGCATACAGGAAATCGCTGCCGTCTGATAATAGATCTGTGGTGCTGAAGAAACTGCCGCGCGGATCGAGGATGGTCTTCTTGTATTGGGCCAGTGCAAAAGCTTCTACGCTGATGTTTTCGGTGATTTCCTGGGAAGCCCAGACCATGGGGGTGGGGAGCAGGGCTTCCTTGATCTCCGATCCTGCGACGCGCAGCTTGGGCAGGCTGATGGGGTTGATCACGCTGATGCTGTTGCCGATGAAAGTGCTTTCGCCCCAGTTGATCGCCTGCTTGCCGACCCGGACCTGCAGGTTCTTGCCGCCGGGCTGGAAGTGGCCGCGGAAATAGAAGTCGAGGATCTGGAAGTCATAGCCGGCCTTGCCGCGCAATTCTTCGTTCTGGACGTTGCTGTAGGTGTGGCTGACGAAATCCTTGTTCGCGTTGGTGAAGTCGTAAAAATAGGATGCGCGACCAAAAAAACCGAAATTCCGGTAATTGAGGTCTAGTTCATGGGTGGCCTTGATGGCGGATGAAACCAGATCGCCTTTCTTGAAATTGAGGTCGCCATCGTCGCCGTTGGTGCTCGGGCCGGTGCCGCCGTTGGCTTTGCCGATCAGCGAGGATTTTGCATTCTGGGTGCGCCAACTGGCCCCAGCGGAAATCGTCGTGTCGAAACTCCCGCTGAGCCCTTCCTTGTCGCCGAAGCTGAAGGCCTGGGCATGGAGCGGTGGCAACGCAAGCAGGAAGGCAATCGCCATCCCCTGAAGACGGCTGCTGAGGAACAATGAAAATAATGGCGTTGACCAAAATGACTGCATAACCCCTCCCAAACTGG
Source organism: Pseudomonadota bacterium (assembly GCA_029782295.1). Lineage (GTDB taxonomy): Bacteria > Pseudomonadota > Gammaproteobacteria > Burkholderiales > Methylophilaceae > CAIJXJ01. Next base: position 50,103 of record JAKOVB010000067.1, read on the forward strand.
ACGCCAGCGTTTCTGGTTCGATTTTGTTGCTGACTGTAGTATATATTTATACACGTTTATACCTTGATTGTTTGGCGGTGGTCAACATCCCCATTAGTAGTGGTTTGCGGGGCTGGTATAATGACCGCTTCTAAAGGAATCCCATGCTTAAATTGAACTCAAAACAGGTCAGCCACTTGCGTGCGCTGAGCCATGCACTCAACCCGGTTGTGATGGTCGGCAACAATGGTCTGACGGAGCAGGTGCTGAAGGAAATCGACGTCAGCCTGAACGCGCATGAGCTGATCAAAATCAAGGTGTTCGGCGACGACCGCGAACTGCGCAAGCAGATGCTGGAAGAAATTTGCGAGAAGTGCGGTGCAGTGGCGATTCACCATATCGGCAAGCAGTTGGTGGTATACCGCCCGGCAGAGAAAGCCAGAATCGAACTGCCGAAATAATCGGCGTGGGGCGGAGGAGCCCTACGCCAGAGGCCTCCGTGGCTAACGTGCCCGGAACACCAATACCAGTCCGAGCAGGCTCTCGATCAGGTGGGCGATGCTGGAAATGCCGTGCCAAGTCTTGAACCGGCTGGCGAACACGCTTTGCATGACGTCCGCCGGCATGGCCTGTGCCTTGAGTTGCGCGAGGATGGGCTGGATGCCGAAATGGCCGGCCAGCGTCAGGGTCAGCATGAACAGCGCGGCCCAGAAGTAGGCCTGTTTCAGTGCCTGAGTGCCGAATCGCATGAGGCGATGGGTCAGGAGGTAGAAGCCTGCTCCAATCCCGACATAGGCAATCCAGGTAAACATTTTCCCGGCCAGCATGCCAGCCAGCTGGCGATCCTGCAGGCTGTAGAACAGGACCGGTGCCGCCAGGTAGCCGATGGCCCAAAGACCGCCAACCCATGCGGTCATGAGGATCAGGGCCAGTGCGTCGGAGAACCTGTTCATGCTCCCGGTTTCCTGATGTCTAGATGTACTTGACGTCCAGCACTTCGTAGGCGCGCATGCCGCCCGGGGCCATCACTTCCGCGATGTCGCCGGCGTACTTGCCGATCAGGGCGCGTGCAATGGGGGAGCTGACGGATATCTTGCCTTCCTTGATGTCGGCTTCGTCGTCGCCCACGATCTGGTAGGTCACGCTGTCGCCGCTGTCCTGGTCTTCCAGTTCGACGGTGGCGCCGAATACGCAGCGGCCATCCGCATCCAGTGTGGACGGGTCGATGATCTGGCCGTTGGACAGCTTAGCTTCGACTTCGGCAATGCGGCCTTCGATGAAGCTCTGGCGCTCCTTGGCGGCATCGTATTCGGCGTTTTCGGAAAGGTCGCCCTGGGCGCGAGCTTCGGCAATTGCCTGGATCACGGCGGGACGTTCCACGCTGCGCAGGTGTTGCAGTTCAGCCTTGAGCAATTCGGCGCCTTTGACGGTCAATGGAATCTTGATCACTTCTTTATTTTCCTGTCTCTAAAAAACGAAACCACACCGGAATCAACCGGCGTGGTTTTGAGTTGTGTCTAGTTTATTACTTGCCGAGTTGTTGATGCAAGTCCTGCAGGGACTGAACTTCCAGTTCCTGCATGTGAGCCATGCCCATGCAGGCTGCCTTGGCACCGGCCAGCGTCGTGTAATAGGTCACTTTCTGCTGCAGGGCGTTACGGCGGATGGCATAGGAATCCTGAACCGCGCGCTTGTCTTCGACTACGTTGACGATGAAACTGATTTCGCCGTTCTTGATCATGTCGACGATGTGCGGGCGACCTTCGGCGACCTTGTTGACCGGCGTCACTTCCAGGCCGGCTTCAGCCAGTACCTGTGCGTTGCCACGGGTGGCGACCAGTTGGAAGCCGAGGTCGGCCAGCGACTGGGCGATTTCCACGACCCTTTCCCGGTCTTCGCGACGCACGCTGATAAAGGCGCGGCCGGAGGTCGGCAGTTTGGTGCTGGCGCCGAGCTGGGACTTGACGAAAGCCTCGGCGAAGGTGCGGCCGACGCCCATGACTTCGCCGGTGGACTTCATTTCAGGGCCCAGGATGGTGTCCACGCCGGGGAACTTGATGAACGGGAACACGGCTTCCTTGACCGAGTAATAGCTCGGCACGACTTCATGGGTGACGCCCTGGTCCTTGAGCGAGCGGCCTGCCATGCAGCGTGCTGCGATCTTGGCCAGTTGCAGGCCGCAAGCCTTGGACACGAACGGGACGGTCCGTGAGGCGCGCGGATTCACTTCCAGCACATAGACGGTTTCGCCCTGGATCGCGAACTGTACGTTCATCAGGCCGACCACCCCGAGCGCCTTGGCCATCATGACAGTCTGGCGACGCAGTTCATCCTGCAGTTCGGCTGACAGGCTGTAGGGTGGCAGCGAACAGGCGGAGTCACCGGAGTGCACGCCGGCTTGTTCGACGTGTTCCATGATGCCGCCGATGACCACGTCAGTGCCGTCGCACAGGGCGTCGACGTCGACTTCCTTGGCATCGTTGAGGAAGCGGTCCAGCAGTACCGGGCTGTCGTTGGATACCTTGACTGCTTCGCGCATGTAGCGTTCGAGCTGTGCCTGTTCCTGCACGATTTCCATGGCGCGGCCACCCAGCACATACGAAGGGCGAACCACCAGTGGGTAACCGATCTCGGTGGCGCAGCGCAGTGCTTCCTGCTCGGTGCGGGCGGTGCGGTTGGGCGGCTGCTTGAGATTCAGTTCATGCAGCATCTGCTGGAAACGTTCGCGGTCTTCGGCGCGGTCGATGGCGTCCGGGCTGGTGCCGATGATGGGCACGCCGGCCTTTTCCAGGTCGCGTGCCAGCTTGAGCGGAGTCTGGCCGCCATACTGCACGATCACGCCGACTGGTTTTTCCAGTGCAACGATTTCCAGCACATCTTCCAGCGTCAGCGGCTCGAAGTACAGGCGGTCGGAGGTGTCATAGTCGGTCGAGACGGTTTCCGGATTGCAGTTGACCATGATGGTTTCATAACCATCTTCGCGCATGGCAAAGGCGGCGTGCACGCAGCAGTAATCGAACTCGATGCCCTGACCGATCCGGTTCGGGCCGCCGCCCAGGACCATGATCTTCTTCTTGTCGGTGGGTTGCGCCTCGCATTCCTCTTCGTACGTGGAATACATATAGGCCGTGTTGGTGGCGAACTCGGCCGCACAGGTGTCGACGCGCTTGAAGACCGGGCGTACCTTGAGGGCGTGGCGGTAAGCACGGACGGCGTGCTGGTCGGTGCCCAGCAACTTGGCCAGGCGGCGGTCGGCAAAGCCGCGGCGCTTGAGCTGGAACAGGTCGTCTTGGCTCAGGGAGTCAAGCGGACGGCCCTTCAGGGCCTGCTCGCGCTTGATCAGGTCCTCGATCTGGACCAGGAACCACTTGTCGATCTTCGAATGGTCGTGGACTTCGTCGACGGTCATCCCAATGCGGAAGGCATCGCCCACGTACCAGATGCGCTCTGGGCCACACTCGCCCAATTCGGTGGCGATGCGGTCGCGGTCGGTGGTCTTTTCGTCCAGGCCGTCCACGCCGACTTCGAGACCGCGCAGGGCCTTCTGGAAGGATTCCTGGAAGGTGCGGCCCATGGCCATCACTTCACCCACGGATTTCATCTGCGTGGTCAGGCGGCTGTCGGCCTGGGGGAACTTCTCGAAGGCGAAGCGCGGAATCTTGGTCACGACGTAATCGATCGATGGTTCGAACGAAGCCGGGGTCGCACCACCGGTGATTTCGTTGCGCAGTTCGTCCAGCGTGAAGCCCACGGCCAGCTTGGCGGCGACCTTGGCGATCGGGAAGCCGGTCGCCTTGGAAGCCAGTGCGGAGGAGCGGGATACGCGCGGATTCATTTCGATCACGATCATGCGGCCATCCGCCGGATTGATCGAGAACTGCACGTTGGAGCCGCCGGTGTCCACGCCGATCTCCCGCAGCACCGCCAGCGAGGCGTTGCGCATGATCTGGTATTCCTTGTCGGTCAGCGTTTGCGCCGGTGCGACGGTGATGGAATCGCCGGTGTGGATGCCCATCGGATCCAGGTTTTCGATGGAGCAGATGATGATGCAGTTGTCCTTGCTGTCGCGGACGACTTCCATCTCGTACTCTTTCCAGCCCAGCAGCGACTCTTCGATCAGCAGTTCGCTGGTCGGCGACGCTTCCAGGCCGCGCTCGCAGATGGCGAGGAATTCTTCGCGGTTGTAGGCGATGCCACCGCCGCTGCCGCCCATGGTGAAGGACGGACGGATGATGGCCGGATAACCGATGGAAGCCTGTACCTGCAGGGCTTCTTCCAGGCTGTGCGCCACGGCGGAGCGGGCTGAGCCGAGACCAATCTTGGTCATGGCAGCCTTGAACTTCTCGCGGTCCTCGGCCTTGTCGATGGCTTCCTTCGAGGCGCCGATCAACTGGACATTGTACTTTTCCAGTACGCCGTGACGATCGAGGTCCAGTGCGCAGTTCAGCGCGGTCTGGCCGCCCATGGTCGGCAGCAGCGCGTCCGGGCGCTCCTTGGCGATGATCTTCTCAACCACCTGCCAGGTGACCGGTTCGATGTAAGTGGCATCGGCCATCTCCGGGTCGGTCATGATGGTGGCCGGGTTGGAGTTGACCAGGATGACGCGGTAGCCTTCTTCCTTCAGCGCCTTGCAAGCCTGTGCGCCGGAATAGTCGAATTCACAGGCCTGGCCGATGACGATCGGGCCAGCGCCGATGATGAGAATGCTTTTAATGTCTGTACGTTTTGGCATGGTCCGGCCTTATTGCTTGTGTTGACGCATCAGGTCGATGAATCGGTCGAAGAGATAGCTCATTTCGTGCGGGCCGGGGCTGGCCTCCGGGTGACCCTGGAAGCTGAACGCCGGCTTGTCGGTGCGGGCGATGCCCTGCAGGCTGTTGTCGAACAGCGAAACATGGGTGGCGCGCACATTGGCAGGCAGCGTGTCGGCATCCACCGCGAAACCATGGTTCTGGCTGGTGATGAACACGCGCTTGTCGTCGAGGTCCTGTACGGGGTGGTTGGCGCCGTGGTGGCCGAACTTCATCTTCAGTGTCTTGGCGCCGCTGGCCAATGCCAGTAATTGATGGCCGAGGCAGATACCGTAGGTCGGGATGCCCTTGTCCACCAGTTTGGCGATGGCGGTGATGGCGTAGTCGCAGGGCTGCGGGTCGCCAGGGCCATTGGACAGGAAGATGCCGTCCGGATCCAGCGCCAGAGCATCCTCCGCGGAAGATTGGGCGGGCAGGACGGTGACCTTGCAGCCACGGGAAGTCAGCATGCGCAGGATGTTGCGTTTGACGCCGTAGTCGAAGGCGACCACGTGAAACTCGGTTGCACCCGGTTTCGTGTAGCCTTCGACCAGATCCCACTCGCCTTCGTTGGCGACATAGGACTCCTTGCAACTGACCACCTTGGCCAGATCCATGCCGGAAAGCCCCGGGAAGGCGCGTGCCAGTTCCAGTGCGCGAGCTGCGTCAATGTCGCCAGCCATGATGCAACCGGCCTGGGCGCCTTTCTCACGCAGGATGCGAGTCAGTTTTCGGGTGTCGATGTCGGCGATGGCGACGATGTTGTTGGACACCAGATAGTCGGAAAGCGACTGTTCGCAGCGCCAGTTGCTGGTGATCAGCGGCAGGTCGCGGATGATCAGGCCGGCGGCATACACCTGGCCGGATTCGACGTCTTCGCGGTTGACGCCGGTGTTGCCGATGTGGGGATAGGTCAGGGTGACGATCTGCTCGGTGTAGGACGGGTCGGTCAGGATTTCCTGGTAACCGGTCATGGAAGTGTTGAACACGACTTCACCGACGGTATGCCCTGTGGCACCGATGGCGGTACCACGAAAGACAGTTCCATCGGCGAGGACGAGGATGGCGGACTGGTTTTGTGGCACGGCTAACTCCTTGTAATAACGGTACTTTCGCGCTGCGGACAGCGGATGTGCAAAGCGGGACGAGCTGTTGGCTCATCCCGCTTTAGAATTTGCGTAATTATAGCTTAAGGAGCAGCGCTCGGCAATGCACGCTTATTTCAGGCCCAGCACGTCCTGCATGTCGAACAGGCCGTTTTTCTTGCCGGAGATAAACTTGGCGGCGCGCAGTGCCCCGAGGGCGAAGGTGGCGCGGCTGCTGGCCTTGTGGGTCAGTTCCACGCGTTCGCCGATGCCGGCGAACAAGACGGTGTGGTCACCTACCACGTCGCCGCCGCGTACCGTGGCGAAACCGATGGTGGAGGGGTCGCGCTCGCCGGTGACCCCTTCGCGGCCATAGACCGCGCAACTCGCCAGATCTCGACCGAGGGCGGAGGCGGCAGCTTCACCCAGGCGCAAGGCGGTGCCGGAGGGGGCGTCCACCTTGTGGCGGTGGTGCGCTTCGATAATTTCGATGTCATAGCCTTCGGAGAGAACCTTGGCGGCTGACTGCACGAGGTTGATCAGCAGCGTGACGCCGACGCTCATGTTGGGTGCGAAAACGATCGGGATCTCGCGTGCGGCGGCGGCGATGGTTTCCTTCTCTGCGGAATTGAAGCCGGTGGTGCCGATCACCATGCCCACACCGGCGCGGCGGCATGCTTCCAGGTAAACCAGGCTGGGTTCCGGCCGGGTGAAGTCGACCAGTACATTGGCACCTTGCAGTGCGGCCTGGAGGTCGCTGGTGATCCTGACGCCGCAGGGGGCGCCAAAAAACTCGCCGGCATCCTTGCTGAGCTGTGGGCAATCGGCTCGGTCCAGCGCGGCATGCAATTTCAATTCCGGATCGCGGATCGTGGCGTCCAGGAGGGCGAGGCCCATGCGGCCGGAGCTGCCGGCGATGATGATGTTTGACATATCAGAAACCAATCTTCTCGTTATGGCTTGAGCGGGCTGGCCGCATCGGCCTTCTCTTAAAAATTAAAAACCGATTTTCTAGCTTCGGCATCACATGCCTGCGGCATATGCGTTTGCACTTAAATATCAGAAACCGATCTTTTCCAGCATTCTTTCGAAATAGCTCGGGTCTTCCTCGGCTGGCAGGTTGTCCTGCGGCTGGGGAACCGGTTTTGGTTCGGCCTTGGCTGCCGGTTTTGGCTCGACTTTCGGCGCTGCGGTCACCTCCGGCTTGGGTTCCGGCCGGGCTTCGGGCTGGCGCGGTGCCGGCGCCGGTTCGCTGCGTGGTGCAGGCTTCGCTTCGGGTGCGGCCGGAGCCTTGCTGTCGTCGCTCTTCCAGAATTTCAGCTTGTCCAGCAGCCCCTTTTCTTCCTGCTTTTGCGCCGGGGCGGGCTTGGGCTCCGGGGAGGGTTCGGGCTTGGGCGCCGGCTTGGTTTCCTGTCTGGGTTCAGCCTTGGGGGCTGGCTGCGCCGCCGGCGCGGGTGCTTCGGCTGCTGGCGTTTCCATTAGCGGCGGCAGGACCTCGGGTTTTTCCTCGGCAGCGGGAGCCTCCGGCTTGATGGCAGGTTTGGCTTCTTCTGCAGCTGGTGCGGGGGCGGGAGCCTTTTCTTCTTCGTCGCTCTTCCAGAACTTGAGTTTGTCCAGCATGCCCTTTTCCTGCTTCTTCGAGGCTGCGCCGTTGGCTGGCTTCAGGGTGATCGGCGCTTTGGAAGCTGCCGGGCGGTCGCCGGGCAATGGTTCTTCAGCACCGCTGCCGGCAGGGATGACGTCGCCACGGACACGCTTCAGCTTGTCGTCCTCGAATTCCAGGATGACGCGCCGCTGCTCGATGACCTTGCCCGCCTTGCGCATCTGGTAGAAGTAGTCCCACCGGTTGGCATGGAAGCTGTCCGTGATCAGCGGGGTGCCCATGACGAAGCGCACCTGGGTCTTGGACATGCCAGGCCGGAGTTGCATCATCATCTTGGGGGTCACCACATTGCCCTGCTGGATGTCCATCTTGTAAGGCTTGATGGAAGGCAGGTTGGTGGAGTAGTTGGAGCAGGCGGCCAGGAAGATCGCCGTGAGAAGTATCGCTTTACGCATGTTGTGTTCCTGATCGGGCAGGCTCTTATGACTTTGGCGGAAAATGGCGATAATATACCACGACACCAGCCATCCCAGACAGATCATGAAAGACCCTCAAGACCTCAAGAATGCCGGACTCAAGGCCACGCTGCCGCGTCTCAAGGTGCTGAGCCTGTTCGAGAACAGCACGCAACGCCACCTTTCCGCCGAGGATGTTTATCGCATGTTGCTGACCAGCGGCGAGGATGTCGGGCTGGCGACGGTTTATCGCGTGCTGACCCAGTTCGAGCAGGCCGGTCTGCTGGTGCGGCATCATTTCGAGAGTGACAAGGCGGTGTTCGAGCTTAACCAGGGTGGCCATCACGACCATATCGTCTGCATGCAGTGCGGGCGTGTCGAAGAATTCTGCGACGAGGAAATCGAGAAGCGCCAGAGGAAGGCGGCCAGTGACCGCGGCTTCACTATCCGGGAGCATTCGCTTTACATCTACGCTGATTGCGCCAAGCAGCCTTGCCCCTACAAAGGCTGACCGGTCGGTCGGTTTTTGCTTGCCTTTATTGCTAGGCAGAAAATACGGTTTGCATATAAAATAGGCAGCTTTCGCTGACCGGACAGAGACTTTTTTCGTGCAAATCGGCCCATACAAGCTCAGGAATAATCTGGTAGTCGCACCCATGGCAGGTGTGACCGATCGTCCATTCCGCCAGCTATGCAAGCGCATGGGGGCGGGGATGGCGGTGAGCGAAATGGTTACGTCGAATTCGCTGCTGTATGGTTCCGAGAAGACCAAGCGGCGTGCCAACCACGAAGGCGAACCTGAGCCGAAGGTGGTGCAGATTGCCGGGGCGGAACCGAAGATGCTGGCCGAGGCTGCGCGATATAATGTCGAGAACGGCGCCCAGATCATCGATATCAATATGGGCTGCCCGGCGAAGAAAATCTGCAACGTGATGGCTGGGTCTGCGCTGCTGCGCGACGAGCCGCTGGTGGCCCAGATTCTGGAAGCCGTGGTGAAGGCCGTACCGGATGTGCCGGTGACGCTCAAGACCCGGCTTGGCTGGAACAATGAAAACCTGAACGTGCCCCGCGTGGCGCGCATTGCGGAAGAAAGCGGGATCCAGGCTCTGGCCATCCATGGCAGGACGCGCTGTCAACTCTATACTGGCGACGCCAAGTACGACCTGATCGCCGAAGTGAAGCAGGCGGTACGTATCCCCATCATCGCCAACGGGGACATCACGACCCCGGAAAAGGCCAAGCTGGTGCTGGACATGACCGGTGCCGACGGCGTCATGATTGGTCGCGCCGCCCAGGGGCGTCCCTGGATTTTCCGTGAAATCGAACATTACCTCGCCACCGGCACGCACCTGCCGCCTCCGGAAGTGGCCGAGATCCACCAGGTGCTGCTGGATCACCTGGACGACCTATACAGCTTCTATGGCGAGGTGACGGGCGTGCGCGTGGCGCGCAAGCATATTTCCTGGTACACCAAGGGGCTGGCCGGATCGGCCAACTTCCGCCATCTCATGAACCAGTTGCCGACCATCGAAGAACAGATGAAGGCAGTGAACGAATTCTTTGGCCATCTGCAGCAACAGGGCCTACACCTTCATTACGTTGAACAGGATCAGGAAGAGGCGCTGGCGGCATAATGGGCATGAGCAATAAAAATGATCTGGCTGCGTGCGTGCGCGGCTCTCTCGAGGCATATTTCCGCGACTTGGACGGCGAGCCGCCTCACGCGGTCTACGACATGCTGTTGCATTGCGTGGAAAAGCCGCTGCTCGAATATGTACTGAACCACGCGGGGGGCAATCAGAGCAAGGCAGCCGAAATCCTTGGGCTGAATCGCAATACGCTGCGCAAAAAGCTCAAGCAGCACGGCATGCAGTAGCTTCGTGTTTCATTCGTCCCCGGAATGCGTTGATCAGCCCATGCCGTAAAACTTGTCCGTGACGGAAGACAGCATCAAACCAACCAGACTCCGTTGAATCTCCTTTTAAATTAACTTTTGGCAGTTTTTTCCATGACCATTATCAAGCGTGCACTCATCAGCGTTTCCGACAAGCAGGGCATCCTGGAGTTTGCCCGGACCCTGAACCGTTTTGGCGTCGAAATCCTTTCCACCGGCGGTACCGCCAAGCTGTTCCGCGAGAACAACGTGCCGGTGCTCGAAGTCAGCGATTACACGGGGTTCCCGGAAATGCTGGACGGACGCGTGAAGACGCTGCACCCCAAGGTGCACGGCGGCATTCTCGGCCGCCGCGATCTGCCGGAGCATGTGGCGGCGATGAAGGAAGCCAATATTCCGGCGATCGACATGGTCGTGGTCAACCTCTACCCGTTCCGTGAAACCATTGCCAAGCCCGACTGCACGCTGGAAGACGCGATCGAAAACATCGATATCGGCGGCCCGACCATGGTGCGTGCCGCGGCCAAGAACTACGGCAGTGTGGCGATCGTGACCGATCCGGCCGACTACCCGCAGCTGACCCGCGAGATGGAATCCAGTAACGGTGCCATCGGTGCCGAAACGCGTGTGATGCTGGCGAAGAAGGCGTTTTCCCATACCGCGGAATACGATGGCGCGATCAGCAACTACCTGACTGCGCTGGACGAGAAGAATCAGAAGCAGGCCTTCCCGGAGCGTTTCAATGCGCAGTTCTCCAAGGTGATGGATCTGCGTTACGGCGAGAACCCGCACCAGAATGCAGCCTTCTACCGCGATGCGTCCGTTCCCGCTGGTGCGCTGGCCGGTTTCAGCCAGCTGCAGGGCAAGGAGCTTTCCTACAACAACATCGCCGACGCCGATGCGGCCTGGGAGTGCGTCAAGACGTTCGATGTGCCGGCCTGTGTCATCGTCAAGCATGCGAACCCGTGTGGCGTGGCGATTGACGCACAACTGCTCGGCGCCTATGAGAAGGCGTTCAAGACCGATTCCACCTCCGCGTTCGGCGGCATCATTGCCTTCAACGGCGAAGTGGGCATCGACGTGGTCAATGCGATGAACGACCGCAAGCACTTCGTCGAAGTGCTGATAGCACCGTCCTACACCGCCGAAGCCAAGGCGGCACTCGCGGCCAAGGCCAACCTGCGCGTGCTGGAAGTCCCACTGGGCAACGGCAACAACGCGCTCGAATACAAGCGTGTTGGCGGCGGGCTGCTGCTGCAAACGCCGGATGCGTTGAATGTTGGTCGTGACCAGTTGAAGGTGGTGACCAAGAAGCAGCCGACGCCGGAGCAGTTCAACGATCTGTTGTTCGCCTGGCGCGTGGCCAAGTACGTCAAATCCAATGCCATCGTTTTCTGCGGTGGCGGCATGACGCTGGGTGTGGGCGCAGGCCAGATGAGCCGCGTGGATAGCACTCGTATCGCCGCCATCAAGGCACAGAATGCCGGTCTGTCGCTGGCAGGTTCCGCCGTTGCTTCCGATGCGTTTTTCCCGTTCCGCGATGGCGTGGATGTGCTGGCAGAGGCAGGGGCGGCCTGCGTGATCCAGCCGGGCGGCAGCGTGCGTGACGAAGAGGTCATCGCTGCGGCCGACGAGCACGGTCTGGCCATGGTGCTGACCGGCGTTAGACATTTCAGACACTAAGTCGAGGCACTCATGAAAATTCTGGTCATCGGCAACGGCGGACGCGAGCATGCGCTGGCCTGGAAGCTGGCACAAAGCCCCAAGACAACCAAGGTCTATGTCGCGCCCGGTAACGCCGGCACGGCACTGGATCCGGACATGGTCAACGTGCCGATCACGGCGATTCCCGAACTGGTCAAGTTTGCGCAGGACGAGCAGATTGCATTAACGGTCGTCGGCCCGGAGGCGCCGCTGTCGCAGGGCGTGGTGAATGCCTTCATCGCGGCCGGTCTGAAGATTTTCGGCCCGACCAAGGCTGCCGCGCAACTCGAGTCTTCCAAGGATTTTGCCAAGGCTTTCATGATCCGCCACGGCATTCCGACCGCCGCTTACGCGACGTTTACCGATGCGAATGAAGCCCATGCCTACGTGAAGCAGCAGGGTGCCCCCATCGTCATCAAGGCGGATGGTCTGGCGGCAGGCAAGGGCGTGGTCGTGGCCATGAACGAGCAGGAGGCGCACGATGCCATCGATTCCATGCTGTCCGACAACAAACTGGGCGCTGCCGGTGCCCGCGTGGTGATCGAGGAGTTCCTGGAGGGTGAAGAGGCCAGCTTCATCGTCATGTGCGACGGGGAGCACATCCTTGCACTGGCGACCAGCCAGGACCACAAGCGTCTGCTGGATGGCGATCTTGGCCCGAACACTGGCGGCATGGGAGCCTATTCCCCGGCGCCGGTCGTGACCCCGGAAATCCACGCCAAGGCGATGCGCGAGATTATCACCCCGACCATCAAGGGGATGGCCAAGGACGGTATCCGTTATACCGGTTTCCTCTATGCCGGCCTGATGATCGACAAGAACGGCAACCCGAAGACACTGGAATTCAACTGTCGAATGGGCGATCCGGAAACCCAGCCGATCATGCTGCGCCTGAAGAGCGACCTCGTCACGCTGATGCAGCATGCCGTTGACGGCACGCTGGACCAGGTCGAAGCCGAATGGGACCGTCGGACTGCGCTGGGCATCGTCATGGCATCTGCTGGATACCCGGACGAACCGCGCAAGGGCGATCCCATTACCGGCTTGCCGACCGACCTGCAGGATGCTCACGTGTTCCACGCCGGCTCGACCATGAAAGACGGTCAGCCCGTGACCAGCGGTGGCCGCGTGTTGTGCGTCACGGCGCTGGGGGACTCGGTGAAGCAGGCACAAAGCCGGGCTTACCAGATTGCCGAAGGGATTCATTTCGAAGGCAGCCAGATGCGCCGCGACATCGGCTGGCGCGCCATCAAGGGCTGACCGGGGTCGCCCCCACCGCATGCACGACGCCGCGCGCATTCGTCGTTACCTGAAACGCGGAGGTGTCATCGCCTATCCGACCGAGTCCTGCTACGGGCTCGGTTGTGATCCCCGCAACCCGAGGGCTGTTCGGCGCGTGCTTGCGCTCAAGCGGCGCAGCCCGGCCAAGGGCATGATCGTGATTGCGGCATCTGCCCGGCAATTGCTTCCTTACCTTGCACCGCTTCCCCCGGCGCTCCGTCGTGATATGCGGGCGGCATGGCCCGGGCCACATACTTGGCTGGTGCCGGCCTCAACTCGCTGCCCTGTGTTCCTGAGAGGTGGCCACGACACGGTAGCGGTGCGGGTCACTGCCCATCGCGGCGCGGCGAGGCTGTGTCGCCTGGCCGGCATGGCACTGGTTTCCACCAGCGCAAACCTGAGCGGGGGAAAACCAGCCAAGACAGCGGAGGAGTGCATGCGCCTGTTCGGTCGGCGTGCAATGGTGATCCCGGGCCCGATCGGCGCGCGAAGGCGGCCTTCCACGATACAGCACCTGATTTCCAAACAGATCATTCGAAAGTGACCCCCATGGATTTTGAAGCCGTTAAAGACTATTTCGCCGACTTGCAGAACCGCATCGTCGAGGCACTGCAGCTGGCCGATGGACAGCATTTCCTGCACGATGCCTGGCAGCGGCCGGAGGGGGGGGGCGGGGTGAGTTGCGTGATCGAGGAGGGTAATGTGCTGGAACGTGGCGGGGTCAACTTCTCCCACGTCATGGGCGACAGACTGCCCCCTTCCGCCAGCGCGGGTCGTCCCGAGCTCGCCGGGCGCAGCTTCGAGGCTGCCGGGGTGTCTCTGGTGCTGCATCCGCGTAATCCTTATGCGCCGACCGTGCACATGAACGTGCGCTGCTTCATGGCGAAAAAAGCTGGCGAGGAACCGGTGTGGTGGTTCGGCGGCGGCATGGATCTGACCCCGTATTATGGTTTCGAGCAGGATGCTGAACATTTCCACCGGACCTGCCAGCTTGCACTGGCCCCTTATGGCGACAACCTGTATCCGGAATTCAAGCAGTGGTGCGACGAATACTTTTATCTCAAGCACCGCAAGGAGCCGCGCGGGATCGGCGGCGTGTTCTTCGACGACTTCAACAAACTGGGCTTTGAGCAGAGTTTCGCCATGCTGAAAAGCGTGGGCGATGCATTCCTACACGCCTACTTGCCTATCCTGCAGCGTCGCAAGGATATCGAGTACGGCGAGCGCGAGCGCGATTTCCAGGCTTACCGGCGCGGTCGCTACGTCGAGTTCAATCTGGTATTTGACCGGGGCACGCTGTTCGGCTTGCAATCCGGCGGGCGGACCGAATCCATCCTCATGTCGCTGCCCCCCATCGTCAAGTGGCGCTATGACTGGCAACCGGAAGCGGGTACGCCGGAAGCCAGGTTGTATACGGACTTCCTGATCGGCAAGGACTGGCTGGGCTGAAGCGCTGGCGAGCGCTGTGATGTTTCATGCATACTACGCATGAAAACAAAAATACAGGGAGAAGCGACCGTGGCACTTTCCATCTTTCGCACCAAACCGATCGAGCAGGCAGATACCGGGCTCAAGCGCTGCCTGTCGGCGTTCGATCTGACGCTCATGGGCATCGGCGCCATCATCGGTACCGGCATTTTTGTGCTGACCGGTATAGCCGCTGCCAACCAGGCCGGTCCGGCGGTCGTGCTCTCTTTCGTGATTTCCGGCTTCGCCTGCGCGTTTGCTGCCCTGGCCTATTCTGAAATGGCCGCTGCGGTCGGTGGGTGTGGTAGTGCCTACGGGTACAGTTATGTCGCGTTCGGGGAGGTCGTGGCCTGGGTCATCGGCTGGATTTTGCTGCTCGAATACAGCGTGTCGGTGGCTGCGGTCGCCAACGGCTGGTCAGGCTACTTCAACAATGCATTGAGCGCGATGGGAATGGGCCTGCCGGAAGCGCTGACGAAGTCACCCGAGCTGGGCGGTATCATTAACCTGCCGGCGGCCACCATCATCCTGGTCCTCATGTGGATGCTGATCATCGGGGTCAGGCAAAGCGCGCAACTGAACACCGGCATGGTCTTCATCAAGGTCTTCACGATCATCGTGTTCGTCAGCATCGCAGCCTTCAACGTGCACCCGGAAAACTGGGAGCCGTTCATGCCATACGGCTGGTTCAATACCCTGCCGGATGGCAAGACGACCGGGGTGCTGGCGGGGGCCTCGCTGGTGTTTTTCGCCTATGTCGGTTTCGATGCGGTCTCCACCGCGGTCGAGGAGGCCAGGAACCCGCAGCGTGACGTGCCGATCGGCATCATTGGCTCGCTTGTATTCTGTACCGTGATCTACATTATCGTGTCGGGCCTCTTGACCGGGGTGGTGCCTTACACCAAGCTGGGCGTGGCTTCCCCAGTTGCTGAGGCGCTGAAACTGATGGGCTACAAGTGGGCGTCGGCGCTGGTGTCCACGGGCGTGATTGCCGGCCTGACGACGGTGATGCTGGTGCTCTATTACGGCCTGACCCGCATCATTCTCGCCATGGCGCGCGACGGACTGGTGTCGCCTTACCTCTCCAAGGTCAATCCCTATACGCAGACCCCGGTGCGCGTGATCGTGATCACGGGCGTCATCATGTCGGTGGCTGCCGGTGTCGTGCCTCTGGGGGCGCTGGCGGAACTGGTCAACATCGGAACGCTGGCGGCCTTTGTGCTGGTGTGCCTGGGCGTGATCGTGCTGCGTATCCGTCTGCCGCATCTGCATCGTCCATTCAAGAACCCGCTCAACCCGTTGTTCCCGGTGCTCGGCATGGTGTCCTGTGGCGGCCTGATGGCCTTCCTGCCGCACACGACCTGGCTGCGATTCATGGTCTGGCTGACCATCGGCCTGATCGTTTACTTCACTTATTCCATCCGGCACAGCAAGCTGGCCCGGAAATAAGCGCCTGGTGATATTCAGGCAATAAAAAAGCCGGTCTTGCGACCGGCTTTTTGCATTCCGGGGAATCCTGAATTACAGGGACAGCACCCAGTGAACGATGGTCTTGATGTCCTCGTCCTTGACTTGCGGGCTGTTGGCCGGCATCGGGATCGGACCCCAAACACCGCTGCCACCCTTCTTGACCTTCTCGACCAGCTTGGCTTCCATTTCCGGCTTGCCCTTGTACTTGGCAGCTACGTCCTTGTAAGCCGGGCCCAGAACCTTGGCATCCACGCTGTGGCAAGCCAGGCAACCGCTCTTCTGAGCCAGAGCCTTGGCGTCGTCAGCGTTAGCTTGACCAGCCAGAACCAGTGCGCCAGCGGCGGCAATCATCATCAATGCTTTCATGCTTTCTCCTTAGATCTTCTCTTATGTTGAAACTATATAAACGCTAAAAACACACAATCATAAACGGGTTTCCGGGCCTTTGCCAAGAGGGCGCGGAACCTTGCAGAGCCCCTCCGCCGGATCAACGGCCTGTGCATCCTCAACGCGTGAATCCATTCGTGCGTTGACATCATGATGAACGGAAAATCGATCCTGCTGAAAGAGCCTGCCCTACCCGTCAGAGCGATTCTGCTCGGTACTCGACCGCCAGCGTATGCGCTTCACCAGCGGCGATCGTGACCCTGTTCTCCATGGTGTTTGCCGATTCGACGCAGACCATGCGGCGCCAGCCGTCGGGGCCGAGGTCGCCCAGCTTTTCCCCCTTAGCCTGGCCCGGTGTCCAGACCACGGTGGAATGGCTGCCGGTTTTGCTAATGATGATGCGGCGGCGCAAGGCGCGGTCTTCGATGATGCAGTCATCGTTGGTGTCGACATAAACCCGGTCGACTTCTCCGTCGAAGGTGATGGCGCCCTGTTGCACGCCGCGAGCGAAGTCGACTACCTTGTCCGCGTAGGTCTTGCCTTCAAGGCCGGTGACGCTGGTTTGGGCGATATCGCCGACCTGGAAGTAAGTGTGAAAGGCTTCGCTGATGGTGACGGGCACATTGCTGGTGTTGGTGGTGGTCATGGCGAGCTTCAGCGTATTGCCGACATTGATCGACAACTCCAGGCGGGCACTGTATGGCCACTGCGTGCGTACCTGGTCGCTGTCGGTCAGGCGGAGTGCAAGGCTGGTCGAGCCGTCGGCCTCGGCGGTGGATGCAATCACTTCCCAGGGGAGGTTGCGTGCGAACCCGTGTGCAGGGTAGGCCGGGTTGGTTTCGTGGGCGCCAAACCATGGCCAGCAGATCGGTGCTCCGCTGTGGGGCGACTTTCCGGCTGCCAGTCGGGCATCGTCGGACAGCCAGACCACGGGGATCGACGAACTGCGCGGGCGCCAAACCAGCAGGTGGGCGCCCTGGAGGGCGACGCGAGAGGAAGCCAGCGGATTTTCAATTTCGGCGACGATCAAGCCGCTTTGGTCTTCGACGAATTTCAGCGATGAGGCGATCCCGAAGGTGTTATTCAGTACTGCAATGCTCATGACTTCCTTTCGACCTGGCTGACGTCGCGGACTGCGCCCTTGGAGGCGGAAGTGGTCATGGCTGCATAAGCACGCAGGGCCGCGGAGACGTGACGCTCACGGTTGACCGGCTTCCAGGCGTCCTTGCCGCGGCTTTCCATGGCTTCACGGCGGCGCTCCAGTTCTTCAGCGGTGACGGCCAGGTGGATGCGACGATTCGGAATGTCGATCTCGATGGTGTCGCCTTCTTCGACCAGTCCGATGGCGCCGCCCTCAGCCGCTTCGGGTGAGGCGTGGCCGATACTGAGGCCGGAGGTGCCACCTGAGAAGCGGCCATCAGTCAGCAGTGCGCAGGCTTTGCCCAGGCCCTTGGATTTGAGGTAGCTGGTCGGATACAGCATTTCCTGCATGCCGGGGCCGCCCTTGGGGCCTTCGTAGCGGATGACCACGATGTCGCCGGCGACGATCTGGTCGTTCAGGATGGCTTCAACCGAAGCTTCCTGGCTTTCAAAGATGCGGGCGCGCCCTGTGAACTTGAGGATGCTGTCATCCACCCCGGCCGTCTTGACGATGCAGCCGTCCAGCGCAATGTTGCCGTGCAGTACGGCGAGGCCGCCATCCTGCGAGTAGGCGTGGGCCTTGTCACGGATGCAGCCTTCGGCGCGATCGTCGTCCAGGGTTGGGTAGCGCATGGATTGCGAGAATGCAATGGTGGTCGGAATGCCACCAGGCGCAGCACGGTAAAATTCCTTCACGGATTCATCCGAGGTGCGCTGGATGTCCCATTGCTCCAGCGCAGCGCCCATGTTGAGGGCGTGCACGGTGGGGACGTCGCGGTTGATCACACCGGCACGGTCCAGTTCACCCAGGATGCCCATCACGCCGCCGGCACGATGCACGTCTTCCATGTGGTACTTCTGCGTGGCCGGTGCCACCTTGGAAAGGCACGGCACGCGCAGGGAGATGCGGTCGATGTCGGACATGGTGAAATCCACGCCGGCTTCGTGCGCGGCGGCCAGCAGGTGCAGCACGGTGTTGGTGGAACCGCCCATGGCCACGTCCAGGCTCATGGCGTTCTGGAAGGCTTCGTAGGTCGCGATGCTGCGCGGCAGCACGCTGGTGTCATCCTGCTCGTAATAGCGCTTGGCCAGTTCCACGATGGTGCGGCCGGCGCGCAGGAATAATTGCTTGCGGTCCGCGTGCGTCGCGACGATGGAGCCGTTGCCCGGCAGGGACAAGCCCAGCGCCTCGGTGAGGCAGTTCATGGAGTTAGCGGTGAACATGCCGGAGCAGGAGCCGCAGGTCGGACAGGCGGAGCGCTCCACGGCGGCGACCTGTTCGTCGCTGATGCGGCTGTCAGCGGCTTCCACCATGGCATCCACCAGGTCCAGCGCACGGGTTTCGCCGTTCCAGTTGACCTTGCCGGCTTCCATCGGGCCGCCGGAAACGAAAATCACGGGGATGTTGAGGCGCAGCGCGGCCATCAGCATGCCCGGGGTGATCTTGTCGCAGTTGGAAATGCACACCAGTGCGTCGGCACAGTGCGCGTTGACCATGTATTCCACGGAGTCGGCGATCAGATCGCGGCTGGGCAGCGAGTACAGCATGCCGCCGTGGCCCATGGCGATGCCATCGTCCACGGCGATGGTGTTGAATTCCTTGGCCACGCCGCCGGCCTTCTCGATTTCACGGGCCACCAGTTGGCCCATGTCTTTCAGGTGCACGTGGCCCGGCACGAACTGGGTGAAAGAGTTGGCGATGGCGATGATGGGCTTGGAGAAATCCTCCTCCTTCATGCCGGTGGCGCGCCACAGGGCGCGGGCGCCGGCCATGTTGCGGCCCTGGGTGGTGGTATGGGAGCGATACTTGGGCATAGCGAACCTCGGAAAATTCGTGACGTATAATCTCGTAATTCTAACTCATTCCTATCCGGGACTCTTCATGCTGGTGCATCCGCAATTCGACCCTATCGCCGTCCACATTGGCTCTTTCGGGATCCACTGGTATGGCCTGATGTATCTGATCGGCTTTTTGAGCCTGCTGTGGCTGGGGAAATGGCGTATCCGTCGCAATCCGGAGATGGGTTGGAGCGATCGTGATCTGGACGATATTCTTTTTTATGGCGCGTTGGGGGTGATCCTGGGCGGACGCCTGGGGTACGTGCTGTTTTATCAGCCTGGACACTTTCTCACGCATCCCGCCGAGATCTTTGCCATCTGGCAGGGGGGCATGAGCTTTCACGGGGGGTTCCTGGGCGTTCTGTTCGCCATGGCCCTGTTTGCGCGCAAAACCGGCAAGCGCTGGCTGAATGTGATGGACTTCGTGGCGCCCATGGTGCCGATCGGGCTCGGGGCGGGGCGTCTCGGCAACTTCATCAACGGGGAACTGTGGGGGCGCGTGACGGATCTGCCCTGGGGCATGGTGTTCCCGGGCGTGGACATGCTGCCGCGGCATCCTTCGCAACTGTATGAGTTCGGACTGGAAGGGGTGTTGCTGTTTATCGTCTTGTGGACCTTTTCCAGCAAGCCTCGGCCGGCGGGAACTGTTTCCGCGTTATTCCTGATCGGCTACGGGGCCTCCCGTTTCCTTGTCGAGTTTGCGCGGGAGCCGGATGACTTCCTGGGATTGCTTTCTTTGGGCATGAGCATGGGGCAATGGTTGAGTCTGCCCATGGTGTTGGCCGGGATCTGGATGTGGCGCTGGAGTCGGTCGGTGTCGAAATGATTTCCGGCACCTGGGGTGCATTTGAAGAAACGGCTTGGAAGCGCGCCGCGGAGGCGTTTCCCGCAATGCAATCAAGGGTTTTTGGCAACATAACGCTGGGGTTCTGCACCATTTTGGGGTAGGATTACGTGTTCTCTCTCAAATTTTCTGCAGTCCTCATAAAAATATGACATTGAATCCTATTGTTGAAAAGGTGACCGCACGCATTCGCGAGCGCAGCACCGAGACGCGCCAGACGTATCTGCAACATCTGGACGCCATGGCGCAACGCAAGCCTGGTGCCACCCGCATGGGATGCGCCAACGTGGCTCACGCCTTTGCGGCCATGCCCGATAACGACAAGTTCAAGGTGGTCACCGAGCATGCCCCGAATGTGGGCATCGTGACGGCCTACAACGACATGCTGTCGGCCCATGCACCGTTCCAGCACTACCCCGACATTCTGAAAGCCGAGGCCCGCAAGCACGGCGCCACGGCCCAGGTGGCCGGCGGCGTGCCTGCCATGTGCGACGGTATCACCCAAGGCATGCCGGGCATGGAGCTCAGCCTGTTCAGCCGTGACGTGATCGCCATGTCCACCGCCGTTTCCCTGAGCCATGACGTGTTCGATGCCGCCCTGATGCTGGGCGTGTGCGACAAGATCGTGCCAGGCCTGCTGATCGGCGCCCTGCATTATGGCCATCTGCCGACCGTGTTCATTCCAGCGGGGCCGATGACCACCGGGTTGTCCAACAGCGCCAAGTCCCACATGCGTGTGCTGGCCGCAGAAGGCAAGGTCGGCCGAGCCGAATTGCTGGAAGCCGAATCCAAGGCTTACCACGGCCAAGGCACCTGTACCTTCTACGGCACTGCCAACAGTAACCAGATGATGCTGGAAGCCATGGGCTTGCACGTGCCGGGTACCGCTTTCGTTACGCCGGGCACCGATTTCCGCGAAGAGCTGACCCGCGAGGCGATGCGCAGCGTGCTCAACATCACCAAGGGCAAGAACTTCTCCCCGATCGGCCGCGTGGTCGACGAGCGCTGCATCGTCAATGCCATGGTCGCCCTGCTGGCGACCGGCGGTTCCACCAACCACCTGATGCACTGGGTGGCCGTGGCCCGGGCAGCCGGCATTTCCATCAACTGGGATGATTTCTGCGAGCTTTCCAATGTGGTTCCGCTGATCGCCCGCGTCTACCCGAACGGTGAAGCCGACGTGAATGCCTTCCAGGCCGCCGGCGGCCCTGGCTATGTCATTCGCGAACTGCTGGATGCGGGCCTGATGCACGAAGACGTGCTGACCATTCGTCCGAACGGGATCCGTGAGTTCACCGGCATCCCGGAGGCGGACGGCGACGGGGGCATCCGCTGGCACATCGTTGGTCACTCCATGGACGACACCGTGGTGCGTCCGGTTTCCGAACCGTTCAGCTCCAATGGCGGCATCAAGGTCCTGCGTGGCAATCTCGGCCGTAGCGTGATCAAGATTTCCGCTGTGCCGGAAGACCTGCACGTGATCGAAGCGCCTGCCAAGGTGTTCGAATCCCAGGAAGCCCTGCTGGAAGCCTTCAAGGCTGGCGAACTGGATCGCGACGTGGTGTGCGTGGTGCGCTGGCAAGGCCCCAAGGCCAACGGCATGCCGGAGCTGCACAAGATGACGCCGCCCCTGAAGGCCTTGCAGAACAAGGGCTTCGACGTCGCGCTGGTGACCGATGGCCGCATGAGCGGTGCGTCCGGCAAGATTCCGGCTGCGATTCACGTATCTCCGGAAGCTGCTGCAGGCGGCCCGCTGGCCAAGGTGCGTGACGGTGACCTGATCCGCCTTGATGCCATCAACGGTGAGCTCAACGTGCTGATCGATGCCAACGAATGGACAGCCCGCGAACCTGCACGCATGCCGCAGCACCTCAAGGAGTCCAACGCGACCGGTTTCGGTCGTGAACTGTTTACCTCGATGCGCCACAACGTGTCGACCGCTGAAGAAGGAGCTTGTACGTGGCTGTAACGGAAAAACTGACCTCCCTGCAGGTGATGCAGGATGCATCGGTGATCCCGGTGATCGTCCTGAACGATGTGGCACACGCTGTGCCGATGGCCAAGGCACTCGTGGCCGGCGGGATCCGCATGCTGGAAATCACCCTGCGCACCTCGGTTGCGCTGGATTGCATGCGCGCGATTGCTGCTGAAGTGCCGGAAGCCGTTGTCGGTGCCGGCACCATCCGCAGTGCTGCGGATGCCAAGGCCGCGCTGGCTGCGGGTGCCCGTTTCGGGGTGAGCCCCGGCTACACCAGCACGGTTGGCAAGGCTTGCCAGGATATCGGACTGCCCTTGCTTCCGGGCGTGGCTACCGGTAGCGAAATCATGCAGGCGCAGGAAGACGGCTATACCGAACTCAAGTTCTTCCCGGCCATGCAGGCGGGTGGCCCCAACCTGCTGAAGGCGTGGGCGGGTCCTTTCGCCGACATCAAGTTCTGCCCGACGGGTGGCGTGTCTCTGGAAAATGCCCCGACTCTGCTGGCGCTGCCGAATGTGGTTGTGGTCGGTGGTTCCTGGCTGACCCCGGCAGACGTGATGGCTCGCGGCGATTGGGCGACGATCACCAGGCTCGCAAGCGAGGCGGCTGCGCTACCGCGGTAATTTGCCAGGCTGAAATCAAGAACGCCCTGAGGGAAGCCTCAGGGCGTTTTTTTATGAGTAACTTATCCTAAGTGCTAGGAAGTCTGGAACCTTCTTTTGGCTTCAATGAGCAGTTTGGTCAGGTTTCTGGAAAATGTTTTCAATTCGGTGATCTTGGTTTGGATTTCTCTCTCATCAGCATGTTCGCTCAACATTTGCACAATTTCTTCCGCGAGGCAGTGGAACATGATGTGTTTTAGTGAGATTTCGGTATACATATCCCTGGACAGGGCATCGTAGGAGGATTCCTCCCCCATCCATGTGCCGAGGGGGCAGGCTTCATAATCTCCAGCTTTGTTGAGGCTGGCCATTTCGCATTCGGGGGAATGCAGGCAGTTCTTGAACCTTTCCACCCAATCTTGATGTGCCTGGATGGCCTGGTCAATCATGGCTACGTATCTATCTTGAATCTCAAGCAACCTGAACCTTTCGAACAACGGCTTGTAACGGCGTGACGCTATGCATTCTCTACTCCGGTGGCCAGTCGCTGTTCTATCAAAACTTTCATGTATTCAGCGCATAACTGGCTTATACCGTTGATTCGTGACCCAGAGTTTGAGTCATCGGGTAATGGCGATAGTGGATACAAGTTTATCCAAGATTGAGAGGGGTTAACAGCATCTTTTGACGCCTTTCCATTTCTCATCCTGCCATTGTTTGAAAAACGCCGTCCGTGAGAGAGGGGGGGGATCGGGATGGTGCGCGGCATGATGCGCCAGATAACGTTCGTAGGCATCATCTCCGCTCAGGCGGCGAATGATGTTCCAGAGGTTCATCAAGAACGGTCGTAATGTCATGATGGGATCCTGTAGCAATAGAGCGTGGTGTGCATACGATCTTCGAGTGGGATGACCGATTCCGGTTCCCATCCCGGAATGGGAAAACTTGATGAAACCAGCAGGCTGGCAGGGCGCATTTCGCTTCGGACTTTCTCGCCCAACTGTGGCATGGGGAAAGGGGAGAGGAAAGCGTATACGACATCGTAAACGGAGAGGTCGCAATCCCAGAAGCTTTGCCGGATCACACGGCAATTCGGCAGATGACGACTGCGCCATCTCGCGACCAGCCAGGGGATGGGGGCGTGTTCCCAGGCCTCCACATGTACCTGGGGATATCTCAAGGCGAGTGGGAGAGTGACGGAGCCGATGCCGGCGCCAAGGTCGATGAAAGCACTGGCCTGTTCCCGGTCGAGGATTTCGCTCAAGGCGTGTGACACGGCAGGCGAAGAGAGAAACAGCGGCACATCCCCCTTGATCGTTCCCCAGAACACAAGAAGCAGGATGGATGCCGCAAGCAAGTATGACCAGGCGGGTAGCTGCAGGTGGAGCATGACGAGCGCTGCCGGCATGAACAGCAGGTGCATGGGGATCCACCAGCTTGGCTGGCGTAGCAGACGGGACGCAAGTGCCGATGCTGCTCCCTGAAGCAGTGCTGCCCAAAGGATGGGGATGGCCAGCACCTGCAGGAGCAGGAATACCGTAGCCGCGCCGATGGACTGTGCCAGCAGCGCTTTGATCAACTGCATGGGGATGTCCGTCTAATCGCGGGCAAGGTCTTCGACCAGGCGGCTGGGCATGTGCGGTGACTCGGACACCGGCAGCACAGGCTTGCCGCTCAGGTGACGGGCAGAGATGCGAAGCATGTCGGCGACGATGATCCAGAGCACGGTGACGAAGAACATGGTCAGCCAGGCATCGAGGTGCTGGTTGAAGATCAGTTGCGGAGCGACCGCTGCCTTATCCGCCGGCAGGGTACCGGCCGCCAGCTTGGCGGACATGTCGTTGGCGGCAGCAAGGAAGCCAATGCGCTTGTCGTCGCTGAACACTTTTTCCCACGCGGCCGTGCTGGTCACCAGAACCAGCCACGAGAGTGGAACGCCGGTGATCCAGGCGTACTTGAGCTTGCCGGACTTGATCAGGATGCCGGTGCCCACGCACAGGGCGATCGCTGCCAGCATCTGGTTGGCGATGCCGAACAGCGGCCAAAGCAGGTTCACGCCGCCGTTGGGGTCAATGACGCCTATATACAGAAAATAACCCCAAGCACCGACGACGAGGCCGCTGGTGAGGATGACCGAGGGGGCCCAAGAGGTTTCGCCCAGCCTGGGCCACACGTTACCCAGCATGTCCTGCAGCATGAATCGGCCGACGCGGGTGCCGGCGTCCAGCGTGGTCAGGATGAAGATGGCCTCGAACATGATCGCGAAGTGGTACCAGAGGGCCAGCATACCCTGGCCGAAGGCGCTGCCGAAGATGCTGGCCATGCCGACGGCCAGTGAGGGGGCGCCGCCGGTGCGCGCGAACAGGGTGGATTCCCCCATTTGCGTCGCCAGCAGTTGCATTTGTTCAACGGTGACCGGAAAGCCCCACGCGGTGATCTTGGCCACGGCGTCCGCGGCCTCTTTTCCGACTACGCCTGCCGGGCTGTTGATGGCGAAATACACGCCCGGCTCCAGCACGCTGGCTGCGATCAGCGCCATGATGGCGACAAAGGATTCCAGGGCCATGCCACCGTATCCGATCATGCGGATGTCGCGTTCGTTGGCCAGGAGCTTGGGCGTGGTGCCTGAAGCGATGAGGGCATGGAAGCCGGAAATTGCGCCGCAGGCGATGGTGATGAATACGAACGGAAACAATTTCCCGCCGAAAATCGGGCCGGTCCCATCGATGAACTGCGTGATTGCGGGCATCTTGACCATGGGTTGCAACAGTAAGATGGCAATCGCCAGCAACAGGATGGTACCTAGCTTCATGAACGTCGACAGGTAGTCGCGTGGTGCGAGCAGCAGCCAGACGGGCAAGATGGCTGCTGCAAACCCATAGGCGATGACCGCCCAGGCCAGCGGCAAGCCTTCGCGGTCGAAAAGGCCGCGCAGGGGTGCACTGTGATCGATCCAGCCTCCGGCCACGACCGCGAACAGCAGCAGGGCAACGCCGAGCACGGAAGCCTCCAGCACACGGCCCGGGCGGAAGTTGCGCATGTACAGGCCGACGATCATGGCGATCGGGATGGTGGCGGCAACGGTCGAGGTCGCCCAGGGGCTGTGCTTCATGGCGTTGACGACCACCAGGCCGAGTACGGCGATCAGGATGACCATGATGGCCAGCGTTCCGATCATGGCGGCAACCCCGCCGACCGGCCCCAGTTCGTCACGCGCCATCTGGCCGAGGCTCCGCCCGTCCCGTCGGGTGGAGAAGAACAGCGTGACCATGTCCTGGACACAGCCGCCGAGCACGGCGCCGACCAGTATCCACAGCGTACCCGGCAGGTAGCCGAACTGGGCTGCCAGTGTGGGCCCAACCAGTGGCCCGGGGCCGGCAATCGCAGCGAAGTGATGGCCGAACACGATCCAGCGATTGGTCGGAATGAAATCCCGACCGTTGTCCAGCCGCTCCGCCGGCGTGGCCCGGGTGGGATCCACCAGCAGGACCTTGGTGGCGATCCAGGATGCATAGAAGCGGTAGGCGATGGCATACACGCAAACGGCCGCGGCGATGAACCACAGCGCGTTGATCTGTTCGCCACGGTGCAGGGCAATGCCGCCGACAGAGGAGGCTCCTACGATGGCAACCAGGATCCAGGCCATATTTTTCAACAGGTTATTCATGAGGTCAGGGTTGCTGGAAGAGAAAATTAGTTGCAGTATAATTCAGCAGAACCTGCAACGGCCATCGGGGAAGTAGCTCAGTTGGGAGAGCGTCGCGTTCGCAATGCGAAGGTCGGGAGTTCGATTCTCCTCTTCTCCACCATATTCAAAGCCCAACCCCTCTCGGTTGGGCTTTTTCACATCTGTGCTTTCCCCACACTGTGCGGGGATTCGGCCGATTTTGCGTGTGCCACAGGCCATATCGCGCCGGCCAGAAAGCGCCCACCGACCCGCCAAGTTTGACTCTTTTCTGGTCTCTGTCCTCAAAAAATCGGCCAGAACTTCGCCAGCCGAGCACACGCAGAAACCCTCTTGTGACAAGCAGTTGCCATTGATGCGCCGCATCGGGTTCGACGCATGGACTACTTAATGCAATAGTCGAACCCGATGATTTCAGGGCCAGCGATCTTCAACCCTTGGGCGGGTGCGGATCGTTGCCGTAGCTGTTGCGCTCGCGGATGCGACCGTTCTCGCCATGAATCAAGACCTCGCTACGCTGGTTGATGGCGATGTCACGAGCGGCCCGTTCGGCCTCGGACTGCGTGCGGTGATGCGAGGTGTCTCGCTGGTTGCCTGCGCCGCGCACAGCCCAGCCGTCGTCGCGCTTCACTACGTGTTGGTTTTTACCGGCCATTTCAAAATCCTTTCAAGGTTGGGTGGATGCTGGAAGTCGGGGTATTGGCTGTCGAGTCACCCCCTTTCCAGAATCACGAAGTCAGGCTTGAGCCAGTAGTGCCCTTTGTCGTCCTTGTCGACGAATGTGGCGTAGACCTGCTTGTGGCGTTTGAAAATGTCCGCCGTCCGGAAGCTGGCGCCAGGCTGAAGGCCCAGCCCTTCGGCCATGTGCCTCTTGTGCACTTCGTCGCCATCGGCGTCTTCCAGAATCTTCAGGAATAGATAGACCTGTGGTGAGAGGTCTATCGGCTCACCATTGATCAGCGCCACGCGCTGGGTGTGCATCAGTCGCAGGGACGTCTCCGTCGATTCCTGCACCGGTGCTGGGCGGGTCAGATATGCCTCAAGGTTCTCGATCACCAGGCCGGATTTGCGGATGTGGGCAATGGCCCGCAGCGGCACCAACAGGCGATCGCCCAAGGCAGTACCGAGCAAGGACGCAGGCTCTCCCGCCGTGATGATCACCTCAGCGCCGGGCGCCACCAATTGCGCCAGCTTGGCGGCCACTGGATCGGACATCGCGCTCAGGCGACGTCCAAAGAAAACCGTGTGCCGCCGGCGTCGATGCTCGAACTCACCCAGCCGCCACAAGACGTTGTCGACGATCGGCTCGACGGCATAGCGCGGCGCCAGCCCCAATCCTGCTGACAACCACTTGGCCAGCTTCTGCGGTTGCATCTGCCAAAAGTGCGCCTGTTGATTCGCCAGACCGACCCACCCGCATTCCGGGCAGTAGCCGCGATAGGGTTGCGACTCTGGCGCGGCGTGTGGCTGGGGTCGCATGGACTCCGTGCCGCACTCCGGGCAAAGGATGTCCAGGGCCCGCTCGCGGCTGACGGCGATGGCATCCAGGGCCAGCAGATGACCATAGAAGCCGGGCCGACTCGAAAGCCAGACCGCGTCGGGGGAGATCAGCATGTCTTCACGCTCGAGCAGGCGGCAGATCTCGGCCAGCCCCTGGTCGTTCATGACCGCGACCGCCTCATTCATGCATGACTCCTTCGGCTTCCTCCGCCAGCTTGGCCGTCGCGGGTGACTGCATGACACCCAGTGCGCGCAGCAGCGATTCCACCAGGCGAGCATCAGCCTCTTCCATGTCGCGCAGATTGCTGATCCCGCTTTGCTTGAGATCGATGTGCAGCACACGGCTGGCTTTACCGGGCTGCAACGGCTCGAAGTACAGCGAGACCACGGCGTCGATGATGTTGAAGCCTTGTCCCATCAGGATGGGACTGATTTGCTGAGCAGAGAGACAGGCCAGCACATCGGGCGCGTCTTTCTCCCCCGGCGGCTTGATCTGGTAGTCGCAGATCGGGGGATGGATGGCCCGCACTTTCGCCTGTGACAAACGGATGCGCTCAACCCGGTGTGCCGCCAAGTCACATTCGCTGTCATCGAAAAGCTCGAAGCCATCACGCAGACGGTTCAGTAAAAACATCGGCTTCTCGATGTCCTGGGGCTGCAGCACCTGCTTGAATACATGCTTGCCGAGGTGCTCCAGCAAGGTCTGATGTGTCTTTGCACCACCGGGCGCCAGCACATCAATCACCCCGCTGGCCGGGTAGATGACGACATCCATGGCCATGGGTGGTCTGACGTCACGCCAGTGCGCCCGGTTGTCGTCGCCAAATTCCAGCTGACGCTGGGCGTTGTCCTCAATGAGGATGCCCAGTTGCACGCCACCATCCAGATGCCGGTCCAGGGTGTCGATCTGACAGGCGCGCGGCGTCCCCTTGCGCGGCGTGAATGCGGTGGCCAGTGCCACCTCGAGGGCGCGAATGTCTTCCTGGCCACGGAACAGCGCATCGACGGGCGGCACCTGCAAGCGTTTCCACCCACGCTTGCCAATGCGCAGGCTCACCGCGTAGATGGCCTCGGCCGTGGCGAACAGGTCAGGCCAGTTGGCCATGACCCACAAGGCGCGCTCGGCATCGCTGGAGAATTTCGTGAAATCCTCATGGATCGCGGAGTCCGGTGGGGCGGTGTTGCGCAGGGCATCGACACCACGCCCGTTGGCCAAGTCATGCACGCGCCGCATCTCGGCGTACAACACCTCTCGTTGGACGGTAGGCAGGGCATCGATGATGTCGATGACGCTGCTGATCAGATTGTCACCGGCAAGCTGGTCAGGCAGTTCCAGCTTGCGAGACTGAAAGTAAAACTCCCAAGTCCGTGCAGGGATTTGGCGGATGAGTTGACGGTAGTTGAAGGCGGCCATCTTGTTTTTCCTTTTTGCTGGGCCGCCGTGCCGATGACTTCTTGTGTGCGCGAGAGGCCTGGGTTGGTTACACTGTTCTCAACACCGTATCGCACAACAAAGCAAAATGTATTTGTTCGCTATATCGGGTGTTTGATGGAATTTAATGGTGGATGATTGTGTTGTCAAGTCGGTGCGGATTCGTTCGAAATAACGTAATATCTCGGTCTGTGCAAAACGCTACCCGTCCCCCTGTTCGCGTGGGGCTGAGAGAACACAGGAGAAACCGTGGCAACCCCACTGGGTGACAAAATTCGCAGGCTGCGCCGTGAGCAGAAGTTGAGTCTCGACGCACTGGCCGCCGCCGCCGGCATGAGCAAGAGCTATCTGTGGGAGTTGGAGAACAACGACGATGCCAACCCCACCATGGAAAAACTGGCCAGCATCGCCGCTGTCCTGAACGTCACGCCAGAGTTCCTGGCCCACAACGAGCAGGCAGACCAGCCCGAGGATGCCTTCGACAAGGCATTCTTTCGGAACTACAAAACGCTCAAGCCCGAAACCAAGCATCAGCTCCTTGAGATCCTGAAGACGCTGAAGAAAACCCAAGGATGAGTGCCCCGCCCAACAAGCCGGCGCCTTGGGCCAACCGGCTGAACAAGCTCTTGGATCAGTTCCACGCCGTCCATGGCGGTGACCGTTTCCCGGTCGATGTGGAAGCGCTGATTCGGGAAGTGCCGGGTACCTTCCAGACCGGGGAGCCGATCACCATTCAGGGCGAGGCGATGGACCCGGAGTTCGAGGGGGCGCTGTTCAACCTGAATGCCGATGAACCCGGCAAGGGCAACTGGGCCATCATCTACAACCAGGCGATCAGCTCACCGGGGCGAATCCGGTTCACGCTGGCACACGAGTTGGGGCATTACCTGGTGCATCGCCATCTGCAGACGTCTTTCAACTGCAGCGAGGTGGACACCACTCAGTGGGACAGCGACGAACGGAAGATTGAGTTCGAGGCGAACACCTTTGCGTCCTACCTGCTGATGCCTGCGGATGATTACCGTCGGCAGATCCAGGGGGCAACCATCGATCTGGATGTGCTCGGTGCATGCGCGGATCGGTATGGCGTATCCATGACGTCGGCCATCCTCAAGTGGCTGGAGCTAACGCCCCAGCGTGCGGTGCTGGTCATGTCTCAGAACGGGGTCATCCAGTGGGCTTGCGGCAGCGAGTCGGGCAAGTGGCTCTCCATGCATCTGAACAAACGGCTGGCCAATGGTCAGCGTCGGCCACTGCCTGCCAGGAGTGCGACCCGCTTGGGCACGGACACCAACGTCGATCGGCTGGGCACGCCTATCGATGCGAGCATTTGGTTTCCGCAGGAGCCCGAGGGCATGGTGGCGCGGGAGATGCGCATCGCGTCGGATTTCTACCGCCAAACGATGACGCTGTTGGTACTTCCGCCCGAGGTCAAGCCGTGGGAGCGCGACAAGACGGACGATGACGACGATGGCCTTGAGAACACCTTCGATCGTTTCGTGCGCAACGGTCAGCCGCCGGTGCGCTGACGTCACAGCAGTGCGTGGCTGCGGCACTTATCAGCAGCACGCATCAACCGGCAGTCGATAGCCTCCGTTCGCAACGGCCCACAACGGGCCGCAATTCCCTGCTCGGAATTCCTTTGGCCTACCGGTGAAATGGTGGCAGTTTTTCATCACGAAAGCCTGCCATGTCACCCATCGAACACCATTCCAATCCCGCCCATCGCGATACCCGTGAGCTTGGGCGCTCTCCTTGCCAGGAAATCGCGCAGTTGCTCGCCGCCGGCATTCTCCGAGCCCGCACGCGCATCCCAGCAGAAACCCAGTGTCAGCATGAAGCCACTACTAGCGACATTGCGCTTGGCTTTACTGGCCACCAGCGCGTTCATACGAACCCGTCTCAACAAGAAGGAGTTTCCGTATGACGACACACGCAAGTAAAGAAACGGTCGCTGCGCGCCTCGCGCAATTGCCCTACCTGCCGATGGAAAACCTCTGGGCGCTCTGGGATCAATATTTCGATCGCCGCCCTGGCCATCATCACCGCACCTGGCTGGAAAGCCGGCTGGCATACAAGATCCAGGAAGAGGCCTTCGGCGCGATGTCGCAATCGCTGAAGCGCCGTCTGGAAAAAATCGGTGAAACCGGCGAGGTACCCAACCAGAAGCGCAGAGCAGAAAACCAGCTCGCACCGGGCGCCACCCTGATCCGCGAGCACAACGGGATTGCCCATCAGGTCAAAGTCCTGGATGACGGGCGTTTCGAATACCAGGCCCGCGCCTACAAGAGCTTGTCCGGGGTGGCCAAGGCCATCACCGGCACCGCCTGGTCGGGACCGGCATTCTTCGGGCTGCGCCAACCCGCGCCCAAGCGTCAGGGGGCATTGGCATGAGAAGACCTGTCCCTCACTCCAATACGCAAACGCCTGCCACTACCCCCAAGCGGCGCTGTGCGGTCTACACCCGAAAGTCCACCGATGAAGGCCTGGACATGGAATACAACAGCCTGGAGGCGCAGCGTGATGCGGGGCTTGCCTACATTGCCAGCCAGCGCCATGAAGGCTGGATCGCTGTGGCCGATGGTTATGACGATGGCGGCTTCTCGGGTGGCAATATGGAGCGGCCCGCGCTGCGCCGATTGATGGACGATATCGAGGACGGAAAGATCGACATCGTCGTGGTCTACAAAATCGACCGCCTCACGCGCAGCCTGCCAGACTTCGCGCGACTGGTGGAAGTCTTTGATCGGCACGGAGTCTCGTTCGTGTCTGTGACCCAACAGTTCAACACCACGACGTCGATGGGACGCCTGACGCTCAACATCCTGCTGTCTTTTGCCCAGTTTGAGCGCGAGGTCACCGGCGAGCGCATCCGCGACAAGATTGCCGCCAGCAAGGCCAAGGGGATGTGGATGGGCGGCGTGCCTCCCTTGGGCTATGACGTCAAGGATCGCAAGCTGGTCGTCAACGAAAGGGAGGCGGTACTGGTACGCGAGATCTTCAACCGTTACGCAGAGCATGGATCGGCCGCGCGTCTGGTGCGCGAACTCCAGCTTGAAGGCCACACCACCAAGTCCTGGGAAACCCAGACCGGGAAGTTCCACCACGGTCGGATCATTGATCAGCAGTACCTGTTCAAGCTGCTGCGCAATCGCCTGTACCTGGGTGAGATCACGCACAAGGGCGAGGTTTTCAAAGGCCAACACCAGCCCATCATCTCGGCGGCGCAATGGGAGGCGGTCGACGCCATCATTGCGCAACGCAAGCGCAGCACGACCCGTGACCGGTACAACGAGACGCCGGCGCTGCTGGCGGGATTCCTCTATGCTCCCGACGGCCAGCGCATGCTGCCTACCTACACGCAGAAGAAAAACGGCAAGCGGTACCACTACTACGTCCCCTACCTGGAAAAGCGCCAGACCGCTGGTGCATCACGCATCCCTGGCCAGCGCAGCATGGGGCCCATGCCGGCCGCTGAAATCGAATCAGCTGTGCTGATGCAGGTCCTGCGCGTGTTGCAGGAGCCCGAGATGATCATCGGCGTGTGGCGCGAAGTGCTGGCAATGCAGGAGCAACCCGGGCTCGATGAAGCCATGATCGTGGTGGCCATGCGCCGTATCGGTGACATCTGGGCGCAGATGTTCCCGGTGGAGCAGCACCGCATCATGCGGCTGCTGATCGAGCGTGTGCAACTGCACCCGAATGGCCTCGACATTGTCTGGCGTGAAGACGGATGGCACCGATTCCGGCGTGAACTGGCCCAGCACCCCTTTGTGGTGGAGCAGAAAGATGCGCCCGCCATGGGGCGCCTCGGCCATGATGAAGAGGTGATGGCATGAGCCAATCCATCCCGCAACGTTGCAAGATTGAGATATCCGTATCGGGTCCGTCGCGTGAATACCAGAGCCAGGGCTCGGCGGTGACCTTCGTCCCCCTGACCATCAAGCGTCGTCACACCCGCAAACTGCTGATTGCGCCGCCTGGCCAGGAAGATGCCAAGGTCCGCTCATCATTTGACCTGCCCATGATCCGAACGATCGGCAAGGCTTTCTACTGGCAAAAGCTGCTCGACAGCGGTGAGGTCGCCAATGCCACCGAACTGGCGCGGCAATTGAAGCTGGAGCCAGGCTGGGTCGCCGAGGTGCTGCGGCTCACGCGCCTCGCCCCCGACATCGTGCAGGCCATTCTGGATGGGCGGCAGCCGCGCCACCTCAATCTTCACGCGATCCGGGGCCGGCAGGCGGACGTGCCTGTGGACTGGGAGGAGCAGCGACGGTTGCTGGGGTTTCGGCCGATGGCCTGATCGCGGCAGAAACAGGTTCTCTTCACCTTCGGCTCCTCATCTGTCCGCCTGCGCCCACTGCAGGCGTTTTTTTCATCTGGATGCTGGCACGGGCAGCAATTGCCCGATCTGCCCACCCTTTGCGTCCACCTTGCCCACCGGTTTGCCCACCCCCTGAATCCCAAACTGCACTCACGTTTTCGCAATCACCTGAAAGGAGATCAACGTGAGTGTCAAACACCTGAATCAGCGCCAACTGGCTGAGCGCTGGAATGTCGCGGAGGCCACGCTCGAGCGCTGGCGATCCGCCGGTATCGGGCCTGTGTACCTGAAATTGCAAGGCCGCGTCCTCTACCGCGTCGAGGACATCGAAGAGTACGAGGCGAGGAGTCTGCACAGCAGCACGTCGTCGCGCGTGATGGCAGGAGGTGTTGCATGAGCCAACGCCATCTACCCCCTTCACACGAGGATTTGCTGTCCATCCCGGCGACCGAATTGGCCGCATTCGATGCCCGCAGCCTGTTCCAGTTGAAGACGCTGGCCGCCGACCGTCTGGCCACTGCCAAGGCTGAAGTCGATCACATCGAACACGCCCTGAACTTGAAGTATGCCGAGCGCGCTAAGCATCTGCGCATGGTCGCAGGCAAAGACAGCGGTGTGGTGCATTTCGACGATGGCGAGGTGCGCATCACGGCCGACCTGCCTAAGAAAGTCGAATGGGATCAGGCGCTGCTGGCCAACCTGGATGCGCGCATTGCCGCCAACGGCGACAACCCCCGCGAATTTATCGACGTCAGTTATCGCGTCTCAGAGACCAAGTTCTCCGCCTGGGCCAGTGCCCTGCGCGAGCAATTCATCCCCGCGCGAACCGTGAAGGTGGGCAAGCCCAGCTTCCGTCTCGCCCTGCTTTCGGAGTAATCACCATGTTCAAAAACCTCATCGAATCCCTGCGCAAAAAAACCTTGTCCCTGTCGGACCTGCCGGAAACCATCCGCGTCCCGGGTCACGCCGGGCAGACCGACATCGACCGCCTTCCCCTCGATCAGGCATCCGTCGATGACCTGGCCTTCGCTATCCAGGGCCTGGAAGCCCGCTCGTCTGAGATCTCCTGCCAGTTGCATTCCCTGCGCCGCCTGCACGACCTGGCCCGCGCCCGGGGTGCGCTCGGCACGGACAAGGTCATCGAGATCTTTGGTGGGGAGGTCTGACATGAGCTTTCCCTTCATCACCGCCGAGCAGCGCCTCGCAGAAAAGCGTGGCTCCAAGGGCGTCATTCTTGGGCCCTCGGGTGTGGGCAAAACCACGCTGCTCAAAACCGCCGATGCGGCCCGCACCCTGTTCATTGACCTGGAGGCCGGCGATCTGGCCGTGCTGGATTGGCCTGGTGACAGCGTGCGTCCGCGCACCTGGCAGGAATGCCGCGATCTGGCCTGCTACATCGGTGGCCCGAATCCCGCGCTGCGCGACGACCAGTCCTACAGCCAGGCGCATTATGACCAAGTGTGTGCCCTGTATGGCGATCCCGCCATGCTGGCCAAGTACTCGCTGATCTTTGTGGACTCGATCACGGTTGCGGGGCGGCTGTGTCTGCAGTGGGCCAAGGGGCAGCCGCAGGCCTTCTCCGAAAAAACCGGCAAGCCCGACACGCGTGGTGCTTATGGCCTGCATGCCAGCGAACTGGTCGGGTGGCTCACCCAGTTGCAGCATGTCCGTGACAAGGACATCTGGCTGGTCGGGATCCTCGACGAAAAGCTCGATGACTTCAACCGCAAGGTGTTCAGCCCTCAGATCGAAGGCTCCAAAGCCGCGCTGGAACTGCCCGGCATTGTCGATCAGGTCATCTCGATGGTGGTGCTCAAGTCGGATGACGGCACCCCTTATCGCGCCTTCGTCTGCCAGCACATCAACCCCTGGGGCTACCCCGCCAAAGACCGTTCCGGACGACTGGAAGTCGTCGAGGAGCCGCATCTGGGCCGCCTCATTTCCAAGATCACTGCGCCGCGCGCGCAATAAGCAGGAGAGTATTCATGAACAGCTACAGCAACAACGCCGCCTGGAATGACTTCAACGATGCCGAAGACCAGCGCGAGTACGCCCTGATCCCACCCAAAACCCTGGCCAAGGTCATCATGGCCATTCGCCCGGGTGGGTATGACGATCCAAGCCAAGGCTGGACTGGCGGTTACGCGACCCGTTCCGACAAGACCGGTGCGATCTATCTCAACGCCAAGTTCACCATTCTGGAAGGACCGTTTGCCAAACGCGTGGTGTTCGGGCTGATTGGCCTGTCCAGTCCCAAGGGCCCGGAGTGGACCCATATCGGACGCAGCTTCCTGCGCGCCATTCTGAACTCGGCACGAGGCATCCATCCGGCAGACAACTCGCCACAGGCGCAGAGTGCGCGCCGCATCAAGGGCTTTGCCGATCTGGATGGTGTGGAGTTTGTCGCACGCATTGATGTCGAGAAGGATCAGAACGGCGACGACAAGAACGTGATCAAGGCCGCCATTCAGCCGGATCAAAAAGAGTATGCCGTGCTGATGGGGCAGCCGATGCGCACCCCAAGCCAAGCGCCTTCGGCTCCCACCGGTACGCCCCCTATGACATCGGCGCCAGCCGTGCCCACCCGCCCAGCTTGGGCGCAATAAGGAGGTCTACCCATGATGCTGCGTCCTCGGCAGCGGGAATTCGTCACCCGCTGCGTCACGGCCCTGAAAGCCCATGGCAACACCCTCGGCGTGGCGCCGACCGGTGCAGGCAAGACGATCTGCCTGTCCGGCACCGCCGGGGAGTTTCTTCAACATCCGGACGCCAAGGCCTGTATCTTGGCGCACCGCGACGAATTGACCGCGCAAAACCGGACCAAGTTTGGCCGCGTCAATCCGCACGTCAGCACCTCGGTCTTCGATGCCCACCAGAAATCGTGGTCGGGTCAGGCCACCTTTGCCATGGTGCAAACGTTGGCACGCAACCTGGAGCAGATGCCCACGCTGGACATGCTGGTGATCGACGAGGCTCACCACTGCGCGGCGCCCACCTACCGACAGATCATCGACTCGGTCTTGGCCAAGAACCCGCATGCGCTGATTTACGGCGTGACTGCTACGCCCAATCGCGGGGATGGCAAGGGCCTGCGTGAGGTGTTCTCCAATGTCGCAGACCAGATCAGGTTGGGCGAGCTGATCCGCTCTGGGCATTTGGTGCCACCACGCACCTTCGTGGTCGATGTCGGAACGCGTGACGCACTCGACGGCGTGCGCAAACTGACCGACGACTACGACATGAATGCCGTGGCGTCGATCATGAACACCACGCCTGTCAATGCGGCGGTGGTCCAGCATTGGCAGGCGCATGCCGCCCGTCGCAAGACCATTGCCTTTGCCGCCACCGTCGATCACGCCTATGCGGTTTGCCATGCATTCATTGCAGCAGGGGTGAAGGCCGCCGTGGTTCATGGCGAGATGACCCCTGCAGAACGTCAGTCCACGCTGAGGTCCTATGAATCCGGCGATGTAACGGTGCTGGTCAATGTCGCCGTGCTCACAGAAGGGTACGACTACACGCCCACCTCCTGCATCGTGCTGCTGCGCCCCAGCTCCTACAAGTCCACGTTGATCCAGATGGTCGGACGCGGCCTGCGCGTGGTCGACCCTGCCGAGCACCCTGGCGTCATCAAGACCGATTGCGTGGTGCTGGACTTTGGCACCGCCTCTCTGCGCCACGGCAGTCTGGAGCAGGAAGTCGATCTGGATGGTTTTGCCGGTGATGGCGAGGCGCCGACCAAGCGCTGCCCGCAGTGCGATGCAGAAGTGCCGATGGCCAGTCGCGAGTGTCCGCTCTGTGGCCATAGCTTTGCCAAGGCGATCGAGGAGGCGCGTCACCAAATCAGCGATTTCGTGATGACCGAAATCGATCTGCTCAAGCGCTCCAACTTCGCCTGGTGCGACCTTTTCGGCGACGACTGCGCGCTGCTGGCCACCGGTTTCAAAGCCTGGGCGGGTGTCTTCTTCCTGGGTGGGCGTTGGTACGCGGTGGGTGGTGCCGAAAAGTTGTCTCCTCGCTTGTTGGGTGCAGGGGAGCGCACGGTGTGTTTGGCCCAGGCCAATGACTGGCTCAACGACCAGGAAGTTGACGATGCCGCTCACAAGACCCGTCGCTGGTTGCAGGAGTCGCCCACACCTGGGCAACTGCGTTACCTGCCTGCGCCGCTGCGCGCGGATTTCAGCCTGACCCGCTATCAGGTCTCAGCGCTGTTGACATTCCAGTTCAACAAGGCGGCCATTCAGCGCCTGGTTACCGCAGCCAACGATGCGGTGATGGCCGAGTTTCGGGAGGCTGCGTGAGATGTGCTGTGTGCGCCCGTCAAGCAAAAGGCCTGGGGTATTTCAACCCACGCTTACGGCGTTCCGACCCCCGCCGCAACAACGACCGTTGGGTGTTCTGCTCCATGCGGTGCCAGAACGCCTTCTCCCGACTGATGGATCGCCTGACCTCGTTTCAGGAGGATGCCGTGATTGATCCCAGCGACATGGAGATCGCCGCCATGCAATCGGCACTGGCTCCCTTGGGTGAGTACGTCGCCTCCATCGGCATGGATCGCCCTTTAGCCGACTACGGCAAGGATGAAGTCCTGCATCTGGTGGAGGTCGTGATCGACGCCTATCAGGCCCACATGCTGGCAGAGCACGAACGCATGGTCGAGCGCGACCGCACTTTCTTTGAACAACTCGCCAGCCGCAAGGCCACTGCCGGCACGGGTGGCGACCACCACAGGATTCCATTTTGATGATCGACCTGAACCATCAACCCAAATTTCATGAGCAGGTGTCCATGCTGCTGGATGCTGCCCTGCAAGCCGAGCGCAGCCATCAGGCCCGCCGGCGCTATCTGGGCGCCTCACGCCTCGGTGTGCCCTGCGAGCGCGCCCTGCAATACGAGTATGTCGATGCGCCGGTAGACGACGGTTCCGACTTGCCTGGTCGCACGCTGCGGATCTTTGAAGTCGGTCATGTCATGGAGGACCTGGCCATTCGCTGGCTGCGTCTTGCCGGGTTCGACCTCTACACCCGCAAGCAGGACGGCGAGCAATTTGGCTTCTCCGTCGCGGGTGGCCGCATCCAGGGGCATGTCGACGGTGTGATTGCCGGCGCTCCTGTCGAACTCGGCTTGTCGTTTCCCATGCTCTGGGAGTGCAAGACCATGAACGACAAGAACTGGCGCGACACCGCCAAAAAGGGCGTGACCGTGACCAAGCCGATCTATGCCGCGCAAATGGCGATCTACCAAGCCTACATGGAGCCGAGCATTCCTGGTATTGCCTCCCAGCCTGCGTTGTTCACCGCCATCAACAAGGACACCCAAGAGATTTGGCTGGAACTGGTGCCGTTTGATGTTGCACTGGCCCAGCGCATGTCCGATCGCGCCGTCAAGGTCATCCAGGCCACCGAAGCCGGTGAATTGCTGCCGCGCGTGGCCAATGAACCCAGCTACTACGAGTGCAAATTCTGTTCATGGGCACGTAGGTGTTGGCGCGAGCAGGGTGTGAGCGCATCGGGGGTGCAGTCATGAATGCGCGTCTTCCTCAACCCGTCATCGAGGCATTGACGGTGACCGCCCGTCGCCAGAGACCCTTGATCGGTGCATCCCTGCTGGAGCGTCTGCTGCTGCGCCATGTGGCTGTGGTGTGTCCGGAGTCGCGACTGGTCGTAGCTGTCATCAAACAGGCGTTCATTGACCTGTGCTCGCCCTCGAAACATCTGCGCACTGAGGCCAGACGTTTCTTTCGAGACGGGCGCCTGGAGCTGTGGTGCGACCAGGTCGGTCTGTCCCCCGACTTCATGCGAGAGATCGCGACCAAGGCGGGCTACTTGAATCCGGCAGACACCGACGAAGGAGGTGTCCATGCTTGATTTCAACGACCAAGACCCCGCTGCTCCATCACCCATCGGGAATGCCGAGCGGGATGAACTGCGATCGGCCTTGATGGCTCGGCTCGAGGGCGTGCTGTTTGCTTTATTCCCGGCAGGCAAGGTGACTCATGGCAAATTCGTCGTTGGCGATGTGCTGGGCAGTCCAGGTCGCAGTCTGGAGATTGAGCTGGATGGCGAACGGGCGGGCCTGTGGATCGACCGCGCCACGGGTAATGGTGGCGATGTCTTTGCGCTCATCGCTGCGCACCGCCATTGGGACACGCATCGTGATTTCGCGGCCGTCCTCGGTTTCGCCCGGGAGCTGCTCGGCCGTGCACCCGCCGTGTCACCCGCAAAACGCAAGGCAAGCGCGCCGGTGGATGCATTGGGTCCAGCCACCGCCAAGTGGGACTACCTGGCCGCCGACGGCAGTCTGATTGCCTGCGTGTATCGCTATGAGCCCAGCCCTGGGCGCAAGGAATTCCGCCCTTGGGATGCCAAGCGCCGCAAGATGGCGCCGCCCGATCCGAGGCCGTTGTTCAACCAGCCTGGCATTGCTCATGCCGACCGGGTGATTCTGGTCGAGGGCGAAAAATGCGCCCAGGCCTTGATCGACGAGGGCCACTGCGCGACCACCGCGATGCATGGTGCCAACGCACCGATCGACAAGACCGACTGGTCGCCTCTCCAGGGCAAGCATGTCCTGATTTGGCCTGACCGCGACAAACCCGGCTGGGAATACGCCATGAATGCCGCCGAAGCGGTCATGGCAGCGGGTGCCCAGCATTGCGCGGTGTTGATGCCGCCGGCCAATCCCACGGCGCAAGACCCCCAAAGGAGTGCGGATGGCTGGGACGCAGCCGACGCCATTGCTGAGGGCTTTGATGTGGAGGCCTTCCTTGCCCACGGTGAGCGTATCCAGTTCCAGCCTTCAACGCCAGACATCACGCAGGCAGCAGATCCGACCGAGCAATCGGTGTGGGCCACTGAAGACGCACTGGCGCTGACCTTCTCGGGTCGGTACGCCCAGGACTGGCGCTATGTCGCGTTGTGGGGAAAGTGGGTGTTCTGGACTGGCAAGCGCTGGCAAACCGAGGAGACTCTGGCGGCGCACCACCTGATGCGCCAGATCTGTCGGGAGGCCGCACTCAAGGCCGATTCTCATCGGGTGGCCGCCAAACTCGCCAGCAGTGGCACGGTGGCTGGCTTGGAGCGGCTCGCACGCTCCGATCGGCGTCATGCCGCCACCGCTGACGAGTGGGATGCCGACCCCTGGCTTCTCAACACGCCAGGCGGCGTGGTGAATCTCAAGAATGGCGTGCTGCGCTCCCACGACCGTCTGGACCGACTGACCAAGATCACGACGGCCACCCCCGCGGGTGATTGCCCCACCTGGCGGCAGTTCATCCATGAGGTCACGGGCGGTGATCAGTCTTTGCAGGCCTATCTTGCTCGGATGGCAGGGTATGCCCTGACTGGATCGACACGCGAGCACGCGCTGTTCTTTCTGTATGGCACGGGTGCCAACGGCAAATCGGTCTTCGTGAACACCCTGGCCACCATCCTGGGGGACTACGCCACCAACGCGCCCATGGACACGTTCATGGAGACCCGCACAGACAGGCACCCGACCGATATGGCCAGCCTGCGTGGGGCCCGGTTTGTCGCCGCCATCGAAACCGAGCAAGGGCGACGCTGGGCCGAGTCCAAGGTCAAGAGCTTGACCGGTGGCGACAAGATCTCTGCGCGCTTCATGCGCCAGGATTTTTTCGAGTTCATGCCGCAGTTCAAGCTGATCGTGGCCGGCAATCACAAACCGGCTATCCGCAACATCGACGAAGCGATGAAGCGGCGCCTCCACCTGATCCCGTTCACGATCACCGTCCCACCGGAAAGGCGCGACAAGGACCTACAGCAAAAACTGCTGGCCGAACGGGATGGGATCCTGGCTTGGGCGGTTCAAGGTTGTCTGGAGTGGCAGCGTCAGGGCCGGCTCGACCCGCCCCAGCAGGTGCTTGATGCCACCGATGAGTACTTCGAAGAGGAGGACGCGATTGGTGAGTTCCTGGACGAGGACTGCCAGCAATCGCCCGTGGCGCGGGAAGCGATTTCCGCGATCTACCAGCGCTGGCGTGAGCGCGCTGAGCGGCGTGGCGAGTACGTGGGCACCAGCCGCTGGCTGACCCAGCAACTCATCAACCGTGGGTTTGCGCGCACACGCCTGCATGGCGGGGCAAAAGCCCTGTCAGGCCTGTCGCTCAAACCCCGCGAGCCGGGCGGCTACATGCCCTATCGCGACGACTGACTGAATCGATAGACCCCAGTGGGTGACCGAAAGTGACCGGCATA
Source organism: Pseudomonadota bacterium (assembly GCA_029782295.1). Lineage (GTDB taxonomy): Bacteria > Pseudomonadota > Gammaproteobacteria > Burkholderiales > Methylophilaceae > CAIJXJ01. The sequence goes on from JAKOVB010000067.1 coordinate 91,778, forward strand.
TCGTTATCTCTCTACACGTGTACGCGCGCAGGCGCGAGCGGATAACGAGAAACGGGTCACCTTCGGTCACCAGATGCCAAAAATGCATGGAGTGACCAATGAACACAATGACCATTCTCGCCCTTGATCTGGGCACACAAACCGGCTGGGCACTGACCAGCCGTGACGGCAGCATCACCAGTGGCAGCCAATCCTTCAAACCCCAACGCTTCGAAGGCGGCGGCATGCGCTTCCTGCGGTTCAAGCGCTGGCTGACCGACATCAAGCAGTGCAACGACGGCATCGACCAAGTCGTCTTCGAAGAGGTCCGCCGCCACGTTGGTGTCGACGCGGCCCATGCCTACGGCGGTTTCATGGGCCAGTTGACGGCCTGGTGTGAGCACCACCAGATCCCGTACCAGGGCATTCCGGTTGGGACGATCAAGAAGCACGCCGCAGGCAAAGGCAATGCCGGCAAGGACGAGATGGTGGCGGCTGCCCGTGCACGTGGCCACGCCCCCGCAGATGACAACGAGGCCGACGCCATTGCGTTGTTGTACCTGGCTCGCGAGATGGCGCAGGAGGGGGTGTGACATGAAAGTGCCGCAATACCGCTACCGCTGCCCCCTGGGTAATCTGCAGCCGACCACGCCAGACTTGGATGCCGTCAAGCGCGAGGGTTGGCGCACCGATCACATCTTGGTGGTCAGCGAGCACGACGAACGGCTCGACTGGGTGGAGAAACAGTTCGTGCGCAGGCTGGGCGAACGCCTCTACGGTGATGGAGGCAAGCGCCATGACTAAGACACAAACCGAATGGACTGTGGACGAGGTGGCCGCCCGGTTTGCTGAGGCTGCCGAGATTGCACACAAGTTGCCCCGGGTCAGACCGGGCGGCTACTTCAACCCGTGGATGACCTTGGCCATGCAGGTGCCCGAGCGCTACCCCGATCCCGAGCGGCTGTACCGGCCCATGCCCCCCAGTCCCCAAGCCGTGGAGCGGATGCTCGAGACCATGCGCTGGGTGCAGTGGCTGGAGGTGGAGCAGCGGCATCTGGTGTGGATGCGGTCGAACCGTTATCGCTGGGAGCAGATCGGTCGGCGGTTTGCCTGCGCGGCAAGAACGGCACAGCGGCGGTACGACGCTGCCATCCATCTGGTCGCTCTGCACCTGAACAAGGGACACTGACTGAATTCGAGGCAAATCGATGGCGGGGGCGGGGTGGTGCGGGATGGTGATGACAGATGCCAAAACACCCCCTGTCGCGTTTTGCCCGGTTTGGGCCTACAGTTTCAGCTATGGTCAGGACAGCGGTGTGAGCAGCGGGCGTGATCTTCCGACTGCAACCTTGCACCCCGACAGATGCGAAGTGATGCAAACGCCTGATGGCTGATGCCAATCAGACGATCGCGGAGTCCTGCGGACAATCGATGGGTCCTTCCTGGCCAAAGCGGTATGCGGGGGGCAACAGCGCGAGATTTCGATAGCGTCTGCCCTGAAAAACAGGTTACCACCCGGCCAGGTTACCGGCCCGTGGTTACCACCAACCCATACAGTTACCACCCCCTGAATACTTCCAACCCGCCCGGCGGCAACGCTCGGCGGGTTTTTCAATTCCATGACGCCAAACCTGCAGATCGAATACCGGCCGATCGATGCGCTGCTGCCTTACGCGCGCAATCCGCGCACGCATTCGCCAGTCCAGATCGCCAAGATCGCGGCCAGCATCGTGGAGTTTGGCTGGACGCAACCCATCCTGGTCGATCGCGACAACGGCATCATCGCCGGTCACGGTCGCTTGGCCGCTGCGCGCAAGCTGGAGTTGCCCGAGGTCCCGGTCATTGAACTGGGCCACCTCACCCCGGCACAAAAGCGCGCCTACGTGATTGCCGACAACCGCCTGGCGCTGGACGCCGGGTGGGACGACGAGTTGCTGGCGCTTGAACTGGCCGAGTTATCCGAGGCCGGATACGACCTGCTGCTCACCGGATTCGACGATGACGAGCTCGCCAAGATGCTGGCCGACTTGGGTAATGGTGAAGGCAGCGAGTCTGGAGATGAGCCGGATGCCGATGAAGAAAACGACGTTCCCGAACCACCCAAGCAGCCGATCTCCCGACCAGGGGATGTCTGGCAACTGGGCCAGCACCGCCTGATCTGCGGCGATGCCAGCGACCCATCCGTGGTCGCCACCTTGATGCAGGGCGAGCAGGCCAGCCTGTGTTTCACCTCGCCCCCTTACGGCAACCAGCGCGACTACACCTCTGGCGGCATTGCCGACTGGGATGGCCTGATGCGCGGCGTGTTCGCGCAAGTGCCCATGGCCGCCGATGGCCAGGTGCTGGTCAACCTCGGCCTGATCCACCGCGACAACGAGTTCGTCCCGTATTGGGACCAGTGGCTGGAGTGGATGCGGACACAAGGCTGGCGGCGCTTTGCCTGGTATGTCTGGGATCAGGGACCGGGCATGCCCGGTGACTGGCAAGGACGTCTGGCGCCCAGCTTTGAATTCATCTTCCACTTCAACCGGCAGACACGCAAACCCAACAAGACCGTGCCCTGCAAGTTTGCCGGCCAGGAGACCCACCTGCGCGCCGACGGATCCTCGACCGCCATGCGTGGCAAGGATGGTCAGGTCAATGGCTGGACCGCTGCGGGTCAGCCCACGCAGGACCACCGCATCCCCGACTCGGTCATCCGGGTCATGCGCCACAAGGGAAAGATCGGCAAGGACATCGATCACCCGGCCGTGTTTCCGGTGACGCTGCCGGTGGAGGTCATTGAGGCGTACACCAATGAAGGCGAGATCGTGTTTGAGCCCTTTGGCGGCAGCGGCACCACGCTGATGGCCGCCCAACGCACCGGTCGCATGGGCCGCGCGGTGGAGATCGCACCCGAGTACGTCGACGTGGCGCTGCTCCGTTTCCAACAGAACTTCCCTGGCGTGCCGGTCACCCTGGCCGCCACCGGAGAACCCTTTGAGGTTGTTGCTCAACAACGCAAAGCCGAGCATCGACAAGAGAGCGAACATGCAACTGTCTGAACATTTCGAACTGGCCGAGTTTCTGGTCTCCGAGACCGCCGCTCGCCGTGGCATTGCCAACGAGCCCACACCCGAGGTCATCGAGAACCTGCGTCGGCTGTGTCAATCGGTACTGCAGCCGCTGCGCGTTCACCTCAAGCGCCCGGTGGTGATCACCTCCGGCTACCGCTCGCCGGCATTGAACCGCGCGATCGGCGGCAGTCCGACCAGCCACCACATGCAAGGGCGTGCGGCGGACCTCATCGTGCCAGGCATGACGCCGTTGCTCGTATGCCAGGCCGCCTACCAGTTGAAGCTGCCCTGCGTGCAGATCATTCACGAGTTCGGACGTTGGACCCATCTGGCAGTGGCGATCTCAAATGAGCGCACCCAGTTGCTCACGGCCAAGCTGGCGCAGGGCAAGACCATCTACGAAGCGGGGCTGGTCCATGTCTGAACCCTGGCTTTCTACCCACATCGAACGCTGGCCGACTGCCAAGCTCGTGCCCTACGCCCGCAACGCCCGGACCCACTCCGAAGAGCAGGTGGCACAGATTGCCGCCTCCATCGTCGAGTTCGGTTTCACCAATCCGATCCTGGCGGGGTCTGATGGCGTGATCGTCGCCGGTCACGGACGGCTGGCCGCTGCACAAAAGCTCGGTCTGGATACCGTGCCAGTGGTCGTGCTCGATCACCTGACGCCCACCCAGCGACGTGCCCTCATCATTGCGGACAACCGCATCGCCGAGAACGCTGGGTGGGACGACGCCATGCTGCGTATCGAACTGCAGTCGCTGCAGGAAGACGGCTTCAACCTGGACATCACCGGATTTGACGCCGATGCCTTGGCCGAGATCATGGCGGGCGAAGAGACTACGGTCGATGGCCAGACGGACGACGATGCGGTGCCCGAGGTGCCCGTCACTCCGATTTCCCGCCCAGGTGATGTTTGGGAGATGGGCAATCACCGCCTGGTGTGCGGCGATGCCACCGACCCCAAGAGCTACGAGCTGCTGATGGCCGACGCCCAAGCCAACATGGTGTTCACCGATCCACCGTACAACGTGGACTACGCCAACAGCGCCAAGGACAAGATGCGCGGCAAGGACCGCCCGATCCTGAACGACAACCTGGGCGATGGCTTCTACGATTTCTTGTTGGCGGCTTTGACCCCGATGCTGGAACGCTGCGCTGGGGCGACCTACATCGCCATGTCGTCCAGCGAACTGGACACGCTGCAGCAGGCTTTCCGGGCTGCCGGTGGTAAGTGGTCCACCTTCATCATTTGGGCCAAGAATACCTTCACGCTCGGCCGCGCTGATTACCAACGCCAGTACGAGCCCATCCTCTACGGCTGGCCCGAAGGAGAGAACCGCCACTGGTGCGGGGATCGTGACCAGGGCGACGTGTGGAACATCAAGAAGCCCCAGAAAAACGACCTGCACCCGACCATGAAGCCGGTGGAATTGGTCGAGCGCGCGATTCGCAATTCCAGCCGTCCAGGGGACATCGTGCTGGACCCGTTCGGCGGCTCTGGCACCACCCTCATCGCCGCTGAAAAAACCGGCCGCATCGGTTGGCTGATCGAGCTCGACCCCAAGTACGTGGACGTGATCGTGCGCCGTTGGCAGGACTGGAGTGGGCAGGAAGCCTACCGGGAACTTGACGCGGTCAAGTTCAACGACTTGGCGACTTTGGCAGGTGTGGCTATCACGACTGATGCAGCGGAGGCCGACGCATGAAGCAGTCGCGCCTGATGTCCCTGGTGGAGTCGCTCGCCAATGTGCTGGTGGGTTATGTTGTGGCGATGGTCACGCAGATGGCGGTGTTCCCGCTGTTCGGCCTGGCCGTGACCGTCACCGAAAACCTGCTGATCGGCTTGATCTTCACGGCCGTCTCGATCGTGCGCAGCTACGCGCTGCGCCGGGGCTTTGAAGCCCTCCGGGTGCGTCAGTCGGCCAGGGCCTCTTCGACGATCTCGCAGTGAATCACAAAGCCCGTCAGGTAGGGCAGCCCCTTGGGAATCCCGTGCTGCTTGCTGGTCAGGCGGCCGATGGTCCAGCCCATCCAGCGTTGGGTGGCGGCGTGGATCGCATCGTGCAGGTTCAATCCGGCGTGCAGGCCGTTGAGTACATCGTCGGCAAAGTGGCGGCCATGGCGGCTGTCGAGGAAGGCGCGGACCGATTCGAGGGGCTGGTCAGTGGCGTCCGAGATCGCCGTCATCGCGATCGGCCAAGCTGCCGCGGCTTGATCATTCATCGTGCCCCAAAAGCCCCAGGCTTCGTTTTGGGTGGCAGCGATGTGGGTGGTGGTCATCGTCGGCTCCATGTCTGTGTTGGCGATGACTCCATTGACGCGCTGTAGGGCATAGAAGCCAAGGCTTTCTCGATCATTTTTTTTGGGAGCGTGATCATTTTGCGACGCTGGCCAGTTCGGCCTGTGCGTTGGCGATCAGGTCCAGGCGCAGGTTGGGCGTGATGTTGCAAGCCAGGGCGTTGAGCGCCCAGTTCATCACCTGCGATTTGTCGTGCAGCGTCTCGGCCGTGTCGAGTCGCTCGATGTAATGGTCCAACTCGCGCAGGCTGCGCTCCAGGGTGGACCGGGCGGTGAGCAAGGCGTCTTTGGCCTTTTGCTCGGTCATCTGGCGCATCAGGGTGTCGAGGTCGAGGGTCATGGTGGGGCTTCCGTTCAATCGTTTGGCGATGACCCCATTGACGCGCTGTTCCGATGCAAAGCCAAGGCTTTGATGGAAGAAGATGAACAGCGTGGCGGCACAGCCACTAGCCCAGACGGGCTGCGTAGCGGGCGTAGTCGCCGCCAGACGGATCGACGTAGAGATACGGGCGACCGGGGGCATGGACTTCTACGCACAGGCGTCCATTGCCCACGTACCCGCCTTTGCCCGCCAGCCAGTCGCGCGAAACGAGCAGGTTGGCAGCAAAGCCATCGAACTCCTCGGGCGTCATGGTCCGGGTCTCGGTGACGTAGACAATGTAGTCGCCGCTGGCGCTCATGTCCTTGAGATTCTCGGGCTTGCGCGCAAAGGGCAGCCGGATGCCAAGTTGCTCGACCTGAATCTCCTGGCCTTCCCACTGGAGGATCAAGGGGGTGCGTTCAATGGTGATGGACATGCTGGGCATGACGGGCCTTTCTGGTTTGATTGGAGACTTGGTTGGTTGCTTGGAACTTAGGGCTGGCGGCCTTGGCCTGCAAGGCTTCGATGCCCGCCAGCGCCAGGGTCAGCACGGCGTTGTGAAACGTCGCCTCGGCCAAACAGGGCGCGAGTCGCACGTCTTCGAGCAGGTGGTCGATGCTTGGTGCCACCTTGGCGCGCATCGCGGCACACACCGCCTCCTGGCGCGCCGGGCTGGCGCTGCGGATTTCGGGGCACAGACTGATCAGGGTGCGAAACGCCTGGTCGGCCAGGCGCTGCCCCTGTTCATCAATCCGCGCCAAGTTGGGGCGGGCATTCATGCGGCCTCCGAATTGATAGCAGTAGCGGTGCCTGCGGATGTGGACTCGATGCGGTAGACGCGCTGACCACCGACCTCCTTGGCTGATGTGATGGTCAGCCCCAGGCGTTTCTTGAGCGTGCCGGCCAGGGTGCCGCGCACGGTGTGCTGCTGCCACCCCGTGGCCTCCATAATCTGCGCGATGGTGGCGCCCTCGGGGCGTTGCAGCAGGCCGATGACCAGGGCCTGCTTGCTGTCGGCTCGGGTGCGAACCGGCTTGTCCTTGGCGGACTGTTGCCAACTGGCCTCGGCAGTGGCGACATCGGCCTCCAGCTCCGGATCGTCCAGTGTGATGGTCGGCGGCAAGGCGCCTGGTCGGGGCAGGCCCAGGGCGTCGTAGCCCTCAGCGGCCACCACCCAGTCATCGCCATCGGGCGTGATCAGGGCGCGTTTGAACAAGCCTTCGAGCACCTTGGCACGGGCGCCGCCCTTGATGTGCTCGGGGAACCAGGCGATCTTGCCGCCGCTGTGTTGTACGGCGTGCTCCAGGATGGCCTGCTGGTTGGGGTTGAGTGCGGTGGTCATGGTTCCCTCACGCTTGCAGGGTGGCGGCGCTGCCGTTGCCACTGGTTTGATGTGCTGCGGTGACTTTGCGCACGCGGTGCACGGCCTGCTTCGGTGCGCCGCCGGCGGCACGCAGCCCAGCATCAAACGCGGCCTGCAAGGCGCTCTTGACACCCCATACGCTGACGTCGTGAAAGTCCAGGCGGTCACTGTGCTGGGTCACCAACGTTTCGATGAACAGGTGGTCCAGGGCAATCGATTCGAGCAAGAGCTCGACTTCGTCGGGGGAGAGTGCGGTAGGTTGCTTGGGTTTGGCCATGTGGGGCTCCTTGGTGGGTTGCTTGTCAATCGACATCTGCATTCACGCGCTGTGCGCCACAGAAGCCAAGCGCTTTTTAATCCCGGGTGATTCACTCGCCTTTGCCTGACCCCTACCTCCAGGAGGCCACCCACTTGCACTGAGTAGATCAACACCATGGGACTGTCCATTCGCGCCTACGCGCGCCATCGCGGCGTGTCGCACGTGGCCGTCAAGAAGGCCATCGACACCGGGCGCATCAGCCAACTGCCGGATGGCACCATCGACCCGGTGGTGGCCGATGCCCAGTGGGCGGCCAACACCACGCCGACCCGGCGGTCGGTAGCGGACTTGCCCAGCGACAAACCGGCTCCGCAGGTTTCCGCGCCTGCCCGCGAGATTCCCCAGACTTCCGCAGCAACGCCTACGCGCCTGCAACGGGAAGCGCCAGAAGTCCCAACACCAGCCCTGTCGAGTGGCGGCACGTCGCTGCTGCAGGCCCGCACCGTCAACGAGGTGGTCAAGGCGCAGACCAACAAGGTGCGTCTGGCCCGATTGAAGGGCGAACTGGTCGATCGCTCACAGGCCGTGGCCCATGTGTTCAAGCTGGCTAGGGCTGAGCGGGATGCCTGGCTCAACTGGCCCGCACGCATCTCGTCGCAGATGGCCGCAGGGCTGGGCGTCGATGCGCACGTCTTGCATGTGGCGCTGGACGCTGCTGTGCGTCAGCAACTGCAGGACCTGGGCGACTTGCAGGCCAAGGTTGATTGATCATGGACGATCTCTATTACGAAGGCTGGGACGCCATCGAGCGCGCCTGGCGCGAAGGCCTCACCCCAGATCCACTGCTCACGGTGTCCGAGTGGGCTGATAAGCACCGGGTGCTCTCCAGCAAGGCCGCCTCCGAACCTGGCCGCTGGCGCACCAGCCGCACGCCTTACCTGCGCGAGATCATGGACTGCTTGTCACCCATGTCGCCGATCGAGCGGGTGGTGTTCATGAAAGGTGCGCAGGTCGGTGGCACCGAACTGGGCCTGAACTGGGTGGGCTATGTGATCCACCATGCCCCGGGTCCGATGATGGCGGTGTGGCCCACGGTCGAGATGGCCAAACGGGCCTCCAAGCAGCGCATCGACGCGCTGATCGAGGAAAGCCCCGCCATCCAGGAGCGCATCGCCCCGGCGCGCAGCCGCGATTCGGGCAATACGATTCTCGCCAAGGAGTTCCATGGCGGCGTGCTGGTGATGACCGGTGCCAACAGCGCGGTGGGCCTGCGCTCGATGCCGGTGCGCTACCTGTTCCTCGATGAGGTCGATGGCTACCCGCTGGATGTGGAAGGTGAAGGCGATGCGATCTCGCTGGCCGAGGCGCGCACGCGAACCTTTGCCCGGCGCAAGATCCTGATCGTCTCGACCCCAACGATTGCCGGGGCCAGTGCGGTCGAACGGGAGTTCGATGCATCCGACCAACGCCGCTACTTTGTGCCGTGCCCGCATTGCGACCACCGCCAGTGGCTGCGGTTTGAGCAACTGCGCTGGGAGCGGGGCCAGCCGGAAACGGCGGCCTACATCTGTGAATCTTGCAGCCAGCCGATCGCCGAGCACCACAAGACCTGGATGCTGGACAACGGCCAGTGGCAGGCCTGCGCACCAGAACAAGCGGGCCGTACGGCCGGGTTTCACCTCTCTAGCCTGTACAGCCCGGTGGGCTGGCGCAGCTGGATCGAGATCGCGCGGGCCTGGGAATCGGCTGCGATGTCAGACAGTCGGTCGGCGTCGGCCATCAAGACCTTCAAGAACACCGAACTGGGTGAGACCTGGGTCGAAGAGGGCGAGGCGCCGGATTGGCAGCGCCTGCTGGAGCGCCGGGAGGACTATCGCATCGGCACAGTGCCCGCGGGCGGTTTGTTGCTCACCGCCGGTGCCGACGTCCAGAAGGACCGCATCGAAGTTTCGGTCTGGGCCTTTGGTCGGGGCAAGGCCGCCTGGTTGGTGGAGCACCGGATCTTGATGGGTGACACCGCTCGCACCGAGGTCTGGTCGGCTCTCGCCAAGCTCATGGGAGAGACCTGGACCCACAGTTCGGGCTGCCATTTGAGTCTGGCGCGCCTGGCGCTCGATACCGGATATGCCACTCAGGAGGCCTACGCCTTTGTACGCAGCGTGCGCGATGCACGGCTCATGCCGATCAAGGGCATTGCTGGGGGTGCAGCGCTGATCGGCACACCGACGGCGGTGGACGCCACAGCCAATGGCAAGAAGCTGCGCCGGGGCATCAAGGTTTTTCCGGTGGCCGGCAGCATCGCCAAGCTGGAGTTCTACAACAACCTGCGCAAGAGCGCTGAGGTGGCTGACGACGGCATCACGCCGATCTACCCGGCCGGCTTCGTGCACCTGCCCAAGGTCGATGCCGAATACCTGCAACAGCTCTGTGCCGAGCAGCTGATCACCCGGCGCGACCGCAACGGCTTTGCCCACCGCGAATGGCAAAAGATGCGTGAGCGCAACGAGGCGCTGGACTGCTACGTCTACGCCCGGGCAGCAGCCGCCGCTGCGGGCCTGGACCGGTTCGAAGACCGGCACTGGCTCGAATTGGAAAAACAACTCGGCACCGACCCACCAGTCGTTGCCAAACAAATCACAACCCCCGAGGCCACCCAAGAACAGCGATTCGACGGTGGCCTCAGCACTTCTGGCAGCACGCCAGCGCCCGCTCGGCGCGTGGTGCGCAGCCGATGGATGACTTGAGTGAACAAATAAGCATGACCTACACACCAGAACACCTGCAGGCCCTGCGCGAAGCTCTGGCCAGCGGCGAACACCGCGTGACCTACGAGGGCAAAAGCATCGAGTACCGCAGCGTGGCCGATCTGAAGGCGGCGATTGCAGAGGTCGAAGCCACCATGGCCCGTGAATCCGGCGCACCCAAATCGCGCCAGATCCGTGTCGCCACGAGCAAGGCACTCTGATGGCCTGGTTCAAAAGTCTGCGTCGCCGCATGTTCGGTGGCACGCCGGTCTATGACGGCACCGGCGGCGGGCGGCGCGCACTGGCCTGGATGCCCAGCAATCCCGGTGCGGTGGCAGCCCTGTCGCTGGCCCAAGACGAACTGCGTGCCAAAAGCCGTGATCTGGTTAGGCGTAACGCCTGGGCCGCCGCTGGTATCGAAGCCTTTGTGGCCAACGCCATCGGCACAGGCATCAAGCCCCAAAGCATGGTCCAGGACCAGGCTACGCGAGAGGCGATTCACAGCCTGTGGTGGGACTGGTGCGAAGAGGCCGATGCCGCAGGCCTTACCGACTTCTACGGTCTGCAGGCACTGGCCACCCGCGCCATGCTCGAAGGCGGCGAAGCCCTGGTGCGACTGCGCTATCGCCGCACCGAAGATGGTCTGCCGGTGGCGCTGCAGATCCAGGTGCTGGAAGCAGAGCACCTGCCAACCACCATGAACCGTGATCTGCCCGGCGGCAACGTCATTCGCGCTGGCATCGAGTTCGACCGGCTAGGTCGCCGGGTGGCTTATCACCTGTATCGCTCGCATCCCAATGATGGATTGCTGGCCCCGATGTCCAGCAGTGTGGGTGGCTTGGATACCGTGCGGGTCGATGCCAGCGAAGTCATCCACCTGTTTCGCCCCCTGCGTCCCGGCCAGATCCGGGGCGAGCCGTGGCTCACTCGGGCGCTCGTGAAACTCAACGAGCTGGACCAGTACGACGACGCGGAGCTGGTGCGTAAGAAGACGGCGGCCATGTTCGCTGGCTTCATCACCCGCATGGCCCCGGAAGACAACCTGATGGGTGAGTCGGCGGCCGATGGCAACGGGGTGGCGCTCGCGGGCATGGAGCCAGGCACGCTACAGATCCTGGAGCCAGGCGAAGACATCAAGTTCTCAGCCCCTGCTGATGTGGGATCGTCGTACGCCGAATTCATGCGCCAGCAGTTTCGCGCGGTGGCCGCTGCCATGGGCATCACCTACGAGATGCTCACGGGTGACCTCACGCAAGTGAACTACTCCTCCATCCGGGCTGGCCTGCTGGAGTTTCGCCGCCGCTGCGAAGTCCTGCAGCACGGTGTGATCGTTCACCAGTTGTGTCGGCCGATCTGGCGCGCCTGGATGGATCAGGCGGTGTTGGAAGGTGCATTGGATCTTCCCGGCTACCGCAAAGACCGCCGCACCTACCAAGCCGCCAAGTGGATTCCGCAGGGCTGGAGCTGGGTGGATCCGCAAAAGGAATTCAACGCCATGAAGTTGGCCATCCGCGCCGGCCTCATGAGTCGATCCGAGGCCATCTCGGGCAATGGCTACGACGCCGAAGACGTGGACCGCGAAATCGCGGCGGACAACGCCCGGGCCGATGCACTTGGCTTGGTCTTTGACTCCGATGCTCGGCATGACCAGGTAGTCGCTGCACCGTCCACCGAAACCCCAGACGCGCAGCCGACGGATCCGCAGACCAGTGACCCAGAGGCCGCGCCACCCAACAACCAGGACCCCCAACCATGACTTACCTTGCCTCCCGCCTGTTCGGGACGCCACTGCTGATTCACCGCCCCAAGCTGGATGTGATCCTGTCGGTGGTCGGTCAGCGCATCGGCATGGCCGATGTCCCCGCCATGCCCTCGATGGACATGGCCGTTTACCAACGGCCACCCGCAGCCGCAGCGCCCGACAGCATTGCGGTGATTCCGATCCACGGCTCGCTGGTCAAACGCTCGCTGGGTATGGAGGCCGCGTCAGGTCTGACCTCCTACGGCGAGATCAGCACCATGCTGGATGCGGCCCTGGCAGAACCGCAGGTCAGCGGCATCCTGCTCGACATTGATTCCCCGGGTGGCGAAGCCTCGGGCAGTTTCGAGTTGGCCCGGCGTGTGCGCGAGGTGGCTGCGGTCAAACCCGTCTGGGCGGTGGCCAACGATGCCGCGTACTCAGCTGCGTATGCGATTGCCGCCAGCGCCCAGCGGCTGTTTGTGACGGAAACGGGTGGGGTCGGCTCCATTGGTGTGATCGCGCTTCATGTCGACCAATCGGTCAAGGATGCCAAGGATGGCTACCGATTCACGGCCATCACGGCAGGCGCGCACAAGAACGACTACTCACCGCACGAGCCCTTATCGGATACCGCCAAGACCGAGCTGCAAGGCGAAGTGGATCGGCTGTATTCCATCTTCACCGATCACGTGGCTGCCATGCGCGGCATGGATCTGGACGCTGTGCGTGCCACCGAGGCAGGACTCTTCTTCGGTAGCAATGCCGTGGCCCAAGGTCTGGCCGATGGTATCCAGACGCTGGACGCCACTCTTGCCGAATTTCATCAGTTTCTCCACGCCCGTAGCCATTCGCCGTCTCAGGTGCGGGGCGTCATCCGTGCTGAGGCGGCATTTCCCCACAAGGAGTTATCCATGTCTGAACTGCAAGACACCCCCGACAAAAATCTCTCTGAAACCATCGGCGTTGATGAGGCTGCGGCCCTGGTCGCTGAGGCCCGCCGAGAGGTGACCCAGGCTGCCCAGGCGATTGCCGAGGTTTGCCTGCTGGCCGGTTGTCCCGACCGCGCGGCCGAGTTCATCGCAGCCGGCAAGACCGAGGCCGATGTCCGGCGCGTACTGATCGACGCCCGTGCGGCACGTTCCGAAGCCAATGACATCCGCTCGACCATCACCGTGGACGCCGGTACGCAAAACCTTGATCGCCCGGAGACCTCACCCATCGTGGCCGCCGTCAAAAAACTCACTGCAAAGGAGTAAACCATGTCCGCCATCACCGAACAAAACAACCTCGGCGACCTCTTGAAATACGAAGCCCCCAACCGCTATTCGCGGGACGTCGCCACCATCGCCGCTGGCCAGAACCTGCCCTTGGGCACGGTACTCGGCCGCAATGCCAGCGATGGCAAGCACTACGCCATCGACCCCGCCGCCACCGACGGCACTGAGGACGCCATCGGGGTGCTGGCCAACGCGATCGATGCCACCCATGCCGATCGCAGCGACGCCATCCTGATCGCCCGCCACGCCATCGTGGCCAAGACCGCGCTGGTCTGGCCGATTTCCCTCACCGGCGCCCAGCGCATGGCCTACGAGCAGCAGCTGGCCGAGCGCGGTGTACTGGTGCGTGAATCCGCCTGACATCCGCCTGACCTTCGCCACTTACAGCCCGTCCTTCCATCCCCCGAGCCCGCCTGGCCGTCTGGCTTGCGCGGGTTTCGTCATTTCTGGAGCCCCGAATGAACAACCCGTTTCTGAACCCTGGATTCTCGATGGCCAGCCTCACCGCCGCCATCAACCTCATCCCCAACCGCTATGGCCGCCTGGAGGCTTTGAACCTGTTCCCGGCCAAGCCGGTGCGCACCCGCCAGATCATCGTCGAGGAGTACGCCGGTAAGCTCAACCTGCTGCCCACCAAGCCGCCTGGCTCGCCCGGCACGGTCGGTGAACGTGGCAAACGCAAACTGCGCTCCTTCGTCATTCCGCACATCCCGCACGACGATGTGGTCCTGCCCGAAGAGGTCCAGGGCATCCGTGCCTTCGGCTCCGAGACCGAGATGGAGGCCATCTCCGGCGTGCTCGCTCGTCACCTGGAGACCATGCGCAACAAGCACGCCATCACGCTCGAGCATCTGCGTATGGGTGCATTGAAGGGTGAAATCCTGGATGCCGATGGCAGCGTCATCAGCAACCTGTTCACCGAATTCCAGATCACGCCGCAATCGGTCAACTTCGATCTGGCCAATGCCAACAGCGAGGTCAAGGGCCACTGCTACGACCTGCTGACCAAGATTGAAGACGCCCTGCAGGGTGAATTCATGACCGGTGTGCATGTGCTTTGCTCACCAGAATTCTTCCGGGCACTGACCACCCACAAGGAGGTCAAGACCGCCTACACCAACTGGCAGCAGGGTGCGGTTCTGATCAACGACGTGCGTTCGGGCTTCACCTACGCCGGGGTCACCTTCGAGGAATACCGGGGCCAAGCCGCCTACCTGCAGGCCAATGGGGATCTGGGTACCCGCCGCTTCATTGCTGCGGGCGAAGCCCATGCCTTTCCGCTCGGCACGGTCGATACCTTCGGCACCTACTTCGCCCCGGCCGACTTCAACGAGACGGTCAACACGCTGGGCCAGTCGCTGTACGCCAAGCAGGCTCCTCGCCAGTTCGACCGTGGCACCGACCTGCACACCCAGAGCAACCCGCTGCCCATGTGTCACCGCCCGGGCGTGCTGATCAAGCTGACCGCCTGATCCGATGCCAGTTGCGTTTGAGCGCGCGGTCTCGCACCTGTTTGCCCGGTTGGGGGTGCCCGGCACCTACCGGCTGGCCGATGGTCGCGTGATCGCCACGCGATTCATCGCCAAACAGGCCGATGTGGTCGAGTCCTTCGGTGACACCCGGCTGGTGGTGGCCGCCCACCGCTTCGATGCGATGGCCCGCGACGTGCCCTCACCCCGTGAGGGCGAGCGCTTCACCGTTGCCGGCCAGACCTACCAGGTGGTGGGTGAACCCCTGGCTGATCGGGACCGCTTGATCTGGACGCTGACCGGAGCACCGCTGTGAAGCTCATGGCGGCACTCACCGGCAATCTGGACCAGATGCTGGCCGATGAAGTGCGCATTGCCGAGCAAGCGGTGACACTCTCGATTCGTGAAGCCACCGATGGCCTCAAGACCGAGCTGCGCAGCCAGATCACCGGCGCTGGCCTCGGCCAGCGTCTGGCCAACACCTGGCGCGGCGAGGTCTATCCCAAGGGGCAGATGAGCATCAAGGCGGCGGGTCTGGTCTACAGCCGAGCGCCGGTGGTGGTGGGGGCGCATGACCAGGGCGCCACCATCCGATCCAAGGATGGGTTCTGGCTGGCGATTCCGTTACCGGCTGCCGGCAAAGGACCACGCGGCAAACGCATGACCCCAGGCCTCTGGGAAAAGCTCCGCGGCCAGCGCCTGCGCTTCATCTACCGCCGAGGCAAACCGTCGCTGCTCGTCGCAGAAAACCAGCGCGCCCGCCAAGGTCAACGCGGCGGTTTCTCGGCCGCTTCACAAAAGGCCCAGGCATCCGGCCGAGGGCTGGTCACGGTGCCGATGTTCCTGCTCGTACCCCAAGTGACCCTGAAGAAGAAATTCGACATCGACCGCAGCGCGCGTCGCTGGATCAACACGCTGGCCCAGCGCATTGCCAACCGTTTCGATGAAGCCGACCGCAAAGGGGCAGCGTCATGAGCCAAAGAGAAAACGCCATCGGTGCTTTGTTCGCGGTGCTCGGCCAGTTGTCACTGGGCACGATGGTCAAACGTAACGCCGCCTTGCCCGAGCGCATCGCGGACCATGCCATGGCGATCCTGCGCGATGGCGAGATGGGCGAGCCCGAGGTATCGCTCTCGCCACTGACTTACCACTGGCAGCACCAGGTGGCCATCGAACTGTTTGTGGCTGATCCGGATGCCAGTACGCGCGATGCGCGCATGGATGGGCTACTCACCGAGTTGGCTTCCCTGATCGAAGCCGACCGGACGCTCGCCGGTGTCGTCGAGTACGCCGAAATTGGTCAGCCGAAGTTCGATGAACTGGCCCCCGAAGGCACAAGCGGCATCAAGGCCTGCCTGCTGCCCGTGGTCCTGCACTACAGCAGTGCCGGGCCACTGAACTGAACCCCCTTCCCAAGGAGAAAAACCTATGGCCCGTGCCTACGGCGCAAACGCCAGCCTCTTGGCCGCGTTCGAATCCACCTATGGCAGCACCCCGGTAGATGGCTACTGGCAGCTGCCCTTTGTCTCCACCTCTCTCGGCTCCGAGCAGGGGCTGATTGCCAATGATCTGATTGGCCTCGGGCGCGACCCGAGTGCGCCGATCCGCGACGTGATCAAGGTCGAGGGCGATATGGTCGTGCCGCTGGACGTGCGCCACATCGGCCTGTGGCTCAAGGCCTTGTTGGGTGAGCCCACCTCGGTGGGGACGGGCGTGGTCACTCACACCTTCACCTCCGGCAAACCGAGCCTGCCCAGCCTCACCCTGGAAACCGGGCTGCCGGATATCCCGGCCTGGTTCGTGGCTTCCGGCGTCATGGTCAACAGCCTGCAGGTGGGCTTTGCCCGCTCGGGAGCCGCGAATGCCACGGTGGGTCTGGTGGCCCAAGGCGAAATGCGGCGCACCGCCACGCTGGATGACACCCCGGCCACTCGCGATCTGCAGCGCTTCAACCAGTTTCAAGGCCAAATCCTGCGAGAAGGCCAGGCGCTGGGAAACGTGGTCTCGGCGCAGCTGACCTATGCCAACAACCTGGAGCGCATCGAGACCATCCGTTCCGACGGCAAGATCGACGGGGCTGATCCCACGGTGGCCAGCCTCACCGGCAATCTCGAAGTGCGCTTTGCCGACACCACGCTGATCGATGCTGCCACCAACAACACGCCGCTCGAATTGACCTTTGGCTACGCGATCGATGCCGATCACCGGCTGACCTTCATCGCCCACGAGGTCTATCTGCCCAAGCCCAAGCTCTCCATCTCGGGCCCCGGCGGCATCCAGGCCACTTTCGAGTGGCAAGCCGCCAAGGCCACCAGCGTGGCGTGCATGTTCACCGTCGAACTGGTGAACGACGTCTCTTCCTACTGATCACCCAACCGAGGTTTCTCATGATCAAACTCAATCTCCCGCGTGAGCCGCACTGGATCACGCTGGCCGCCGGCGTGCGCCTGCAGGTGCGTCCTGCCACCACCGCGCTGGTCATGGCCGCGCGCCATGCCGCCTCCAAAGTGGCCGGCACCGATACCGCTGCGGCCGGAGAGCGCACCGCGACGCTCATCACGGAACTCGCCAAGCTGGCTGTCTTGGCCTGGGAAGGTGTGGCCGACGACAAGGGCAAACCGGCTCCTGTCACGCCTGAGGGTGTGGCAGCGCTGATGGAGCACTGGCTCCTGGCCGATGCCTTCGAGCGCGAATACCTCGCCGGCCTCTATGCGCTGGACACTGAAAAAAACGCCTGAAGGCCCGCACCGCGTGGCACTTCGGTGGCGGGCCCAGCTATTGCAGTGCCTGTCCCGAGCCGTGCCCCGAGTGCCCCTACACCATGAACGCGCCCGAGAGCCTGGAAGGCTGGCAAGCGGCCAGTGCGATTGACATCTGTGCCAGCCAGTTGCGCATGGCGCAGGGCCGCGTGGTGGGGCTGGATCTCAATGCCTGGATGCTGGCCTGCGAGTGCACCGGGTTGGACAAAGCCACCGCGATCGATCTGTTTCCAGCAGTCGAGGCGGGCCTGATGAGCACCCTGCAACAAGACACATAGACCCACGATTCACCCGATATCGGATTTCTTCTTCCCATGGCCGAACGCAACCTCTCCATCCGCCTGTCCGTGGTCGACGGCGGCAAGGTCAAAGCCGAGCTGTCCGAGATTGGTGAGAAGGGGGAGCGCTCGCTCAAGAAAATCGAGGCGGCGGCCACACCAGCGTCTGGGGGCCTGAAACTGCTGTCGTCTGCCGCCAACGATGCCAAGTTCCAACTGCAGGCCGCCACCGACCGGCTTGGCGTGCTTGGCGCGGTCCTGGGCAAACTTGGGCCTGCTGGTCTGATCGCCGGCGCCAGCATCGCTGCCTTGGGCGTGGGCATCACCGCCCTGGTCATGCCCGTGGCCCGTGTGGGCGATGAGTTCTTCAAGCTCTCGCAAAAGACCGGTGTCTCGGTTGAAGCGCTCACCGCGCTCGACTATGCGGCCAAGCTCTCGGACGTCAGCACCGAAGGGCTGACCAAGGGGCTGCAGCGCCTGTCTGTCGCGTTGTTTGACAGCCGCTTCGAGGGCGCCGAAGGCAGCAAGGCCTTGCAGGCGCTGGGTGTGGCGGCCACCGACGCCCATGGGCAGATTCGGCCAACTGAGCAGGTCTTGCTGGATCTGGCCGAGAAATTCGCCGACATGCCCGACGGCGCGGACAAAGCGGCCTTGGCCATCAAGCTCTTTGGCCGCGAAGGGTTGAACCTGATCCCCTTCCTCAACCAGGGGCGAGAGGGCATCACCGCACTGATGGAAGAAGCCCAGCGCCTAGGCCTGGTGATGTCCGAAGACGTGGCACGCGCCTCGGAAGTCTTCAACGACAACCTCACGCGCCTGTCGGCCATCTTCGAGGGCGTGCAGCGCCAGATCGGCGCGGCCGTCATTCCGGTGCTGGCCGACTTCACCGAGCAGGTGATCCTGGCGCAGACCGAGACCGGCAGCTTCAGCAATGAGCTGCAGCGCATCACGTCCAACCGGGAGGCCACGCTGGCGTTTCTGGAGTCTGTCGCCTCTGGTCTGGCCTTCATCGCCGAGTCGGCAGTACTCTTGAAGCGCGTGATCGCCCAGCCCTTTGACAGCCTGTCGGTGGTGGGCAAGGACATTGAGACCTGGTTCAAGACCGAACTGCTGACCTTCTACAAGAACTATGGGTTCGATGCACAGGCCATCGATGCCGAAATCGCCAAACTGCAAACGGCACGTGACGACTATGTGCGTGCCGCCAATGACCGGCTATTCAACATCAACCAGAACCCGGGCTATGCCGATCGCGTGGCCCGCTTCTTTGACGAGCAGCGCCGCACGGTGCGCGTCATGGGCCAACGGTTTGTGCTCGACACCGAAGCGCAGGCCCGCGAAGTTCAGGCCATCTACGACCGCTTCCTGCCGACCGTGCCCCGTGCGCCCCGGCCATCCGCCAATCTGGACCTGAGCGCTTTTGCCAGGCCGAGCGCTGCCGTCAAACCCGATGAGGGCGAGGCCTTCCTCAACCAGTTGCGCTCCCGGCTCTTACGCACCCAGGAGGGCGAAGCGGCGGAGCTGCGTGCGCGTGCCTTGCAGATCGAGGCCAAGGGCTACCAGGGGGTGGCGGCGCAAGCCGAGCAGTACATCCAGGTGCTCGAAGCCATCGAGCGGCAGAAGGAAAAAGACAAGGCCTTCGATGCTTACGAAAAAGAAGAAGCGGCCGCCCGCAAGATCACCGAAGGGCTGATCGGCGGCAACCGTCAACGCATCGAGGCCTTGCAGCTGCAGCGCGAGATGCTGGAACTGTCGGCGAGCGAACGAGCCGTCCTGCAAGCCCGCAACGAACTCGAAAAGTCCGCCACCGCCGCGCGCAAGGAAGCCAGCCAGATCCAGGACGCCGATCTGCGTGCCCAGACCATCGAGGCCATCAACGACGCCTTGGCGCGTCAGCTGCCCATTGTGGAGAACCTCATTCGGGCCAACGCCGAGTACCAGCGCAGCACCGAGTTCGGGGCCAAGGCGGCCTTGCGCACCTATATCGAGGATGCCACCAATGCCGCCAAGCAGGCCGAGCGCGCGGTGACCGGTGCGTTCAAGTCCATGGAAGACGCGCTCACCCAGTTTGTGACGACCGGCAAGCTGGACTTCAACAGCCTGGCCAACTCCATCATCAGCGACCTGATCCGCATCCAGATCCAGCGCGCGATCACCTTGCCGCTGGCGAACTTTGCGATGAGCCTGTTTGCGCCGGCGGCCAGTGCCGCGTTGCCTCTGGGCTCGGGTGACCTGATGGGCGTGAACGCCAATATCGCGCACAGCGGGGGCCTGCTCGGTAGCGACGGCCTGCCATCGCGTCAGGTGAGTGCCACCCTGTTTGCCGGTGCGCGCCGCTTCCACACCGGCGGCCTGGTCTCGGGCGAAGTGCCGATCATCGCCCGACAGGGGGAGGCAGTGTTCACGCCGGGGCAATTGCGGGCACTGGGTGGGGCAGTTGCCACCAAACCCCAGGTGAATGTGGAAGTGAACGTGATCAACCGCGCCAGCGGGGTGGAGACCCGCGTCGAGCAGCAACAGCAGCCCGATGGCAGTACGCGGCTTGATGTCATTGTCGAGCAAATGGAAGCGCGCATGGCCCGGTCGATTTCCCAAGGTTCCGGCTTGGCGCCGACGCTGGAGCGCCGCTACGGACTCAATCCTGCAGCCGGAGCGATGCGATGAGGAGGTGTGGATGAACATCACCTGGCCCACAACGCTGCCGCTGCCCTCGGTCGAAGGCTATGGCCTCACGCCGCAAGAGGCTGTGCTGCGCACCGACATGGAATCGGGCCCGGCGCGCCAGCGTCGCCGCTTTCGGCAAACGCCCACGCGCATCACCGTGCGCTGGCTGTTCAGCGAGTTTGAGTTTGCCTTGTTCGAGGCTTGGTACAAGTACCACGCCGATGAGGGCGGGCAGTGGTTCGAGATCACTTTGCTCGGCGGTCTGGGCCTCTTGCCGCACGAAGCCCGTTTCACCCGCCAGTTTGAAGCCCAGCTGCGTTCGGCCCGGCGCTGGGACGTAAAGGGCGAGCTGGAAATCCGCGAGCGGCCCACGCTCGACGAGGGCGCGCTCAACCTGATGCTGGAGCTCTCCGCCGACGACCTCTTTGCCATGGGCAGCGAGCTGCACCAACTGGTGCACATCACCTTGCCGGTTCGCTGGCCGGCTTAGCAACACCTGATTCATCCATTCATCGCATACACGGAACAACTTCTATGAGTCTGCAAACCGATCTGCATCAAGCGGTCGCGCAGGTCACGGCCGACAGTGCCTTGTTGCACACCATCGTGCAGGGCACCGCCGCGCAGACCGTGACCACTGAGGGGGGCGCGGTCGCCACGGTGGCCAAGCTGCTGGCGGACGCCGATGCCCGCATCAACCTCGCCGCTGACGGCCTGCTGACCCAGAGCCAGGCCGCCGCGCAAGACGCGCTCACCTCGGCCGAACTCGCCGCCAGCGAAGCCGACCGTGCCCAAGCCTCGGCCGACCAAGGCGTGGCGGACACCATTGCCGTGCTCAACCAGGTGCAGTCCAGCGGCAACCAGATCCTGGTGGACGCTGAAGCCGTGCTGCAGCAGGTCATCGCCCGGCTGCTCGCGGTGGGTCTGCCCGACACACTGGTCGGCGCGCGCGGGATGCTGCTGAAGGTCAAGGTCGATGAATCCGGCTACGAGCTGGTCCACACCGCGGCCTTGCCTCGCTTCTATGGTTTCGCGCTTTCCAGCGACGGATCGGAGCTGTTGCTGACCGAGGGACGAGATGCCAACTTCAATGCGCAAGACTTCCTGGCTTGGACTCTGGCCGAAGGGGTGGCCTTTGCCCTCCATCAAAACGCCCTGGAGGTGCAACTGTGAACCTGGATATATCGGCGCTGGGCTACCGCTGGCGTGGCCTCTACTCGCCTTACCTGGGCTATCGGGATGGAGATGTGGTCTTCAAGGAGGGCGGTGCCTGGGTGATCCGCCACGGGCAGCCGCAACCCTTTGCGCTGGGCCAGCAGGATGCAACGCTCAAAGGCCACCTGCTCACCGGTGGGGTGTCGGTGGGTGGCATCGGCAGCATGGTGCTCCACGCGAATGGCGCCAATGGGGTGGACGGTGTGGAATTCCGCTTCATGGCTGATCGCAACGGCACGGTGGCCACGGCGCTGATGAACACCGACCGTGCGGCGGCCGACTACCACAGCGCCAACTTCTTCATGGCCGCGCTCATGAACGACGGCTCGGTGCGTGCCTGGGGACGGGCGCTTGCTGGCCAGCAGGGGACGGGTAGCACCGGCGACATTGGCCGCACCTTCCCGGCACGGGTGGCGTTTCCGCCCGGCACGCCCCGTATCACGTCCATCACCTGCATGTGGGACGAGACTTTCTTTATCGATGCCAGTGGCGGCCTGTGGCACGCCGGGGCCAACAGCGACGGGGGCTCGCCCACGGCCACCGCCAATCCGGTGCCTCGACGCGTCAATGGCGTGGGCCAGTTGCCTGCCGCTGCTGTGGTCAAGCGGGTCTTCACCGGGCACGACTGGTACGGCTATCGCATGTTCGCTTGCCTGGATGACGCCGGCCGCGTCTATGTCTGGGGCAACAACCGCTATGGCAGCCTGGGACTCGGGCACAGCACCACCGTCTCCGCGCCCACGCTCGTGCCGTTCACGCTCGACACCCCGATCCGCGAAGTCTTTCTGTCGGGCGGCTTTCATGCCGCGAGCTACCTGGTGGACACCCAGGGTAAGTTGTGGGTGGCCGGCGAGGCGAACGCCTGTGGCTTTGGCAGCGACCAATCTGTCCACCGCCTGCTCATGCCCTGGGGCAGCGACAAGCGCGTCAAAAAAGTCTTCTGCTCCGAGTCCGACGGGCATTGGGTAGCGGGCGCCCAGTACTACCGCGCCTACGGCGTGGTGCTCGAAGACGGATCACTCTACCGCTGGGGGCATGACAGCGGTCAAATCGGGGGCAGTTGGGGCACGGGTTTCACAGGCGATATCTGGACCGGACACGCACTGTTTCCATACAAGGTGCTCGACGGCGTGGCCGACGCCTACGCCATCTCCGGCGGTTATGGCAGGACGCTCGCGCTCATGCAAGACGGCACGGTGCGCCACACCGGGTACAACGGCTACAGCATCGGCGGCGGCAGTGACCGCACCACCTGGGCCACCATCGGTGGCGACTTCCTCACCCAGGTCACCAAGCTGCGGGTGTACGGCAGCAGCTACGGGTCGTCGGCCATGGCGCTCCGATCTGACGGCAAGGCGGTGGGCTGGGGCATGGGGGCAACGGGGCAGTGCGGCCATGGGTATGCCGACACGTCCAACGCCCCCTCGCGCTTCGTGCTCATCGACCGGCTCATCGTCGATTTCTCCCGCTCCGGGACGATGGGCTGCGGCGAGGGTGGCGAGTACCACAACGGCGCCTACCACTTCCTCACCGTCGATGGTCAGGTCATGAGCACTGGCAACGGCAGCTATGCACAAACGGGCGATGACGACCACGACCATCGCTTCGCGCCGTCGCCCATCCTGTTCTGAATCCCACCGACTTTAATCTCCACTCTTCAAGGACTGTTCATGGGAACCGTTTCTCTGGGCAAGATTGCCTTTACCTGGCGCGGCTCGTATGACGCCAGCGCCACCTACGCCCGCCAGGACGTGGTGGGCCACCACGGCGACAGCTTTGTGTGCCTCACCGATGCGACCACGGGCGTGGCGCCGCACGCCAATTCCCCAGCTTGGGATCTGTTTGCGCAAGGCACGCAAGGGGTCTCGAGCCTGCCGGGGGAAGTAATCTACTTCGATGGCAACCAGCTGGTCGCCTTACCCGTGGGCCAATCCGGTCAGGTGCTCACCATCGGCGCGCAGGGTGTGCCGGTCTGGGCAACGCCTGATGTGCGCTCAGGCACCAAGGCGCTGAAACTGCCAGAAAACGCCAGCAACACGCAACCCAACAGCTACCGCCAGTTCGGTCTGATCATGACCGATGGCAGCATTCGGGCCTGGGGGCGCAACGTCAATTTCAAGCTGGGGGATGGCACCACTTTCGCGCGCTCCTACCCGGCACGCACGGCGTTCCCGCCGGGCTTTCCGGGGGCAGACAAGCTCTATTACAGCCACGACACCAACGGCTACTGCATTGACAAGAACGGCCAGCTCTGGGGCTGGGGGTTCAATGGCTATGGCCAGCTCGGTACCGGCAACACGGCCAACCAGCCGGTGCCGGTCAACATGAGCGCCAATGCCAGCAACTCGATTGCCGGAAAAAGCGTGGTTCAGCTGGCACAAAACTGCGGCGTCGAGGGGTTCAACAGCACCCTGGTGCTGTGCAGCGATGGCACGGTGCACGCCTGCGGTTTCAACGCCCATGGCCAGCTGGGTCTGGGCGATGTGACCCAGCGCAACAACTTCGTGCAGTTGCCGGTGCTCTCAGGCATCACCCAGATCGCTGCCGGGCGCGAGCGTTACACCGCATATTACGCCGTCAAGAACGACGGCACCCTGTACTCGTGGGGTTACAACGCCAACGGCCAGTTGGGGGACGGCACCACCAATCAGGCCAACGTCGCCATGCCGCGTGCCGGTGGCAGTCTCGCCGGTAAAACCATTGTCAAGGTATTTGGGGCTTATGTGCACGCCTTTGCGTTGGACAGCACGGGCGCATTGCACGCCTGGGGCACCAACGACTACGGGCAACTGGGCAATGGGAATCTTGCCAACCAGTTCACCCCGGTGCAGGTGGCCACCAACGTGGTCGATGTCTACGCAGGCAGCTACGACTATCCGCTCACCTACCTCAAGAAAACCGACAAAACCCTGTGGGCCTGTGGGGCCGGTGCGTACTGGGGCAATGCCAACGGCAACAACAGCGGCAACTTCGTGCAAGTCCCTGTAGGAAATACGGTGGTCAAGGCCGTGCACGGCGGTACCGGTTCCTACAACTATGGCGCCGCCTTATTGGAAAACGGCACCGTCTGCGCCTGGGGCTATAACGGCAATGGCGCGCTGGGGCTAGGGGATGCCACCAACCGCAGCAGCGTGGAACTGGTGCGCATTGCGCAGCGCCGTGTGGTCGATCTCTCCTCTTATGGCTCCAGCTCTGAGCAGGGCCTGGTGTTTCTGCTCGACGATGGCCAGGTGCTGGCCAGCGGCTACGCCGGTGAAGCGCAGTTGCCCGAGGACGACAGCGAAACTAGCTACGTGCCTTACCCCGTCATCCTCTGAGCGGTGATCTCTGATGCCCAACACTGCTTTATCAGAAGCCATCAAGGAGGCCTACGCCAGCGCGCCTTCAGAGCAGATCATCCTGCACACGCTGGAGTTGCGCCATCCGGCCTTTGTCGATGAGACAGGGCAGCTGGTTGCTATTCGGGTGGTGCGCGACACCGGTGATCTGTGGGCTCGGCTGGAATCGCAAGCCCCGCTGCAAGCCGGCGAGCGCGTGCAATTCGTGGCCATGGGCTTTGAGCTGGATTTGCCGCCAGTCGACACCATGCCGGTGCCGGAAATCACCGTGACGCTTGACAACGTGTCGCGCGAAATCGTCCGACATCTGGACGCAGCCGCCGAGTCGCAGTCGGTGATCGAGGTGACTTACCGGCCGTATCTCTCGACCGATCTGGAAGGGCCGCAGATGGACCCGCCCATCCACTTGGTACTCACGGAAGTGGAGGCCGACATCTTTCGGGTGACGGGCCGTGCCCGCATGCTGGATGTAGGCAACAAGGCCTTCCCTGGCATCAGCTACACCGCCAAGACCTTCCCGGGCTTGACCCGATGAGCCCGACACCCCATTGGGCGGCCGAGTGCATCGGTCGGCCCTGGCACGCCGGTGCACGTGGCCCGAACGCGTTCGATTGCTGGGGCCTGTTCCTCGCCATCCAGCGCGAGCACTTTGGCCGAGACCTGCCCGAAATACCGGTGGACCCCAACGACCTGCGCACCGTGATGACCACCTTCCGTGATCATCCCGAGCGACAGCGCTGGAAAACCGTCACAAGCCCGATTGAGGGCGATGCCGTGCTGCTGCGCCAATCCCGCCACCCGGTGCATGTGGGCGTGTGGCTCGCGGTCGATGGCGGTGGTGTGCTCCACGCGGTCAAGGACGCTGGCGTCGTGTTCCAGAAGCTGCCCGAACTCCTGCTGCACGGCTGGCGGGTCGAAGGCTATTACCGATTTGTGGAGAACACGTGATTCACGCCGAGCAAAGCGCTGTCGTACTTTTACGCAACCCCTTCCAGCCCAGTCAGCGCGAAGTGATGGTGGCCCACCCCGGCCAGACCATCCGCCAGTGGCTGGACAACCAGGGTATTGCCGAATTCGACCAACCCACCGTCTGCATCAAGAACGGTAGTCCTGTGCTGCGTGCCGATTGGGCGGTCACGCCCATCGATGGTGTGGTGCTCTTCATCACCCTGCCGCAGGGCGGGGGAGGTGGAGGCGGTGGCAAGAACCCGTTGCGTACGGTTCTGATGATCGCGGTGATGGTGGTCGCCACCGTCTATGGCGGACCCTTGGGATCGAGCCTGGGCTTTAGCGGCAATCTGGCCACAGCCGTTGGTTCGGCCATCATCATGACGGCGGGTTCTGCACTGGTCAGCGCCCTGGTGCCGCTGCCGACGCCCAACATGCCGTCATTTGCCGGCTCGGGCGGGAGTTTGGCGCAGCCGTCGCCCACCTACAGCCTGCAAGGCCAGGGCAACTATGCGCGGCTGGCCCAACCCATCCCGGTCGTCTACGGTCGCCATCTGGTCTATCCGGATTTGGCTGCCACGCCCTATGGCGAATACCAGGGGAATGAACAGTTCCTTCACCAACTGCATTGCATCGGCCTGGGTGAGTACGACATCGAGCAGATTCGCATCGAGGACACGCCGATTGCCTCGTTTGAGGAGGTCACTTACCAGATCGTGCCACCGGGCAGCGCGGTCACGCTCTTCAATCCGGATGTGGTAACTGCCCCCGAAGTCGCCGGGCAGGAACTGCTGGCTGGCACCTGGACCGGGGGCTTTGCCATCAACCCGGCTGACAGTGAGGTCACCCACATCGGCATCGACATCCTGCTGCCGCGCGGGCTGTATTACGCCAATGACGCTGGTGGCCTGGACAGCCGCAGTGCCAGCTGGAAGGTCGAAGCCCGGGCCATCGATGCCGAGGGGGACGCGCTGGACGACTGGTTCACGCTGGGCAGTGAGAGTCTGACCGCTGCCACCACCACGCCACAGCGGCGCACCTACCGTTATCCCGTTGCTGCAGGGCGGTACGAAGTGCGTGCCACGCGGCTCGATGGCAAAGACACCAACTCACGTGCCGGTCACGAAGTGCGCTGGGGCGAGGCCCGGGGCTATCTGGCCGGCGGCGTCACTTTCCCTGACAACGTCACACTGCTCGCCATCCGCATGCGCGCCACCGACAACCTGTCGCAGCGCTCCAGTCGGCTCATCAACTGTATCGTCACCCGGAAACTCCCTGTCTGGTCGGCGGTCTCTGGTTGGTCCATGTCTGTCCCGACCCGATCGATCGCCTGGGCCTTTGCTGACATCCTGCGCGCGAGCTACGGCGCCAAGCTGCCGGATGCCCGGATCGATCTCGCCGTCTTGGCGCAACTCGATCAGGTCTGGGCCATCCGGGGCGACCAGTTCGACGGCGTGTTCGACCAGCAGGTCACGGTCTGGGAAGCCCTGACCAGAGTGGCCAGGTGCGGTCGGGCGGTGCCTTTCCTGCAAGGTGGCATCGTGCGTCTGGTACGGGACGAAGCCCGGCTCTTGCCGGTGGCGCTCTTCAGTCCGCGCAACATCGTCAAGAACAGCCTCAAGATCCAGTACGTGATGCCAGGCGAAGAAACTGCGGACGCGGTGACGGTGGAATTCTTCAGCAGCCGCACCTGGAAGCCCGATGAAGTGACGGTGAGCCTGCCGGGCTCCAGCAGCACCAACCCGGCCAAGCTGCGGCTCTTTGGTTGCACCACCGAAGCCCATGCCGTGCGCGAGGGGCTGTATCTGGCGGCGGCCAACCGCTACCGCCGTCGCATCATCACCTTGCGCACCGAGCTCGAAGGCCTGATTCCCACCTATGGCGATCTGATCGCCATAGCCCATGACATGCCCAGTTGGGGCGCGGGCGGCGAAATCGTTGCCTGGGATGCCGACACCCACACCGCCACGCTGTCCGAGCCTATCCAATTCACGGATGGTCAGCCGCACACACCACACGTGATGGCATTGCGCCGCCGCGATGGCGGGGTCAGCGGCCCGCATGCGGTGACACCTGGAAGTGATGCGCAGCAGGTGGTCTTTGCAGACCTGCCCGACATCCCCATCGAAACCGGCCTGTCGGCCGAGCGCACCCATTTTGCGTTTGGCATCGCCGAGCAATGGAGCCTGCTGGCCCGGGTGATCGCGGTGCGCCCGCGTGGCGAGCAGGTGGAGATCACCTGTGTGGCCGAGCACCCGGCAGTCCATAACGCCGATAGCAGTGCCCTCCAGATTTGAAAGGAAAGAAGATGAACGAACCCCACCTGATGGATGGCATGGTGGTCATGCCCCATGACGAATTTGAAACCCTGCTGGAACGCGCCGCCGAGCGTGGGGCGCGTCACGCCTTGTCCGATGTCGGTCTGGATGGCCCGGATGCTGCAAACGACATCCGCGAGCTCAGGAATCTGCTCGACGCCTTCAACGAGGCCAAGAAAACCGCTGGCCTCACCCTGGTCAAGATGCTGGTCACCGGCTTGGTTCTAGCCTTGCTCGCCGGCACCATCGTCAAAATCAAACTGTTCGGAGGCCCGCAATGAGCCCGATCTTCACAACGCTCGCCCCTGGCATCTTTGAAGCCGGCGCCAAACTGATCGACCGCCTGATCCCCGATCCGGCCCAGCGCGAGCAGGCCAAGCTCGCCTTGTTCCAAGCTGAAGGTCAGCAGGCCCTGCAGGAAATGCAGGTCAGCCTCTCGGCCATTCTGGCCGAAGCCAATTCAGCCGACCCGTGGACCAGTCGCGCCCGCCCGACCTTCCTGTACGTGATCTACGGAGTGATCCTGCTGTCGGTGATCGGCAGCATCATCGGCATCTGGTGGCCCGCCGAGGTGTTCCAGGCTGCTGAAAACCTCTCCAAGCTGCTCAATGCGGTGCCCGAGAGCTTGTGGTGGCTCTTTGGTGCCGGCTACCTCGGCTACACCGGCGCGCGCAGTTTCGACAAGTGGCGCGGCGTGCCCAGATAGGCAACACCAGCGGCTGCAGCAAACGCAACAGCAGTAAACCAAAGACCCCGTCTTCATTGGCTTCCCTCTCGGGCAGCCGGTGAAGGCGGGGTCTTTTGTCGTTTGTGCGAACCAGCCAGCGCCTACCAGTAAACATTGTCGGTAAGCAATAGGGAAGGTATAATTGTCATAATAATTTTGAAGCAACGGCAGGGTGTTTGTGGCCTTTAGGGAGGCTGCGATGTACCCCCCCCCCCCGAATTCGGGCGCCTCAGATGGCTGTCTGGGCGTTGCGAGCGGGGGTTTTCACAGGTGGAGGCGGGTTGATGAATCAACTCAATCAGATAGGCATTGGTGTTGTAGCAAATAATGACTTTTTAAAGAGTCACCCCGACCGCGAAACCACTGTCGCGGGTGCGGTAGCTATGCCTGAAAAGGACGCTCCGCACGAAGTCAATAATGGCGTGCCTAAGGTTGCAATCCTTCTTTGCACCTACCACGGCCAGCACTATCTCGCAGAACAACTAGATTCCTTCGCTGCTCAAACGCACTCTAACTGGGAAGTCTGGGCTTCGGACGACGGATCCGAAGACGATACGCACGCCATCCTTGAGGCCTACCAGCAGAAATGGCCCGCGGGTTGCCTTTCCATCCATTTCGGGCCAGCCGAAGGGTTTGCGGCCAACTTCCTCTCGCTGACGTGCAAGGCCAGCATTGAGGCGGATTACTACGCCTATTCAGACCAGGATGACGTCTGGGAGGCCGACAAGCTCGAGCGCGCCGTTCGCTGGTTAGAGTCTATCCCCCCCAATATCCCTGCCCTCTATTGCGGCCGCACCCGTTTGGTGGATGCGGACAACAATGAAATCGGCTTGTCCCCGCTCTTTTCCAAGCCCCCAAGCTTTGCCAATGCGCTCATGCAAAATATCGGCGGCGGCAATACCATGGTGTTCAACAATGCGGCCCGTGCGCTGTTGCGCGAAGCCGGGGAAGACACTCCCGTAATTACCCATGACTGGTGGGCTTACATGGTGGTCGCTGGCTGCGGCGGCAAAGTGTTGTACGACAGCCACCCATCGCTGCGTTATCGGCAGCACGATGGCAACCTGGTGGGGGTGAATGCCACCTGGGCAGCGCGTTTCAAACGCATACGCATGCTCTGGGAAGGCCGTTTCAGGAATTGGAACAATAGCAACATCGGCGCGTTGCGAAAATTGCAGCATAAGCTCACGCCAGAGAATCGTGAAACGCTGGAGCGCTTTGCTAAGGCTCGTCAGATGAGTTTGATTCCGCGTTTGATTCACTTGAAACGCAGTGGCATCTATCGCCAAACCTTGTTCGGCAATCTGGGTCTGATTGCTGCTGCCATTTTCGGGAAGATATAAAGTATGACTATTCTCGTCACCGGCGGCGCCGGCTTCATTGGCAGCAACTTCGTGCTTGACTGGCTGGCCCAGTGCGACGAACCGGTGCTGAACCTGGACAAACTGACCTACGCCGGCAATCTGGAAAACCTGGCCAGCCTGCAGGGCGATGCGCGCCACGTGTTTGTGCAAGGCGACCTGGGCGACCGTGCCTTGGTGGACGCCTTGCTGGCCCAGCACCGCCCCCGCGCTGTGCTGCACTTTGCCGCCGAAAGCCATGTCGACCGCTCCATCCACGGCCCCGAAGACTTCATCCAGACCAACATCGTGGGCACCTTTCGCCTGCTGGAAGCGGTGCGCGCTTATTGGTCTGCCTTGCCTGAGGCAGAAAAAACCGCCTTCCGCTTTCTGCACGTGAGCACCGACGAGGTGTACGGCACCTTGTCCAAGGACGATCCGCCGTTTGCCGAAACCAAGGCCTACGAACCCAACAGCCCCTACAGCGCCAGCAAGGCCGCGTCTGACCACCTGGTGCGCGCCTGGCACCACACCTACGGCCTGCCAGTGCTCACCACCAACTGCAGCAACAACTACGGGCCGTACCACTTCCCCGAAAAGCTCATCCCGCTGATGATCGTCAACGCCCTGGCGGGCAAGAGCCTGCCGGTGTATGGCGACGGCCTGCAGGTGCGCGACTGGCTGTACGTGAAAGACCACTGCAGCGCCATTCGCCGCGTGCTGGAAGCCGGGCGGCTGGGCGAAACCTACAACGTGGGCGGCTGGAACGAAAAGCCCAACATCGAGATCGTGCACACCGTCTGCGCGCTGCTGGACGAGCTGCGGCCCAAGGCCGACGGCAGCAGCTACAAGGCGCAAATCACCCACGTGCAAGACCGGCCTGGGCACGACCGGCGCTACGCCATTGATGCGCGCAAAATTCAACGCGAACTGGGCTGGAAGCCCGCCGAAACCTTTGAGACCGGTATCCGCAAAACGGTGCAGTGGTACCTGGCCCACCCCGAATGGGTGCAGCATGTGCAAAGCGGCAGCTACCGAGATTGGGTGCAGAAGCAGTATGGCTAACCAGCCGTTCGGCGGCACTGCTGTGCCAAGCTTGAATCCGCAAACCACGCCAGCATGGCAGGCATTGGAGCGTTTGGCGGGCCACTACGCCCATCAATTCGATTTGCGGCAAGCCTTTACCACTGAGCCCAAGCGCTTTCAGCAGCACAGCGTACGTGCCCCCCACATGCTGGTCGACCTGAGCAAAAACCTGTGGGACGAACCGGTGGTTGAGCAGTTGCTGGCCCTGGCCATGCAAATGGACTTGCCCGAGCGGCGCAGCCAGTTGCTTAACGGCGAAATTGTCAACCACACCGAGCAACAAGCGGCAGTCCACTCGGCTTTGCGCTTGTCGTTTACCTGTGGCCGTGCACCGGCATCTGCTGCAATGGCCCAAAATTGCGCTGACTTGAGCGCCATGCTGGCAATGGCCGAAACCATTCGTGCCGATGCCACGGTTCACGACGTGGTGCATATCGGCATTGGCGGTTCCAGCCTGGGGCCAGAATTGGCGCTGCAAGCGTTGCGGCCTTACTGGCGCACCCAACAGCGCATCCATGTGGTGTCCAACCTTGATGGGCACGACCTGGCCGAAACCTTGGCGCAGTGCCACCCCGCCCACACACTGTTTATTGCCGCATCCAAATCGTGGTCCACTTTTGAGACCCTGCAAAACCTGCGTTCAGCTTCTGGTTGGCTGCAGCAAAGCGGCATCAACCCGGCTGACCGTGTCGTGGCTATCACCGCCAAACCAAATGCTGCACAGGCCGCCGGTCTGAAACACATCCTGCGCATGCCTGCCGATCTTGGCGGCAGGTATTCTTTGTGGTCTGCCGTGGGCTTGCCTGTTGCAGTTGCCATTGGAGAAGCGGGGTTTAAAGATCTGCTGGCCGGGGCGGCCGCCATGGACGACCACTTTGCCCAGGCGCCACTTGCCGCCAATGCCCCTGTGCTGCTCGGCCTGCTGGACGTCTGGTACAGCAGCTTCCTGCGCATGCCTTCGCGCTGTGTAGTGCCTTACCACCACCGCTTGCGCCGCTTGCCTGCCTATTTGCAGCAGCTCGACATGGAAAGCAATGGCAAAACCGTGCGGCAAAACGGTTCTGCGGTGGAATATGCCACCGCCATGGCACTTTGGGGCGAGGCAGGCACCAATGGGCAGCATGCGTTCTTTCAGTGGTTGCACCAGGGGGCGCAGCGTACACCGGTGGAGTTTGTGGCGGCCAGCCAGGCCGAACATGCATTGCCAGGTCACCACACCCCGCTGCTGGCCAACGCCATTGCGCAAGCCCAAGCGTTGATGCTGGGCTCAAAATCAGGCCCTGGGCAATTGCCCGGCCATCAAGATTTTTCGGGCAACCGCCCCAGCACCTTCCTGTTGATCGATGGGCCATTGAGTCCACCTGCCTTGGGGGCGTTGCTGGCGCTTTACGAACACCGCACCTTTGTCAGTGGTGTCGTTTGGGGCATCAACAGCTTTGACCAGTGGGGTGTTGAACTGGGCAAAATGCTGGCCAAAGATATTTTGCAGCGCGCATCTGGTGGCCATTGGCAAGGGCTCGATGCATCGACCGCTGGGCTTTTGAGTGCTGCTTGTGTCACTTCAGAGGCACATTCATGAGTCCATCTTCTACCCGTATTCTGTTGCTCGGCAAAAACGGCCAAGTGGGCTGGGAATTGCAGCGTAGCCTGGCTCCATTGGGTTGTCTGATCGCTCTGGATCGTGCAGGCTTGACGCCCGAGGAGCTTGCCCATCTCCCTGCTTGGCAGGGCCAGCCCTTGCTCGATCACCCGCTGTGCGGGGACCTGAGCGACTTGGAAGGCCTGCACCGCACCGTGCACGCCTTGCGCCCGCAGATCATAGTCAATGCCGCTGCCTACACCGCTGTGGACAAAGCCGAATCCGAGGTGGGCCAGGCGCATCGCCTCAATGCCGAAGCCCCTGGTGTCCTCGCGCAGGCCGCGCATGAAGTGGGGGCCTGGCTGGTGCACTACAGTACCGACTATGTTTTTAACGGTAGCGGCCACGCCCCTTGGCGGGAGGGCGATGCCACCGGCCCATTGAATGCGTATGGGTTGGCTAAGCTCGAAGGCGAGCAACGCATTCTCCAGTCCTGTCGCCAGCACCTGATTCTTCGGACCAGCTGGGTCTATGCCGCAAGAGGGGGTAACTTTGCGAAGACCATGCTGCGGTTGGCACAAGAGCGTGAACGGCTGTCGGTGATTGACGACCAGTTTGGTGCGCCTACAGGCGCAGAGCTGATTGCGGACGTGACCGCGCACGCCCTGCGGCAGGTTTTGCGCACCGGTGAAGGGCAGGGCACCTACCATCTGGCTGCCAGCGGAGAGACCACCTGGCACCGCTATGCCCAGTTCGTGATCGAGCTGGCCAAGCAGATGCAACCCCACACCCCCTGGAAAGTGCAAGCCATCGATCCGGTGCCTACGCACACCTTCCCCACGCCAGCCCGGCGACCTAACAACTCCCGCTTGGACACCAGCTTGTTGACGTCCGTCTTCGGGTTGCATCTGCCGACGTGGCAGCGAGGGGTCGAGCGCATGCTTCAAGAAATTTTGTAATGACTCAGGGACACAAACGCATGACCCAACGCAAAGGTATCATCCTCGCCGGGGGCTCCGGCACTCGGCTGCACCCGGCCACGCTGGCCATCAGCAAACAGCTGCTGCCGGTGTATGACAAGCCCATGATCTATTACCCGCTGAGCACCCTCATGCTGGCGGGCATGCGAGATGTGCTCGTGATCAGCACGCCGCAAGACATCCCCCGCTTCCAGCAACTGCTGGGTGACGGCTCCCAGTGGGGCATGAACCTGCAATATGCCGTGCAACCCAGCCCCGACGGCTTGGCGCAGGCCTTCATGATTGGTGAACAATTTATTGGCAACGCCCCCAGCGCGCTGGTGCTGGGCGACAACATCTACTACGGGCACGATTTTCAGCCCCTGCTAAAAGCGGCAGACGCGCAAACCACCGGCGCCACTGTTTTC
This sequence comes from Pseudomonadota bacterium, assembly GCA_029782295.1. Taxonomy (GTDB): domain Bacteria; phylum Pseudomonadota; class Gammaproteobacteria; order Burkholderiales; family Methylophilaceae; genus CAIJXJ01. The sequence goes on from JAKOVB010000067.1 coordinate 125,967, forward strand.
GCTTACCACGTGCACGACCCAGAACGCTACGGCGTGGTGGAGTTCAACGCCCAGGGCCAGGCCATCAGCATTGAAGAAAAGCCAAAACAACCCAAAAGCAATTACGCCGTCACCGGTTTGTACTTTTACGACGCGCAGGTGGTCGACATCGCCAAGGCCGTCAAGCCCAGCGCCCGTGGCGAGTTGGAAATCACCAGCGTCAACCAGGCCTATCTGGACCGAGGGCAACTCAACGTGCAAACCATGGGCCGAGGCTACGCCTGGCTCGACACCGGCACCCACGACAGCCTGCTCGATGCCAGCCAGTTCATTGCCACGCTCGAGCGCCGCCAGGGCCTCAAGGTGGCCTGCCCTGAAGAAATTGCCTACCGCCAAGGCTGGATTGATGCAGAGCAAGTGGTGCGCCTGGCGCAGCCGCTCATCAAGAATGGCTACGGGCAGTACTTACTGCAAATCTTGAAAGAAAGTGACGCCACGTGAACGCGCAACGCCTCGCCATCCCCGACGTCGTCCTCATCGAGCCCAAAGTCTTTGGCGACGACCGCGGTTTTTTCTTTGAAAGCTTCAACCACGCCCGGTTTGAAGAGGCCATAGGCCGGCCCGTGCAGTTTGTGCAAGACAACCACAGCCGCAGCGCCCAACACGTGCTGCGTGGCCTGCATTACCAAATCCAGCAGCCCCAGGGCAAGCTGGTGCGCGTGGTGCAGGGCGAGGTGTTTGACGTGGCGGTAGACCTGCGCAAAAGCAGCCCCACCTTTGGCCAGTGGGTGGGCGAAGTGCTCTCGGCCCACAACAAGCGCCAGCTGTGGGTGCCCGAGGGGTTTGCCCACGGCTTTGTGGTGTTGAGCGACACGGCCGAGTTTTTGTACAAAACCACCGACTACTACGCCCCCGCCTTCGAGCGCTGCCTGGCGTGGAACGATCCCGCTGTAGGCATCCACTGGCCTGCCGGTCTGGTACCGCAGCTCTCGGCCAAAGACCAGCAGGGCGCTTCAATCGCCACAGCAGAGGTATTTGCCTGATGCAGCATTTTTCTGCCAGCCCCCACGAAATGGTGGCCAGCCTATGGCGCCACCGCGAGCTCATTAAAGCCTCTGCCAAGCGCGAAGTGCTAGGCCGCTATCGCGGCTCGTTCTTTGGCTTGCTATGGTCTTTCTTCAACCCCATACTCATGCTGGCTGTGTATACGTTCGTGTTCAGCGAAGTGTTCAACGCGCGCTGGACAGTTGGCAGCGAGTCCAAAACCGAATTCGCGCTGGTGCTCTTTGCAGGGTTGATCGTCTTTACCCTGTTTGCCGAATGCATCAACCGCGCACCGGGTTTGATTCTCTCCAACGTCAATTACGTCAAGAAAGTGGTCTTCCCTTTGGAGATCCTTCCCTTCGTTACGCTTCTCTCGGCCATGTTCCACGGCGCCATCAGCCTTGGGGTCTGGCTTTTGGCTTATGGGGTTTTGTTTGGCATTCCGCACCCCACTGCGCTTTATCTGCCGCTGGTCATCTTACCACTCGTTCTGTTCATCATGGGTTTGAGCTGGGCACTGGCTTCGCTGGGGGTGTACCTGCGCGATGTGGGTCAATTCATTGGTGTCGTCACAACGGTACTCATGTTCCTTAGCCCCATTTTTTACCCGGCCACGGCGTTGCCAGAGGCATACCGTCATTTGTTGTACTTCAATCCGCTAACGCCGGTGATTGAGCAAGCCCGAGCGGTGCTTTATTTTGGCAACGCGCCAGACTTTGCCATGCTCGGGGTGTATTGGGCGGTATCTTTCACCATTGCCTGGTTGGGCTTTGCCTGGTTCCAGAAGACGAGGAAAGGGTTTGCTGATGTCCTCTGAAATCGCTATCAAGGTAGAAAACCTGAGCAAGTGCTATCACATCTATGATCAGCCCCGAGACCGGCTCAAGCAGATGATCTTACCGCGCATGCAGCGCGCCATCGGCATGCAGCCCCGGCAATATTTTCGTGAGTTCTGGGCGCTCAAAGATGTGAGCTTTGAAGTCAAGAAAGGTGAAACCGTTGGCATCATCGGCCGCAACGGCAGTGGCAAATCAACCCTGTTACAGATGGTCTGCGGCACGCTAAACCCCACTAGCGGCAGCATTCAAACCTCTGGCCGCATTGCAGCCTTGCTGGAGTTGGGTTCGGGGTTTAATCCCGAGTTCACTGGGAGGGAAAATGTTTATCTGAATGGCGCAGTTCTCGGTTTGAGCAGGGATGAAATCGATGTTCGTTTCGATGAAATCGCCGCCTTTGCAGAGATTGGCGAATTTATTGATCAACCGGTGAAGACCTACTCCAGCGGCATGATGGTCCGTTTAGCGTTTGCGGTGGCCATTAACGTAGACCCTCAAATTCTAGTAGTTGATGAGGCCCTGTCTGTTGGTGATGAGCTGTTTCAGCGGAAATGTTTTTCTCGTATTGAGAATATCCGCAAGGCAGGTGCAACGATACTATTTGTTTCCCACGCTGGCGGTACCGTGGTGGAGCTGTGTGACCGTGCGCTGCTGATTGACACTGGTGAGCGTCTGGCCATGGGCTTACCAAAGCAAATGGTGGCACGCTACCAAAAACTTCTTTATGCACCCAGCGAGAAGCGAGAGAGCATTCGGGAGGAAATTCGACGTATCGATAAGATGGGCGAGTATGACACCCTATTGACGGACGAGGCGTTCGAATTCAATGCAGACCAAGACCTAGATGCGGAGGTGAGCCTGGGAGCGGAGGAACTGGCCGATTGCTACGACCCACATCTCAAGCCGAGCAGCACAGTTGTGTACGAGTCTTATGGTGCATTCATTGAAGACCCTGCCATCTATTCAGTACTTGGCGAGCGGGTTAACCAACTTACGCGCGGCAAAACCTATTATTACCGCTACCGTGTCAGGTTCGATCAGCCTGCAAGTAATGTACGGTTTGGTATGTTGATTAAAACCACCAGCGGAGTGGAGTTGGGCGGCGCTGCATCTGCTGCTTCTAATCGAACAAGCCTGCCTTTTGTCACTGGCGGTAGCGTCTATGAAGTTGAGTTTGCATTTCTCTGCCTGCTGAATCCCGGCGTGTATTTCCTTAATGCTGGTGTCGTTGGTGATCTGAACGGCAGCGAAACCTATCTTCATCGGCTAATTGATGTTGCCATGTTTCGAGTTAATTCCGAGCTAGCCAGTTTGAGCACAGGCATAGTTGATTTTAATTGTGTACCAAAAATTGAAGCTGTGTCCTATGAATGATTTTAAAGAAATCAGTGTAAGCTCCACGATTCAGCCTATCGTTGTTGTGCTGGGAATGCACCGAAGCGGAACTAGCACAGTGGCGCGCGCGCTTCAGTCCGTCGGTGTCTCACTCGGTGATCGACTCATGCCAGCTGCCCCTGGCAATAACGACAAAGGATTTTTTGAAGATCTTGATATTGTCAATTTCAATGAACGTCTGCTGAGTGCTGTTGGGCATGCGTGGCATAGCATTAGTCTGTTAAAAGGCAGTGATGTTGATCGCCTATGTGAACAAGGCTATCTAAAAGAAGCTATACAGCTATTGCGTAAAAAGTCACAGCCTGGACAAATATTTGGATTTAAGGATCCACGTACAGCAAAGCTATTGCCATTTTGGTTGCGCGTATTTCAAGTGGGTGGCTTTGAAGCTCGATATGTCATTGCCGTTCGTCATCCACTCAGCGTTGCCGACTCACTTGCCAAGCGCGATGGACTCGCGCCGGAAAGATCCTATTTGCTTTGGATTACTCATGTTTTGACCAGCCTTCGCGAAACTTCAGAGGATTCGCGTATATTAGTCGATTACGACCAATTCGTCGCGGAACCACAAAAGACAATAGGGCGTTTAGCAGGATTTCTGAAAACCACTGTTGACACCACTGACCAAGCCGCCTTTTTGCGTGATTTTTTGTCTGAAAACTTGCGTCATTCTTTCTACTTACCTCAAGATGTGTGGAGTGATAGCGCAGCGATTGAGTTGGCAAAAGAGATTTACACAGCCATTTCTGATGTGGCTGCGAACGTCGAAGCTGATAAGAATTTTGATCGTTTATCGCAGGTTGATCGCTGGGAGACGGAATTCAGTCGAATACAGCCGTTACTTGGACTGGTTGATATGCTTAGTTCTGGTGTGGCCGAGCGAGATGGGCAGATCGCCATCCTGGGCCAAGCGGTGGGCGAGCGGGATGGACAGATCGCCAGCCTGGGCCAAGCCTTGACCGAGCGAGACGGGCAGATCGCCAGCCTGAGCCAAGCCGTGACCGAGCGAGACGGGCAGATCGCCAGCTTGAGCCAAGCGGTGGGCGAGCGGGATGGACAGATCGCCAGCCTGAGCCAAGCGGTGGGCGAGCGGGATGGACAGATCGCCAGCCTGGGCCAAGCCGTGACCGAGCGAGATGGACAGATCGCCAGCCTGGGCCAAGCCGTGACCGAGCGAGACGGGCAGATCGCCAGCCTGAGCCAAGCCGTGACCGAGCGGGATGGACAGATCGCCAGCTTGAGCCAAGCCGTGACCGAGCGGGATGGACAGATCGCCAGCCTGGGCCAAGCGGTGGGCGAGCGGGATGGACAGATCGCCAGCCTGGGCCAAGCGGTGAGTGAGCGAGATCGACAAATCATCAGCTTAAACCAGGCTCTTTCCGACTATGACAACAAGATCAAGGCTATGGAGCAGAGTTACTCATGGCGAATAACTAGGCCGCTGGCTAAAGCTCTCGGTAGATCATCGAAAATCGGATCATTCTTCCGTCGCGTTGCGAAACTCATGTGGTGGACAGTCACGCTTCAATTGCCTAAAAAAATACAATCTTGGAGAGCAGCGCGACAAACGCATGGCGATAGGCAACCTCACTTTGCGCCGCCAGATGACGACTATTTTTTTGCAGTTCCATTTGGTTACTCCGACGAGCAGGAAATTTCTGCACCGAGCATCGCCGTAATTTGCCACATGTTTTACCCCGACTTGCTGGGGGAATTTAAGTCCTATCTTGAAAACATTCCATTTGAATTCGATTTGTTTATAACAACTGATTCAAAGGAGAAAAAAGACGCGATCGCGATAGGCCTAGCTGGCTGGGAACATGGGAAATTTGAGATTCGCATTACAGAAAATCGAGGCAGGGATATCGCGCCTAAATTGATAGCGTGCAGCGATATATACGAAAAATATGAATTCTTTCTTCACATACACTCAAAAAAGTCATCACATTGGGATGCACTTGTCAACTGGCGTACGTATTTGCTCAGCAACCTTATTGGTTCAAAAGCTATTGTTAAAAGCATATTTGATGCTTTCAATAGCGATCCGAAATTGGGGATAATTGCTCCTGAGCACTACGCTACGGTACGAGGCTCTATCGGTTGGGGATGGAATTTTGATAACGCGAAGAAATTCTCCAAACGTTTAGGCTTAGACCTCGATAAAAACGCGAAGATTGACTTCCCTTCTGGATCAATGTTCTGGGGAAGGTCTGCTGCAATAGCTCCACTTCTAAAAATAGGTTTAACAGCAAAAGATTTCCCTAAGGAAGGCGGGCAAATCGACGGGACCTTGGGTCATGTTATCGAACGACTGTATTTTTTTGTATGTGAAAAAGCTGGCTATCGATGGATAAAGATTGGGCGGCCTGAACTGGTCAGTGGTACTGATCGAGCATTGCATATCGACGAATCAGCTTCGCTTGGATTATTGATCGGTTCGACCCAATACGATCTATTGCATTCCACTAGTAGTGGTCTTTACAGCTCGTTAAAAAGTTCCTCAGACGCTCTTGTATCTCTTAGCGATGGAGCCGCTCAATCCAACCGAATGCCATCGCCCTTTGATATGCAAGATTCGTCACTTAAGATGAATCTTGAAAAATACAGAGGTCGCTTCGCTCAATATGAAGACTTTCAGGATTTTGATGAGGCATTCTACTTGGGTGCGCATCCTGACGTCGCTGCAGCAATTTCAAAGGGCGATATCCTATCTGGCTACGACCATTTCCGTTCGACAGGAAGGGCCGAGGGCCGAATTTATAGTGATGGCCAAATCCAGAGAAAATTTAATGTAGCGGCTTATTGGCCAAATGGTTTTTTGGCTCCTGTTGACAGGTCGCCTTTGCGAAAGGCAGTAGATATATCATATCTGCCTCAGAGTAAAAAGCCATTAATGCTGATAATGCTGTCGCATCTTCAAAATGATTTGTTTTTCGCTGGGTATTCCGAATTCTTTAAAGATTACGGACCAGTTTTTGAATTGTTTGACCGAGTGGTTATTGCTGTCGAGAATCAAGAGTTTGACAAAAGTATAGCTGAGCGCTACTTGAGCTGTGCTGAGGTCATAAAGCTTGACGACATTTTATCGGTCAAGTTCAAGCCAGACTTGGTCGTTTGTTTCAACGCGCACCTGACTTGCCTAGCTCACCAGATGCTTCCACAGGATTTGGACCGCATCGTTTACTACTGCCAGGACTTCGAAAGTGGATTCTTCCCTTATGGCGCTGATTACATCGTCGGGGAGCGTGCGGTCGCTTGTTCAAAAAATTTGATTGTTTCCACCATTCTGCTTCGAAAGTTTTTCGAGGATAGTAATCTAATTAATAATCAGAACGTATTCGTTACCAAGCCAAAAATTGAAATTTTAGAAGTCCCGGTCCAAAAAAATAAGAAAATATTTTTCTATTATCGTCCAGAGTATTTTCATAAGAGAAATTTACCCGAGACGTTAATGGAGGCAATGCAGCAATTTTGTGATCGGCACACTGGGTATGAAATTTACATGGTGGGCTCGGTTGCCACTGCATACTCATTCAAACAGAACGGGACTCCGGTCTACGTGATCAACAAACTACCTAAAGACCGTTACGTTGAATTGATATCGTCTTGCGATGTGGTGGTTTCGATGATTTACGCGGCACACCCCGGTGTAATCGCTTACCAGGCTGCTGCATCTGGGATCCCTACCGTGACCAACATTTTTCGCAATCGAGATTCGTTAGTTTTGGAGCAGATATCTAGCAATATCGTTCCATATGATCCAGTCCGTGACAGGCTCATCGACGCTATCGAGAAGGCTTTGACAATGCCCAAGGGCATTCAATCATTCAATGAGGAAATTTATTCGGGGCGAACGGCAGGATCGCTGGTTGAATTTCATAAGGAAATTTTGAACACCACAAGCTCGCATCGGATCTAATACTTTTCCAGGGGAGGCTGCCTAGTCAACATGATGATTACGGAAAGACTCCCTCAGTCACATTTGTGTGGCTGTGCTTCAATGTTACAACCACTTGGCCTCTACACAAACAAGTCCTCTCATTAGCGCTTATTATCCATGAACACCCGGCCCTTACTTGTTTGTTTCTTGAATTATTTCAGTATGTTATATGACTGATTGTTTTTGGTTCTTAGCCGCTAGGCGCTAGGCTTTGCTAGCATTTTGCTTATTAAAATTGCTGTGTCGGTTGATCTTTCATCATTTCCGCTCACTATGTGGTCGGGGTGCAGCGGCGGCTCATACGGACTGTTAATACCCGTCATGTTGGGCAGCTGCCCACTGCGGGCCTTTTTGTACAGCCCCTTGGGGTCGCGCTGTTCGCACACGTCCAGCGGTGTGTCCACAAACACCTCTATAAAGTTTTCTTTTCCGATCAATTCCCGCGCCATTTCGCGCTCGGCCCGGAACGGGCTGATGAAGGCGGTCATCACGATCAGGCCCGCATCCATCATCAGCTTGGCCACTTCCGCCACACGGCGGATGTTCTCTACCCGGTCGGCGTCGGTAAAGCCCAGGTCTTTGTTCAGGCCCTGGCGGATGTTGTCACCGTCCAGGATGTAAGTGCGCTTGCCCTGGGCGTGTAGTTCCTTCTCAAGGGCATTGGCGATAGTGGACTTGCCAGAACCGGACAGGCCGGTGAACCAGATGACTTTGCCTTTGTGGCCATTGAGGCGTTCCCGGTCTGTGCGGGTGATGCTGAGCGCCTGCCGGTGTACGTTCTGGGCGCGGCGCAGGTTGTGACGGATCATACCGGCGGCCACCGTGGCGTGGGTGAACTTGTCCACCAGAATGAAGCCGCCCAGCGTGCGGTTGTCGTCGTAAGGGACAAACACCAGAGGCTTGCTCAGCGCCAGGTTTGCCACAGCAATGTCGTTGAGTGTGAGTTGTTTGCACGACTCGTGCGCCTGGGTGTTCACATTGACCCGGTATTTCAAGCTGGTAAGGCTGGCGCTGACCCACTGGTTGGCAAGCTTCATTTCGTAGGCACGGCCCATGTGCCCCGGCTCATCGTGCAGCCACACCAGTGTGGCCTCGAACTGGTCAGTCATCTCCAGGGGTTGTTCGGCCAGAGCCAACACATCGCCACGCGAAGCATCGACTTCCCTGTCGAGCACCAGTGTGACGGCATCGCCGGCATGGGCAACGGGCCAATCACCGTCTGCGGTGACCATCCGCGACAGAGTCGCCGTCTGACCAGATGCGGTGACTCGGATGAGATCGCCAACCTTCAATTGACCTGCTGCCAGGGTGCCACTGAAGCCCCGGAAGCTGGCATTAGGCCGATTCACCCACTGCACCGGGAACACAACTTTATTGTGCACGGGTTGGGTAACGGGCAGTGTCTCCAGGCAACCCATCAGGGTGGGGCCCTGATACCAGGGGGTGTGCCGGGAGCGCTCGGTGATGTTGTCGCCTTTGAGGGCTGACAGCGGAATGGGTGTGATGCCCGTGAAGCCGAGCGGCTGGGCCAGTGTGTGGAAGTCGGCCACGATGGCGTCGAACACCGCTTGCTGGTAGCCCAACAGGTCCATCTTGTTAACAGCCAGAATGACCTGCTTGATACCCACAAGCGACACCAGGTAGGCGTGGCGTCGGGTTTGCGTAAGCACGCCTTGGCGGGCATCGATCAACAGCACCGCCACATCGGCTGTGGTGGCACCCGTCACCATGTTGCGGGTGTATTGCTCGTGCCCGGGTGTGTCGGCCACGATGAACTTGCGCCGGGGCGTGGCAAAGAAGCGGTAGGCCACGTCGATGGTGATGCCTTGTTCACGCTCAGCCGCCAGGCCATCGACCAGCAAGGCAAAGTCAATATCCTGTCCTTGGGTGCCATGCCGCTTCGAGTCTGCCTGCAGAGCGGTGAGTTGGTCGTCGAACACCTGTTGCGACTCCCACAGCAGGCGACCGATGAGGGTGCTCTTGCCATCGTCGACGCTGCCACAGGTAATGAAGCGCAACAAATCCTGCTGGGCTTGCTGGGTCATCCAGTCGTGAATGGTGGCGGCCTTGGGGCGCCTATACATCGGCGGGCGTTTGCTTTCCGGGGGTGCTTTGGATTGCCGCTTGGCTTTGGGGGGTGCTTTGTTCATGGCAGATGCAGCAGGTTTTGTGCGAGATGTTGGGCATGCAGGCGCAATTCGGGTACAGCGGTCGCTTCCCACAGGGCTGCCTTGAGCAGCGGGCCCACGTACCACAGGCCCTCGACGGGGTTCTGGTGGGTGTCTATGACCTGAAGGGCTGGTGTGACCCTCAAGCCCAGGCCATGGGTATCTGGCGCTATCCAGCCCTTTTTGAGTAGCTGCGCCATCAGTGGATTGGCGTGGCGTTGTATATCGGTATTGGGTCCGATGCAGTTGACGATAGCGCAGACCTGCAGGGTGTTCACTTGCTGTGATCTCCTGAGCCGATACGCCACTTCAACCCCGGTAATTGTCAAGCTAGTTGTCGCATGTAACATGTCTTCAAGCCGCCAGCTTGAGTTGGTTTTCATGGTTTGCACAGGCCCTGTCCTGATGGCTCTGCGGGTTCAAATGAACCACATCAACACGACGCCAGTTGCGCGTCTTGCCCGACCAGCGTTGCGGGTTTTTGGCGCGTGCGGCTTCATAAACGGCGTGGCGTTGCACAAGTAACCCCTGGTCGTGATTGTGATGACGTTCATCTGGCGTGACGAAGCCGATTGCACTGTGACGATGTTCGGTGTTGTACCAGCGCACAAAGCCATCTACCCAGCGCCGAGCTTGCTTCAGGCTGGCAAAGGGTTTGCGTGGATACAGAGGACGATATTTCAAGGTGCGGAACAGCGACTCCGAGAACGGATTGTCATTGCTGACCGAGGGTCGGCTGAATGAGGCACGAACCCCCAGTTGGTGTAGCGTACTTTGCAGCAAGGCACCGCGCATCGGGCTGCCATTGTCAGAATGCAAGACCACCTGTCCTGGGCTGACCCGTTCACGTCGGTAAATATCACGCACCAGTTCAGCCGCCCGCCCACTGTCTTCGGTCTCAAAGACTTGCCAGCCCACAATCTTGCGGCTGAAGATATCCATAAACAGATATAAATAGTAAAACTGACCCTTGATGGGTGCAGGCAAGTAGGTGATATCCCAGCTGTAAATTTGATTCGGAGCGGCGGCGCACAGCGGTGTGGGGCGAGGCCGCGCCTGGCGTGGCTTGTCAGCGCCGCGGTGCTTCAGTTGGCCGGCCTGGCGCAAGACGCGATACAGGGTTGATTCGCTGGCCACGTACTGCCCCTGATCCGCCAGACGAGGCACAATCTGTGATGGCGGCAGGTCGGCATAGGCGGGGCTGTTCAGCAATGCCAGCACCTCTTGGCGCTCCAGGTCGCTTAATCGATTATGGGGGTGCTGCTGGCGTTGTGGCCGCCCGTCTGCTCGTGCCAGGTCCTGTTGCCAACGCTGCAAGGTGCGCACCGACACGCCAATGACCTTGCACGCTTGGGCTTGACGTGCCCCATCGTTGATGGCCTGTTCAATCATGGCGTTGATACGTTGGCGCTGCGGCAGTGAGGTCATTTGTCCTCGCCCTCCCACAGCGCCTGATACTTTTTTTGTAGCACCAGCAGTGCGGCCGCCTCGGCCAGGGCCTTGTCCCGCCGATTCAATTGACGTTCAAGCTGTTTGACCTCGTCTTTGAGGCGACGCACTTCGCCGGCGTTGCTGGCAGGTTCAGCAGGGGTCAACAATTGTGCTTTCCACTGCGCCAACTGATGCTCGAACAGCCCGTGCTCGCGACACCAGGCACTGCGGGCCTCGGGCATCATGGCATGCGTGTCCAGCACGGCTTGAAGGCGTTGTTCTGCACTGTAATCAGTGGCCCGTTTTTCGGGCGGCTGTGGCGCTGTCGGTTCTGACACTCTGAAATCCTGTAACCATTTACGAAGGCTATGGTACGGGACATTCAGCTCGTCAGCCATCTGGGCAATGGTGCGACCGCTTTCACGGCGCAATGTCTTGCGCACGGCTTCTTGTTTTACGGCAAGGCTGTAGGGACTCATCGATAAAAATCGCTTTCAAAAGAATGCGACAACTATGCTGACACTGGGGGACCCCATCGGAAAGTTGCCGCAGGGTGGTGATTCGCCCTGCGATGACCTGAGCTCGACGCTCTGCCAGCAGTTGATCCAGCCGTTGGGCGGCCATGGGTGCGAGCCGATGGCGATGCACATCCCAGTGCGCCTGCAGATGGCGCAGAAATCGCCGTTGCTCATTTGCTGGCAGCGATTGCCAGAGTTGAGGCGTGTGCGGGCGCAGTTCGTTCAAGGCATCGCGCCAATCACCCCCCTGTTGGGCCAGCGCTTTCAGTTGTTGGCGCAAGGCCCGCGTGTAGGCCCGAACTGTGGGTGGCACATCACGCAGATATTCTGGGAATGACTGAGGCTTGGGCGCGGTCGTCGATAGCCGGTGGCGGTGCGGTAGCAGGCCGTGGCGGGACAGCAGGTAGATGGGCCCTCGGCGCGGAGATTGGGCCAGGCAGAACAAGGCATCGACCGCCGTATGGCCGGTGCCAACGATCAACACCGGCTGATCGTTAGGCAAACGGTGCATGTCGTCGAAGTTCCACGGATCGATCACGCGCGCGCCAACCTCCAGGTCTAAGGAGATGGGAAATCGAGGCCGCTGGTGGCCCAGCGCAAGCACCACTTGACTAGCGATCAATTGTTCTCCGCTGGCCAGTGCCACCTGCCATGTGGACTCGCCAGACTCCCCGATTGCGCGGTTCAATGCCACGGCTTCATCCACCCGCAGTTCGATCAAGCCTGGGTGGGCCACTTGGGTTTGCGACCACAGGCTTTGCAGATACTGACCATAGAGCCGACGCGAGACAAAGGAGCCTGGCGACAGAGAAGGGTCGATGCGCTGACAATAAGCCACGAAGTGCCCAGGCTCATCGGCCAGGGCGCTCATGTTGCCCGCGGGGACGTTGAGCAACAGGTTGTCGTCGTCAAACCGATACGCTAGGCCCCGACCGATGTCTGGGGTGGGGTTAACGAGTGTGATTCGTAGGCGATTCGGTGTACAGCTGCGCGCCAGATGGATGGCCGTGAGCGCGCCACTGAAGCCGCCACCGATGATGACCACGTGTGTGGGGCGAGCCATCAGAAATAGCCTTCCTGCTTTTTCTTTTCCATGGAGCCGGCGCTGTCGGTGTCGATCTTGCGGCCCTGACGCTCCGACTGGCGGGCATGGATGAGTTCGAGCAGGATGTCTTCCAGTGTTTCGGCCTCGGACTCCACCGCTCCCGTGAGCGGGTAACAGCCCAGGGTGCGAAAGCGCACCTTTTTGATTTGCACCTCCTCGCCCGGCAGCAGGCGGCACCGTTCGTCGTCCACCATCATGATCATCTCGGGCCGCACCACCACGGGCCGAGGCTTGGCAAAGTACAGCGGCACCATGGGGATGTTCTCCTGGTAGATGTACTGCCAGATGTCGAGTTCGGTCCAGTTGCTCAAGGGGAACACGCGTATGCTCTCGCCCGGACTCTTGCGGGTGTTGTAGAGGTTCCAGAGTTCAGGGCGCTGGTTCTTCGGGTCCCAGCGGTGGGTGGACGTACGGAACGAGAAGACGCGTTCTTTGGCGCGAGACTTCTCTTCATCGCGCCGGGCGCCGCCAAACACCACGTCAAACTTGTAGTGGTCCAGCGCCTGTTTCAGGGCCTCGGTTTTGGTGATGTCGGTGTGCAGCGCCGAGCCGTGGTCGAACGGATTGATGTTCTTCTCGATGGCTTCGGGGTTGGTATGCACCAGCAGGTCCATGCCGCTCTCGCGGGCCATGAAGTCGCGAAACAGGTACATCTCCTGGAATTTCCAGCGCGTGTCGATGTGCAGCAGCGGAAACGGTGGCGGTGCCGGGTAGAAAGCCTTGCGCGCCAGGTGCAGCATGACGCCGCTGTCTTTGCCGATGGAATACATCATCACCGGGTTCTGGGCTTCGGCCACCGCCTCGCGGATGATGTGGATGCTCTCGGCTTCAAGCCGCTTGAGGTGGGGGGACGGTTCCAGATCGGGTTTGGTGTTGCCATTCAGGCTCAAGCCCGCAGGCAATAGTGGACGGTAGGCTTGTGGGCAGAGTTGGATGTTGGTGCTGCTGCTGATGTGACGCAGGTGCGCCACCAAGGCGCCGTGGGGAAACACGGCAATGGGTTTGTCGATGTGGCGTTGCAGGTCGGCCATGGCTTGTTGGATGGCAGCATCGTTCAGGCTGGCCAACGGCACCCAGTAGCGGGCCCCACGCGCGTCGTTGGCGTGCAGGCAGGATGCGCTGCCGGGCAAGGGGTACAGCTGGGCAAAGAGCACCCGATCGCGCCGTTTGCGAGCCTGCTCGATGGCCCATTCAAGAACCAATCGATTGGGTGAGCGATCGCGCTCGTCGAGCAGCAAGTTGGGCGTCAGTTCCAGCGGCAGCAGGCCCAGTGTGTTCAGGCGCCGCTCGGCCGTGCGCTTGGTGTCGGCTTCGCCCAAGGCTTGCAGGTGGGCGAAAGCGAACTCGGTGTCCCAGACTTGTGGGGCGTCCAAGCCGAGCAACTCGGGCCATTGGTTTGTCGCGGATTGCTTTTTTTTCATGAGAACTTGTATTGTGTTGCCGTGTTAAGATGCTTGCACATATTTAATCACAATAAAACGCGTAATGCGACAGATCGGCCGTAAAGACTTGTTAGTACAACTTCTTCCAGTTGTCCGCACAGCCGGAGACGCCATCATGGTGATCTACCGACGCGGATCGGCGGAAGTGAGCCACAAAGCAGATGCCAGCCTGGTGACCGAGGCCGACCTGGCGGCGCATCGCGTGTTGGTCGCGCATCTGGCCCACCTGCTACCTGGTTGCCAAGTTGTTTCTGAAGAAGATCCTGCGTCGCTGGTTCACCGTCAAAGCGCAGGACGTTTCTGGTTAATTGACCCACTCGATGGCACCAAAGAGTTCATCGCCCGCAATGGGGAGTTCACGGTCAATATCGCCTTGATTGAGGAGGGCCGTTCAACTCTGGGGGTGGTGTATGCCCCTGCAATTGATGCGCTGTACTGGGGTGGTGCCGGACTGGGTGCGTTTCGGTGCATAGGCGATCAAACGGTCGCCATCAATGTGGCGTCTGCTGCGGAGGGTCACGTATGCCGTGTGGTGGCAAGCAAAAGCCACTTGAACGAAGCAACCCAAGCCATGATTGATCGCTTGGGTGAAGTGAATCTGGTCCAGGCCGGCAGTTCACTCAAATTCTGCCGTGTGGCCGAGGGCGAGGCCGACATCTACCCTCGGTTGGCACCCACTTGTGAGTGGGACACGGCGGCTGCCCAGGCGGTGTTGGAGGGTGCGGGGGGCGCGGTCGTGGATCTTCATGGCCAACCGTTGCTGTATGGCAACCTCGATGTACTCAATCCTTACTTTATTGCCACCCGCGATACGGCTTTGATTCCAGCATGATCGATGTGGCGTACGCCTTGGCCGGCGCCCTGACTGGATTTGTCGTGGGATTGACCGGCGTTGGTGGTGGTGCGCTGATGACGCCGATCCTGCTGATCTTTTTTGGTGTGTCGCCCACGACTGCGATTGCCACGGACCTATGGTTTGCAGCGATCACCAAGTTGGTGGGGGCCAGGGTTCATCACACCAATGGCAATGTCGACTGGCAAGTCGCCAAACGCCTGTGGCTGGGCAGCCTGCCCATGGCTTTGTTGATCGTGGTGATTGTCAGCCTAGGTGCGCAGGTTGCGAAGGTGGATTGGTTGACGAAGGCCATTGGGATTGTGGTCCTGATCACGGCCATGGGTTTGTTGGTTGCCCCCAAACTGGTGGCGTATGCCCGAGGCCGGCGCATTGGTCAGCCCGAGCGTTTCAAGGCTGTCCAACCGGCGCTCACGGTAGTGTCGGGCGGCGTTTTGGGCTTATGCGTTGCACTGACTTCCGTGGGCGCCGGTGCGCTGGGCAGCGTCATGCTGCTCTACCTTTATCCGTTGCGGATGACGCCGCACCGACTGGTGGCAACAGACATTGTGCATGCCATTCCGTTGACGGTTGTCGCCGGGCTAGGTTATCTGTTCGCGGGCATGGTGGACTGGTGGATGTTGGCCAGTTTGTTGGTGGGCTCTGTTCCCACCGTCCTACTTGGAAGCTTGCTAGCCGGGAAGATCCCGGGCCGAGCGGTTCAGATTGCTTTGGCTTTGGTGTTGATGGCGGCAGGTGTGAAGGTTCTTGTATGAAGGTCGATACTCATCATTTGGTCGGGTGGAAACAGTTCTGCGCAACCTGTCGCGCTGACGGTGGCGGCTTTTGCTCGCCCGAAACCCGAGCCACTCTCAACCGCTTCTACGCAAGGTATCGGTTGGCGTTGAAGTTTGAGGCTGTGCACGCGCACGGTTACAGCGAGAGAGCCATGCGCGGCTATACCGCTGGGCTGCGACTGCTGGCTGCATACAGCGCAGCTGAACTGCTTGGTGAAGCAACAGATGAAAAGGTGGTCGGCTGGGAAATCAAAGACCCGAAGTTGGCTGTGGCATTGAGGAAATCGTTGTCGCACGCCACTGGAGACGCAAATGGTGTTTTCTCTGATGCTCGGCTGAAGCAACGGCTAGATCAGTTCATGGCGGGTGATGACGATGTCCGAGTTGCTGCCACCGCCCTACGCGTCATGGTGGCTCACGGTAGCTTCACGCCGACTGGAACGGATGCGCTAACAAAGACCGGCGCCGATGCGCTCCAGCGGTTGTCGGATGTTTTGCTGCAGCAGTGCGAACAGCGCTTTGCCTCTTGGCTTCATGGCAAGCTGGCGAAGCGTGCTGAGACCGCATAACTCCGCGTGCTTCCGCACCAACCCGCAGGCGTTATTGAGGAAAGTTCGACCGAGTGGTAGAGTCCACCACCAGTTACCAATTTTACCCCATCCAAGCAAGTCCGATAAGCCCGCATAAATACTATGTTTTTGCGGGTTTTTTATTTAATTGCATCCAATCCTGTCTGATGCAATAAGCCAACAAATGTTGGTATATTTTTAACCGTGGGAGAAATCAACCGGGCCGAAAACGGAGGAGGGCAAGGCGACTGTTTCCCAGAATAGCCACAAGGGGAATATGCGTGAGGCGTTGAGGATGCTTTCACGGCTGCTTAAGAAGCAGAAAGACTCTGTTTGAAGCTCTGAAATCGTGAAGGCGCAGCACTCTCGGAACGTCTGCTTTCGGGAGTGCTGACAGTCTCTTATCGACCCATAGCGGTCGATATGTAGAGGACGATCATGTAATCCAAACGCTATTGATGAAAAGCCCGAGAGGCTTGCTTACCAAGGCAAATTTCAGCATAACTAACTTAATAATCGAGATAAGATAGATCAAAGTCGTTTTAACAACTCATATAGCTCTTCCAAGGGTACTGGCTTACCGAACAGATAGCCCTGAAAGTGGGTGCAACCATTTTCCATAAGAATCTGGCGTTGCTGCTCTGTTTCAACTCCCTCCGCAATGACGTCAAGCTCCAGGTTTTTAGCCATAGAAATGATGGTCGTCACAATTGCCCTATCATTACTATCAAATACAATATCGCGGACGAATGACTGGTCTATTTTGAGCTGATGAAGTGGTAATTTCTTCAGATATTGAAGGGATGAGTAGCCAGTCCCAAAGTCGTCCAATGAGAATTGGATGCCGATGGTTTTTAGTTCATCCATCGCGGCAATAATTTCATCCACATTTTCCAATAACAGGCTTTCTGTTGGCTCTAGCTTAAGCCGATTGGGATTGATTTTTGCATTTTTTACAATTGCTTTTACTTGGTCAACGAAATCAGTCTGTCTGAACTGCTTGCCACTAACGTTAACTGACAGGGATAGATCCTGAGTTAATGCATCCAACTGCCATATTTTTAGTTGGGAACATGCTTCTTCTAAAACCCATTTTCCTATGTGATTAATTAATCCCGTTTCTTCTGCTAGGGGGATGAATTGAATGGGGGGTATTAACCCTCGCGTTGGATGAAACCATCTAATTAGAGCCTCAGCGCCAACAGGATGGCCTGATCGATTGACCTGAATTTGGTAAAACAATCTAAACTGCCTGGACTCAATTGCAACCTGAAGTTCTTGCTCCAGACTTGCCCGAGCAGCCACATCAATCTGCATCTGTGGGTCGAAGAAGCGCAATGTATTGCGCCCTGCATTTTTGGCTTGATACATAGCGATATCAGCCTGTTTTAGTAACTCCTCGATACCCTCTTCATGGTCAGTAAAGATAGTAACTCCCACACTGGGACTGATGCTGTAGGTGTGACCGCCAAGTGAGTAAGGCAGATTAAGTACGGTCATGATCTTATTCGCAATGGTCTCAGTCCGAGAAGCGGATTCCAAAGGTTCTTCACTAAGGTCTTCAAGCATGACCACAAACTCATCCCCGCCAAATCTGGCGACAGTATCTTCTTCACGCACACAGGAAGTCAGTCTAGTAGCCACTTGTGTGAGCAGTTTGTCTCCCAAGTCATGGCCCAGCGTATCGTTAAGGGTCTTAAAATTATCCAAGTCAATAAATAGCAACGCCCCTTGTTTACCGCTTCTGGCTGAAGATGCAAGCGCCTGATTGAGTCGATCCATCAGTAAACGACGATTAGGAAGATTGGTTAATTGGTCGTACAAGGCCAAAAAATTGCTCTTTTGTTCAGCCAATACTCGTTGTGTGATGTCGGTGCGGATTGAAATGTAACTCTCCGGTTTTCCGTTCTCACCGATATATGGAGCAATGGTTGTGTCTACCCAATAAAAATGACCATCCTTGGCGCGATTGCATATCTCACTATGCCAGACGTTCCCTCTGGAAACGGTGCGGTACATTTCCTTAAAGAAGCCTTTTGGGTGGTACCCTGAGTTAAGAATAGCGTGATCCTGCCCGATCAACTCCTCCTGAGAGTATCCGCTGATCTCACAAAACTTTCTGTTTGCATATGTAATTTTGCCTTGTACATCGGTTACAGCAACGATGGCGTGATTATCCAGCGCGAACTTCTGGTACTTCAGCTCATTAAGCGAATTCTTGGCAAGCTGCTCACTTAACTTTAATGCGTCTTGGGCCTTTCTTAGGTCTGTAACATCGTAGAACCATCCGAGCACGGCAGATTCACCATTAAAATCTACAGGCCTATAGGAAGCCTTAACCCACGTAACCTCTTCTCCCGGGATAGAGAGTTTCACAAGTTTGTCGGTAACAAAATTTCCTTTGTCAATTTGTTCAAGTATGTTTTCGTAATCCTTAGGATTCGCATAATAGTCCTTTGGATCTTTGCCAATCACTTGCTCTGATGTGGCGTTAATCAAACGGGCATAACGATTGTTGGCAAAAATGACTTGATGACCATTATCTGCTGCAATACGGACGGCAATAGGGCTAGTTTCCAACATGAAACGAAGGCTCTCTTCAGTCTTTTTTGTAGCATCTTGGGCACGTCGGTGCTCAATGATGTATGTCCCGAGCAACATGCCAACTATGGATAGCGTGTTGATGTATATCCAGAATCCTGTCAGCTCTGATTTAGCAATATCCCCCGCAAAAAAACCAACTCCATGAACTGCCCCAAAAAGTGCAAAGGTTGCTGTCATCAACTGTATTAGAGAGACACCGTGTTTTCCAAAACGGACGGCAGCAAGAGATATAAAGAGGAACATGAGGACTGCTTTTGCGTATGTACCGACCAGTTCGTGAAGCCAACCCATGAAAATAAACTGGCAGGCCAATAAGGCTAAACCAAACAACAAACCGACTTCAGGCAAGCGTTCCACTTTGAACCATTGAAGAGGTGGACGCCTCCAGACCAATATAAATGGAGTAATTACTACTATTCCAAGGGAGTCCCCCATCCACCAGTAAAGTAGATTATGAACAAAGGCCTCTTTGGGGAATGTATTCGAGAAAAGTAGCGTTGTTGAGCCCACAAAAGCGGCAACGAGAGTGCTTACACCCCCGGCCATAAAAAGAAGCCGCAGATAACTCCTCTGTGATTGCAACCAAGGATCAAAGTGCGTTTTCCGGGTTAGCAACAAGAAGCCAGCGAGGGCTTCAAGGGTATTGCCGATTGCGATAAATGTGGCAACAACGGGAGAAGCTCCAGCCCACAAATTAGCGAGAAATGCTCCAAGCATCACCCCCCAGGCATATCGTTTACCGCCGATAATTAGTGCGGCTAACGCCAGTCCGCTTGATGGCCAGATAATGCTAACGATGCCATTTGCTGAAAAATAAGTAAGAACTATCTTAGCGAGAAGTGCATAAAGCAAAGCCAAGCCAATTTGCTTTAGCGTCAAGATCAACTTAGCGTTGAGACTGTACATATCGCAACAATAACCTCAATAAGAGACAGCATTTGAGGTTGGCAGTAACTTTTCACAACAGATGACGATCACGCGAACACTCTCCAAGTAATGATCTAGCAGAGATCTCCCAGCCATACGGGTAGTCAATCCTGGTTTTCTTAAAAGCATGAGAAAGCATCAGAACAACTCGACCGAATCTGATGCTTTGGAGGTAGAAGAATGGATTAGTTGCATAGCGGCTTTTTCAGCTGGTGTGTATTCAAACAATTGAAACATCTCCATCAGACTTTTCATTCTTTCAGCAACCTGTAACAGGTCACGTGAAAGCTCGGAGGCTTGCTTGGATATATTTGTATTCTGTTCAACAGATTGAGCAACCTGAACCATACTCGTTGAAACATACACTCCAGCATCAGCTTGCGTTGCTGCTTCATTCGAAATCAGGTTTGCCATTTGTGTAACTTCGTTGCTGGCAGAGGTGATTTGGTTCAGGCTATCTACGCTCTCTCGCATTTTTTCTACGCCACTATCAACTTCTGAAACGGCATGCAGCATGGAGCTAACAGCGGAATCTGCTAAACGATGAATTTCATCCACCAACTTGTTGATATCAGATGTACTTCTGGCCGTGTTTTCGGCCAATTTCCTGACCTCATCTGCCACAACCGCAAAGCCCCGACCAGCCTCACCTGCACGGGCGGCTTCGATGGCGGCATTCAGTGCTAACAAATTGGTTTGATCCGCAACCGAACGAATAGTCGTGGTCATCTCCCCGATTTTCTGAATACTTTGATTCAACTCAGTAATGATATTGCTGGCACTGTTAACGGTATCAACCACTCTTGAGTTTGCAAGCATGCTTTGGGACATGGTGGAGTTACAGGTAACCACCAAGTCCTGCGAACTGTTTGCAATTCTTGCTGTTTCATTAGCTCGGGAAGCCACTTCAGATACTGACTGACTGAATTTCTTGGTCGTCTCGGCCATGCTTTCCACTTCCGCTTGCTGGTTCTGTGACTGCATTGAGACGATATACATCTGGGCATCTAGATCCGAGCTTTTCTGCTGCAACGCCAGAATCGCTTCGCGAATGTTATCCAACATGATCTTGACGTGCGTTTGCATCACCGCGAGCGATTTGTTCAGGCGACCGAATTCGTTTGTATCGTAAATATAAAGCTTGCGGGTCATCACCCCTTCTGAAATGTAATCAAATTCCCTCGCAACCTGCTCTACCTGTCGGGAAATTTGGCGCACTTGCACTTCGGAAATGCCAAGCATGAGCAGGAATCCTGCTATCCCTGCAACCAAGCCTTGAATGCCATGAATGCCGGTGATCCCCATGAACAGTAGAACAGCCCCGCCAACAATAGCGTTAATGACCAGACGGGCTCTTAGGCCAAACGATCTGCGCGTCAGGGTGGGTAGAGGTTGGGTGGATTGCTTTAGCCGTTGATATAGCAATTCGGCTTCAGCGATTTGTTGACGTGATGGTTCGGATCGCACGGACATGTAGCCCGTAACTTGACCATCCTTTTTGACTGGAACGACAAACGCATCAACCCAGTAGTAGTCGCCATTCTTAGCTCGGTTCTTTACCAATCCCTGCCAAGGGTCACCACGTTTAATCGTTGCCCACAAATCAGCAAATGCTTGCTCTGGCATATCAGGGTGTCGGACCACATTGTGGCTTTTGCCAACGAGTTCCTCCCGGCTAAAGCCGCTGATTCTTACAAACTCATCATTAGCATAAGTGACGATACCTTTGAGATCGGTCTTCGATACCAAGTAACGTTCTTTGGGAAAGGGTATTTCGTTTTGGGTAACGGGCTGATTGATTTTCATTGAAATTGGTTGTTGGTTTTAATAGCAATGGACTCATTTAGTTATGGTCGGATCGCACACAATCTCAAATGACTGCCAAACTGGATAAAGATGTTAGCGGCTACCGCTTGCAATTTTCATTGCAGCCGATACAGGCATGTTTTGTCCAAGGGCATAATACAATTATTGTCCGTGACAAAATATAGAGGACAATTGTAAATTTCATAAGGAGGCATCTATGCCAACGGACTATATTGTTGCCCCTTCAGATATTGAACGTGAAACTGGTTTTTCCAATGATTTATTACGTAAGTGGCGCCAGCGCTATGGATTCCCCTTAATGGAGACATCGCCTGAGAATCAAGTCGGATATTCGCGTAAAACAATCAGCCATATCCTGCTAATCAAAAGATTGATTGAGAATGGATTTCGGCCCTCTCAGATCGTCGGTAAATCTTTTGCTGAGATAACTCGGCTTATCAAGGTGATTACAGATGAAGTATCCGAACAGCGTTGTGACAGTTCAACAAAGAAGCTTATTGGGTTGCTAAAAAAACATGACCTTGATGGGTTTAAGACGCAACTAAAAAGGATTCGCACCAAGAGCACTTTATCGGAGTTCGTACAGGAAACAATTGTTCCACTGGTGAATGAGATAGGGAACGCCTGGAGTCGAGGTGAAATAGAGGTTTATCACGAACATATTTGCAGCAATATCATTATGCGCATCCTGCAAGGTGAGATTGCCTCAACCAAACCAAAACACGGCTTTCCCACGATACTTTTTGCCACACCGCCAGATGAACACCATGTCTTAGGCTTGCTCATGGCAGAAGCAGTGCTTGCTGACCATGGTGCGACCAGCATCAACATGGGTTCTCACATACCAATTAATGAGTTGAAAATGGCAGCCAACTCATTCAAAGCAAACATCGTCGCACTGTCATTCAGTTTTGCTTATTCCTCACGCAGAGTTAGACCAACAATTGTGCATTTACGTCATTTGCTCCCTACCGAAGTGGAGCTGTGGGTTGGAGGATCTGGTGCTCGAATAATAAGAAGGGCCCCGAAGGGGGTTCGTCTCTTCAGTGATATTCATGATGCAGTTGGTGTGCTACATCATTCTTACAAAAAAGATATTGCATAGTTAATGCTCGTTACAACATTACAAAATAGCTTGTGTGATTCCGTACACCTCTAGTGGCAACTTTGTGGCATCGAATATATACGCGCATGGCCTCTCTTGGGATATTGATATCATTGCCTAGCTTGTTTGTGAACGACTGAAAATGGCCCAGAGCAGCCGTTTAGTTTTATGACGGATCGTATCGTAGATACTCGAGCGAAAAGCAAAGTGAAAGACGGGGGATGGCACTAATTATTTGTTGGTATATATAAAATATTATTTTCGTTTATCCGCTCTTATCAAGGCTTATGGCGATTTGTTTTATAGGCCTCTTCACATCTGATTACCAGTCGGTAAGCGGTTCTGAAGGATAATCCCGTCATTAAGTTGTTGCCTGTTTGTCATCCCCACTTGGGTTTAGGGTGACAGTCGGGTGCCGACCTTCTGAATCAACAGTATTACGCTCAGTTATAATCCAACAAGGGTCTGTAGCTATCGTTTTGCATCGCTCATCGAGGCATAAACGATCGATCAGTCGAGTCTATGGTGAACTTGAAAGGGTACACGGGGGGGCAATGAGGTGTCTCTATGCTGCAGTATCTCTCGAAACTTTGTGGGCAATTTGATTGGCCGCTGTGAGCAGCAGAAAGCTGTCATTTCTCTAAAACGTAATGGTACTTTAGTCACTGGATTGGGCTGATTAAAAACAGCCATTGAGCAAGTGCGGATAAGTGTTTAGGGGGTAGCTAGGCTCTCTGCCAGATCTTGATATATTTGCTTGTCAAACTCTTTATAACTCACTGTCACACGATCTCGTTCAGAATAAACACCTATGCGAACGATAGTTCCGTTGTCATAGGGCTCGCACTTTATTAGCGCTTTGCCTCCCCAGCGGTTTTGAAAAAATCCAAATGGCCAGTGAATCAACACAGTAAGACTTTGCTCCTCCACAATAATGATCTTTCGATCATTCCTTTCAACCACCTTTAGGAGATTTGAGTAAACAATTTTAGGGGGATATTTAAAAGTCTGCTCGAAAAAGTAGTCGGGGTTTTTTTGTTCAGGAGACATTGATGTAACCAAGCCCGCACCGCACCCAGTTAGAGTGAAAAAAATGCAAAGAAGTCCCACTGTATATGTGGAATCAAGCAAAGATCTTAAGGCCATGACACCCTCATACCTGACATTTGAGTTTGACTGACCGAGTGCCCGATACGGGGACGAAGCCGTCTTGGTCAAAGGCACAAAAGTTTAGTTAGTGGCAGGCTACAAACACCCAAGGTATTCTTTAGCCAGCACAACAGCCCGATCATAGCTTTCGCACGCCTTGGGTGTGTTTTCATCAATCTGCACAACCCAGAATCCGATACTCTCGATAATCTTTCCACGCACAAACCCGGCGTGGTCGATGACATTAAATTCCTTCGGGCTGGTTTGTTGAATTTCGATCATGATCAAGTTTCCTTACGTGTTTGAATGTCAGTCATCTTCACCAATCTGGGCCATCTGTCATGCACCCAGGCATAGTCAGGAGGCGGTGTCTCGGTGACAACATAAACGAGATGCTCTTCGCCTTTGGTAGCGATCAATCCCTGGATGGTCATGTTTGGCTCCACGTCGAACCAGTGCGAGATCTTATCGTCGTCCTTTTCCATGAACTTGTCACAGATGATGAGCACCGGTCTGGGGTGCCAGGCTATCCATTTCTGCGCAAGGATGGATTCATGCCGCGCCCAGCCCCCACGGACAAACTTGCGATCAGCATTACGTCGCCGGCCCCATGGAATCCACGTTACGCTGCCTGATTTATTCAGAACTGGCAGTCTTGCTTCCGGGTTAGGGAAAAAGACTTTTGTTCCTTGGTATTCGATGCCGCCGCACATGCAGAAAGCATAAGACAAAACGCCCTCAGTTCGACACTTTCTTTCAGGATGTAATAATTTTTGACGAGTCGCTTGCCGGAGTGCTCTATCACGTTCAAATGCAATCGACCGGCCCCAGCCCCAGAGGCGAAGCCTTGGAAGATCAGTGATTGTTTTTATAGTGAATAAATGCGTGTTCGTAGGGGGGTCGGGACGAGCTTCAATATCAAGTGGTTTGCAAGGATTACCTCATTAATCCTGTTGCTTATGCACATCAGTGGTGCATGTCAATAAGGAAATGATAATTTTCACCCTCCAGGATCGATTGAGCGTAACCAATTGTTTATATTCAATAATTTAAAGAGTTTAAAAATTGGGCATTTCAATAAAGTCTTTTTCAAATCGAAGGTTAGCGGTTCTCTCCAGCATCTATCCACATAGTTATCCACAGCTTCTGTGGAGATCAAGAAAAGTGTATATGGGTTAGACCATTAGGCGAGATTTCCTTATTTCACTTGAATGAAATTAACTAAATTGGCTTCTTTTCTGGCATCTTCATGAGTGGGGTGAGAAGCCAATTTGTTGTCGTGCTACCGAAACAGCATAGGTACTAGAAGTAACCTTCCTTTTTTCGTTGTTCCATGGCTGTGTCTGAGGTTTGATCATCAAGCCTAGTCTCGCCGCGCTCGGTGATGCGGCTGATTGCTGTTTCTGCAATGATCTTTTCAACGGTGTTAGCTTTGGATTTGACGGGCGCGGTGCAACTGATGTCGCCCACGGTCCGGAAACGGACATGCATTTCGCAAGGTTCTTCTCCTGGCTTGATGGGGGTCAGGGACGTCACGGGAATCATCGATTTTCCGCGTATGACGACGGTTCGCAGGTGTGAGAAGTAAATGGAAGGCAGTTCGAGTTTCTCGCGTCGTATGTACTGCCAGACGTCCAGTTCTGTCCAGTTCGAAATGGGAAATGCTCGAATGTGCTCACCCGGGAGGCTCATGGCATTAAATATATTCCAAATCTCAGGGCGCTGATTTTTGGGATCCCACTGACCAAATTCGTCCCGAAAGGAGAAAATCCGTTCCTTAGCCCTTGCCTTCTCCTCGTCACGTCTCGCGCCCCCGATACAGGCGTCGAAGCCGAATTCCTGAATGGCTTCCAGTAGCGTCACCGATTGGTGACGATTTCTGGATTCGTCAGGCGATCGCAAGCGAATACTGCCGCGACGAATTGAGTCTTCCAGTGAACGCACGATCAATCGTTCGCCCAGCTCCGCTGCTCGCCGATCCCTGAAATCCAGGACTTCCTGGTAATTGTGACCGGTGTCGATATGAAGCAGAGGGAACGGAAATCGACTTGGCCGGAATGCTTTCTCTGCTAATCTCAACAGGCACACAGAATCCTTGCCGCCCGAAAACAGCAGAACCGGGTTCCGGCATTGTCCAGCCACTTCTCGGAAAATATGGATGGCCTCTGACTCCAGTAAATCGAGGTGAGAGAGCTGTTGGCTGGCCGTGGTTTTTTCTTTCATTTTATTACCAGCGGAATGAAGGGGTTGTCCAATCGGGGAGCGCAGCGGATGGTCCAGCGATGCTCCTGATGCGATGGAGTATATCCGGGGGCGCGGCATCCCTGAAATGGTCTGCATGGACCCCGCGTAGGGTCAGGAGTGTGTTCAGACCTGCGGAATGACCGCCAGCGATATCGTGATGTATCGAGTCGCCAACAGCAATCACGCGGGACATGGGGACGTTCGGGAGCAGGTTCAGGCAATAGCGATAAATGTCCGGATAGGGTTTGCCGATGAAACGTACCCTCCCACCGCGTGCCTGGTATGCCTTTGCGATGGCGCCGGCTCCAGGCTCAAATCCGTTGGATGTTATCCGAGTGAGGTCAGGGTTGATGCATACCATCGGCAACTTTCTCGAAACACCTTTCTTGATCATGGTTTCGTAGAAGTCTGGCGAAAGGTTATCATCAATGCCGGCCAGCAAGATAAAGGCCGCCTTCTCGACATTTTCGACCAATTCGATAGGGAGTCCCTGAGCGAATTCTTCCGGCCGGTCGCTTGATAGCATCAGGCATGAAGATCCGATGAGTTTTCGGAAAATTCCTCGTCCGGTCGCCAGCATCTGCCATGCAATTTCTCCAGAGGTCACCAGGTGCGTGAAACTGTTTCTGGGGAACCCCAGTTTTTTCAGACGGGCCTCGTTGCAGATGGAGCGCCTTCCGGAATTGCTGATGATGATGACTTCCTTGCCTGCCCAGGCCAGTCTTTTCAGGCATTGCACGGCCCCTGGGTATGGTGCTTGGCCATCATGCAGCACGCCCCACTGATCGACTAGGAAAGCATCGTAACGTCTTGCCAGGTCAGCCAGCCCCTCGGTGAGGCGAGTTAATCCCGGATCGCCATGGCGCATCGCTGCGGGTTGTTCGGTGTGCCTCGCCAGATAAGCAAAGTCATCATGCGTGTTCATGCGGATCTCCCCGGTTAAAGTATGCATGTCAGAAGCCAGTGGTACAGCGGGATGCCGAAGATGATGTTGAACGGAAAAGTCACCACCAGGGCCGCGCCGAAGTAAAGATTGGGGTTGGCTTCCGGAATCGCATTCCGAACGACAGCCGGAACCACGATGTAGGAAGCGCTTGCTCCCAGCACCACGAGCAGTAGTGCGTCGCCGTGGCCAAGCCCGATCGCCATGGCGAAGCCGGTGGCGATGAGTGCGCTCACGAGCGGCATGAAAATGCCGAACAGGATGAGATCATGAAATCCGTGCTCGAACTCCCGTCCCTTGCGCACCACGGTGAGCCCCATTTCCAGCAGGAAGAAAGCCAGAATGCCCTTGAAGATCTGGCCAGTGAATGGATCCATGATCATTTTGCCGTCCAGGCCCACGATGGCTCCGATGGCCAGGCTGCCCAATAGCAGCAACTGCGAACCATCGGTCAGCGCTTCCCTGAGCACACCGCTCAGGGAAGTTTCGGGATGTTGTGCCGGGGCAGAAGCGATTTGCTGCCGCGCCCGGCGCGCGAGCAACATGGCCATGACGATGGCAGGTGATTCCATGAGCACCATTGCAACTATCATGTGGCCGCCGAACGCGATCTCCTCACGTGCCAGAAACTGTGTCGCGGTGATGAATGTCACCGCGCTGACTGAGCCATAGGCGGCTGCTACAGCAGCGGCGTCAAATGGCGATAGTTTACGGATCAGGTAAGCGTAGGCGAGAAGGGGCAGAATGATGGCGAGCAAGAAGGCGCTTGTCAGCGTGGCGAGTGCAGACCAGTCAAGCGGGCTGGTCGATAATGCCACCCCGCCCTTGAAACCCATTGCCATGAGCAGGTAGAGAGAAAAGAAACGGGCGATCGCCGGCGGGATTTCGAGATTCGAGCGGACCAACGCGATCAGGCATCCGAGAAAGAAGAACAGGATGGATGGATCAAGCAGGTTTTGTAGCGCTGTTAGGTTCATTCGGGTTCAGCATCCTTGTTGATGATGCCATCATCCGACGGAATAATGATATATACAAATTAATAATACAAATGTAAATTATTTATAAATATCTATATTTTTGGGGGGTGTTATGCATGCGACCTTGCGACAGCTGCAGATTTTCGAGGCCATCGTCAGGAATGGGGGCGTTACCGCTGCAGCCCGGGAGCTGCACTGTACACAACCCACCGTTTCGATTCAGCTTAAACAACTGGCCGAGCAGGTGGAGCTGCCCCTGTTCGATGGAAGCGGCCGTAGCCCGCGCCTGACTGAGGCCGGCGAGGCGCTCTATCAGGCTTGCCGGCTCATGTCGGATGCCTGGAGCGACTTCGAGGCGCGGATCGGCGACCTGAAGGGGCTGCGCAAAGGACGTTTGCGGCTGGGGGTTGTCAGTACCGCGAAATATTTCATTCCGCGACTGCTGGGACCTTTTTGCCAGCAATATCCTGGCGTGGACGTGCACATCGAAGTCGCGAACCGTCAGCGCATCGTCGAGCGCCTGAGAGAGGGGCTGGATGACCTGACGTTCATGTCTCGCCCCCCCGAGGAACTGGCCCTCAATATCCGGCCGTTCATGGACAACCCTCTTGTACTAGTTGCTCCGGAGGAGCATCCCTTCGCCGGCAAGAAATTGGTGAGACTGGAGGAACTCGGCAGCCAAAGGATGTTGCTTAGGGAGATGGGATCAGGCACGAGAATGGCGATCGATGAGTTCTTTTCACGATCGCATTTACAGCTTTCCGTCCGAATGGAGATCGGGAGCAATGAAGCCATCAAGCAGGCTGTGGCCGGGGGGCTTGGCATCTCCATCATTTCACGCCATGCATTGCGAGATGCGGTAGGGCTGGTGGAGGTCAACTGCGAGGGTCTGCCTATTCATTCCGCTTGGAATATCGTCTCGCTGGCAGATCGCCCCCATTCTTTGATTGCTCAACGTTTCATTGAGTACCTCCTGGAAGATGGAATGCAACAACTGGCACTCTAGCCCACAAAACGAAAATGACTCCAGTTTTAAACGATCATTTATCAAATGCGCCGTAAAACTCCTGGCTTTAGCCATGGGGAGGATGTCAAATCTGTGGTTTGGAGCTTGTTTGAGGTGTGCCTAATACTTCCGGAATTGTCCGACGACGACGCCGAAGATCTCGAGATTGCCCTTGGGGCGTATGGTCGGATAAGCTTTGTTAGCAGGATACAGAACGAACTCTCCGCCTTCCTTGCCCAAAGTCTTTAAGGTGAACTCGTTGTCGATGATGGCGATGACCATGTCACCCACGTTAGCGAGTGGTCGCTTTTCGACGATGACGATGTCGTTCGGCAGGATGCCGGCATCAATCATCGAGTCGCCCTTTACTGTGATCAGCATGGTTTTTGATGGACGCTCGACCAGGTACTGGTCGATGCTGAGGGTGTCGTGGGTGTCATTCATCGCGAATGAGGGCAGGCCAGCGCGGACGGTGCTCTCGGCAATCGCACGATCGAAGAAACGGGCGCCAGGTTTCAGGCGCTTATCCGGGGCAGATTCGAGGAAGCCTTGCAGCTTGAGTTTGGCGACTAGCGTGGTGACCGCGTTCTTGGATTTGAACCCCAGCAACCGGGCGATGAGAGCGTAGGACGGTAGCGTCCGATGCTCTGCGTAATAATCCTGTAGTTGTGCCAGATATTCTGTGTCGTTTCCCATGTGCGCACGTTACTGTACAAACGTACAGGAAGTCAACAAGGATTGACGGTTGTGCTATGGGGCAGGTCGTCGAGATCATTTTTGATGGTACTTGAGCCAGGTTTGCAGCCAATGAAGGTGCCGGCTAAGGTAGAATCTCGCCCTTTTTCTTAACGGGGATCGCACGCTCATGTGGTTCAAGAACCTGGTTGTATATCGTCTCAATCAATGGAATGAAACGGCTGCTTCGCTTGCGGAGAAACTTTCCCGGCGGGCCTTGCAGCCCTGTTCCGGGCTGGACGTGCAAAGCCGCGGCTGGGTGTCGTCGAAAGGCGATCAGGAGCCAATCGTGCATGTGCAGGGATCGCAACTGTTGATCGCGCTTGGTGTGGAAAAGAAGCTGCTGCCTGCCACTGTGATCAACCAGTTCACGAAGGCGCGTGCGGCCGAGATCGAGGACCATCAAGGCTACAAGCCGGGCCGGAAGCAGATGAAAGAAATCAAGGAGGCTGTCATCGACGATCTGCTTCCGCGGGCATTTGCCATACGTCGCAAGACTGCGGTCTGGATCGATCCGGACAACCGTTTCCTGGTGATTGACGCGGCTGGGACGACTAAGGCCGATGAGGTGGTGGAATTTTTGCACAAGACACTCGAGGGAGTGTCACTGTCCTTCATCAAGACCCAGCTTTCGCCATCCATCGCCATGACGGCCTGGCTAATGGGCGGCGAAGCCCCGGTCAATTTCACTATCGATCAGGATTGCGAGCTGCGGGGACGGGGCGATGCAGCCGCCACGGTGCGCTATGTCCGGCATGCACTGGACGACGACGAGGTCAGAAAACACATCCAGTCAGGCAAAGAGGCGACCCGCTTGGGTTTGACCTGGCATGAAAGGATTTCCTTCGTTCTGCATGAGAATCTGCAACTCAAGCGGATCGCGCCGCTGGATATCATCAAGGAACAGGCGAAGGCCGATGCGCGGGACGATCAGTTCGACTCGGATTTCGCCCTCATGACCGGCGAACTGCAAAGACTGCTGCCTGCCGTGATCGATGCGCTGGGCGGCGAGGTCGGGGATTCCCGCTGACGGAAAGTCGCCGCAGCCATGTCTGGGAACTGGCCGCGGCGGATGTGTCGGCTAATCCTTGGGCTTGCAGGTGTTGATGCCGAGCAAGGGGTAAGCCGGGCAAAAGCCGATCAGTCCGGTGGCGACTGGCAGCACGCCGATCCAGGCCCAGACAGGGCCGCCCGTCACAGCCCAGCCTACCAAGGCTGCACCGGCGACGATACGGAGGCTACGGTCGATTTTTCCACAGTTGCAGTTCATGATGCACGTCCTTTTCGAGTTGGAAAACACTATCGTACACCAAGGGCATTGGTTGCCAATACGGCCCCCTTTCAATGGCCCTGGCCGGCTAAGCCGATGCGGTGGGCGCAAATTTTAACCAGTTCTTCATCAATCTTTCATACTCGGATGGAATGCTGGGCGCATGCATACCTTTCGCCCGGAATCATTGGAACTTTCGCCCTTTGAGTCCCGTCGCCTGACGCTGGTGACGGAAACCTGGCCACCCGAGATAAATGGCGTGGCGATGACGTTGTCACGTCTGGTGGATGGTTTGAGTACTTGCGGCTGGCACGTCAGTCTGGTCAGGCCGAGGCAGCGGCACGATAGCGCCATTGCGTCATCAGATGTCGATCTGCTGGTGCCTGGATTGCCCATCCCAGGCTATGCTGGATTGCGTTTCGGCTTGCCGGTCACGGGCTTGTTGCGGAGACAGTGGAGCCGTGAACGCCCGGATGTCGTGCACATAGCGACGGAAGGCCCCTTGGGATGGGCTGCACTGCAAGTGGCTTGCAGCCTGGGAATTCCGGTCACCAGCACGTTCCACACCAATTTTCACCGTTATTGCGCGCATTACCGGATCGGCTGGATGCGTGGCGTCGTCACGCGGCATTTGCGGAATTTCCATAACCGGGCGGCGGTGACCCTGGTGCCGAATCCGGCCCTAGCCGATCGCCTGCAGCAGGAGGGCTATCGAAGCGTGGGCGTGCTTGGACGAGGTATCGATGGCGGGTTGTTTCATCCTTCCCGGCGGTCGGAGGCCCTTCGCAGGTCCTGGGGGGTGTCGGAAGGCGGACTGGCAGTCGTGTATGTCGGCCGCCTGGCTCCGGAAAAGAACCTGCGGACGCTGGAAATCGCTTTCGCCGAGATCGAGCGCCAGAATCCCAAGGCGCGCATGGTCTGGGTCGGCGACGGGCCGGAAATGGCGCGCCTGCGCAAAACCTACCCGCATCACATCATGGCCGGTGTCAGGTTGGGGGAGTCTTTGGCCGCGCATTACGCTTCGGCGGATGTGTTCCTGTTCCCGAGCCAGACCGAGACCTACGGCAACGTCGTGCCTGAGGCCTTGGCGAGTGGGTTGCCGGTGGTGGCATTCGACGATGCTGCTGCTTCGCTCTACATCCGCCATGGCCAGAATGGCCTGCTGTCACCATTGGGGGACCAGCAGGCCTTTGTCGACTGTGCAGTGTCGCTGGCACGGCAGCCGCAGCAGTTGGCTTCCATGAAACCCATGACCCGTGTGGCCGTGGAGGCGCATTCGTGGGACGCTGTCTGCAGCCAATTCGACTATTATCTGCGTATCGCCATGCAATCGGGTATCCCCCTTCCCGTGGCGATGTGACCGAAGCACTACTCAAGGAAAAAACAAAGATGGAAAGTCCGTTCAAGGGCAAAACCGGCCTGCGCCGTCTGGTCAATGCCTGCATGTATTCCCTGGCCGGCCTGAAGGCTGCCTACCAGCATGAGGACGCGTTTCGGCAAGAGGTTCTGCTGGCGGTCATGATGATCCCGTTGGCATTCGTGCTGGAACCCGGTGGCGTTGGACGAGCCCTGATGATCGGCAGCGTGATCCTGGTGATGATCGTGGAATTGCTCAATTCGGCCGTGGAAGCCACGGTCGACCGCATTTCGCTGGAGAATCACCGGCTCGCCAAGCGTGCCAAGGACATCGGCAGTGCCGCGGTGATGCTGAGCCTGATCAACCTGGCGACGGTGTGGGGGCTGGTGCTGATCGGATGATCTGGAACTAGCCGCGGGATTTTGGTTTCCTGGCAGTCCCGGATTTTTCCTTGTTTTTCTTGCCCTGGCTGGTGGCTGGGCTCTTGGGGTTTTGCACGGTTCGTTTTGCCGTGTTCTTCGCTTCCCTGATAGCATGATCATGCTTGCCCGTTTTGCCGGCGAGCACCTTGTCATGCCCTTTTGCCTTGACGTCCTTTTTATCTGGATGCCTCTCGGTGTGCATGGCGCCAGCCGCATTTGAACGTGATGTCGAAGGCTTGGATTTTTCCAGTGACGGCGATTTCTGCGCGGTCTTCTGAGGGTGGACCGGAGCGTTTGATCTCGATGCGCCACCGGTAATTTCCGGGGGTGTCGCCGGTTCGGGCGACGGGGGTGTTGTCTGTGCCTCGATCGGACTTGGGGTTGTCGCGATTGCTGTGGTGTCGCTGGAGGTCATCACCGTGGGAGGCGGATCCACTTCAGCAGAATGGTCGTCAACGGCTTCCATCAGCGGCGGCAATTCGTCCGCGGGGGCTTCCTCTTCCGGCATGCCGTCTTCCAGCGGATTGGTCATCTCCAGTGCCTGCAGATGCTGCACCGATAGCCGGAAGTCCTCTCCCCATGGGCCGGAACCCTCGAAGTCGGGGCTGTCCTGCAATGCCTGAACGATGCGCCGGCGGGGATAGCCCATGCGATCCAGCAGGTCGAGCGCGACCATGTCCGCCTCGCTCATCTGGTCGGGATGGACGTTGTTCAGCAGCAATTTCGATCCGACGTAAGAGGTTGCGGTAGAGGCGGCGGTGGTCATGACTGCCGTGGAGGTGGTCGTGGCGGTGGTGGCCTGGGCGACCGTGGCGGTGTTGCCAAAAAGATTGAGCGCCGGGAACAGCAGGGTCGCGGCCACCGACAGCATAATGCGGGTCGAGGTGTTCTCTTCATGGTGTTGCGAAATGACGTGGCCCAGTTCACGTGCCAGGACGAAGGCGAGGGTTTCGTCATTCAACCCCAGTTGCTGGACGCCACGCAGGATCACGATGTCGCCGGAGGCGTTGGAGGAAATGCCGGGGCGGTCCTTCTCGGCCACGGAAAAATTGAATTTCGGAATGCGATGCTTCAGGTCGGGGTGGGCATCGTAAGCGGCATCCGCCAGATGTCCGCCCAGATGCTGCACCTGGGCGTCGAATGCCTGGTTTTCTTCGCATTGTTCGCCGCTGCAAGGGGATTCGATGTTGGGCAGCGTGGCAAGGTAAAGCTTCAGGTCGGCATCCGAGTAAACGTCGCTGATCGGGCCGGGGGTCGTCATCTTGCTACGGCCCTGCGGGGAGGAGGCGCAAGCGCCGAGCAGCACCATGACGAGCAGGGCCGGAATCAGGCGTCGGGTATGCGGGTGGTCGGTCTTCAAGGCGGCAGGCTCATCCGGTTGGCCCGCCCGGGACGAATGACTCAGGCAACGGGCGATTCAGGATAACAGAGTTCGTGACGGCTGCGCCATTCGGGGCTGACGTAGTTGATGATGATGGACTTGCGGATCCCGGTCAGGGGCCGTACCTGGAAGCCATGCCAGGTATTCTCGGCCGGGACGAAGATCAGGCCGCGGTTGAAGCCGCCGGGCGCGCGGCCGACGAAGGTGTCAGGGTCGGCGTACAGGTCGGTCCCCCATTCCACAGCCTCGGGCTCACGGTTGAGGTAGATCAGCATGGTGAACTTCTTCACACCAATGTCGGTGTGCGGCTCCAGCCAGAAACGATCGGTGTCCTGGCAGTATTCGATGCGCAGCGAGGTGCCTTCGAGCGGGGTGCCGGTCACAGCCTTGAGCGCATCCACGGTGGCCTGGTTCTGGAAGACTTCAGCCAGGGCTGCCATGACCGGGTATTGACGCTGGTTGTCTGCACCGAAATGGACACGCGTGGCGTTGTGGGTTTCGCGCTTGCCGTAGGTGTCGGCGATCGGCGCCGGCTTGAATGGCAGCCCTGCCAGGGCGTCGACCACGTCCTCCGGCAGGCAGTGGTCCAGGAACCAGTGCGGGTAAGGGCTGTCCACCCTCTGGTGCTGTTGCAGGCAGTTCAGGAAGGTGCGTTGAATTTCGGCGGCATCAAACATGTCGATTTCCTTGTTCTGGATCCGCGCTAATATAGCATAAAAGGATGGGTATATCCTTTGAATGCCCGCTTTGGTCAATCAAGGAGATGTGGCAGGGGATGTCCGCAAGCCGGTGGTGCTCCGGGTGCTATCGCTCATGCCCGTCCGTCCGGGGCAGGTCCGGAGTAAGATGGGCGTGCAATCGGGCATGCATAGGCCATTGCCCAGAATGAATCAGGAGAGAACATGTTTCAGGAATTCACCGGCGTTCAACGGATTGCGTATTTTTCGATGGAGATCGCCCTTTCCCACGATATCCCGACCTATTCCGGCGGCTTGGGGGTGCTGGCGGGGGATACCCTGCGTTCTGCCGCCGACCTTGCCTTGCCCATGGTGGGGGTGACGCTGGCGAGCCGGGCCGGGTATTTCCAGCAGAAAATCGATGGCATGGGCCGGCAGCTCGAACTGCCGGATATCTGGGATCCTGCCAGGTTCGCGTTGCCCGCTGCGGCAAAGGTGGCGGTTCAGATCGAGCGGCGCCGGGTGTGGGTCGGAGCTTGGCTTTACCGCATCGAGGGGCTGGCCGGGGGGTGCGTGCCGGTGGTGCTGCTGGATACCGATCTGCCGGAGAACAGTGTCGAAGATCGTGAGATCACGCATTTTCTGTATGGCAAGGATGCCGCCTACCGTCTCAAGCAGGAAATCGTCCTCGGCGTGGGAGGCGTGCGCATGCTGCTGGCGCTGGGGTTCCAGATCCGTAAACACCACATGAACGAAGGCCATTCTGCGCTGCTGGCGATGGAGTTGTTGAATCGGCACAAGCGTCCGAAACGCGACTTGCGGCCGGGGGAGTTGCCCTACGATGCCCCGGCGGTGCGATCACAATGCATCTTCACTACCCATACCCCGGTCGAGGCCGGGCAGGATCAGTTCGACTATGCCATGGTGGAACGCATCGCCGATGGCGATTTCATGGATCAGGCCGAAGTGCGCAAGCTGGCCGGAGAAGACCGCTTGAACATGACACGGCTCGCCCTCAACCTGTCCGATTTCGTCAACGGCGTGGCCAAGAGCCATGCCGAAGTTTCACAGCGCATGTTCCCGGGATACGAGATGCATGCCATTACCAACGGGGTGCACCCCCATACCTGGACCAGCGAATTTTTTGCCGGCCTTTACGATAATGCGCTGCCCGGCTGGCGCCACGAGCCGGAATTGCTGGTGCGTATCGACCAGATGCCGGATCAGGCGTTGTGGGATGCCCACAGCAACGCCAAGCAGCGGTTGCTGGACCGGGTCCGGGACATGACGGGGCGCGTGCTGGATCCGGCCCTGCCGGTGTTCGGTTTTGCCCGCAGGATGACCGCCTACAAACGGCCCGACCTGATTTTCAGCGATCTGGAACGGTTGCGTCGGATCGCCGCCAAGCATCCGTTCCAATTGGTCCTCGCTGGCAAGGCGCACCCGAACGACGAGGGTGGCAAGCATCTGATCGAGCAATTGCACCGACATATCCAGGAGTTGGGCGAGGATTTGCCCGTGGTTTTTCTGCCTGGATACGACATGCGGCTGGCGCTCGACCTGGTGTCGGGCGTCGATGTCTGGCTCAACACCCCGCTACGGCCGCTGGAGGCCTCAGGCACCAGCGGCATGAAGGCTGCCTTTAACGGGGTTCCCAGCCTCAGCGTGCTGGATGGCTGGTGGCTGGAGGGCTGTATCGAGGGGGTGACGGGTTGGGCGGTAGGCAATGCGCTGGGCGGGAACGAAGGCAACGATGTCGAAGATCTGTATCGCAAGCTGGAACAACAGGTGCTGCCGATGTATTACGGCGACCGCGCGGGCTGGGTGGCGGTCATGAAAGGCGCCATCGGCAAGAACGCTTCCGTGTTCAACAGCCACCGCATGATCCGGCGCTACGCGACGGAAGCCTATATGCTGTAAAGGTCCAGGCGCTGCAGAAGAGGCTGCCTAGTCCTGCTCGGGTTTGTCCGCTGCCTTGGCCTTGGTGGTGCCTGTCTTGGCTTTACCTGGGGCTGGGGCCTTGGGCTCGGCAGGTGTTTTGACGACGGCGGGGGCTTCTGCTGCTCTGGCTTTCGATTTTGCTGCGACTGGCTTTTTTGCCGGCTTGGGCACGGCGGGGACTGCTTCTTCGGTCTTGGTAGCGGCTTTTTCCTTGGCTTCCGGCTTTGCCTTGTTGCGTGCCTTGGCTTTGCTTTCTTCCTGGAAGATCGACTTCTTCAGGGCATGCATCCGCTGACGCCACTCGTTGAGTTGCTCGTCCTCGATTTCCAGCTGGATGGCAATGGCTTCGTCGATGCTGAGCCTGTCCTTTTCAAGCCGTCGCGGCAGCTTGCCGGACATTCTGGACAGCACGCGTTCCTGTTCCTCCGGTGTCAGGAGCAACGCTTTTTCCAGGTACTTGGGCTTGCTGATTTTCACGATACAACTCCTGAGAAAGTGCAAAAAGATAGCTAATCTAATC
The DNA here is from genome assembly GCA_029782295.1 of Pseudomonadota bacterium. Lineage (GTDB taxonomy): Bacteria > Pseudomonadota > Gammaproteobacteria > Burkholderiales > Methylophilaceae > CAIJXJ01. Next base: position 163,108 of record JAKOVB010000067.1, read on the forward strand.
TTTCGCGGTGATTTGGTGTGTTACAGATTTATGACTTTTTGCACACAAGCGCTTCCGGCACCCGCAACAAAGGCTTTCAGCCGTGTGTTTCGTTCCGGGGAATGCCGTGGTTATTGGGAGAATGACAGGCCTTCCACTTCCTTGTGGTCTTCCAGGCCGGTGAAGGCCTCCACATGGTAGGGTCTCTGGCTGAGCGATTGAAGCTCTTCCGCGACCAGGCGAGCTTCATCGTGATTGGTGTAAGCGGCCACTTCTTCCTGATGTTCGTTCCGGATGACATAGATCAGCACGATTACCTCCATTCTTTGAGTCAGACTGAGTCACCCGAGCCCGTTTTCGCGATCAAGCGTTTGGGGTTGATCCGGGTCTGAGTACTTCATGCGATGCCTGGCTGGATGATGCGTACCTTGGGTTACAAACAGATGACGGAAAAAATGGCATCGATGGCATGGGCCGGCAGCTCGAACTGCCGGATATCTGGGATCCTGTCCGAGTGTGGTCAGCGAGCGGAGAAGTTGCCGGCCAGGCGTGCAATTTCCACTTCTTCGTCGGCTGGGATCATCAGGATGGGCCGGGATCCGTCGGCATGCAAGCAGGTTGCATGTCGGCCATTGGCAAGATCATCCATTGCCAGGCCGAGGAATCCCAACGGTTGACAGACCTGTTTGCGGACCTCGGCCGCATGCTCGCCGATCCCGCCGGTGAATACCAGGGCGTCGATGCCCCCGGCCTTGGCGGCATAAGCACCGATGGCGGCTCGGACCTGTCGGCTGTAATAGGCCACGGCGAATGCGGCTGCCGGAGTGTCGCTAGAGAGGAGGTCCGACATTTCATTGCTTTCGCCGTCCGACAGTGCCAGCAGCCCCATGCGATGGTAGACCAGGTCGTAGAGCGCGATCTCGTCGTAGCGCGCCGCGAGTTCCAGCATCACGCCTGGATCGAGGTCGCCGCTGCGGGTGCCCATGGGGATGCCGCCCGCAGGGGTGTAACCCATGCTGGTGTCGACGGACTTCAGGTCCTGCATCAGGCACAGGCTGGCGCCGTTGCCGAGGTGGGCGACGATGATGTTGCCGCGGGCCGTTTCCCCGAGGATTTCGGGAAGGACCCGGGCGACGTGGGCGTAGTTGATGCCGTGGAAGCCATAGCGACGCATGCCGAGATCCTGCGGGATGGGCAGGCGCCAGGCCATTTCTGGCAGGGTGGCATGGAAGGCCGTGTCAAAGCAGGCGACCTGAGGCACGTCGAAGTGCTGGAAGCCCAGGTCCACTCCCAGCAGGTTGCCGGGCATGTGCAGCGGCGCCAGGTGGGTGATGCTTTCCAGGCGCTCGCGTTCCGTGTGGTCGACGAGACGTGCGGCATCGGTGATTTCGCCGCCATGCACGAAACGGTGGCCGATGATGTCGGGACGGTCAGCCCCGAGGTCCTGCATGAGCGCCTGAAAGGCTTCCGCGTGGTCATGCGGGAACCCGTGACCGATATGCTCGTAGCGGAAGTTGCGACGCGTGCCGTCCTTTTTGAACAGGCTGGCCTTGAGGCTGGAGGAGCCGCTGTTGATGGTCAGGATGTTCAAGCGGGCCAAGCTCCGCGCAAACGCATCGTCACGGTGCGCTCGACCGCGTGCACCAGAAGCGAGAGCTTCTGCGTGCTGAGTTGCGGATAATGCTCGTGGATGGCGACATAGGCATGGCGGGTCATCGGCGTGCCGGCGATGCCGTTGGCCGGGTCGAGAAACGGGGCCGCAATCCGGCAGGCATCTTCGAAGATGTCGCGCAGTTCGAGGTTCTGTCTACGTTCATTGTCCATGGGATTTCCTTAGTAAGGCCAGGTCCACTGGTCCACCTCTGGCAGGTCCACGCCATGCTCGTAGGCATAGTTCCGGCATTCGATCTGGCGGTCGCGCAGGCGTTCCTTGACGTGTGCACCGGCCACCTTGAGCGCCGGAATGCGGTCGATGGCATCGATGGCCAGGCTGAAGCGGTCGATTTCATTCTGGATCGCCAGTTCCAGCGGGGTGTTGATGCTGCCCTTTTCCTTGTAGCCGCGTACGTGGAAATTCTTGTGGTTGGTGCGGCGGTAGGCCAGGCGGTGGATCAGCCACGGGTAGCCGTGGAAGTTGAAGATCACCGGCTTGTCCACGGTGAACAGGCTGTCGAAGTCGCGGTCGCTGAGTCCATGCGGATGCTCGCTGGTCGGGGTCATCTTGTACAGGTCGACCACGTTGACGAAGCGGATCCGGAGGGAAGGGAAATGCTCACGCAGCAACACGGTCGCCGCCAGGGCTTCCTTGGTCGGAATGTCACCAGCACTGGCCATGACCAGGTCTGGTTCGGTGCCATCGTCGTTGCTGGCCCACTCCCAGATATCGATGCCCTTGGTGCAATGCTTGATGGCGGCATCCATGTCCAGGTATTGCAGGTGCTTCTGCTTGTCGCTGACGATGACGTTGATGTAGTCCGTGCTCTGCAGACAATGGTCGCCCACCGCCAGCAGGGTATTCACGTCCGGCGGCAGGTAGATGCGGGTGACCTTGGGGCTCTTGTTGACGACCACATCGAGGAAGCCCGGGTCCTGGTGCGTGAAACCGTTATGGTCCTGTCGCCATACCGTGGAGGTAATCAGCAGGTTGAGCGAGGAAACCGGCGCGCGCCAGGGCACTTCACTGGACATGGCCAGCCACTTGGCATGCTGGTTGAACATGGAGTCGATCACGTGCACGAAGGCTTCGTAGGTCGAGAAGAAGCCGTGGCGGCCAGTCAGCAGGTAGCCTTCCAGCCAGCCTTCCAGCGTATGCTCGGACAGCATCTCCATCACGCGGCCATCCGGTGACAGTTCGCTGCCATCCGCGTCTTCCGGCAACAGGTCCGCCATCCAGGTCTTCTTGCTGACCTCGTAGATGTCGTCCAGCTTGTTGGAGCTGTTTTCGTCCGGGCCGAACACGCGGAAGTTGTGCATATTGGCGGCCATGATGTCGCGCAGGAACTTGCCCAGCGGGCGGGTGTTCTCGGCGGTGGTCTTGCCGGGGCCTGGCAGCTGTGCGGCATAGTGATGGAAATCCGGCATGCGCAACGCCTTGCGCAACAGGCCGCCGTTGGCGTGCGGGTTGGCGCTCATGCGCCGGGTGCCCCTGGGTGCCAGTGCCCGGATGTCGGCGCGGATCCTGCCGGAGGCATCGAACAGTTCTTCCGGCCTATAGCTCTTCAGCCAGGTTTCCAGCTGGGCGAGGTGTTCCGGGTTTTCCCGTACGCCGCTCAGCGGCACCTGATGGGCGCGCCAGAAGCCCTCGACCTTGTGGCCGTCGACCATGGCAGGGCCGGTCCAGCCCTTGGGCGAGCGCAGCACGATCATCGGCCAGCGCGGGCGGGTGGGCTTGCCGCTGCTGCGCGCGTCCTGCTGGATGGTGCGGATGTCGAGGAGGCAGCGTTCCAGGGTTTCTGCCATCTTCGCGTGCATTTCCATCGGGTCGGTGCCTTCGACGAAATGCGGCGTCCAGCCATAGCCGGAAAACAGGTGTTCCAGTTCTTCATGGGACACGCGCGACAGGATGGTCGGGTTGTTGATCTTGTAGCCGTTGAGATGCAGGACCGGCAGCACGGCCCCGTCACGCAACGGATTCAGGAATTTGTTGGAATGCCACGAGGTCGCCAGCGGTGCGGTTTCCGACTCGCCATCGCCGACGACCACCGTGACCAGCAGGTCCGGATTGTCATAGGCAGCACCGAAGGCATGGCTGATGCTGTAGCCGAGTTCGCCGCCTTCGTGGATGGAACCCGGGGTTTCCGGAGTACAGTGGCTGCCGATGCCGCCGGGGAAGGAAAACTCCTTGAAGAACTGGCGCAGGCCTTCCTCGTCCTCGCCCTTGTTGGGGTAAATCTCGCTGTAGGTGCCTTCCAGATAGACCGGCGCCAGCACGCCGGGCGCCCCATGGCCGGGTCCGGCAAGGAAGATCGCGTTCTGGTCGTACTTGTTGATCAGGCGGTTCAAGTGCGTGTAAACGAAGCTCAGGCCCGGGCTGGCACCCCAGTGGCCAAGCAGGCGGCGCTTGATGTGTTCCGGCTTCAGCGGTTCTTTCAGCAGTGGGTTGTCCTGCAGGTAGATCATGCCGGCGGCCAGGTAGTTGCAGGCGCGCCACCAGGCGTCCATGGTCTGCAATTCCTGGTGGTCCAACGGGGCGGGGGCGGGTGTGCTCATGGGGAGGGGTCCAAGGAATCGAATTTGCCTTGAATTCTAGCATCGACTCTGTGTCAGCGAGATGAAAACGGCCGGTTATGGCCGTGGTTTTCACGGATCTGTCACACAAGATGGCTACGATTCCGGGATCTATCTTATAAGAGTCTTCCGTGAATATTCTTTTCCTGTCAGATGTCTATTTCCCGCGTATCAACGGCGTTTCCACGTCCATCCATACCTTGCGGCAACAATTGGTCGAAAGTGGCCACCAGGTCCATCTGGTCGCCCCGGATTATTACTCCCCCAGCGAGGATGAGTCCTGGATCTCGCGCATGCCGTCGCGGTATCTGCCGTTCGACCCGGAAGACCGCCTGATGCGTTACGGCAAGACGCTGGAAGCGACGAAACGATTGCGCAACGACTTCGACCTCATCCACGTGCATACACCCTTCGTCGCGCATTACCTCGGGCTGAAGCTGGCCAGGCGCATGGGCGTCCCTTGCGTGGAAACCTATCACACCTTTTTCGAAGATTACATGCACCACTACCTGCCGGTGCTGCCCAAGCCCATCCTCAAGCGGGTGGCCCGCAGCCTGTCCCGCCAGCAATGCAACGCCGTGGACGCAGTGGTGGCGCCGTCGCAACCGATGCTGGACGCCCTGCGCGGCTATGGCGTCAAATCGCATGCGGCCGTGATCCCGACCGGGCTGGAGGAACACAGTTTCATCCCGGGAGACGGCGCAGGGTTTCGCCGGCGCTACGATATCCCGCTGGACCGGCCCGTGCTGCTGTTTGTCGGGCGTGTCGCACACGAAAAGAACATCGGTTTCCTGCTGCACATGCTGGCCGAACTCAAGCATTCACGCCCTGATGCCTTGCTGGTGATCGCCGGAGAGGGCCCGGCGCTGCCGTCCCTGCGCCAGATGTCCGTCACGCTGGGGCTGGAGGATAATGTTCGTTTCCTCGGTTACCTCGATCGCAAGAGCGAACTGAACGACTGTTATCGAGCTGCGGACGTCTTCGTTTTTTCGTCGTTGACCGAAACCCAGGGATTGGTCCTGCTCGAGGCGATGGCCCAGTCCGTACCGGTCGTCGCCATCGCGGAAATGGGGACCCGGTCGATCCTGCGCGAGGGGGAAGGGGCGCGTATTGCCCCTCAGGACGCACATACCTTTGCCTGTCTGGTGCGGGAGTTGCTGGCGGACCCGGCCGGCCGGCAGGCGCTGGGGGCTGCTGCCTGTTCCCATGCCCGCCAGTGGTCGGCCTCCAGCATGGCCGTTCACATGGCAGGCTTCTATCAGGACGTGCTTTTGGCGCGCTGAAGGGCTTTACAGGAAATGGGTGCCGGCCCACCAGAATGCGGCCGCGATCAGTCCGCTGGCGGGAATGGTGAGGACCCAGGCGATCCCCAGATTGATGGCCACCCCCCACCTGACGTTGCGCGTGCGGTGAGCTGAACCAACCCCGACGATGGCGCCGGAGATGGTGTGGGTCGTCGAAACCGGAATCCCGCCCAGGGTCGCCAGCCCGAGGCTGATGGCCCCGCCCATGGAGGCGCAGGAGCCGCTGACCGAATTGAGCTTGGTGATCTTGGATCCCATGGTTTTGACAATGCGCCAGCCGCCCATGTAGGTGCCCAGCGCGATCGCGAGATAACAGGCATAAATCACCCAGTCCGGCAGCGTCTTGACGTCGGTGGTCGACACCCCGGCACTGATCAGCAGCAGCCAGATGATGCCGATGGTCTTCTGGGCGTCGTTGCCGCCATGGGTCAGGCTGTAGGCGCCCGACGCAAACAGCTGCATGCGGTCGAACCAGTGCTTGACCTGCCCCGGCGTGCGGTTGCGGAACAGCCAGGCGACCAGCACCATCAGGATGCCACCCAGCAGGTAGCCGACCAACGGTGAAATGACGATGAAGGCGAGGATCTTGCCCAGTCCACTCCAGATGATAGGACTGGTTCCGCCAGCCTTGGCGACGGTGGCGCCGACCAGCCCACCGACCAGCGCGTGCGAGGAGGACGAGGGAATGCCGTAATACCAGGTCACGATATTCCAGGAAAGTGCCCCGCACAATGCGCCGAAGATCACGTAGTAATCGACGAAATGCGGGTCCACCGTGCCCTTGCCGATGGTGGCGGCGACATGCAGCTGGAACACCCAGAGTGCGAGGAAGTTGAAGGTGGCGGCAAACAGCACGGCCTGCTTGGGGGTCAGGGCACCGGTGGCGACGATCGTGGAGATCGAGTTCGCGCCGTCGTGGAACCCGTTCATGAAGTCGAACGCGAGACCGACCAGGATCAACAATGCCAGGATCCAGATGTTGATGGTCAGGGCTTCCATCATGAATTCTCGATCAGGATTTCTTCGATCGTCTTCGCAGTTTCTTCGCAACGGTCCAGGACGTACTCCAGCAGGAAATAGAACTCCCTTAGCTTCATGGCCAGCCAGACGTCGCCCCCTTCGCGGAACAGCCGGGTGATCGCCTGTTTCAGGACCTGGTCGGCCTTGGATTCGATTTCATCGATTTCCTGGCACATCTCCGTGGTCTCTTTTCGGCGGGCTTCATCCGCAAGCGAGATCATGGCGCGGTTGAGTCGCAGGCAGGCGTCCGCCCCCAGCGCGGCCATTTCACGTGCCTCCGGGGTGGACTGCTCGATGTTGTACATGCCGATGGCGTTCGCCACGTTGCGCAACGCGCTCAGGATCTTGTCGAGCTCCAGCGTCAGGTTGTGGATTTCGTCGCGATCGAGGGGCGTGATGAAGGATTTGTGCAGCAGGGCGATTACTTCGGCCTTGATCTTGTCGCCGCTTTTTTCGTTGAAATCGACTTCCTTGACCAGCAGGTCGATTTCGTCCGCGCTCGCGCTCCCCAGGTTGTTGACCAGTCGCAAGGTCGCGTTGGCGCTGGCGACGACCCGGTCGGAATGTGCGACGAGCAGATCGAAGAATTCTTTTCTTTTAGGCATCATGCCGCTGAACATGTGGACCTCTTCCCTGGATCACCGTGTGCTTGGATTTTGTTTGGCAGGGGCAAAACGATGTTTGCCTCATGGGTATATTAACAAAACTGTCACATTTGGTGAGGCGGGATTCGCCCGTGAATCCTGCTGGCGAAAGATCACGGGCGTGGGGCGAACGTTCAGGCGGAATATGGCTGGGTGCGGCGATCCGTGAACAAGGTGTTGCCGGGCATTTTCTTGGCCTGTTTCTTGGCGGAAGAGGCCGCTGCCGCGACTTCGTGGTGGGAATGGAAATGCACCGGATCCACCAGGACGACACCGATGGACAGGCTGGTGATGGGGTGGAAAACCCGGTTGCCCTGACGGTCCTCGGATTCGATCCCGCCGCGAACGATGTCCTCGTCGAGGAAGTGCGAGGTCACGGCTTCCGAAAACCTGTCCAGCAGCGCACGGCAGCGCGTTTCCCAGTCTGCGCTTTGCAGAAGCGCAATGAAATCATCGCCGCCGATATGGCCGACGAAATCCACTTCAGGATCGACGTGTTCCAGTAACAGTTTGCTGGTCAGCTTGATGATCTCATCCCCTTTGCGGAAGCCGTAGACATCGTTATAGGGCTTGAAATGATCGAGATCCAGGTAGCAGGCGATGAAGGGGGTCCCGGCATCCAGCATGCGATCGATCTGTTCGTTGATCGGGACGTTGCCAGGCAGATGGGTGAGCGGGTTGGCGTAGCGTGCCGCCGCGATCTGCATCTGGGTGATTTCGCGCAGCAGGTCGTGTCCGCTGCCCATGCCATGGTATGCCCCGCGGTCCGTGATGATGTAGCCCAGCGCCAGATGGTAGGGTTCCATCTCCAGGATCAAGCTGCTGAGTTCATGCAGGGAGACCGATCGCTCGACGATCAGCGGGGCAGGGTCCATCATCATCTCGCAAGATTTGCGCCCGTAGAGTTCCTTGCCATATTGTCGGGCAAAACGGTCGATCATGGTGTGGCGACCGATCAGGCCGACCGGAACCCCGTCCTCGACAACCGGGATGGAATGCAGTGATGGGTTCTGCTCGAACATCGCGAACACGCACTCGTTGGTGGCTTTTCGGCTGACCGGCTGCACGAACTTGACCAGATTGGCAACCGTGGCCCGGGTTTGCATGAAGCCAGCTGGGGAGGATTGGATCATGGCTTTAACGCCTCTGAGTGTTTCGAGCACTCCGACCGGGAGCAGAGTTTCCGGTTGCGGCTTGGGGTGTGCGAAATGATATCCCTGACCGAAAGCCACGCCGAGGTCCCGCACGGTGACCAGTTCCGCGTGGGTTTCGATACCTTCCGCGATCACCCTGCAACCGGAATTCCTGGCGATCTCCTGGATGGAGCGGACAAACTGCAGTTTGACCGGATCGAGATTGATGTTCTGGATGAAATGCTTGTCAATCTTGACGTAATCCGGCCGGATCTCTGACCACATCCTCAGGCTGGAAAACCCTTCGCCGAGGTCGTCCATGGCGATCTCGAATCCCATGGCACGGTAGTGTGCAGTCGCTTCACGCAAGGCCACGTAGTCGAGTTGCGGGGAATTCTCCGTCAGCTCGATCACGATCTGGCTCGGTTGCAGGCCGGATTCCTGAATGCATCGCAGCGTCTGGCCGCTCTTCCAGCCTTCCATCAGCAGGGTGTCCGGGCTGACATTGAGAAACACCTTGCCCTTGATGCCCAGGCGGCTGAATGACTCCAGTACGACGGCGCGGCTGAGATACTCGATCTCCAGCGCCAGGTTGCATTCCCGCGCGGCCTGGAAAAGCGCCAGGGGGGAATGAAGCGGGCTGTCGGAAGGACCTCGTATCAGCCCTTCATAGCCGATAATGTCAGCGTTGCGAAGTTGGACGATGGGCTGATAGATGGCCTTGAGTTGCCGTTCACGAATGATCTGGCGTATGCGTGGAGCCAGGACATTGGGTGCCTGGACAGGGAAGTTGCTGATTGCGACAGAAGTGGTCATTTAGTGCTGCTGTGGTCCGCCATGATTTTAGTCATGCAAGAGTAACGGCCTTGTGTGAAAGTTTTTTGACATTCAGCGATGCATCCGGATGCGATGCATGGCGCGTGTTGACTAATTCAATCCGTAGCGTCGGATGAACCAGCTCTTGATGACCTGCGTGAACATCAGATAGGCCAGGACGATTCCCGCCAGGGCGATGCCGTAGCCGGCGGATACCGGGGTGAAGCCGAAATGCAAGGCAAACGGCGAGAACGGCAGCCAGATGGCCAGCAGGCAGATGGCAATGCTGGTCAGTAGCAAGGGCGTACTCGCCCGGCTTTCCACAAAGGGAATCCGGCCGGTACGGATGATGTGTACGATCAGCGTCTGGGACAGCAGCGATTCCATGAACCAGCCGGTATGGAACAGCCGGGCATTGTTCCAGGCATCGAACCCGTAGAGCAGAACGGCATACGTGACATAGTCGAACAAGGAGCTGATCGGACCGAACACCAGCATGTAACGGGCGATATTGCCGATTTCCCACTGCCGTGGCTGGGCCAGGTACTCCTGGTCGACCTCGTCGGTAGCGATGGTGGTTTGCGACAGGTCGTAGAACAAGTTGTTGAGCAGGATCTGCACAGGCGCCATGGGCAGGAACGGCAGGAACATGCTGGCACCGACCATGCTCAGCATGTTGCCGAAATTGGAACTGGCGCTCATGCGCAGATACTTGATGATGTTGCCGAAGACGCGCCGCCCCTCCATGACCCCCTGTTCCAGCACCATCAGGCTTTTCTCCAGCAGGATGATGTCGGCCGATTCCTTGGCGATATCGACGGCGCTATCCACTGAAATGCCGATATCGGCTGCCTTGAGTGCGGGGCCATCGTTGATGCCATCGCCGAGGAAGCCGACCACGTGCCGGTTCGCGTGTAGCGCGGCGATGATGCGCGATTTCTGTTCCGGAGACAGTTTGACGAAGACGTTGTTCGCCTCGACGGCCTGTTGCAGCTCGCTGTCATGCATTGCAGCGATTTGTTCGCCGCTTGCCACGCCGCTGATCTGAAGACCGACTTGATGGCAGGTCATGGTGGTGACCGCTTCGTTGTCGCCAGTGAGGATTTTCACGGATACGCCATGCTGGTGCAGCGCCGACAGGGCTTCGGCAGCACTGTCGCGCGGCGGGTCGAAGAAGGCCGTGAATCCCAGCAGGGTCAGGCCGTGCTCGTCGCGATGGGTATACATGCTGCGCACGGCAGGAAACTGCCGGCAAGCGACCGCGATGACCATGAATCCCTCGCCGTTCAATTCGTCCTTCAGTGACTTGAGTCGCTCCAGCCATGCCGTATCCAGGGGATGGAGCACGCCATCGATGTCGATCCGGTCGCAGACGGTCAGCATTTCCTCGACCGCGCCCTTGCACACCAGCAGGTGATGGCGGCCTTCCTGCTCCACGATCACGGACATGCGGCGTCGGTGGAAGTCGAACGGCACCTCGTCGACCTTGACGAAGCGTTTATCCACTTCCAGGCCGGTATGGATGTCCGCGTGCTGCAGCACGGCGATGTCCAGCATGTTCTTGAGGCCGGTCTGGTGATAGCTGTTGAGATAGGCGTGCTGCAGGACCTTGAGGCAATCGCTGCCGTTCGCGTCGACGTGTTTCTCGAGGACCACGCGTCCCTGCGTCAGGGTCCCGGTCTTGTCCGTGCAGAGTACGTCCATCGCCCCGAAATTCTGGATCGCGTTGAGACGCTTGACGATGACCTTCATGCGCGACAGGCTGATCGCGCCCTTGCTCAGGTTGATGGTCACGATCATCGGCAGCATTTCGGGTGCGAGGCCGACGGCGACGGCAACGGCGAACAGGAACGCCTGCATCCAGTCCCCCTTGGTCAGCCCATTGAGGGCAAACACCAGTGGCACCATCACCAGCATGAAACGCAGCATCAGCATGGCGAATCGCTGTACCCCCTTCTCGAAGCTGGTGCCCGGACGCTGTTCGGTGATGTTCCTGGCCAGCGCGCCGAAATAGGTGGTCGCCCCGGTACGCAGCACCACGGCGCTGGCCGTGCCGCTGACGACGTTGCTGCCCATGAAGCACAGGTTGCAGCATTCCAGGATGTTGCGTGCGTCGCCTGTCAGTTGCGCGTGTTTTTCCACCGGAAGCGATTCCCCGGTGAGCGTGGACTGGTTGACGTATAGATCCTTGCTTTGCAGGATGCGGACATCGGCCGGGACCATGTCGCCCGCGGAGAGGTGGATGATATCCCCCGGCACGAGCGCATCGATGGGAAGGTCGCTAATGCGGGGGCCTTGCGGATGCAGATGGATCTCGAACGCGTCGACGATTTCCGCGGGCACCCCCAGTCGCTTGTCCTGCCGCAGTACACTGGCGGTCGACCGGACCATGTGGCGCAACTGTTCCGCCGCATTCCCGGAACGAAATTCCTGCACGAAGGAAAGCAGTGTGCTCATGACCACCATCAGGCTGATCATGATGGCGGAGGTCAGGTCGCCCATGGACGCGGAAATGCCGGAAATGGTCAGCAGCAGCAGGTTGATGGCGCTGAGGAAATGGTGGGCCAGTTGTGCCGGCCAGGTCGGGCGCCGCTCGGCGGCGATGGTGTTGCGACCGAAACGGTGCAGTCGTTCTTCGGCTTCGCGGTCCAGCAGCCCGCTGGAGGAAGTTCCCAGGGCTCTGAGCACGAACGCCGGTTCGCTGCGGGCGATTCCCGCGAGGTCCATGGTGGCCGGGTCGGCCAGCATGTTCCGTTGTTCAGTATCGGGGCCGTCTGGCTGGGGTTTCCCCCGGACGGCAGGATGCCGGCGGGGGAGGATGGGGGGTGACATTGTCAGGCGACAGTCAGTCAGTGCGCCCTGCCGGGAGGATTAACCGAACTTGCCGGTGATGTAGTCTTCGGTTTCGCGTCTGGCCGGCTTGGTGAACATCATGTCGGTGACGCCGAATTCGATCAGTTCGCCCAGATACATGTAGGCGGTGTAGTCCGACACACGGGCGGCCTGTTGCATGTTGTGCGTCACGATGACGATGGTGTAATCCGTCTTCAGTTCGTGGATCAGTTCTTCGATGCGTGCGGTGGAAATCGGATCCAGCGCGGAACAGGGCTCGTCCAGCAGCAGCACTTCAGGCTTGACAGCGATGCCGCGCGCGATGCACAGACGTTGCTGCTGGCCGCCGGAAAGGCTGGTGCCGCTCTGGTCCAGCTTGTCCTTGACCTCGTTCCACAGTGCAGCCTTGCGCAACGCCCATTCGACGCGGTCGTTCAGATCGGTTTTCTTCAGGTTTTCATACAGCTTGATGCCGAATGCGATGTTGTCATAGATCGACATCGGGAACGGCGTCGGTTTCTGGAACACCATGCCAACCTTGGCGCGCAACAGGTTGAGGTCCTGCTTGGCGTCGAGCACGTTTTCGCCGTCCAGAATGATTTCGCCCTTGGCGACCTGTTTCGGGTACAGCTGGTACATGCGGTTGAACGTGCGCAGCAACGTGGATTTTCCGCAGCCGGAGGGGCCGATGAAGGCCGTGACGCGGTTGTCCGGAATATCCATGTTGATGTTCTTCAGGGCATGGAAGTTGCCGTAATAGAAGTTCAGGTTCTTGACTTCAATCTTTTTCGCTTCGGACATAGCGGTTTCCTGTGGATATTCCGGGTGCATGAGATGGGGGGGGGTCAGGTGCAGTTCGCTCATTATGCGTTATTGCCTTTGCGGAAGATGGAACGCGCGAGAATGTTGAGTCCGAGGACAAACAGCGTGATCAGGAGCGCGCCGGCCCAGGCCAGATGGTGCCAGTCTTCATAAGGGCTCATGGCGAACTGGAAGATGATCACGGCGAGGCTGGACATCGGGCCATTCAGGTCGCTGCTCCAGAACTGGTTGTTCAATGCCGTGAACAGCAGCGGTGCGGTTTCACCGGCAATGCGGGCCACGGCCAGCAGGATCCCCGTGAGGATGCCGGCATGCGCAGCTCGGTAAGACACCATGACGACCACCTTCCATTGTGGGGCGCCCAGCGCCGCTGCGGCTTCCCGCAGGCTGTTAGGCACGAGTTGAAGCATGTTCTCGGTCGTGCGCACCACGACTGGCAGCACGATCAATGCCAATGCGAAGGCGCCGGCCCAGCCGGAGAAATGCCCCATTCGATGTACGACCAGTTCGTACACGAACAGGCCAATGACGATGGAAGGTGCAGATAACAGGATATCGTTGATGAAGCGAGTCGATGGTGCCAGCCAGCCTCCGCGACCGAATTCAGCCAGATAGGTGCCAGCCAGGATACCGATCGGAGTGCCGATGAGCGTGGCCGTGACCACCATGAGCAAGCTCCCGACGATGGCGTTGAGCAGGCCGCCTTGGCTACCGGGCGGCGGGGTCATTTTGGTGAACGCACTTATGCCGAGGTGGCCGATGCCTGTGCTGATCAGCGTCCATAGAATCCATGCCAGGAAGAAAAGTGCAAATGCCACGGCCATCATGGAAATCGTCAGATTGAACGCATTGACGACGCGACGGCGCAGGTAGCGCTTGTAGTCAAGGCCGGTCATGATTGTTTTCCTTCTCTCGAGGCCAGTTTGATCAGCAACAGTTTGGCAAGTGCCAGCACGATGAATGTGATGACGAACAGCAGCATGCCGAGCGTGATCAGCGACGATGTGTAGAGATCGCCCACCGCCTCTGTAAACTCATTTGCCAGTGCCGAGGAAATGGTGTTGCCGGGCATCAGCAACGACATGGACAGTTCGTGCGCGTTACCGATGACGAAAGTGACCGCCATGGTCTCGCCCAGTGCGCGGCCCAGGCCCAGCATGATGCCCCCCACAACCCCGACTTTGGTATAGGGCAGCACGACGTTCCATACCACCTCCCAGGTGGTCGAACCCAGTCCATAAGCGGATTCCTTGAGCATGGGCGGGACGACTTCGAACACGTCGCGCATCACTGATGCGATGAATGGAATCACCATAATGGCGAGGATGAAGCCGGCGGTCAGCATGCCGATGCCCATGGGCGGACCTTCGAAAAAATGCCCGACCAGCGGTAGCGTGCTCATGTGGTCGTTAATCCACGGTTCGAGATGGTCGGCAAACCACGGGGCGAACACGAACAGCCCCCACATGCCATAGATGATGCTGGGGATGCCTGCCAGCAGTTCGATGGCGATGCCAAGCGGGCGCTTGAGCCAGGCGGGGCAAAGTTCAGTGATGAATAATGCGATACCGAAGCTGACCGGCACACCGATCAACATGGCGATGACAGAAGTGGCAACGGTCCCGAAGATTGGTACAACCGCGCCGAATTGCTGCGTGACAGGATTCCATTCGTCGCTGACGAAGAAATGGAAACCGAAAGATTTGAGTGCTGGCAGGCTGGCCACAGTCAATGTGACCATGATGCCCATCAGCAGGGCGAGCACCAGAAATGCGAACAGCCGGGTTGTGTTGTGAAACAACGTGTCCAGTAGGGCGTGTGAATTTCTTGGCGTCGGTTGGCTCATGTTCTGCTCATAATTGATGGGGGAAGGCGAACCTTCCCCCCATTTGATACCAGATGTGCAGCAGGGACGACCCTGCAGCAGATCTTACTTCCAGACGGCGGTGCCGTCCTTGCCCTTGATATTGTTCTTCCAGTGGGTCTGGATTTGCTGAACAACGGTATCGGGCAGAGGTACGTAACCCAGTTGCTCAGCCATCTTGTCCCCCTCAGTGTAGCCAAAGTTGAAGAAATTGAGAACTTCCTTCGCAGCGGCAGGGTTGTCCTGAGACTTGTGCATCAGGATAAACGTAGCAGCAGCGATCGGCCAGGATTCCTTACCAGGTTCGTTGGTCAGGATTTCGTAGAAGCCAGGAGCCTTGGACCATTCGGCATATTTTGCAGCCGCCTGGAAGCTTGCCAGGTTCGGTTCAACGAACACACCTTCTTTGTTCTTCATGGAAGCGACAGCCAGGTGGTTCTGCTCGGCATAAGCATATTCCACATAGCCGATGGAGTACTTGATGCGCTGGACATAAGAAGCCACGCCTTCGTTGCCCTTGCCACCCACGCCGGTCGGCCAGGAAACGGCGGTGTCGGCACCAACCTTGGTTTTCCACTCTTCGCTGACCTTGCTGAGGTAATTGGCAAAGTTGAAGGTGGTGCCGGAGCCGTCGGAACGATGGACAACGGTAATCGGCTTGGAGGGCAGGTTCAGATCCGGGTTCAGTGCCTTGATGGCTGCATCGTCCCATTGCGTGATCTTCTTCATGAAAATGTCGGCCAGCACTTCACCGTTCAGGCGCAGCTTGCCGGAAGCCACACCTTCGACGTTGTAGATGGGAGCGATGCCACCGACCACGGTCGGGAACTGCATCAGGCCATCCTTGTTCAGTTGATCGGCCGTCAGCGGCTTGTCGGAAGCACCGAAATTGACGGTTTTGGCCTGGATCTGCTTGATACCGCCGCCCGAGCCGATGGACTGATAGTTCAGCTTGACACCGGTCTTGGTGTTGTAGGCTTCTGCCCACTTGGCATAAATCGGGTACGGGAACGTCGCACCAGCACCGGTAATGTCCGTGGCTTGCGCGTTCAGGGTAAAGGCAAAGCCAGCCATGGCGATGGTGCCGGTCAATGTACGGGTGATATTTCGCATCTGCTTCTCCAAAGGGGTTTTAAGATCGTTGCGAATGATAGGCCGCAATTATTACACTTTTATGAATATCGGTCTCGCGCCTGTCATGGTTGCTTCTCGACAGGAAATCACTAACATGGATGCATGGGTAATCAGCGTAGGGGGGATCGATGACGGAATTATTATCCAACGGGGTTGGCCTGGCTGCCCTGCCAGCTTTTACGACCAGCCTGGCGCTGGGCCTGCTGATCGGGCTGGAGCGTGAACGCAGTCCCGCGGCCAAGGCCGGGTTGCGGACCTTTGCCTTGACCGCCCTGTTAGGGACCGTGCTGGCCATGCTATCCGAACATTTTTCTTCTCCCTGGTTGCTGGTCGCTGGCCTTGGCGGGATTGCCGTCATGATCGTTGCGGCATATATCGGCGATGACAGCGACGAGGATCCCGGGACGACCACGCAGGCGGCGCTGATGTTGTGCTTCGGCCTGGGGGCCATGGTCTGGTTCGATTACAGCACCCTGGCCATCATGTTGGCTATCGTCACGACCGTGCTGCTGCATTTCAAGCCCGAGTTGCAGCAGATGACCAAGACGCTGACGCGGCGCGATCTGCAATCCATATTGCAGTTCGCCGTGCTGTCTTTCATCATCCTGCCAGTCCTGCCCAATCAGGACTATGGTCCGTACTCGGCTTTCAATCCCTACCAGACCTGGCTGATGGTGGTGCTGATTTCCGGGGTGAGCCTGGCCGGGTATGTGGCCTTGCGGGCTGTCGGGCATCGCTTTGGCGCACCGCTGCTGGGCTTCCTCGGCGGGCTGGTGTCGAGTACCGCGACGACGCTGGTTTATGCGCGCCATAGCCGCAACGGTGAGGCCATGGGGCGACTGGCAGTCGTGGTGATCCTGATTGCCAATCTGGTCGTGCTGGTGCGATTGTCGGTCGTCAGTTCGGTGGTCTCGCCCAAAATCCTGCCGCATATTCTGCCGGTTCTGCTGGGCGGTTT
This sequence comes from Pseudomonadota bacterium, assembly GCA_029782295.1. Classification (GTDB taxonomy): domain Bacteria; phylum Pseudomonadota; class Gammaproteobacteria; order Burkholderiales; family Methylophilaceae; genus CAIJXJ01. The sequence goes on from JAKOVB010000067.1 coordinate 179,841, forward strand.
TGCGGCCGGGCTGCTGGTGACTTTCTGGATGTGGCGCAATATCCACCGAGATGGGGAATCCCCCATGCCGGAGTTCACCAATCCGACGGAGATCAAGACCGCGCTGGGATTCGGTGCGATGTATGCGGCAGTGCTCTTCTGTGCGGCGTGGCTTTCCGATTATGCGGGCAGCAGCGGCCTTTATGCACTGGCGGTGGTGTCCGGACTGACCGATGTTGACGCGATATCGCTGTCCAGCCTGCGCCTGTTCGAACTCGGTAAGCTGGGTGCCGATCAGGCCGTGATGGCCATCACCATCGCTTACCTTTCCAATCTTGCTTTCAAGTTCGGACTGGTGGTGACGGTGGGCGGTGCGGCGCTGGCCAGACGATGTGCGCCCGGTGTGGTGGCGGTTGCGGCAGGCCTCGGCGGCATGCTGCTGATGATGTAGCTCCGCTTCTTCCTGGGGCGGCAAGCCGTGCGGCCCGCCCCATTCAGGTGCATTCTCCCTGCTGTAAGTGCGGGGTTTTGCGTAACCTGTTGATATTCAACATTAAGTAATGTTGGCACGACCATTGCTGATGTCATGTCATCATGACGAAGCAGATCAGCCATCCTTTCGACGAAATGCACGGTACCGGACCGGGGGTCCGTGCTGTGTACGGCCCCCTCTCCAACTGGCTGGGTGATGCCAGTTATTCCCTGCTGAAGAAAAAATCCCGCGAGGCGGAACTGCTGTTCCGGCGCGTCGGCATCACGTTCAATGTCTATGGCGAGGATGCGGGCGCAGAGCGTCTGATTCCCTTCGACCTGATTCCCCGCATCCTGTCTTCCGGCGAGTGGCAGCATCTCGCGCGCGGGGCGGTGCAACGGGTGCGTGCCCTCAATGCATTCCTCAACGACCTGTATCACGGGCAGGAGATCATCCGGGCCGGCATTGTCCCGGCCACCACCTTGACCAACGAAATGTACCGCCCCGAAATGCAGGGGGTCGATGTGCCGGGCGGGGTCTATGCTCATATTGCCGGCATAGATCTGGTGCGTACCGGCGAAAACCAGTTCTATGTGCTGGAAGACAACCTGCGTACGCCATCCGGGGTGTCGTACATGCTGGAAGACCGCAAGATGATGATGCGGTTGTTTCCCGAATTGTTCCGTCGATATTCGGTGGCCCCGGTGGAGCATTATCCGCAGGTGCTGCTGAACAATCTGCGTGCTGTCGCCCAGCCGGGCATCGTGGATCCGACCGTGGTGGTGCTGACGCCTGGTGCCTATAACAGCGCTTTTTTCGAGCACGCATTCCTGGCCCAGCAGATGGGCGTCGAACTGGTGGAGGGGCAGGATCTTTTCGTCAAGGACAACGCCGTGTTCATGCGGACTACTGACGGTCCGAAACGGGTGGATGTGATCTACCGGCGCATCGACGATGATTTCCTCGACCCGCTGGCCTTCCGTGCCGATTCGATGCTGGGCGTGCCGGGGCTGGTCTCGGTCTATCGTAACGGTGGCGTGACCCTGGCGAATGCGGTCGGTACCGGGGTGGCCGATGACAAGGCGATTTATACCTATGTGCCTGACATGATTCGTTTCTATCTCGCGGAAGAACCCATTCTTGCGAACGTGCCGACCTGGAAACTGTCGGTCGAGGATGACCGAAGGTATGTGCTGGATCATCTGGAGGAACTGGTCGTCAAGGAAGTGCAGGGTTCCGGCGGGTACGGCATGCTGGTGGGCCCCACGGCTTCCAGGCAGCAGATCGCGGAATTCCGCGAACGGCTGCTCGCCAATCCGGACAACTATATCGCCCAGCCGACGCTGGCGCTTTCCACTTGCCCCACGCTGGTCGAGCAGGGGGTGGCGCCTAGACATGTCGACCTGCGTCCGTTCGTGCTGTCAGGCAAGACCGTCACGCTGGTGCCGGGGGCGCTGTGCCGGGTGGCGTTGCGGGAGGGATCGCTGGTAGTCAACTCTTCTCAGGGCGGCGGCACGAAGGACACCTGGGTCCTGAACGAGGGGGCGCCATGCTGAGCCGCACCGCCGATCATCTCTACTGGATGGCCCGCTATATCGAGCGTGCCGAAAACATGGCCCGCGTTCTGGAGGTGACGTACCGCATGTCGCTGGTGCCGAATGCCGCGCAAAGTGAGGCGGCGTTATGGCAGCCCCCGGTATTGATCGCCGGCGACGTGGCGGCATTTGCCCGCGACTACGGCGAGTATCACGCCGCGAATGTCTTGCGTTACATGGCATTGGATGCGCGCAATCCCTCCAGTATCGTCAGTGCGCTCGGCAATGCACGTGAAAACGCCCGCGCAGTCCGCGTGGCGATGTCCTCGGAGATGTGGGAGAACGTCAACTCGCTATGGCTGGAGTTGCAGTCGCGGCTAGAAAGCGGGGTCAAGGAAACTGATCTCAGCGAATTCTGTGACTGGGTCAAATCCCGTTCGCACCTGTTTCGCGGCGTCACGTTCGGCACCATGTTGCGAGATGATGCCTACAGGTTCGTACGTCTTGGCACCTTTGTCGAGCGGGCAGACAACACCGCTCGCCTGCTGGACGTGAAATATCACCTGTTGCTGCCTTCAGGCGAGGAGGTCGGCGGCGCCGTGGATTATTACGAGTGGAGTTCGCTGCTTCGTTCCGTATCTTCCTTCGAGGCCTACCAGAAGGTATTCCGCGACACGATCGAACCCTGGAAGGTGGCGGAGCTGCTGGTGTTGCGTGATGACATGCCGCGGTCGTTGCACGCCTGTTTCGACGAAGTTACCCCGATTCTCGAGCAACTGTGTGACGACCGTGGCTGGGAATGTTTGCGTCAGGCTGGCGAGATTCATGCCCGGCTCCATTATGGCCGCATGGAAGACATTTTCCAGGGCGGGCTGCACGAGTTCCTGCAGGATTTTCTGCAGGACAACATCGCGCTGGGGGAGCAAATCCAGCGTACTTTCCTCAATGCGCCCACGCATTAGAAGACCAACAATCGAGGTGATGCCATGCATCTGAATATCGAACACAATACCCGTTACGCCTATGACACGCCGGTGGATTACACCATCCAGCAATTGCGCCTGACGCCGCAGGACGGCTTCGGGCAGCGCGTGAAACGCTGGGAATTGCGCGTCAACGGCAAGATCCACCCGCATGCCGATGCCTATGGCAATGCCATCCATACCTTGGTGATGGACCGGCCGCACCGTGAAGTGAACATTACTGCGATCGGCGAAGTCGAGACCGGGGTGGATCTGCCGCCTGCGGCGGACACGCTGCCTTTGCAGGTCTATTTGCGCGCAACACCGTTGACTTCGGTGAACGAGGCGCTGGCGCGATTTGCCCGGTATTTTTCGGGCGATGGGCATGTCGATCAGGTGGAGTTGTTCGCCCTCATGCGCGCGGTACGTGACCGCATGGCGTATCGCCGCGGTGCGACCGGCGTCCATACCAGCGCGGCGGAGGCTTTCGCCGCCGGCGAGGGCGTGTGCCAGGACCATGCCCATGTGTTCATCGCCTGTTGCCGCCATCTCGGCGTGCCGGCGAGGTACGTGAGCGGCTACCTGTTCACCGAGGACGGTCATCTGGTGGAGAGCCATGCCTGGGCCGACGCGTGGGTGGAAGATGCCTGGCACAGTTTCGACGTTTCCAACGGGCAGCGGGCCAATGGCATTCATGTGCGGCTCGCGACCGGACTCGATTACCGCGATGCCTGCCCCGTCAGCGGGGTCCGTCGTGGCGGCGGGATCGAGCACATGGCCGTACAGGTACAGATTTCCCAGCAACAATGAATTGAGGTGGCCCGCCGGCACCGGTATCATGGCCTGATCCATTTGAATGCGTGAAGTGAACAATGACTTACTGTGTTGGGCTGTTGCTAGAGTCCGGGCTTGTCATGGCATCCGATTCCCGGACCAATGCGGGGGTCGATCATGTGGCGACCTTTCCCAAAATGAACGTTTTTTCCGTTCCGGATGAGCGTGTGCTGGTGATTCTGACGGCAGGCAACCTGGCGATATCGCAAGCGGTCATCAGTCGCCTGAACAAGCAGATTGACGAGGGCGTCGAACCCAATCTGCATACCGTCACCGGCATGTTCGACGCGGCGCGAGTCGTCGGCGAGGCCGTGCGGGCGGTGCACCACGAGGATGCGGAGCATCTGCGCAAGCATTCGGCCGATTTCAATCAGTCGATCATTCTCGGGGGGCAGATCCGGGGCGAAGCGCCCCGTCTGTTCAACATTTATGCGGCCGGCAATTTCATCGAGGCCGTCACCGAAACACCTTATTTCCAGATCGGCGAAACCAAGTATGGCAAACCGATCCTGGATCGCGTGATCGGCAACCGCACAGACCTGGACGAGGCCGCCAAGTGCACCCTGATTTCCTTCGATTCCACCATCCGCAGCAATCTGTCGGTCGGCATGCCCATCGATCTGTTCATGTACCGCAGCGACAGTTTCAGCATTGACTGCCGGCGCCGCATTACCGAAACCGACCCGTATTTCAACCAGCTCAGGAAGGGCTGGTCGGACGGGCTGAAACGCGTCTTCGCCGAACTTCCCGATCCGGATTGGTGTTGATCCGGGGCATATCTTCCCGGCATCGTTAGCCCCTGTTTTTGCGGTATAATTCCGCCCTTTTCAGTCAAGCGTCAACCCATGGAAGCAGAACAGCTCAACCTCATCGCCAACCGACTGGCGGACCTCGCCGAGCGCAGCCAAGCGCTCAGGGGGTATCTTTGACTTTGCCAACAAGCAACATCGCCTGGAAGAAGTAAGCGGTCTTCTCGAGGACCCCAATATCTGGAACGACGCCAAGCGCGCACAGGAGCTGGGCCGGGAACGCCGTAGCCTGGAAGCGGTGGTCGGCACGCTGATCGACATCGATAACGGCCTGCGCGACGGCCGCGACCTGTTCGAGATGGCGCGTGAGGAGAATGACGACGATACGCTGCTCGCCGTTGACGCCGATTCCAAGGCGATTGAATCCCGTGTGGAGGAACTCGAATTCCGCCGCATGTTCAACAACCCGATGGACCCGAACAACTGTTTCGTCGACATTCAGGCGGGTTCCGGCGGGACCGAGGCGCAGGACTGGGCCTCCATGCTGCTGCGCATGTATGTCAAGTATTGCGAGCGCAAGGGTTTTCAGGTCGAAGTGCTGGAAGAATCCGACGGCGATGTAGCCGGTATCAAGAGCGCCAGTCTGAAGGTTTCCGGCGAATATGCCTTCGGTACCCTGCGCACGGAGATCGGCGTGCACCGTCTGGTGCGCAAGTCCCCGTTCGACTCCAACAACGGCCGCCATACCAGCTTCGCCAGCGTGTTCGTCTATCCGGAAGTCGATGATTCCATCGAAATCGACATCAATCCGGCTGATTTGCGCATCGACACCTATCGTGCCTCCGGCGCGGGTGGCCAGCACATCAACAAGACCGACTCGGCCGTGCGGATCACGCACCTTCCGACGAATACCGTGGTGCAGTGCCAGAACGACCGTTCGCAGCACCGCAACCGCGAAGAAGCGATGAACATGCTGAAGGCGCAGCTGTACGCGCTGGAACTGCGCAAGCGCAATGAAGAGAAGCAGGCGCTGGAAGATTCCAAGACCGACATCGGCTGGGGGCATCAGATCAGAAGCTATGTGCTCGATAATTCGCGCATCAAGGATCTGCGTACCAATGTGGAAATCAGCAATACCAAGGCAGTGCTGGACGGCGATCTCGACCCGTTCATCACCGAAAGTTTGAAGCAGGGAGTTTAAATTGAGCGAACAAGAACAGCAGCAGCCCGTCCAGGACGAATCCCATGTGATCGCGGAGCGTCGCAGCAAGCTGAAGGCGATGCGCGAGCAGGGCGTGGCTTTCCCGAACGATGCGCGTCGTACCCACCATGCCGCCGACCTGCACAAGGACCATGGCGAAAAACCCGCGGAAGAACTGGAGCCCCAGGCCATTCGCGTCGGTGTGGCCGGCCGCATGATGCTGAAGCGCGTCATGGGGAAGGCGAGCTTTGCCACCATTCAGGATTCGACGGCCCGCATCCAGCTGTTCGTGACCAAGGAAGGCATCGGCGAGGATCTGTACGACGCCTTCAAGAAGTGGGACCTGGGCGACATCGTGTCCGCCGAGGGGGTGCTGTTCAAGACCAAGACCGGCGAACTGTCCGTCAAGGTCGACCAGTTGCGCCTGATCACCAAGTCCATCCGTCCGCTGCCGGAAAAGTTCCACGGCCTGTCCGACCAGGAAACCAAGTACCGCCAGCGCTACGTGGACCTGATCGTGTCAGAGGAAACCCGCAAGACTTTCATCGCGCGCAGCAAGATCGTCGCCGCGATCCGGCACTTCATGCTGGACAACCAGTTTCTCGAAGTCGAAACCCCGATGCTGCACCCGATCCCGGGCGGAGCGTCGGCCAAGCCGTTCACCACGCACCATAACGCGCTGGACATGCAGATGTTCCTGCGCATCGCGCCGGAGCTGTTCCTCAAGCGCCTGATCGTGGGCGGTTTCGAGCGTGTGTTTGAAATCAACCGAAACTTCCGCAACGAAGGCCTGAGCGTCCGCCACAATCCCGAATTCACCATGATGGAGTTTTACGCGGCCTACACCGATTACAAGTGGCTGATGGACTTTACCGAGCAGTGCATCCGCGCTGCGGCGATTGCTGCCCAAGGCACCGCCACCGTCATGTACCAGGGCCGTGAAGTCGATCTGGCCAAGCCGTTCGAGCGCCTGACCATCGTCGGCGCCATCCAGAAGTACGCACCGCACTACACCCTGGCACAACTGGAAGATGTTGCCTTCCTGCGCACCGAGCTGAAGAAGTTCGGCGAGGAAGCCATGGCGCACCTGGGTCTGGGTGCGCTGCAGTTGGCCCTGTTCGAAGAAACCGCCGAATCCCAGTTGTGGAACCCGACCTACATCATCGATTACCCGGTCGAGGTTTCCCCTCTGGCACGTGCCTCCGATACGCATCCTGGCATCACCGAGCGTTTCGAGCTGTTCATGACCGGCCGCGAAATCGCCAATGGCTTCTCTGAGCTGAATGACCCGGAAGACCAGGCCGAGCGTTTCCGCAAGCAGGTCGAGGCGAAGGAGGCCGGCGACGACGAAGCCATGTACTACGATGCCGACTACATCCGTGCGCTGGAATACGGCATGCCTCCGACCGGCGGCTGTGGCATTGGCATCGACCGTCTGGTGATGCTGCTGACGGACAGCCCCAGCATCCGCGACGTCATCCTGTTCCCGCACATGCGTCCGGAAGCCTGACGATGGAACGTATCACCCTCAACGTGACTGGCATGGCCTGTGGCGGATGTTCCCATACTGTCACCCAGGCGCTGCTGGCGCTGGATGGCGTGGCGGAAGCCGCCGTGTCCCATGTGGAGGGCAATGCCGTGGTCAGCTATGACCCGGCCCGGGTGACCCCGGAGCAGATCACCGCCGCCATTGTCGCGGCCGGGTACCAGGTCATCCGCTGATCTTCCGAAGGGCCAGCTTCGTGCTGGCCCTTCTCTGCGTTTAACCTGTCTTTGTATTGATTCCCTTCTTGCTGTGAAGTATCAGGTTTGCGTGTGTTGTATTTTTGCGACACCTGTCTCACAAAAGTACTTTTCTTCATAAAACTGTCATATTCGAAACGCATACTCGCTCCCTATCAAGGCGATGCCTTTTCCGGTCGCTTTATTTTTGATGTTTACCACTGGGAGCAATTCAATGAAAAGTATCAAGTTGCGCGGCGTTTGTGCCGCCGTTACCGGCGCGCTGATGTTCGGCGCCGTCGCACCTGCCATGGCTGACAACAACGATGACATCATCTATACGCTGATGGCCAAGGGCGTGCTGACCGAAGAAGAAGGTCACCAACTGCTGAATGGTCGTGACAAGGAGCGCACCGTCGAGAAGAAGGCGATGAAGAGCGCCGGCAAGGTTACTATTTCCGATGCGATCGATAATGCGACGATTTATGGTAGCTTCAGAGCTCGCGAAGAATATCGTAGTGGCAGCGGAACAACTGGTGCGACCACGACAGCTGATAACACCAGAACGCGTACTCGTGGCAAGTTTGAGCTGGGTGTTTCTACGTCCGCAGGCAAGTGGTATTCGGACATCGCGTTGGTCACCGGTTCAGATTCATCGTCACGTTCTGATAACTTTACATTTGGTGGCGCATCCTCAAGCACAACAAGTGGGGGCTACAATCCTAAGGAATCCATTTATCTCAAGCGTGCAATGCTAGGGTGGAAGGCAACCGATTGGCTGACTCTGGAAGCTGGACGCATGAAAAATCCGCTTTATACGACGCAGATGATGTGGGATGGCGACTATTCGGTTTCAGGCCTGAACGAAAAGTTCAATTATAAGATGGGCAACACCGAGCTGTTTGCTAATTTTGGACAATGGGCCCATTACAAGATGGACCGTACTCTGGTTGAAAACTCCAATGGCACCCAAACGGGCAGCACGAAAACTGGCGAAATCTATGCATTCCAGGGTGGTGCAAAGTATCAGTTCAATGATCGAGCCTCTGCAAAGGCAGCTTTGACCTACTACGTTTACGGTACTGAGAAGGGAAGAGGTATCTTTATGAGTGGCAAGGCAGCCACTCCCAATCAGGCTACTGTGAGTGGTCAATACGGTGTTAACAACCTGAATATCTTTGAAGTGCCAGCAGAAATCAACTATATGGTGTCCGATAAGGTTGGTTTGCGTGTTTACGGGGATTGGTCGATTAACACCGACGCTGATGCTCGTGCCGCTGCAGCAGGTGCAGGTTATACCGGTAGCGTCGATGACACCGCATGGATGTTGGGAGTTACGGTTGCGTCCGCGAAGGATCTGAAGTCCTTTGAAGGTAATAAGATGAAGGCTGGTGATTGGAGTGCAAATCTGTGGTACCAGGAAATTGGCCTGTTTGCAGTAGATCCAAGCCTCGGCGATTCCGACTTCATGGATTCTAGACTTAACATGAAGGGTGTGGTCTTCAAGGGTCAGTACAACATTGAAGATAACGTCGCTTTCAATTTATCCGCAGGTCATGGCTCTAGGTTGAATGGCAGGTTCACCACGCCTTATTCAGCTGGTGCTGACCTCAGTGGTTTGAATCTTACGAGTTTTGATTTGGTCCAACTGGACCTGACCTACAAGTTCTAATGGGTCCAGACCTCCTCGCAAGGAGGTGGGAAGCCGGGTGCTGATGGAAGTGCCCGGCTACCTGATAAATGAATGCGAACTCCTCGTCTTCGTGGGGGCCTTCCGGCCTCAGCAATATGGACATGCCCGCTTCAGCGGGCTTTTTTTCGTCTGAATTCTGAAATGGCTGGAATGACAAGATGGCGTGCAGATTTCTGATGGGACTTGCGATGGCTGGCGCGTTGGTCGGGCAGGTGCAAGCCGAAGACAGTTATATCAAGCCGCTGGCCGCGCGCTGGCTATCCATTCCGCTAATTACGGTGGGAGAGAAGGCCGCCAACGGCTATCCCATGGCCGGCGTGCCGGACGGGTTGGGAGCGTTCGACAACGGGGACGGCACGTTCACGGTGCTGATGAACCATGAACTTCAGTCTGATAAGGGGGCGGTGCGCGCCCACGGTGCCAGGGGTGGTTTCATCTCGCACTGGACGGTCCGCATGCGGGATCTGGCCGTCACCATGGGGGATGACCTGGTACGGCAGGTGCAACTGTGGGATGCCGTTTCTGGCGGATACCGTCAGGTGGAAAAGGTGGCATTCGGACGCTTCTGCTCGGCGGACCTGGCCGCGGCCACGGCATTCCTGGACGACGCAGGCAATGGCTTTGATGGCCGTCTGCTGCTCAACGGCGAGGAGGAAAAGGATGCCGGTGGCCGGGCATTCGCCCACGTGGCGAGCGGCCCGCTGGCGGGAACCAGCTACGAACTGCCGCATCTGGGGCGCGTGGCCTGGGAGAACCTGCTGGCCTTGCCGCAGTCGGGCAAGCGTACGGTGGTGATCGGCATGGATGACCATCCCGGCGGGCATGTGTATGTTTATGTCGGGGAGAAGCGCCCATCTGGCAATCCGGCTGAAAAGGCGGGGCTGGTCGGTGGCGCGTTGTATGCGGTGCGCTTCGATGGCGAACGTTTCGCATTGGTCGCGCTCGGGGATGTGGCCGGGCTGGACGGCAAGGCTTTGCGCAAGCGAGCGAAGAATGCTGGCGCGACCCCGCTGCTGCGTCCTGAGGATGGGGCCTGGGACAAACTGGACCCCAACCTGTTCTGGTTTGCCACGACGGACAGGATCGATGGCGAAAGCCAGTTGTTCCGCCTGGCATTCGACGATGCCCGCCAGCCGGAGAAAGGTGGCAGCGTGTCGGTGGCGCTGACCGCGCGGGACATCGGTGGCCAGATGTTCGACAACATCGCGGTGGATGGTGACGGGCGCGTCCTGATCGACGAAGACCCGGGCGACAACCGGTCGGCAGCGGGAATCTGGATGTATGACCCGCGCCAGCCAGGCCGGGTGGTGCGTTTGTTCGATGCCGATCCCGCGCGGTTCGTGCAGCATGACCAGCCGCGTTTCATGACTGAGGACGAGGAGCAGTCCGGCATTCTCGAAGTGACGGACCAGGTCAGGCAGGCGCCCTGGTACGACCCGTCGAGGCGCTATTACCTGGGGGTGGCGCAGGCCCACAAGCCGCACCCGGATCCTGCGCTGGTCGAGTACGGTCAGTTGTACCTGATCTCAGGCCCGGCCCGGTGAAACCAAACCCGCTTCGGCGGGTTTTGTCATGTCGTCAAATGTTCATTTGGGCATCACGGATCTGTAACACGGAAGCTCTAAATTTGCGTTCATCAAACAAACGCAGAAAGGAGAGCCGCCATGTTGCAGCAGCGTGCCGAAACCGGATTCCAGGTCGAGAGTACCCGACTGATGTACAGCTTTGCCCGTAGCCCTTCAGAAGTGGCTGAAGCCCAGCGCCTGCGCTACCGGGTGTTCGCCGAGGAAATGGGCGCCCGCCTGAGCGGCCACGACGGTCGTGATATCGACGGGTTCGATGCCCTGTGCGATCACCTGCTGGTCCGGGACATCGACTCTGGTGAAGTGGTCGGGACTTATCGCATGCTCGACCCGCACATGGCTTTCGAGGCGGGAGGTTATTACTCTGCGGGCGAATTCGACCTGACCCGTTTGTTGCATCTGGCACCGTCCATGGTGGAGGTTGGCCGATCCTGCGTCGACGCCCGCTATCGCAACGGCACCACGATTTCCCTGCTGTGGGCCGGGTTGGCCAAATACATGATGACCCGCGGCTACGAGCACTTGATCGGCTGTGCCAGCATCAGCATGGCGGATGGCGGCTACAATGCGGCGGCGGTTTACCAGCGTTTGTCCGAGCGATACCTGTCGTCGAATGAATACCGCGTGTTCCCCCATACGCCGCTACCGTTGCAGGCGCTGAACAGCGAGGTCGAGCCGATGGTGCCGCCGTTGTTGAAGGGTTACATGCGCCTGGGGGCATTCATCTGCGGCGAACCGGCATGGGATCCTGATTTCAACACCGCCGACGTGCTGGTCATGCTGCCGATCTCGCGCCTTTCCAAGCGATATGCAGACCACTTCATGAAGTAAATCTTCGCGCCATCCCCTGCATAGCCCGCTCAATGCGGGCTTTTTTTGTGTGTGAGAAGGAAAGGAAATGGTATTCTTCCGCACAACTTGAATCCTTTAACGCACCGAACCCTCATGAAGCTTTCCACCCACGAATGGATTGATGCCGCTCGTATGCTGGGACTGGCAGTTTTGTACTATGCCAGCGCCGAAATCGGCCTGCATTTCTCTGGAGCCAATCCTATTACGCTGGTATGGCCTCCTACAGGGCTCGCCTTGGCGGCTTTGTTAATTTACGGTCGCTCCCTGTGGGTTGGTGTGCTGATCGGTGCACTGGTCACGGAAATCGGCACCGGAGTTCCCGTGGCGGCTGCGGCAGGCATTGCGGCAGGTAATACGCTGGAGGCAATCCTCGGCTTGTGGTTGCTGAGTCGGGCGGGGTTCGACCGTTCGCTTAATCGCCCGAGGGATATCTGGTTGTTGATCCTGCTCGGAGCAGGGATCAGTACTTGTGTGAGCGCTTTCATCGGAGTTTTCAGCTTGTGGATGGGGCGCGTGGTTGCGATGCACGATGTGCCGGTTTCGCTTCTGCACTGGTGGATGGGCGATGCGCTCAGCAATCTGGTATTCGCGCCCCTGATTCTGTCGTTTTTCAATGGTGGGGTTGATGTCAGGCTGTATTCATTTCGCCGCTTGGTCGAGGTCGGACTTCTTCTGGTCCTGGCGGAGTTCGCTTGCCTGATGGTGTTTTTCGGTTGGATGCCTACTCCGGCTGATCTGCACCAGAAGATATTCATTCTGCTTCCCCTCGTGGTCTGGGCGGCACTTCGCTTCTTGCAGCAGGGGGCTGCACTGCTGACTGTCAGCATCGCCGGGTTTTCACTATGGAGCCTTGCAAATGGCATCGGCCATCACGGTGGAGGCTTGCACCTGGCATTGGTCAATTACTGGTTGTATATCGTGATCCTGGCCACGACGGGCCTGTTCATCTCGGCGGCCTATGGCGGACGGCTGAAGGTCGAGGCGGTCATGGATGCCAAGTTGAGCATGTATGACTCGCTCATTGCGGCCCATTCCGATGTGGGCGAATGTGTCTTCGTCATCGAGGCTGGTCGCGTTGTCTATGTCAACGAGGCGATGTCACGGGTGTTCGGATATACCTCTGAGGAAATCATGGCGTTGCCCTCTTTTCTCGACATGGTGCACCCGGCAGACCGGGAGAGCATCCGCACCAAGCATTTCAACCGCCTGGCAGGGATCGCGGTGGAAACGCGTTACGAGGCGCTCGGTCTGACCAAGGACGGGCGGACGCTCAACCTCGAGCTGGCTGCGGTTGTGCATGGGCGTGATCGCGTCACGGTGGTGCTGCTGGATATTACGGCGCGGAAACAGTCCGAGGCGCGCCTGCTCCACATGGCCAATCACGATGACCTGACCGACCTCCCCAACCGCATCTTGCTGCAGGAGCGAATCGAGCACGCGTTACAGCGATCTCAGCGTGACTTGAGCGTGATCGCGTTGCTGTTCATCGATCTTGATCGATTCAAGAACATCAATGACACCATGGGGCACTATGTCGGTGACCTGCTGTTGAAGGAGGTCGCGATTCGCTTGCGGGGATGCTTGCGTGAATCCGATACGATCTGCCGCCTTGGCGGCGATGAGTTCGTCGTGCTGATCGAGCAGATCAATGAAACGCAGTACATGAGCGATGTCGCGCGCAAGATCCTTCAGGTACTTGGGCAGCCCTTCGAACTGCAAGGCCAGGAAATCTACATCGGCGCCAGCATCGGCATCAGCGTGTATCCGGAGGATGGGGCAGACTTCAATGCCTTGCTTAAAAACGCTGATGTCGCCATGTATCGCGCCAAGGAGTCGGGCAGGAATACCTTCCAGTTCTATTCGGCAGAGAGCAATGTACACAGCCTCGAACGGCTGGCGCTCGAAAGCGGGTTGCGGCGTGCACTCGAGCGCAACGAGTTCCGTTTGCATTACCAGCCGAAAGTGGATTTGAAGTCGGACCGTATCGTGGGCGCCGAGGCGCTGCTGCGTTGGGAACACCCCGAGCTGGGGCTGATTTCACCGCTCCGGTTCATTCCGCTGGCGGAAGAAACCGGCCTGATTATTCCGATAGGTGCTTGGGTGCTCTCCGAGGCTTGCCGGCAGAACCGGGCCTGGCAGGATGCCGGACTGCCGCCGATCCGGATGGCGGTCAATCTGTCTGCAAGGCAATTCAGCCGGGACGAGTTAAGCGAAACCATCGATGAGGCGTTGCGTTTGAGCGGGCTCGCGGCGACTTCGCTGGAGCTGGAAATCACCGAAAGCATGATCATGCAGCACACCACACGTGCCAGTGCGATCCTGCAGCGCTTCCGAGCCATGGGAGCCCATGTTTCCATCGACGACTTCGGGACCGGATATTCCTCGCTGGGCTATCTCAAGCATTTCCCCATCGACGCGCTCAAGGTCGACCGCTCGTTCGTGCGAGACGTGCCGCACGACGCTGACGACGTGGCGATTACACAGGCGATCATTGCCATGGCGCACAGCCTCAAGCTGCAGGTAGTGGCGGAAGGTGTGGAGAGCCGGGCGCAGCTCGACTTCCTGCGTGCGCAGGGGTGCGACCAGATTCAGGGGTACCTGTTCAGCAAGCCGTTGCCGGCCGAGGAGTTCGCGGAACTGCTTGCGCGGGAAGTCGCTCCCCAGCGTTAGCGGTGGCCTTCCTTGGCCATGTTGATGGAGTATTTCGGGATTTCCACGACCAGGTCGTCGTTGGCGACGATGGCCTGGCAGGACAGGCGTGAAAACGGTTCCAGCCCCCAGGCCTTGTCCAGCAGGTCCTCTTCCTGCTCCTCTGGAGCCGCCAGCGATTTGTAACCTTCGCGGACGATGACGTGGCAGGTCGTGCAGGCACACACCCTGTCGCAGGCGTGGTCGATGTCGATATCGTGTTCCAGCAGGGTGTCGCAGATCGATACGCCGGGTTTGGCTTCGATGACGGCACCTTCCGGGCAGAGTTCGACGTGGGGCAGGACGATGATCTTGGGCATGGTCAGAGATTGAGTTCATTGAGTGTGTGGCCGGTCAGCGCCTTGCGAACCGTCGCATCCATGCGTCGGGCGGCAAAGGTTTCCGAGGCCTTGTTCAGGGTTTCGATGCCGGTGTTGATGGCGCGCGGGTCCTGTCCGGCCGAGATGTCGCGCAACCTTTGCATCTCGGATTCCAGCGCTTGTCGTTCTTCAGCATTCAGCAATGTCGCGCCGTCCTTTTCAAGCGCGACGGCGATCGCTTCTAATAGTCTGTTGGCTTCGACACGAGCTTCGGCCAAGGCGCGTGCCTGCTTGTCGTCCTGTGCGTGTGAAAAGCCGGCCTGCAGCATGGCGGCGATCTCGTCGTCGCTGAGGCCATAGGACGGTTTCACCACGATGCTGGCTTCGATTCCGCTCGTCTGCTCGCGAGCGGAAACCGACAGCAGGCCATCGGCATCGACCTGGAACGTGACGCGGATGCGGGCCGCACCGGCTGCCATGGGCGGGATGCCGCGCAATTCGAAGCGGGCCAGCGAGCGGCAGTCCGAAACCAGTTCGCGCTCTCCCTGTACCACGTGGATGCTCATGGCGGTCTGGCCATCCTTGAAGGTGGTGAAATCCTGCGCGCGCGCCACGGGGATGGTGGAGTTGCGCGGGATGACCTTTTCCGTCAGGCCGCCCATGGTCTCCAGTCCCAGAGAAAGCGGGATCACGTCCAGCAGCAGCAGTTCGTTGTCGTTCTTGTTGCCGGCCAGTACGTTGGCCTGGATGGCGGCGCCCAGGGCGACCACTTTGTCCGGGTCGAGGTTGGTCAGGGGTTCCTGCTGGAAATGTTCTGCCACGGCACGCTGGATCTGCGGCATGCGGGTCGATCCGCCGACCATCACCACGCCTTGCACGTCCTCGATGCCGATCCCGGCGTCGCGCATCGCCTTGCGGGTCGGGCTGATGGTTTTGGCAACCAGGTGCTGGGTAAGTTCATTGAAAATCCTGCTGGTCAGGGTCAGGTCGACCACTTCGCCACCGGAAAGTACGCAGGTGACGCGCGTTTCGGCATGGTCGGTCAATTGCTCTTTGGCTTCGCGGGCCTTGGCCAGCAACAGCCGGGTATCTTCAGGGCCGATCGGCGGCAGCTTGGCCTGTTCCAGGATCCAGCAGAACACGCGGCGGTCGAAATCGTCGCCGCCAAGGGCCGAGTCGCCGTTGGTGGCCAGCACCTCGAACACGCCCTTGGACAGGCGCAGGATGGAAATGTCGAAGGTGCCGCCGCCCAGGTCGTAAATGACGAACACGCCTTCCGAGGCGTTATCGAGGCCATAGGCTACTGCCGCCGCGGTCGGTTCGTTCAGCAGGCGCAGCACGTTGAGCCCGGCCAGGCGTGCGGCATCCTTGGTGGCCTGGCGCTGGGCGTCGTCGAAGTAGGCCGGGACCGTGATCACGGCGCCCGTGAGTTCACCCCCCAGGGATTTTTCTGCACGCGCCTTGAGGTGCTTGAGGATTTCCGCGGACACTTCGACCGGGCTCTTGTTCCCGGCCACAGTATTCAGTTGCAGCATGCCGGGGGCGTCGACGAAGCGGTAAGGGTGGTGGCCGATGTCCGCAATGTCGTGCAGGCCGCGGCCCATGAAGCGCTTGACGGAAACGATGGTGTTCTGCGGGTCATGGCTCTGCTGGGCCTGCGCGGGATAACCGACTTCCGTGCTGCCGTCCGGCAGGTAGTGCACGACCGAGGGCAGCAAGGCGTGGCCATCCTCGTCGTTGAGGACTACGCTCATGCCGCTGCGTACGGTCGCAACCAGCGAATTGGTCGTGCCGAGATCAATGCCGACCGCCAGCCGATGCTGGTGCGGGGCGGCGCTTTGGCCGGGTTCAGAGATTTGTAGCAATGCCATTAGTTTTCCAGGGCTTCGATGGCCTGTTCGATTTCGACGCGCACTTTATCAAGAAAGCGCAGCTTGCGCACGGTTTCCGCTGCACGTTCGAAATCCCGCTGTTCGTCCAGCGTGACATGCAGCTTCTGTTCGAGTTTGCCACTCTCGTGCCGGAGTTCACGTAGAAGTCGATCCAGGGCGTGGATATCGTCCGCATCGGTCGCTTCCTCGATGGCTTCGCGCCACTCCATCTGCTGCATGAGGAAGGCGGCAGGCATGGCGGTGTTGGTCTCTTCCTGCGTGTCTACGCCATTCAGGTTCAGCAGGTAGCGCGCGCGGCCGACCGGGGATTTCAGCGTCTGGTAGGCTTCATTGACCTGCGTGGCAAGCTGGATGGAATGCAGGCGTTCGGCCGGCGTGGCAGCGGCGAATCGGTCCGGATGAACCTCGGCCTGCAATTTGCGGTAGTGCTGGTCGAGTTGTGCCAGATCCACGGCAAAGGTCGCCGGGAGCTGAAACAACTCGAAGTGGTTCTGATGCATGTTGGACATGTGCAATCAGCAAGCGGCCAGGCCGCCGCTGTTTTAAACGGTAAAGCTTTCGCCGCAGCCGCATTCGTCCTTGACGTTGGGGTTGTTGAACTTGAAGCCTTCGTTCAGCCCCTCCTTGCCGTAGTCCAGTTCGGTCCCGTCGAGGTAGGTCAGGCTCTTGGGGTCGACCAGGACGGTCACGCCATGACTCTCGAAGCTGATGTCCTCAGGCAGGATCTCATCCGAAAACTCCAGGGTATAAGCCATGCCGGAGCAGCCAGAGGTCTTGACGCCCAGGCGCAGGCCGACGCCCTTGCCGCGGTTGGCAAGAAATTTCTGTACGCGGGACGCGGCGGCTTCAGTCAGCGTGATCGCCATGGTTACTCCTTGCAGGCTGCTGTGCAGGCATCCGCTTCACCGTTCTGTCCCTGCTTCTGGCGCAGGTCGGCAATGGCGGCCTTGATCGCGTCTTCGGCCAGCACGGAGCAGTGGATCTTGACCGGCGGCAGCGCCAGCTCTTCGGCGATATCCGAGTTCTTGATGGTCATCGCTTCGTCCAGCGACTTGCCCTTCAGCCACTCGGTGACGAGCGAGGAAGAGGCGATGGCGGAGCCGCAACCGTAAGTCTTGAATTTGGCGTCCTCGATCACGCCGTTGTCACCCACCTTGATCTGTAGCTTCATCACGTCGCCGCAGGCCGGGGCGCCGACCATGCCGGTGCCGACGTTCTTCTCGTCCTTGTTGAAGGAACCCACATTCCGCGGGTTTTCGTAGTGATCCAGTACTTTGTCGCTATATGCCATTTGATGCTCCTAACTCAGTGGGCAGCCCACTGTACAGAATTCAGGTCGATGCCATCCTGGTACATCTCCCACAGCGGGGAGAGTTCGCGCAGCTTGCCGATCTTGGCCTTGAGCAGCGCGATGGTGTAGTCGATTTCTTCCTCGGTGGTCGTGCGGCCGATGGAGAAGCGGATCGAACTGTGCGCCAGTTCGTCGCTGCGGCCCAAGGCGCGCAACACGTACGAGGGTTCCAGGCTGGCTGAGGTACAGGCCGAGCCGGAGGACACTGCGATGTCCTTCACCGCCATGATCAGCGATTCGCCTTCGACGAAATTGAAGCTGACGTTGAGGTTGTGCGGTACACGGCGTTCCAGGTCGCCGTTCAGGTAGACCTCTTCAATTTCAGAGAGACCTGCCCAGAGCTTGTCGCGCAGACGTTTGATCCGGGCGTTTTCAAGCGCCATTTCTGCCTTGGCGATCGCAAATGCTTCGCCCATGCCGACGATCTGGTGGGTGGGCAGGGTGCCGGAGCGGAAACCGCGCTCATGGCCGCCACCGTGCATCTGCGCCTCGAGGCGGACGCGCGGTTTGCGGCGTACGTACAGTGCACCGATGCCCTTGGGGCCGTAGGTCTTGTGGGCGGAGAAACTCATCAGGTCGACCGGCAGTTTTTCCAGGTCGATGTCGACCTTGCCAGTGGCCTGCGCGGCATCGACGTGGAAAATGGTGCCGTTCGCGCGGCACAGGTTGCCGATCGCTTCGATGTCCTGGATCACGCCGATTTCGTTGTTCACGAACATCACGGATGCCAGCACGGTGTCGGGGCGCAGGGCTGCCTTAAATTTCTCCAGATCGACCAGGCCGTTCGGCTCCGGTTCGAGGAAGGTGGCTTCGAAGCCCTGGCGTTCCAGTTCACGCACCGGGTCGATGACCGCCTTGTGCTCCGTTGCGACGGTAATGATGTGCTTGCCTTTAGAGCCGGCGTAGAAATGCGCGGCCCCCTTGATGGCCAGGTTGTTGGATTCGGTCGCGCCGGACGTCCACACGATTTCCTTGGGGTCGGCGTTGACGAGTGCGGCGACCTGTTCGCGGGCATTCTCAACCGCCTTTTCTGCCGTCCAGCCGAACGAATGCGAACGGCTGGCCGGGTTGCCGAAAAACTCGGTCAGGTAGGGGATCATCTTGTCGGCCACGCGTTGGTCCACCGGGGTGGTGGCCGAATAATCCAGGTAAATCGGGGTCTTTACAGTCATTTGTTTCACTTTCTCAAACCGCTACGGCGGCCATGCGTTTCATGCGTAATTGTTCGTTTTTCAGTGTTTGCAGCAAGGATTCAACCTCGGCTGCGGTATTGCGTGCGCCCAGGCTGACCCGGACGGCGCCGCGAGCAATTTCCGGCGCCACCCCCATGGCCAGCAACACGTGGCTGGGCTCGATGCTGTCACTGGAGCAGGCCGAGCCGCTGGCCACGGCATATCCCTGACGGTCCAGCGCCATCACCAGAGTTTCGCCCTCGATGTTGGGCAGGGCGAAGAAGCTGGTGTTTGGCAGCCTGGCCGCGTCCTGTCCGAAGACAGTGGCGCCCAGTTCGGCCAGTCCTGCTTCAAACTGCTTGCGCAGGACGCTGATGCGTTCAGCGTGCCTGGCCAGTTCTCGCTTGGCCAGTTCGCAAGCCAGGCCGAAGCCGACGATGGCAGCAATGTTTTCCGTGCCGCTGCGCAGTCCTTTTTCCTGGCCGCCGCCTTCCAGCAACGGCTGCAGGTCGACGCGCTTGTCCAGAATCAGTGCGCCTACGCCTTGCGGCCCGTTGATCTTGTGGCCGGACAGGCTCATGGCATTCGCGCCCAGAGCATTGAAGTCCAGTTCGATCTTGCCCAGCGCCTGCACTGCGTCGGTGTGGAGCAGGCTTCCATACCTGTGCGCCAGTTCGGCAATGGCCGGGATGTCCTGCAGAACGCCAGTCTCGTTATTCGCTGTCATGACCGAGACCAGCGCTGTTTTTTGTTGCAGCAGTGTCGCCAGGGCGTTGAGATCGATCCTGCCATCGTCGCCCACTCCGGCCTTGGCCATTTTCCAGCCACGTCCCAGCAGGGACTGGGCCGGACGGGAGACCGCCGGGTGTTCGGTCGCGCTGACGATGACCTGGGAGGGCGTATGGGTCGCCGCGATGCCCTTGATGGCCATGTTGTTGGCTTCGGTGCCGCCGCTGGTGAACGTCACCTGTGACGGATGTGCGCCGACGGCCGCAGCCACCTGCTCGCGTGCGAGGTCGATCGCCTGGCGTGCCGCCCGCCCGAAGCTGTGGCGGCTGGTCGGGTTGCCCTGCTGGTTGCGCAGGTGGGGCAGCATCGCTTCCAGCACGCGCGAATCGAGTGCTGTGGTGGCGTTGTGGTCGAAATAGATGGCTTCAGCGCTCATCTGCTACTTTTGCCGGAATCAGGCTGCGACAGGTTGTAACTGGATTTCTCGGCGCTTTGGTTCCTGGATGATGATCTTCTTGCCATCGC
The DNA here is from genome assembly GCA_029782295.1 of Pseudomonadota bacterium. GTDB lineage: Bacteria > Pseudomonadota > Gammaproteobacteria > Burkholderiales > Methylophilaceae > CAIJXJ01. The sequence goes on from JAKOVB010000067.1 coordinate 200,100, forward strand.
GTTGCGAAGCCACCAGTTCAGCCAGGCTGACACCGGAGAGATACTCGAGGATCTTGACGTTCAGGCTGGACCACAGTTCATGGGTCATGCAACGGCCTTCGTCCTTGCAATTCTCGTTGCCGCCGCACTGGGTGGCATCGATCTGTTCGTCGACGGCGGTAATGATGTCCGAGACGGAAATGGTTTCCAGCGCCTTGGCGATACGATAACCGCCACCCGGGCCGCGCACGCTTTTGACCAAGCCGCTGCGGCGCAGGCGGCTGAATAGTTGTTCGAGGTAGGACAGCGAGATTTCCTGACGCTCGCTGATGCCAGCCAGGGTGACGGGGCGGTCAACTTCATTGAGGGCCAGGTCAAGCATGGCAGTGACGGCGAAACGACCTTTGGTGGTCAGGCGCATGTTGGTCAACTCCGAGATTAGGGAATACAGAATAGTGAAACTGTATAATACCCTAATTATTTAGTCAACTATTTTGTTGAGGTGGTTCACGTCGAAAGCGTTGGCCACTTCGACGTCCGTTTCCACTTCTGCGCCTAATTTTTCAAGCTGTTGCATGACCTGCTGCAGTTGCTTGTCCTGCTCCGCGGCGTGGTCCAGAAGGGCGTGGATGGCCTTGGTCATGGGGTCATTCATGTCATCGGATACAGCGTAGGCCGAGAAGCCCATTTTCTGGGCCATATCGTCGCGCTGCTGGGCCTTTTCCTGGTCGAGGATGCGCGCCGGGATGCCGACGGCGGTGGCACCCGCCGGCACATCCTTGACCACGACGGCATTGGAGCCGATCTTGGCTTCGGCACCGATGACGATGGGTCCGAGGACCTTGGCGCCGGCGCCGATGACCACTCCATTCTCCAGCGTCGGGTGGCGCTTGCCCTTTTTCCATGAGGTCCCGCCCAGCGTGACGCCATGATAGAGCGTGCAGTCGTCGCCAATCACCGCAGTTTCGCCGATCACCACGCCCATGCCGTGGTCGATGAACACACGGCGTCCGATCGTCGCACCGGGATGGATTTCGATTCCCGTCAGGAATCGGCCGATGTGCGATGTGAAACGGGCCAGCCAGCGCAAGCGCAGGTTCCAGAGCCAGTGCGACAGGCGATGGATGAGCAGGGCATGCACACCGGGGTAAGTGGTGATGACTTCCCAGTGGGTGCGTGCAGCCGGGTCGCGTTCGAACACGACGGCGATATCTTCACGGAGATGTTTGAACATGGGTTTCGTCAGAGGGTCGCGGCTTGCGCCTTGATTTGCTTCGTAATGGCGGTCATTTTGCCATAAAGCGCCTCGATCTGCGACCAGGCTGGCGGGGTGCTCCTGGACAGTTTCTCGATCTGAGCCGCCACTCCGGACAGGGTGTTCGCGCCCATGTTGGCACTGCTGCCTTTCAGGGTGTGGGCCAGGGTGCGCGTTTCTTCGGCATGATGGACGGCAATGGATGAAGCAAGGCGAGGCATCGATTCGTCCATCGAGGTAATGAACAGGTCCAGCAATTCCCGAAGCAGGGCGCTGTCGTCACCGATCATGCGGTGCAGGTAAGTCAGGTCGATCGGGAGTTGTTCATCCGGGGCTTCGTGGCCTGTTGCCGCATCCGCCCTTGGGGAAGCGACCTGTTCTGGCACGGGGTCCTTCAACGGCAGCCAGCGGTGCATGGTTTCCCGAAACTGCTGTTGATTGATGGGCTTGGGCAGGTAGTCGTCCATGCCGGCTTCGAGGCAGCGTTCGCGATCCCCCTGCATGGCGTTGGCGGTCATGGCGACGATGGGAATGTGCCGTTTGAGTTCCAGTTCCAGTTTGCGGATCTGGCGCGTGGCTTCGAACCCATCCATCACCGGCATCTGGCAATCCATGAGGATCAGTCCGTAAGGCAGGGCCTCGAACGCCTCGACGGCCAGTTGGCCGTTTTCGACCGCGTGTGCGGCATAGCCCATGCTGTTCAGTTTCAGCAAGGCAATTTTCTGGTTCACGGGATTGTCTTCCACCAGCAGCACCATGGAACCGTTTTCCAGCGCTTCGCCGGCATCGGGTTGTACGGCAACCTCGTTCGGCATGGTGGTCGGTGTTTCTTCCTCTACTTCCCTGTCCCCGCTCGCGATGTCCGGCGCCTCGGTCAAGGGTAACGTGAACCAGAATGTGGAGCCCTTGCCGACCTCACTGGTAAAACCGATTTCCCCGCCCATGTTTTCGACGATGCGTTTGCAGATGGAGAGGCCCAGACCGGTGCCGCCATGTTTGCGAGTAGTTGAACTGTCCGCTTGGGAGAAAGGTTTGAAGAGCTTGCTCCCGGCCTCGGGCGGGAGGCCGATGCCGGTATCCTGCACTTCGAACCGCAGGAAGTTGGATGTCGCGCTGGATAGGCTAACTTGCAGGCTGACCTGACCCGCCTCGGTGAACTTGATTGCGTTACCCAGCAGGTTGATGAGGATCTGGCGGATCCGGGCAGGATCGCCGTAATAGCTGCTGGCCAGTGCAGGATCCAGGGTGTGGGTCAGCTTGATGCCCTTCTCGGCAGCGCGCGGCGCCAGCAGTTCGCAGGGGCCGGCGACGGTTTTTGCCAGCTGGAACGGGATATGTTCGAGCGACATCTTGCCGGCTTCGATCTTGGAGAAGTCCAGGATGTCGTCGATGATGTCCAGCAGGCTCCGGGCCGATTCACGGATGGTGCCGGCAAACTCTGCCTGTTTTGGATTCAGTGATGTGTCGAGCAGCAGATCGGTCATGCCGATGACGCCGTTCATCGGGGTGCGGATTTCGTGGCTCATGGTGGCAAGGAACTCGCTCTTGGCCAGTGCGGCCTGCTCGGCAGCTTCCAGTGCGGCCCGAAGGTCGCTTTCGATCTGCATGCGCTCGGTAATGTCCATGACGGTGGCTACGATCGCGGTTTCGTCTTCCAGCTTCATGATGCCGCCAGAAAATTCGACCCAGCGCGGCTCGTCATTTTTGGTCTGGATCTTCAGTTCGTAGCGTGACGGAACATGCTCGCCCCGTTTTCGTGCCTCATGTCTTGAAATCACGATATCTCGGAATTCGGGATGTAAGACCTGCATGAAGGGCATGCCAACCAGTTCCTCGTTGCTGTAGCCGGTCAACTCGGCGGCGGCCGGATTGGTATAGATGAATTTGTTGTCATGAATGAAGAAGATGGCCAGGGACGATGCCTCGGCCAGGGCCTTGAATCCTTCCTCGCTTTCGCGCAGGTTTTGCAATACGTCCAGGTTCTCGTGGCGCAGGTGCAGGGATTCCAGTGTCGCCTTGCGGTTGCTTAAAGACAGCAGGGACATGATCACGCCGTACAACACAGTCAATGCGCCGTGGGCGCGGTATTCGGGGCCCATGAAAAAGAAAAACACGATGCTCATCGGCAATAAGGCGCATCCCACATACAGAGGGCCGATGCCGAGCGGGGCAATGCTGGGGCCGGCGCCGAACGCAGCAATGGCGGCCAGCGTCATGACGATGGCGACCGCCTGAAACAACTGGGTGCCGGGCTGCAGGAGCAGAAGGGTGGTCATGCTCCACATGATGGATGTTGCAATCAGGGCTGCCCCGATGCGCCAGCCCCAGATCCTGGCCGTTTCAGGAGATGGTGGGGTCTGTTGGTAGCGGTGAATCAGCCAGAAACGCAATCCCAGGATGCCCCATAGCGCGCACCCCCAGGATAGGAGCAGGGACGCCTGGTCCCGGTTCCATACTGCCATGACCAGGAATAGCGAGGCCAGCACGCTTCCAAGTGTGGAGGATCTGGCCATGTGATAAACCAGTGAAACGACTTCGGGCTGGATATCGTGGGCCAGTTTCGGTGCTGATTTGGAGAAAGCGCGTGGGCTGGGCATGCAATCCCTGTTCAAGTCCTGATAATTCGGGCCATTCTGCTACAAATCGGGCGGGGGTGGAATCCCGTCCTGAGATCGCTGCATGGACTTCAGGATGCCGCGCAGGATGTTGACCTCTTCCTTTTCCAGGCCGGCGCGGGCGAACAGGCGGCGCAGCCTCGGCATCAGCCGTTTCGGGCTGAGCGGGTTGAGGAAGCCGATACGCACCAGGGTTTCCTCGAGGTGCGCATAGAAGCCTTCGATGTCGTCATGCAAGGCCAGCGGGAATTCCGGCGCCGGCAGTTCCGCCGACTGCAATGCTGTCATGCGCAATTCGTAGGCGAGCACCTGGACCGCCGCCGCCAGGTTGAGCGAGGAATATGCCGGGTTGGCCGGAATCATGGCCAGCAGCTGGCACTGGATGAGTTCGTCGTTGGACAGGCCGCTCATTTCGGTCCCGAACACCAGTGCAACTTTCTGGCCGGATGCAACGCTGATCGCGCGCGTAGCCGCTTCGCGGGCATCGACCAGGTCGTGGGTGAGTTCACGGCGGCGGGCGCTCATGCCGATCACCAGGCTGCAGCCGGCCAGGGCCTGTGGCAGGGTGCCGCACACGCGTGCGCCGTCCAGCAGGTCGGTGGCGCCGGAGGCCATTGCCGTGGCGTCGACGTGCGGGAATTTCTTCGGGTTGACCAGCGCCAGGTCGGACAGCCCCATGGTCTTCATGGCCCTCGCCGCAGCGCCGATGTTGCCGGGGTGGCTGGTCTGGCAGAGGACAATGCGGATATTGTCGAGCGAAGCGGGTTTATTCATGGGCTGCAAAACGGTAAAATGCTGATTTTAACAGTTCTTTAAAGTTCTCCCCGAGGAGAACAAGACCGAAAGCCCACTATGCACCCAACGCTCAACATCGCGGTGAAAGCCGCGCGCAATGCCGCTTACATCATCACGCGCGCCTCTCAGGACGTCGGCTCGCTGACCGTGCGCAGCAAGACCTACAATGACTATGTCAGCGAAGTCGATCACGCTGCCGAGGCCGCGATCATCGAAACGCTGCGCGAAGCGTATCCAACCCATTCCTTCCTTGGCGAAGAGGGCGGGGTGCAGGGTGACGACCAGGAGAACGTCTGGATCATCGATCCGCTCGATGGCACGACCAACTTCCTGCACGGCTTTCCGCAATACTGTATTTCCATCGCGCTGCAACATCGCGGACAGATTACCCAGGCGGTGGTTTACGATCCCAATCGCAACGACCTCTTCACTGCGACCCGTGGCCGCGGGGCGTTCCTGAACGATCGCCGCATCCGCGTCAGCAACCGTACCCGCCTGCAGGAGTCCATCATCGGGACTGGTTTCCCGTTCCGCGATTTCGCGCATCTGGACACCTACATGGGCATGCTGAAAGACATGATCAAGAAGACCTCGGGCCTGCGCCGCCCGGGCTCCGCAGCTCTGGACCTGGCCTACGTGGCAGCCGGCTGGTACGACGGTTTCTTCGAGATCGGCCTGTCCAAGTGGGACATCGCGGCCGGTGGCCTGATCGTGCATGAGGCTGGCGGTCTGGTGGGCGATTTCGAGGGCAACGAGTCGTGGCTGGAAACCGGCAACATCGTGGCGGCCAATCCCAAGGTGTTTGCCCAGATGCTGCAAGTCCTCAACCCGCACCTCACGGACGCTCTCAAGACCCCGGCCTGAGCATGATCGCCGCCATCGCCGAGCAGCGTATTCTCGAGGCCGCCCAGCGGGGCGATTTCGACGACCTGCCCGGCGCCGGCAAGCCGCTGGATCTCGACGATGACCGGCTCATCCCGGAGGAGTTGCGGATGGCGTACCGCATCCTGAAGAACGCCGGTTTCGCCCCGCCAGAGGTGCAGGCACTCAGCGAAATCGGCGCGCTCGAACGCCTGGTCATGACCCTCGACGACGTCGAGCAGCGCAGCGTGGCGATGCGCAAGCTGCACCTGTTGCGCATGCAGCTTGATGCCACCGGTTCCGGCAACCTGCAACTGGAAGCCGCCTATCACGACAAGATGATGCAGCGCCTGGAATAGGCGAAACGCATGGCCGTCGACCTCGATCACGGACTCTCCCATCAGGCCGCCGCCGCCCGTCTGGCGCGTGACGGCTATAACCAGCTGGCATCGGCCGAGCCGCATGGCCTGCTCGATATCGCGATCGATGTCATCCGCGAACCCATGTTCCTGCTGCTGATCGCCTGCGGCACCGTCTATCTGCTGCTCGGCGACCGCAACGAAGCCCTGATGCTGCTGGGGTTCGTTTTCGTCATTATCGCGATCAGCTTTGTCCAGACCCGTAAAACTCAGCGGGCGTTGGAAGCGCTGCGAGACCTCTCCAGTCCGCGTGCGCTGGTGATCCGCGACGGTGCCCAGAAGCGCATCCCGGGCCGGGAGGTGGTCATCGGCGACCTGCTGGTGCTGGTCGAGGGGGATCGTATTCCAGCAGATGCCGTGCTGCTGTCCGGCATGAGCATGAGTGTCGACGAATCGCTGTTGACCGGGGAGGCCGTGGCTGTGCGCAAGCTCCCTGTGAACGTGGTGCCGGACCATATGGGCAAGCCTGGTGGAGATGACCTGCCTTTTCTGTTCTCAGGCACCCTTGTCGTGCAGGGCAAGGGCCTGGCCCAAGTGCTGGCGACGGGGGAGGGCACCGCGCTGGGGGCCATCGGTCAGGCGCTGGCGTCTGTCGATCAGGAACCGACCCGTATCCAGCGTGAAACTGCTGTAGTGGTCAGGTGTGCAGCGTGGGCTGGGCTGGCACTCAGTCTGCTGGCCGCCTTGGTCTACGGTCTCACCCGGGGTGACTGGCTGAATGGCCTGCTGGTGGGCATTACCTTCGCCATGGCGGTGCTGCCGGAGGAGATCCCGGTGGTGCTGACCGTATTCCTCGGCATGGGGGCCTGGCGCATTGCGCAGAAGCAGGTGCTGACGCGGCGCATTCCCGCCATCGAGATGCTGGGGGCGGCCACCGTATTGTGCGTGGACAAGACCGGCACGCTGACACAGAACCGCATGTCTCTGGCGTGGTTGTTTGCCGGTGGCCGCCATCTCGAACTGAACGGAAACCAGGGGGCTGCCCTGCCGGAAGATTTTCACGCCTTGCTGGAGTACGGCATGCTGGCCAGCCACCGCGATCCCTTCGACCCGATGGAACTGGCCATCAACCGGACTACGCTGGCGTGCCTGCGGGGCACGGAGCATATCCACGCCAACTGGTCCCTGGTGGAGGAATACCCGTTGTCTCGCGACCTGCTGGCGATGTCCCGTGTCTGGCGCTCACCGGACCACGCGCATTTCGTCATCGCGGCCAAAGGGTCTCCTGAGGCCATTTTCGACCTGTGTCACCTGGACGCGGGGCAAACCGGTGCCCTGACTGCTGAAGTTCATCGCCTGGCGACACAAGGGCTGCGTGTGCTGGGGGTGGCGCGGGCGGCGTTCCGTCAGGAACCCCTGCCCGGCATCCAGCACGATTTCGATTTCGAGTTCGTAGGCCTGCTGGGGCTGGAAGATCCGATCCGTGAAAGCGTTCCGGCGGCCATCCGTGAAAGCCATGCTGCCGGCATGCGCGTGATCATGATCACCGGTGATTACCCGGCGACTGCGCTTAACATTGCTCAGCAGGTCGGCATTGCCACCGAGGGCGTGGTCAGCGGGGCCGAACTGGATGCCATGGACGACGTCGAGTTGCAGCGGCGCATCCAGACCGTCGGCGTATTCTGCCGTACCGTGCCCGAACAGAAGCTGCGGCTGGTCGATGCGCTCAAGGCCAACGGCGAGATCGTCGCCATGACCGGCGACGGGGTCAACGATGCCCCGGCCCTCAAGGCAGCGCACATCGGCATCGCCATGGGCGCGCGAGGCACCGATGTGGCCCGCGAAGCGGCCGATCTCGTGCTGCTGGATGACGATTTCTCCTCCATCGTGGCCGCAGTGCGGACCGGTCGTCGAATCTTCGACAACCTGAAAAAGGCCATTGCCTTCCTCATCGGGGTGCACGTGCCCATCGTCGGCCTGTCGCTGATTCCGGTGGTGCTGGGATGGCCACTGCTGTTGCTGCCCGTGCACATCCTTTTCCTGCAATTGATCATCGATCCAGCCTGTTCGGTGGTATTCGAGGCTGAACCGGACGAGCATGACAGCATGCGACGCCCGCCGCGTCCGCCCGCAGCGGTGCTGTTCGATCGCGGGGTGGTGCGGCTGGGCCTGACCCAGGGCCTGCTGTTGCTTGGCGGATTGATGGCCCTGTACCTGTGGGCTGGTCATGTCGGGCGAGGAGAACAGGAAGTGCGTGCGTTGACTTTCGTGGCCATGATCCTGGCCAGCCTGGGTCTGATTTTCGTCAACCGCTCCCGATCCCGCACTCTTCTGGCAGTACCGGGGAGACGGAATCATGCCCTGTGGTGGGTGATGGCCGGGGCTGTGTTGCTGCTCGGGCTGGTGCTCGCCCTGCCGGTGTTGCGGTCGCTGTTCTATTTCACCTTGCCACAGGCTGGAGATCTGGCCGTGGTGCTGGCTCTGGTGGTCGTTTGCGTCGTTGCCTTCGAATGGCTGCGCCGCAGGGCACATGTGATTTAGGGCAGGTTGCTGCGAACCAGCAGTCGTGCAGCTTCCCGGGCGAACTTCATGGCCCCGCTGCCTCGGTTCAACTGTTCGGACAGGATGGCACCCTCGACCAGCATGGCGAGTTGCTGGCCCAGCGCTTCAGGAGATTGCACGCCTGCTTCCTGTACCAGCAGGGTCAGGCGGTCGCGGAATTCCTTGGCCAGTTCGGCCGACAACTGGTGAACTGCGCTGTCCTGCTGCGGGAACTCGGCACTGGCTTTGAGGAAGGGCAGGCCCTGGCATTCCGGGTTTCCAAGCCATTCCTCGATGCAGTCGAACAGGCTATCGAGTTTCTGCACCGGGTCGTGACTGACCCGCTCCAGTCGGGACGACAGCCATTCGCTGAATTCACGGCTGCGCCTGGCCAGCACTTCCAGCACCAGCGCTTCCTTTGTGCGGAAATATTTGTAGAGCGTCATCTTGGCGATGCCAGCCTCGGCCACAATGGTATCCACGCCGGTTGCGTTGATGCCGCGCTCGTGGAAGAGCGTCGAGGCGGTGCCCAGGATGTGCTCGCGCATGTCTTTTTTCATTGGATGGTTTGGTCGACAGTCAGTGCTTGCAGTGAAGTATACAGAATTGTATAGTAGACAGACCTGTATAAAAACAGATTGTCACCAATCGGTTCCACTTTCTATGAAACTCATCGTCTGTACCCTGCAGCGCCACGCGCCCAACCCGCATTCCTGCGGCAACAGCGGTAGCCTGCAAATCGCGGGGGCGCTGGAGCAGGCGTTGGACACAGCCGGTTTGCCGGTCACGCTGGAGCGTGTGGCCTGCCTGGGCTTGTGCCTCAAGGGACCCAACGTCCGGCTGGCTCCGGAGGGCAAGGTCTGGCATGCGGTGAAGCTCGAGGACGTGGAACAGATTGTGGCGCATCTGAAGTCGCAGGTTTGACACTACAAATCCAACTCAGGGAGGTTTCGTCACATGGAAGTTCTACTCAAGGCAGGTGTGTTTCTGATTTTCTGTTCGCTGGCATGTGCATGGTTGGGGACGTTCGCACGCTGGTTTCCGATCAAGGGGCTGGATGGCGGGCTGATCAAGGATTACGGCTTGCTGATCAAGGCGCATATCGATTACATCCTGATGGCCATCCTCAACCTCGGGATGTATGCCGTGGCCAAGGCTGCGGCCATCGAGCTGCCGGTAGAAGCCTGCTGGCTGATCGCCATCGGCGGGTTTACCAATCCCACGGTGTTCACTATCGCCATGCTCAAGCCGGATTTCTGGCAGTTCATGTGGGCCAAGGTCTATACGGCAGCCACGTTCGTGGTGTCGACTGTCGGTTTTGTCTGGGCCGGTATGACGATTCTCAACGCTGCCTGATGTGATATTGCAGCGATGCGGCCTCAGAGCAGCATCGCTGCAGGTGGGTAGTAGCACTCGACCTTGTCGTAGAGCGCACTGACTTCTTCAAGATTGGTGGTCCGGGCATTCAGGGCATCCACGTTCACGACGGAATCCATGAACACGGCGCGCTGGTCGGCGGCGAGCATCAACGCCTGCGGATAGGCGCACTGTGCAGAGCGGATGCGGTCATGGCGCTGGAAAATGGCGGCAAGACGATCAGGGGCCAAGGTCACGTGATGCAGGGCAGGCCTCGGCGAGGTGGGTGTTGCGGCAATTTTCTGCGGAGCTTCGGAATGCATCAGCATCCATCCCCCCAGCGCCAGGCTGGCAACGCTGCTGGTGACGGCGGCGAGCAGCTTGGGGCCTGGCCAGGCACTTTTTTGGGTGTCGTTGATGAGTTGCCGGGCCGCTTGCCTTGCATGCGTCATGGCCAGGCTGCCAGGGTTGCGCATTTCCTCCTGGAGGGCGCCCAGCAGAAGTGCGTTCAGTTGGCAGGACAGTTTTTCCGGGTCGCGCAACCCGGCATCCCTGACCAGGGATAGCAGATAGCCGCTGAATTCAAGATGCTGAGCCGGATCGAGCCGCGTAGCCAGCATGGTGTCACGCATCCCCGGTGCCTCCAGCCAGTCCTGCAGGATATCGAACAGGTTGGTAATGCGAGTCGCCGGATGGTGCGAGGACTTGCGGACCATACGCTTCAGCCAGTCTGAAAGAAGTATCTGCATTGTCTGGGCCAGTGAGTCGTTAACAAGTTAAAATTTCATTCTACTCGGAGGAGCACATGATCACCATCGGTATGAATTACCACGTCATCCCAGGCAAGGAAGGCCAGTTCGAAAACGCCTTCGAAGCCGTTACCAACGTGCTTTCCAAAGCAGCTGGGCACGATGCCTCCCGACTTTATCGGGACTGCAAGGAACCGAACAAATACCTCATCATTTCCCAATGGTCGGACGAGGCCGCCTACCGGGCTTTTGTCACTTCGGAAGCATTCCGTAACGTGACCAACTGGGGGGCGAGTGAAATCCTGATGGGGCGGCCCAGCCATCAGGTCTACTAAAGTCATGGGCGTCAGGGGGAAAAGATTTCTCCAGCCGTGGTTTTGTTCGTAAACTAGGCACCCGCTGACCTCATGTGAGGTCGGCCATCCGTTAACCAGTATCGAGTCGCAGACGCACCATCTTGGACAATCCAGCACAGACCGCAGGCCTTGAACAGCACACGCCGATGATGCGTCAGTATCTGACCATCAAGGCCCAGTATCCGGACATGCTGCTGTTCTACCGCATGGGGGATTTCTACGAGTTGTTCCATGACGATGCTGAAAAAGCGGCGCGCCTGCTCGGGATTACCCTGACTCGGCGCGGCGCTTCGGCGGGCGAGGCCATTCGCATGGCGGGCGTGCCTTACCATTCCGCCGAACAATATCTGGCCAAGCTGGTGAAGATGGGCGAGGCGGTCGCGATCTGCGAACAGGTCGGCGACCCGGCCAAATCCAAAGGGCCGGTCGAGCGCCAGGTGGTGCGCATCCTGACACCCGGGACGCTCACCGATAGCGCCTTGCTGGACGACAGGCGCGACAACGTCCTGCTGGCGCTGTATCCGGGCGAAGAATTGCTCGGTCTTGCACGGATCAATCTGGCTTCCGGCCAGTTCGTGCTGAACGAGATCGAACCCCGTCTGCTGCTGCAGGAACTGGAACGCATCGGTCCGGCCGAGTTGTTGCTGCCGGATGATTTCGCGCATCCTGGAACCGATGCTGTCAAGTGCCCGAAGAAGCGCCTGGCGCCATGGCAGTTCGACCGTGATTCGGCCGTACAGTCGCTGACGCGCCAGTTCAACACCTACGATCTGACGGGTTTCGGCTGTGCCGACCTCACCGTTGCGATCTCCGCCGCGGGTGCGTTGCTGGATTACCTCAAGCACACCCAGCGGACCTCCCTGCCGCACATCCAAGGGCTGACTGTCGAGCAATCCACCGCCTTCGTGCAACTGGACGCCGCGACCCGCCGCAACCTGGAAATCGACCTCACGTTGCGTGGCGAGCCATCGCCGACATTGTATTCACTGCTCGACACGACCGAGACCGCCATGGGCGCCCGCCTGTTGCGCCACTGGCTGCACCACCCGCTGCGTGACCGGATGCAGGTCGCGGCCCGGCATGCCGCCATCGGCGAGTTGATCGAGAGCGGGAGTTGCGAGGCCACCCGCCTGACCCTGCGCCCGGTTGGCGATATCGAGCGCATGACCTCCCGCGTGGCCTTGAAGACGGCCCGTCCGCGCGACCTGTCCGGGCTGCGCGAGAGCCTGCTCCAGTTGCCGTTGCTGCGGGAGTGTTTGCGTCATGCTGCCTCCCCTTGCCTGAGGGAGGTTGCAGCCCGGCTCGATGCGCCTGAAGTGGTGATCGACCTGCTGTCCCGAGCCATCCAGCCGGAACCGTCTGCCGTATTGCGGGAAGGTGGGGTGATCGCCGAAGGTTTTGATGCTGAACTCGACGAACTTCGCGCCATCCAGACCAATTGCGGCGAATTCCTGCTGTCTTTCGAGGCGGCCGAAAAGGAACGTACCGGCATCGCCACCCTCAAGGTCGAATACAACAGCGTGCACGGCTTCTATATCGAGCTATCGAGGGCACAGGCCGAAAACGCTCCCCCTGAATATCGCCGTCGTCAGACCCTGAAAAACGCAGAACGCTACATTACGCCGGAGCTAAAAGCTTTCGAGGACAAAGTGCTGTCTGCCAACGAGCGTGCACTGGCCCGGGAGAAAGCGCTCTACGACGAAGTGCTGGACCGGTTGCTGCCCTTCATTGCCGAGTTGCAGCGCAACGCCAGTGCGGTGGCCGAACTGGATGTACTGTGCGCCTTCGCCGAGCGTGCGCAAGGACTCAATTTCGTGGCCCCGGAATTTACGGACGAAGCCGCCATCGAGATCCTCGGCGGACGGCATCCCGTGGTCGAGCAGATTGCGCAGCCCTTTATCGCCAACGACACTCGGTTGTCGCCCTATCGCCAGTTGCTGCTCATCACGGGCCCCAACATGGGTGGTAAATCCACCTACATGCGGCAGACCGCGTTGATCGTGCTGCTGGCGCACTGCGGCAGCTACGTACCGGCGGTTTCAGCGAAAATCGGCCTGGTCGATCGTATCTTCACCCGTATCGGTGCCTCGGATGACCTCGCCGGTGGGCGGTCGACTTTCATGGTGGAGATGACCGAGACCGCCAACATCCTGCATAACGCCACTGGGCATAGTCTGGTGCTGCTGGATGAAATCGGGCGTGGCACCTCGACCTTTGACGGCCTCGCATTGGCATGGGCCTGTGCGCGACATCTGCTGGAACGCAACCGGGCCTACACTCTGTTCGCCACGCATTATTTCGAGTTGACGCGGCTGGTGGAAGATTACAAGCAAGTCGCCAACGTTCACCTGGATGCCGTGGAGCACGGTGACGGGATCGTATTCCTGCACAGTGTGGAAGAAGGCCCGGCCAGTCAGAGTTACGGTCTGCAGGTGGCGCAGCTGGCTGGCATCCCGAAGAGTGTGGTGGCAGCCGCCAAGCGCCGTCTCGCGCAGCTTGAACAGCAGAGTGTTGCTGCAGGACCGCAGACGGATATGTTTGCTGCGCCGGAGGCCAGCGAACCGGTGCCGCATCCTGCACTAGAGGCGTTGATGGATGTCGATCCGGATGATCTCTCGCCCAAACAGGCGCTGGAAATCCTGTACAAACTGAAAACCATGCTCGAATAGCTTCTGTCCTGCCGGCGTGACGGCGTAAAAAAGCACCGACAAGTCGGTGCTTTTTTGTTGCCAGTAACTGGCTTAGTGGTGGTGGCCGCCTGCGCCATGCACATGGCCATGGTTGATTTCTTCTTTGGTCGCCGGGCGGATGCCGGTGACGGAGCACTTGAAGTTGACACGCTCGCCGGCCCATGGGTGGTTGCCATCGACGACGACCTTGCCATCGGCGATATCGGTGATGGTATACAGCACGACGTCACCGGTCGGGTCTTCGCCTTCGAATTGCATGCCGACCTCGAGGTTTTCGGACGGGAAAGCGCTGACCGGCTCGATCTGCACCAGCTCTTCATCGTAATCGCCGAAAGCATCGGCGGGTTCCAGCGTCATTTCGACAGAGTCACCGACATGCTTGCCGTGAAGCTCCTCTTCCACGCGCGGAAAGATACCGTCGTAACCACCGTGCAGGTAGCTGACGGGATCCGCGCTGGCTTCCAAGACATTACCGTCGCTGTCGCGCAGTTCGTAAGTGATGGAGACGACGGTGTTCATAGCGATATGCATCATAATTCCTTAACGAGATTTAAAATTTCCTGTGCGTGGCCCTTAGGGCTGACGCCGTAGAGCGCGTGGCGGACCATGCCTTCGCGATCGATCACGAACGTGGAGCGGAGAATCCCCATCCGCTTGACGCCGTCTTTTTCCTTTTCCTGCCAGACGCCATATTTCTCGCACACCTTGCCATCGATGTCGGACAGAAGCGTAACGGCCAGGCCGTGCTTGTCACGAAAGTTCGCGTGGCTCATGCAATCGTCCCGGCTGATGCCGATCACGATCGCGTTCAGTCGGGCAAACTCCTCATCCAGATCGCTGAATTCAATGGCCTGGATGGTACAACCGGGCGTGTCATCCTTAGGGTAGAAATACAGGACAACTGCTTTGCCTTTCAGCTTGGAGAGCTTGACTGTCTCCATGTCGGCATCGGGCAGGGTGAAGTCGGGAGCATGCGAACCGATCTGGGGCATAAAGTCTTTCGTTCTGGGCGCCTGAAGGCATTCTAAACCATTTCCTGCGCACCCACGCAAGCGTTATGATGCGCCTATGAAGATTACGTTCCTCGGCGGCATGACCGCGCAACAATTCATACGAGAATACTGGCAGAAGAAACCGCTGCTGGTGCGGGGTGCGTTTCCAGGCTTCGGCGACATGCTGACCCCGGACGAACTGGCCGGGCTGGCCTGTGAGGAAGAGGCGCAGTCCCGGCTGGTCCTGCATCAGCGCGGGAAATGGAAACTGGAAAACGGCCCGTTTGGTGAGGAGCGCTTCGCCGCATTGCCGGAAAAAGGTTGGAGTCTGCTGGTGCAGGGCGTCAACCATTTTCTGCCGGAAGCCAACGAACTGCTTCACCAGTTCGATTTCATCCCGCGCACCCGGCTCGATGACCTGATGGTTTCGCTGGCGCCCGATGGCGGCGGAGTCGGCCCGCATTTCGACTCCTACGATGTGTTCCTGCTGCAGGGGCATGGAAAACGCCTGTGGCGTGTCAGCAGCCAGGAAGACATGACGCTGGTGCCGGATGCCCCCCTGCGCATCCTCAAGGACTTCCATACCGATGAGGAATGGGTGCTGGAGCCGGGGGACATGCTATACCTCCCGCCGCGCCTGGCGCACTGGGGGGTCGCGGTCGGCGAGTGCATGACCTGGTCGATCGGCTTCCGAGCGCCGTCTGCACAGGAACTAGCAACGCAATTCCTTGTGTATCTGCAGGACCAGGTGGACCTGCCCGGACTATACGCGGATCCGGACCTGCAGTTACAGCGGCATCCCGCCCAGATCGGCGGCCAGATGCTGCGCCGTGTGCGCGAGATGCTGCAGGCGATCCGCTGGGACAGCGACGATATTGCCCGTTTCCTGGGGACTTATCTGACCGAGCCGAAACAACACATTTACTTCGACCGGCCGCGTGCCGTCAGCCTGGAAAAATTCCGCGAACGTTTACAGCGTAACGGGATCTCCCTCGATCTCAAGAGCCAGATGCTGTTCTATGGCGATTACGTGTTCATCAACGGCGAGCGCGTCCAGGCCTCCGGCGACAGCCTGCAATGCTTGACGGCGCTCGCCGACCACCGCGCCATTCCGGCCGGTCTGGGGTTGCCAGAGCCGGCGGTCGTGTTGCTGCATCAATGGTATGGTGCCGGGTACCTGCAGTTTTAGCTGGATAGGATGGAAGGAGGCGGCATGGCGGAACCAATGGCGAATGCGATCCCCGTGAAGGAACATCGGATGTTGAACGGGGAGGCGGAATATGATGCGGGAGTCGACGAGGTCATCATCCGGGCTCAGAAAACCCTGCATCTGTTTGACGCCGACCTCAAGCACGGTGGCTTCAGCAGTGTTCAAAGATTTGAGGCCATCCGTGATTTCCTGTTGCGCGGTCGCAGCAACCAGTTGGTCATCATCCTGCACGAGACGGATTTCCTGACGACACGTTGCCCGCGCCTCATGAACCTGCTCAAGACGCATGGCCACAACATCCATATCCTTAAAACCCACGAGCATGCGCGCGGGGCCGGCGATCCTTTCATCGTCGCGGATGAAATGCACTACCTGCACCGTTTTCACCAGGATGATCCGCGCAGTCTGCTGGCGTTCAACGACCATGCGGGGGCTCGGCAGCTGGAAGAGCGTTTCGCCCAGTTGCTGGAAGCTTCACATCCAGCCGTATTTGCGACCACACTGGGCCTGTGATGAAACGTTGGCTGTTGCTGGTCTGTGCCTGCCTGCTTTCCGGCAGCCTGTGGGCGGAGGGTCCGCTCAAGATCATCAGCCTGCACCACCGCTTCGCTCAGGATGTGTTGCCCAGTATTCAGCCGCTGGTAGGCCCCGACGGTGTCGCGAGCGCGGTCGGCAACAACTTGTTGATTCGCACTTCGCCCGAGCGGCTGGCGGATATCGAACGTGTGATCGCCATGCTCGATGTGGAACGCAAAACCCTGCGCATCACGGTCAGCCACGATCGCGTCACCCAGGGCTCTACCCGGGAGCTTGGTGCCAGTGGCAGCGTTCGACGTGGTAACGTGGTCGTGCGGGTGCCGGATCGCTACGGCCGGGTTTCGCAGGGAGTGGACGTGGATATCGCGCAACAGGATGTCAATGCCAGCGAAAGGGCCAGCGAATTTGTTTCCGTCCTCGAAGGGGAGCGCGCCAACATCGGGGTTGGTCAGTCCGTGCCGTTCACGGAAACCTGGGCGGTGCTGACGCGCCAATACCTGCGTGTGCAGCAAACCGTGCAGTTCCGTGACATCAGCACCGGTTTTGCGGTCAGGCCGCGTGCCATCGGTGACGGGTACGAACTTGAAATTGCCCCGAGGATTGCCAGTCTCGCCGGCGGCGTGATCGTGTTCGAAGAACTGGCAACGACCGTCCATGCGCGCCCGGGACAATGGATGGATCTTGGCGGTATCATGCAGTCGCGCGATCAGGTCAGCCGTGAAATTCTTTCCGGCAATTCTTCATCGGGACGTCAGGACTCGCAATTATGGGTCAGGGTGCAGGAGTGATGCAGTGCGTCATTTTTGCCACAGCAGCAGAAAATTCCTGAAAAAAGATAAAACTACTGGTTTTTTATAAAAAAATTCTATAGAATTTTGCGCACTCGGTTGCTGTCTTTGTATCGATATGAAGATGGGTCCGTATATCGGTTTTTAATTGTCTTTCTTAAGGGAAAAAAAATGACTCGTTCCGTTCTGCTCGCCGCTCTGCTGGCTCTGGCTCTGACCGCTTGTGGTAAGAAGGAAGAAGCTGCTCCGGCTGCTGACGCTGCTGCTCCGGCTGCTGCTGCTCCTGCTGCTCCTGCTGCTGACGCTGCTGCTCCGGCCGCTGCTCCTGCTGCTGACGCTGCTGCTCCGGCCGCCGCTCCTGCTGCTGACGCTGCTGCTCCGGCTGCTGCTCCGGCTGAAGAAAAGAAGTAATTTCTTTTCATCAAGTAAAAAAGCCGACGCAAGTCGGCTTTTTTATTGCCTGCCTTTCCCAGTTCAAGCCTTCCTTTGCTGATCCCTTCCGGTCAGACGTGTTAATCGATTTTTCGCCAGTCAAATCCTGACAGCTGATCGGCAATGCCGATCCAGTCCTGTTCACAACCCAGTACCGTGGCAAGTGCGCGACCTGCCAGGTCGGGTGTGTTGTTCTTTTCGCTCAGGTGCAGCGCAACGATGTGTTGCAACCGGCTGTTGTCGAGTTTCCCCAGCAGTTCGGCTGCAGAAACGTTGTCCAGATGCCCGAGTCGGCCGCTGATGCGCTGCTTCAGGGGCCAGGCATAGCTGCCGTTAAGCAGCATCTGGCTATCGTGGTTGCATTCCAGCGCGAGGGCGTGGCATTGCGTGAGCATGGCTTCGATATGCGGGGTGCTGCATCCGGTGTCGGTTAGGACACCCAGTTTGCGGGCCCCGTCATGAAAGTAGAACTGAACGGGTTCGCCAGCATCATGAGGAACGGGGAAGGGGTGGACCTCAATGTCGCCGATGGCGAAGGTGGTATGGCTGTCGATGACTTCGAGCGGAGTGTCGAATTGTGCCGGCATGTAGCGCGTGGAGTGGCGCAGGGTGCCGTGAGTGATCCAGATCTTGAGGTTGTTCCGGGCAGCGAATTTGAATGCGCCTCCGACATGGTCATCGTGCTCGTGTGTGACCAGGATGCCCTGCAGTTGGTCGGGCGTCAGACCCAATCGCGCCAGGCGCTGTTCGGTCTCACGTATTCCGAAACCGCAATCCAGCATCAGGCGCGTCGCGCCTGCCTCGATCACCAGTGCATTGCCGGCACTGCCGCTGCCGATCGAGGCAAATCGCATTACTTCAACTGGTCGTAGAGCATGTTCAGGATACGGTTGGCGGTGGCAGAGCGGTCGGTCTGTCCTGCCTTGTCGGTGACGTAGACAAGGCTGCCGTTCTCGGCCTGTTCAACCTTGATGCGGTACTGCATTTCGGCAGCAGCCTTCTCCTTGTCATCACCCCAGAACTTCAGCTTGTCCACCATGCCCTTTTCTTCTTTCTTGGGTTCGGTTGCTGCCTGCTTTTGTTCGGGTTCGTCGTCACCCCAGAACTTCAGGGAACTCAGGAACCCCTTCTTCTTGGAGGCTGAAGGGGTGTCGTCGGTGCCCAGGTCGGAATACTTGACGTAGAACAGGCCGCGGGAACGATCCTTGTCTTCGACCAGGAAGCCGATGCGATCAAGCGCCAGGCCGACGCGGCGCCATGCACGGTCAAACTGGTCGTTGAGTGCAAGGGTGGTTGCACCGCTCTTGTCCTTTTGCAGGGTGGCCCGTTTTTCCTGGACAGGATTGGCGATGACGGCACGGGATTGCTGTTCGGTGACGCCCAGTTTGACCATCAGTCGACGCAGCAGCTCAGCATCCAGGTCTTCTGCGTCTGCCCGGCTCTTCTCGGAGGCCGTGAAGTTCGACTTGTAAGCCGTGTCGTTTGCATCCACTCTGCCCGCAGGGGTGTATATCTTCGTTTTCCCGTCATCCGGAACCTCGGTCACGGAACGGTGGCTCATGTAGATTTCCGTGGTGGCATCTTCAGTCCCCTGATCGATGCGGGTGCGGAATTTCTGTCGGTTGTTGAGGGAGTTCATCTTGTCCAGCCAGCCTTGGAACTTGTCCAGGTAGTTGCCCTTGTCGTCCTTGGTCAGGTCGGCCGGGTCGACCCATTCAGTCTCCATGACGCCGGTCTGCGGATTTTCGACGCGCACGGCAAAGCCGAGGTCGGTCCAGAATTCACGTACGATCGGCCACACTTTCTCGGGTGGAGCCTTGACGACGAGCCAGCGTTGCGAGCCTGCGCGCTCCAGCTTGACGTTGTCGGGAGAGGTCAGCAGTTTCTCTTCTTCCGGCTGCGGGCCGGTCTGGCCCTGGCTGTAGGCGGAGTAGGTGGTGCTGCCAGGGACGGAGTAGGTGTCGCTGGTGCTGGCTGTCGTCAGGTCCGGAGGGACCTCGAGCGGCTTGCCTCGTGAGGCGCCTTTGTATTCGGAAGTGTTGTCGATGAAAGGGATGGAGTCGCAGGCCGAGAGAGACATGGCGACCACCATCGCGGTGAGCAGCGTACGGGTGGTGCGTGCGTTCATGCGTAGGTTCCTAAATGATTTCTGCGCTGCGCATGGCTTCGCGCAGAGTTTCGTGGTACTGAGGTGCCAGCGGTGTTAGCGGCAGGCGGATGCCGTTCTGGATCAGGCCCATCTGTTCCACGACCCACTTGACGGGAATGGGGTTGGCTTCGACAAAGAGCTTCTGGTGCAGCGGGAACAGCTTGCTATTAATTTCGCGGGCTCGGGCGAGGTCGCCGGCAAAAGCGGCTGAACACATTTCATGCATCAGCTTCGGGGCAGCATTGGCGGTGACCGAGATGACGCCATGTGCGCCCAGCAGCATCAGGGCCAGTGCCGAGGCGTCGTCGCCGCTGTAGACGGCAAAGTCGGCCGGTGCGCGACGTAACAGGTCGGTGCCGCGCTCGATGCCGCCGGTCGCATCCTTGATGCCGACGATATTGGGGACCGCAGCCAGGCGCAGTGTGGTGTCGTTGCTGATATCGCAACCGGTGCGCCCGGGCACGTTGTAAAGAATCTGAGGAATGTCGACGGCTTCCGCCACGGCCTTGAAGTGCTGGAATAGGCCTTCCTGGGTCGGTCGGTTGTAATAGGGGGCTACCAGCAGGCAGGCGTCTGCACCGGCCTCTTTCGCCTGCTGGGTGAGTTCGATCGCTTCACGGGTGCAGTTGGCGCCCGTGCCCGCAATGACCGGAATGCGACCGGCCACCTGCTCGACCGTGGCCCGGATCAGTTGGCAGTGTTCTTCGAAGTCGACTGTGGGCGATTCGCCGGTCGTGCCGACGATGACGATGCCGTCAGTTCCTTCGGCGATATGGAAATCGATCAGCTTGCGCAGACCCGGGAGGTCGAGTGCGCCATTCGGCAGCATGGGGGTGACGATGGCGACGAGGCTGCCTTTCAGCATGGGTATCCTGAATTCACATGTAAATAAACTCACCTATTCTAACCGAAGTGCAGGGCAGGGTGAATGGTTGCTCACGCACGGCGGCGGGATGGGATAGACCCGATGGTTATCGATCCATAACCAATGATTCTTTGAAATTCTATGGGGCTGAGGCTATATTGCCTGCCTCCCTGAGTTTTCGCACCGCAGCGCGGTTGACCATGATGGGCTGGCGGTTGAATGAAACCGCTGCGAAGACGATAATGTCACCCTTAATAGTCACGAACGGTTTTCTCGATGATCGAGAATTACATTCTCATTATTCTCGGCACGGTGTTCGTCAACAACATCGTGCTGGTCAAGATTCTCGGCCTGTGCCCGTTTCTAGGCGTTTCCAAGAAGCTGGAGGCCTCAATCGGCATGGGCGCTGCGACCACGTTCGTCCTGACGCTCGGTTCCGGCAGCAGCTATCTGATCAACGAATACATGCTGGGCACGGATCTGTTTTACCTGCGTACGCTGTCGTTCATCGTCGTGATTGCAGGGGTCGTGCAGTTCACCGAGATGGTGATTGAGAAGACCAGTCCGGTGCTGTACCAGTCGCTGGGGATCTACCTGCCGCTGATCACGACCAACTGCGCGGTGCTGGGAATTCCCCTGCTCAACGTACAGGCCAATCACAATTTCATGGAGTCGTTGCTGTTCGGCTTCGGAGGGTCGGTGGGGTTTTCCATGGTCCTGATCATGTTTGCTTCCATGCGTGAGCGGATGGAGGCGGCCGACGTGCCGGGGCCGTTCAAGGGATCAGCCATCGCCATGCTGACGGCCGGCCTGATGAGCCTTGCCTTCATGGGCTTCGCCGGGTTGATTCGCTGATGATTGCAGCGTTGCTCGTCATGATCGTCCTGGCGCTGTTGCTGGGGCTGGTGCTGGGATATTCGGCCCTCAGGTTCAAAGTCGAAGGCGATCCCCTGGTCGACAAGATCGATGCCATCCTGCCGCAGACCCAATGTGGGCAATGCGGTTATCCAGGCTGTAAACCCTACGCCACGGCCATCGCCAGCGGCGAGGCCGACATCAACCAGTGTCCGCCAGGCGGCGAGCCCGGCATGCGGGCGCTGGCGGATTTGCTGGGGGTCGAACCCAAACCCCTGAACGCGGAGCACGGCGAGCCGAAGCCAAAATCCACGGCTGTGATCGACGAAAACCTCTGCATCGGCTGCACGTTGTGCATCCAAGCCTGCCCGGTGGATGCCATCCTCGGTGCGGCCAAACACATGCACACCGTGATCGCTTCGGAATGTACCGGATGTGAACTCTGCGTGGCCCCATGCCCGGTAGATTGCATTTCCATGGTGCCGATCCCGGAAAAGGTGAGCAACTGGAAATGGCGCTATCCCGTGATTGAGCTGAAGCAGGTCGCATGATTTCAACATTATTCAAATTCCACGGGGGCGTGCACCCGCCCGAGCACAAGCTGGAGTCGGCGGCGACGCCGATTGTTGAAGTTCCCTTGCCGCAGCGGCTGGTATTGCCTTTGCGGCAGCATGTCGGCAATGTTCCCAAATTGCAGGTCGCGGTGGGCGACCATGTGCTCAAGGGGCAGTTGCTGGCCATTGCGGACGGGATGATTTCAGCTTCCGTGCATGCGCCGACTTCCGGAACGATTGTTTCGATCGACGAGCAGTTGATCCCGCATGCCTCCGGTTTGCCGGATCTGTGCATCACGCTGCAGGCCGACGGCGAAGACCGGTGGGTCGAGCATCGGGCCCTGGAATATCGCGATCTGCCCAAGGCTGCCGTGCTCGAAGCATTGCGGGCGGGTGGCGTTGTCGGGTTGGGGGGCGCGACCTTCCCTTCCCACGTCAAATTGCGCGAGGATGCGCAGCATCCGGTGCGTACCCTGATACTGAATGGTGCCGAGTGCGAACCCTATATCACTTGCGATGACCGGCTGATGCGTGAGCGCGCCGACCAGATCGTCCGCGGCATCGAGATCATGCAGTACCTGCTGGGGGCCGAACGTTGTGTGGTCGGCATCGAGGACAACAAGCCGGAAGCGGCGCAGGCCATGCGCGATGCCTGTCGCCTGAGCTCGATCCCGATCGAAGTGGCTACGGTACCGACCCTGTATCCCGGGGGCGGGGCAAAGCAGCTGATCAAGGTGCTGACGGGATTGGAAGTGCCGAGTGGCAAGCTGCCAACCGAAATCGGCGTGCAATGCTTCAACGTGGCTACGGCTTATACGGTGCATCGTTTCATCCATCATGGCGAGCCTGTGATTTCGCGGGTGGTGACAGTGACCGGCAAGGTGGCCCGCCCGGGAAATTTCGAGGTGCCGCTGGGGATGTCGATTGCCGAGCTGGTCCAGGCGGCAGGCGGCGCAGCGCCCGAATCCACGGGGTTCGTGATGGGCGGGCCAATGATGGGATTCAACCTGCCTTCGGCCGAGGTGCCGGTGGTCAAGGCGACCAACTGCATCATCGCCTCCGCACCGGATCTTTTCCCGCCGCTGCCCCCCGCCATGCCCTGCATCCGCTGTGCCCGTTGTGCTGACGCCTGCCCGGTGAACCTGCAGCCGCAGGAGCTGTACTGGTTTGCCAAGTCGAGCAACCTGGAAAAGGCGCGTGACTATCACCTGTTCGACTGTATCGAATGCGGTTGCTGCAGTTATGTCTGCCCGAGCCGCATCCCGCTGGTACAGTATTATCGCTATGCCAAGAGCGAAATTCTGGCGGCGGATAAGGCCAAACAGGCGGCTGATCTGGCTCGGGAACGAAACGAGTTCCGTCTCGCCCGCATCGAGCGAGAAAAACAGGAACGTGCCGCCAAGCATGCGCAGAAGGCCGCCGGTGCAAAAGCGGATGTCGCTGGCGACGAGGCCAAGAAGGCGGCCATTGCTGCGGCCATGGCCCGTGCCCAGGCGCAGAAGGCTGAGGTGGTGCCGCAGAATACTGCGGACCTGCCGCCTGCCGTGCAGGAAGAGATAGCAGGCATCGATGCACGCCGTGAGGCCGTCAACGAAGAAAAACAGGAAAACTGATGAGTCAATCGCCCTATATTTCCGGCAGCACCAGCGTGAGCGTGATCATGCTGAAGGTGTTGCTCGCCCTGGTGCCGGGGATCGTGGCCTACGTCTGGGTGTTTGGCGGTGGGGTGCTGGTCAGCCTGACGCTGGCAAGCATCACCGCACTGGTGTCCGAAGGGGTCATGCTGAAGCTGCGCAACCGCCCGGTGCGTCCTTTCCTGATGGATGGCAGCGCACTGGTGACCGCGTGGCTGCTTGCGCTCGCCTTGCCGCCGCTGGCACCATGGTGGCTGGTTGTGGTCGGCACGCTGTTCGCCATCGTCATCGCCAAGCAGTTGTATGGCGGCTTGGGCTATAACCCCTTCAATCCGGCGATGGTCGGTTATGCCGTGTTGCTGATTTCTTTCCCGGTGATCATGACCCAATGGCCGGCGCCGCTGGCTTTGGCCCATGCCCAACTCGGCTTTGCCGACCAGTTGCATTACATCTTTAGTCGCGGCTTGCCAGTGGACGTGCAGGTAGATGCCATTACGTCGGCCACACCCCTGGATTACCTGAAGACCCAGCTCAAGCTGCAGCATGCCTTGGCGGACATTTCGCAGGCGCCCGTATTCGGCGTCGTGGGCGCGAAGGGCGGAGAACTGGTGACAGGCGCTTACCTGCTGGGGGGGCTGTACCTGCTGCAGCAGCGTATCGTGACCTGGCATATCCCGGTCGCGTTTCTTGCAATGCTGGCCTTGGTCGCCGGGGCTTCCAGCCTGCTGGATCCGGTACATTATGCCGGTGCCGGTTTCCACCTTTTCAGCGGCGCTTCGATGCTGTGTGCGTTTTTCATCGCCACGGATCCCATCAGTGGTCCGACGACCCCTAAGGGCAAGCTGCTCTTTGCGGCCGGTATCGGCCTGTTGACCTGGCTGATCCGGACCTATGGCGGTTATCCGGACGGCGTCGCGTTTGCCGTCCTGTTCATGAATATCTGCGTGCCGCTGATCGACGCCTACACCCAGCCGCGCGTGTTCGGGCACAAGCTATGAGCGAATCCCCGGTAAGTGAATCGGTCGTCAGGCATACGCTGACGACGACCGCCATCATGATCGTGTTTACGCTGGTCGGTACACTGCTGCTGGTCACGACTTTTTTTACCACGCGCGCTCCGATTGCCGAAAGTGAACGCCAGTCCAAACTCAAACTGTTCGAGCAGGTGCTGCCCCATGCGATGCATGACAATGACCTGCTGAAGGATGGTGTTCTCATCCCTGCGGGTGGGGACCTCGGCAACCGCGAAGAGACGCTGGCCTATCGTGGGCGTCTGGCCGGCCAGCCTTCCGCCGTCATTCTTGAGGCGACGGCGCCGGATGGATACAGCGGTGACATCAAGCTGCTGGTTGCGGTGCGAGCCGATGGGGAACTGGTGGGTGTGCGGGTGCTGGCGCACAAGGAGACGCCGGGGCTGGGCGATTATATCGACATTGCTCACAGCGACTGGATCAAGAAGAACTTTGACGGGCAATCGCTTGCCAAAACATCAGATGAACAATGGAAAGTGAAAAAAGACGGCGGTTCTTTCGATTACATGTCCGGGGCGACCATTACCCCGCGCGCCGTGGTCAAGGCCGTGCACAAGTCGCTGAAATATTTTGCCGCACACCGCGAGGAACTGTTCTCGGCTGCGGCCGTTGAGGAGTCTGCACATGACTAACAGGGAAATCATCGAAAACGGTCTCTGGAAGCAGAACCCGGGGGTCGTGCAACTGCTCGGCATGTGTCCGACGCTGGCTGTGACCAGTACTGTCGTCAACGGCCTCAGCCTGGGGCTGGCCACGGCTTTCGTGATGGCGGCGAGCAACGCATCGATCTCGCCGATCCGAAAATATGTGCCGGGGGAGATTCGAATCCCGGTGTTCATCCTGATCATTGCCGCGCTGGTGACGGTGACCGATCTTGTGATGCACGCCTACGTGCATGCCCTGCATGCGGTGCTGGGCATCTTCATTCCGCTGATAGTGACCAACTGTATCGTTCTGGCCCGTGTCGAGGCGTTTGCAGCCAAGAATGACATCGCACCCTCGGCGCTGGATGGATTGATGATGGGGCTCGGCCTCGCCATGGTGCTGACTGTCCTCGGCGGCATGCGCGAGGTGATCGGCAAGGGTACGTTGCTGTCCGGGCTTGATCTTGCTTTCGGCCCGGCGGCGAAGCAATTCGTGATCACCGTTGTCCCGGATTATCACGGTTTCCTGCTTGCCATTTTGCCTCCTGGGGCCTTCATCGGTCTCGCGCTGTTGATCGCCGGACGCAACTGGGTGGAAAGTCGCAAGCATGGGGCTTCGGTCGCTAACGTCTCTGTCGCTTCCTGTCATTGATTCCATGAATGCTGACAAGCGGCGCGAGATTTTTTGCCGGCTGGCGATTGCGATCCCCGAACCTGCAACCGAGTTGAAGCACAATAGCACCTTCGAGTTACTGGTGGCCGTCATCCTTTCTGCACAGGCGACGGACAAGGGGGTCAATCTGGCAACGGACCGGCTGTTTCCGGTCGCCAATACCCCCGAGGCGATACTGGTGCTGGGCGTGGAAGGCCTGGAGCACTACATTCGCACCATCGGACTCTACCGTTCCAAGGCGAAGAACATCATTAAAACCTGCCGGATGCTGATCGAGCGCCACGAAGGTCAGGTGCCCGATACCCGGGCCGCGCTTGAGGCGTTGCCGGGAGTCGGCCGCAAAACGGCCAATGTCATACTCAATACGGCCTTCGGCCAACCGACGATCGCGGTCGATACCCATCTGTTCCGGCTCGGCAACCGCATCGGCCTGGCGCCAGGCAAGACCCCGCTGGAAGTAGAGGGGAAATTGACCCGGTTGACTCCGCGCGAGTACCTGCGGGATGCACATCATTTGCTGATCCTCCACGGCCGTTACGTCTGCAGGGCACGAAAACCCAAATGCGGGATCTGTGTGATCAATGATCTTTGCGAATACAAGGCGAAGGAGATGTCCGCATGAGCGTGGCGACCGGACTGGCCATCGGCAAGGAGGCGACGCCGGCGCTGGCACGGGAGGCCGTAATACAGGCAATGAAACGTGCGGAGTTGGAGATCGCCAACGGCGTGTTGCTGTTTCTGACCTCCGAATTTGCCCGCAACCCTGTCCCTTCGCTTCGTTCGGCAGCGGCGGCTGCAAGTTGTCTGGAAGTGATGGGTTGCTCAGCCCCCGGCATTTTTACCGAGCAGAACTGGGTGGTGGATGGTCCGGCTGCCGCAGCCATGGTGTTCGGGGGGGATATCCACCTGATTCCAGCCCAGCAATCCGGGGAGGGGAATTCCTTGCTTGCGCTGGCTGCGCCCAACGGGATCAATATTACCTGGCTGTCCAAGCCGGGTGAGCGCTTCGGCGGAATTTCCGGCGATGCGACAGGACAAGGACCGTTTTCCGTCTGGCAGCATGGCAAGGGTGTGCCGGGAGGCCATTGTGAAGCCCACTTGCACGGGGTCGAATCGCGGGTGGGCGTCTCTCACGGGGTAAGAGTGCTGTCCGAGCCGCGGCCGGTAACGGCCTCCCAGGGATACGACCTGATCTACCTGGATGGCAAGCCGGCACTGGAAACGCTTCAGCGCGCTTTCGCGCCGTTGCAGGATGTCTATGGCGACGGCCTGCCGATGCACCGACTGATGCTCGGGGTCGCCGATACGCCGGAAGAGGCCATGCACGGCCATTACCGTCTGGTGGCGCTGGTCTGTGCCAACGAAGTCGAACGTTCCGTGACACTGGCAACCCGGGTCGAGCCGGGGCAGCTGACATTCTGGCTCCTGCGGGAACCCGATGCCGCGCAGCGTGATCTGGAAGAAACGGTTTTGACCATGCAGCAAGAAATGACCGTATCGCCGTCCTTCGGCCTGTTGTTTTCATGCCTGGGCCGGGGCCCGTATTTCTACAACGGGGTCGACCGGGACCTTGAATTGATCCAGCGGATGCTGCCGGACATGCCCTTGATCGGTTTTTACGGCAACGGCGAGATCGCACCGGTCAACGGAGTCAACGAGTTGCTGCAATATTCCGCCGTGCTGGGCCTGTTTTCCCATGTTCAATCCTAGACGCGATCAGGTTCGCCGCTTCTTCTTCGACGCCTGGCGCAAGTATCGGGCGCAGGAGGGCATGACGCCGCTGGAATCCATGGCCTTGCAGGTGATGATGGAGCATCCCGAGTACCATGCGGTGCTCGATGCCCCCGAGCGATACCTGGAGCAGGAATATTTTCCCGAAATGGGGGAGATCAATCCCTTCCTGCACATGAGCCTGCACCTGTCCGTGCTGGAACAGTTGTCCATCAACCAGCCGCCGGGAATCGCCCAGGCCTACGACGTTTTACTGAAGCGCCATGGCGAAGTGCACCAGGCGCAACATGACCTGATGGATTGCCTGGCTGAAACGATCTGGCAGGCACAGCGTGACAAATCGCCACCGGATGCTGAAGCCTACCTTCGCTGCATGCGGCAGAAAGCCGCGGACTGACTCGGAAGTCAGGCCTCGCCGTCGGGCAGGCGGATAGTGTACTGGCCGGACTTGTCGTCGCGCACCACTTCCAGAAGGCCTCGTTTCTGCGCATCTTCCACCAGTCCCTTGAACGACCGGAAGCCGTAGGAGGATTCGGTGAATCCGGGTTTGCGTCGCTGCATGGTGGTCTTGACCAGCGACCCCCAGATTTTCTCGTCCGATCCGCGTTCGGCCACCAGCGCCTCGACGGTCTCCACGATGAAGTCCAGGGCTTCCTGGCGCTTGTCCTCTTCGCCCTTGTTGTCGTCGCCTTTGGCAGAGGCGGATTTCTTGCTGCCTGATGCGGCTTTGGCCGGCGCCTTCTTTTCATTGCGTTTCTGTTTAGCTTCCTGCTCCCGGACCAGGTCGTCATAGAAGATGAATTCGTCGCAATTGGCGCTCAGCAGGTCCGAAGTCGAGCTTTTGACGCCAATGCCGATCACGTACTTGTTGTTTTCGCGCAACTTGGACACCAGCGGCGAGAAATCCGAGTCGCCGCTGATGATGACGAAGGCATCGACATGGGATTTGGTATAGCAGAGGTCGAGAGCATCGACCACCATGCGGATGTCCGCGGAGTTTTTTCCCGACTGGCGGACGTGCGGAATCTCGATCAGTTCGAACGCCGCTTCATGCATGGGTGCCTTGAAGTCCTTGTAGCGGTCCCAGTCGCAATAGGCTTTTTTTACCACGATGCTGCCCTTGACCAATAGCCGTTCCAGCACTTTCTTGATGTCGAACTGCGCGTAACGCGCGTCTCGTACCCCCAGCGCGATGTTCTCGAAATCGCAGAACAACGCCATGTTGCTGATCTCTGTCTGTCCTGCCATGTCGCGCTCCCGAAAAATATTTTGAAGAAAAGAAAGATTATATTTGCTAATTCAAATAATAAGGCGCATAGTGCCGTTCAGCGATATCAAGTCGTGTTGTTGCTGTCTGGTTTCAGTACCCTCGTATTACCGGGTTTTATTCCATCATCACCCTGCCGTCTTGACCTTCGCCCTCAGGGGCTATCCCCATTTTTATATTTTGTTTTAAAGGATATCAAGACATGGCAACAGGTACTGTTAAGTGGTTCAACGACGCTAAGGGCTTCGGCTTCATTACTCCGGAAGATGGCGGTGCTGATCTTTTCGCACACTTCTCCGCAATCCAGGGTAACGGCTTCAAGAGCCTGCAGGAAAATCAGCGCGTGACGTTCGATGTCACCACCGGCCCCAAGGGTCAGCAAGCTTCCAACATTCGCCCGGCTGAGTAATCGGCCCGGTGCGGCATTTGCCGCACTTCAGCGCTACCGGGGTTGTGCGACCAGCGAACTGCTTGTCGTCAATCTCTCCGGAAAGGCCCGGCTTCTGCCGGGCTTTTTCTTTTTCCCTTACCCTGGAGGCACCCCGTGGCCAAAGAAGAACTTATCGAAATGAACGGCGTGGTCAACGAGGTCCTGCCTGACTCGCGTTTCCGCGTGACCCTGGACAATGGGCACGAACTCGTTGCCTATACCGCCGGAAAAATGCGCAAGCACCATATCCGGATTCTTGCCGGCGACAAGATTACGCTGGAAATGTCCCCTTACGATGTCAGCAAGGGGCGGATCACCTTCCGCCACATCGAAGGACGCGGTCCCGGCGCCGGTCCTGCTCGTCGCCGTCACTAGAGCGATTCCCGTCTAACGCGTATACCACTCGATGCTGACGATGTGATTCACATTGACCAGCTTGCGTCCCTTTTTGTCCGGGTTGTTGGACAAGCTGACGCTGATGAATAACTCGGAAACCGATTCGATGTCGCCGCGGATGCGGAAGGACTCGCCGTTGGTCAGGGAAAGCGTGGCTTCGTCCCCGGCAATCTGCTGGTTAAGTGCTTCTGTAAGGCTGATCATGCCTGTTCCCCCTGATGGTTCGCCCGAACCGTCAGGCTTCGTTCATCATACCGGATACGTCAGGACATGGCCTGACTGCTGCCGGCAATCTCCCAATAAGCGCAGCTGACAAAAATCCCTTGCGGATGCATTTGCCGCTGCGGGAATGACGTACAATTTCCGTTATATGACTCAGCATGATTGGCTCGCCGAGCACGGCGATTATCTTTACCGCTATGCGCTGGCAAGATTGCGTGACCCCCATCAGGCGGAGGACGCCGTACAGGAGACCCTGCTTGCCGCCATTTCAGGCAGCAGCTTTGCCGGCAAGGCCTCGCCCAGAACCTGGCTGACCGGGATCCTCAAGCACAAGATCATCGACCAGTTCCGTCGTCAGCAGCGGGAAACCCGGCTGGAATCGCCTGATGATATCGGCGAAGAAGAGCCAGGGATGGACGAATTCTTTGTCGAGGATGGCCACTGGTCAGAGCCGCCCCAGCACTGGGTCGAGCCCGGCAACCTGTTGCAGCAGCAGCAATTCCTTGAAATCCTGCAGGACTGCATGGACCGCTTGCCGAAGAAATTGGCACGGATATTCCTGCTGCGCGAGATCGAGGAAACCGATAACGAAGATATTTGTAAGGAACTTGAAATCAGCCCGACCAATGCATGGGTGATGCTGTATCGCGCCCGGATGGGGTTGAGGAAATGTGTCGAGATGAACTGGCTGGAGGCAAGGTAAATGGATTGCAAGCACGCCACTCACCTCTTATCTCAATCCCAGGATATGCGTTTGACCTGGCGGCAACGCTTCGGGTTGCGATTGCACCTGATGCTCTGCGATGCCTGCACGCGGTTTTCCAGGCAACTGGTGATGCTGCGTGAGGCGGTCAGGCAAACCAGTATCCGGATCGAGAAGGATGATCGGCTCAAGTTGTCTCATGATGCAAAGCAACGCATCGCGGCGGCCATGCGGGATCATCGCCGATCGATCGCCGAGGCGCGACAGAATCCTGACCACAACCTTTCAGATTGATATTTTAGGAGACAAGCATGAACGCAAAAAACAACACCCTGGCACTGGTTCTTGGCGGTGCAATGGCCGCGACCGTGGCGATGAGCCCGGCTTCCGCCGCGGAAAACCCTTTCGGCCTGAAGCCGCTGGCCTCCGGATACATGGTGGCGGACAACCATGACGCCGGCGAGAAGGTCAAGGAAGGCAAATGCAGTACCGGCAAGTGCGGTAGCAGCATGAAGAAAAAGAAAGCTGAAGAAAGTGCGGCGGTTGGCGAAGAAAAGGCCAAGGAAGGTTCCTGCAGCGGCGAAAAGAAGGCTAAGGAAGGTTCCTGCAGCGGCGAAAAGAAGTAAGCCGGTGAGCATCAGGCCCCTCAAGGGTGCCGGTCTCGGCCTGAAGAGGGAGTTGATGTCCCAGCTTCAGGCTGATCCACCTCCGGTCATCGATTTCTTCGAGGTGGCTCCGGAAAACTGGATCGGCATGGGCGGTGCCCGTGCCCGCCAGTTTGACTGGTTCGCCGAGCGCTATCCTATCGTGGCCCATGGCCTGTCGCTTTCCCTGGGCGGCCCGGATCCCCTTGATGAATTGCTGTTGCAGCGCATCAAGGGTTTTCTGGATCATTACCAGATTCCGCTGTATACCGAACATCTCGCCTATTGCAGTGCCGGCGGGCATCTGTACGACCTGTTGCCGATCCCCTGCACGGAATCAGCCGTGCATCATGTGGTCGAGCGTATCCGCCGGACCCAGGATATCCTGGGTCGCAGAATCGCTGTCGAAAATGCTTCCTACTACGTCGAGGCACCGGTGTCCGATATGTCGGAACTCGATTTCATTCGTGCGGTGCTGACCGAGGCGGATTGCGACCTGCATCTGGACGTCAACAACATCTACGTCAATAGTGTGAATTTTGGCTTTGATCCGCTGGATTTTCTGCGGCAGTTGCCTGGCGAGCGCACGGTCTACATCCATACTGCCGGTCACCTGCAACTGGCCAAGGACCTGATCGTGGACAATCATGGCGATGCCGTGATCGACCCGGTCTGGGCTTTGCTGGAAGAAGCATACCGCCTGTTCGGTGTGGCACCTACGCTGCTGGAGCGGGACATCATCATTCCGCCGCTGGCCGAACTGGTCCCAGAGGTGGCGCATATCGCCGACCTGCAGCACAAGTATCGGCAGGGCGGGGGAGTCCGCTTGCAAACATGAAGGATTTCCAGAAATACCAGGCCGAATTCACCAGCCATATCCGCAACCCCAAGTCGCACCCTCGGCCGGTGGGCGTGTCAGCACGACGCATGAAGGTCTACAACGAGATCGTCTTCAACAACATGGAGTCGACGCTTTCATCGTGTTTTCCGGTGTGCAGGAGAATTGTCGGGATACGTCGCTGGCAACGGCTGGTGCGCGCTTTTCTTGCGGGTCATGCCTGTGCGACACCGTGGTTCAGGCAGATTCCTGAAGAGTTCCTGAACTGGCTGGCGTCCCGTCCGGCCATGCTCGATGCACTGCCGCCATTCTTCGAGAGCCTGGCGCACTATGAATGGATCGAGTTGGCCGTTGCCGTGTCGGATGTCCGGCCTTCCCCGGCAGATGCAAACGGCAATCTTCTGGCCGGCCGGCCGGTTCTGGCGCCTGCGCTCGCCTTGCTGGAATACCCCTATGCCGTGCACCACATCTCTCCTCATTTCATGCCGCAGCAGCCCGATGTCGAACCGACTCGCCTCCTGGTTTTTCGCGACCCTGAGGAGACTGTGCGGTTTGTCGAGGTCAATGCCGTGACGGCCAGGTTGGTGCAACTTTTGCAGGGCGATGTTCCATCCGGCAGAGCGGCGCTGGAAAGGATCGCGCTCGAATTGCGTCATCCTGATCCTGCCGAGGTGATGCAGTTCGGTGTTGCGGTTCTGGAGAACCTGCGCCAGCAGGGTGCCATCATCGGAGTCGCATTGTAAGGATTTACGGATGTCGCCGACCAATGGGTGTTACCTATTGGAGGATGCATCATGTCGAACTTGTCCCATTACTATTTTCGCGTTACGGAATGGCTAGAGCAGTTTGCGCCGGTATTGCCCCCGCTTGTCCTGCGCTTGCTGCTGGCGTGGGAATTTGGGGAGTCGGGGTATGAAAAGCTTGTTGGCAGCAACTGGTTTACCGACCTCGATTTTCCTTTTCCTTTTAGTCTGTTGCCGCCGGAGTGGAGTTGGAACCTGTCGATGGGGTTCGAGCTGCTGGGCGCCCTTGCTCTGGTGCTGGGTTTTGCGACGCGATTCTTCACTATCTCGCTGATGGTGTTGACGGTGGTGGCGATCGCGTCGGTGCACTGGCCTGAGCAATGGCATACCTGGAGCGGGTTGCTGCGGGGGTATCGCATTGTCGACGAGGAAGGGGACGGATTCGGTAATTACAAGCTGCCGCTGATCTATCTGGTGATGTTCCTGCCCCTGCTGTTTGGCGGAGCCGGCCGCTGGAGTCTGGACCGCCTGCTGGCCCAGAAATGTCGCCACTCCTAGCGGATTTCAAGTTGTTGCGAAAATGGGAGCGAAATGCTTCCATTTTTTATGTCTGGCCTGTTTGATGTGGTACTGGCCCATGTTGACATCCTCCCCATGGATAAACCCAGGGGATTCCCAACCCTCGCGAGCTGGGTTCCTGCCCTGACGCGCCTGACTGCGCGGCGTCATATCGATTGCTCCTGGCAGGCTTGAATTCCCGCGTGCCCCGCGGTATTGGCCTTTTCGCGAAGCGCCAGCCCGATGCGCTCAATGTTGATTGCGGCATTAGTGTCCCGGTCATGGCTCACACCACATTCCGGACAGGTCCATGACCGCGCCTTGAGCGGCAGCGATTCCAGCGTGTAACCACACGCCGAGCATCGCTTGCTGGAGGGCGTGAAGCGCGGGATCGCGATCAACTCGCGCCCGTGCCACTTCGCTTTGTACGTCAGCATGCGGCGGAACTCCGACCACGCAACATCGGAGATGCTGCGTGCGAGCCTGCCGTTGGCAAGCATGCCAATGACGTTTAAATCCTCCACGCAGATCACTTGGTTTTCGTGAACGATGCGCGTGGAGAGTTTATGCAGTACATCACGCCTGGCATCTGCAACGCCGGCGTGTAGCCTGGCGATCTTCGCCTGGCATTTCTTCATGTTGTTCGATACCGGCAGGCGAACGCCCTTTGGCAATGCTTTGCCAGCGTAGCCGGCTTGCACCTTGATCGTTTCGGCCTTCCTGGCATAGCTGCGCTGGTAGCGCGCCAGGCGATCCGACTTAGCCTTGGCATGGCGCAGGTTAGGCACCTTGCTGCCGTTGGATAGTGTCGCAAAGTGCGTCAGGCCGACATCGATGCCGATCGAGGCGTTCCTGGCGGGAGACGTTTCCAGCTCAACCTCATACAGCATGGACACGAAATAGCGCCCGGCCGGGTCCTTCGACACAGTGACGCTGGACGGGATGCCCGTAGGCAACTCACGGCTCCAGCGCACGTTCAGCGGCGTATCCTGCTTGGCCAGCGTCAGCCGGCCATCGCGCAGCGTGAAGCTGTTCGGCATGTAGCTCGCTGACTGATGCCCACCTTTGCGCTTGTAGGCCGGATAGCCGCCCTTCTTCTGGAAGAAGGCGCTGAAGCCGATATCGAGATGTCGCAGCGCCTGCTGCAGCACGACGCTGGAGACATCCTTCAGCCATGGGAATTCGCCTGACTTCTTCAGTTCGGTCAATGCCGCCGCCGACTGGTGATAGTTCATCGAGCGGCCTTCGTTGATCCAGGCGTCGGAGCGTTTGCGCAGGCCCCAGTTGTAGACGAAGCGCGCGCACCCGAACGTCTGTGCCAGGTTCTCGACCTGGCTAACATCGGGATAGAATCGGAATCTGTAGGCGCGCTTGACTAAAGGCATGTGGCGTATTTTACAAAATATTATTAATATTGTAATGTATTATTTTGCACCATCTAGGGCCACACAAAACTCCGCCTTATATCCTCCCCATGAATTGAGAGGTTTTACGGCACATGTGATAAACTTTGGCGTTGAATATGGCGCCTACAAAAATCATAAACAACCTCCTCCATGACGCATTCGCAGTCATGCAGTTGTGCCTTTCAACGAGGTGCGCATGAATATCCGTAAATTCTTCGGTAGCAGCACCCGAGAGGCGCTCAGGCAGGTTCGGGATGTGCTCGGCGCCGATGCGCTGATTTTGTCGAATCGTCGTGTCGAGGGCGGCGTCGAAATCATGGCGGTGGCCGATAATGAAATGCAGGCACTGACCAACGATCAGCGTGCTCCGCAGGAACAACCTGCAGCCATGCCTCGCCAACCGGCCATCCAGCCCGAGACCATCGCCGCCATCCTGCACAAGCGCCAGCAGTCCAATCCGGGGCCCGCGCAGGCGGTGCGCGTTCCGGAATTCCAGACGTTGAAAAGTCCGCCGACGGGTACTACCGGTGCTGCAGCCTATCTTGAAAATGCACCTGCCTCGGAATGGGTGCAGCCCACGTTGCCAGACGAGTCGTTTTATGTGCCTCCGGCACTTCATGCGGCGCCAGCCCAGCCACCGGCCATGCCCGACCTGCGAGGCGCCGAGGAAATGGCTTCATTCGCCCAACGTCCGCTGACTCCGCCTCCTTCCGCGACCATGCAGGATCCGC
This sequence comes from Pseudomonadota bacterium, assembly GCA_029782295.1. GTDB lineage: Bacteria > Pseudomonadota > Gammaproteobacteria > Burkholderiales > Methylophilaceae > CAIJXJ01. Next base: position 235,689 of record JAKOVB010000067.1, read on the forward strand.
TGGTACAGGAAATGGCGCAGGAGCTAAAGCGCATGCGCAGTTTACTGGAGAGCCAGCTTTCTGGGTTCGCTTGGGGGGAGTTGGCGCGCAAGGATCCACTCAAGGCGGAATTGATGCGTACCTTGCTGGGGTGCGGGTTCAGCCCGCAGTTGTCCCGCCAGTTGCTGGATGCTTTGCCCCCAAACCTTGACGCGGAACGTGGTCTCAAGTGGCTCAAGGCTGCCCTGGTGCATAACCTGCGCGTGGTCGAGCCGGGCGCGGACTTCATTACGCGTGGCGGTGTGCATGCGCTGGTCGGCCCGACCGGGGTAGGCAAGACCACTACGGTTGCCAAGCTGGCTGCACGTGCGGTTTTGAAGTTCGGTGCAGACAAGGTGGCGCTGATTACGACAGACAGTTACCGGATCGGCGCGCATGAGCAATTGAAAATTTACGGCCGTATCCTCAACGTGCCGGTGCATGCAGTCAAGGACGAGGCTGAACTGGAACTCACTCTGGCAGACCTGACCCGCAGCCACCTGATTCTGATCGATACCGTGGGCATGAGCCAGCGTGATCGCCGCATCGCCGAGCAGATCGAGTTCTTGTGCGGCCATGGTAACCGGATCCGACGTCATCTGATATTGCCTGCCACGGCACAGAACGTGACGCTGGACGATATCGTCCGCGCATACCGGGGCAGTGGGATGGATGGCGTGATCCTGTCCAAGATCGATGAGTCGATGTCGATTGCGCCGGCCATCGACTGCCTGATCCGCCATGGGCTGGACCTGCATTACGTGACCAACGGCCAGAAGGTGCCGGAGGACCTGCACATGGCTAATGCCCTGTATCTGGTCGACCGGGCGTTCAAGGTGCGTGCCGATCAGCAGCCTTTTCGCATGGCCTCTGAGGAATGGGACGTGATGGCGGGGACCGATCCTTTCGAAGCACTGGGAGATCGTGTTGGCTAGTCTGTCGCCAGATCAGGCGGAGGGCCTGAGGCGTCTTTTTGTCGCTGATGTGCGGCGCATGATCGCCATGGTGTCCTGCGGCCCGGCTGAACAGGCTTCCTGTCTGGCGGCGCAATTGGCGGCTGCCTTGGTCAAGCAGGGCAAGAAAGTCCTGCTGCTCGAAGAACAGCTCTTTGCCGGTCGCCGGCATCCCTTTCTGAAGGTGGCGCCTGAATACGATCTCGATGCGGTACTGCATGATGTGGTTCATGTCGAACAGGCAGTCGTCACCACCGCCTGTGGTGTCGATCTGCTGGCCGGTGGTGGACAGTCCAGAACGCTGACCCGTCCTCGCATGGAGGCCCGAATCGGTCTCGTCAATGCCTTCTACCGGTTGACTGGGCAATATGACGTGGTGCTGGTCAGTGCGCCTGGCGATGCCATGCAGAGCCGTCCCAGCTTTGCCTGGGCGTGTCAGGATGTGATCCTGCTGTGTGGGGGGCTGCCAGATTCCATGAAGCAGGCCTATGGCCTGATCAAGTTGCTGCATCAGTCCGGAGAGCGGCGATTTCACCTGCTGTTCAGCGAAATGGACAGCGAACAGTCGGAAGCCTTTTACCGCCGGGTGGCCATGGTCAGTAGGCGCCATCTCCAACTCATGCCGGGCGATCTCGGGGTATTGCCCGACAACGCTCCGTTCCCTGAATCATTCGTTTCCGGACTTGCCGCGCAAGTCTATACTTGGCCCTTGCCGCAGCACCAGGCAGGGCACTTCCCAGCGCTGATGCGGCGGTTGTTGCGCGGTAATACAGCCCGCGTTCTCCATTCCTGATCCCGGTCATGCAAGTCCAAGAGGCGCGGAAGTCGGTGACTGAATATGCCCACCTGGTCAAGCGCCTCGCCTACCAGCTGGCAGCCCGCTTACCTTCCAGCGTCGACGTCGACGACCTGATCCAGGCCGGTATGATGGGCCTGCTGGATGCGATGCAGGGTTACGATGACCAGCATGGGGCGCAATTCGAAACCTATGCGACCCAACGGATTCGCGGCGCGATGCTGGACGAACTCCGGGACGCCGACTGGGCCCCGCGCTCCGTACGCAAACAGGCTCGTGAAATCGAACATGCGATTCACGAGCTGCAGCAGGCGCTGGGACAGCCGCCAAGCGAACAGCAGATTGCAGACAGCATGGGCGTTACGCTGTCGAATTACCAACAGATGCTGGCAGAGGCACATGGCCACCAGTTGGTGCATTTCGAAGACTTTGTGAACGATGACGGCGAGAATGTCAGTTTTACATTAACCGACACCCGTCCAACTCCTTTCGAGGTGCTGCAAGATGTATCGATGCGCGATACACTGGTCAAGGAAATCAATGAGTTGCCGGAGCGCGAGAAAATGGTAATGGCCATGTATTATCAGGAAGACCTTAACCTCAAGGAAATCGGTGCGGTACTCGGCGTCAGTGAGTCGCGCATTTGCCAGCTGCATTCTCAGGCGATTCTGCGCCTTCGTGGCAAAATGAAGGAGTGGCTGTGAGCGGTGGTCTGGATATCATCAGCCTGATCGGCATCCTGATCTCCTTCGGGGCCATCCTAGGAGGCCAATTTCTGGAGGGTGGGCATATTGGCTCGCTGGTTCAGGTCACGGCCTTCATCATTGTACTTGGTGGCACCTTCGGCGCCGTCATGCTGCAGTATTCACTGCCGGTATTCCTTCAGGGCGTGAAAATGCTGCGTTGGATTCTTCTTCCGCCCCGTATAGATTATGAAGATATCATCGAGCAGGTGATTTCCTGGGGGCAGACCGCTCGTCGTGGCGGGTTGCTGTCATTGGAGCCGATGCTCGTCGAGATGGAAGACCCTTTCATGAAGAAGGGGCTGCAATTGCTGGTGGATGGGGCTGAGCCGGAAAAATTGCGCGAGGCGATGGAAGTCGAGATGTACTCCTACGAAGAACATTACAAGATGGCAGCCAAGGTCTGGGAATCCGCCGGCGGCTATTCTCCCACCATCGGTATTCTGGGTGCCGTGATGGGTTTGATCCACGTCATGGAAAATCTGTCCGACCCTTCCAAGCTCGGGGGCGGGATTGCGGTAGCTTTCGTTGCGACGATCTACGGTGTCGGTTCTGCCAACCTGTTTTTCCTGCCTATGGCCAACAAGCTCAAGTTCATCATCGGCAAGGAAATGATCAAGCGTGAAATGGTGGTGGATGGACTGGTCGCAATCGCGAATGGCGAGAATCCGCGCCTGATCGAAACCAAACTACGCGGGTTCATCGCCTGATCCCATGCACGGCATAACTCCTTCCGAGGCCTGTTGACATGGCTCGTCGCGAGAAGCACGAGGAACACGAGAACCACGAGCGCTGGCTGGTTTCCTACGCTGACTTCATTACCCTGCTGTTCGCCTTCTTCGTGGTGATGTACGCGATTTCGTCCGTCAATGAGGGCAAATACCGAGTGATGTCGGATTCCATCGTGGAGGCCTTCAAGAATGCGCCGACCAGCGAGAAGATCATCTACATTCCTGCACCTGCACCGCAGAAATCGGAAAGCGGAACCTTGGCAATCCAGCCGATCCCGTTGAAATCGATGCCGACGCCATTGGAAGTGGCTCAGCAGAAAGAGCAGGCGCAACGTCGGGAAAAAATGAAAAGCGTTGCCGGTAGCCTGCTGAATGTCATGGAGCCGCTCGTCAAGGGGGGGCAGGTCAAGGTGACCGAGAGCAATCGTGGCATTTCCATCGAAATCAATGCCAGCCTGCTGTTCGCACCGGCCCAGGCCGTTCTCAACAAGGAATCCATCCAGGTGCTGACCGCAGTGGGCAAAGTGCTTGCCAGTGATACCCATCAGGTGCAGATCGAGGGGCACACCGACAACCTGCCGATTGCTTCCACCGTCTTTCCTTCCAACTGGGAATTGTCGAGCGCGCGGGCGAGCAGTGTGACGCGTCTGTTCGTCGAAAATGGTGTTGCACCGTCGCGTATCGTGGTGATCGGTTATGCGGACAACCGGCCGGTGGATACCAATGACACGCCGGAAGGGCGTGCCCGCAACCGGCGTGTGACGGTCATGATCCTTGCTGAAAACGAAGGGCAGAAAACGGATGTGTCGCTGGACCCGGATATCCGACCGGCATCACCAGCACCGGCACCACCAAGCGGACAGTAGGTCTAGACCTTGCCTAGGATGCGCTGCGAGGATGGTTGCAAAGCGCGCGGCTGACCGTCGGCCCCGTAAACGGATGATTTGTTCGCGGCGCCCATCAGCACGTTAAGGGCCTGCTGGTTGTTCTGCATCCGGGTTTCGATCAGTTTTCCGTTGACCTGATTCAGTTCCTGCGCAATTTTTGCTGCTTCAACCAAGGATTTCCACGTCTCTGAAATTTCCCGTGGTTGCGTCAGCAGCCATTTCTCGACTAGTGATTTTTCAGTCGCTACCCCTAGGGTTCTCAGCGTGTTGACGCGTTGAAGGCCTAGTCGCGAAAGTTGTTCGGCCTGTTGCGCCTTCTCTTCTGAAAGAGAAATGAGCTGGTTGACGTCCGAATTGATCAGTGCCGACTGCTCTCGCTGTAGCAGTTCTATGAAGCGGCGAAGTGCCGCGAGCTCTGTCTGGAAAGCAGTCAGCACTATGGTTGTTGCTGTGACAGCAGTTCTCGTGCGGAAGCGATGAGTTTGTCAGCGATTGCTTCCGGGTTCACCGTGTAACGTCCTTCGTTGACGGCTTGCTTGAGAGCTTCCACCTTTGCAGCGTCGAACCCGCTGGCCTGGTTGATGCCGGATTCCAGCGACTGGATCTGTGATGCAGTAGAGGAGAGCGTGACATTGTCTTGTTGCGCGGACGTATTGCCTTGTTCGACGGGTTTTGCAGCACGCGGTGCAGACGCTGTGCTGGCGGTCAGTGCAGCTGTTCCGTTGTTGCTATCGATTTTCATGGGTCAACCCTCAAAATGCTTGCCTGATACTTAACGTAAGCTATCGGCATCCACCCTTAAAACTTTAGCTTAATGTTCCAGCGCGTGCCAATTGCCGTCATTCTCCAGGCAAGCGCGTTCACGCCGGTCTTCATCGATGTTGTTACCGTTGATGCGCAGTCGGTAATCGCGACATTTGCGACCGTCAAGGTCATAGTCCCGCAGGGGCGTCAGTTGATAGCCCAGCCCGTTTCCACCTTGCCAGCGCACACTGCGGTTGTTGGGCGTGAGTTCCAGCGCATGGCCGATACAGGCGCGGTCGCTGTCGTCCATGGACTTGCCGATGCGGTTGCCGACCACGGCTCCCAGCACGGTACCCAGGATGATGGCGACAGTCTTGCCGTCCCCCTTGCCGACCGTGGAACCAACGACTCCACCCACGGCGCCACCAAGCACGGTTCCAATGGCTTCACGGTTGCAGTTGCCATCCATGATGCCGTAGTCTCGATCCCATTGCTTGCCGGAGTAACCGGTGTAGTAGGGGTCATGTTTCTTGCGCCAGCCGTGGGCCGGAGCGTGGGAAGGCGGGTCTGCATAAGCGACAGGGGCGGCTGGAAAAAACAATGCCGCGGCGATGGCGATGAGTGTCGTGCGCGAACTGATGCTGATCATGACAGAACCTTTCCGGCAGGGCGTTGCCTGAGACAATATGTCTATTATAGACCAACGCTGCTCTGGTCAGCGGGTTGACGAAGGGGAACGAGGATGGAAGGAATGCAGCGGAACGAGAAGGAAGTGGCGTCTCTGGCTGGAGGCTGCTTCTGGTGTCTCGAAGCTCCTTTGCAGCATCTTGAGGGGGTGCATGAGGTGATTTCCGGATACATGGGCGGGCATGTTGCCAATCCTGATTACAAGCAGGTGTGTACGGGTGCCACCGGCCATGCTGAAGTCATCCAGGTGCACTTCGATCCGGCCAGGCTGGCATATTCAGATTTGCTGGAAGTGTTTTTCAGCCTGCATGACCCGACCACGTTGAACCGTCAGGGAAACGACCGTGGCACTCAGTATCGCTCGGCCATCTTTTATCATTCCGAGTCCCAGCGTGATGCCGCTCTCGCATGCATTGATGCCTTGACAGCGCAACAGGTCTGGCCGGATCCGATCGTGACGGAAGTGGTGCCGGCAGTGACGTTCTATCCCGCGGAGGAATACCACCAGCACTATTTCGAGCGTAATCCTTTCCAGCCTTATTGCCTTGGCGTAGTGGCACCCAAAGTGGACAAGCTGCGTGCGAAATTCTCCAACCGGCTCAAGCGCGGCGGCTAAGCCATTGCCGGCGCCAGAAGATCAGGCCCATGATGCTGGCGATTGTGGCCATCATGCCCATGGCGATCCAGAAGCCGTCCGGTTCCTGCAGCAGCGGCATGACCTTGAAATTCATGCCGAAAATGCCGGCGATCAGGGTTGCCGGCATGAACAGCATGGCGACCACGGTCAAAGCCCTCACTTCCATGTTGACGCGGTTGCTGATGGTGGAAAGATAGATGTCCAGCATGCCGGCCAGCAGGTCTCGGAGGGATTCGAGGGACTCAATGAAATGGACGGTGTGGTCGTAGACATCGCGCAGGTAAAGCAGGGTACTGTGTTGGAAGAAATTGCCTTCATTGCGGATCAACGCGTTCAGCACCTCGCGTAGCGGCCAGACGGCGCGTCGCAGTTCCAGTGTCTCGCGCTTGAGTTTGTGTATCCCTTGCAGCACCGTGGCATTTGGCTTACGCAACAACTCGTCCTCCAACGATTCGCAGTCGTCCCCGATCTGCTCCAGGACGACAAAGTAGCGGTCGACGATCATGTCCAGCAGGGCATAACTCAGGTAGTCGGCACCCGATTTGCGGAGCTGTCCCTTGTTCGCCCGCAGGCGTTCCCGTATGGGTTCGAAGGAGCCGGTGGGGCGCTCCTGAAAGGTCAGCACGAAGTTGTGTCCGATAATCAGACTGATCTGCTCAGAACTGATTTCCATCGAACTGGTGTCATAGTGGAAAAAGCGCGTGACGAAGAAGAGGTAGCCGTCATAGTTATCCAGTTTGGGGCGCTGTTCGGTATGCAGAATGTCTTCCAGCACCAGCGGGTGCAGTTCGAAGGCGCGCCCGATTTCCGTCAGCAGGGCGGTGTCATGCAGGCCGTGCACATTGATCCATAGTGCTTCCGTATCTGCTTTTTGCAAGTTCAGTTCGGCAAAGTGTCTGGTCGTTTGCTCGTGCAGATTATGCTGATCATAGCGAAATAGCGTGATTTCCGGGTGTTTGACCTTGGTTTCGCCGGTGTGCACCAAGGTGCCGGGGGGCATGCCGATTTTTTTGGCACGGGAGGGGCGACGTTTTTTCATTGGCCTGGCTCCGGGTAGTAAGTGCGCATCATGCGCTCGGAATAGGCGACCAGATTCGCGTGGGCAGACGTGGTCGTCCGGATGGCGGTGTTGAACAGCGGGCACAACAGGTGGGCGATGAAGGCGAAAACGGTCGCGTCCGCACCGCATGGCTGGTCGCCCATCAGGTAAGGCTTGTCCCCGAGCAGAGTGGCTACGGCGGCAATGTCGCGAGCCGCAATCGTCGCAAGTTCCCTAGGGTTGTGGCGGCTGGTACCCTGGCCTTGCAGGGTGCGGCTGATGCTGCGCCGGATCATGTCGGTGATCAGGGTGCGTAGCGGCCAGGGAATGGCGGAAAACATTTGGGAAGGGCCCTTGGCGAAATTTTCGTCGTTCATCCAGCGAGATTCCACCACGATCCAGTAGAGATTGTCCTCCAGCATTTTTTCCACGGACCAGGCGATGGCTTTTTCGGTTTCTGACAGGTGCCTGTCGAAGTCGATCTGGTACTTCTGCTCGAGATGCCAGCGGATGAAAGTCGAGTCCGGGATGTGTGTCGCGTCATCCTCGATATACGGCAGTTTGCCCTTGGGTGCGCTGCGCATGTTCCCTTTGGTTTTCTGGTATCCCAGACCGGCCATTTTCAGGAGTATTTCAGTCTTCATCACGAATGGACTGGGATCCGGCAGCCCATAGGCCGGACCGAAAGTGTAAAGGGTGATCATGGCAATCGTCTCAAGCTATTTCCTGTTTCGGGTATGACGTCATCCGCATGCCTGCTATTACGCTTTCAACCGGGTGAGAAACTGTTGAACCAGATGGCCGAGACCGGTCGGAGACGTGTCGGCGTAATCGTAACGTACCCGGATGATGCCCGCCATGCCCAGCAGGGCCCCGAGGTCGATGGGGGTGGCCGACAGGATGGCTTCTGCGTGACAGTTCTGCAACGTTGTCCTGAGGGCATCCCGCTGCGCATGACTGTAGCCCAGGGCTGGCAGCACCGGACCGATATGGGGGTAACAGGCGTAGGCCGCGGCGATTTCCGGTGGAGCGCTGGGGCGCGGGTCTACCGGCACCGCCCCTGCCAGCATCGCAGCCCGGTAGCCGGCACCCCAGGGCATGCCGCCATGAGTGAGAGTGGGGCCGTCCTCGACGACGACCACGCGTTTATCCCGGAGGTCAGGGTTGCCGTCGATGCGCAGTGGTGATGAGGCGCGGACGACCGGGATTCCCGGGCATAGTTGGGCGAGGGTGGCTTCCATCGCCTGCACGGCCGTTGCTGATGCGACGTCGGATTTGGCGATGACGAGGATGTCGGCCATGCGCAGTACGGTCTCACCCGGATGGTATGAGGTTTCGTGGCCAGGGCGCAAGGCGTCGACTAGGACGATATGCAGGTCGGGGCGATAGAACGGAAAGTCGTTGTTGCCACCGTCCCAGAGGATGATGTCGGCTTCCTGTTCGGCCTGCTGCAGGATGCGGGCGTAATCGATGCCGGCGAAGACAAGATTGCCGGCGGTGAGGTGCGGCTCATATTCTTCCCGTTCCTCGATGGTGCAGTCGGCCCGGTCCAGGTCCTCCACCGTGGCAAACCGTTGCACGGCTTCTTGCACCAAGTCGCCGTAGGGCATGGGATGACGAACGACGGCAACGCGCATGCCGGTCTTGCGCAGCATGGTTGACAGCCAGCGGGTGGTCTGGGACTTGCCACATCCGGTACGCACCGCGGAAACGGCAATGACGGGGACGATGGATTTCAGCGTAGTGCGGTCCGGCCCCAGCATCACGAAATCGGCCCCGCAGGCCAGCGCGCGCGAGGCACGATGCATGACTTCGATGTGGCTCAGGTCGCTGTAGGCGAATACGACCTGCTGGACCTTCTTTGCCCGGCACACGGCCTCCAGGTCGTGTTCGTCGACGATGGGGATGCCATGAGGGTAATGCGGACCCGCCAGAGCGGCCGGATAGGTCCGGTCGGCAATCCCGGTGATCTGGGCCGCGGTGAAGGCGACCACCTCCACGGCCGGGTCATCCCGATAGACCGTGTTGAAATTATGGAAGTCGCGCCCGGCCGCGCCCATAATCAGGATGGGTGTACGTTGCATGGGGTTATTCTGCCCTCAGCGCGTCGATCGGGTCCAGTCTTGCGGCGTGGCGTGCTGGCAGCACGCCTGCCAGCAGTCCGATGCTGGCCGCCATGAGTTCGGCGATGACAGCGAAGTTCCAGGGGGTGTGCACGGGGAATTCCGGTAGCACTAGCCGGATGAGTTGCGCAAGGCCGACCCCCAGTGCCAGACCGAACAGGCCTCCAAGTGCAGCAAGCAGGACGGATTCGCCCAGGAACAGGCCGAGGATGGTGTGCTGACGTGCCCCCAGTGCTACCAGCAAGCCGATTTCCTGTTTGCGTTCGGCCACGGCGATGGTCATGATAGTGACGATGCCGACTCCACCGACCAGCAGGGAAATGCCGCCCAATGCACCAACCGCCATGGTCAGGATGTCCAGAATGTTGGACAGCGTTTTCAGCATGTCTTCCTGGGTGGTGATGGTGAAATCCTCGCTTCCGTGGCGAAGCTTCATGTGGGCCTTGACCGCGGCAGCGACGGTGCTGGCAGGAATGCCCTCCGCGTAGGTTACGTCGATCTCCATCAGGCCTTCGCGGTTGTAGACTTCCATGGCACGCGCGGCGGGGACGAAAGCGGTGTCGTCAAGGTCAATGCCGAGGAACTGGCCTTTGGGGGCCATGACACCGATCACGCGGAAATGCAGGCCTCCGATGCGCACCCGGGCTCCCAGCGGATTGGCGGAGCCGAACAGTTCATTGCGCAATTTACTGCCCAGCACTACGAAAGCCCGCGCGCCGCTCGCGTCGTCATTGGGCAGAAAACTGCCGATGCGCACCGTGGAACTGAAAACTTTTGGGAAGTAGGCGTCTACGCCATAAACAGTCGTGCGTCGCAAGCGGCCGTTGCCCTCGACTTCTGAATTCCCCCAGACGATAGGTGTGGTGCCTGTCACGTGCGGCAACTGCTGTAGAGACCGGGCGTCCTCCAGGGTCAGGAGTCGTGCGGTGGAGGGAATGCCAGAGGGCGGCTGCCCGCCGGTCTTGACCTTGCCAGGGGAAACGCCGATGACGTTGGTGCCGAACTGGGTGAACTCCGCGAGCACGAAGCGATGAACGCCCTCGCCGATGGAGGTGAGCAGGATGACTGCCGCGATGCCGACCGCGATACCCAGTAGCGTTAGGAAGCTGCGCAGGCGGTGCGAAGTGATGGCATGCAGGGCGTAGCGAGCAGCGTCCGATAAATCCATACGTCAGACGTTTCCTGCGGATGCATGGGGTTGGGCCGTGGATGGCGGTAGGCTTTCGTCATCCATGGCCACGCGGTCCTTGCCCGTGTGCTTGGCTTTGTACAGCGCTTTGTCTGCCCGGTGTATAAGTTGATCCAAGGTGGTTTTCTGTTCCTGGTCGAGCATGGCAACTCCAATGCTGACCGTATTCCGGATTTCGATTCCCTGATGATGGACGACATTATTTCTCACTTCTTCCAGGACTTTTCCTGCAAAGTGCAGCGTACCTTCCCGATCGGTGTTGAGGATCATGAGGGCAAATTCTTCGCCCCCTACCCTGCCTAGAAGATCGCTGTTGCGTTTCAGGCCAGTCAGTACCGAGGCAAAACTTCTGATCACAGTGTCACCGACGTTGTGACCATGGGTGTCATTGATGTTTTTGAAATTGTCGATATCCATGTACATCAATGCAATTGCAAAATGATTGCGCCGAGCGATTTGAAGGGTTTGTTCCGCGCTGGACAGGAATGCACGGCGATTGAGGGTTCCAGTCATGTCGTCATAAGTCGCCAGAAGTCGCATTTCCTGCTCCAGGCGATGTATCTTGATAAGCAAGCTCATCAGGCGCCATGAAACGATGGGGGCAATCACGAGCGGGGCAATAAATGCAATTAGCATGATGTTGAACGTTACCGCAGATTCTTGCAGTTTCAGACCGACATAGGTAATCGCAAGTGACATCAGGATGGATCCCATCGTGATCAGGGCCACGATCGTAGTACGGGTGATTGGGGGCTGAAGGTTTGCTGCTCTGTCTGTGACAGGTCGTGGAATGAGGGGCAAGGCGCTCATGTTTATCGTTTTCCCAGAGCGATGACGGCATCCAGCCTGGCAGCGCGCTTGGCTGGCATGACTCCGAAGATCAGCCCGGAACCCAGCGCTGTCCCCAGCCCGGCGAGGACGGCCCAGTGTGGCGGATAGGCGGGAAAAGTGGGGTAGAACGAGCGCAGGATGGCAGCGCCCAAGTGCCCGAGCAGAATGCCTGCGACTCCGCCCAGTAGCGACAACATGCCGGCCTCGAACAGGAAGGCGTTGCGTAGGGTTCTTGCGGTGGCCCCCAGTGCCTTGAGCAGGCCGATCTCGGCCGTGCGCTGGGTAACCGAGACAAGCATCACGTTCATGACCAGAATGCCGGCCACGGCGAGACTGACCGCGGCGATTCCGGCGACCCCGAGCGTCAGGACACGCAGGATCTTATCGAAAGTCTCCAGCACGGCGTCCTGAGTGATGACGGTGACGTCTTCCTCGCCCTCATGGCGCTGAATCATCTTTTTCAGCACGCCGGCCTTCACCTCCTGTAACTGCTCCCGGCTACGGGCCTCGATCAGGATACGGAACAGGGTGTTGGTATTGAGCATGGCCTGAACGGTGGCAGCCGGCAGGATCAGCAGTTCGCCGGTGGTCATGCCCATGCCCTGGCCGCCCTCCGCCAGCACCCCGACTACGCGCAGCCTGCGGCCACCGACGCGTACCGTTTTGCCCAGTGGATTTTCGTTGCCAAACAATTCCTGGCGTACGATGGCGCCAAGCACGATCTCGGCCGGTCCGCGCCCGAGCACGTCGGCTGAGATGAAGCGGCCTTGGGCCAGCTTGAGGTTGCGGATGCTGAGGAAGTCACGGTTAGTGCCGACCAGCATTGACTGGCGCAATCGTCCCATCGCATTGACTTCGGCGGTCCCAATCACGATTGGGGCGTGCCTGACGACTCCCGGAACCCGCAGCAAGGCCTGCGCGTCTTCCAGGGTGATGTCCCGAGGAGTGCTGGTGATCAGGTTGGCGGGGTTGAATCCGCGCGTTTCGGAACGCCCTGGCAGCACGATGACGAGGTTTGTGCCAATGGATGAAAACTCGCCGACCACGTAACGACGCGCACCATCACCAAGGGCGGTGAGGATGATGACAGCGCCAACGCCGATGGCCATGGACAGGACCAGCAATCCGGTGCGTAGCGGTGTGCCTGAAGCGGCATCGCGGGCGAAGCGCAAGGTGTCGGCCAGTCTCATGGCGTGATCCCCGCACTGTCGCGGGCAATGGCGCCGTCTTCCATGACGAGTTGTCGACGTGCGCGCGCACCGAGGGACTGATCGTGGGTCACGATGATGAGCGTCACCCCTTGCTGAGTGTTGAGGGCTTCCAGCAGATGGATGACCTCTTCTCCAGTCGCGCGGTCGAGGTTTCCAGTCGGCTCGTCCGCCAGGATCACTGCAGGATGCATCACGGTAGCGCGTGCGATGGCGACCCGCTGGCGCTGACCGCCGGACAGTTGGTCCGGACGGTGGTGCGCCCGTTCCGTCAGGCCATATTCCTGCAGTGCCTGTTGTACACGTCGGTGGCGCTCCGACGGCGCGATGCCAGCCAGCATCAGCGGGAGATCGATGTTGGCGGCGGCGGTCAGGCGTGGCACCAGGTGAAAGCTCTGAAACACAAATCCGATACGTTCACTGCGTATGTGCGCCTGTTCTTCCAGGCTCAGGGTGGTGACATCGCGGCCTTCCAGCCGGTAGGTGCCGGCGTTGGGGCGGTCGAGCAGGCCCAGAAGGTTGAGCATGGTGGACTTTCCCGAGCCGGAGGGACCCATCATCGCGACGTATTCGCCTGCTTCGATCGTGAGGTCAATATCGCGCAGGGCATGGACGATGCTGTCACCCAACTGAAAGGTGCGTTGAATGCCGCTGAGTTCGATGAGTGACAAGGGTTATTTCCCTGCCGGTTTGTCTTCCGGCCTGACAAGGGCGCCAGCCTTCACCCCTTCGCGCTCTAGCGACAGCACGACTCGGTCTCCGGCCTTCAGGCCATCCAGCACTTCCGTGAACTCCCAGTTGGCGATGCCGGTCTTGAGCTGTACTTCTTCCAGCTTTCCGCTCTCTGGCAGATAGCGTAGCACTCGGCCACCTTCCATCAAGGCGGAAGTCGGGACGCGTAACACGTTGTCATGACTGTCGAGGACGATTTCGAGGTCGGCACTGTAGCCAACCAGCATGCGAGGGATGTCTGCGGGACGATCGAGGCTGGCCTCGACATCAACGGTACGGGCTTGTTTCTCTACAGCCTGCACATACGGAGCGACGCGGCGGACATGGGCAGGAAATATCTGACCGTGGAATGCGTCCAAAGTCACGCGGGCAATCTGACCGACCCTCATCTTGGGGGCATCGACTTCGTCCATCGGCGCCTTGATGTAGAGGCAGGTCGGGTCGATCAGGTCGATGGCCGGGGGAGTGGCAACGCCGGGCGGGGAAGGGGTCGTATATTCCCCCAGTTCGCCGACGATTTCGGCGATGACGCCATCAAACGGCGCAACCAATTCCGTGCGGCGTTGTTGTACCGTGCTGAGATTGACCTGGGCGCTGGCTTGTCCGACTTCAGCACGGGCTGCTGCACAGGCAGCTTTGCGCGATTCGGCCTCGCTTCGGGCTTTGTCCTCGGCGCCTTCTGAAATGAAGCCCCGGGCGCGCAGGCGGGATGAGCGGTCCGCTTCACGCACGGCGTTGTCGGCCTGAGCGCAAACTTCTTTCACGTGTTTGCTGGCGGTTTCGACCTGCTTCTGCGCCACGCCAGTCTGAGCCCGCTGATCATCGTTCCAGAGGCGCATCAGCACCTGCCCCTTTTTGACGTGGTCGCCTTCCTTCACCCCGAGGTAGACGATGCGTCCGCCGATGATGGGCGACATCTTGGTACGCTGGCAGGCCTCCACAGTGCCGGCGCGAGTGTTGGCGATACTGGCTTCGACTTTGCCGTGCCCGATTTCGGCCAGTTGTACCGCGATCGGCTTCGGGCGGGAGAACCACCAGAAGGTGCTGCCGGCGACTGCGATCAGGATCAGAACCACAACGATACGGCGCATGAAGCTCACATTCCTCTGTAAGTTGACAGGGCAGGCGTATTACACTGGGAATTATCGCTCAATTATCAAAGAAGTTTTTAATAAATGGATACCTTCAGTCATGCCCTCTGGGGATACGGCCTGTTCGGCTGGCGTCGCCATGCCTGGTTGGCGCTGCTGTTTGGGGCGTTGCCTGACCTCTGCTCCTTCGGCGCCTATCTCGCCATGCGGATCTTCGACGGTAGCGGATACCAGCCGGGGCCGCCGCCAATCGGTTCCTTGCCGCACTGGCTGTTCATCTCCTACGACATCTGGCACAGCTTCGTGATCTGCGTGCCGGTGATCTGGCTCGTGTCGCTGTGGCGACGCGACATCGCCTTTGCGATGCTGGGCTGGCCCTTCCATATCCTGCTGGATTTTCCGTTCCATACCCTGCGTTATTTCCCGACGCCGATTTTCTGGCCGCTGTCGGATTTCGTGATCGACGGGATTCCGTGGTCGTCCCCGCAGGTATGGCTGCCCAACGTCGCAGGCTTGGCCGTATTGCTGGTGTATCGCTACCGGCAGAAGAAGCGGGCGCTTACAACCTGACCTGGATGGAAGGGCCGGTGCTGAGGAACTCGCCCCCGGCGATGTAGTGCAGGGTGCGCAGGGCGTCGTGGCCCTCGAAATGCCAGCGTCCGTCCGAAAAAACGCGGTCATCCGCAAAAGCCGCAGTTACTTCCCCGATGAACAGGTCGTACTTCTCCTGGTTGTGGGGCTCGTCGATCAATCGACACTCCAGCCATGCCACGCAGCCTTCCAGCAATGGCGCGTCGGAAGTGATGCCCGGCTCGGCCCTGAGGCCGAAATGGCTGAATTTGTCCGTGGTGAGATCGTGCCCGGAAACCGAGCCCACGCGCATGACGGTTTCCGCTTGTGCGGCGCAGGGGACATTGATGGCAAAACGGCCGGAGGCTTCGACCAGGGAGCGGGTGTAACTGTCCTTGGCCAGGATCACGGCTACCCGAGGGGGATCGAAGTCGATTGCGACATTCCAGGCGGCGGCCAGGATGCCGCGGCGCCCCTCGTGCACGGCCGTCACCAGCACGGTCGGCCCATGGTTGAGCAAGCGGTAGGCCTTGGCCAGGGGGACGGCGCGAACATGGCCGTTCATGCAACGGCATCTCCCAGGGTATCGACCACGGGGATGCGGTTTTCCGCGCAGTATTGCGGCCAGCCCTGCATGTCGGTCCAGCGGCTCACGAACACGAAGTCGAGGCCGGCGCCGCTGGCCGCCTGATGGTCGTATCGGCTGTCACCGAAGAACACGGCAGGCCTGGCCAGGTTGCCATTGCTTATCTCCCTTTGCAGGATATGCTCCTTGTTGTCAGGACTGCCGAAGATGCCGCCGTCGAACATTTCCGCGATCCCGCGTCTGGCAAAGACGTCGCGCAATTCCCGCTGGTCGGCGCCGGATACGAGGATCCATTTGGCATGGGGCGTGGCTTGGCGCAGGGCGTCCAGGCCGGGCGAGATCTCACATTGCATCAGCCCCACGGTGGCTTCGGTGGTGAAGGCGTGCAGCAGGGCTTTCATCGCTTCGTCCGTGACCGGCAGGCCCACCATGTCGCGTAACAGGGTCTCGAACTTGACGTAGCGGGAGACCCCGCCATGCAGGATGTGGTAGGCCTCCAGCGCCTCGGCGTGCTCAACCCCGTAGGGGAGTGCCGCGTTATAGAACGCCCGGGCCCGGACTTTGTTCGAGTCGAGGATGACACCGTCGCAATCGAAGACCAGTGTTTGATAATGATCCAGCTTCACAAGGGTTCTCTCAGGTTTCCACGGTTGCAATCATGACACAGGTTGGCTGACCTGTTGCCCCATATCGAATCAGGGTTGATTGCCAGCCGCAAAATTAAAGTTTCGCAGGCAGTGGCCGTTGATATTCTTGTATTCAATCATGGAGCCTGTGCCTTGGCAGAACAGATCGCCTCCGAAGACCTCGAGGAACACGCTGAACCAGCGACAACGCCATCGCGAACAAATCCGCTCGCGGTGTGGGGATCCCGCGCCGCTAAGTGGATGGTCGGCTTTCTGCCGAAAATGGGACTGTTCCTGTTCATGGTGCTCTTGCCGGTGTTGATGCTGGCTTATCCTGCTTATCGGGTTTCTGAACGGTTGACGATCTATGCCCAGGCGAGAAATGTCGACGCCAGGCTGACCGACATCGATATCCGTACCGTGGAAACCGGCCAGGATCAGGCTAGTCTGTTCGAGTCGCGCAAGCATTTCGATGTCATGTTCGCGTTCGAAGGAGAGCAAAAAAAGAAGTACGTCGCGGTCGCCGAGATGTCCTGGCCTTCCCCGGGACTGCATCGGAAACTCAGCAGTGAATATGTGATCGGGGATACTTATACGCTTTACCTGCTGCCGGACCAGAGCATCGTGATGGATGATGAGGTTGCCAGGGACTCCTTCCACCGCCTGTCCTGCCTGATGGGGCTGGTGTTCTGCGGGACCGCGGTGTTCTTTCTCCTGTGGAAGCGTCTCGCGGGCCGCATTCCCAGGTTCATGCCGACCTTTCCTTCCGCCACCCAGAAGAGTTTCATGCTCGGACAGTTGATCGCCCTGGTCGTGGCCGGGATCATGTCCGTGCTGATCACCCTCAACCCACTGGCCGTGAACCCATGGTTGTTCGTGGGAGTGTACTGGGGATTGACCCTCTTTGTGACTTTGTCGCTAAGACTGCTGGTGTTCGAGGGGACCCCTGCCGTGCCTGCTTCGGTGGAAAAGCCAGAAGAGCCCAGACCACGCGGTGCCGGGGCTGCCCGTCGCTAAAAGTTTTCAGCGGGGGAGTCTGGCCTCTGCTGAACGGCGCCGGCAACATCAGGTGGCGAAGGATTCTGCACAAGCCTGGGCGCAGCGCATGATCCAGACTTATTTCTGCCCCTGAGACCAGGTATCACGCAAGGTGGTGGTCCGGTTGAACACGGGCTTGCCCGGCATTGAATCGACGCGGTCGGCGACGAAGTAGCCGTGGCGCTCGAACTGGAACTTGGTATCGGCCAGGGTGTTCGCCAGGCCGGGTTCCACCCAGGCGGAAATCACCTGTTTACTGTTCGGGTTGAGGCTGTCCAGGAAATTGCGGCCGCCGGCATCCGGATGTGCCTCCGTGAACAGGCGGTCGTACAGCCGGACTTCGGCCTGCACGCCTTCGGAAGCAGAGACCCAGGTAATCACGCCCTTGACCTTCACGCTATCCGCGCCCGGCGTACCGCTCTTGGTGTCCGGCACGATTTCGGCCAGCACGGCGGTGATGTTGCCGGTGGCATCCTTCTCGCAGCCGGTGCACTTGATCACGAAGCCGTACTTGAGGCGCGCCATGTTGCCCGGGTACAGGCGGTGATAGCCCTTGGGCGGTTCTTCCATGAAGTCTTCGCGCTCGATATAGATCTCGCCGGTCAGGTTGAACGCGCGGCGGCCCATCTCTTCATGGTGCGGGTGGACGGGGGCGGAGCAGGGCTCGGCATGGCCGGCCCCGAAAAGGGATTCCCAGTTGGTGAGCTTGAGCCTGAGCGGGTCCAGCACGGCCATGGCACGTGCGGCTTTGCCATCGAGATCGTCACGCAGGGCGCCTTCCAGCGTGGAGTAGTCGATCCATGAATCGGCCTTGGAGACACCGATGCGTTCGGCGAACAGCTGGATGGACTCCGGTGTGTAACCGCGACGACGCAGGCCGACGATGGTGGGCATGCGCGGGTCATCCCAGCCGTCCACGTGATTTTCGGTGACCAGCTGCATCAGCTTGCGCTTGCTGGTGATGACGTAGGTCAGATTGAGACGGGCGAATTCGTACTGCTTCGGCAGCGGACGGGCCAGCAGGCCGGCGTCAGCCAGGCGTTCCAGCACCCAGTCGTAGAACGGGCGCTGGTCTTCGAACTCCAGCGTGCAGATGGAGTGGGTGATGTTCTCCAGCGCGTCTTCGATCGGGTGGGCGAAGGTGTACATCGGATAGATGCACCACTTGTCGCCGGTGTTGTGGTGCGTGGCGCGCTTGATGCGATAAATCGCCGGGTCGCGCAGGTTGATGTTGGGCGAGGCCATGTCGATTCTGGCGCGCAGGATCATGGCGCCGTCGGCATGCTTGCCATCCCGCATCTCGCGGAACAGGGCCAGGTTCTCGGCCACGCTGCGATCGCGCCACGGGGAGTCCTTGCCTTTTTCCGTCAGCGTGCCACGGTTGACGCGCATCTCCTCGGCCGTCTGCTGGTCCACGTAGGCATGACCGGCTTCGATCAGCGCTTCGGCGGCGCGATACATGAAGTCGAAATAGTTGCTGGCGAAATACAGGTGGGTGTCGCCGAAGCCTTCCCAGGAGAATCCCAGCCACTGCACCGAGTCGGTGATGCTGTCGACGTATTCCTGCTCTTCCTTTTCCGGGTTGGTATCGTCGAAGCGCATGTGGCAGACGCCGCCGTAGTCACGTGCCAGGCCGAAGTTGAGGCAGATGCTCTTGGCGTGGCCGACGTGCAGGTAACCGTTCGGCTCGGGTGGGAAGCGGGTACGGATCTTCGCCGGGTCGGGTTCGCCTGCGGCCTGTTGCGCGGCATCGCCCGGGACGTGCGCCCAGCGACGGCTGGCGTAGGTGCCCTGTGCAAGATCGCGCTCGATGATCTGGCGCAGGAAATTGGAGGCGGGTGCGGGGGTGTTCTTTTCTTCGGACATGGTTTCTTGCAATGGTTTGATTTGCCGCCATTTTACACCGTACACGGGCGGGTATAATTGACCGCATATGAATTCCCTCACTTTTCCTATCCTGCGTCTGCTGGCGGACGGGCAATTCCAGTCCGGAGAGGCGCTTGCGCGCCATTTTGGCGTGACCAGGGCGACTGTGTGGAATGCCTTGCGCGATGCCGAGTCGCTGGGTGTGCAGTTGTTCTCGGTGCGCGGAAAAGGATACCGGTTGCCCGAGCCAGTCGATTTCATCGATGCCCAGCAGGTCTATTCGGCTCTGGGTACCCGCGGTGCGCAGTTCTCCCTGGAAGTGCACGACCGGTTACCCTCGACCAATACCTATCTGATGCAGCAGGCGGCGGCAGGTGCTTCGCATGGCACCTGCGTCGTGACCGAACTGCAGACCCAGGGCCGTGGGCGACGCGGCCGGATATGGCAGGCCGGGCTGGGCAACAGCCTGACCTTCTCCGTGCTCTGGCGCTTCGATCGCGGGGCTGGGGCACTCTCCGGGCTCAGTCTGGCGGTCGGGGTGGCATTGATGCGCGCCCTGCAGGAGCTTGGCGTGGAGGGGGCCGGCCTGAAGTGGCCCAACGACGTCCTGCACGACCAGGGAAAGCTGGCAGGCATCCTGATCGAACTGCAAGGGGATATGGACGGCCCCAGCGCTGCGGTCATCGGAGTCGGTCTGAACCTGCGCATACCGGCCGCGATGCGTGCCGCCATCGACCAGCCGGTCACCGACCTGCACAGCATCGCACCGGGTCCGCTAAACGTTTCGCAAGGGTTGGGGACCCTGCTGGGTCACCTTTCGGATGTGCTCGCGCAGTTCCAACAATCCGGTTTTGAAGATTTGCGAGAGGAATGGATGCGTCGGCATGCCTATCATGAATCGCCGGTACGCATGGTGATGCCTGACGGGCGCCATGTCGACGGCGTGGCGATGGGGGTCGCGCCGGATGGGGCGCTGATGGTGCAGACGGGTGAGGGGCTGCAGCGGTTTTCAGCCGGAGAAGTCAGCCTGAGGAGCCCAGCTTGATCGTCGCGCTCGATGCAGGTAACACCCGGACCAAGTGGGGCGTTTTAGATGCCGAGGGACACATGATCAGCCATGGTGCCATCGGCAATCATGAGCTCGGTCAACTGGTCGAGGAATCCGGTCGCTGGAGGCGCTGCCGGCGTATCGTGCTCTCCAACGTCGCCGGCCCCGACGTCGATGGGCAGATCGCAGCCATGAGCCGCACCCTCGATATCCCGTTGCTACGGATACAGTCGACGGCTGCGGCTTGTGGCGTCGTCAATCGTTATGATCGTCCGGAACAACTCGGCACCGACCGCTGGGCCGCGCTGGTGGCTGCGTGGAATCATTATCGTCAGGCTTGCGTGGTCGCCACGGCAGGGACCGCGCTGACGGTCGACGTGCTGTCCTCGCAGGGGGAATTCTGCGGCGGCTTGATCGTCCCCGGTTTCCGGATGATGCAGGACGCACTGGGGGCCGGCACGGCAGGCCTGGCGAAGCAGGCAGGCAACCTGGACAGCCTGCCCGCCAATACCGGCGACGCTGTCCATTCCGGGATCCTGTTTGCCATGGCCGGGGCGGTGGAACGCATGCGTCAGGTGCTGAAGCAGCGCGAAGGTGCGGAGCCGCATTGCCTGCTGTCCGGTGGGGATGCGGATTTGCTGGTGCAGGCGCTACCCAGCCCTGCCAAGATCGCGGATAATCTTGTGCTCCACGGACTTTGGCTGATCGAAAGAGAACACGCATGAGATGGGTGGCCTTGATACTCTTGTTGCTCAATGTCGGGTTGTTCGGCTATTTCAAGCTCGGCGCCGATTCGGTCGTCGAGGTTCAGGCCGGGCATGAACCCATCGCACCGGATGATATTCGTCTGCTGACCCCTGATGAACTGGACCGGCTACCGAAGAAGCAGAAGCCTGTCGCTACCGCCCCGACACCCGCCGCCCCGCCGCCGCCCCAGACCGCCTGCTATGAGTGGGGCAGTTTTGCTGCGGCCAATGTGCCCCGTGCCCGTAACATCCTCGACAAGTTCTCCCTGCATGCGGATGTCCACCAGACCGGTTCCCAGGAGGCCACCCGCTACTGGGTCTATATTCCGCCGCTGGCGACCCCCGATAAGGCTCAGGCCAAGAACGCCGAAGTCCGAGCCTTGGGCGTGGACGAGAGTTTCGTGGTGCAGGAGCCGCAATGGCACAACGCGATTTCCTTCGGCGTGTTCAAGGACGAATCCCTGGCGACCAAGTTGCTGAACGACTTGCATGCCAAGGGCGTGAAGTCGGCGGTCAAGGGCGTGCGAAACCATGAAAATGGCCAATCCAGCTTCCTGATCCGCGATGTCACCGAGGCAGTGGCAAGCGACATCGGCAATCTGCAGCCGGATTTCCCCGGCAGCGAACTCAAGAAGGTAACTTGCCCTTAGGAGGCTACATGGGACTGCTCAGGTCAGCGGTAAAGCAGGTAGTGAAGAAGGTTGTGATGGCGGCGGCGGTCGTGGTCGCCAAGCGCGTGGCGACCAGAGTCGCGCACAAGATGGCCGGAAAAGCGACGCGGGGACAGGAACCGCCCGCACGCTGAAATCAGGGGAACAGTTTCCCGGGGTTCAGGATGTTGTGTGGGTCGAGCGTAAGCTTGATCCCCTTCATCACGCCGATGGTCGTGGCATCGATCTCGCGTGGCACGAACGGCCGCTTGGCCATCCCCACGCCATGCTCGCCAGAAAGCGTGCCATCCAGTGATAACACCAGCGAAAATACTTCGTCGAGGCATGACTCGGCGCGTTTCATCTCTTCCGGATCATCCGGGTTTACCAGCAGATTCACATGAATGTTGCCGTTGCCGGCGTGACCGAAATTGACGTTGGCGATCTGGTAGCGTGACGCCAGCGCCTCGATGCCGCCGAGCAGTTCAGGCAGGCGGGAAACGGGCACGGCCACGTCCTCGTTGATCTTCTTCGGCGCCACGTCGCGCAGCAGCGGAGAAAGGGCCTTGCGGGCCGCCCAGAGTGCCTTGGTGTCGCCCGCTTCCTTCGCTTCGATCAGGCCGTCGATCTGGCAGGCCTTGATCACGGCTTCGGTCGCTTCCGCCACTTCGCTCTGCGAGCCATCCACCTCGATCATCAGCAGCGCACGCATGTCTTCCGGCAGCATGCCCGGGTGACGTCCGCGGATCAGGTTGAGGGCGTTGTTGTCGAGGAATTCCAGCGCTGACGGGATGAACGGCTGCGCCATGATGGCTGCGATGGCGTGGGCGCAACTGACGGTATCCTTGAACTGCGCTGTGATGCCGCCGGTAGTGCGCGGCAGCGGGGTGAGCTTGAGCGTGGCTTCGACGATCACCGCCAGCGTGCCCTCGGACCCCACAATCAGGCGCGTCAGGTCATAACCCACCACGCCCTTGGTGGTGTAGCAGCCGGTCCGGATCAACTCGCCGGCGCCGGTCACGGCCTTCAGGCCCAGCACGTGGTCGCGTGCCACGCCGTACTTGACGGCATGCGGGCCAGCGGCACAGGTGGCGAGATTGCCGCCGATGCTGCAATACGGCGCGCTGGAAGGGTCCGGCGGCCAGAAAAAGCCCTTGGGCTTCAGCGCGTCCTGCAATTCCTGATTCAGCACGCCGGGCTCGATAATCGCCATGCGGTTATCCAGGTCCAGCGAAATGAACCGGTTCATGCGCTCCAGCGACAGGGCAATCCCGCCCTGTTCCGGTACGCTTCCCCCGGCCGTCCCCGTACCGCGACCACGCGGCACCAGCGGCACCTTGTGGTCGTGACACAGTTTGACGACCGTCTGCACTTCCTCGGCGTTCAGTGGAAACACCACCGCCAGTGGCGGGCGGAAGTTGCGGGAGTTGTCGTAGGCGTAGGCGTAGCAATCAACCGGATCGGTATACAACCGATCCGGGGTGAATTGCGACTGGAGTGCGGACAGCAGGCTGGCCGGCAGCATCGTGGGATTTACTTCTTGCGCGGCGGCATCAGGTCGGTAATCGTGCCTTCCGCCATTTCCGCGGCGAAACACACGGTTTCCGACAGGGTCGGGTGGGCATGGATGGTGAGGCCGATATCTTCGGCATCCGCACCCATCTCGATCGCCAGCACGGCTTCGGCCAGCAGTTCGCCGGCGTTGGGGCCGACGATGCCTGCGCCGATGATGCGGCGGGTGCCCTTTTCCATGATCAGCTTGGTGCTGCCTTCGGTACGCCCGATGGACAGTGCGCGTCCGCTGGCGACCCATGGGAAGCTGGCCTTCTCGATTTCGATGCCCTTGGCCTTGGCGTCGGTCTCGCTGATGCCGGCCCAGGCTACTTCGGGGTCGGTGTAGGCCACGGACGGGATCGCCAGAGCCTGGAACTCGACCTTGTGGCCGTCGATCACTTCGGCTGCCACCTTGCCTTCATGCACGGCCTTGTGGGCGAGCATGGGCTGGCCGACGATGTCGCCGATGGCGAAGATGTGCGGCACGTTGGTGCGCTGCTGCTTGTCGACAGGGATGAACCCATATTCGTTGACGAACACGCCGGCCTTCTCGGCGCCGATGTTCTTGCCGTTGGGACGGCGGCCGATGGCGACCAGCACGCGGTCGTAGACCTGCGGTTCGATGGCTTGCTCACCGTCGAAGGTGACATGGATGCCGTCTTTCTTGGGCTCGAGCTTGGAGACCTTGGTCTTCAGCATGATCTTCTCGAAGCGCTTTTCCATGCGCTTGTGCAGCGGCTTGACCAGATCGCGGTCGCAGCCGGGGATCAAGCCGTCGGCCAGTTCGACCACGGAGACCTTGGAACCGAACGCGTCATACACCGTCCCCATTTCCAGGCCGATGATGCCACCGCCGACGACCAGCATGCGCTTCGGAATGTCTTCCAGCGCCAGGGCGCCGGTGGAGTCCATGATCCGGCTGTCGTTCTGGTGTTCCGGCGCCAGGCCCGGCATCTTGGTGGCTTGGGAGCCGGCCGCGATGATGGCGTTGTCGAAGGAAACCGTCGTCACCTTGCCATCCGCACCGGTCACGGCGAGCTGGTTCGGGTTGGTGAATTCGCCGCGGCCATTGACCACGGTGACGTTGCGCTGCTTGGCGAGGCCGGAAAGGCCGCCGGTCAGCTTGCCGACCACGTCGTTGGCCTTCCAGTTGCGCAGCTTCTCGATGTCGATCGTGGGCTTGCTGAAAGAAACACCGTGCTCGGCCATTTCTTCTGCTTCGGTAATCACTTTTGCGGCATGCAGCAAGGCCTTGGACGGGATGCAGCCGACGTTCAGGCAGACGCCGCCAAGGCTCGGATAACGCTCCACCAATACGACCTTCTTGCCCAGGTCGGCAGCGCGGAAAGCCGCGGTGTAGCCGCCGGGGCCGGCACCCAGTACCAAGACTTCCGCATGCAAGTCAGACGGACCAGCTGCGGCGGGCGCAGAGGTCGGGGCAGGTGCCGGGGCTGTTGCCGCAGGCACCGGTGCAGCGGCTGGTGCTTCAGCCTTGGCCGCCGGGGCAGCTTCGGCTGCCGACGCTTCCAGCGTCAGGATGGCGGAGCCTTTGGCGACCTTGTCGCCGACTTTGACGGTCACGGCCTTGACGGTCCCGGCGTGGGTCGATGGAATATCCATCGAGGCCTTGTCGGATTCCAGCGTGATCAGCGAATCGTCGACGTTGATGCTGTCGCCGGGCTTCACGTGGACTTCGATGACGTCGACGCTGTCGAAATTGCCGATATCCGGCACTGCGATTTCAATGATTTGACTCATGGCGATTCCCAATTACAGCAACAGGCGACGAACGTCGGACAGCATCATGCGCAGGTGGCTGGTGAAGCGGGCGCCGTCGGCACCGTCGATGACGCGGTGGTCGTAGGATAGCGACAGCGGCAGCATCAGGCGCGGTTCGAAAGTCTTGCTCTTGGCGTCCCACACCGGCTCGATGCTGGAGCGGGAAACGCCGAGGATCGCGACTTCCGGGCAGTTGATGATGGGCGTGAAGGCCGTCCCGCCAATGCCCCCGAGGCTGGAAATGGTGAAGCAGCCGCCTTGCATTTCCTCGACCTTGAGCTTGCGCTCACGGGCCTTGGCAGACAGTTCGCCAAGATCGCGGGCGATGTCCAGCACGTCCTTTTTGTTGACGTCGCGGATCACCGGGACGACCAGGCCATCCGGCGTGTCGCAGGCGAAGCCGACGTGGTAGTACTGCTTGAGGATCAACTCATCGCCTGCCGGTGACAGCGAGGCATTAAAGTTCGGGTAGGCGCGCAGCGCGTTGACCACTGCCTTCATCAGGAAGGCCAGCATGGTCAGCTTGACGCCGCGTTTGGCCGCTTCGTCTTGCATGGACTTGCGGAAGTCTTCCAGGTCGGTGATATCGGCATTGTCGAACTGCGTGACGTGCGGTGCCGTGACCCAGTTGCGGTGCAGGTTCGCGCCGGACAGCTTCTTGATGCGCGACAGCGGCTGGGTTTCGGTGGCGCCGAACTGGCTGAAATCGATGGCCGGCATCGCCAGCACGGAGAGGCCGCCACCTGTGGCCAGCGCTTCGGCGCGAGGCTTGGTGAGTTCACCCTTGACCCAGGCTTGCACGTCTTCCTTGGTGATGCGACCCTTGGGGCCGGAGCCGGTGACGCGGGTCAGGTCGGCACCCAGTTCGCGGGCGAACTTGCGCACCGACGGGCTGGCGTGCGGGTTCTTGCCCGGCGCGAATTCAGCGCGGGCAGCGACCGGGTTCGGCGTGCCTTGCGGTGCGATCGGCTTGGGGACTTCAGGAACCGGTTTGGTTGGCGCCGGCACTTCCGCCGCGGCGACGGAGGTCACCACGGGTGCGGCGGCAGCCGGTGCCGGCTTGGCGGCTTCGGCAGCACCTTCGCCGGCTTCGACCAGCGCGATCAGCGTCCCTTGGGCGGCTTTGTCGCCGACCTTGATCTTGATCTCCTTGACCGTTCCGGAGAACGGCGCGGGGATGTCCATGGAGGCCTTGTCGGACTCCAGGGTGATCAGCGAGTCGTCCTGGTTGACGCTGTCGCCTGCCTTGACGTGGACTTCGATGACATCGACGGAATCGAAATTGCCGATGTCGGGAACGAGCACTTCCTTGATTGCCATTTCCTGTGCTCCTTCTTAAGCCAGCAAGGGGTTGGGTTTGTTGATGTCGATGCCGTACTTCTTGATGGCTTCGCCAGCCTTGGAGGGCGGCAGCTTGCCTTCGTCGGCCAGGGCCTTGAGGGCAGCCAGCACGACATAGTGGCGATCGACTTCGAAATGCTTGCGCAGCGCTTCGCGGGAGTCGGAGCGGCCGAAGCCGTCAGTCCCCAGCACGACGTAACGTTGCGGCACAAAAGCACGGATCTGGTCGGCGTATTCCTTCATGTAGTCGGTAGAGGCGATGACTGGGCCTTCCGCCTTCTTCAGGCACTTCTCGACGTAGCTTTCCTTCTGCTTCTCTTCCGGATGCAGCATGTTCCAGCGATGGACGTCCAGACCTTCGCGGCGTAGCTCGTTGAAGCTGGTTGCGCTCCAAATGTCGGCTGACACGCCCCAGTCCTTTTCCAGCAGTTCTGCGGCGGCGATGACTTCGCGCAGAATGACGCCGGAGCCCATGAGCTGGACCTTTGGGCCCTTGGTCTTGGACTTGGAGAGCGAGTACAGGCCCTTGATGATGCCTTCCTCGGCGCCCTTCGGCATTTCCGGGTGGCTGTAGTTCTCGTTCATCAGGGTCAGGTAGTAGAACACGTCTTCCTGGTTCTGCACCATGCGGCGCAGGCCGTCCTGCATGATGACCGCCAGTTCGTAGGCGAATGTCGGGTCGTAGGACACGCAGTTCGGGATCATGGCCGCCATCAGCAGGCTGTGGCCATCCTCGTGCTGCAGGCCTTCGCCGTTCAGCGTGGTGCGGCCGGCGGTCGCGCCCAGCAGGAAGCCGCGGGCGCGGCTGTCGCCAGCAGCCCAGGCGAGATCGCCGATGCGCTGGAAGCCGAACATCGAGTAGTAGATGTAGAACGGGATCATCTGCACGCCGGTGACGCTGTAGGAAGTCGCGGCAGCGAGCCAGGACGAGAACGCGCCGGCTTCGTTGATGCCTTCCTCAAGGATCTGACCGCTCTTCGATTCCTTGTAGAACATCACCTGGTCGGAGTCGACCGGCTCGTACAGCTGGCCGACGGAGGAGTAGATGCCCAACTGGCGGAACATGCCTTCCATGCCGAAGGTACGGGCTTCGTCAGGGACGATGGGCACGACGTACTTGCCGATGTTCTTGTCCTTGACCAGCGTCGACAGGATGCGCACGAAAGCCATCGTGGTGGAGATTTCACGATCGCCGGTGGCGCCCAGCATGTTATCGAAGGCAGACAGTTCCGGCGTTTGCAGGTCGTTGCCCTTGCGGCGACGGGACGGCATGTAGCCACCCAGCGCAGCGCGGCGCTCGCGCAGGTATTGCATTTCCGGGCTGTCTTCCGCCGGGCGGTAGAACGGCAGGTGCTCCAGTTCGGCGTCAGTGACCGGAATTTCGAAGCGGTCGCGGAACGCGCGCAGCGAATCCATGTCCAGCGCCTTCTGCTGGTGGGTCGGGTTCTGGGCTTCGCCAGCCGCGCCCATGCCATAGCCCTTGACGGTCTTGGCCAGGATCACGGTCGGTTGGCCGACATGCTTGGTGGCCGCGTCATACGCAGCAAATACCTTGTGCGGGTCGTGGCCGCCACGGTTCAGGCGCCATATGTCCTGGTCTGACATGGCGGAGACCATTTCCTTCAGTTCCGGATACTTGCCGAAGAAGTGTTCGCGGGTATACGCGCCACCCTTGGCCTTGAAGTTCTGGTACTCGCCGTCGACGGCTTCTTCCATGCGCTTGCGCAGCAGGCCGTCCTTGTCCATGGCCAGCAGCGGATCCCAGTAGGAGCCCCAGATGACCTTGAGCACGTTCCAGCCGGAGCCACGAAAATCGGCTTCCAGTTCCTGGATGATCTTGCCGTTGCCGCGCACCGGGCCGTCGAGACGCTGCAGGTTACAGTTGATCACGAAAATCAGGTTGTCCAGCTTCTCGCGCGCGGCCAGGGAGATTGCACCCAGCGATTCCGGCTCGTCCATCTCGCCGTCGCCGCAGAATACCCAAACCTTGCGTTGCGAAGTGTCAGCGATGCCGCGGTCGTGCAGGTACTTGAGAAAACGGGCGGTATAAATGCCCTGGAGCGGGCCGAGACCCATGGACACCGTGGGGAACTGCCAGAAATCCGGCATCAGCCATGGGTGCGGGTAAGAGGACAGGCCTTTGCCGCCGGTTTCCTGGCGGAAGTTTTCCATCTGTTCTTCGCTGATTCGGCCTTCGATGAAGGCGCGGGCATAGATGCCAGGGGAAGAGTGACCTTGGAACAGTACTAGATCGCCGCCGGAAGGATGCTCGGGTGAACGGAAGAAATGGTTGAAGCCGACGTCATACAGCGTGGCGGCGGACTGGAAGCTGGCAATGTGGCCGCCCACCCCCGGGGATTTCTCGTTGGCGCGCATCACGGTGGCAATGGCGTTCCAGCGGATCAGCGCGCGGATGCGGCGCTCCATGTGCGGGTCGCCTGGCAGTTTGGCCTGCAGGTGCGTCGGGATGGTGTTCACATACGCTGTCGTTGCGTTGAACGGCAGGTTGGCGCCGGAGCGGCGAGATTTGTCGATCAGCGTTTCCAGCAGGAAATGCGCGCGTTCGGTTCCCTCTTGTTCAAGCACCGCGTCGATGGCGTCGAGCCATTCTTGCGTTTCCTGAGGATCGATATCGGGGATGGATGATGCCATTAGTGATCTCCTGAGAGTAGCTTCTGTCGTTCGTCGTCGCCTTGGCGGCCGTTCTGAGTATAATTTGACGAAGCGGTCAGTTAGTCGTAGCCAAGGCCACGCACGAAGGCGCTAGTTTCGCCATTTTGGGGGGGTAGGTCAAGTTTGTAAGCCATCAGGGTATGGGGGTGAACTGGCCAGAAGGCCTGTCATGGCTGGGTTTCTGCAGTTTGCCGGCTCGGGATAAAATCATGCTGAAATTGCTCTTTCAAGGGTTGATTAGGATGTTCTGTGTTGTTTTGTCGGCGCATGCTTGGTCTCCCGGCGGTTACGAATCACTTCTAGATTGAGTCAATTGGGCAAGCAAACCCCATTGAACTAGCTTCTTAAGGGCTAAGGCTGCTATTGTTTTGGTGGCGTCTGAAACTAGCCATGTGGAAGCACATTCAAATAATCACAAAGGAAAAAAATGGCAGCGAAACTGATCCAAAGCGCTAAACCCATATCTCAGGAGGCGATCGCCAAGTCCACGCATCTGTTGATCGTTCTACCTGAATCCAGGCCCGAGGTGCCATGCGGGGACGTGCTGGATGCCAGGCTGAAGCGGGCCAAGGCCAAGTATGAGGAACTCGCCAAGTCACCGATCCATGCCGACCTGCCGGGTGGCGGCCATGTAGCCTGGGTAGTGCTGAAATCTGGCCAGTCGGTGTTCGAACAGCATACCGTCCTGCGCAAGGCCATGGCGCCCTTGCTCGAAGAAGAGCCTGATACGCTGAATATTGCCGTGCTGGGGTCTGCCGAGCAGCGCGCGAGTGCGGCAGAAGCCGCGGTCTACGTTGCCTGGGTCAATGGCACATCCCTGCCGACACGCAAGAAAAAGGACAAACCCTGGACACTCGGCAAGATCAGGCTGCACGGCCACGACGATGCCGACGATTTTGCCGCCCTGGCGGCCCGCGCCGAGGGCAATCTGCTGGCGCGCAGCCTGACGCAATTGCCCGCCAACGACCTGACGCCGGGTCTGTACCGCAAGTTCGTGCGAGAACTTGCTGACAAGCAGGGCTGGAAGCATGAGGAATATGACCTGAAGAAACTGCGCAAGATGGGAGCAGGGGCCTTCGTTGCCGTGGCGCAGGGTTCCGAGCCGGAAGATGCCGCCATCGTGCACCTGACCTACACCCCGAAGAAAAGCAGGAAAACCATTGCGCTGGTAGGCAAGGGCATCTGTTTCGATACCGGCGGGCACAATCTCAAGCCGGCCCGCTATATGCATGGCATGCACGAAGACATGAACGGTTCGGCGGTGGCGCTGGGGATCCTGCTGGCAGCTACGCAAAGCAAGCTGCCGGTGCGGATCGACTGCTGGCTGGCCATCGCGCAGAACCATATCGGGCCCCTCGCATACAAACAGAACGATGTGGTGACCGCGCTCAACGGTACCACCATCGAAATCATCCACACCGACGCCGAAGGGCGCATGGTGCTGGCCGATACGCTCACCCTCGCTTCTCGGGAGAAGCCGGACCTCATGATCGATTTCGCCACCCTGACCGGCAGCATGATGACGGCCTTGGGCAGCCGCTACAGCGGTGTTCTTGGCAACCGGCCGGAGCTGCTTTGCCAGGCCGTCGGAGTTGGTGCAAAGGTCGGTGAGCGCGTCAACGCGTTTCCATTCGATGCAGATTACGATGAGGAGCTAGATTCCGACATTGCTGATGTCAAGCAATGCACCCTGGATGGTGATGCCGACCATATCATCGCTGCGCGCTTCCTGTCGAAGTTCATCGAAAACGATCCGGCATGGCTTCATGTGGATCTGTCCGCGGTCCGCAACAAAGGTGGCCTGGGTGCGGTGATGGGGGATGTCACTGGATTCGGGGTCGGGCTGGGGCTTGGGTTGGTTGTGGCGGCGGTGGAGTAGCAGGCGATTGAATGGCTGTTCTTCCGCAACCAGAAGCAGCCCTTTAAATATATATATGACAAATTGGTTGAAGGAGTATTCTGATTCTTTGGAAAGAGGCTTAGTATGTCTATCGATGGCTATCAATTTTTGGAGGTTAATTTTGGGTCAGCAGATACTTGGTTAAATCTTGGCTGGTCAATTAAAAAGTTGTGAGTATCTCTCTAGCAAGCTATTGATCCACCACGCTTACCGTATTCCGCCCAGAACTCTTAGCCGCATACAATCCTTTGTCAGCCAGATTCAGAAGCACATCAAGATTATTTTCCGGGGATGTTAATGAGCTGACTCCTATTGAAACAGTAAATCTTATCGGCAGCCCTCTTTCAATGGGTACTTTGGAAGAACCAATAGCATCTCTCAAACGCTCAGCGACTTCAGCGGCTTCAGTTCTTGATGTTTCAGGTAATAGCACAGCGAACTCTTCGCCACCTATGCGCCCGATGATATCCACCTCACGCAAGGTCACCCGGCAGACATCAGCCAGATTCTTGAGCACTAGATCTCCTGCTTTATGCCCATGAGTATCATTAATCTGCTTAAAGTGATCAATGTCGATCATGAGTAATGACAAGTCATTTTCATAGCGAATTGCACGAGACAGTTCCAGTTCGGCTTCATGCACGAAGTGTCCTCGATTACTTACTCCGGTCAAGTAATCAATATGCGCCTGACGTTCCAGTTCCTTCTCAAATAATTTTTGTTGGGTGATATCCATCACCACGCCGTAAACATGAGTTGGCTTTCCTTGTGGATCCCGTTCGACATGGCCTAACACATGCACCCAGACAATCCTGCCATCGCTCGGTCGCTTATAAGGGTGAATCATGTCGTATCGTGGAATAGCACCATCAACGGCGGCGAGATAGTTAGCTAGTGTGGCATCCGCTAATTTCTTGTCTGCAGCTTCAAGGTTGACGTACCAATCATTCCGAATGTGGTAGCGGAAATCATTCCTGGGAGGGTCCCCAAAGATCTCGATAAGACGTGGCGAGGAGGTGTAATACTCGTCACCTTCACTGAAATCAATGTTCCAGTGGCCAGCATTTGCAAGTTCCAGTGCCTGATTACTAAGAAACTCTGACTTTTTAATAGTCTCATTTGCTAGACGAAGGTTTTCTAAGATGCTCTTTGAGGCGGTCATGTCCTGAATAATAACAATGTAACCATTAGGTGCATTTACCGGGCCATGGGGAGTATAAGTGAGATGGATGTAGACCTTATCTTCTTCTGACTTTATTGTTTCGTACATCCGATGCTCTTTGATAGCATTGAAGTCAATAAAGCGCTCTTCAGTCGCCATCTCTCCCTGAAGGATCTTTGCTTTTGTTTCATTAGATATAGACGGGTCATCAAAGAGGCAATAGTTTGTTAAAGGGTCATCTTCACTGACGCCAAAGTATTGGCGCGCTAGACTGTTTACCGCGATGACCTTCCCCTTCGAGTCGAAGGCGTTGATTCCGACAGGTGCATTCATAAAGTATTTATGAAAGCGTTTTTCATTCTCGAGCAATAATTGCTCGGCTTCTTTGCGTTCAGTGATGTCCTGCGATGTGCCGTGAAGTGAGATGACTTGTCCATCTGCATCCAGATGAACCTGGCCTTGGCTATGCACCCAGCGCGTAGATTGGTCTTTCGGACGAACGATGCGGTATTCTTTATTTAAGGATTTTTTACAAGCAAGCACTTCTTTTTGGAGATGATCAGCAACCATCACGCGGTCGTCAGGGTGGACGAGCATCAGCCACCCCTCTATGGAGTGTGGGTAGAATGCATCAATCCCGAACAACTCATCAATAAATGCGGAAGTTTCAAATTGTCCGGTAGCAACATTTAATGTGAATGAGCCTATGCCCGCAATTCTTTGAGATTCCAGTAGGCGACTTTCACTTTGCTCAAGAAGTAAAGTGTTTAGCTTGCTTTCGGTAATATCCCTGGCTACTCCAAACAAACCAATGATCTGCCCTCTTTCATCCGTAATCGGGTACTTGCGATTATCAACCCATCCCTTTTTTCCGTCCTTGGTCAACGTCTCCTGAATTTCCATGGCAACATGAATGCCAGCGAATACCTGTTTCTCAAGCCGGTAGTAGATGTCGGCATATTCTTCCGGAAAAACATCGTAGTCGGTCTGGCCGAGGAGATCGGTCCAGTGTTCGGCGGGAGAACAAAGCGACACGAGTGTTTGGCTGGCTCCAGTGAATACGTGGTTGCTGTCTTTAAAGTAGATGTAGTCGTTAGTGTTTTCCATCATGGCCTTGAAGTTCGCCATCATGGGTGTGTGACTGTCTTTTTGGTAAATGCTTTTTGCGTCCTGTAACACTAGTGTCAGCAATGGCACAGTAGCGTCCTGAGTCTTGGCATAGCTCAACCTGACTATGCGGATTCGACTATTTGCCTGCCTAAGCCGAAAAGTAAAACTTCCAGATGATGGAATAGTGTCAGTGGAGAAAAGGCTTTCTTTGAGATCATAATCTTCGGGGTGGATGCGGTCCTGAAGTAATAGCCTTCCGCTCAGAAAATCTTCTGCATTAAAGCCAAGCATTCCTTCTATATCCCCGCCAATCGATACTAAATCGGGGACTGAATTTAGCCTAAACTGTACATTTACTTCATTGATTTGCATGAAGTCATTTAACTCTTGAGAATTAATATCGTCAACTGAGCATGTCAGACGATGGAATAAAGAAGTGAACCAGACATGTCAGCCAATTTGACCAAGAAGGAGGCCTCCTTGGACAAAAGTTCCTACACTTTTACATGTTAGGTACCCTGTACGACCGTTTTGGGATATATCAAATTTTCTTTGCATTTGTGCTGAGCCTATTTCCACGATGGGGTTGGATTAATATAAGTCCCTTGTTGGAAGGCTTATATGAAAGCCCTGAGCGTAATTGATCCCCATATGTTGAAGTGCTTCAAGAATTTCCTGATTTTCTACAAACTCTGCAACGGTAAGAATCCCAATGTCCTGACATAATCTTGAAAGATTGTGTACTAATGCATAATCAATTTTAGAATTGAGAATGTTTCGCACAAATGCACCGTCAATTTTGACGTATTCAAAATGCAGTTCTCTCAGGTAATGGAAAGAGTTATAGCCACTGCCAAAATCATCTAACGCAAATGAAAACCCCTTTTCCCGAAGATTGGTAAGAAATTTGCGCATATTGGTCATGTCACTAATGGCATCTCGCTCCAAGATTTCGAAGACAATACAGCTTGGTGGTATTTGCAACTGATTGCATAACTCTTCGGCATAGCCTAAAACACCTCGCCCCTGGATTTCCTGTGCCGAAAGGTTAAGAAACAATTTAGAGCAAGTGGAGTCTGTCTCTGAACCCATATGTGCATGCTTGGCCCGGAATGCCTTGCTGATTATCACTCGATCAAGTTCACGCCCCATGCCGTACTTTTCAACTGCATCAATAAACATCCCTGCTGAGAGTATTCGCCCGTCTGGTTCAACGAGTCTTGCCAGTGTCTCGCGGGCAAAAAGTTCACCAGTTTTGCAATCGACAATGGCGTGGTAATAGGGAATTATGCGATCTTGCTGTAAGGCTTCTCTTAATTTTTCAGCGTAATCCCGGGTGTGACGACTAACTTCAACTTGTGCTTCCAGTGACTCAAGTGTGCATGTGCCATCCTTACCCATCTCCTTGGCGCGATACATGGCAACGTCTACGCCTGCGAGGAGATCCGCCAAATTTTCTGAATCATGCGGGTAAGTAACAATGCCGATAGAAACCGTTTGATGAAACCGTTTCCCATCAGGGGTTGTGAAAGACTGGTCGCGCAATCTATTAGCCAGCAATGTCGCTGCAGTTGTCGCTCCCTCTCTCCCGGTCTCGGTCAGAATGATTGCAAATTCGTCTCCGCCGATACGGGCGGCAAGGTCGCCTTTACGAACATGGCTCTGTAACAACTCGGCAACGCCTCTTAGTACTTCGTCACCGATAAGATGGCCATATGCGTCGTTGATGTCCTTAAAGTCGTCCAGATCCAGCAGCAATAGTGAAAACTCATGCTGATGCCGCCCTGATCTCCCAATTTCGTATTCAAGCATGCTGTTGAACTGGCGACGATTGTAGATCCCGGTTAGAGGGTCGTGGATTGCATAGTATTCAAGTTCAGAGAGAGTTCGTGAAAGCACCTTGCTGGAACCAACAACCATCACCATCACCGAAAGTATCGCTCTCACGATACTTTCTTCCTGAGGGCTTAAATCTCCGATGGATACATATGCCACCCCCAGAAGGCCGTCTAGTTTTGGCGTATGTTCAGGGACGGAGACTGTAATCATGCGAACATCATTGATGCTTTCGACAATCTCATTGCTATTAACCGTGTATTCCTCAATATCAAGCGGCGCATCTAAGGGCAGGTTTAGACCTGCAATCATCTGCTTTGAAAGCATGTCTCGCGCTGTTTTCTTGACCTCATCTGAATAGTTTCCGAGGTAATAAAGAAACAGTGAAAGCCCGTGCTCCTCGGCGAAGGCAATATAGAAAAAATTAAATGGAAAGATTGAATGGAATTCGGCCAGAATTTCCTGAACAAATTCCTTCCACTGGGATATGTGTTCATGAGAAAGGACAATGCGCTCAAGAACGCGGCTTTGGCGTTCGAACAGATCCTTTTCGATTAATGTCTCTGAGAGGCTTGTAAGGGTGGAGTGAAACTCCGCCATCAAAGACTGAACATAATCCCCATTTCGGTACCATTGCCGATTTCGTTCCTCGAACAACACTTCCAGGCTTTGATCAAGGCGTCGACACATCTCTATCACCTGAGAGATGGCGTGGGAAATAGCAGGGTCATTACTATTGGTTGCTGTTGTCTCCAACTCAGAAAGAACATCCTGATGGACGCTTCGGATGAGTTCAACCACCCCGGCACCGAATGTTTTGGTACGTGTTTGACTTTCCAAAAGTGCAGCAAGACGGTCAATGACTTGCTGACGAACTTCTTCCAGATTCTTAGGTAGCATTTGTGTCATACAAACTCAGTGGAAAAATGTCCACCGCTTTCCATTAGGTCTACCCCGCACTGCAAATCACGCATCCAATCAAGAAAATCCCTCACTGCAGTCCCGCGATAAACCGGGCCGTGCTGAGGTGCAATCATGTCAATTTCCAAATCTGCGATGGTATCCAGCCAACAGCGAATTGCTTTGTTTGAACACATGTATCGACGGTGGAAACCTGCAATGAACGGTAAATGGCTTGAGAAGTCATCAACGTATGCATCGTCTTTATCCATAGGCAACATTGCCGCACCGATATCGCCAGAGAATAGGATTTTAGACACAGGGTCGTAAACATTAATCTGACCTTCAGAGTGGAGAAAGTGAGCCGGAATGATCGTTAGCTTGAAGCCGGGAACCACCTCGCAATCCATGCCACGATCAGGCACGCCGACAAATCTGGACATATCCTTAAGTCCATAATGCGGTAGGAAGCGAAGCCAAATGCGGGAAACATAAACTGGGCATTTGGTAAGCTCTAGCCAGGTTGATAGCCCACCCACAATATCGGGATCTTGATGGGAAAGAAAAATACCCCTGATCTGATCCGGAGGGAGATAGCGAAGCATTTCGGCTAAAACCCTTGGCATAACGCCAAAACCTCCCGGATCAAACAGTGCTCCTACACCCTCGTGAATAATCAGATATTGGTTTGAACGGATGCCATCCTCTTCTCCCGGTTCGCTCTCGTTAAGTAGAACAAATTTATGCCTCTCGGATTCAAACAGCTTGATATTGCGCATTGAAACTCCGCATCAACGTAAAGATTAAAAGGGTTTTAGGGTTGCATGCTCATTTACTGGATGGATTCTGACGCAGTCTGGGCCAGGGAAATCGCAATTTGCCTGGAAGCAGTTTGAGCAGGCTTTGTGCTGGGAGGCAGATATGTGATGGCTGCCAAAATGACGGGTAAGCAAACCAGATTCAAATAAATGATGAATATCCGGACTGGAATCGATGATGCTGAGTTGTAACTTCCCATGGACCATCTCCGCGATCAGAAGCATTGCCCCGATTGCGCAGGTGTTGAGTGAAGTAACTTTATCCAGTGAAATCTGAATTCGTTTGACGTCTCCTTTATGAACTTGGGATTTAGATGCTTCTAAAAGTTCACGTGCAAGTGAGAAATCAAAATCGCCTGAAATTGTAATTTGCAGCAATTCAGCTGCTTGGTGAAAAGCGATCATGCTAAAGACACCCACCAAAGGAACGATAAGTTGGGTGCCAAGTGGGACAAAAAGAGTCGTGGTGACCTACTGAGAACTCTATAAATTGATCGAGCACAAACCCACCCCTGCCAAAATGGCTCCAACTAAATTTTCCAAAATTTTGAGAAATTCAGGAGGCGGGTTTTAGGCCTCAAAAACCTTGCACCGGGGGCTTGGGAACAAGGCGATGTATTTTTACACTGAGGTGCTGATTACATCAAGATCTAATTGGATGCTTTTGCGAAAGGAAGTATTGAGTCCATCCAAAAATTGCGGTGTGGTTCGGTTCCCAGGGGGAGCAAATAGGGAGAGAAAATTTGTTAAGTATCCTGCATACATTACCCACGTATCTGTTGCTTAGTCGTAGTCTGACTATTCATATTCCACCATTACTTCATTACGTCTGAGGAAAGGTAACGTCCAAGGGGGATTGTATCGGGCAAGCTCAGGTACACCGACAGGTTTGAGGTGCTTGCTGACCATCCAAGACAGCAGTTCTTCAGTCTTTTTAGCTGTTTTCGTTTCACTAGCCAGTCCTGAGAAAGTGATCACCGCCACTTTGCGACCTGGCACTTCTCTCAGCTTGACTTGGGTATTGTTTGGAACCGGAAGCGTTGAGAGAGTGTATTGACTAGGCATCACAAAGCGCACTTGCCATTTGCCAGATTTTGGCAAAAGTGTCACCGGTGTTGTCATGGCGATTTTGTTATCCATCGGTTCAACCATGACGGGGGCGGTCATCGCGATCTTTGCATTAGCACCAGTATTTGCTCGATTATTTCCAAAGATGTAGTCCGCAATCAGACGAAAACCCTTGCTTGAAGCCTCGTCCAGATCGCCTTCAACCAGCACCTCAGCGACGATCAATGGGTAGTATTGCCGCAGCTCGAAAGATTCGGTTTGTTCAAGCAACTCAAATTTTGGTTCTTCAATAGCCATAGCAACATTTGGTAACAAGCAAAGTAGGAATGTCCAGAATAGCAGATGAAATCGCATGGTTTAGCAGACATTATTGAATTCCGTTGGAGTGCTCGATATTCATTAAGTTTCGATGTGTTCCGTTAATCCGTTGCAGCTACCAAAACGCGCCACAGTGCTCCTTCCAAGCGCATATCAAATTCTTTTACGTCCGCATGGGTCAAAAACAGGCTCGTTTGAACAGCTAAAACTTTCCTACAGATTCATCTTTTATAACGATGGTGTAAGCTGTTGTTATGAATATTTCCTTCCTTGGCGCAGCCGGCGAGGTTACCGGCTCCTGTTATCTGGTCGAAACCGGCGGGGTTCGATTTCTGGTCGATTGCGGTATGTTCCAGGGGGGGCATGACGCCGACCTGAAAAACCAGCATTTCCCGGCGTTCGATCCGAGAGGCATCGACTTCGTCCTGGTGACCCACGCCCATATCGACCACTCCGGCATGCTGCCCAGGCTGGCGGCGCTGGGCTTCAAGGGCGCTGTCTATGCGACTCAGCCGACCATCGAACTGCTGGATGTCATGTTGCGCGACAGCGCCCATATCCAGGAAAAGGAGGCGGAGTGGGCGCAGCAACACCCGCACCGCAACCATCACATGCTGTTGGAACCGCTTTATGGCGAACGCGAGGTCGAGCTGGCCATGGCCCTGCTCGAAACGGTCGACTACGATGCGGAGTTCCTGCCCAGTCCCGGCGTCAACTGCCGTTTCCGGGAAGCAGGCCATATCCTGGGTTCCGCCATCATCGAGGTGCGGGCTGAAGGGAAACGCGTGGTGTTTTCAGGCGACTTGGGGCAACCCGGTCGGCCCATCCTGCGCAACCCGGCCGAGATCGACACGGCGGACGCTGTGCTGATCGAATCGACCTACGGCAACCGCTTGCACAAGAACCTCAAGGATACGCTCAACGAGTTCGTGTTTGCGGTGGAGGACACCCTCTACCGCAAACAGGGCAACGTTATCATGCCCGCCTTCACCGTGGGCCGGACACAGGAGATCTTGTATCTGCTGATCGACCTGACCCGTCAGCGCCGGCTGCATAACCTGAAGATCTATGTCGATTCACCGATGGCACTGGCTGCGACCGAAATCACCATGAAACATATCGAACTGTTTAACCAGGAGGCGCAGAAACTGGTGGCCTGGGGCCAGGAGCGGCGCAAGGAGCTGCCCGATATTCGATTCGTGCAGGAGGTGGAGGAGTCCATGGCGCTGAACGACATCCGTTCCGGCGCCATCATCATTTCCGCCAGCGGCATGTGCGATGCAGGCCGCATCAAGCACCACCTGCGTCACAACATTGTGCGACCGGAATGCAGTATCGTGTTTACCGGCTTCCAGGCTGGCGGTACGTTGGGGCGGCGCCTCGTGGACGGAGCGGAAAAAATTCGTCTGTTCGGGGACGAAATCCCGGTGCGGGCCGATATCTACACCATCGGCGGGCTCTCGGCGCATGCCGACCAGGCGGCCCTTCTCGACTGGCTGCGTCATTTCAGGCGCGCACCGCGACAGACTTTCGTGGTGCACGGCGAGCAGGAAACTGCCGTGCTGTTTGCCGGACTCATCAAGGAGCGCATGGGGTGGGATGCGTATGTGCCCGAGGCGGGCGAAACGATCACGGTTTGAACGAACTGGAGGCGGGGATGACAACGCAAGCGGATACAAGAGATGAACTAGGATGGCTGGAATCGTTTCCGCCATTGCTCAGCTTGGAGCCCCATGCGCGCGATTTATTGCGGCATGCCGCACGGATTGTCGAGGCGCCCGTCGGCACCATCGGTTATCGAGAAGCCGATCCTTGCAATGCCTATGTCATGCGGCTGGCCGGGCGGTCGCGCGTCTACAAGATGTCCGATTCCGGCCGCGAAATCCTGCTGTACCGGGTCGCTGCCGGAGAAACCTGCGTGCTGACGACGACCTGCCTGCTGGGACGCAGTTCCTATCCGGCGTCCACGGTCGTGGAAGAACCCATCCGGGACGTGATTATCCCTGCGGCCGTGTTTCATCAGCTGATGGTGGAGTCCGAGGTGTTTCGCCGTTTCGTGATGAGCAATTATGGCGATCTGATCAGCAACCTGATCGTGCTAGTCGATGAAGTCGCGTTCCATGGGCTGGACGCCAGGCTGGCGAGGTTGCTGGTGGAGGCGTCGGCCAGCAACCCGTCCATCGAGCGGACCCATCAACAACTGGCTGATGAACTGGGTACGGCGCGAGAGGTCGTCAGCCGCCAGCTCAAGAGCTTCGAGCATCAGGGATTGCTCAATCTCGGGCGTGGCCGTATCGAAATCCTGAAAAAAGACGCGCTGGAAAAACTCGCCCAGCGCGCTTGAAAGCCCTACTCAGCCTTGGGGCGGTGCGTGATGCAAACGAACTTCCCGTCCCGTGCGCCTGGCGGCATGATGGCCGGTTTGACCTCAGCTACCTCCATTGCGGGTGCAGTGACGTTGCATTCGATGCACTTGCCCTTGACCAGGTTGAAGCCCTTCACCGTTGACAGCCCCTTGGCGTCCTTGAAATTGGCGCCATCCACATCGGCGCTGTCCAGATTGACGTTGGTGAGGTCCGCGCCCGTCAAATCAGCCTGACCGAGGTCGGCGCGATACATGTTGGTATTGCGCAGATTGGCCCCGGTGAGGTTGGCAAAGCGGAAACTGGCGATATTGAGGTCGGCCCCCTCGAAGTTGGCGTTGGCGAAGTTGCCGCCGACGGAATCAAACTTCATCTGTCCCATCGGCTGATTGCCGACATCCAGGCCGAAGCGTCCGTTGGTAATGTTGGCGTTGCTCATGTCCACGTTGCCCAGGGTGCCGATGACGCGTGCGCGGGTCAGGTTGGCCCCCTTGAAATTGGTCTTGTCGAAAATCGCCTGGAAGATAATCGCATCGGTGAGGTCCGCGCCGCTCAGGTCAGCCTTTTCCAATCGCGCCAAGTTGAGATAGGCGCGCTGCATGTTGGCCCCGCTCAAATTTGCACCACGCAGGTAAGCCCCGAAGAAACTGGTGTTGACCATTTTGCAGTGGCGCAGATCCATCCCGTCCAGTTCCAGATAGCCGGCATCCTTGTTGGACAGGTCACACTCCTTGCTCTGGATCTGCTTGACGGCATCGGCCTGGCTGATTTTCTCGCGCTCGACTTCGGCATTCTTGGCGTAGAAGGCCGCGGCCTTGGCAATGGTTTCCGCAGGGTGCATCTGGAAGGCCGATTTTGACTCTTCGCTGCCGAAGCAGTAGGTCTTGCCTTCGAACAGGGTGTTGATCGAGCAATTGGTTTTGATCATTTGCCCGCCGGAAAGCC
The DNA here is from genome assembly GCA_029782295.1 of Pseudomonadota bacterium. Taxonomy (GTDB): domain Bacteria; phylum Pseudomonadota; class Gammaproteobacteria; order Burkholderiales; family Methylophilaceae; genus CAIJXJ01. Next base: position 276,995 of record JAKOVB010000067.1, read on the forward strand.
CGGTGGTGCAATGATCACCGAATTCGCCGGCCCATGTCAGGCCTGCGCACATTGAAAGCACGGCTGTTGCAACTATATTCACGATACGCATGATGGTCTCCTGAGTGATCTGATCTTAGACGTCCAGAGGACGCTGTGGTGACAATATCGATGAATTTGTCATGGGCGTATGTAACTTTAGTCACAAAGTTGAGTGATTTGTTCAAGTTATATGCAGGTGGGTGCCCGGGGGCCGATCAGCACAGATGTAAAACTTTGTAACAGTGTCAACAGGCGCAGATGGGCGACGTTATTTCCCCTAACCGCTGCGAAATCGCAACGGGTGGCTGACAAGCTAACAACTGAAGGAGATTTAACGTGAACAAAACCAGAATCGGCGCTTCCCTCATGCTACTGGGACTTTTCTCGCTGCAGGCTGCAGCCGATGACGTGTATTACGACACCGCTCGCGTCATTTCCGTGACCCCGCAAACCGAGCGTGTGAACAACCCGCGTCAGGAATGCCATACCGAATACTCCCGTGATTCGTATTACCAGTCCGGTGACCGCGATATCGGCGGTTCCATCATCGGTGGGATCGCTGGCGGCCTGATTGGCAGCCAAGTAGGCAAGGGCAAGGGGCGTATCGCAGGTGCCGCGGTAGGCGCGGCGACTGGTGCCATCGTCGGTGACCGTATCGACAACAGCGATCGTCGTGATTACGGATACAGCAGCCGGCCGGTCGAACGCTGTACCCAGATTGACAACTGGCAGACGGTCAACCGCGGTTATCTGGTGACCTACCGTTTCAACGGCCGCGACTACACCACGACCATGCCCAACGATCCGGGTTCGACGGTGAATGTCCGGGTATCCGTGGCACCGGATTACCGCAGCAATGTGGCCAGTTTCGGTCCCATTCCCGGGTATCCGCAACGTGACAACGGCTGGAACCGCGGTTGGGACAGGCGTGGGCGCGATCATGATCGTGACCATGATAGATGGGACGACTGATACCCAAAAGGTTTAGTCTCTGCGAACCGCCGGCGATCCCGGCGGTTTTTTATTGTCTTTGACGTCTGGCGTACAACCAGCGCCAGATCAGCCCGTCCGGCATGTCGGTGCCGTCCAGGACATAGGTCAGTACCTTCCGATTGGTCAGCAGCAGCGATTGTGAGGATTTTGCGAGATGTTTGCCACAACACAGTATCCGGTCGCCAATTTCCAGCGGTAACCCGGGCTCGGGCAGGAGAATGAACTCGCCGTTGCGGGCCAGTAAAAGCGGGATCAGTGGTAATTTGTTTTCGCGATTGGAGGGGTCGCGCAGCAGGGTATCCAGGGACACGGTTTTTCCATGCCCCAGCAGGTTGACGATTGCGGGTGAAAGTTCACCGCTTAGGGTGACACGCCAGGTCTCCGGTACCTGCTCACCCATAGTTTCAACCAGTTGTCCGATCAGCTGATTGGCCCATGCGTTGCTCTGATTGCGCGCCTGCGACAGAAATTGTGCCAGTAGTGGTGTGACGAGGTGTGCAAGACATTCATGCGCAATGATGTCGCTGGGCTGCATGGTGATGTCGGCGTTGAATTTCTGGAACAAAGGTGCGTTGCTGCGGTTGTTCTTGCGAATGACCACAAACAGGTCGGGTTTGAGTTCCAGGGCCGTCATCACGATGGACAGGTTGTTCACATCGTTGTCGGTGCCGGCGACGATGCCGACCGCATCATGGATGCCGGCTTCGATCAGCGTGCGAGATTCTGCGCCGCTGCCGACGATGCAATCCGTGCAACCCGTCAGTTCCGGATCGGCTTCGATGATGACAGTCTGCATGTGTTCGCGATGCAGGTTCTGTACCACGGATTTGCCGAAGCGCCCATAACCGCAGACGATCCATTTTCCGATTGGTGGGCAGGCGGGGGAGGGAAGCGAGGTTCCGGGAACGCCGGTCAGCCATTCATGCAGCAGGTAAGTCCCCAGGGCGTGCACTTCCATGGCGAGATGTTCGCCGAACAGATCGTAGGGATTGATGATATGGTCGGTCCCGAATGAGGCCATGTTGGCCGCAGTGTCTTTATTTTCGGCACGACTGAGTACTTTGAGCTCTGGGCGGAGCAGTTTGACCCCTACTGCAATGGCAAGATTGGCGTGATCGTCATCGGTCAGCGCAGCGACGCCCCCACACATGGGATGCAGGATGCCGGCTTGCAAAAGGATGTCCGGGAGCCTGGCGTCGGCACACAAGCCGGGAACTGGAGACTGGTAATCCTGAAGTTCAAGTTCATTGATTCGATCCTGCAATATTTCCACGGCAACAGCCCGGATGCCGTGGCGATCCAGTGCTTCTACGAGCAGGCTCCCCGTTCCACCATAGCCGCAAACGATGTAGAAGGGTTCGTGCAATAACCGAACCGCGCGCGCGAAACGGGCGACGGTGATTGCCTGGCGCAGCCCGGGGTCCTGTACCAATGCGATGATCTTGCCTATGGCGTAGAACCAGGCGATCACGGTCAGGTAGATGGATAACGTCATCCAGAGTCGCTGGGCGGTGCTGAATGCATACGGGATCTCCCCGAATCCGATGGTCGTGGCGGTGTAGCTGACCACGTAGAACGCCTCGAACAGGCTCATGTGCCAGGGATTGCCTTGGCTATCCGTTCCGGGCATCAAGGTGAAGCCGAAAATCGCTATGGCGTAACTGGCGATCAGTGTGATCAGCGGTGTACGCATGCGCCGTAGAATCAGGAACAGGATGCTATTCATGTACTCAGGTCTTGCAGGTGTCTGATTCCGGATGAAATCAACGACGCAGCATGATGGTTTCGACGATGAGCAGGACGACCGAGGTCACGTTGGCGAGGAATGCACCACCGGAAAGAGAGACGATGCTGACCATGGCACCGGTAGGAACGTCTGGCCCCAGTTCGCTGATCGCAGCCCAGACGATCGCTGCGGTGATGAGTTGCAGGTCGGCGACCAGGCTGGTGGAGAGATGGATTGCGCCGATCTGGGTGCGGTCGCCGAACTTGAGCACGGTGGCGATCAGGTTGACGACGATGGCGGCAAACAGTTCGTAGGGGTGATGGAACTCCGGGTCTGCCATGTCACCGATGAAAAAGCCGAAATTAAGCGTCATTGCCAGGACGATAAAGAAGCCGAAGACAACTTTCTCAAGATTCATGCTGATCCCCGTTTGTTTGATGATTGAGGGAAGTGTAGATCAAAGTGGGTGTCATGGCACGCGCCGACCACCTGTCGGCGCGGTTATTCCCAGAAGGTTTTTTGTGCGGAGAAGGCGCGCCAGACAGTGTGCATCTGTGCCAGGTGATGCATGGCGTCGCTGGCGTTCCAGCCGTTGAACAGGTGCAGGGATTCGTCCAGTTCGCGCCCGGGGCGTTTGCCGGCCAGTTTCTGGATGAGCGCATCTGTCACCGAGATATCGTTGAGTTCCCCCAGCACGTTTTGCAGGGCGGCCAGTTTGCGCAGGAAGGCGCGTGTTTCCTTTTCGGGATACAGGCTGGAAAAGAACTCGGCGGCATAGCGTAACTTCTTGGCGGCAATACGTGCGGCGTGGCGCTCCTCCGGATGCATGTCGGCCAGACGCTGGCCATGTCGCCGCAACTGTTTGTAGCGTTTTGTCAGCATGCGTCGTGCGATCAGGGCTACCTCCTGTTCTGGCGATTCAGGTACGGTCGGTCGATCGCGCTCCAGCCACGCACCCAGCGTCAGCAGTAGCCGATGGTAGCGTTGCGAAGCAAGTGCTGACCGCACCTTGCGGTAGGCGCTGGCCTGGGCATTTCTGGCGCGCTCACGCAGTGCCAGCAGGCCCGCGTGTTCGTGCAGGTGGCGCACCATCGGTGGCAGGGTTTCCGTCATGAACACGTCCAAGTCGCGCGCTTCTCCGAGTAAGGTCGTGATCCAGCGCAATTCATCCAGAATCTGCGCGACATCCTGCGGCGACAGGACGTCCTTGAAGACGTTAAAGGCCGAGCGTAAACGGCGCAGGGCCACGCGCATCTGGTGAACCCCTTCGATGTCAGTGCCATGCAGCACCATGTCCTGATTGCCTTGCAACTGGCCGAGGCATTCCCAGGCAATCTGTTTCAGCGCGGCATGACCGCTCATGTGCTTTTTCAGGCTGGTGCGATGCGCTCGTACGACGGCCGGCGGCTGAGGGCGGTAGTGTGCATAACCGCGCTGCGCCTTGCTGACGTTTTCAAGTTCCAGTTTCATATCCTGTTGCAGCACGAGGGCCAGTTCAAATAGACGGCTGGCGGAGCCTGCTTTCAGCTCCAGTTCGATCTCGTGGATCGGCTCGCGTTTTTTACCGATCAACAGATTGCCAAGGTCCAGGGCCAGCTCGATATGGTCGCCGTTATCCCAGATGAGATGCCACTCGGTGCGCCGGACTTCAGTGCTGAAAATGGGCGCGAGGGCCGCGCGCAGGACAGGCTGGTCGAAAATGCGGGTCAGGGCCGGTTCGGTAATCTTGCTGAAATCAGGATGGCCGAAGGCGATGATATCTTCCCACTCCATGCGCTGGTGCAGACCCACTGACGAATGACCGGCAGCCTTGACGGCCTGAAACCAGTTGCCTGACATCCGCCGGACCCGCAGGCTGATCCCGGCATCGAACAGTTCCAGCCGCGGTGTGTCGTAGTAAATGCTGGTCAGTTTGTGCGTGACCGGAGCTTCAGCGAGTGCAGCCAGGATGGCAGGGTGTTGGCGCAGTCGTGCGGCATCCCGATGGAGGATGCGCAGCTTGAGTTCGATCTCGTTTGCCATCGGCCGTTCTGCGGTCTAGTCCGCGTTGACCAGCCAATGCAGCAAAGGCGCCCACTGCTGCAGGTCGCGTGCGACCAGGGACGGGCGGATGTCGAACAGGCTGGCCCCTTGCTCTGCTGCCAGTCGGTAGACCTGGGCCTCGCGCAAATAGGTCAGAATGGGCAGCCCGGTGGATTCCATGAAAGACTGCAACGATGCGGCCGTGCGCGTGCGCGGGTCGACGCGGACACCGGCCATCGCCACGAATGCGCGTTGCTTGCGGATGGCTTTTTCCTCGCGCAGCAATTCCAGGAAATCCCGCGTGGCCCCGATGTCGAACGCGGAGGGCTGTACAGGTACGATCACCCAGTCTGCCTGCTTGATGGCATCGCTCAATTTGTCGCCACGCAATCCAGCGGGAGAGTCGATGATCATCCACTCGACGTCCTTGGAGGTCTTGGACTTGCGGTCATCGCCGGGACGGATCAACGGCAGCTTGTAGGGGCGGCGCTGCAGCCATTGCATGGCCGACTGCTGGCGGTCCAGATCGGAGAGGATCACGCGGCGGCCACGCGTTGCGAAATATCCGGCCAGGTTGGTTGCGACTGTCGTCTTGCCGCTGCCGCCTTTGGGGTTCGCGATGAGGACAGTGCGCATGGGTTACAGCAGATCCGGGGAGATGACGGCACGCAACAGGGCTTCGGCACCGTCATCGTGCCTGCGGCTGGTGATCCACCATACCGCTCCCTTCTTGATGCTCCAGCTGGCATTGCGCTGGGAGAGTGCCAGGCCTGCCACTTCGCCCAGGGTGGGTTGGTGGCCGATGATCAGGACGCTGTCGCTGTCTTCCGGCCAGCCTGACGCGCGCAGCACTTCTTCGGCGGAGGCGCCGGGGGCCAGAACCTCCAGCGTGGTAAAATTCATGCCCAATGCGGCCGCGGTCTGCTGGGTGCGTTTCGCCGGGCTGACGAGAATGTGGGTACGTTCAGGCAGGCGTGCCTTGAGCCACGCAGCCATCTTGTCGGCCTGTTTGTGCCCTTTGGCGGTCAGTGCGCGCTCCATGTCCCGCAGGCCATCTTCGGCCTCGGCGTGTCGCCAGAGTATCAGTTCCATGGTTCAGAATAGGGTGTAATCCAGCCTTGAATACTAACGCCGGTTCGAGTGGAAGAATAGTGAAATCTGCAAATTGCCAAATCCTGTTGACCGGGATGACATCTGAGCTGGCCGGAGGCTTCTCCTGTCCGCCGGCATTAGGTACGCTATTGCAGTTTGCCGAACGCGGGGAGGTGTTCTCGGGCGATGCCTATGCCTGGCGATGCCGGTTGTTCGGGGTGGCCAGGCAGCAGGACGTCCCCGTGGCTCCCTTTGCCGCACTGGGAGATGGTTTGGCGCCGGGCTCCTCTTATTGGCTGTGTGCCGATCCCGTGCACCTGCAACTGCACCGAGACAGCTTCGTCATGGGCAGTGTGGCGGAGGCCATGGATACCGAGCATGCTGCCGCTTTTATTGAGTCGCTCAATCAGCATTTTGCTGATGATGGCATGAGCTTTGTCGCTCCCCACGCCGGGCGCTGGTACCTTAAGTTGGCGCAGCGTCCCGCAATTTCGACGACCCCGTTACACGAGGTGATTGGCCGCAATATCCATCACCTGCTTCCGGCAGGGAACGATGCTCTGGTCTGGCACCGTCGGTTGAACGAAATCCAGATGCTGCTGCATGGCCACCCCGTGAATATCGATCTGGAACAACAGGGCCGCATGCCCTTCAACAGCCTCTGGCTTTGGGGTGGGGGTGTTCTGCCGGAGCCTGCCGGCGGTGGATCCCTGGCAGTGATGGCGGATGATGCTTTCACCCGCGGCCTGTCGCTGGCAATGGGAGGCAAGGCGCATCCTTTGCCGTTTTCCACCGAGGACTGGCTCGCTGCCGGACTGGAAGGGCAGTCGACTTTAATCGTTGTAGATCATTTGCAGGCGGCCAGCCTGCAAGAAGCCCCCGAAAAATGGGGCGAGGCTTTGCGGCGACAGGAACGGCATTGGTTTTCGCCTCTCCTGCAAGGGTTGCGGGAGGGGAAGATTGGCCGGCTGGAACTGCATCTCGCCGGGATGCACAGTGTCCGGACTTATCATTTGACACGTCAGTCATTGTTGAAATTCTGGCGCCGGCCGCGCCAGCTTGGAGCTTATCTTGGTTAGCATTGTTGCCCGCCCCTTTGCTGCCGAAGTGGCTGATCATCTGCGACAGGAAGGGCATCATCCGGTCCTGGCGCGCATTCTCGCTTCACGCGGAATCGATCGTTCCGATCAGCTGGAGCATTCCCTGAGTGGACTGATTCCGCCATCGCAGTTGACCAATGTCGAACGCATGTCGGCGATGCTTGACGAGGCAATCCAGCAGAACAAACGTCTGCTGGTGATTGCTGACTATGATGCCGACGGGGCTACCGCCTGTGCGGTCAGCGTGCGCGGCTTGCGCATGCTCGGTGCCAGAGTCGAGTATCTGGTGCCCAATCGCTTTGAATACGGATATGGCCTAACCCCTGAAATTGTCGCGCTGGCCGCGACGCAACAACCCGATATCCTGATGACGGTTGACAACGGCATCGCGAGCATCGATGGCGTCAGGGCCGCCAATGCCCTGGGCATCCAGGTGCTGGTGACGGACCACCACCTCGCTGGCGATGCTCTGCCGGATGCGGCCTGCATCATCAACCCCAACCAGCCGGGGTGCGGTTTTCCCAGCAAGCACCTTGCGGGCGTGGGGGTGGCCTTTTACCTGATGCTGGCGTTGCGTGCCGAAATGCGGTCGCGAGGACGCTTCTCGGATAAACCGGAGCCCAACCTGACTGAATTGCTGGATCTGGTCGCGCTGGGGACCGTCGCCGATCTGGTGAAACTGGACGAAAACAACCGCATCCTGGTCGAGCAGGGGCTGAAGCGCATCCGGGCCGGCAAGGGGTGTGCCGGGATCAATGCCCTGATGCGTGTGGCAGGCCGGGACCCATCACGCGCCGGAACGCAGGATTTCGGCTTCAGCGTGGCACCCCGGCTCAACGCCGCCGGTCGCCTGGAAGACATGTCCCTGGGCATCGACTGCCTGCTTGAGACGGATGAGTCCGAGGCCCTCCGCATGGCTCAGCGTCTTGACTCACTCAATAAGGAACGGCGCGATATCGAGGCCGGCATGCATGCATCCGCCCTCGCCAACCTCGATGCTTTCGAGCCGGGGGAGTGTTACTCCCTCAGCCTCTACCAGCCTGACTGGCACCAAGGCGTCATCGGCATCCTGGCCTCCCGCCTGAAGGAACGCTACCACCGGCCCGTCATCGCGTTTGCCAGTGCCGGTGACGGCATTCTCAAGGGCTCAGGCCGCTCGATTCCAGGGCTGCACCTCCGGGATGCCCTGGACATGGTTTCCAAGCGACATCCCGATGTGCTGCTGAAATTCGGCGGCCACGCCATGGCTGCCGGGTTGTCGATCGAGGAAAGCAATTTCGAACGCTTTTCAAAAGCGTTTGAGGCTGTCGTGCGCACGTTGATTTCCCCCGCGGATCTGGAATGCGTGATCGAGACGGATGGCGCAGTGGATCCCGAGGATATGGTGTTGGAACTTGCGGATACCCTTGAACGTCAGGTGTGGGGGCAAGGTTTTCCCGCCCCCGAGTTCGATGATGTGTTTACCGTCATCGAGCAGCGCATCATCGGCGAACGTCATCTCAAATTGCGCCTCGAAAAGTCGAGGCGATCTTTCGAAGCCATCCTGTTTAACCAGACCGGCCCGCTTCCTCGGGAGATTCATGCAGTCTTCCGCTTACAGGCAAACGAGTACAACGGAAATCGTAACCTGCAACTGGTATTGCGCCTCTGGCAACCGGTGCCCGGATTTTGACCGTGAGCCTTAACCCGCGTATCATTCGCCAGGTTTTTTAACGGGGCTCCTATGCGTCGCAAACTGGTCGTAGCGAACTGGAAGATGCATGGCAACCTTGGGCGCAACAAGGTATTGCTGAACGAGATCGTAGATGGCGTTCATGAGCTCCAGAAGGCCGAATTCGCGGTCTGTGTTCCCCACCCCTACCTGTTTCAAGCACAACAGTTGTTGAGTGGGACCAATGTAGCTTGGGGTGCGCAGAACGTTCACCAGAATGAGCAGGGCGCCTATACAGGAGCCGTGTCGGCCTGGATGGTGGCGGATTTCGGATGCACCTACGTCATCGTCGGCCATTCCGAACGTCGCGGACAGTTCCGTGAAACGAACGATAATGCTGCCAGAAGCATCAAACTCGCGATCAAGGCCGGATTGACCCCGATCTATTGCATGGGTGAGACCCTGGACGAGTATGAAGCCGGGGTGACCGAGGCGGTCGTCGCCAGCCAGTTGGATGGCGTGATGAATATTGTCGGCATTCCGCTGATGTCGAAGGTCGTGTGTGCGTATGAGCCCGTGTGGGCGATCGGAACCGGTAAATCTGCCACGCCGGCCCAAGCCCAGGCGGTTCACGAATTCATTCGCGAGCGGCTTGCAAAACACGATCTGGACCTTGCTTCACGCATGCGCATCCTCTATGGGGGTAGCGTAAAATCGATAAATGCGGCACAATTATTCGTTAAGCCGGATATTGATGGGGCCCTCGTTGGGGGTGCCTCTCTGATTTCCCAGGAATTCGTCGCAATCTGCCAGGCCGCTGATAAGGTCTCCGGCAGGAAAAAGTAGAGTAGAGAGTAATGGAAACGATAGTTTGGATTGTTCACGTGGTCGCTGCCATGTCCGTTATCGGCCTGGTGCTGATCCAGCACGGTAAGGGTGCCGACATGGGAGCCGCTTTTGGTAGCGGAGCTTCTGGAAGCCTGTTCGGTGTTTCCGGTTCCGCAAACCTGCTGAGCCGTGCTACTGCAGTGGCGGTGACCGTGTTTTTCATTACCAGCATGTCACTGGCCTATCTGGCCAGTCATGGAACCAAGCACGGCAGCGTGATCAAGGCTACTCAGACTTCGCAACAAGCCCCTGTAGCCAACAAGACAACGGATGCGCCCAAGCCGGTTGATTCCTCAAAGGCAAAGGACGTACCCCAGTAAGCTCAGTTTCTGACGGGTGTGAGCAGCCCGTACATGCATGCCGACGTGGTGAAATTGGTAGACACGCTATCTTGAGGGGGTAGTGGCGAAAGCCGTGCGAGTTCGAGTCTCGCCGTCGGCACCAACATTAAGTAACGGAATTGAAATTACAATTTAACCCGCTTCGTGCGGGTTTTTTGTTGTCCGTTTATCACTGAGCAGTTGGTTAGGTATATTGCCTATGTCAGAAATTGTGATGTACATTTGTACAATAAAAACATCACATAAAAACAATGACCCAACCTGCAGCTTTAACTCTTGCAATGGCCATGACAATTCTTTTTGTGGAATTGATCATCATGGTATTGCTGCATTTTGCACAATTCTTGCTGCCTTCTGTGTTTCCGGAAAGTATTTGGTGGATTATTGATCCCCTGATGCTTGTTTTAATTCTTGCGCCGATTCTCGTTAATTTTTTCCTTCAGCCGATGCGGGTTAAGCAGCAAGAACTTGAACGTCAACTCGATGAGCTTTCCCGGTTCCAAAAGTTAACTGTTGGACGTGAATTAAGAATAAAAGAGTTGACGGAAGAGAATTCTGACCTTAAGACACAACTTTTGATTAGGTCTGGTCAGGAACCTTCCCCATGAAGAGCGAGATTCAAAAACTTAAGGCTGAACTTGAATCCGCTCATGCAGCACTGCGTGCATCAGAAATTCGTTATTCCGAAAAGGATAAGGAGCTAAAGGAAAATCGAACAGCGCTTCTCTTTATGCTCGAAGATCTTGAGCGCGCTCGCAAAAATATCGAGACTGCCCACCATGAGTGGATGGACGCATTAGATGTAATCTCTGACCCCATCTTTCTTCATGATAAAAATTATCGTATTTTGCGTTGCAATCTGGCGTACCAAGTTTTAGCTGGCCTGCCATTAGTCAAAATTATAGGAACTGCCTACCAAGAAGTATTTCCGATATCAAACCCTCCATGCACCTGCTGTAGATTGAATGAAAGAGAAGCATCAACCAGTAATATCGTGGTGGGTGATTCAATCTATCGTTCAAGAGCATTTATCATCAGAAACTCTGAGGGAGAGTATGTAAACTCCCTGCATGTTTTGGAAGATATCACGAAAAATAAAAGCGACGAGGACTCCCGTCGCTGTCAAGAAGCTCATGAGATTTTGACGCTAAGTTCTCCTGAAATCGGAACGTGGGAATGGGATGTCGGTACTGGTGAATTCAGATGCAATCAGCGCTGGGCGGAAATTCGCGGATTTGATTTGCTAGACATTGAACCGGATGTTTCTTCGTGGGAAAAGGGAATTCACCCAGATGACTATAACGAACTACAGGCTAAATTAGCTGATTACTTTCGTCGATACTCACCGTTGTTTCAAGCGGAATTCCGAGTGCAGTCAAAATTAGGCAAATGGGTTTGGGTCTTATGTAGGGGTGTTATTGTCCAGAGAGGAATACATGGGGAGCCGTTGCGAATTGTAGGGACGGAAATGGATATCACCAATCGGAAGCAAGTTGAAGCCAAATTTCTCAGACAAAACTCTCCCTCTGGTACCTGAGGGATTGCTTTTTTGGAGTAAGGGTATGATTGATAAAAAGTCTTTAGTGGTTCTTGCCTAAGATTTGTGTACAAATGCTTGTATTATGTATTAGCATTCCCTTATTAAGCATGCGTGACTATGAAGGGGCGCATATGGGTATTAAACTTGAATGGTTAGATCATCCCAAAACCGAAAAGACAAAAAATGGTGGAATTGCCAGATTCTCCATTGGGGGTAAGTACCATCATGTACAGGTCGACTCGGTAGAAATGGCATTTAGACTTCAAAAGTTGTTACAGCATGCTCATGAAGCGGGCGTCAAGAAAGGTGGCGAACAAGGTGTCGCTTATGATCATCAACGCGTACGAGATTTGCTATCAGGTTAGTGGCTGACAGAATCTCTTCGTGTAAATTTAATTCAGGCCATTACTCATTGAAGACCCGCTTTATAGCGGGTTTTTTGTTGGGGCATCTAAGACATATTGTTGTAAAAGTTATGTGTTAAAAAAACATTAATTAGGAAAACTATGAATTGATGGGCAGGAAAATTGTGCTCATAATGGCTTCCTTTTTTAACTGCATACTTGAAAAAGTATTGTGCGGGTTTTTCTACACAAATCTCCAAAGGCATCTGTATACAATGCGCCCGTCTAACTTCGGTATCTTTGGATCCCTTGAAGTGGTGGTTGTATTTAATCATTACTAAATCTTTCTTATGACTAACAATATAAATACAAAGAAAAATCCACCTGAGATTTTGCTTATAGAGAGCGATGCGTTGATTGCATCGCTGGTTAACCATCTATTAAACAGGCAAGGATATGAAGTGCAGATAGCAAGTGATGGCCAGGAGGCGCAAGCAGTTATTCTGAATCGAGAAGAACCGCCCGGCTTGGTAATGTTGGAGCTCATGCTGCCTTATGTCGACGGTTTCGAACTTCTTCAATTAATGCGAGGTAATCCTAAGTGGAGACGTACTCCAATCTTTGTGATCTCTGGAAAATCCCAGGAAGAAGATATCGTTAGGGCTTTCAAGCTTGGTGCTTCTGATTTTGTAGTGAAGCCATTCCGTACAAATGAACTCATGGCTCGAGTTGCACGTCATATTGAAATGTCAGAAGCCATATGAGCATGGAGCGAGTAATTGGTGTTTTAGTGTTGTGCTGGTCACTGCAATTGCAGGCAGCATCGTTGGATGGGATAAGGCAGGATTTGCAGGAGCGCCATTATTCAAAGGCCGAATCTGCCCTCAAGGAAATTCTCTCTGAAAATCCAAAAAATGATGAGGCACGGTACCTTCTGGCCAGGGTTCTGTCCTGGCAAGGGAATTATATTCAGGCATACGTCGAATATCAGACGTTGCTGACGCGGGAACCAGATAATACGGATTACCTTCTTGGGTTGGCGCAGGTCGAATTCTGGCGAGGGAACCCTTCCGAAGCAATCCCAATTTTAGAGCGTGCACGCAATCTGAATCCGAAAGATAGCGACCTTGTTAGGTTGAATATTCAGGCGCTTGCGGCAATTGGGGATCAAACGTCCTATAGTAAGGCACTTAAACTACAGACAGAAGCAATCAAGCAATTTCCCGCTCAGGAGTGGAGGATTGTCGAACCAATCGCCGTTACGCAACCTGAACTGACTATGAACGATTCTGGTGTCCCCACAAAAGTGCAGGACGCACTGGATCGGAGTTTTGCCAAAGAACGAAATAATCAGATTGGAGCGGGATTTTCCTTCGATCATTTAAGTAAGGGTAAAGGTGTCTGGCGTGCTCGCTACATCGAATTTGAACATCGATTTGCACCTAGAAAGATCGTTTACGGTAGCTTACAAGAATCAGATCGTTTCAATCTAAATGATCTGCAATGGATTCTAGGGGGCTATTATCCATTGCCCGCAGATATAACGCTGAATGTCGAAGCGAATGCCAGCGCCTCTCACAATATGATCCCACGACACAGTGAGTTGGCCTCGTTGCAGTTTCCTTTGGGGAATGCGTTTTTCCTGACGGGGGGTATGAAGCATAGTGAATATACAGCTTCAAATTCTTTGCAGGAGTTTGGGATGATAGAGAAATATTTTAGCGATTATCGAATCGCTTATACCCTTACTGCTACCCAGTCTCATGGTATTAACGAATTCGGGCACCGTGCATCGCTATCCCGATATTACAACGAGATCAGTTACGCGACATTGTCTTTAAGCTCTGGAACCGAGGTCGAGCAGGTTACAGGTAAAAACTACTTTTATGATACTTGGTTTGTCGGCGCAAACGGACGGCACTGGATTAATAAGGATTGGGCTTTGCTGTGGTCTATCGGGAGAACCGTTCAGGACACAGCGTACACGCGAACTGGAGCAAGCCTGGGTTTCCGTTATGCTTTCTGATTCAGCAGTTCGTCTTGCGTTCTGGATTGGTGCCGTTTCAATCCTGATGACCTTGGTGTTGTTAGTGCAAATAGTCTGGGCACGAATTGAGTTATTGACCAAACGTTTCATCAGGCGTCGCTTTCTATTGCGATGGCAGCCTGTGCTTATTGGCACAATTGCAGGTGACAATATCGAAATTCCTGATTTGCGCCCTGATGAACTTACTGAGTTTCTTTTGCTCTGGGTGCGCCTGCACAAAACCGTATATGGCAATGCAGGTGAACGGCTGAACCACATGTTGGCGAAGCTTGGTCTTGAGCCTGAAGTTCTTAAAGGTATTCAGAAAGGTAGCTTAGACACGCGGTTGGTCTGTATGACGGTTGCGGGTTATTTCGGTAGTCGCGAGGCCCTTCCGGAACTAAAAGAAGCTCTAAAGGATGCTTCTTCAGTAGTTTCTATTACTGCAGCCTACGCCTTGATTCGGATTGATGTTGATCTGGCTGCGAAAGAGGTGATTCCGTTAATTATTCAAAGGCGAGACTGGACTGTTGATCGAACGGCAATATTGCTACAAGAGTCTGATCAGAAGATCGTGGACGCGTTTATTGCTTCAGTAGAGCAAGCGGAGCAGCAAGGTAAACCCTACCTGACTCGTCTAATGCGTATTCTTGATGTTCTGCAGGTTTCTAAGCCTTTACCCTTCGTGCGACACATACTCGAGTACAGTGATAATGTCGAACTGGTTTCCACTGCCTTGAAACTTGTGCGCTCCCCAAATGATCTGGATTTGGTAAGAAAACGTGCAAACGATCCAAATTGGTCAATTCAGGTTCAGGCCGCTACTGTGCTTGGTCGCCTGGGATCGACAGAGGATGTTTCGTTGCTTGTGTCCCTGTTAAGCTCAAAGGAATGGTGGGTACGATATCGTTCTGCCAAGTCTCTTCTGCAACTTCCATTTTTGACTGTTCAGGATGTCGAGGCGCTCAGATTTAGCATGGACGACAATTATGCCATCGACATTCTTTCCCAGACTTTAGCAGAGCAGGCAGCGCGATGAATTGGTTTCCATGGACATGGCCTGAAATTTCTCGATTCAGCCAGTGGTTTTTCTTGGCTTATTTCATTGCCATTAATGCTGGCTATTTAACACTAAACATTATTTGCTCATTTTCGTTGCGCAGATATATGCCGTTGCGAGTTCTTGACGATATGCCCCAGATTTATTCTGGGCTCGAACTACCGGTCAGCATTATTGTGCCCGCGTATAACGAGAAAAACAGCATCGTTGCCTCGGTGCTTTCTATGCTACACATGCATTATCCGCTTTTCGAAATCATCATCGTTAATGATGGATCAACTGATACAACACTCGATGAGCTAAAAGAAAAACTTTCCCTTACGCGCTTTCCGGAAGCTTACCGCAAACGTCTTGAGACGGAAGAAATTCAGACTGTTTATATTTCTGAACGATATCCGTCGGTGCGTGTAATTGACAAGCAGAATGGCGGGAAGGCCGATTCCATCAATGCGGGGATTAATGCTGCACGATACCCGCTTTTCTGCGTTGTCGATGCAGACAGTGTGTTGCAGCCTGATAGTTTGAGAAAAATTGTTCAGCCTTTCTTGGAGGACCAGCGTGTTGTCGCTGCAGGCGGAACAATCCGTGTGGCTAATGGGTGTCAGGTCAAAGGTGGATTTCTCAGAAAAACTGGATTACCAAGTAATCTGCTTGCAATCATGCAAGTGGTGGAATACATCCGTGCTTTTCTTATGGGCCGCCTTGGTTGGTCTGCTATTGATGGACTTTTGATTGTTTCTGGCGCATTTGGCGTTTTCCGCAAGGAGACCGTCATTACCGTTGGGGGATTCCGCCGTGACACCGTGGGCGAAGACATGGAAATGATTGTCCGAATTCACCGAGTAATGCGCCAAAAAAATAAACCATATCGGATTGTGTTTCTTCCAGACCCGGTAGCCTGGACTGAAGTGCCTGAGGATTTCCGAACACTTATGAATCAGCGTTCCAGATGGCAAAAGGGGCTTTCTGAGAGCTTGATGGGGAATCTTGGATTAATGTTCTGTCGACGAGGCGGGGCGCCAGGATGGTTAGCTTTCCCTTTCATGCTGATTTTTGAGTGGTTGGGACCTCTGATCGAAGTTTCTGGCTATATCCTGATGGGGGTTTTTTGCTGGTTAGGCTATATTTCATGGCCTGTTTTTATGGTTTTCCTATTTGCCACGATCGGACTCGGCCTCTTGGTCTCGATCTCAAGCTTAATGCTTGAGGAAATGAGCTTCCATCTTTATGAAAGACCCAGGCAAATGGTCTGGTTGATATTCGCCACCATTCTTGAAAATCTGGGTTTCAGACAACTCAATTCGTTATGGCGTTTAATGGGGTTAATCGGTTGGATTTTTCGACGCAATAAGGGACACTGGGGAAAGATGCATCGATCTGCCAGTTGGCATGAGCCAGTCCAGAGGATATCTAAATCATAATCACATGAAATGGCTACCTATTATTCTGGTTTTAGTGATGCCTGCTGCCCATGGCGATTCGCTCTCACTATGCCATGGAATGCCATCCTCTGCATTACAGGCAAATGATAGCAGCATCCTTGCCAGCTATCTTCAACCTAATGGGACGGTTAGTTTCTTGAAATTGACGCAACAGCCAGCGACAAATGGTTGTTCAAGTCGTAATGTAGATTTAAAGCGTGAACATATTCTTTGGGCAGGCTTTGCTCCAAAAATCACCTCTGATATGTCGGTGGTGGGGTTGCAGGGGCAAGTGGTATCCGGAGTTTTTAAACCCGGAGAAGTTATTCCGCAAGAGCTACCTGGAAAAGGGAGTGCTCCAAAATCAGTAAGGATGCCTAAACAAAAAACCTCTATTTTTTCTACGATACCAGATCGGTCTGCTTGGTTCTGGTCTCCATCGGTATGGATGGAAACATCACAGAAGATATTTGAGGCAAGGGGCCAGTACAAACTTGGGCGTGTTTTTATTACAGTGCCGATTCGGAATGGATTAGTCGTCAGTCCCGATGAGTTACGAGCATTCCTGAGTCAGGCACATGCAGATGGCCTGCAGGTCTGGGCTGTGATGGGAGATCCGCGAGCTGCACTGGAAGAAGAAAAGAACAGATTTGTTAGTGCAGCTGCAGCATTGGAAGATTTTAATTATAACGGCACAAAAGCGGAAAGACTGGATGGTTTGCAGCTTGATATCGAGGTCTATCTTTTGCCTGGATTTTGGCTTGATCAAGCTGCTTGGTTATCAAGATATTCTTCGGTAATTAACTCGATTAGTCAGGCAGCTCCAGATGTCGAGCTTGATCTTGTACTACCGTTCTGGATGAGCCCGGAAAGTCCAGATGTGTTATCCATGCTTGAGGAAGTCTTGCCTAACATCACACGTCTGACGGTTATGGATTATCGTACGGACCCAGACCAGATTGAATATTTTGCGACGATTTTTCTTGATTGGGGAGCCGAGCATGGTAAACAGGTTACTATTGCCATAGAAACGCTTCCTATGCCAATTGAAGATCGCCGATATTATCAGCAGGCAGAATCGGGAGAGTTGGTCATGCTGACTATGGGGGGGTACAACTTATTGTTCTTGCTGGATAAGCCTGGAGCTTCATCAGAGGGAATCAAAGCCTTTCGATATAGCCATCAAAGGCAAATTGACGGAACTGAGATTAGCTTTTTTCGGCGACAAGGTGATCTTTCCGGATTGCTTGATAAGCTTGAAGGTAGGTTGAAGCCATGGGTGTCATTCTCAGGGATGGCAATCCATGGCCTCGATCAAAGGTAAATAAAATCCAAATGTTAGTTTGTCGTTCCTATCTTCTTAAGCAGTTCAACCGCATCTGTGTTGGCTGGGTTGATTTTGACTGCCTTCTCTAATTTTTCCTTTGCGGCTTTTAATTGTCCTTGGTAATACAGGGCAATACCCAAGCCGGTAAGTGCAGACTCGTTTTCAGGGTAGGATGCAAGCACTTTTGAAAATGCCATGGCCGCATCTTCTGGAGGATTCTCCCTTAATCGGCAATAGGCTAACCCAACATCTCTATCAAGATTTTCTTCGGGAAGACCGGATACTGCCATGAATCTTGTACGTGATTCGCTGATGTTTCCTTGTCGGTATGCAATCCATGCGTACAAAAGCTTGGCCGATGTTGGTCGCTCGGACATGCTCTCAATCACCTGGTTCGCTTCATTGAAATAGCCCTGATGATATAGTTCCTCTGCCTTATCAAGTTCTACAGATTTCTCGCTTCGCTCACCTTGCTGAAAAGTGTAGCGACCCGTAGTGATTTTTTTTCCATCAAGTATTTTTTTAACCACCATCACTCTGTGAATTCCTAAGTAACAGTGAACATATACTTTGCCCTTGGACTCAGCGATGGCCTTCGCCGCTGCTGCAGCATTTTGATCGTAATGATCCCCCATTTTCTGACCTAAGATGCTAATCATAGGAAAGTTAAGAAATACCATCCCGGCATTGTTTGCAAGTATGGTTTCCTGATCAATTAATTTGCTTTCGTAAGGAATAGAGGGGTCTAGAAGACTAACTATTGTCTTAACGCCATTGGACTTTAACTTCTCAAAATCCCTTGCTACAGGGTAAGGTCCGATTACGATGTCAGCGCTAACGTCGGAGATTTCGCCACGAAATGCTCGCATGACAGGGTTCTCTGGCGTAATCAGTAGAAAATACCCTGCAGCAAAGACGATGGCTGATATGACGAGGATCTTGAAATATAAACCTGAAAGGGACGGAAATTTAAATCTGAACATAGGGTTTTTTGGCAATTAGGCTCAATGGATTAGCTTGGTAAACGAAAATTAAATATATCGACGCATTGGTTAAGGATCAATAGACATTAACAATTATGATGGGATATTCATGGATTTTGGACTGTTTTGAAAGTCGACCCTAATCTTAATAAGACACTTAACCGGTAACTCGGATTTTTTCCCGGGAATAAATCTTGCCGGTTTGAAGGCTTCAATTGCGGCAATCCCAAATGCCTCTGAAGGTGAACTCTCAATCACATTGGCCTGCTGAACACTTCCTGATTCATCAATCAGCAATTGCAGGATCGCATATCCAGATGTTCCATTCTGACTCTCAAGATCAGGGTATCTTGGAACAATTGGTTCAACTGGGATTGGCTGTACATCCAGATCAACCGCGCTCAAGTAATTGCTTTCACTTACTTTGGGAATTTGGATGTTAACTTTGTCTTGCTCGTCAATATTCACCATAACCTCAGCGTTGGTTTCTCTTGTAAGTGCCCTTACTGAAGCTTTATTCTCAAATGAACTATCTCCTGTGTGAGGAATGAGTTGGTCTGAGGCATGGTCAGCTAATAATTGGACTTTTTTATCCCTTAATGAAACCTGCAAGTAATCGTGGTCAGATCCGGAGAATTGGTTTTTGGGGAGGGATGCATTGATATGGTTGTTCAAGGCAAAAAATGCAATGAGATGGGCAATGAATGAAATACATAGAAAAACCAATGGTATGACTGGTTCGCGGTCAAGACTCTTCTTGGTTCGATGCTCAGGTTCAAATAAGTGAAATTCCGACAATTTCGCAATTACCTGAGGTTTGGTGTGATGGGCGATATGAGAGTGGCCATAAACACAAGGAGTGATTAAAACCTTGTGCTTATGGCTTCGAGAATAGGTTGTTAAGGAATGAGTTCTCGCCAGATTACGCGCTTACCTGTAAATCCCGTTGCATTCGGAGCGAAAGTTGGATTTTGATTCAACTCAGGCGTAGGGTTGCTTGATGTCACTACGGCTACCTTGGGATGGCCACCAATGTACATCACGTTCATACCTACAATTGTTGAGTCATATTTAGACGAAACGATAGAAGAAGAAATGACCGCTTCACCTGTCTGGTAGTCAAAGAAATTCAACCAGCCATATCCACCTGGAGAGCAGGCGGTATTGGAGGGTACCAGAGATGCTGTGAGCAATGTCCCTTCGATAAGCTTGCTATCAATGTTAACCCGCTCCCCACTATCGGGCAGATCTACAAACCATCCACGATCAGTATAGAGATTCACTGCAGCTCCTGACGCAGTCCGAGTCGCAGCACCGCTGGCACTATTTGTTAATGTGCGCCCTTTCATTGTAGAGCTTGCTCTTGGATTAACAAAAGTTGTGGTGGAATTGTCTTTGATGGCATAGATGGATTGTGTCTGAGTGGTTGTTAAATCCCCTGTCTCAAGATATTTGCCTGTCCCTACAATAACCAGGCGTTGTTGTGAAAATAGAGCCAATATCGGCGTCGTAGTAATCGGCTGGGGTAAGGTTCCCGCAGTGTCCGAATACAGTTCGGCAATCTTCGTGACGCTACCTGTGCCGATGGCTGCAACGGCCGTGCTGTTGATGTCAAATTTCCACAGATTGCCTAAAAGGTCACCTCCATAAAAATTAACCGCCATGTTGCCCAGTGTGGGATCTTCATTCCACCCGGCGATTTTGGCAAGACCGCTTGGGGTCGTGGTAGATCCAACACCGGTTGAGATCTTGCTTAGAATTGTTCCACTGTTTGCGTCCAGCACATAAAGGAAGCCTTTACCTGTTCCAGGACTTGTGTTGTTGTAACCTGAGGAAACAACGACAACCCATTTTCCATCGGAGGCTCGTCGAGTCACGACCGGCTTGCCAAATGAATAGCCTAGGTCATCATCCTGGATTTTTCCAATGCCTGCCGTCGTTGTAAATTCCCAAAGTAATGAAGGGTTGGCAGGATCAGTAATATCCAGTGCATAGTAACCTCGACCACCACCGTTCAGTCCGGAAACCAGGATGGTTTTCCAGACCGCAGTGGCAGCATTGGTGCAATTGGCCGAGCAAATATCTGTTGTAACCGGGCTGCCATTAACCAGATTGATATGGAGGGTGCTGTAGTTCTTGTCTGCCAGCTTCCACATATTCGGAATCACCATGCTTGGAACATATGCCCAACGCTCATGCCCCGTACTCGCGTCGAATGCGTGCATCATCCCGTCATTGGCCCCCATGTAGACCGTGCCTGCTCGGCCAGCCTGAATCTCCTTGAAGCAGGATCCCGGGGTGGCGGGGCAGGTGTAGCCGGGATATGGGTAACTGAATACAGGCTTGCTGATAAATGCGGGTTGTGACTCAAGCGCATCGCCCAGTACTGCTTCACGATAACGATAAAGTCTGTTGGCGGCTACATTGGACGTCCTGTCTTCATAGCCATATTCCCCGCGCAGGAAATTGACCAGGTTGGCACCTTGCGCAGCAGTCTGCTGTGCGGAGGTCAGCGAGGTCCATTGGCTAAGAGTACCAATATGAGCAGCATCAAAATATGAAGGGTTAGCAGCAGCATAAGTGGCATCAAAATCAATCAGACCAGTCCCTGAGCTATTTGCAGTTTTAATAATACGGGTGTCGTTGATATCCGAAACTGCCGACTTAAGAGTCCCGGTGCAGGATGTTGCAATCGGTACCATGCAGTTGGTGCCATCCAAAATGCCACCAGAACAAATGGTGGAGTTCGGGGTTACACAATAATAGGATGTGGTGTTGCCGTTGACGATGGCTTGAACCGTGCTTGGTGTTGAAGCACCTGCTGGCGTGGTGCAGGTCCCAGCAACTACATCTTCCACACACCAATCCGCATTTTCGTTAACTGCACCTGTGATCGTGTTAATCCCACGAGCTTCCAGATTGCCTTTCCAAACCACAGTGGTGTAGCTGGCAACATATGCGTAATTGTCACCTGCAACGGGGTTCAATGTGCTGGTTGCAGCCGCGGCCGCTGAACCCTTTCTAGCATTAATGCCACCAAGTGCAGCGCTAAGGCCAGCAGAAAGTGTGGATGGGCTTGTCGCACTAAAATAAGCTCCACGGCCATCAACTGCTGCATGCCACAAATCATCAATATTCTCGATTTTCCCATCACTGCTGTTGGCCATGCCGGGAATAGGCCAGTTACAAGCACTTCCATTGGTGGACTGCCAAGAGCAGATGGGGGGAGTGGCTGCCAAGTTGGTGGCTGCGCCAGTTTTAACAGAGTAGTAATCACCTGATAAATCATTGATGTAACTGCTCGAGTAATTCATAAGACCGCTTGCACCCAAGCCTAAGGTGAAGGTCGTCATGTGTTGCTGAGTGTTATTGTCAGTGCTGCTAATAAAAACATTGTTTGTGCAAACATCCTCGCCAGTACTGCCGGTGCAGTTACTCAAGGCAGAACTGCGAAGGTCCGTTTTGTAGTAATACATAGCAACATCGGAAAGGCTGTCACTACTACCCGCCGCCGTTCCCGTGGACGTGACCGGGGTTCCGGAAATCGTTCTTGCGGTTGGACTGGGTGCAGTGAGTCCGTTCACACATGTAGAGTTACTGGATGTGTAGGGGGGGACATAGCTTGCGGTCCCGGTATTAGTCCAGCCCGTACCGCAATTCTCAGTTCCGGTGACCCCGCCAGTCGTCGTAATACTGCATGTTTCAGTCTGGCTCTGACTGATCAGACGCAGCTTACCCCCTGTACAGTTTGATCCAGTGCCACCGATCCTCGTGCCAGTAGCAGTATAGTTAGTACGGGTATAAGTGGTCGTAACAGTTGATGTGGCTACAGATCCATCAAACATGGGGCGGCCAGCATCTCCATCCTGGTTGCCAACAGCTGTTGATCCATCAAGAAGAAAACCGCTGCCAGTATTCCAGTAGCCGTCTGTGGAAAGAATGCTGAAGTTCTGCTGGCAGGAATACTGCATGGGGTCGTTACCCAATTTACCCGCAAAATAACGTCCTGCATTTGACAGTGCCTGTCGTAATGGCGTACTTCCGCCAGGTGTGATTGCATAGAGAGTCGTATACCAGGTCGATCGATGGGTGGATTCGAAGGTATCCATGACGACCAGAGGCGTTGAGGAATTGCTGATTTTCATTAAGCCGACACGGTAGCCGTTATCGAGACTGCTGAATGCCCGGCCGGTAGCGGTTTTCATCATCAGGATACGGGTTCGGTAGTAGCTGTACCAGTTTGCGAAATTTTGGAGCTTCGTTGCGTCAGTATCAGGAAAAACATCCGGGGTGAATGTGATATTTCCACTGGAAACGCTCACCACGGGGGTGTAATCCTTCGCCGAAGTTGGTCCTGTGATTGTGATAGTGCTACCCGATACAGTTGCACTGTATCCGTTGAGGCCAATTTTGCTTGCAACATTTGTTGCTACGGTTGAGGCATTGCTGGAGGCTACGGATGGTCCGGTCATGATCTGAACACCATTGACCGTAATACCACTCACGACGGTGTTCGTGGGGGACCCAGGAGCCGTGACCACAATTGTCGTTGTCTCAGTAGTCGCAAGTCTGCGCTTGGTAAATACTGTCGAACCGGGAGCAGCGCCCTGAGCACTATGACATTCGTTGTAGAACGTGTTGGTTGTGCTGTTGTAATTCTTTTGCAGTAAGGTTGTTTGAGATCCGCTATATGTATAGTAATAAGCTGATTGTCCGGTGCCGTCCCCACCCAAGGACTGGGAGGCTTTGAAATTGGTATTCAGGTTGACTGTTCCAGCCCCGGTATTGAAACCATCTGTCCAAGCGCTGGTGAAAGTGGCATTGGGATAGCTGGTCCCCGCCGCCGTGACCGGTGGGGCGTATGTGTTGCTGGGGTCATAATAGACCTGATTGCACTGGCTGCTACGCAAGCCATAATAACCATAGCTAAATGTGACAGCACTACCCGCATCTGTCGCATCATCGGGCATGTGGTCCCACGCCATACTGCCAGAATCATCAAGTACCAGGAGCAGGTTGGGCTTGACTGACGTGGTTGTGGATGTTGCCAACGGGGTTGTCGCAAGTGCAACAGATGCCGCGTTCAATATGGGCGATTGGACCATCATTGCCATCAGAAGGCCAATGCTCAATGCCCGTCGAGCAAGTCGAGTTGAGATGTTCATCGTTGTCTCCTAATAGACAAAGGCCTGCACGAAACTGGAGGTGTTTTTGGGGCCGGTCGCCCTTGCGGTGATGCGTAACATAGGTGTTTGTCCGGCTACAGGGCAGCCAACACCAAAGCAAATATCCTGGGGCAGGGGTACGTTTTGCGCGTTCTTGTCCTGGATTGCGGTGCTAAACATGCAACCAGCATCTCTAATCGCAACGTTGGGGGTCCTGCACATGCGTTGGATAATATATCGAACGGTGTTGCCGCTACTGTCCGTCCCCACCAGCACGCTGTTGGTATCGTTCCATGTGGCATCATCCGTCACGTTAAGGGCAGGGTCGAAACTTGAAAAATAACCCGGACTGGCAGCAAGGTTGGTCACGTTGAATGGATGGGTGTTATCAATCAGCACATTGGTCGCCTCATTTGCTGTTGAAACCTGCGTTAACCTGGTGATCGCTGCCTCAATGCCTGCATCAGCCGAGGCTGTCGCGGATTGCTTGAAAGACAAGTTCCCGGCAATCAGGCTGCTGGTATCCACAGACCTGATCAATGCAACTGCCGCAAGTGCCAAAATCACAATTGCTATCATGGCAATGAACAGGGTGATTCCCTGCTCATACTTTCGATAGACTCTGGTATGCAATGCAAATTTGATTTTGGGTGAATTCATCATAATGTGTTTTGCGACCAGATCATGTTTCGAAGCGGGATAATGGTCTCGTAAACTCTGTAGCGATAACGTTGCCAATTTGGGGTATTGCTAAGATCTATCGCTGGAGCTGGGGATCCTGCCGAACCCTCCCAGGCGCAAAGCCCTGTGGGTGCCGCTGTCGTTAGCGAACTGCATCCTGCAGTAACATTGGTTTTCTCAGGCAGGCCGTTACGGGCAACGATTGCCAACCGGATCGCTTTAATGCGGTTGCGGTTGGCAATCGTCGGAGCTGCCCAAGTCCCCCCGCTTGCGTCTACCCACTGCGCGATCTGATTGGAGGATGCGACGTTTGAAACACCATACTGGGCTTGAACGTTGACAATGTTTGCCACTATGGCTACGCCGTTTCTCTCAAGCTGGTTATTATTAACAGCATAGGCCGACTGGGTCCATGCACCAACACAGGCGAGGCTGGATCCCTGCATTAAACTGGCAGGAAATGAATTCAGGGTGATCTCGTTGGTGCTGGTCAAGCTGTTGACGGATGTGGCTCCGCAAACAGTTCCGTTGATAATGACAACAATATCGTTGTTTGAGCAGGTTAGATTGTTGTCGACGCGAACGATGGGTTGTAGAGGAGCCGGAACCCCGGCATTCAGAATGCTTGTTACTGTAACCGGTAACCCGCCTGTCTGGTTAGGGGCATATCGGATCTGTATGGTGTCGCTTGCACCTGGGGCGTTGCCACCGTCAACAATGCTGATCGGAAAAATATCTATATTTGGAGTTGCAGGATTTGCATCATGATCGACCGTGATCGAGGGATCGCAATGCAAAGGCGTGTTTCTTGTGTCGAATAATGGCAGACCGAAACCCGCGAATCCGGCTTCACGGCCTATGCTGTAAAGTGCAACACTACCACTTGTCTGTGCGTCAGCGTTACCGGTGGTTCTTTGCTTCTGTTTTTCGTAGACAGAAAGTACTTGCATGATCACGAGGATGGCAAGCAGTCCTATAACCATCCCTACCATGATATCGATAAGGCTGAAGCCCGAGTTGCTTGGTGCGTTGCTGTAAATCCGTTTTTTCATGATTTATCCGCCTGCTACAAACGCATTTGTAGTGAAACGATGCATATCCGGGTGGCCAGGTTCAATCCAGGTTACTGTAATGGTGACTTGGTTGCCTGCGATCACTACAGTGCGAGTGCCATTTGGCAGTAAAGTCGAAATGTCAGTATCGACCTCGGCATATCCTGCCATGTTTTGTGGGTCTGCCCAGATGTCACCCAAACGTTTCTGAGCAATAAAGCTTGCATCGGCTCGATACTTGGCGTCTGAAACATTTTTGACCATGGCCGCTTGCATGCCCATCAGAGCAAGCAATCCGGTGGAGAAAATCAGGATTGCAACCAAAGCCTCAAGCAATACAACGCCTTGCTCCTTGTGCCCTTTCGTCGCTATCACGGTTTTTTCCTTGCTAATGACAGGTCTCATGGTTGATTTCCAATTCAGCACGACCTGGGGTCGGGTGCAGCGAATCCGGGTGAACATAACCGGACATTTCCACCGGCACCAATCAGGATGCGCATCTCATGACTGTCTGCCGGGGATAGTACGGATGGATTTATATCAATGTCGACTTGGGTAAATGTGTTCCCATTTGGGACAACAATACCAAAGTTGTTGAAGACGACTTGGTTTGTGACTGCGGGTGTTGGTGTCACGGTCACCGCGCTTGAAGAACCTTCCTGGCTTACACGTTGCTGGATGACTGCCGGGCAGGTGGGCACCACTACGGTTACGCAGCCAACGCTCCAGCCTGAGTCTGCACCGAGCTGAAAAATAATATTTGTATTGCGTTTAACCGCTTCTGCCTTTGCCAGTTGAAGACCGTTCTGAATCGATTCGGCAACATTGCGAATTCGGCCGTTCTGAATCCATGCCCTGTAGCTTGGTGCTGCGATCGCTAAAAGTATAGCCAGTATCGAGACTGCGATCATCAGTTCAATAAGTGAGAATCCAGCTGTTTTTTTCATGGAAATCAACACGCGCCACCCTTGCTGCTGACCCAGCAGTTTGCGCTGGTCGGCCATCCACTTGCCGCTGATGGTGTGGCTCTCAGGTTGTCTTGGTCCACAGTAAATGTGAAACCGGTCATCGAACCTTTGCCAACTGCCTGAATTGTATAATTACCGATTAATTCCACTGTGCATGAAAAATCAAAATAGGAACTGGCTGCAGTGTCGGCAACACAGGCAGGGGCGCCTATGTAGGTCTTATTGTCCTGAAAATACTGTTCGATCTGAATTCTTTTGTCAGCAAGTGTCGATGTGGCTTGCGTGATTCTGGATCTGATGAGGTAGTCCTTGTAATTCGGTATGACGATAGCCATCAGGATGGCAATGATTGAAACCACAATCATGAGTTCTATGAGCGTGAAGCCTTTGCTGAATTTGTTCGTCATATTCAAACCTAAAATATGTAATGTTTTTGAGGTCATTTCCTGATTGATATGAAACGCCATCAGCTCCAATCTGCAAAGCCTGAGCTCGACTCGATTAAAAATATAACATTCTTAAATGCCAACCGTTAACCATCTGGCACCTTCTGGATACCGTTTGTCGCTAAACCTCCCCATGGCTAAAGCCAGGGGCTTCATTGCTTGATTTTGGTGAATTGGTTTTTCTTCGAATGCGACAAGCGATCGCTTTGCGCATAATTTGTGGAATTTTGAAGATGATTTGGGCGGGGATGGCTGAAGATCGTGTAGATAAAACCCTGGGGGATTTGGGTTTTAACGATCTGGCAGTCTGGGGAATGGATGTTGAGTTAAGCCTAACGCTTAGTTGTTTTGTATTAAGAATCTATTGGATCGGAAGCTTGTTCCTCCTGCTTCTGAACAGCAGCCAAATAAAACCAAGTAATGTCAAAATGCTGCCGGCGGCGAAGATGGCCGAATCTTTGCTTTTTTGATTGTCACTATTGCCAGGATTGGATGAAGCTTGGGCGTCCTGAATGGCCGCGGTTTGAGAGTTCTGCGAACTCTTTTGTGAAACCAGGCTGTTCTTCATGTCGAGTAGCTTTTGAGCATCCTGAATCTGCTTTTCAAGTAACCTTTTGGCTTCCTCGAGTTGCTTCTCCTGATACTGCCTGGCGATCGTATCATCTTTTATTGCGGCAATTTGAGTGGCTTTGTCGGCGCTACCATTTCCGGCTTTTCTCGATAGATCCGAAGTTAATTTGACAATGTGATGATCGCCCACAAACTCATGATGGTCTGTAGCTACATCAACGCTGAGTGCACCTTTCGCATCACGCTTCTTTTGTCCGTCTTCCTCGGAGTTTTCGGATTCCTTAGCCTGCTCGGCAAGCTGCATACTGAACTTTCCCCAGTCATCCGTTTTGATCTTGAGCTTGGACTGGTCATCGGCTTCGGCCATTGCCAGCAGCTCATCCTTGCCTGGAATGCGAATTTTCTGGCCAGCTTTTAGCCTGTTCATGTCATTTTTGATAAATGCATGTTTGTTGGCGGCAAATATGCCTCTTAGCACCTGTTCCGTGGTCAGGCCTCCAGGGTTTGATTTCAGTGCAATATTAAACAGTGTGTCGCCAGGTTT
The DNA here is from genome assembly GCA_029782295.1 of Pseudomonadota bacterium. Classification (GTDB taxonomy): domain Bacteria; phylum Pseudomonadota; class Gammaproteobacteria; order Burkholderiales; family Methylophilaceae; genus CAIJXJ01. The sequence goes on from JAKOVB010000067.1 coordinate 304,956, forward strand.
TGTTACGAGCTTGGAATTGTCCAGAGGTTCGGGATCGGGGTTTCTTTGCGTGGATGGGGTGCTCTGCAGGTCTTCGTTTTGGTGTGATGTGGAAACTTGAGTGGCGCTTACCAACGGTTCATTCTGTGTAACAGGTTCGTTTGATGTTGTAGCTGGCTTAGTCGCTTGCTGCGGCGTCTCCTGCGCCGGAGGAGACGCTTCCTTGGCTAAAGGCTGACTGCTTGGCGAAGCTGCTGTTGCAGCAATATTCGTGTTGGCAGTGTCTGATGGAGGCTTTTGTTGACTGAATACCGGGGTGTTCTCAATGGTGGTATATGGCCGCATGATCATGCCGGTGGCCCATTCAGCCTGAACGAGGAGTTCGAGGAATGGTGAGCCATGTGGCAGAGGGGAATTAATCAGGATATAAGCAGTGTTGTCGGTGCGCTTGACAAGGTCGATGTGTACGGAAGAGAGTGATGCAGGGTAGTCGATACCCTGTTCCATGTACTCTGTGCTTGGTGCAAGCCTTACGGTCAGTGTTGAAAGCTCTTCTGGGGTGGCCGCCAATCCAATTTCCGCATTGAATGGTTCACCAATTGCTGAGCGAACAGTTAGTTTACCTAGTCTTGCAGCGTCCGCGCTGAGCGGAAACGCCAGGGTGTAAATGGCTGTAAACAGAACGCTTGCACCAAGGTTTCTCAAAAATCGTACCTTTGCATGTCAGAAATCTTTAACTTGTCGAAATTAAAGCAGCTTTATCACTTGTTTTGAGTTTACCAACGCAATTGATGGCAATTGCTGTCGGTGAATCCATACCGAATTAAAAAATCGGTTCGTATCTTTTTCTGGAACGTCTTTCAGGGCCATTATATCTTTCACGAATGACAGGTGGCTCTTCGCGCTCAGATGTTTTTTTGGAAGTAACTTTCTTGATTAAGATGCTTCCAGCAACTGCAATCATGGTGAAGATTAAATAGAGGAACATGAAAAACTCCTAATGTTATGCCACAAAGAATCCAGTCAAATGCTGGGAGTTGACTAGACTGAAGCAATAACAATGCCATCAATAAAATATGATAATAATCAATATGATACGATGTCTTTGAGTGGGGCGGGGGTCTGATCGTTAGTATGGTGTTGCTTATCGGAGACTGTGTGCAGTTAAGTATAAGTCAACCAATTGATTAATATAGTAAAAACGATGTCTCAAAATTGCGACAATATATATTCTGCGTTTCAATGGTAGGGTATTTGCGTACCTTAATGCCATGGTTTACCCCCATATCAGAAAAACCCTATGTACTATAAAATCGCCTTGCCCACTTAAAGAAACCCAAATGTCTGAATCTCTAATTCCAATTGTTCGCATGAGCTCGGTACAGGACCGTGAAAACGGACTGATCAAGCTTGCCAAGCATTGTGGCAACCCAATGGAAATTATGAGCTTTAGAGACGTTGACGTTGGTGTGGATATTTTTCTGATTGAGTTTGAAAGTCTTGAGGATGCGCGACGGGCAATGATGCTAATGGGATGGGCTCATGTCGAGGGGTCTAATGTGGCGAGCGTGGTTATCCCTGCCAACATTTTCCATTAGATCTGAATTGAGCTGCTTGCCAGTACTATTTTTTTAGAGCGTGTATATGTGAAAAAATTGTTGGCTGGTTCAGTAGTGCGTGAGTCGCTTCATCAATATTAAGGGGTCTGCTGAATAAGTAGCCCTGCATCACATTGCATCCCACGTTGGTGAGCGCATCCATTTGATTGACAGTTTCTACACCTTCTGCGATCAGGTTCATTCCAAACCCTCTGGCGATAAGTGAAATGCCTGAAACGATAGGCAAGTCAATGGATGAATCCTGAATGTCCTGAACAAAAGACTTGTCTATTTTGATCGAGTGCACGGGGAACTGTTTTATATAGGATAAGGAAGAATACCCTGTACCAAAGTCGTCGATGGCCACCTTGATTCCAGTGCTACCAAGTTCCTTGAGTTTGTTAATGGAGTTGACCATGTCTCTCATGATCGTCCCCTCCGTAATTTCTATTTCAAGTAGCTGGCCATCAAGCCCATGATGCGCTAAACGGTTTTTAACCATTGAGACGAAATCATCCCGTTCGATGTCCTGAGGTGAAAAATTGACGGACATGCGCACACCGGTAATGCCCATCTGAATCCATTTCACATATTGAATACACGTGGCTTCAAAAACCCATTCGGTAATCTTTGTGATCAGTCCAGATTCTTCAGCAAGCGGTATAAAAGTTATGGGGGAAATTATCCCTCTGGTTGGGTGGTGCCATCTGACCAATGACTCCATTCCAACTATTGAACGGGTCTTAATATCAATTTGGGGTTGAAAGTTCAGGACTAGTTGTCCGGCCTCGATGGCTTTCCTCAAGTCTGTTTCTATTGACAGTGATTGATGAAAGACTTCATTCATCTTGGGGTCGTATGTCATGCAATCGTTCTTGCCGACCCACTTTACATGGTACATGGCGATGTCGGCGCTTTTTATTAACTGGTCAGCATGTTCGCCATGGTCAGGGTATACGGATATCCCTATGCTTGCAGAGATGAAAACCTCCTGATCATTCAGTTGCAGTGGTTTTTCAATTTCACTTAATAGGTTTTTGGCTCGTTCCAGGGCGCATTCAATCGAATCAACCTGTGTAAGCAGTATGCTGAACTCGTCCCCACCGATTCTTGCAAGCGTGTCTGCAGTATCGAGCGAGTTGCGAAGCCTGTCTGCGACACTGATGAGTAACTCATCACCACGTTTGTGTCCCATGGTGTCGTTTATGAATTTGAAACGGTCCAAGTCGATAAACATGATGGCGAATCGCTTGGGGTCTCTTCTTGCCTGGTTGATGGCCATTTCCAGGCGGTCTTTGAACAAAACTCTGTTGGGGAGGTTGGTGAGTCCGTCGTGATATGTCTGATGGGCTATCAATGCATCTGATCTTTTCCGTTCACCAATGTCTCTTGCAACGCCATATGTGCCATTGATGGATGTGCCATTTGAATTGTTAATGCCAGACAACTGGATGGAGAACTTTACGGTTTTGTTCTCGACATAAATAGGTTTGTGCTCTTCAGTGTTTCCCTTGAAGCGCAGTTCAACAGTACTTACGGAGTGGTCGTTTAAGGGACCTCTTTGATTGAAGGCAAACATGGCATGATCCAAATCCTCCTCGTGGACCAAAGCGCTGTAATGCTTTCCTATGATTTGGTCACTGGAAATTCCAAGCAAGTCTTCGAACTTTTTATTTACAAATGAGAAGCGGTCGGAATTATCCAAAATGTAAATAAAATCAGGAGATCCATTTACAAGGAACCGATATAAGTCCTTTGACTGTTCCAGCCTTTCCTGTATATCCCGGTTGATTTTTTCAAGACGCGTTTTGTAGACCGCATTTCGAACAGTTTGGAGGAGTTGTTCAGGTTCGTAGGGCTTGCGTACGAAATCGTAAACACCTTCTCTTAAGGCACGTATGGCTGCATCAATGGAGCTTTCCCCGCTCACAATAATGACAGGAGTTTGATTGCCCTTATCGCGAATCCTTTTAAGTACATCATGCCCGGATATGTCCGGTAAGCCGATATCAAGGAGAATGACATCAAAATTTTCTTTTGAGATTACGCTTAGAGCTTCCTGCCCTTGAGTACATACGTGATGATTGAAACCCTCAATGTCGAGCAATAGCGTTAGGCTGTCGGCAAGCCTCGGTTCATCATCAACAATGAGGACCTTCACACCTGCAGTGAGTGCACTACTATTGTCTGCTGGGGAGAATAAGCGATCCATGAGTCCTTGGTTTACTGAGGGCTGATTGATGCAGAGTTATCGCTCTGGCTACTCTGTCGGTAGGGCAGCGCGACAATAAACATGGCACCTGACCCCAGGGCCGGCCTATACATCACATTGCCACCGAGATCCTTTACCAGTTTTGCTACTATTGATAGCCCGAGGCCTGCATTACCAGTGCCTTTGGTGGATTCGACGGCTGAGAAAAGCTTATCCCGAATTTGTTCTGGGACGCCTGGTCCTGTGTCGGACACGACGATAGTCAGGAAGTTGGAGTCGCCTTTTTTGATGGCGGAGGTTGCCACCGTTATCGTGCCGCCTTCTGAGAGCGCCTCGACGGAATTCTTGATCAGATTGATCAGGACTTGCTTGATGCTGTCAGCGTTTGACTGTATTGCATGAAGATTCTTATCGAATCTTGTTTCAAATTTGATGTGGGATTCTGGAAGGGTGGACTTATCAAACAGTTCTACAACATTTTTGGCGATATTGTTCACGTCAACATCACCTATCGATGAGGGTTGCTTCTTTTCTGAAGTTGCCGAAAGTTGTCGGAAAATATTCGATACCCGGTCGATTTCTTCGTTAAGGACCTTGATCTCGGTGACGGGTTCATCAAGCTTTCTGGAAAGCTTGATGTCCAGCACTCTGAGATAGTTCTTCATGATGGCAAGCGGGTTGTTGACTTCATGAATGATCTTGCGAACATTGAGCTTGTATTCGTCTATTTCGGAAGTGTCCTCGGCGTTGAGGCTCTTCATTTCTTCGCGGAATTTCCGGATGCTGTTTGCGGCTATTGAGGCAAATGCATTCATCAGGTTGAATTTTGTTTCGACTCGCTGGGTAATGGCAGTGGAATAACCAAGTACCATTGCACCATACATGAAATCACTTGATGCAATAGGAACGCATAGCATGCTCTGTGTCCCCAGCAGCCTGGTGATCTGTTCATCTACAATGCTGTCTGAACGTGGCTCAGCTTTCCTGGTTGTATTCCAGAGCAGTGCGTCAGCGATTACGCTTTTGTTTAATTCCAAAGGAAATCTGATTCTTCGCAACGATTCCGGCTGGTCGGCTAAGGGTTTGCCGGATATCAGATTGCTCTCGGAATCCCATTCAAACATGAAGATTTGTCTAGGTTCAAAAAGCACGGTTGCTGTTTGCAAAATGCTCAACAGCAACTGATTCTCATCTGCGCTGATGTCAAAGCCCTCTTGGGCATGATTAATCAGGGTTGAATTGCTGATTTCTTTGGCCAGTTCAACCTTGATGACATCCCCATGAGTTTTAGGCTCGTTTGACGAGAATCGGGTGTACCCCTCCTTGGGCTCTACGATGACGGGAACACCCAGCGCCATAGCAGAATCAACAACCTGACCTTGTGCGTCAATGCAGATCTTCATGACTTCTTCAGCTGTCATGCCCAGCAATGATCTTGATAATGCAAGAGCAGGGTGGTTGTAGGCATTCGAAATGCAGGAAAGTGCATTCGCCATATAGAGCAATTTCACCAGCTCCGGAGCATTGGAAATCTTTTCCACGGAAGAGTGATGATGACGTATCGCATCCAGCAAGAACGGGTCGAGATTGCATTGCTCAAAGAGTTTTGCTGCAATCTCGGCATGGGTGGTGCCAAAGACAATCAGCTCATTATCGACAATCAGGGACTCGTCCATCACTCCCTTGCTGCATTCTCTAAAATCATCCGGCCTGAGCGCGAGCATTACCATATGGCCTATGTCGTGAATCAGGCCGACGATATAAGCCTCCTCGGGCTCGGGATAATTCATTGCCTCGGCTAATAGCCTGGCAATAATTGCGGTTGATAATGAGTGCGTCCAGAACTTCCCCAATTCTTCCGAATTGATGGAGGGCATGTTGCCAACAAACTGCTGGAGGGAGACGCTAATCGAAATGACCTTGATCAGCTTGATTCCAAGAAGGTTGATGGCCTGATCGATGGAGGTCATCTCCTGGCGGCGGCGATATAAAGGCGAATTGACAATCGTCATGATTCGCAAAACCAGCACAGGATCAGTGGAAATGATCCTTTTGAGTCCGGTAATGTTGAGATTCTCGCCGTTCAACTCTTTAAGGAGTCGAACAAGCACCTCAGGCATGGACGGAAGTGAGCTCAGGTCGAGATTGTCGAAATCGTTAGCCATTAAAAGTTTCAGTCAGTTCAAGGACGCCCAAAGCCAGGCAGCACTTCACACTTAAGTTAAGCTTCATCCTATAACGGGAGGATTTATAAATACTTTAACAATTTTTTTCTTGATCTTTACAGGCGAGTGACAAAAATAGGGTAATTACGTATTTTGGCAATCATGGGTTCATGGCTTAATTCGGTATGGTCAGAACCCCCCTAAAATTTGTTTGCCTTTTGCTCGGCATGATGCACGCATCCTTTGCATTCGCCGATGTTTATGGGTATTCCGATCAGGATGGTTCGATCTACCTGACAGATAATCCACCCAGTATGGATTATGAGTTGTTGGCATCCACTCCGGTTGAGGCGGCCAAGGTTTTACCTCCCTCATCTTTTCAGGCCGATCTGCCCCAGTCCGAAACCTCTATTCCAACAAATCTGAACTCTGGCAGTCAGGTCTATCACGATGTAGTCAACGTCGCAGCAGAAGCCAGTGGCGTAGAAAGTGCCCTGCTACATGCGGTCATTACAGCGGAGTCAAACTACAATCCTCGTGCTGTATCCCCCAAGGGGGCTGCAGGCCTCATGCAGTTGATGCCTACAACTGCCAGGCGATTTGGGGTTTCCAATTTGTTTGACCCTGCTCAGAATGTTCGTGGAGGTGCCCGTTATCTGGCATATCTGATGGGACTATTCAAGAATGATTTTGTACTTGCTGTTGCTGCCTACAACGCTGGTGAAAACTCTGTGATCCAGCATGGCAATAAAGTGCCGCCTTATCCTGAAACCAGGAATTATGTAATAAAGGTTATTGATTTATATAAAAGATTTGCTCGCTCCAAAGCTGGTCGCAAATCAGAGACATGAGAAACCTTTATAAATCAATGCAGATAGTCATTTAAAGGATAGATTGTCGTCTTTTGGAGACGACGATAATGCGGTTCTTTTATAACATTCTGATTGTAAAGTAATATTTATCTGGCATTGGAATTGCTAATCCATGTATATGAATAATGAATATGTGGAGACGGACGATGCCTTTCAGAACATTGCTGGTTGAAGATCATCGTGACTTTCGTGAGTATATGGGGGCGATGCTGAGGGATAGGTTTCCTCAAATGCAGGTGACCGAGGCTGGAACCTGCAGAGCGGCTATGGAAGTTGTGGATCATGAAGTACAAGACCTGATTTTCATGGACATGAAGTTACCAGATGGTGTCGGAACAGATTTGACACGTACGATCAAAGGTAAACACGGGAATTCGGTGGTTGTCATGTTGACAGCTAACGATCTCCCTGAGTACCTTGAGGCATCGAAAGATAGCGGTGCAGCGTATTTTGTCACTAAGGGTAAAACATCTTTCCTGGAAATTTTGGGGCTTGTGGAAACAGTAATTGCTGGAAGATATAGTATTAACACTTTAGTCTGAGACTGTATTCGAAATGCGGCCGGTTACTATCTGAGGAGAGTGTATTCGGCCATTTAATAAGCCCCTTAAAATGGCCCATTCTAATAAAGATAATATTGCCGTAATCCAAAGTGGGATGCCCAAGTCAGGCGCTCATGCCTTAAGGAGTGTCGAGCTCGTTAAGTTCGAATGGGAATCTGCAGTTGATTCGGTTCCCCAACTTATCTGTGTCCTCCGTAAAAACGGCGAAATCTTGCGGTCCAATCGGACTGTTGAGCATTGGGGATTGGGGACTGTCAGCGGGGTTAGGGGCAAGTCTGTTCATGAAACACTGCATCCCGGATGTCATGATAAAGAATGCTATCTGAAGCGACTCCTTGGGCTTTCAAGCAAAGTTATTGCGACAGGTGAAGGTGTTGAATACCGCGCCTTCGATGGGTTGTTAAAGAGGCAGCTTCATATCAGACTTAATCCTCTCCATACAGGTGTCGATCATGGAGACCATTCCTACCTTGTGATTATTGCCAGCGATATTGGCAATATTAGTTTTACTGGAATGGATGACTCGTTTGCTCGTTGGAACCTGAGTGATGTTGTTGGACATGAAGATTCTTCCGGGCCTGGGCATGAAATTCCCGATGTTGATCAACCCCTAACTTCCGATGAGATTGGCTCTGATCTCAAATACATTGAGAAAGTAAAACGTGAGTGGGAGTCTGCGGTTGATTCGCTGCCTCAGATCATCTGCCTACTTGATACCCAAGGCGAAGTCGTGCGTGCCAATCGTGCTATCGAGCAATGGCGTCTTGGCTCGGTAAAGACTGTCAAAGGCCGTAAGCTACACGAAATGCTGCATCCTGGATGTGATGACCAAGGGTGCTATTTGCATGGGCTTTCTGCTCTTGTGCATAAAGTCTCTGAAACTGGTCGTGTGGCAGAGTGCCAGGAGAAAGATAGATTCTTATCCAGACATTTGCATTTTCAGATCAATTCCTTTAATTCAAAAACGACTCCCAACAGCGGGCTGGTAGTGCTTCTGATCAGAGATGTGACCGACATCAAGCGTGCTGAACTGAAAATCGAGCATCTCAACAATAAATTAGAAAAGAAGATTGAGTCGAGGAATAGCAACCTACAGAAAATTAACCAAAGACTTCAACGGGAAATTGAGGTCAGGAAGGTTGTGGAAGAAGAGTTAATACGAAGTCGCAAGGAGTACAGCCTTCTTGTCGAAATGATGAATGAAGGCATGGTGATTCAGGATGCCACCCGCAAAATCACCTATGCGAATAGAAGAATGCTCAAGATGCTTGGTTACCCCCGTAATCGGGTGATCGGGCATTATTTCTCCGATTTTATCGATAATGACTATCTTGATGGCTGGGAAGGAGAACGCCTCGAGAGTATCAAGGGCCTGGAGTCCGCCTATGTCATTAAAATCAAGGCACGAAATGGCAAGTCGCTGTGGGTTAAGGTCTCACCACAGCCTTTACTTGATGCTGACAAAACCGTCAAAGGCAGTTATGCAGTCATTACTGACATCAATGACCATATAGAAACCGAAAAGAAACTTCTCAGAACTGAAAATCAGCTCCGGACACTTTCAAAGCAAGTTTTGAGCGCACAGGAGCTTGAGCGTAAGCGAATCGCTTCCGAACTGCATGATGGGATCGGCCAGACACTGAGCGCAATCAAGTTTTTTGTGGAAAATCAAATGGGGAGCGTTGCTGACGTATCTTCGTCGGTCAAGGAGCAACTTTCCAAAGTTGTTCCTAAGCTGCAGGACGCCATTGAGGAAGTGCGCAGGATCTCCATGGATTTGCGTCCATCCTTGCTTGATGACATTGGTGTAATCGCTACATTGAATTGGTTTTGCCGTGAGGCCCATCAGGCCTATGGCAATACGGAATTTGTTTTTGAGAAAATTGACATTTTAGAAGACGATATTCCGATTGCGCTGAAGACTGAAATTTTCCGGATTGTTCAAGAAGCTGTTAATAATGCGAGTAAATACAGCAAAGCCAAGCAGGTCCGTATCATTCTCAAGTCTCAAGACAACATGTTGAATCTTGAAATCAGGGATGATGGTAAGGGTTTTGACTACAATAAAATTGCATCTGTGCAGGGGTACAGTGAGTCTAAAGGGATGGGCCTTGCCAGCATGCGGGAAAGGGTTGAAAACACTGGGGGATGGTTCTCGGTTAACTCGGTGATCGGTTTCGGAACGGCCATTGGATGTGCTTGGGTTCGAGATAAGAACCATATCCTCATCACCGACCGCCGGACTAATAAGGGTGATCGCAGGGCCAAGCCTCGTTAGTTATATTTGAGCCCGAACAAATGCCACTTTGGCTGTAAATAGAGCAGCCCAAACCGATGGTCACAAGCCGCTCCTTGGTCTAAACGTTAGGCGCTTAAAGCTTCACACTCCTTACGGCAAGCCTTGCATGCATCCATGCAATTCTTGCATTCTTCATGCTTGTCTGCATGTTTCTTGCATTCATCCTCACATTCCTTGCATGTGATCGCTGCAAGCTTGGCTAATTCACCCAGGTGTGAAGATTGTTGGCTTGCGAGTTTCTGCAGGGCTGAGCAGATTGCCAAGGTTTGCTGGACACTTTTGGCGCAGGCCGCCATTTCCTTGTCTCCATCGCCTAACAGTTCCAGGCAATGGGATATGCACAAGTTTCCTTTCTCAATGCAATCGCTGGCCGCAGCAATAAGTTTGGCATAAGGATTGGCATTGTGATGGTGATGCGCCTCATGATTCATGTGTTCATGTTCATCAGCTATTGCAGAGCTTGCCAAAGCTGCCATAGTAAAAGCACCGACGCTTTTCAGTACTTCTCTTCTGTCCATGAGAACTCCTCAGTGGTTATGGTATTCGGAAACAATAACTCACCTATCCCATATTTGGGAAGATTCAAACAAAAATTTGTTTGAATTTTGCGTATACTGTCGTTATCTTAACCGTCGGATTATTAATCACAATTCCATACAGTTGAGGCTTTCCCTTCAGTAAAGGATAGGTCCTTGTGGTTAATGACAGCAGTTGCGCAACCAGGTCTGGAAATGCGAACGTTAGTGCTGGCAAATAGAAGGTTTGACGGTGTCACGATTCACTGATTTAAAGCTGATGAATTCGGATAAAGTATATACATGCAAAAAGACGGTTATTCAGTTAACGCCGAACAGATAAAACAGTTATTTCTTTCCAGTCATCTGTCTGGTTTTAGCAGCTTCTTGCTGGGGCTTCTTCTTGTCATTTGCCAGCGAAATCATTTTGATTCTCTCTTGTTGGCCGGCTGGCTCGGGTGCGTTTTTTTTGCCTCGGCAGCGAGAGCGATTGCCGTTGAGGTTTTTCAACGGAAACCTTTAGAGGGGGAAACAGCCAGTCTACGCAGGTTAAATGTGTTCAGAGCCCTTGTGGTGCTCTCAGGCGTCATTTGGGGAACTGCTTCGTTTTTGCTATTTCCGGCTAACTTTGTCGAGCACCAAATGGTATTGGTTGTCATCGTCATTGGATTGGTTTCTGGTGCCATTGTTTCGTTTTCGGCCGACCTTTTTTGTTCGGTGGCCTTTTCCATTCTGGTGCTTGTGCCGCTTGCTACGCGACTTTTGTCTACCGAGCATGAGTTTTCGTTTCCGATCGGTTTCGGTATTGCCTTTTACATTTTGTTTATGCTTGTGAACGCACGTCGCATTCACTTGAACAGCAATGAAAATATACGCTTGCGTATGGAGGCTGTGCAGCGTGAGTTGGAGTTGAGAGAAAGCGAACAGCAGCTTCGAATGGTTCTGGAGGGGGCCGAACTTGGGTTCTGGGACTGGGATATGGTTGCGGGTACCATAAAAAGGAATGAGCGCTGGGCAAACATGCTGGGGTATACCAACCAGGAGATACAGCAAGCGACCAAAAACTGGGAGGAGTTTATCCATCCCGATGACAGAGAGAAAGCTCGGCAATCAATTAAAGATGTCGTTGAAGGAAGGTTGCCGTCGCACAAGATTGAATATCGAATGTTGCACAAGGATGGCAGCATCGTATGGATACGGGATCAAGCCAAGGTGGTCGGGCGCGATACGGACGGGAATCCAGTACGTATGAGTGGTACCCATAACGATATTACCGAGCGTAAGCAGCTTGAACTTGAACTTAAGCGACAAGCGCATATTGACTACCTCACGGATGTAAGCAATCGTGGTTACTTTATGGAGCAAGCGGAGTTTGAACTGAACCGGGCTGTCCGATACCAAAAGAATCTTTCGTTGGTCATGTTGGACATTGACCACTTCAAGCAGATCAACGACACCTACGGCCATAAAGCCGGTGATCTTGTCCTAAAGAAACTTGCTGATGTCTGCAGGGAAACCTTGAGAGAAGTTGATATTGTCGGTCGGCTTGGAGGATAGGAGTTTGCGATCCTCATGCCTGAAACTCATCTGGAAGAAGCTGTTGCCGCTTCGGAACGGTTGCGCGAGATAGTGGCCGGTACGAAAATTCCAATAGAGGGAGGGCTGCCGATACGGTTTCATGTATCCATAGGGGTTACTTCGTTGCAGACCAATGAAGACAACCTTGATGTCCTGCTTCACCAGGCAGATGTCGCACTTTATGAGGCGAAGCGGTCAGGCAGGAATAAGGTCTGCGTTAGGGCTCAATGAGGTTGGGCTAAATGCCTGAAAACGTGGCGGCCTGATCCAAGCCCTGCGGCCAAAGGGCATTATTTCTGTATGTTGACCGCTTCTTTTAAATCCTTACCTGTCTTGAAATGAGGCACGGCCTTTGCAGGTACTTGCACCTTTTCACCAGTCTTCGGATTCCGTGCAGTTCGTGGTGGGCGGATATTAATCTGGAAGCTGCCAAATCCCCTGATTTCAACACGGCCCCCGTTGGCCAGTTGATTGCTAATTGCGTCAAGGATGGCCGAAACCGATAACTCGGCATCTTTGATATGTAGGTAGGGCAGGCGTTTTGCCAGGATGTTGATCAGTTCGGAGCGGGTCATCGGCTAATTTTGACACATTCGCTGGATGGAATCATTCAGACGTCCTCAGTCTAAATATAAATCAGGTCGTTGTCTGTACTTATATCCTAATTTCAAAGTTCCTCTTCAATGATGCTGATGGTTTAGTCCAACAGCATTCTTATGCTTTTTATTCACATTCAGGTTTTTTGACCAAGACTAAATTCTGAAAAGTTGCGTATGTGATATAACATACGTAACTCATTGTTATATATGGAAAAACCATTGACGGCCAGTTGGAATTGTTTTATTGTTCGCATGCTCCAAAAGAATAGTCACGGATTAAAGACGGAAGGCAATTTGGGATAAGGGAGCTTCTTGAAATCAACACGATCAATGTTAGTACCAGTGCTAATTTTAAGGCAGGCATTCATTCTTTCGTCTGTCAAAACCAGGAACACGGCCTGACCACACCTCGGGCCGGTAGCCGAGAAGCCGACCTGATTACCCCTCAAGCCGGCTTCGCATCAGGAATCGGAGTAATGAAAATTCATGCTGTCAGCGATCTGCACCTGGAGATGTCCAATCTCAGGCCGCACCCTGCATCCGATACCGTGGATGTGATCGTACTTGCCGGTGATATTTGGAAGAAGGACCACGGCATCGCCTGGGCGCGTGCGAACTGGCCGGACAAGCGCATTGTGTATGTCGCCGGAAACCATGAGTTCTACGGCAGCAACCGCAAGGACGTGCTGGCCATGATGCGTATTGCAGCCAGGCAATACGGTGTCGACTTCCTGGAGAACGACGAGCTCATCATCGATGGTGAACATGAGAGCGTTCGATTCCTCGGAGCAACCCTCTGGACCTCATTCGAACTCTTTGGGCTCGAACAGAAAAGGAACGCCATGTTCGACGGCCAGCGAGCACTGAATGACTTCAGGGTGATCTTTGAGGGCGAATGGCACTTCTCGGCTCAGGACAGCATCAATCTGCATCAGGAGTCCGTCAAATGGCTGGAGATGAAGCTGAAGCGTGAGCCCTTCGACGGCGCAACGGTAGTGGTGACGCACCATGCACCAAGCTGGGAATCTGTCGTCCCGAAGTATCGCCATGACCTGGTGTCCGCCTGCTTTGCCAGCCGGCTGGATCACCTGCTGGGCTTTAGTGAGCTGTGGCTGCACGGGCATACGCATTCAAGCCTGGATTACATGGTGGGCGACACCCGGGTGGTGTGCAACCCACGTGGGTACAGCCGGTATGACCGTGACGTCGAGAACACGGGCTTTGATCCCGCATTGGTCCTGGACGTGAAGCCGGGATCGGTTGAAAGGAACGGGGGCGTGGTGTCGGCAGTGCTGGACCGCGAGCAGATCGACCAGGCCAAGCGCCTGATCACCGAAGAGTTGGATTACCGTTTGAAAGAGATCCGCATCCAGGAAATCGATGGCGTCACGCAGCTGATTGCGGTGATCCATGACGATGCTATTGCCTGGGGTGCGACTGGCATGCGCCGGATGCAGGCAGATCTCGAGAAGGTGCTCGGCGGGAAGGCGACGTTCCGGATTATGCGGAATCTCGATTTCGTCTGCGAGCAGTCGCGTCGCGGTCATGCCGGAAAGCTGACCACGATCCTGGACGTTTTTGACGAAGAAGACAAGGCATTGAAGGGAGCCTGGGATGGCTGGCAGAAAACCGAGTAAGTACGACAGGCTGAGCCAGGGCGGTCGGAAGTGAAAGTGATCACGCGTGCCAGACGCCGTGCAGGGCGCTATTTCATTCGTGAATTGCGAGCATCTCTGCACGGCAGGTGGAAAAAATATTGGAGACTTCTCGACACAAATCTGGATGAAGACTTCAGAAAAGCTGAGGCAATCCGCAAAAGTCTGCTCCGACTTGATGTGAAAAATTTTCTTGGGAATAAATTCAAATGAAAAAACCAAGTAAGTACGACAGGCTGAGCCAGGATTTTCCGCGACTATACCGCCTCGAGGGGCGCGAAACCTGCTTCACCGACTGGGGCGTCGAGTGTGGCGCAGGCTGGTTTGACCTGATCTACAAGCTGTCAGCAGACATCGAGGCTGCGGCCCGAGAAGCGGGTCTGGACCCGAATTCCGATGCCTGGCCGCGGGTCGCCCAGGTCAAGGAAAAGTTCGGGACGCTGCGCTTCTATCTTGATGTTGCAGCTCCTTGGGATCCGAGTGAATTCGCGGTTGAAGGCAACCCTGATGCCGGGATGTTTGCCCTCCGGCCGGTTGCCAAGGCTCCCAGGATCCGGGAGCTAATCAGGGAGGCGGAAGCCAGGAGTGCCGATATCTGCGAAGGCTGCGGAGCGCCAGGGAAACTCCGCAAAAATTACTGGATCCACACTTACTGCGACTTGTGCGAGGCCAGATACAAACGAGGACAGAAGACAGGGATTTAAGATGAGCAAGATCATTTTCCTCGATTTCGACGGCGTCCTGCATCCAGACGCAGTCTACCGGCCACGCAACAAGCCGCTGGAGCTGCGCGCGCCAGGGGCGCTGTTCATGCACGCCCATATCCTGGAGCAACATCTGGATGCAGCAGGGGATGTCGACATCATTCTCTCGACTTCCTGGGTCAGGATGCTGGGGTTCGAGCGCACTCTGAAAAAGATGCCTGAAGGCCTACGCAAGCGCGTGACTGGCGCAACCTGGCACAAGGGCATGCGTAATGGCGATCGTGGCATGTACTCGAGCGGCGGCGATCCGTTCAGCTTCTGGACACGGTTTCAGCAGATCGATGCCTATGTCCGTCGGCATGATGTCCAGGACTGGATCGCTATCGATGACCTTCATTCTGGGGAAGAAGCGTGGCCTGAGCAACATCGGCATCGCCTGGTGCTGACGGATCCTAATGAGGGTCTGGGATCGCTTCAGGCACAGGCTGGGTTGATTGAGAAATTGAAAGGGATTTGATCATGGTTTCAAAAGTAATTTTTGTCGGCCGCGCCACAGCCGAAACCATTCCTGGCTGGCAGGACTGGGCCATGATCTCGATCACTGAGCCGGACCCGGTAACGGGGAATGCGGAAGCCAAGGTGCTGCCTGGCTGGCGCTCCCTCTTTAGGACTGCGTTCCATGACATTACCCCGGATCATCCGAAGGATGCTTTCCTGACGCTGATGGATGAGCAGCATGCCAGAGAGATCGTCGCATTCGTGCGCCAGATCGCGACCGATGTAGAAGGCATCATGATTCATTGCAAAGCTGGCATCAGCCGATCGGCAGCGGTCGCGAAGTGGATCGCCATGGAGTACGGTCTGCCGTTCAACCATGACTATGAGAAATTCAACCGGCATGTTTATGACTTGCTGGTTGAGGCTGGAAAGGAAACTGAATGAGGATTTTCCTCGACACCGAATTCACCGACCTGGTCGGAATCATTCATGAAACCAAGCTGATCTCTGCCGGCCTGGTGGCCGATGATGGCCAGGAGTGCTACGTCGAATTGCTCGATCAGTATGATCGCGACGAGTGCAGCGATTTCGTGCACGAGGCAGTTCTGCCGCATCTGCGGCCGGAGAAGCACGGCCTCCGTGCGCCTGAAGCTGCCGCCAGGATCAAAGCCTGGATCGAGGCATTTGGTGAGCCGGTCGAGATCGTGACCGATTCGCCAGGCTACGACTTCGGCCTGGTGGCGAATCTCCTGCGTGATCACGACTGCTGGCCAGCGAACTTGCCGCCAGCAATGCCGAAACGTGTGGATCCGACCAACGTCGATCCTGGCATTGAGCGTTATTTTCAATACCAGCCGATGGCGATTCGGCATCATGCCGGCTGGGATGCCCGTGCACTGGCTTATGCGGTCGAGGAGCTGGAAGAGAATGAAGCCATGCGTAAACGCTTCAGCGAAATGCTTGACAAGTGCAAGGCTGAAAAAGAGTCTGAATAATGATCAATTTATTTTTCGACACCGAGTTTACCCATATCCAGGAGCCGCTGGATCCGACGCCTCCTGGCCTGGTGTCTGTCGGTGTGATCTCGGGAGATGGCGAGCGCCGCTTTTACGCAGAGAATGCCGACATGCAGGCTGAAATGTTTAGTGATTTCACCAAGG
The DNA here is from genome assembly GCA_029782295.1 of Pseudomonadota bacterium. Classification (GTDB taxonomy): domain Bacteria; phylum Pseudomonadota; class Gammaproteobacteria; order Burkholderiales; family Methylophilaceae; genus CAIJXJ01. The sequence goes on from JAKOVB010000067.1 coordinate 321,353, forward strand.
AAACCGTCGTGCCCCTGCTTGAAGGTGGAGACGCCAGAATTCCCTATGTAGAGATCGCACATCGCCTGAAGTCCTGGATCGAAGAGTTCGATGGCGAGGTCAAGATGTGGTCTGACGCGCCATACTGGGACTGGATGCACATCAAACACCTCTTCGATACCCATGGCTGGCCAGCCAATCTGGTTCAGAAGCCGATTGCCCTGGCATTTGCCAGTTCGATCCAGACTACGAGATTCAAGGCGGCTGTGGAAGACATTTTTAGGTCGAATCATAGCCTGCGACGCCATCACGCGCTCGATGACGCGATCGTCAACCGCCAGGCATTTGCCCGGGCGACAGCAAGAAGATACTAAACGGATAGCCAGCTACTAGATAGCCGTCTAGTAGCTGGCTATCTAGTAGTTATAGGAGATTTAAATGCCAGTTGAGAGAGTTTTATTCGTCGGCAAGCATGCCGCCGAATCCAACATGCCCTGGCCGGACTGGGCTGTCATCAGCATCACGGATTTTGACGGCTATGGCACAGCTGATATCAAGAAAGGCTGGCACTCCATTCTACGAGTCGCATTCCATGACGTCGATCCGGCCCGAACGTCAGATGAGCCGGATGTCGAGATGACTGCTGATCACGCCAGACAGATTGTTGAATTCGTGCGCAACCTGCCGACGGATGTCAAAGGCGTCATGGTCCACTGCCAGGCCGGGGTCTCACGGTCGGCTGCTGTCGCCAAGTGGATTGCGGGGGAATTCAGGATACCGTTTGACGGGCGGTATGACCGGTATAACCGGCATGTTTATAAACTTCTTGTTGAGGTTGGGAAAGCTAAGAAAACACAAAATGTTTCGGCATTTGCGGTTAGTGCGGTCTTGAAAATTGGGAACTAATTGTTTTTAATCACATGGCTGGGGGCATCATGAGGTTTCGAAAAATAAAATGATTTGTGAGCACATCCATCCTGTTCGTTTGTTGCGACCACTCCAGAAGTTTCTGTCTCAAAGCTGCAGTAAGTTATTGAATGTCTATTTTGCCGAGCATTAGCTGGGCTGGTTTCTGCAGAGTGATCCCTAAGTCTGCTAAGAAGTTTCATTATCTATTTCTCCTATTCATGCTATTACTATCGCAAAGTTATATTGCACTTTTAATGCAATCGCATTTTTCGGTTCATGTTTGAAATTCAAATATCGGGCATCATCGTGATGCGAGAATATGATCGTTGGTCTACAATCCATTGGTAAATCATCGCAAAGGATTAGGGGTTTGCTCTTATGGGAATTGTTATAAATCATAAAGTTAAAAATTCTGGCTTCACCCTTCTTGAACTGTTGGTGGTGCTGGTCATCCTTGGCTTGCTGGTGGGGTATGTGGCGCCAAAATATTTTGCCCAGTTAGGTAAGTCTGAAGTTAAGACGGCGCGTGCACAAATCAATTCTCTGGAAAAGGCGCTTGATCAATATCGTCTTGATGTCGGCCATTACCCGACAACAGACCAAGGGTTGGCTGCACTCAATACACGTCCTGCCAACGAACCAAGGTGGGCTGGACCTTATTTGTCGAAGGCGGTTCCCAATGATCCCTGGGGTCGTCCATACATCTACAAATGCCCAGGTGAACATGGCGAACTTGATCTTTCATCTCTGGGTAAGGATGGTCAGGCTGGCGGGGAAGACGATAACATCGATATTGTGAACTGGTAGTTTTCGACATTTCGCCATGGGTTCCATGACTTGAGCCCATGGTATTTGCATTTCCAAGATCAACATGAGTCAGCGATTGTGCATGCTGATTATTTATCGGATTTGCGCGGCAAACCTCGCCATTCATGGCGTGGAAGGATAGTGCGATGTGAAGTCGGCTCGATGCCGATTTCACATCTATTCTGGTGTTCGCTGCTGTTCGATATATTGCTGAATCACAGACAGCGGAGCTCCGCCACAGGATGCGGCAAAGTAGGATGGCGACCACAATACATCCCTCCAGTACCGCTTCGCGATGTCGGGCCGATCCTTTCGCAGTAACCGGCTCGACACGCCCTTCAGGCTGTTCACCAGGGCCGACAGTTGCACGTTCGGCGGATATTCGACCAGGAGGTGCACATGGTCGTCTTCACCATTCATTTCTACAAGTGTGGCACCGGCCTTTTCGCATACGCGTTCAAAGTGGCCGCGTAAGTACTCAATAGCGACGGCGTCGAAGACATGTCGCCGATACTTGGTCACAAAGACCAAGTGCGCGTGCAGCGAGAAAACGCAATGACGGCCAGTACGAATTGCTTGACTATTATCCATAGACCAATTATGGTACAAGCCATGAAGCGGCGTCAAGCATATAAATTCGAGCTAAAGACCAATGGTGCACAAGCGCGCCAGATGCGTCGCATTGCCGGAACTTGCAGAGCCGTCTTCAATCGAGCTTTGGCGCTGCAAAAAGAACATCATGAGGCCGGCGAGAAGTTTATCAACTACGTCGCGATGGCCAAGCATCTAACAGCCTGGCGCAATAGCAACGAAACATCCTGGATGGCAGATGCACCAGTGCACCCGCTGCAACATGCGCTGAAGGATCTGGAAGCTGCCTACAAGAACTTCTTCGCCGGGCGCGCGGACTTCCCGCGATTCAAGAGGAAGGGCCAAGGCGACAGCTTCCGCTACCCGGATCCGAAGCAATTCAATATCGACCAGGCGAACAGCCGCATCTTCCTGCCGAAGATCGGCTGGGTGCGCTATCGCAACAGTCGCGAGATACTGGGCAATGCCAAGAACATTACAGTCAGCCAGGCGAACGGTAAGTGGTACGTCTCAATCCAGACCGAGCGCGAAGTCGATCAGCCTGTACCGCAGGCGACTTCAACGGTCGGCATCGATATGGGCATTGCCCGCTTCGCTACACTGTCAGACGGCGCTTTCCTTGCGCCACTGAACAGCTTCAGGAAGCACGAGCAACGCCTGGCGCGCTACCAGCGTGCCATGAGCCGCAAGGTTAAATTCAGCAGCAACTGGAAGAAGGCCAAGGCCCGCGTCCAGAAGATCCACGCCCGCATCGGAAATATCCGCCGCGACTATCTGCACAAGGCCACGAACACGATCAGCAAAAACCACGCTGTTGTGTTCGTGGAAGACTTGAAGATACGCAACATGAGCAAGTCGGCGGCGGGTACGATCGAAGCGCCGGGGCGTAACGTGTCGGCCAAGTCCGGCCTTAATAAGGCCATCCTCGACCAGGGCTGGTTCGAGTTCCGCCGTCAGCTGGAATACAAGCTGACGTGGAACGGCGGACAGCTCATCGCTGTACCGCCGCAATACACGAGCCAGACGTGCCCGTGCTGCGGCCACGTATCGAGAGATAATCGGCAGACGCAAGCGAAGTTCGGGTGTGTCGATTGTGGCTTTGCGGAGAATGCTGATCTGGTCGGCGCCATCAACATTAAAGCGGCCGGACTGGCCGTGTTAGCCTGTGGAGAGGCAGCGCAGTCAGGCGCCTCGATGAAGCAGGAACCCACTGAGGAGACTACGCATGCAGTCGCGTAGCTCGGTAGGAATCCTCGGCCTTCAGGCCGGGGAGGATGTCAAGTCCGCAATACCTAAGGGTGTTGCTTAAATGCCAACTTTCTCAAAATGCTTATGCATAAATGCCAGTTCGGGTGTTGCATCAGCCATTTCAAAGCTATAATTTCCTACTAAAACTCTTTTAGAGTAAATACTTTGGTGTGAAATCTTACAAGTTACATGAAATATGTAACTGTCTCTTGGCAGTACAAATAGGTTTTTGCCATTTTGATATGGCTCGTTGCGGGGCTCTGATTCTGGACGTTGCCCCGAGTGACACCCTGTCCTGAAGTAAGAGGGATGTTTGCCGTTATTGGTTAAAGCTGATGATGTGTGATATCCGTTTGAGCTTTCGGCGCATGGCGTGGTTCGAAGGTATGGATTTTGTGTGGTGGGGTTTTCTATTTCAAGATTCATGACATTGTTGCGTTTGGCATTGTTCGCGTCATTGGGGCCAATGGCAAATTACGCCTGTGCGGAAGGTCAGATTGACCTGAAGCCCTATGTCATGGGGGCTTATACCTACGATGACAATGTTTTTCGCTTGGCATCCAAGGACCAGGCTCGCCTGATCCTGGGCAACGAGGCCATGTCGGATCGCATGGCATTTGCCGAGGCCGGAATCAACGCCAATTTCAGGATAAGCCGGCAGACCGTGCTTGCCCAACTTGGGGTAAACAAGACGAAATTTGATCGCTTCGGGTTCCTCGATAATGAGGGAAACAATAAAAAATTAGCCTGGAACTGGGTGCTTGGGAACCATCTGGGTGGGGAATTAAGTATCAGTGAAACCAAGGCTATGGGAGGGTTTAATGAAATACGAAATCCTCTCTTGAATATGCGGACGACCCAGGTCAAGCGTGCCAGTATTAACTGGGATTTTCATCCGAGTTGGCGCCTGCATTTAAGTCATACCGAGACGGATTTGACGAATGGCCTTGAAACTTATCGGAGGCTCGATCGCAGTGATGAAGCGAATGAGGGCGGCTTGCTATTTAAAACCTCGGAAGGTAATAGTATTGATTTGACCGCCAAGCAAACGGATACCAACTATCCAGCAAGGGACAGCTTCTCTGCACTGGTGTTCGGTAACAAGCATCAGCAGCGTGAACTTGGCGTTAATGTGACATGGCATGCAACAGGCAAAATGATTTTTAATGGTCGGCTTGGAAGCGTGGAGCGAACCTACGCTGAATTGTCCCAGCGTAACTCCAAAGACTGGACAGGCCAACTGAATGTGACGTGGCAACCGACAGAAAAAACATCATTGATCGCTGGAGCCTCGCATGACAGTTACGCGATTGATGATCTTGCTGCCACGTATGTCCAATCGGAAAAGCTGACTTTCATGCCAATCTGGAAGCCGACATCCAAACTTGGGCTTCAAGGGAATCTGGTTTATGAGAACAGGAGTTATCAGGGAGATCCCGGGTTTGTCCTTGGCGGTGGGCCGCAGAGGGAAGAAACCCAGAAAACTGCAGCATTGACGCTCAGTTACGATCCTTACGAAAAGATCAAAACGCAATTGACTGCCCAAAAGATTAAGCGGGATGGAAATGTGGCTGGGTATGTTTATGAGACCAATTCGATTATGGCGAATGTGCGTGTTGATTTCTGATTCCTCCATGTATTCATTCATGCAACAGCAAGATCGACTCCGCATCTGCATTGCTGGGTATGGCAGAACTAAAGCCGGCCTGCACCGATCTTACATTTCGTCACGTGGATTTACCCTGATCGAACTGGTGATTGTGATTGTCATTTTGGGGATCCTCGCTGCAACTGCATTGCCACGATTTATTGATATGGGATCGGAAGCGCGTGTTGCCAAACTGCAGGCCGCCAGGGGGAGTGTGGTGTCAGCTGCATCGATGGCTAATGCTGCCTCCATCAGTCGCGGGCTGCAACCCAATGATCCAGTTACTGTTTCAGGTGCAACGATTACCATGTTGTATCGATATCCAACTGCAAATGCCAATGGGATCGTAAGTGCTTCCGGGTTGCAGGCGACTGATTATCAGTTCACTGCGGGAAGTCCGGCAGATCCTCCCAATACTTTGGTCGTGAGTGTGGTGGGGGCAAAAAATTCTTCTCTCTGTCTTTTCAGATATGCAAGCCCAATTGTGGCGGATGGGGATATTTGGATTTCGAGCACGGTAGAAAGTGGTTGTTAGATATCTTTTTTATCGAGCGAGTGATAATTAGTTATCGATTAAAACTAAAAAAATGGTAGTGTTTTAGATCATCATCTCTTAACATTCTCCTCGTATAAATTAACCAAGAGTTCACTGGGTAGGCATATGAGGAAAGTTGGGCTGATTCTTACGACGGTCTTGCTGGGGTATGCGGCGAGTGTTCATGCTGCGCTTGGTGAGACTGTTGTTACATTTGAAGACCGTTCCTCGTTTTTAGATGTGTTGTCGAATGGTTATCAAGGCTTCAGTTGGGGGGCGGCGACCTATACCCTTGACTGGGCTACAAACGGCTACGGTAGTACCGGATATCAATTCGGTGCGACATCAGGAAATAAAGTAGCCTTCAGCAGTGACTCTTCCGTTTCAATCGACTGGCTTGGAGTAGGTAAAGTCGATTTTGTCTCAGCCAACTGGACCGCTGCGTTCCAGAATCATGCCCTCAGTTTTGAAGGTTGGTCCGATGGCGTTAAAAAATATGATTCCGCAAGCTTCGAGATCAGCAAGTCGACGCCCGTGAATATTGCCCTCAACTGGCTTGGTATCGATCGGCTGGTCGTTAAAAACTCGGTTTCTGGGTACGGCTATCAATGGGTCATGGATGACTTTACCTATGTCAGCGCTGTCCCTGAGCCATCTTTAGGCCTGCTTTTTGCTTTTGGAATCATGAGCATCTTTGGATTTAGGAGATATCAAACTCATGGGCATCGCAAAACCGTAAGTAATTTTGAGTTGCTATGCTAGGGGTAGTGATGGATTGGATGTTCTATCGTTGAAGTCTTTATCGTTTTTTTGAATTATCTCAGAGGAACTAAAAATGAATAACATTAAAAAATTGTTGGTATCGGTTGCGCTGCTTGGCACAACAAGTTTCGCGGCGGCAGCTGACCAGAATCTTGGCGCGATTGCCGTAGGGACCATGAAGAGTTTCAGTTCTGCAACTCCTGCAGGCGCTTCCTTTCTGGATACTATCTATTTCAGCCTGACTTCTCAGGGTACCACCAGTGCTGGCGTGGGCACCCTGAACTATACAGTGGCAGGCACATCCATTCTGGGTATTGATAACCTGAGTCTGGCTTTGTATGACAGTGCGAATGTGCAGCGAGGGAACGGTCTGGATTTTACGATCAATTCATTGTCGGCCGGCGATTACTACTTGAAGGTGCAGGGGCTGACTACAGGGCTTCAGGGTGGTTATTATGCAGGAAGTATCAAGGTTTCGCCTGTACCTGAACCGGGGACGATGGGGATGATGGCGACCGGTCTGATGCTGATGGCAATGGTGATGTACCGTCGTCGCGATGCAAGCTAACTGACCCTGTTCTTTGGCTGCAGTTTGTAATCAAAGGAAATGCCCTGCGCCAATTAGCCGGGTGGGGTTGCTCCAGCGTTGCGTTAATGCGTTCTGAAATATGACAAATCCCAACTTGGTTAATTCACTCGTCCTGAAAACAATCCCAATGTTTTCGGGCCTTTCGGATGAGGCGATCGGCCGCCTCGTCAATATGCTTAAACACCGGCATGTGAGGAAGGGAGAAGTGATTGTTCATGAGGGTGAGGATGCGGATTACTTTTATCTGATCCTGGCTGGCAAGGCAAAAGTCATCATCAAGAATGCCGATGAGCGTGAATTTATTATCAGTTTCCTGAAGCCCGGTGAGTTTTTTGGTGAGATGGGATTGCTGGATGACAAGCCGAGAGCTGCTTCGGTGATTGCAATGACACCTTGTGAACTGCTTCTGGTGGCGAAAAAGGATTTTGATGTTTTCCTGTCGAGTAATTATGAAATTACCCGATACATGCTGAGAAGCTTTGCACATCGGATGCGTTCGGTAATTCGCAAGATTGAAAGTCTTGCAATGATGGATGTGTACGGGCGGGTGGCACGAATACTGCTCGATAATTCGGAAATGGTCGATGGTGAATTGGTTTATCAGTACCGGATGTCCAAACAGGAATTCTCAGAAATGGTGGGGGCCTCACGGGAAATGGTAACCAGGGTGCTCAAGCATATTGAGGAAGAAGGCTTTATCGAGAATCGTGATGGAAAGTTGATTATCCATAACGATATTCCCAGCCATAAGCAGTAACCGGTTTGATTGTTTTGAGCCAGAGCGCTGCACCATGGTTGTGCCATTTTAGCCAGTCATGCTCTGTTTCGGATCAACTTGGCATGGCATTTGATTAATGCCGAAATTATTTTTAGGGGTGCTTGTGATGAAAATACATCAGAAATTTATGCAAGTATCATTACTGACCGCAATGCTGGTGGTTGTACCAATTCAAGCGAAAGCGGCAACGTTGTCCAATCTGCTGGATACCATCGGAACAGGGTGGTCGCAGACTTCCTTTGAGGCCTTGTCAAATGCCGGTTGGAATTCTGTTGGCCAGTCTTTGGATTTCACTCTGGTCTATGAAAACCCATCCAAGTCCCCATGGCAGACGTTCAGTATTTCTGAATATTCCGGACCCACTGGCGGGCATGAAGAGGATGGGAACTCGTTTAATACGCTGATTTTTGACGCACCTGACAAAATTGGGGCGACTGAGACCCATGTCCTCGCCGGTGAGTTGTTTGGAGCATCCTTCGGTAGCAATAAGAAGGGAAAGAGCTATGGTAACGACGATGTCAAAGTTTTTGTGGATGCCACGGGTGATCGTCTGGCATTTGTGAGGGAAAACACCAGCGAGCATGGTACCTTCAATGGAATGCTGGTCTCCATGGCAGTGTCTCCTGTCCCGGAGCCAGATGCATGGATGATGTTGACATCTGGACTTGGAGTTTTAGGGTTCCTTGTCTATCGGCGTAGAAGAGATGATTAATTTATGGAAAGACTACGGCGCGGAAACGCGCCGTAGTCTTTTTAATGGTATTAACCAGAGTGATTCTGGTAATATTTTTTTCAATTCTAAAAACAAAGCAAGGTACTCAATGAATCGTCATTCCTCTCTCAGGTCAATTTTGGCTCTGATCATGCTGGTGCTTGTTGCTAGTGCATGTGGAAAAAAAGACCATGCAGGGGCTACTCAGGTGGTGGCCAAAGTGAATGGAGATGAAATATCAATTCATCAACTCAACTTCAAGTTGAGTCAGATGGGACAGATCAGTCCTGAACAATCAAAGGAAGTGTCCAAAAAAGTCCTTGATCGATTGATTGATCAGCAACTGATTGTCCAGAAAGCGCGTGAAGCCAAGCTAGATCGTGATCCGCGTGTATTACAGGCTTTGGAAAACGCCAAGCGAGAAATTCTTGTGCAGGCGTATATCGAGCAGCAGTTGTCGGCAGCTAAGAAACCGTCCGAGGCTGAGGTAAGCGAGTTTTACAGCAAACACCCAGAGTTGTTTGAACACCGTCATGTTTATAAGCTCCAGGAATTGGCGGTTGCCATCAAGCCCGACAGCGTTGCGGAGCTTGAGCCTGTGGTTAAGTCTGCAAAAAACCTGTCCGACGTCGCGAATTGGTTGAAAGAGAAGAATATCGAGTTCAAGGCTAATGCTGACGTCCGGGCAGCGGAGCAGCTTCCGATCGGTCTGCTTTCAAAACTAGGTGAGATGAAAGAGGGCGAGATGGTGATTATTCCAGCCCAGAATTTCATCAATGTCCTGATGATGGCAGGATCTCAGGAACAGCCGTTAACCAGGGAAAAAGCGACCCCATTGATTGAACAGTATTTACTGGGTCAGCATAGGGCTGAAATTGCCAAACAGCAGGAGGGTAAACTGCGTCAGGATGCAAAGATTGAATATTTGGGCGCATTTGCCGATAAAGAACCTTTAGCCCCTGCTGAAGCTGTCGAGGTTAACAAGGACGCAAAGCCCAAGGTGCAGCAGGGGGAATCCAAGCCAAATGCGCCTGCGACCGGGCATATTGAGAAGGGCCTCTCAGGCCTCTGACTCAAAACTAAATAAAAACGGGGATTTGATATATGCGCAAGCTGCTTCTGATGTTCACCATGCTTCTGCTTTCGATTAACGCATATGCACAGAATGCAAAGCAGGATTACGTCATCGGACCAGGCGATATGGTTCGTATTACCGTCTATGGAAACCAGGACCTGACAACCGAAACCCGTGTTTCAGCCTCTGGAACCGTGTCATTCCCGTTGTTGGGTGAGGTTGCGGTTGGTGGTTTGGCAACTGGTGACGCGGAACGGAAAGTGGCGAATGGCCTTGAGACAGGCGGCTTCGTGAAGCAGCCACAGGTTAATTTTGTGGTCTTGCAATTCCAGAGCCAGATGGTTTCTGTGCTGGGGGATGTCAACAAGCCAGGGCGATACTCCCTTGACCGCCCAAGCACTCTGACGGATGTGTTGGCGCTTGCAGGCGGGGCCACAGTCAATGGTTCAGAAATTGTGACTGTGACCAGTCACGGTGCGGGAAAATCAGAAAAGCATGAGTATGATCTTGGCGCGTGGTTCGACCATGGGGATGCGAGTCAGAATCCGCAGGTGCATGGTGATGAAATCGTCTTTGTCGAAGCGCGTGAGGTCTCTGTCCTGGGGCAGGTGAATCGCCCGGGTAAGTATTCAGTCGTAAGCGGTGTCCGCAATGTTGGTGACTTCCTTGCCATGGCTGGCGGTGTAGCTCCCGGTGGAGCCGACACGATAGTCGTGACCATGGTGCGTGATGGAAAGACCACCAAGCAGGAACTGGATGTGGATCAGCTCTTCAAGTCCGGGAATACTGCATCCAATCTGATGCTGCGTGCCGGTGACATGATTTACGTGCCGCGTCAGCCGATGTTTTATATTTACGGTGAAGTGGCACGTCCGGGCGCTTTCCGTCTTGAAAGAAACATGAACGTCTTTCAGGCGTTGTCTGTGGGCGGCGGGCTGACGCCACGCGGGACCGAGCGTGGCATCAAGATCAAGCGCCGCGATGCGGAGGGTAAATTGCAAACTGTGGATGCCAGTGGATCAGACTCGCTGCAACCCGATGATGTGGTTTACGTAAAAGAAAGCCTTTTCTAAGACGACACTATGAATCTTGCTCAATTCCTTCTGATTCTTCGTGCGCGCTCAAAAGTGATCGGGATCACTTTTGCGGTCGTGGTTTTGACAACGCTGGTGGTGAGTTTGCTGATGCCGAAATCCTACACGGCAACCACCACGCTCGTGCTGAACTACAAGGGAGTCGATCCGGTTACAGGCCTTTCAATCCCTGCGCAGTTGATGCCTGGATATATGGCAACCCAGACGGACATTATTACCAGCCGCAATGTGGCCATCAAAGTGGTGGATCAGCTGAAGTTTGCAGAGAACCCGATTGCCAAGCAGCAGTTTATGGATGCGACCGGTGGCAAGGGGGATATCAAGGCCTGGTTGGGGAATCTTCTCCTTAGGAAACTTGACGTCAAGCCCTCCCGTGAAAGCAGCGTGCTGGAAATTTCGTTTACAGGGAATGATCCTGAGTTTGCTGCTGCGGTGGCAAATGCATTTGCCACCGCCTATCAGCAGGTCAATCTGCAGTTGAAGGTAGATCCTGCCATCAAGGCGGCAGAGTTTCTGGGTGACCAGACCAAGGTCCTTCGTGAAAACCTGGAAGCCGCCCAAGCGAGACTCTCGAAATACCAGCAGGAAAAAGGCCTGACTGGGGTCATGGAACATATGGATGTCGAAACTTCCCGCCTGAATGACCTTGCGACTCAGCTTGTGATGGCGCAGTCTCAATCCTATGAAGCAAGTTCCCGTCAAGTGACTGGAAATTCCGATACATCGCCTGACGTGGCGGCGAACCCGGTCGTGCAAAACCTTCGGATTGATATTGCACGCTCCGAATCCAAGCTGTCCGATCTGTCCCAGCGTCTCGGTACCAGCCACCCGCAATACCTGTCAGCAAAGGCTGAACTGGACAAGCTCAAGGGTCAATTGGCCGAGGAAGCAGCCAAAACCTCCAGCACGATCGGAAGTTCAGCACGCATTCAGAAGCAGCGTGAAGCACAGCTTCGAGCAGAACTGGCTGAGCAGAAGAAGCGTGTTCTAGAATTGAATCGCGCACGTGATGAATTTTCTGTGCTTCAGCGCGATGTGGAAAATGCGCAACGGGCACTGGATACGGCAAGCCAGCGTTTGACACAGACGAGTCTTGAGGGAAATGCGAACCAGTCCGAAGTGGCTGTGTTGAACCCCGCAACTCCTCCTGATCGGCCTTCCAGCCCTAAGCTGCTGCTGAATATGATGCTTTCTGTGTTCCTGGGGACGATGCTGGGGCTTGGCTTTGGACTGCTGTCCGAGATGCTGGATCGCAGAATCCGCAGCCGTAGTGATGTCAGTGATTTGCTTGGGATTCCCGTCTTCGCTGTCATTGAGAGCGGAAAAGCCATCAAATCTGGAAAACGAATTTTTGGTTTTGCACGTTGATAGAACAGAGTCGCGTAAGGAAAGCAAACTCCATGGATAACAATGTAATCAATGTGACGGATCTGGTGAAAGTGTCTGAAACCTCTTCCAATTTTGGAGGGAAGGGTAACATTGGCTTGCTGCTGCTGCAGTTGGGGAAGATTTCGGTGGAAGATGCCGAGAAAATTCTTCGAACGCAATCGGAGCTGGGGTTGCGGTTTGGGGATGCGGCAGTCAAATTGGGATTGGTGACTGAGGCCGATATCAGCCAGGCCCTTGCAATGCAATTCGACTATCCTTATTTGCAGCCTGGGCAAGGGGATTTCAGTCCCGAGCTTGTTGCGGCTTATCAACCGTTTACACAGCAGGTTGAAGCGTTGCGTGCCTTGAGAAGCCAGTTGATGCTGCGCTGGTTCTCCGAAGGATACAAGTCACTGGCCATTGTCAGTGCAAATCCAGGCGAAGGTGCCAGCCTGCTGGCTGCCAATCTCGCCATCGTATTTTCACAGTTGGGGCAGCGTACCTTGCTGGTCGATGCGAATTTGCGTGATCCCCACCAGAAGCAATACTTCAACCTCAAGGAAAATCGTGGTTTTTCTGACATCCTTGCCGCTCGTGCGGGCATGGAAGTGATTACCAAGGTTGAATCTTTTGTCGATTTGTCCGTGCTCGGCGCGGGGACCGTTCCTCCCAACCCTCAGGAACTCCTCAGTCGTGACACCTTTACCCAATTCATGAACCAGGCGCTGACGCAATATGATGTGATTCTGGTCGATGTGACGCCTGCAAATGTAACCTCGGATGCACAGCCGGCCGTTGCGCGTTGCGGTGGTGCCTTGCTGGTGTCCAGGATGAACAGCACACGACTCGATGACCTTGCTGAAGCGCGTGACCAAATTACCGTCACGGGTGCACGTGTGGTTGGCGCCGTCATCAACGACTTCTAAACGCAGCATGTCACTGGCCACAACGCAAGGCGATGGAAAATGGCCAGTATGGTTGAATGAATGGACG